>ONDM01000010.1 GCA_900316585.1 uncultured Prevotellaceae bacterium | reverse complement strand
TTACTGAAATTCAATGAACTCCAAAACACACTTTTTGAAGGGTTTTAGTTAGGGAAAATTTTCGCTCCAACTGGAGAAAAATTTTTTCCTAACTGGGGAATACTTTTTAGCCTTTGATTGGTCAAAGTGGTCATAGGTCAAAGTGGTCAAACTCAAAATGGGGATATGTCAAAATAATCGCACAAAAATTTAATAATATTATATATAATATTATTAATTATTATTTATATATTTTTGCGTGTTTGCGCTCCCCTGAAAAACTAGGTATATTGAAAAAGACTTTGACCACTTTGACCTATGACCACTTTGACACATCCATTAATGCAAACTCATTTAATATAAAGAAAATCAACGTTTTAAGAAAACTACATCTTTTATGATTATTTTCTGAAAGGTCAATTTTCACCTTTTTTACCCCCAAAAACACCAAAAATTGAATTATTTCACCATCTAATTCATTTTAACTAAAAAAGGGCATTTTTAGGGGGTAATTAAATCCATCCATAGTGGAAAGTTGCCTATACAGCCTAAAAAAGTAGTCAACCTTTTCAGGAAAATGTCAACATACCCAGTAAAAAGACTGTCAACCTTTTCAGGAAAAGTCACAAAAGTGGTCATTTTGGTCATGGTCATTTTCGGTCATTTTTAAAATCAGACTTTTGCCAAGTATGTGGAACAAAATTTTAATAATATATTATATTATTAATTCATTATTTGTGCTTTCTCGTTTTTGGGCGAAGCCCCCCAAAAAGAGGGATATCAAAAATGAAAATGACCTTAATGACCATGACCTTAATGACCATTTTTGTAATAAGAAAGCTTCTAACATGTACGTTATTCGCTGATTATCTTTCGGTTAGGCAAAATTGCATATTTATGCATTTGTTCCTGATGTGTCAAAAGACCCCTATTTCACCACAAAAAACACCAAAAATTGAATTATTTCACGATCTAATTCATTTTAACTAAAAAACGGCTTTTTTAGGGTGGAATTAAATCCATCCATGTTAAAAATGAACCTGTGTTAACCAGGGACAGGCACCACCTAACAAAATTTTAGCGGAAAACAAAAAAGGGCGCACCGAATGCGCCCTTTTCTTTATGAGCTGAAAGGTTTCTCCATCCTTACTCCTGAGGAGTTTGAACGTCGAACTGCTTAGCCAGTAGAGTGATGTCTTTAGGGCCGATGGCAAACATCTCACTGCCGTCTCTGGCCAAGACAAGTTGGGAGAGGGCTATTTCCTTCATGGTGTTATAGAGGCCTAGAAGCCGGAGCACGGGATAGAAGGGCAGGAAGAAATACTGCATGGTCTGGATGTGCTTCTGCCCCTTGGCCCACTTCATGAAGGCAGGGCGCAGCGCAAAGGCACCTCGGAATCCCTTGGTCTGAATCTCTGCTTCGGTCTTGCTCTTCACCTGCTGCCAGAACTGCTTGCCTTCGGGCGATGTTCCTGCACCGCTGAGATAGATGAAGGTCATCCGCTCCTTGTCGGGCATGATGTCGGCGAAATGCAGGGGTATCTCCTGCGATATGCGTACATAGACATCGTGGGGCGTTCCCACGGAGGTGATGCCGGCAATGAAGAATACGGCATCGTAATACTTGAAATGCTCGTCGCCTTCCTCCAGCTGCATAAAATCGGGAACCAGGTATTCCTCCAGTTTCTCATGCTTGATGCCTGTGGGCTTTCTGCTCACAGACAGTACTTTCTCTACCGAATCTATCTTCAGGAGCTCCAGTAGGGTTCCTTCGCCCACATATCCTGTGGTACCTGTTAGTATTATTTTCATGTTCTTATTTGTTATTCGATTTTCCCAGGTGAGAAACGGCTTCTTCTACCGTTTTAAATAGTGGTACGCCATACCGCTGGCAGGTGATGCGCACATTGTCGTACCGGAAGTAGCCTTCGGGGCAGACCACCGTGAGTTTCCCGTCCCTAGCATGAAGGCCCAGCTCCAGCAGGGTGATGGGCGACTGGCTTCCTTCTAGGAAGACCATGAGGATGTGGTGGGCCTTTTCCAAGTGCTCCAACTCCCAGTTGACCTGGTAGTCCATCTCTCCTTCGCGCTCCGGATGCCACTCGGCCTGGCGGGGATTATACAGGATGTACTTCCCTTCTTTCTGCTGGAAGAGGGTGGCTGCCTCCGTCTGCCAGTCCACGGAATTCCCCATGTCGATGGTTCCGGCCAGGAAGACGCTGGTGTAATCCTGCAGGTTCGCCGGCTCGTCTTCATGGGGGTGAATGACTAGGGGGGACTGCCCTTTTCCTTGGAGGCAGAAAAGCAGCGCAATAAGGAGGAAAACGGTCTTTTTCATCATTATCATGAGCTTGTTTGATGCAAATATAAGAAAAATAACTACATTTGCAATATGACGTTCCAGAATAAAGCTTTAGAGGAATACTTGAAAAAGGAGATTCTGCCCCGGTATGCCTCCTTCGATGCGGCACACCGGCTGGATCATGCCACGCTGGTGATGGAGCAAAGCTGGAAACTGGCGGACATCGTGAACCAGTCTGCTGCCTATGTGAACGCAGATGGCACCAAGACGGTGGTGGATAAGGATATGGTGCTCACCATAGCTGCCTACCATGATACGGGGCTCTGCGAAGGGAGGGAGACGCACCACCTGGTCTCCGGGCGGATTATCCGGGAGGATGAAGCGCTGAAGCAGTGGTTCACCGCTGAGGAGATAGAAATCATGGCCCAGGCTGCGGAGGACCATCGGGCTTCGTCCAAGCATGCTCCGAGGAGCATCTACGGGAGAATTCTGGCAGAGGCGGACAGGACCATCGAGCCGTACGACATCATCAAGCGGACGGTTCAGTTTGGGCTGGGGCATTACCCGGAGTTGGACCGGGAGGGCAACTGGCAGCGCACGTTGGAGCACCTGCACGAGAAGTATGCGGAGGGGGGCTACCTGAAACTTTGGATTCCGGAATCACCCAATGGGGAGAGGCTGGATGCGCTGAGGGCCATCATCCAGGATGAACCCCGGCTGCGGGAAATCTTCGATGAAATCTGGGAAAATCTTCACTGAGTCTTGGAAAAGCCTTCGATGAAATCAGGAAAAATCTTAATCTAAACTATATATCTATGAAAAAGAACATTCTTTTTACACTACTCATTTTCTTGCTGGGGAGCCTTTCGGTCTCTGCCCGTGAAATCATCAACTTCAACGAGGGTTGGGGTTTCAAGAAGGGTAGCATGGGAGTTTGGGGTGTCTTCCCGAACATCTATATCCCTCAGGCGGACAAGACGGTGAACCTGCCTCATACCTACAACGATGAGGATTTCATGAACGATGAGGGCTACTACCGGGGACTGGGCTCTTACCTGAAGGAGATAGAGGTGCCAGAGAGCTGGAAGGGAAAGCGTATCTTCCTGAAGTGCGAGGGCGCAGGCACCACGGCTGCGGTGTTTGTGAACTGGAATCATGTGGGAACGCACAAGGGGGCGTATAATGCTTTCTGCTTTGAACTCACCAACTACTTCACCTACGGCATCAAGAACTATATCCTGATTACGTGTGACAATTCCCACCAGTTTGATGTGGCTCCGCAAGGGGGCGACTTCAACCTCTATGGCGGTCTCTACCGGGATGTGTACCTGGAGATTATGGATGATGTGTGCATCTCTCCACTTTACTATGGCTCCGACGGTCTGCTGGTGACTCAGAAACTGGTGACTGAGAAGCATGCGGAACTGCAGGCTGAGGTTCATCTCTCTACCCTTTCGGACTACAAAAACTGTGAAGTGGAACTGTCCTTGCTGGATGCCGGAGGTAAGGTCATCAGCCGGAAGGTTTCTCCTTATATTAATAACGACAAGTGTACCATCAACTTCTCCGTGGAGAATCCGCACCTGTGGAACGGGGTGGCAGACCCTTACCTGTACAAGGTTATTGCAGTGCTGAAACGCGACGGGAAAGAGGTGGACCGGGTGGAGGACCAGATAGGTTTGCGCTACTTCTACATTGATGCCGACAAGGGGTTCTTCTTGAATGGTAATCACCTGAAGCTGAGGGGTGTGTCCCGTCATCAGGACTGGGCAGGGTTGGCTAGCGCCCTGACGAGGAAGGAGCATCTGACCGATTTGGACATCATTCAGGAGATGGGTGTGAACTCTATCCGTCTGGCTCACTACCCACAGGCTCACTTCATGTTTGAGGAGGCCGACCGCCGTGGTCTGCTGGTCTGGGAGGAGATTCCGTTCGTAGGTTCCTATGTGGCCGGGAAGGAGTTCGACGACCATCTGAAGTTCCAGCTCACGGAGATGATTGTGCAGAACTACAACCACCCAAGTATCTTCTGCTGGGGACTTTGGAACGAGATAAACGGTGATTTCAACGCCATAGCCGGGCAACTGAACGACTTGGCTCACCAGCTGGACCCTGTGCGTCTGACTACCCTGGCTACGTGCAACGAGGGTACGTTCAACTTCACTGCCGACCTGGTGGGATGGAACAAGTACTTCGGCTGGTACGAGGGAGCTGTATCCGGCTTTGCTCCGTTCTTCGACAACTGGCATAAGACTTACCCGGATGCAAAGATCTGCGTGAGCGAATATGGCTCCGGTGCTGCCTTCAGCATCCATGCCAGCCAGGTGGACGATACACCTACCAAGCCACAGGATTCCCGTGGTCACTACCATCCGATGGAGAAGCAGACGTTCTCTCACAGGCTGCACCTGCAGATGATTACGGAGCGCGACTATCTCTGGGGTTCCTATGTGTGGAACATGTTCGACTTTGCATCGGCTATGCGCCGGGAGGGTGATACGAACAACCTGAACGACAAGGGACTGGTTTCTCAGGACCGTCAGCGCCGGAAGGATGCGTTCTACCTATATAAGGCCAACTGGAACAAGAAGGAGGCTACCGTGCATCTCTGCTCCAAGGACTATACGCAGCGCAAGGAGGATGTGACGGATATCATTGCGTTCACCACGGCTCCACAAGTGAAACTCTTCCTGAACGGCAAGCAGATAGGCACGCAGAAAACTGATGCCTATGCTACGGTAGAGTTCAAGAACGTGAAACTGCAGAAGGGGGAAAATAAGGTGGAAATCCGAACACCACAAGGTAATGACAATGCCGTGTGGTTCGTAGAATAAAAGAAAGAGGGTGGCCAACTGGTCACCCTCCCTTTTTTTGCCCTCCGGTTGGTTAGAAATTGATATCGATACCTCCCATGAAGGTAGCGCGTGGCATGTAGAACCCGTTGTAGGTCTGGTAATGCTGTGCCAGCAGGTTCTCTCCCTTGACATAGAGTTTCATGGCTTTAGCTACCTGATAGGTTGCAGTAGCATTCAGCAGGGTGAAATTCTCCTTCAAGGCATTGTCGCCTGTGGTGATATACAAGCCATCGATACGCTGAACACCGACATTGAAGCCGAAGCGGTTCTGCGCATAGTTCACTCCTACATAGAACTTGCTTTCAGGAGCACCTTCTATGGCCTGCTTCATGTGGAGAAAGCTGTAATTGGCGTCTATACTCCAGTGGGCATTGAAGCGGTAGTCTGTATTCAACTCGAAACCGTAGTTGGTAAATTCTCCTGTATTGATATTCTTCGGGCGACCGTCGATGCGGACGGTGCTGATAAGGTTCTTTCCGTCGATGTAGAAGATGTTGGCACCGATGTGTCCCTTACCCAGGCGCTGGGTATAAGAGAGCTCGTAGTTCATCATGCTCTCTGACTCCAGCTCGGTATTGGATGGTGGGAACATGTACATCTCCCGGATGATAGAGTTACGGAATCCCTTGCTGACCATGGCTTTCAGGTCGGCTGTAGGAGACACGTGGAAGGAAAGACCGCCTTGTGGAACCCACTCATTGCCTGCCGTGGAATGGTGGTCGTAACGGATACCTGCCTCCATGGACAGCCATTCTGCCAAATCCTGACGGAAGTCCACGTAACCGGCAATCTCATCCTGATGGAGACCGTCTGTCAGGTTGCCGTCTTTATCTTTCACCAGGTAGGTCTTCTCTCCACCGGTCTTCGGCTCGTTCCAGGCAGAGCCACCGAAGTGCTGCCAGTCGATACCGAAGGTTACCCGGTTCCCCTCAAAGAAGGAGGCACTCTGGTACCAGCTGATGCCACCGATGTAATCGTCATGTTTGTAGAGATTGGTGCGTGGAGTACCGCCTACATTATAACCATCGTCTATCTTGTGGTGACCCCAGTCGTAATAGACACGCAGGGCACCGTTTGTATTCCCGTAATTGTTCGTCAAGGATAGGGAAGCCAAGCCACGGGTAATCCAGGAGTCGTTGTCCAGCAGTGGAGCACTCTCCGGACCGGGGTTTGATGCGATGAAATGGGTCAAATTCACGTCACCGCTCAACTTCCAGTTGGGGTTGAAACTGTAACCTAACTTAGCAAAACCACTGTACTGCTCGAACTCGGAGTTCTCCCGATGCCCGTCGGTACGCTGGTAACTGATGCCGACATTACTGTTGAACGCACCGCTTTTGTAGCTGTTGCCAGCCTCAGCCTGGATGGTTCCGTAGCTTCCACCGCCCAGACGTATATTGGTCCGACTGCCGTCGGTCTCCTGCTGACGAGTGACGATATTGATGACTCCAGCCATGGCGTTCGAGCCATAGAACATGCTGGCAGGACCACGGAGCACTTCCACCTTTTCTGCCATCATGGTCTGGTAGGCATCAGGAATAGGATGGCCCATCAGACCGGCATACTGTGGCTGTCCGTCGATGAGCACCATGAGCTGGGCACCACTTCCCACACCACGAATCTTCATGCTACCTGCAGCACCGGTTGACACACCATAGCCGATAATGCCACGGGTGGTGGTGAAAAGTCCGGGAGTAAGCTGGGTGACGGTAGGCAATACGCTCTGGGTATAGCTCTGCTCCAGCTGGGGGCGGCTCACAGAGGTGATGGTCAAAGGAAGATGACGCACATCGGTATTATTACGGGTTCCGGTTACTACTACCTCATCGATATGATAAAGACGGAGGGTGTCCTGAGCCTTCAAACCAATACCTATACACAAAGATACTAAGAATAAAAAAGTTCTCTTCATTTTAGTTGTTTTAAAAAAGGGAGCAGCAAAGTACCTCATTGCTTCAATACTCTGCCACACCTTTGGTTTATACTACTATAACATCAATGCAAAGATAGGGCGAATAAGCCAAGCCTCTCTTACACAAATAAGAGATATACTTGTCAAAATTGAAGATAATGAAGGTTACTTACGGAACTCCTGGGGAGAAACGCCCAGATGTTTCTTCACATAGTGGGAGAAATGGGAGACCGAGGAGAAGGAAAGGTCATCGCTGATCTGGGAGATGGAAAGCTCCGGATTACTGAGCCGGCTCACGATTTCCTGCACGGTATAGTACGCTATCCAGTCGGATGCCGAACGGTCGCTGACCTGCTGGCAAATTTGGAGCAGGTAGGGGCTGGAGATGAACAACTTCTCGCTGTAGTACGCCACCGTACGGTTTTCCCTGCAATGTTCCTGCACCAGCTCCAGGAAGCGGTTGAAATGCAGATTGGCTGTGGTGTTTAGGGAGAGCTTATGAAACTCCCGGGAGTAGATGCTCCACATGTCGTACATGAAGACCTGTAGCAGGTTCCGTACCAGGTTGTTCTTGAACGGATGCTCCGTGCTCATGCGCATCCGGATATCGTCAAAATCTTTCTGCATCAAGGCATACTCCCCTTCCAAAAGAGGAAAGACCGGGTGCATCTTGATATAGGTGAACCCCAAAGAGGCCCACTGCGCATCAGGGTTGAACTGCAGCATGAAGGAACGGGTGATGATGAAATAATCGGCATCGAAATCGGGAGAGTACTGAACCTGCTGGATATTAGAACGCATCTGCCAAAGCACCAGGCAGCCTTCCTGAGCCACCACCCTCTGCCCGGCAAAATAGAAGCTCATGCTTCCCCTCTTGCAAAGCAGATGCACCATGGCCTTCCCCAGAAAAACGTGGGGAAGGATGCCATCGGTCTTTATGTTCTTGAATAAATATGCAGGTTCGTTTACTTCCATTCACTTCTAATTCACCTATGCAAAGATAGGGACTTTCCCTGTTCCAACTGGTATAAGTATTTCGGTAAAATCTACCTTTTTTACGGAAAAGGATTATTCCTCCTTATCCATGGTAATGCTTAAATCCCGAATCTGGATATTGTCCCACATGCGGACACACTCCTGACGGTTCAGCGGGGTGGTGTTATAGGTGATGTGGGTAGCTTTCAGCCCGTCGATGGTGAGTCCGGAACAGGTATTGTCCTCGCCCATGCTGTAGACGACAGGGCTGAGCATATTGTCGATTTTCACGTTTTTAATCAGCACGTTTTCCGTATGGCCCGGAGCATCGCCCCAAGCACCCGGCTCCAGTACGATGCCATAGATGCTCTTCTTTTTAGGACCGCTAGTACGGTGCATATACTCCCCGGGACCGTAGATGAAGCAACCTTCTATAATCAGGTTGGTACTGGGTTCTATCATCCGGATACCGTTGCAGGAGGAGTTCAGTTTGCAGTCTTTAATCAGCATATTCGTCCAATAGCCACCGGCAAGCGCATCATCGCCCGTCTTGATATCACAGTTCCGGATGATGATGTTCTCACCTCCCCGAATGTGAACGCCATCCCAACCTTCTGTGATAGTCAACCCATTTACTTCGGAATCCTCCCACTCATAACCCAGCACAGCATAGTTTGATGCACAAGTGATGGAGAATCCTTCCAGCTTGACATTCTTGCTTTCTGCGATGAGAATGCCGTGAGGGCCGCGCATAGACTCCTCACCCAGGGAATCCACCACATGCTGACCGTTCAGGAGCCCCCTTCCCTGGATGGTCACATCTTCCAGGTTCTGGCCCAAGATGAGCGCTTTGGTCCACCGTTCATCCCCCGTGAGGTTCGCATTGGCTGTTCCTGCTCCGGTATCATATTTGGTCATGTCCTTGGTAGGTCTGTAATGGTCGTATGCCTCCAAGTCGGTAGTGCCGATGATTTCAGCCAAGGTATCCAGCTGGAGGGTGATATGGCTTTTCAGCCGGATGGTTCCGGTGAGGTACTTCCCGGCAGGGATATGAATCACGGCTCCCTCCGGAGCCTCCTGGATGGCTTTGTTGAACGCTTCCGTGTTCAACGTCTGTCCATCGCCCTTTACACCATAGTCGGTTACTTCCACAATGGGATAATCCTTCTCCCGGGGAGCCTGCTGGCATCCTGCGAGCAGACCTAATACTGCAATCCCGGTAAATACTAAATGCTTTTTCATGTATATAGAATTTATTTTCGTTCTGCCCTTATCATGCCCAGAATCAAGATGACGGCACCTGCGATGGCCATCCAGGTGATGCGTTCATGCAAGATGATCCAGGCAAACAGCATGGTAAACAAGCTCTGTAGGTAAATATAGTTGGTAGCCTTCACTGCCCCCAACTTGGACAAGGTCCAGTTCCACATCATATAGCAGAACATGGAGGCTACTGCACCCAGGTAAATCAGGTTGCCGTACACCTCAGGACGGGACAAGATGGCCCCATCGGTATTCAATGGGGAGACAAAATAGTAATAAGGAAGGATGGTGAGAAGGCCATAGAAGAACACCTTTCTGGTGATAAACCAGGAACTGTATTTATGCATGACTCTTTTCATAAGCAGGGAGTAGAAAGCCCAGGAAAGGGCTGCGCTGATGGCCAAGACAGCACCTTGGGGGTTGACATGCAGGATAAGCTGGCCGTTCAACACCACCATCACCATGCCCAAGAAGGCAAAGACGGAGCCGAAAATCTGCTTCCGGTTCAACCGTTCGTTCTTATAGAAGATGGACAGGAGAAAGGCGGTAATCAGAGGGCAGGAGCTCACCAGGATTGCCACATTGGATGCCAGGTCATAGACCAAGGCCATATTCTCCGTCAGGAAATAAAGCGAGCCTCCCAGAATTCCCAAGGCAAAGCAGGTCAGCTCATCCGTATAGTTCCTGCACCAGAGACGCTTATAGGAAACGAACCATATCAGGGCATAAGCCAGCAGGAAACGGTAAAAGAAGATGTCGGCAGGCATCAGTCCTGCATTCAGCAGCACCTTGGAAGAGACGAAGGTCTCCCCCCATATCATGACCACGAACAAGGCCGTGAGATGCCCCAGAAACTGATAAGAATTACTTTTCCCCATATACCCTCTTATTTCCGTGCAAAGATAGTCAATCCTATGTATTTCACTGTATTCTTCACTATTTTTTAAATATTTACAACGCACACTGAAATCCGCTTACTCCTTGAAAGAAGTACCCTCTTTGGCATTCCAGAAGCATAAATGGAGAGAAATTATTTACATTTGGACATATTTGATATACCATTTGTCAAAAAACATAGGAGATATTGATTTTTTAACCTTATCTTTGCAACGACATTTAAAAACCAATTATTTATATAACATGAAAAAAACTACAAAACTGTGTATTATGGGTATTTCCCTGATGGCTCTGGCTGCCTGCGCTCCTGCAGAGCAGACTAAGCTGATGTATGGTGACCAGCCTATGGAGGATGTCATCGCACAAATGACACTGGATCAGAAGGCAAACATGGTACTGGGTACTGCACGTGGCATGATGTTCCCACCTGATGCCGCTCCTGGCATGCCTAAACGTGTGACTGCAAATATCGATGATCTCATTAAGGAGGCTACTGAAAGAGCCGCTAAAGGAGACACGATGACTATCTCTACATTCATGGGTACAGGTCGTGTTCCTGGCGACGCTGCTGAGGGCTATGCCATAGAAGAACTGGGCATTCCTTCCATTGCCTACGCTGATGGTCCTGCCGGCCTTCGTATCAACCCTACTCGTGAGGGCGATGAGAACACTTACTACTGTACTGCCTTCCCTACCGGTACTATTCTGGCTGCAAGCTGGGATCCTGAGACCGTGGAAAAGGTGACCAAGGCTATGGGTAACGAAGTACTAGAATATGGTGTGGACGTGCTGCTGGCTCCTGCCCTGAACATTCACCGTAACCCGCTTTGCGGTCGTAACTTCGAGTACTACTCAGAAGATCCTATCCTGGCTGGTAAGATTGCTGCTGCCTATGTGAAAGGTATCCAGAGCAACGGTGTAGGTACTTCCATCAAGCACTATGCCGTAAACTCTCAGGAGACCATGCGTAACGGTATCGATGCCGTAGTGAGCGAGCGTGCCATCCGTGAGATCTACCTGAAGGGCTTCGAGATTGCCGTAAAGGAAGGTAAGCCTTGGACGGTGATGTCATCCTACAACAAGATTAACGGGGTGCTGGCATCAGAAAACAAATGGCTGCTTACTGATGTGCTCCGTGGTGAATGGGGTTTCGACGGTATTGTCATGACCGACTGGTGGGCTGAGGAGGATGGTGCTCGTCAGCAGGCTGCAGGTAACGACTTGCTGATGCCTGGAACTCAGCATCAGTATGATGAAATCGTCAACGGTATCAAGAATGGTTCTCTGGCAGAAGCTGATCTGGACCGTAACATTGCCAACATTCTGAACCTGATTCAGAAGACTCCTACCTACAAGGGTTACAAATATAGCAACAAGCCAGACTTGAAGGCTCATGCACAGCTGGTTCGTGAGAATGGTTCCTGTGGTACCGTTCTGCTGGAGAACAAGGATAACGTGCTTCCACTGGCTGCAAACGCTAAGGTGGCTGTCTTTGGTAATGCAAGCTATGATACTTTCGTAGGTGGTACTGGTTCTGGTAATGTGAACCGCGCTTACAAGGTGAACATCTATGAGGGTCTGAAGAACGCAGGTTTCACACTGGTGGAAGAGCTGGAGAAGGCATATACTTCTTTCATCGATGCTGCTAAGTCAAAGATGGTTGCAGAGAGCTTCTGGATTACTCCTTCCGTAGCAGACATGAACCTTCCTATATCACAGATTAAGGCTGCCATTGCAAAGGCCGACGTAGCTATCTACACCATCAGCCGTCAGGCTGGTGAGGGTGCTGACCGTAAGCTGGAAAAGGGCGACTACTATCTGACCGACGTAGAGGCTACCAACCTGAAGAACATCAGTGAGGCTGCTCACGCTGCTGGCAAGAAACTGGTTGTACTGCTGAACATGGGTTCTATCATCGAGCTGACAGAACAGGTTCCATTGGTTGACGGTCTGGTACACGTATTCATGCCAGGACAGGAAGCAGGTAACTCCATTGCTGACGTACTGAGCGGAAAGGTTAATCCTTCCGGTAAGCTTCCTATGACTTGGGCTAAGGCATACAAGGACTATTCATCTGCAGTGGACTTCCCATTGTCTCCGGGTGAGGACCGTGTAGTTAAGTATACAGAAGATATTTTCGTAGGCTATCGTCATTTCGACAAGAACAAGGTTGAGCCTCTCTACCCATTCGGCTATGGCAAGAGCTATACTACTTTCGAGTATGCCAACCTGAACGTAAAGGCAAATGGTGACACCTATACCGTAACCGTAGAGGTAAAGAACACCGGTAAGGTAGCTGGTCGTGAGGTAGTTCAGCTTTACGTTTCTGCTCCAAAGGGCAATCTGGAAAAGCCTGTCAAGGAACTGAAGGCATTCGGTAAGAGTGCACTGATTAAGCCAGGAGAAAAGGCTGTAGTGACCATGACCTTCAAGAAGGCTGACCTGGCATCTTACGATGAAGCAAAGAAACAATGGGTGGTAGATCCAGGTACTTATACACTGAACGCCGCTGCTTCTGCTGCAGATCTTCGCTTAAATACAACCATCAAATTGTAATTCGGTACTTGTCTAAATAGAAAAACTCCACCTTTTGCGAGGTGGAGTTTTTTTTCTCCTTAAGGAAATATTTTTCTCGCCCGAAGGATTTCCCTTTTTCCCTGCGGAGGACCGGGCAGGCGTTCTACTGTAAAACCTGCCCTCTGCAACATGCGGCGTACTTCGCCTTTTGCGCAATAAGTAACCAAGATTCCACCTTCATCCAAACAGGCATACATCCGGTCAAAGATTTCCTGCGACCACATCTCCGGCTGTTTCTCAGGGGCAAAGGCATCGAAGTAAATCACATCGTACTTTTCCTTCAGCTCCAAAACGGTG
The DNA here is from genome assembly GCA_900316585.1 of uncultured Prevotellaceae bacterium. GTDB lineage: Bacteria > Bacteroidota > Bacteroidia > Bacteroidales > Bacteroidaceae > Minthousia. The sequence goes on along the minus strand of ONDM01000010.1, from coordinate 127,633 downwards.
AAGTCGGCCTCTACCTTCCGGAGGTGGAAAAAGGGGGTAAGCTGAACCCAGCTATTCCAAGGAACCTGATGGAGGGAGAGGTAAAAAGAAGCCATTTCATCGGAAACGAAGCTGGCATAATCCAACTTTTCAATGACATCCTGGGAGAGCGGGAAACGTTCCAATGTGGTATAATGCACTACACGACCCTTTTTAGCTTCCTCTAGCGTAAGCAAAGCATTCAGCCCCGTGCCAAACCCTATTTCCAGCACCCTCGGTTCTTCAGCGTGGCTTTCCTGCAGCCCCATGTGTATGAAAATATGCAACGACTCCGTCAATGCCCCCTTCACGGAATGATAATGCTCATCCATAGAAGGCACGTATAGCGTCGGACTGCCATCTGCCGTAGGCTGAACTTCTACTATCCTTTCTTCTCTTTCCACCACTCCTTTATTGCTGCCAGTATCTTTTTCACGAATTAATGAAAGAATAGTGGAAGGGCGTTGTAAATATAGATAATCATGTAATTATAGTTGTGCTCCCCCTCTGGAAAGACACCATAACCGATATTGCCCTGTTTCAAGTCTTTATGGAACTTGAAAAGCGGCAACTTACGCATTTCATCGATCTGCTGACCTAAATGGTAACAAGCGATATCCTTGCTTCCGGTCATGGAAACGATATTGAAATCCTTGGCTGCATAACCCGACTTCTTAATCGCATCTTCGATATATGCAGCTGTCTCTGCCGGATGATCTTTCCCACCGAGCTGAGATACAGCCCAGCAATCACCACTCATCGGCATGAAGTAACGGAAGTAATCCATGGACTGACAAACCTGCCACCAAGTAGTGACGGAACCCATGGAAAAGCCACCGAAAGCCCGATGGTCACGACCTTTGTACACGCTGTAAGAACGTTCTACGGCCGGGATCAAGTCCTTCTGCAGTTCCACTGAGAAATTCTTAGTGCAAGTGCCGGCATCCCCTTTGGGGTCTTCATTCAAATAGAAAGAAGGACAGACCACAATCACAGGGTCCAGCTCTCCCTTTTCTATCGCATGATCCAGGATTCGTTTCAGTTTCGTGGATGTGAAATTGCCGTTGTACAACTCCTTCTGTTTCTCATCTCCATGCAGATAGAACTCCTCATCCGTACCCCCACCGTGCATCAGGTAAAAGACATTGTACTTCTGCTTGGCACTATATCCATAAGGAAGATAGACCAACGCATGCTTATCCATAGGACAGCCCGTCTGAAAATTCGTTGTGATGTAATCAAGACGAACAACCTGTCCTGCTTTCCCTGATTCCGTACTGATATAATCCGCTGGAACCGGCTTTATGGTGAACTCCTGTGACCATCCGTTCACAGCACAGCACACCAACACTAATAAAGTAATAATTCTACCTCTCATTTTATAACTACTTTTATGCCTTCCGGACTATTTTCAAATTTAACCCGAAGGGTATGACTTTGTTCATTCCAATCCAAGGGCTGTTCCTGACCATCGATAAACACCTCTGACGGTCTATACGGCAACAGGATGCGCATCACATTGGTGGTATTCTTCGGAGCCTTGCTTACAAAAGAATAGGTATCACCGTCCCAGGTCTCATCATATTCCCTCCCGGCAGAAGCCAGCACCTGAGGATTCCCGTCGTTTCGGACTCTGTCCAGATTTATCAAGAATGCCTGTTGCCCAGGATTGATTCGCTTGTATTCCAGCACCGGAAGCTCCGGGTCGAACAGGTCGATGAACAGACCTACCTTCCGGAGAGGCTCATCACTTACACTCTCATCCATCACGGCGATGATTTCATAACAACCTCTCTGCAGAGACAGGTAGTTCTTGAACTCCAGCTGACCGGCATGAGCATCTTCCTCGTAGGCATCTCTTACAGTGACAAGCAACTGGGTATCGCTTCTATCCATCACGAATTCCTTCGGGTCTCTGCGGATGACATGCACTCTCCCCTTCCCATACCTGTACTTCCCTTCCGACGGGAAGGCAGGGATGCGCATGAGCTGGAAGAGGTGATCTGCCGGATGGTCATACTCCTTTCCATCCTGATTCCACCATTCCTGAACGTTCTGGAACGGATCTTTGTCTCTGCCTACATACACCAATACGCCACCCTCTTTCACCCAATCGGCTATATGCTGGTGAACCTCCGGTTGGAGAGGCTTCATGTTGGAATAGGTCATGAGAACCACTTTGGCATCCTTCCAATTCTCTTCATAGCCCGTATTTTCCAGGTGCATGATCTGGACAGGAACACCACGTTTCAGCAAAGGAAGTGCCAGCCCATGGAAATTGGCAAGCTGTGGGTCCTCGTAGCCTTCCATCGGTTCAGCAGTACGTTGGAACATCAGGCTGTTTGCCATCATGACATAGATACCCTGCGAACCACTGACTCTGTTCTTAGAGCACGGCATCTTATTCAGCGAACCTATCATCACCTGCATCTGAGTGGAATAATCCCTAGGGATATAGTCCTCTTCTGTACTATTGGCACTCTTCGGATAGAGTTTCATGTAAATACGCTCCGGCCAAGGCATCACCTCAAAATAATTATTGTCGGGATACAATAATTCGGCAGTGAAGGTAGCCTCATAGTTCCGTTTGTAGTCTTCCCAGTCGTGAGTGGCATCTTCTATCGGGTCGGTCAAGAAATAGACACGCCTTCCCGTAGGCTTCGTCATACTCTCCAGACATCCATATTCTAAGAAAGCGTTTTCAAAGACACGCTCCTTTCTCTCACCCTTGAAATAGTTTGGAACCCTGCTGGTACCCGTCCAAACCTGTGCAATGTAACCATCCACACAAGGCAGGGAGGCCAGACTAGCCTCAGGGCTTACAATTTCCCACTGGGAATAATTGATAAGGGAATGTGTTGGAACGTAACATTTGATGTCGCGACCCAGCGACTTGCCATATTCCTTGGCAAACGTGAAGACCTCTTCAAGCGCCCTGTAATAGAGATAGTATTTCAGCTTATTGGAAAGATAGGTGTTTTCAGCCGACTCATGCTGGGCTCTCCATGGGAATCCGTAATACGCTTCCCACTCTTTCTTGAAGGACTCACTGTAGCCAGCCCTTGCCCAGAACTCCGGTTCTTCCAGGTAGATGACATCGATTCCTGCATCGATAACCCTCTTGATATGCACCTCCTTCATATATTTCAGGAAATTCAAAGAAGGAACAATGTATGGCACCATTTTACCATGCCAAATGGTATCGCCTTTCATTTCTACCTGTCCTTCATCCAGATGAGACTTGCCGTCCCATTCTCCTGTGAAGTAATCCTGGTAGCCACCCCATGCGATGCCGGTCATGAACTGGGTCTCATAACCCCGTTCCTTCCAAGACCGGATACGTTTCTCAATCGCATTATCACTGATTACATCGAAAGGATTGCCTCCCACCCCATAGACCATGACAATGTCTGCCCGATTGTCCATCAGCTCGTTCCAAGGATGGGAAGACTGGAAGGAAGTATGATCATTTACCCTGTCTTGCAGGTTGACCGCTTCAATGACACATTCCAACGCACAACTATTGGCTGCCGGTTGTACTTTATGGAAAGGACCATACCAATAGCATCCGAAACTCTTGGAGACTGGGTCATAATCATTTGCCACGATAGATTCAGCATTTTTCAAGATAAATTCTCTATATCTCTCCTGCTTGTCCACCTGATAAAGATAGGCCAGATGCCGGATGAAGATACCTTTAAACTGGACCCCGTCGGCACTGGGTTCCGTAGCTTGCTTCAGCTCTTTTAAAATCCCATCTTCAGTGGTCATCAGCTTCATGGTGGCATCTGCGATATGCTCTGCCATGGCAAGATACAACGTATCTTTTGTCAGTTCATAACGTTCGGTAAGAGCAGCCAAAGCCACACCTTGATTATAGGTATAATACTGACCGGAATTCGGCCTCCCGTTCTTATTTAATCCATCCTCCACTTGCCAATTAGTGCGGTTTATCATGCCACTGTCCAACATCCAGTCGGAACTCTCCAGAAAACGGCTTCTGTATTTCTCCTTCTTTGTAAGTTTATAAAGCCGGGCACAAAGCAAGGCATACAAATTATTCGCTATGGCATTTTTGTATTCCAAGGGATTTCTTCTCCAGTAGAGACCACCACTCAAATAGGAATCCCAACCCGTGGACATGGAGGAATAGATGGTTTCTGCCATATCCAGGTATTTCTCTTCCCTGGTCAGCTTATAGGCCTCAACCCAAGCCAATGCCCACCATCCTTGGTCATCAAAATAATCATTGTTGAAATCGTCGCAATACAAATCGTTTCCATCTGTATCCGTCCCCAACCTATAGTGTCTTGCTTTCTGAAAGACATCTTCGGCTAAGTCCTCAATAGACCTGTCGTCAACTACAGCACTGTATCTCAATGCTGCGGTAAGCACATTGGCAGAATTCCACCATCCGGCATTCTCCCAAACACCCGTAGTGTCGTTTCGCCAAGACAACATGGTCTGCATCGCCTTATCCATATAGTGTGAAAGGGGCTGGCCCCAGGTAAGGCTACTGAAAAAGCAAAGTAAGAAGGTGAATAAGAATCTCATAAAAGGCAACATTTATTGTCGCAAAAATACGACCTTTTTTCCATTTTATTTATTACTTTTGCAAAAATCAACTGTTAAACATGAAGAAACTACTTATCCTTTTCTTCCTTCTTGGCCATGTGCTAGGGGCTAGTGCACAGAATTATAACTTGCAGGATCGCATCAAGGCCTTTGAGGCCGATTTGAAACCATTCTTGTCAGAAATGGAAAACATCGGCATGAGTGTCGTCTTCGTGAAAGACAATCAGATAGTCTACCACCAGCATTTTGGCGTGAAGAATGTGGAAACGGGGGCTCCTCTGACAGACAGTACGCTCTTTCGCATTGCCAGTATCTCTAAATCTTTCACCTGCACGAGCTTGATGCAACTTGTAGGTCAAGGTAAAGTTTCTTTGAAGACTGACGCCAGTGAACTGGCAGGATTTCCCATCAGAAATCCCAAATACCCTGAAACAGTTATCACCCTAGAGATGATGCTTTCTCATACTTCCAGTATCAACGACAGCCAAGGATATTTTACCCTTAACGTCTTAAATCCTGAGCTAAACCCAGATTATGCGAAGTGCTACAATGAATATCGCCCCGGAGAAGGCTATGAATACTGTAATCTGAATTACAACATGTGCGGTTCCTTCTTGGAGAAACTGTCTGGAGAGATATTCGACAATTACATAATCCAACATGTGCTGAATCCACTGCATCTGTATGGTGGCTACAGAGTGGATTTGCTGGATAGAACCCAGTTTGCCAGCCTGTACCGGTGGGAAGAAGATCACTATGTCCTGACAGACGATGAAGCCTACGAGCCTCGCACGGAGAAATTCAACCACTATACCCCTACAAAAGATACGGCTCTCTTCTCTCCCACTGGAGGAATGAAGATTTCAGCCCTCCATCTGGCCCAATATATGCTGATGCACATGAATTATGGCACAACTCCAGACGGTATTCAAATCCTACCGAAAAATCTCTCCTTAGAAATGCAGACACCCCGTTCAAGCGACGAGAACTATGGACTTGCTCTCTGGAAGACGGATGAATATTCTCCTGGAACTATTCTAACAGGCCATACGGGTGGAGCCTATGGCATGCGAAGTGCCATGTTCTTCCATCCAGAGGAGAAATATGGCTTTATCGTGATAAGCAACGGAGCACATGAAGTGGCAGCCGACGGAAAAACCAATATCCTGCAAGGAGCCCTCAGAAGAATGTTCAGACACTTCATCGGTGAATAAAATCTGGAGACTTAAGTTTTAGCTCTTATCTCCCCTTCAAACACACTCACGGCAGGCCCTGTCATATAGATGTGATTGTCTTCTTCCCAATCCACCTTTATACTTCCTCCATCCATCAGGATTGTATTAGTTTTTGGCATACCTTGCGTAAGAGTGGCAGCTACAGAGGTAGCACAACCACCTGTCCCGCAAGCCAACGTAATGCCAGATCCTCTCTCCCATACCCTCATTCGTATTGTACCATTATCCAATAGCTGGGCAAACTCTATATTACAACGCTCCGGGAATACCGGATTGCATTCCAACAATGGCCCTACTTTTGCCAGTTCTATTTTACTTATATCCTCTACAAAAATAACAAAGTGAGGATTCCCCATGCAGACATATGTCCCTTTGAACCGGTATTCTTTTCCATCAATAGACTCTACAAGTGTACCCATTCTCATGCTCCCATCGGGTGTAGCACATTGAACCTCATTGTTTAATCGGACCTCACCCATATCCACTCTGGAACTGGTAACCTCTCCATCTTCATTCTCAAATAATTCCAAGACCTTAATACCTGCCAATGTCTCAAAAGTCACCTTTTTCTTATCCGTAAGATGATGATCACGTACAAATTTCCCGCAGCATCGTATCCCATTTCCACACATCATGGCCTCGGAACCATCATTATTGAAAATTCTCATCTTAAAATCAGCCACGTCACTTTTATCGATTGTAATCAAGCCATCACTTCCAATACCAAAGTCTGGCTTACTCCATTCAATAGAAGCCTTACTAAAATCTCGAATAGTATTCTCTGGCAAATAAACATAAATGTAATTATTGCCACATCCATGCATTTTGGTAAAATGAATAATATCACCCATTTTGGTAAACAAATAAATCCAAATGCAAAGATATAACTATTGTCACATTTTACAATAATTCTAAAGCGAAATTTTACGATATTCAATAATTATATAGAAAAAAGATATATTTTTAAATAAAAATAATTCTTTTGATACACCTGGACTCATTCTGTTTTCTTATGAACTCTATTTATTCATATGCTAAATACAGATGTTTTTTCCTATCTTTGCAAAAATCCTCAAAACTTTCTTCTATGAAAAAAACACTCTTAACCCTTTTTTCGGCTATCATTTGCTGTAATCTATATGCCCAATTTATCTGGCAAGGAAATAAAGTCCAGCAAGTGGCTTGTGCTCCAAATGAGCATGTCATGATAAGCACAACATTAGGAATCCTAAATCACGACAGCAAATTAGTATTAGGTGATAGCATCACTGTCAGCCCTTCACAAGGAAATATTGTAGTGGGTACTTTGGGCACCAGCCCCCTTGTAGCAAAAATAGATGCCACACCTATCCAAGGCAAAAAAGAAGCTTTTATGCTGAAGGTGGGTGATGACCACAAGCTTTACATCATAGGAAGTGATGCTCATGGTACGGCCTATGGCATCATTGAACTGACACGCTTGCTCAATGTCTCTCCTTGGGAATTTTGGGCAGATGTCACCCCACGGAAGATGGACAAACTGGAACTTCCGGCTAATTACATCAACGTGCAGAACCCGACAGTAGAGTTCCGTGGCATTTTTATCAATGACGAAGACTGGGGCTTGACACGATGGAACAGCCGTGACTATGAGCCTCCATATCGTCCTACACGCCCTGCTATCGGACCGGACAAAACCAGTTTAATTTTTGAATTGCTCTTACGTCTCAGAGCCAATACATATTGGCCTCCAATGCATGAAAGCAACCAAGCGTTCTTCCTAACAGAAGGTAATCGTGAGGTAGCTGAAAAATACGGCATCTACATCGGCAGCTCTCACTGTGAGCCAATGGCAACAAATCCTGCTGTGGAGTGGCCAAAAATAGGTGTAGGTGAATACAACTTCATCGCCAATCACGACAATGTCATGAAATTCTGGGAAGACCGTGTAAAGAATGTCAACAAGCAGGAAATCTTCTATACCATAGGTATGCGAGGATTACACGACTGGGGTATGGCTGGAGCTACAACTCCGGAAGAAAGGAAGGTAGCCTTAACCCAAGTCATTAAAGAACAGCGTGAACTGCTATCTAAGTATGTAAACCCTGACGTCACCAAGGTCCCGCAGATGTTCATTCCTTATAAAGAAGTGTTGGATGTCTATAACGCAGGTTTGGAAGTTCCTGATGATGTGACACTGATGTGGCCAGATGACAATTTTGGATATGTGGCTCATTTCCCTACGGAAAAAGAGAAGCAACGTGCAGGAGGCAATGGCATCTACTACCACGTTTCCTACTGGGGAGTACCACATGATAATTTATGGTTGGGTACTTTCTCCCCCGCTCTTCTTTATCAACAAATGAACTTGGCCTATGATAAAGGCGTTCAGAAAATATGGATCCTGAATGTAGGTGACATCAAACCAATTGAATACCAGACTGAGTTGTTCCTGGACATGGCATGGGATATTAACAAAGTACGTCAGGAGGGGGTGACACAACATTTAGGTAATTTCTTACAACGTGAATTCGGACAAATCGCAGGAAAAGAGCTGCTGCCAGTTATGCAAGAGCACTACAGATTGGCTTATATACACAAACCTGAGCACATGGGCAATACGTATGTCTATTTCCCTGTAGACAAGCTTGAAGTGAGCGATCTTCCTTGGAGTGAAAACTACATTCGCCAACGAATGGCAGATTATAAGAGAATCTCAGATAGGGCGGAAGAAATAGGCAAGACCATGCCTTATGACCGTGAAGATGCATACTATCATCTGGTCAAATATGGAGTACAGGCTACTACGCAAATGAACAATAAGTTCTTACATGCACAACTTGCAAGACATGGCAAGGGAAGCTGGAAGGAAAGCGACTTGGCATTCGACAGCATTGCCCGCTTGACCAGTAATTACAACTACGGTATTCACAACAACGGGAAGTGGCGTCGGATGATGGATATGCAACCACGAAAATTACCAGTATTTGAAATTGTACCTGTTACCCATGTAGACACTCCACTCTTACCCGACCTACCCGTTCAAAAAGCATGGAACGGCTCTGAATACTCCAAAGGAACGGGAGTTGCCAGAGAAGCTTTAGGATATGAGGGAAAAGCTGCATTTTATCCTCAAAATGACAAACAGCTATTTGAATTTGATTCATTCAAGGGTGATAGTATTCATGTACGAATCGCTTTTGTTCCAGGATTCCCTGTAAACAATCAGCAGAGCCGACTTTCCATCAGTCTGGATAAACAGCCTGCCCAGACAGTATCTTATCAGGCCACCTGGCATTCTTTGGAATGGTGCGAGAATGTACTTTTCAACCAAAGTATCAAGGAAGTGGTCTTCAAAAATGACGGAAAGAACAAACACACCCTTACACTTCAGGCATTGGACGATGGCATTGTTGTAGACCAAATTAAAATCTACTAATAAAGAAAGCCCTCTTTCCTTTTGAACATGGAAAGAGGGCTTTCTCTTTATCTCTTACTACTTATTTAAGATTCATGGACTGGATGTAATCAACTTGTGGAGTACATTTCTCGAATCTTATGTTCTCCAAGAACTGATTCATCAGCTCCAGAGCCTTTTTCTGATCAGGTCGAGCCTCGCGAATAGCCTGGTAAGTATCACGTGTTCCTTCAGCAAAATCTACAACGATTTTCCAGTCTTCAGGACGTGTTATTCCAACCATACAACTATTATCTACTTTCTTATAAGGCCAATACGTGTATCCTATATTCTGCTCAGTAAGAACTTTAGAGAAATTAGATTGCCATTCCATCGTATTATGTCCAAACTCTCCCATGTACATTGGGATATTGTTTTTTTGCTGAACATCAATGTAATGTTGAATAGCCTCAGCCGTAGGTTCTCCACCATACCGATGACAAGTAGCCATAATATTATCATCATAGCTCCAGTCTTTTATGCATTCAAAATTAGAATTCCAACATGCGCCCCCAAGCAGGATGATATGATTCTTGTCTACCGTACGAATCTCTTCTACACCACGACGGTAAAGTGCCTCCAGTTTTGGGAACAAAACATCATACTCAGGCTCAAAGTAAGTTGCTATGGCTTCATTCATGAGTTCATACCCCAAAATTGTCGGCTCATTCACGTAATATGCAGCAATTTTCTTCCATACATCACAGAACAAATCCTGACTAGCCTGACTCGTCAGCAGCCAAGGATAGCCATAACTATCATCTATATTGTCGCCAGTCTGGCCACCAGGACAATCATGCATATCTAAAATAAGATATAATCCCTCATTCTTACACCATTTTACCACACTATCTACCCGAGCAAAACCATCTTGATTGCTTGACAGACCCATATAGTCCTCATCAGTAAACAACTTATAATGGAATGGCAAACGAATAGTATTGGCTCCCTGACTAGCGATAAAGTGAATATCTGCCTCCGTAATGTAATTGTCCTTGAACTTTTTCCAGAAGGTAGCCGTCTCATCTGGACCAACCAATTGGCTGAACATTTCATTAATGAAATGAACAGAGTTTACTTTCCTAAATCCAAACATATAGCCTTCAGGATTCAGCCAATTACCTAAATTCGTACCCTTAATGAAGAACTTCTCTCCATCGGGTTTTACAATGTTTTGTCCTTGCACTTTGAGAAAGCCTTCCGCAACCGGTTTTTCTTGTACCTTCGAGCAGGAAATGGCCAACAGTGCTGCACTAAAACATACGATCCATAGTCTAATAGTTTTCATCTTACTAAGGTTTATGTTATTTTAATATCCAATTTCCATTTTCGCACTTGAAGACATAACTGCCACTTTGAATCTCGAAGTGAGATGTAGCTTTTCCTAAATGGGTTTCTTGTCCCTTATATCCATCACCCTTGCCACCTTCTCCGGGGAGATATAATGTAGCAGTAGTATTGGCTGGGACAGTCACTTCATAGGTCAGCATATTTCCTTTTCCGTCTGCAGTCCATTTTACGGTAATCGGACCATAGTTACTTTCATAACTGCCTTGAAGTGAAGTGTAAAGTGGACCTACAGTCGGTTGCAAGATAAAATGTTTATATCCCGGTTGGCCTTTAGAAGCATCACCACTGGTAATTCCCAAAGAATACTCATACATCCATTCTCCCACTGCTCCCAGTGCAAAATGATTAAATGAATTCATCGAGTTCTGATTATCCTTACCAAAAGCCACTTCATAACCATTCCATCTTTCCCATACAGAAGTGGCACCCATTGTTACGGGATATAACCAGGATGTGAATTTAGTAGAAGTGAATAATTTGTAAGCATCATCCCATTTTCCTCCACGTGTTAAGGATGGCAACATATTAGGAGTACCACTGAAACCCGTTGTAATAGTGTATGGAGCAAAATCCATGCTCTTCCCATCATTACTATTTGACGGATTAGCAGTCAGTTCTGCCAAGTATTGTTCCGCTTTAGCTTTGTATTTCGGTAAAAATACATTAAAGTTCAATGGAGTGGCATAAGATGTCTGTGAGTGAATTAGCTTACCGTCAGCACTACGTGTCTTACCAGTCGATGGATCCACATAGCAATCATTCCATTCTTGAAGAGCTAAATCATGACGTTCACGCAACAATTCAGCATAATCCGTCTTACCGATAGCCTCAGCCATGATTGCTGTAACATCCATCAAATGGATATAGATTGCGTTGTTGCACAAATCACTGGTCGTATTACGATCCATTGAAAGCCAATCGGCAAGACCTGTTGCCTTGGCGCTCAAATGAGGATATTGCTCACTCTGATCATAAAAATCCATTCCATTCAGCCATGCCATCATAGCTTCCATATTCTCTTCTATAATCTGCTTATCGCCATACTGCTGATAGAGTTGCCAAGGCACTTGACATACTGCACCAGACCAAGTAGAACCATCTGCAAATGTATCATCATCAGCCTGATTATAAGTAGGAACAGTACTGCCTATGCCACCTGCAGCTTCTGTCTCACTTCCGATACCTTGGTCTGCACGTAAAGCAACCATCCACTGACGGAAGAAATTACGGACATCACTATTGTAAGTAGCAGTTCTAGTATATGCTTGTGCATCACCAGTCCACCCCATACGCTCGTTACGCTGAGGACAGTCTGTTGGAATGGTGAAAAAGTTACCCAATTGACTCCGTTGGATATTCTTGATGAGCTGGTTTACAAGCTTAGCTGTTACATTCTTGTCGCTCGTCGTAGCAACATAGGTGCCTTGAGGCAACTTATCACTTGACAGAACCAATCCCTTTACATTCTCTAAAGGAAGTGCTCCTTTGTGAGAAGGTATAGTGATCTGAACATATTGATAACCACGGAATGTTGTAGAAGGCTGGATAGTTACGGCTTCACTGTTCTTGGCTACGTAGAAATCAGTGTCAAAGGCTGCACGCATAGTCTCATACTGAGGACGTCCTGCTATGTTTTTTCCTTTGGTGCCATAAGTTTCCACATAGTATTTTTCATCTCCCTTAAAACCTGGGTATAGCTGTTCAGCATAACGCAAGATAACCACATCGCCCTCTTTCAGCCAGCCAGCAGGAATTGATATACTTGGAACACCAACCATATTCACACCCATATTATAGATATAAGTGTGACCATCTTTGCTATGTGAAGGACCTAATTTTTGAGCGGTCAAGGTCTCACGGACCTGAACTAATTCATCATAACGAGCCTGAATCTCCGGATGCATCCAGGAACGCATACCTATAACTTGAGGTGCCTTCCAAAACGAATCATTATAACCAGCATTCTTCCACCCTTCCACGGCTGCTTCTTTACGTGCATCATAGGTTTCACCCTGGAAGAAACTACCAAAACGGATAGGACCATCGGTATACAATTTCCAAGTCTTAGGATCCGACACAATGATGTCCTTTGTCCCATCCTCATATTTTACAACCAAACGAGCCAATAAAGCCTCATGGTCTCCAAAGAAATTATAGTTAGTACTGGTAAACGTCATATAACCGGTAAACCAACCTGGATTCAACTGTGCTGCCAAGGCATTATCGCCATTCTGTAAAAGTGAAGTCACATCGTATGCCTGATAAGTAAGTGTCTCCCTAAACTGGCTGTCTCCTGGGGCAAACCAGTCTTCTCCCACACGTTTCCCGTTAATATACAACTCATAGCTTCCCATAGCTGAGGCATATATTTTAGCACTCTTAACCTTTTTGCTGATTTTAAATGCATGACGAAGTTGGGTTAAAGCTCCATGAGTCGGATCTGCAGTCACAACGGTTAAACGGTTTTTATTACCATTCACTTTCAAAGTCTTTCCACTAATATTCACCCCTTCCAAATTTTGGAAAATATTATAATGAGATGAATCAAAAGTTACAGGGTCCTCACTCATACCACAGTCTAGTACCTGATAATCTGTGTAAGTTACTTCAGAACCCTGCTCGAAAGCAAAACCAATTTCTGCCAAATGTGGAACTGTGTTGTAATTTCCACCACTGCCATAAGGACTGACAGTTAACTTTGTACCTTTAGGGAACTTTTTAGATGTGTGGCCTACTGCAAATCCACCCCAACCAAAATTCCTAGGTTTTTCAACTATCAAATCTTTGCCATCAATTACAAAATAAATTTGTCCATATTCAATATAGACTTCTAAAGCATGCTCCTCGTTTTTACTTGAAACTGGCAGAAGCTCATCTAAGTTCGTATCAGGATGAGAAGATTTCTTCACAGAATAAAGAGGCTTATCTGCTGTATCCCCAGGGGCATAACCCACTCGATAAATGTTCAAAGTGGTTTCGTTTGAGAAATCCAATTCCACACGCAAATAATGCTCCCCGTTCATGCTCTCTGGATTTTGGAAGGCATCATGGAAACGAAAATCATTAGCTCCAACTACCAAAGACATCTTATTACCTTTATTGATCTTAAACTTGGTAGAAATCTCAAAATAGCTTTGTGCAGCTGCATTAAGCCTATTTTCAGAAGAACCAATCCACTGGGCACCATCCCAAGCGTAAATGGTCTTGTTCATCAGACCCGTTTCAAAACGGGAAGACTCATCATACTGTTTCCCATCTTTATCCCAAACAGACAAATTCCAGACATAAGCGGTTTCTGGCTGAAGAGATGTTCCCAAATACTTGATGTTTTGAGATTCTCCAGAATTCTTCTTCCCAGAATTCCATAAAATCTTACCATCACTTTCACGGGTCACCACCACCTGGTAAGCAATCTGCTTCTGACCCTTCTCAGCAGAATTCATTTGCCAACCAAACAATGGGTGTGCGTCCTCAACGGTTAAAGGCTGAACAACATTCTGAACTGTTAGTTTTTCAATGACAGTCTGTGCTTGTAGATTAGGAACACCTACAAACAATAATGCCGACATTAATTTAAGTGTTGTACAGATTTTCATAGTATTATGATTTATTTATAATTTCCATTCTTCTAAGCAATCTTCTAATTGATTCATAGGAACTAGACAAGTGTATAACTTCAGTTCTGCTCCTATCTTCAAATTTTCTGCGGTATCATCAAAGTAAACTGTCTCTTCAGGATTTAAACCTGTTTCCTGAAAGAGCCTATAGAATATAAGAGGGTCTGGTTTTGCCAATTTCATTTCGTAAGACAAAAATAATTGATCAAAACAATCACTTGGTTCATATCCGTGTTTTCTCATTTGCTGTAATGTATGATTCCATGCGGCTTCATAAATATTACTGAGTAAATACACTTTATATTTTTTCCTAAGTTCTGTAATACGGATTAACCTAGACTTAGGTATATCATCCAGGACAGCATCCATGGACCAAAGAATATCTTCATCTGTTGCTTCTTGATGGCAAAAGGGGCGTATTCTTTTTAAGAAATCCTCAGTGGGAAGCAAGCCACTTAGATAAGAAGACATCGGAATGATAATATCAGGACATTGCAGGCAATATTTATAGTCAGGAAGTCCTACATCATGTAAGGCCTTAGTATCCCTCTCTAGATTCAAATTCAAAACAACACCAGCCAAATCTAATATTATATTCTTAATCATAATGCATTTTTCAAATCAACAAGAGGCTGCAGAGCCATTTTCCCTGCATCCTCTCCTCTTCTTATCATTTCCACTATTTTCTCTGCACTAAACTGTGCAGCACTGAAACCAGCCAAATCCGGACTAATGTAGATTGTCGCATCCTCCACATTTTTCCTATATTTTGCCAAATCAGGACGATCTGTTATCCATTTTAAAATATTCAACAAATTATTGTTTCCACCTATATCATCATCTGTAATGTCTGGTTCTGCATCTTCATGCTTATTCACAGTCAAATCTACAGCAATGATATAATCTGCACCCATTTCCTTGGCTACATCTACAGGAAGATTATTCAGTAAGCCACCATCAACCAGAGTCATGCCATTTTTCTGTACAGTATTAAAAGCCAATGGTATAGCCATACTTGCCCTCATGGCTAGTGGTAACGAGCCCTCTTTAAAAATCACTTCCTTGAACGTATTAATATCTACAGCTACACAACGGAAAGGGATGGGCAGCCTGTCAAAATCGATAGAATCTTCACGTTCTGTCAATCGTCCTAAAAAACTCGTGATACTGTCCCCTCTGAGAATACCCTGCTTTTTATTTGCTGCTCGATTTTTATTAGATATAGGGAAGCCAAAGATATAAGTAACTCCATCTTCTTCTTTTAATATCTTACCTTTATGGCTATCACTCCGGTCAGTCAACAGATCTATCCATTCCTGAGAGACAAAAAGCTTTTCCAAGTCATCTGAACGATAACCACAACTATAAAGTCCCCCAACTATGCTACCAATACTGGTTCCTACAATATAGTCAATAGGTATTCCCGATTGTTCTATATATTTAAGCACACCCACATGTGCTGCACCTTTAGCTCCGCCACCACCCAAAACCAATGCTACTTTTTTTCTTCCTTCAACAGGCTGAGCAAATAGATTTGGGATGACAATAGAAAATGTGAGCAGAATTAGCAGCAACTTTTTCTTCATCGTAAACTAACTATCTTTAATTAACTATATACATTCTATGATTTAAGCCAATGACCATCACATCAGCAAAAATATGCCTCAAAGATAATAAAAAAGATGAACTTATTATCCCTTTTTGTTCAGAAAGCAAAAAGATACTGATTTTAAGAGATAAAATCCATTCATTTGTAAAGAAAAAACTATATTTGCAAGTAGAAAACCTTAAGCACTATCTTATGAAAAAGACACTTATTATTACTGGAGCATTATGTATGGCTTCCACAGCATTTGCACAACATCCGCAACCTGTAATCAGCTATTTGGAAATCTTTGATATAGAAACTGGTACTCACCAGGTTATTAAAGAATTCCCTTATTGTATAGAAGCACCTAACTGGACACCAGATGGGAAATGGCTTGTAGTGAACAAAGATGGAA
Source organism: uncultured Prevotellaceae bacterium (assembly GCA_900316585.1). GTDB lineage: Bacteria > Bacteroidota > Bacteroidia > Bacteroidales > Bacteroidaceae > Minthousia. The sequence goes on along the minus strand of ONDM01000010.1, from coordinate 111,399 downwards.
TTCTATACAAGATAGCCTCTGATGGTTCTTCGGATTTACAGGAGATTTATACAGGAACTGCCAAACAATGCAATAATGATCACGTCATTACAGCAGATGGAAAATGGATTGGACTAAGTAACAATGGTGCAACCAGAGGTTTCAATTCATTTGTATATATTGTTCCTTTTGAAGGAGGAGAACCTAGACAATTGACCCCTATAGGACCAAGTTATCTACATGGTATCAGTCCTGATGGAAAGACTGCTGCATATTGTGCATTCCGTGGTCCCGACTGGCAGCACATGGAACAAGATATCTATGTAATGCCTGTCAAGGGAGGAAAAGAAAAAAGACTTACTGATGCCCCAGGCTTAGATGATGGTCCTGAATATAGCCCAGATGGAAAATACATTTGGTTTAATAGTGTACGTACCGGTCGTATGCAAGCTTGGCGTATGAAAGCTAATGGTAAAGAGCAGACTCAAATGACCTTTGACGAGGATATGAATTCTTGGTTCCCTCATATTTCTCCAGATGGCAAGAAGGTTGTTTACATTGCTTATCATGATTATGAGATTGATCCAGGTTCACACATTGCTGATTTAAATGTCCAGTTGCGCATGATTCCTGCAACAGGAGGAAAGCCTGTAGTCCTAACTGAACTTTTCGGTGGTCAAGGAACTATCAATGTGAATTCTTGGAGCCCTGACAGCAAGAAATTTGCATACGTAAGCTACAGACTACAAGATGAAGTTAACGCACCCAAAAAAGATATGTCTGTGCAACTTTATTCTGCTCGCGAACTGATCGGAACTCCTGAGTTGTTTGCCAAGAACCATGAATATGTACTTTATAGATTGGCACAAATGGGATACACCGGAGTAGAAGCTGCAAGTTATAACAACGGGACATTCTCCGGTTTAGCCCCATCGGAATTCCGAAAAGAAATAGAAAAAGCAGGATTAAAAATAACATCCTCACACACTGCCCGTGTTCTTAGTAAAGAGGAACTGGAAAATGGAGATTTTACAAAGGCTTTAGAATGGTGGAACGAATGCATCGCAGCACACAAAGCAGCAGGCATACCTACTGTTGTCATGTCATATTCAGCACCTTTGCAAAACGAGGCAGAATTAAAAACTATGGCTGCTTATCTGAATGCTATTGGAGAAAAATGCAATGCGGTTGGAATCAAGTTTGGCTACCACAGCCACAGTCATGAATTCAAAGAAGTAGCTGGCACTACTATGATGGACTATTATATCAGTAACACAAAAGCTGAAAATGTATTCTACCAAATGGACGTCTATTGGGCAGTAATGGCAGGAGTGAGTCCTGTTGAATACATGAAAAAATATCCAGGAAGATTCTATATGCTCCATATAAAGGATAAACATGAAATAGGACAAAGTGGAATGGTTGGCTTTGAAGCTATTTTCAACAATTTCGATAAGGCTGGAACAAAAGAATTCGTAGTTGAACTAGAGGATGCTAGTACACCTAACATTTTGAAGGGGCTCCGTGAAAGTGCTCTATATTTGCGTCACGCAAGCTACGTAAAACCAAATTACAAATAAAGTAATGAAGAGAATTGGCATCATGGGATGTGGCAAAATAGCTCAAGTCCGCCACATCCCTGAATTAGCCACAAATCCAAATGCTCAGTTAGCAGGATATTATAATCCTACCATCAAAAGGGCAGAGCAAATGGCGCAAAAATATGGAGGCAAAGTATACAACTGCATTGAAGAATTGCTTTCTGATCCAAAAATAGATGCAGTTGTAATCTGTTTAGTAAATCAGGCTCATGCCGAAGTTACTATCCAGTCTCTAAAAGCAGGAAAAGATGTACTTTGCGAGAAACCTATGGCTACAACGATTGAAGATTGTGAAGCTATGGTTGATGCTGCTAATCTTAGTGGGAAAAAATTGATGATTGCCCATAATCAAAGATTGACAAAAGCTCATGCAAAAGCTAAGGAACTGTTAAGAAAAGGCATTATAGGCAAGATTCTTACATTCCGCACTACATTTGGGCATGGAGGACCTGAACTCTGGAGTATAAATCCAGGAAAGAATACATGGTTCTTTAATAAGCAAAATGCATCTTTAGGCGCGATGGCTGACTTAGGAATTCATAAAACGGACCTTATCCAATATCTGTTAGGACAAAATATCGTATCTGTATCCGCCACAATCACGACTTTAGATAAAACCGATGCTACTGGAAAACTAATTGATGTAGATGACAATGCCATCTGTATCTATACCATGGAAAATGGTGTCATTGGAACCATGACTGCCAGTTGGACTTATTATGGAGCAGAAGACAACTCAACAGTCATTTATGGCACTGAAGGAATCATGCGAATTTATGATAATCCAGACTATGCCATTCAAATCGTAACTAAAAACGGAGAGAAAATCTACATGGATGTGGAACCTATCCAAACCAATGACAATCAGACTAAATCCGGTATCATCGACCTTTTTATTGACACACTGGAACAAAATAAGGAGCCTGAAATCTCTGGAAAGAATGTCCTCCCAGCTATGAGGGCTATATTTGCAGCAGTCCAAAGTTGCCAGGAAAAAAGAACTATTGAAATTCCAGCAAACAGAACTAAATAATCAATAACATGAAGTTAGGATTTGTGAGTGCCATTCTTGATGGGTGATAAAGTACTAGATAGCTTAAGATTGTCTAAAAAATATTTGGAGCAATTTGTAATTTAACATGCTTAAATCATTTTTCCAAGAAGAAAAAATAGAAGCTGGCTGCGATGAGGCAGGAAGAGGATGTTTGGCAGGTGCAGTTTATGCTGCAGCTGTCATCTTCCCAAAAGACTACCAAAACGACCGTTTAAATGACTCTAAGCAACTTTCAGAAAAACATCGTTATGAGCTAAGAGATGAAATTGAGCGTGATGCCATCGCATGGGCAGTAGGAGTGGTAAATGAAAAAGAAATTGACAAGATCAATATCTTACGTGCATCTTTCCTTGCCATGCACAGAGCTATTGACAAACTAATAATAAAGCCAGAATATCTTATCATAGATGGCAATAAATTCACCCCTTATCATGATATACCCTATTCTACCATAGTGAAAGGTGATGGCAAATATCTTTCCATTGCAGCAGCTTCTATTTTAGCGAAGACCTACCGTGATGACTACATGAACCAGTTACATGAAGAATATCCCTATTATGATTGGATTAATAATAAAGGATACCCTACAAAAAAACATAGAGATGCCATAGCCAAATATGGAGTGACTCCTTATCATCGTCTGTCCTATAACCTTTTGGGAGACGGCCAACTAGAGTTGTTTTCCAACGAGGATATGAAAGGATAAGAGAAAAGGCGGGGTTAGCCCCGCCTTTTCTCTATCGTTTAGGTATATCAACAAAATGTTCACTCTTACCTCTTAAATGCTCGGAGAAATAATCTACCAACCGCCAATAAAAGTATTCGTTCATATCACCGAATCCATGCCGCTGCTGAGGTAAAACAAGCATGTCAAAACGTTTACCTGCCTTAATCAAGGCATTTACTACACGAATAGTATTACCAGGATGTACATTATTATCTATATCACCATGTACTAAAAGAAGATGCCCTTTTAACTTGGAAACAATTTCCTGATTAGTTCCCACTTTATATGAAAAAACAGTATCTCCCTTTTCAGTGACTTCCTCTTTTACACCATGATGAGTCTCACTCCACCATCGATTATAAATACTGTTGTCATGATTTCCTGCACAACTGACGGCAACCTTAAAGAAATCAGGATACTGACATATAGCTGCAGTGCTCATGAAACCACCACCACTATGGCCATGAATTCCGACCTTATTAATATCTATGAAATTATGGCGAGCTGCTAATTGTTCAATTGCATATTTATGATCTTCCAAAGGATAATCCCTCATATTACCATAGCCATAATTATGATACCATTTTGAACGACTTGGATGTCCACCACGTTGACCCACAGAAATTACGATAAAACCAGCTTGTGCTAATCGGTCAGTTCGCACCGTCATATTGCGGAATGCATATTCTGTTGCCTCAACCTGAGGACCTGGATAAACATAGTCAATAATCGGATAAACCTTAGTAGAATCCATATTGAATGGCTTGTACATTACACCATATAAATCTGTTACACCATCAGCAGCCTTTACCTTAAACGGTTCTGGGAACTTATAACCAGCCGCAAACATCAAACTAAAATCGGCCTCCTGAAGTGTCATGATTTTATTACCATTGGTGTCTAACAAATCTGTCTTTGGAATAGTATTCACACGAGAATAATTGTCAACCACAATCAGGCAATCATCATCCATTTGCACATCATGTACATAATTGCCAGGAGTGACTAACTTCGGTGTTCCACCATTTAAGCTCACCTTGTATAGATGCTCATAATATGGATTTTCATTAGGATCCATACCATTTGCCTTAAAATAAACCACACGAGCTTTCTCGTCAACCTTAACTATTTCATCAACGTGCCAAGGGCCTTTAGTAATCCTATTCTTTAGCTTACCTTCTGTATCATACAAGTATAAATGAGCCCATCCGTCACGCTCACTCCACTGAATCAGTTCATTATTATTAACCAACTCCAAATTGCGTGTCTCTTGATAAGTATTCATTCGCTCTGGTATAATCGTCTTGATAGAATCATCACCTAATGTATAACTACAAACGTCTATCCTGTGCAAATCACGGCTGCTACGAGTCAAAAAGAATCTCTTTTCATCACCTAACCATAATGAAGGCAAGTCTTCTACTCCTGCCTGGCGCTTCAATCGTGCCACACGAGCCATATCCAAAGTTTGGTCTTTATACAAAGATGTCTTTATTTCTTTTCGGGAATTATCGCTAACATCGAAAAGATAAAGATGTTCTATTGGAGCTTCCTTTTCACCTGGCATCTGATACTTATAGGTCTCTAAAGTAGGTCTTGGATTAGCCGAAGAATTAATAACCCAAAGTTCTTTCACAGCCCGATTATCTGTTACAATAACTGCAAAATGACGAGAGTCTGGAGACCACTGAATACCATAAACACCTTTACGTTTTCCATCCATCAAAGTGTCTGTATTCAATGTATTCCGTTGTTGCCCATAGCCAAAATCCTTCACACCATCAGTAGTAATTTGGGTTTCAACTATAGTACTATCCTTCTCATTCTTCTTTGCCTTCAAATAGTCTTCATAACTCATACGGTAAAGGTTCAGGTTCTTTGCATAAACTACAACTTTCTTATCTGGAGAAACAGACCCCCACCTCAAAGTCTTAGACTCATCTTCCTCTATCTGAGTTAGCTTTCGAGTTTGACTATCGTATGAAAAATAAAAGACCTCTTTCTTTTTCCCAATATTATTAGCTGATTTCTCCTTATCTTTAGAAGACTGAACCTCAAAAGTAAAAGTGCGCGCATCCTCCTTTGCTTTCAGATTGCGAATTGAAAGATGCTGTGCATCAAATGGGTCCTTCACAATCTCTGTAAGTTGTGCTGCCAATTCGTCCAAATCAAATAATTGGCGCTGACTACGAGTGCTTGCATCAACTATATACCAATTGGTACCCTGTGTAGTTTTGTACTCATACCAAAATTTGGAACCTTTCTGCATCCAGTTAGGAGTCACTCTTGTAGAAAAGAGCATGTTATTCAACTTCTCCTGGGTGAACTTTTCTGCCTGAAGATATTCTGGTAGACGTTCTTGAGCCACGCCAAACGCACAATAAGCACTCAGCATAGCAAGCAATAGTATTTTCTTCATATTGTTTGTTTTTAGAGTAATCAAAACATCTTGCGGACACGCTCTATGCCTGCAATCAAGGTATCAATCTCATTTTTTGTATTATAAAGGGCAAAGGAAACTCGTGCCGTACCTTCTATTCCTAAAAAACGCATCAATGGTTCTGCACAATGATGTCCTGTTCGAATAGCAATTCCAAGACGATCTAGTAAAGTACCCAAATCCAAATGATGAATGTTCCCGACCTGGAAAGAAATCACAGCATCCTTCTCTGTTGCTTCTCCGAAAATACGTATATCTCCTAATTGATTCAATTTGTCCATAGCATATCGAGTCAGTTCCTGCTCGTGAAGTGCTATATTCTCCATACCCAAAGTGGTGCAATAATCCAATGCTTTCGCTAAACCAGTTGTCGCTACGTAATCTGGAGTACCAGCCTCAAACTTGAAAGGAAGAGTATTATAAGTTGTATGCTCAAAACTAACACTCTGAATCATTTCACCACCACCTTGATATGGAGGCATCTGTTCTAGAAGAACTTCCTTTCCATACAGGACACCCACACCTGTAGGTCCATATATTTTATGACCACTAAAAGCTAAGAAATCACAATCCAAGTCCTGCACATCCACAGGAATATGTGGAACACTTTGTGCTGCATCAACAGCCACAGGAATTCCATATTCATGTGCAATCCGTATAAGTTCCTTTATAGGATTTATAGTACCAAGTACATTGCTCACATGAGTGACACTAACCAGTTTTGTCCGCTCACTGAAAAGTTTCTTGTATTCTTCTAAAAGTAGTTCTCCCTTATCATTCATTGGAATAATCTTCAGAACTATTTTTTTACGCTGCTGCAAAATCTGCCAAGGAACGATATTGCTATGGTGTTCCATCACGGAAATAATAACCTCATCACCATCTTTCAAAAAAGCCTCACCAAAAGAATAGGCCAGCAAATTCATGCTTTCCGTTGTTCCTCGAGTAAATATAATCTCCGATGTACTATGAGCATTCAAGAATTTACGTACTATTTCCCGAGATGTCTCGTGCAGTTCAGTGGCTAGTTGAGACAAATAATGTACTCCTCTATGCACGTTTGCATTGACTGAGTAATATTCTTTCACTATTGAATCTACTACTACACGAGGTTTTTGCGTCGTAGCAGCATTATCCAAATAGACTAGTGGATGCTTATACACCTCACGTCCCAAAATAGGAAAATCTTCACGGATCTTATATACGTCATACATAGTCTTAACAGAGTCTACAACCTGAACACTTGTTTAATTCCCCACGGAAACGCTTTTCTACCAAATAATGAAAACGGTCCCTTAAAGGTTCCAAATCTACTTTATCAATAACCTCACCTACAAAAGCAAACTTCAAAAGCAATTTAGCCTCATCCAAGGATAATCCACGTTGACGCATATAGAATAAAGCTGCTTCATTTAGCTGGCCCACAGTTGCTCCGTGATTGCATTTCACATCGTCTGCATATATTTCCAACATAGGTTGGGTGAACATACGAGCATTCTTTGTTACACATAGATTGGCATTGGTTTCCTGGGATTCCGTCTTTTGAGCTTCATTCCGTACTAAGATACGGCCTGCAAAAGCACCCACAGCACTATCGTCAAGAACATACTTAAAAAGTTCATTGCTCACACACTTTGGGACCTGATGGTCCACCAATGTATGATTATCCACATGCTGCTCCTTATCTGCTATAACACCGCCATAAAGGTTAATCTCTGATTCTTCCCCGACCAAACTGACATGAGTCATATTACGGGTGAAACCATTATGAAGGGATAATGAATTCAAAGTAACTTTGCTTTTAGCATGTTGCTGGACATAAAGATTGCTGAAACGTTTATTTTTCATATTGGTATTTTCCAACTCATATAGTTCCAGTTCACTTCCTTCCCCAACGTAAACTTCCATAACCTGAGTGGCTAGCATATTGACATCAGCCATGCTTTCATCACAAAAAAGCAACTTAGCCTTCGCACCTTCCTCCATTACCACAAGAACTCTACGGTTTACCATAAGGTCAACTGTTGAAGTCAGAATATTTATAATCTGTATTGCCTTATCTGATACCGTATTCTTTGGTACATATATAAACAAGCCATCTTGAACCAACATGGTATTCAAGGCTGTGATAGCATCTGGCTCATTATTTTTCTGCATGGGAACAAATGCACCATCTATCATTTGCCCCTCTTTCTGATTAGTTAAAGGGGACTCTGCCTTGCGAACAATTTGACCATAGTATTTTGAAACCAAGTCGGGATATAGCTGTGCAGCCATATTGAGAGAATTAATTATTATCCCCTCACTCGGCTTGACATTAGGAAATTCTTTAGAATGAAAAGCATCATTAACAATGAAATAGAGCAACGTACTCATATTGGGTACATCACACTTAAAGACATCATATGGATTTACAGGGAACTCCAAACGATTCAGATTCAATCCATAATTAGGAGAAAAAGCTTCTTGAACGTCAGTGTATTTATATCTTTCAACTTTTTTGTCGGGTAAACCTATTCGCTTAAAGATGCTGAAAGCCTCATCACGAAGAGCATCAAGCACTACGTCACTCCGACTAGAGAGCAACTGTCGACATTGCTGAAAGAGTTCAATATATTGCTGCTCACTCTTCATTTTCAATTTCTGTTTCCGCTTTTATCCAATCAAATCCACGATTCTCAATTTCTAAAGCAAGTTCTGGACCACCTGTTTTCACAATTCTACCATTGAGCAAGACATGAACAAAGTCTGGTTTTATATAATCCAGAAGACGCTGGTAATGAGTTATCACCATGGCACTTGTATCTTCTTTTTTCAACTTATTAAAACCATCTGCAACAATACGTAGCGCATCCACGTCCAAACCTGAATCTGTTTCATCTAAGATAGCAAATTTAGGCTCAAGCATTGCCATCTGAAATATTTCATTGCGTTTCTTTTCACCACCACTGAATCCTTCATTGACAGAACGATTAGACAATTTACTGTCAAGTTCTACAATTTTACGTTTCTCACGCATAATCTTTAAGAATTCTCCAGCAGAAAGAGGTTCTTCTCCTAAATACTTCCGTTTAGCATTTACTGCTGCACGCATAAAATTTACCATAGACACGCCTGGAATTTCCACTGGTGCCTGGAATGACATGAAAATACCCTCATGGGACCGTTCTTCTGGCTTCAAGGTTAAAAGATCTTTTCCATTAAAAACTATTGAACCTTGAGTAACATCATAGGCAGGATGACCCACAAGCACATTGCTCAATGTACTCTTCCCTGCACCATTCTGACCCATCAAGGCATGAATCTCACCATCCTTTATAGTCAGATTAATGCCCTTCAATATCTCTTTGCCATTAATGCTGGCATACAAATTCTTTATCTCTAGCATTATTTCATCCTAATTTATCCTACACTACCTTCCAATGACACGCTCAACAATTTTTGAGCTTCCACTGCAAATTCCATTGGCAGTTTATTCAGAACATCTTTGGCATAACCATTAACTATCAGTCCTACAGCTTCCTCTGCAGGTATACCACGTTGATTGCAGTAGAAAAGTTGATCTTCACTAATCTTTGAAGTTGTGGCCTCATGCTCCACAATCGCTGTATCATTCTTTACATCAATGTATGGGAAAGTATGTGCGCCACAAGTATCACTTAAAAGCAAAGAATCGCAAGAACTATAATTGCGAGCTCCATCAGCACGTGCATCCACCTTTACCAAGCCACGATAGGAATTATGGCTTCTACCTGCAGAAATTCCCTTACTTATAATCGTACTCTTTGTATTCTTTCCAATATGAACCATCTTAGTGCCAGTATCTGCTTGCTGATAGTTATTTGTTACAGCAACAGAATAGAACTCTGCCTGCGAATTGTTTCCGCTTAATATACAACTTGGATATTTCCAAGTAATAGCAGAACCTGTCTCCACTTGAGTCCAAGATAACTTGCTGTCTGAACCACGAAGATGCCCACGCTTGGTTACAAAATTATATACACCTCCTTTGCCTTCAGCATCACCAGGGTACCAGTTCTGTACTGTAGAATACTTAACCTCAGCCCGTTCATTGACTACTATTTCCACAATAGCAGCATGCAACTGATTCTCATCTCGCATTGGTGCTGTACAACCTTCCAAGTAAGAAACATATGAATCATCATCTGCAACAATCAAAGTACGTTCAAACTGACCTGTATTCCGGGCATTAATACGGAAATAGGTAGAAAGTTCCATAGGACAGCGTACACCCTTTGGTATGTAAACAAATGAGCCATCACTAAAAACAGCGGAATTTAGCGCTGCAAAAAAATTATCTCGGTAAGGAACTACACTTCCTAGATATTGCTTTACTAAATCTGGATGCTCCTTAATAGCTTCACTAATAGAACAGAAAATAATGCCCTTCTCGCGCAAATTTTCCTTGAAAGTAGTTTTTACTGAAACAGAATCCATTACAGCATCCACAGCAGTCCCACTCAAAGCAAGACGTTCTTCCAATGGAATACCTAGTTTATCAAAAGTCTTCATTAATTCAGGGTCAATCTCCTGAGGTCCATTCTTCTTTTTTGCAGTAGGATCAGCATAATAAGAAATGGCCTGATAGTCAATTTCCGGAATCTGAAGATGAGGCCAGGTTGGCATCTTTTGTGTTTGCCAATAGCGGAAAGCTTTCAAACGAAACTCTAACAGCCATTCTGGTTCCTCCTTCCGAGCAGAAATGAGTCGAATGACATCTTCATTAAGTCCCTTTTCTATGATATCTGTATGCACATCAGTGGTAAAGCCGTATTCGTACTTTCGGCCTGCCACTTCACGCACCAGTTTGTTTTTTTCTTGTTTTGTATTTTCCATTTCAATACGAATCCAACAAGATCAAACCTTGATGGTTGCGACCTTAGGATCTGTGGTATTCCGATGCAAGAAATCTGAAGGCAATAATTTGCCTGCAAACTCCTGTACCGGATAATATAACACAGAATTTTCCTTCGTCTCCACTTTTATCAGCGGATTGCTATTGTATTTATCAATGAACTCCAAAAGGGTTAGGATTACGCTTAGGAACAAAAGAACCTTGAACAGGCCAAAAGCTCCTCCAAACAGTCTGTTCAACCACCCAAGACTAATTTTTTCCAAAATATTTGTGATGAACTTGCCCACCATAGTAAATAATAATGGCACACATATCCAAATTAGGAAAAAAGCTAAAATGTGTCCTATTGTAGGAGATGCACCAATTTGCGGTGCAAAAATATCTCCCAATGTCCCATACAATGCACAAGCCACCAGAAAACCTGCTACTGCACCTAGCAAACTGACAAGTTGGGCAACAAAGCCCCGCATACATCCCCAAATAAATCCTATCCCCAGGAAAACTAATAAAATTATATCAATTGTTGACATTATGGATCTAAATTAATCCAGGCTTTGTTTGATTTCAATTTCCTGGAAGGTCTCAATTACATCACCTACCTTTATATCATTACAGTTGGTCAGGCTTATACCACACTCAAAATTAGTAGCAACTTCTTTTACATCATCTTTGAACCGCTTTAGTGCATTGATATTACCAGTATAAATAACAATACCATCACGAATCAAGCGAGCCTTATCAGTTCGTTTAACTTTGCCTTCTTTTACCATAGCACCAGCTACCATACCTACCTTTGAAATATGGAAGACCTCACGAACTTCAATAGTTGCAGTAACTTCTTCTTTAACTACCTTCTCCAACATACCTTCCATTGCAGTCTTAACCTCTTCAATGGCATCATAAATGACAGAATATGTACGGATATCTACACCATCCTGCTCAGCCATCTTACGAGCACCTCCTGAAGGACGAACCTGGAAGCCCACAATAATTGCATCGGACACTGAAGCCAAGGAAACATCACTCTCTGAAATCTGACCTACAGCCTTATAAATAACATTGACCTGAATCTTTTCTGTTGACAACTTGATCAAAGAATCACTAAGAGCTTCAACAGAACCATCCACATCACCCTTAACTATTAAGTTCAATTCCTTGAAGCTTCCCAAAGCAATGCGATGACCTATTTCATCCAAAGTCAGACGAGTCTGTGTACGTAATCCCTGTTCTCTCTGTAATTGTTCTCTTTTAGTGGTTATTTCACGAGCTTCTTGATCACTGTCCATAACATGGAAGGTATCACCAGCCTGAGGAGCGCCATTCAAGCCAAGGATAATAACTGGCTCTGATGGACCTGCCTTTTCCACACGTTGATTTCGCTCATTAAACATAGCTTTGATACGACCATAATAAGTACCGGCCAAAACTATATCGCCAATATTTAATGTTCCATTAGCTACCAGAACAGTTGCAACGAAACCACGTCCTTTATCCAATGTTGACTCAATGATAGAACCCGTAGCCTTGCGGTTTGGATTTGCCTTCAAATCTAGAAGCTCAGCCTCTAAAAGTACCTTTTCAAGCAATTCATCTACTCCAATACCTTTCTTGGCACTAATTTCCTGACACTGATACTTACCACCCCAATCTTCCACCAACAAGTTCATATTAGCCAAGTCTTCTTTAATTTTCTCAGGATTTGCTCCTGGCTTATCAATCTTGTTTATGGCAAACACCATTGGAACATTTGCAGCTTGTGCGTGAGCAATAGCCTCACGAGTAGTAGGCATGACACTATCATCTGCAGCAATAATGATGATGGCAATATCAGTTACTTGAGCACCACGGGCACGCATAGCAGTGAAAGCCTCATGACCCGGAGTATCCAAGAAGGTTATATGTTGGTTATTAGATAATTTTACATTATATGCACCTATGTGCTGGGTAATTCCACCAGCTTCACCTGCAATCACATTAGTGTTACGAATGAAATCCAACAAAGAAGTCTTTCCATGGTCTACATGACCCATAACAGTTACGATTGGTGCACGTGGTTCCAAATCTTCTTCTTTATCATCTTCCTCAGCAACAGCTGCAGAAACACTTGCACTTACATATTCTGTTGTATAACCAAACTCTTCAGCAACCAAGTTAATTGTCTCTGCATCCAAGCGCTGATTAATGGAAACCATGATGCCAATGCTCATACAAGTACCAATAACCTGATTTACGCTGACATTCATCATTGTAGCCAACTCATTTGCAGTTACAAATTCTGTCAATTTCAGAATCTTGCTTTCTGCAGCCTCTTCCCTAAGTTCCTCTTGGGCTTTATTCAACGCATTTTCACGTTTTTCCTTACGGTACTTGGCACCAGACTTATTAACCTTCTGCTTACCAGTCAAACGAGCTAAAGTCTCTTTTACTTGCTTAGCTACATCTTCATCAGAAACTTGTTCATGGATGGAGAAACTTACCGAAGATACTGGTTCACGGTCATTACGATTATTTTTATTCCGCTTACCGTTTCTTTGATCTCTATCTCTATCTCTATCCCTATCCCTATCTCTACCGGTATTAGAGTTGTTGTTACCTTGATTTCTTTGTTTATCCTTCCTTTGACCATTATTGTCCATGCGCTTGCTCTCTGCTGCTACATCAACACGCTGTTCCTTGGCAATACGCTGGCGCTTTTTGGTAGTATCACCTTGACGCTGGTCCTGAGAACGATTGTTTTCGTTCTGCTGTGAAATATTATTCTTCCTGCGATCATCACGCTCTTTCTTACGCTCTTCTTTTGTTTTCTTTTTCGGATGCGTAGACTGATTCAACGCTGAAAGATCAATAGTCCCCAATACTTTAATTTTATTTTCATAAACAGGCACAACCTTAGTCACACCATTTTCCTCCACTGTCTGAATTTCATTCTTCTTTGGTTTCTCTGGTGCTGGTACAGGAACTTCAACCTTCTCACTGGTTATTGGTGCCTCTTTCTTAGGCTCAGGAGTAACAGCCTTTGGCTCAGGCTTAACCTCTGGAGCTGGCATCTCCACTTTAACCTCTGGTTTTACCTCCGGAGTTGGAACTTCTACTTGAGGTTCTGGTTTTACTTCTGGGACTATAACTTCTTCTTTTGGCTCAGGTTTAACCTCTGGAGCTGGTGTCTCCACTTTAACCTCTGACTTTAGAGTCTCAACAGGTTTCTCTTCTTTAGGAGCAACCTCTTCTTTCTTAGGCTCAACTTTGGGCTTATTGAAAGAGTTCAAATCAATCTTTCCCAAAATTTTGGGCCCTTGACTCTCTGTTTTTACATTCTCTCTCGTAGGCTCAAGTGAGATATCCACTTTCTTTTCCTTCTTTTGACGATTCTGAAGAATCTTATCCTTGCGCTCAGCTAAATCTTTATCACTGCTGAATTCTTTCTGAAGTGCAGCATACTGCTCATCAGAAATCTTAGCATTAGGATTCTGATCTATCTCACCAAGGCCCTTCTTTTTCAAGAACTCGGCAATAGTGGAAATACCTACATTAAAATCTTTTGTTACTTTATTTAGTCTTATTGGCATATGCTATAACTTATTCCTTCTCAAATTCTTCATTCAAAATACGGAGTACCTCATCTACGGTATCTTCCTCCAAGTCTGCTTTCTCTATCAACATATTGCGTGATGCGCCCAATACTTGTTTAGCTGTATCCAGACCTATACTCTTAATCGCATCGATGACCCACTGATCTATTTCATCTGCGAAATCATCCAGCAATACATCATCTTCCTGCTCATCCTCATTTACATTGCGGAATACATCAATCGTGTATTCTGTCAACATACTTGCCAACTTAATGTTAGTTCCTCCCTTGCCTATTGCCAAAGACACTTGATCTGCATCAAGGTAAACATTAGCCTTATGTTCCTCTACATTCAGCTCCACAGAAGTTACAGTTGCAGGGCTTAATGCACGACGAATGAACAAATCAATATTAGAACTATAATTTACCACATCAATATTTTCATTGTGTAGCTCACGTACAATTCCACGTACACGACTGCCCTTCACACCTACACATGCACCTACAGGATCAATTCGGTCATCATAGCTTTCTACAGCTACCTTGGCACGCTCACCTGGGATACGTGCAACCTTCTTTATCGTAATCAAGCCGTCATTAATTTCGGGAACTTCTGCTTCCAAAAGACGTTCCAAAAAGACTGGAGACGTACGGCTCAAAATAATCTTAGGATTATTGTTGGCATTGTCTACTCGGAGAACTACTGCACGAGCTGTCTCACCTTTGTGAAAATAGTCACCAGGAATCTGCTCACTCTTTGGCAAGAGTAATTCATTGTTATCTTCATCTACTAACAATGTCTCACGCTTCCATACCTGATAAACTTCGGCTGCAACCACCTCTCCAACTTGATCCTTGTATTTGTTGTACAGATTATCATGCTCCAAGTCTAAAATCTTACTAGCCAAAGTCTGGCGCAGGTTTAGAATGGCACGACGACCAAAATCAGCAAAATTCACCCGGTCACTTACCTCCTCGCCTATCTCATAGTCAGGTTCTACTTTTTTTGCATCAGTAAGAGAAATCTCACGGTTAGGATCAGTTACCTCATCATCAGCTACAACTAAGCGACTGCGATAGATTTCACAATCTCCTTTATCTGGATTAACGATCACATTGTAATTATCATCACTGCCGAACATACCTGCAATGACCTTCCGGAAACTCTCCTCCAAGACACTGATTAAAGTCGCACGGTCTATATTTTTATTTTCTTTGAATTCTTGGAATGTCGAAATCAAATCGACTACCTGCTCTTTCTTAGCCATATTATTTACTTGAAACTTATTAGATATTTAGTATATTTCACATCATTATAATTATAGGTAAGGTCTTCATCACGCATTTCAGGGCGTTTCTTTCCCTCAACCTTCACTTTCTGAGTTACAGTTATTGTAAAGTTATCCCCACTAGCTTCTTTCAAAACACCTTTCAGTTTTTTTCCATCATTCGTCAAAACTTCCACTTCTTTGCCAATATGATTGATATACTGCTGTAGGACCTTAAAAGGCTGGCCTATTCCAGCTGAACCTACCTCCAATTCATAATCCTCTTCATCTCGGTTCAAATGCTCCTCGATGTAGCGGCTTAAATCTACGCAGTCCTCAATCCATACACCTTCTGCATGGTCAATTTCCACAACAATTTTGTCATCTGGGCTGATAAAAACATCTACAAGAAAATAGTCCTTGTCTTTCAACCATTCTTCAACTAACTGAGTAACAACTTCTTTCTTTATCATGAATTTTAGATTAAAATACAAAAAGGAGGCTCTGTCAAGCCCCCTTTAATCATCTTTCGCTGCAAAGGTAGTCATTTTCATGGAAATACAAAAAAAAACTTAAAAATATTTGAGAATCATTTGTTTTCCCAATTTATTTGATCTACAATAAACTTACCATCTGTATTTTTCCTGACCAATACCTTACAGGCTTTTTCTTGAAGATTAAAATTTCGGGCAATGTCACTTTTCTTGTCTACCATCATTAGCAAATGTTGCTCTCCAAATGGTCTAAACCTGATTTTCAAAGAGTCCGAAGAAATCTCTCCATCAAATAATAAGCTATCATTTACATAAACTTGAGCAGATTCCCCAACTATATCAGCTTCAAATTCTATCTGATAATAGCCCTGAGTTGTAACCACCTTCATTTGTTCTTCAAGTTTGTCATAGCTCATGGAAAGAAACAGAACTACCACAAGGAGTACCGCAAAAGCCAGTACACCAATTCCTATCAAGAACTGCTTGTTACGATTCAAATGCTTAGTTGCTCTACCCATATCTTATTTTTTTACTGTCAGAATAGACTTATAAAGAGTGTCATCATGCAGAATCTCTATGGCCTTATCCAACGTCGGATCATATTTGAGTGATTGTTCTACCGAACCAGCCTGATAGAAATATCTTTTAATGATTTCATCAGAAAGAATCTGTTTAATATCCTTCTTGTTCTGCTCCAAATCGAAGTCTACATTATGAGTCAATTTATTCTTCAAGGCTTCGAATTCTTCCTTCGCAGACTCTAGATAGCCTTCAAACTCCGCAATCTTCTGCAAGCTCTCCAATGCATTTTCAGTCTGTCTATCGTACTTAAAGTCACTGTTCTTCACCTTCTCGCAAAAATCAGCGTAATCCTCATCTGTAATTTCAAAGTCTGATACAGATTTTAGGTTTGGATGCTTTTGATAATACTCTGTCGCATAATCGAAAACCACATCATCTACTGCCAAATACGCCGTAATATTGGCAACTGTATCTAACTTTACCTCCACATCGGGACGTATACCTCCTCCATCTCGGACTTCGCGCCCTGCTTCTGTATGAAAAACATGTGTCAAACTATCAGCAATACGCGTAGCACGACCCATTCCATCACGATTCTTATAATCAATAGCCTGTACACAACGACCACTAGGTATATAGTATTTTGAAGTTGTCAATTTCATACTACTACTATATGGCATTTCACGCACGCTTTGTACCAATCCTTTACCATAAGTGCGTGAACCTACTACCACACCTCGATCATAATCCTGAAGAGTACCTGCCATAATTTCTGAAGAGGAAGCAGTATTACCATTAACCAGCACAACCAAAGGAATATCCAAATACAAAGGTTCTTTTGTTGTCAAATACTCATGAGAGGATTGCTTGGTCTTACCTTGAGTTTTTAGTACCAGCTTCCCCTTTGGAAGGAACAAATTAACAATTTCTACAGCCTCACTCAAAAGGCCACCACCATTATTACGTAAATCAATAACTAACCCTTTAGCACCAGTGTTCTTTAACTCTATTGCCGCATTTCTGATGTCTTTGGAACAATTTTCTGTAAAACTATTGAAATTAATGTAGCCTATATCTGTTGAAACCAGACCATAATAAGGTACAGCAGGAGTAGTAATCGTCTCACGAGTAATCTTAAAGGTCATCGGCTTTTCCACCCCTGGACGCTTCACTTTAAGGATAAAACTAGTTTCAGGTTCACCTCTAAGCAATGAACTGACATCAGTAGTTGTCTTGCCTTTTAAATCTATATCATCTATCTGAAGCAAAATATCACCGGCCTTCAGTCCAGAACGTGCAGCAGGACTATTGGCATAAGGTTCAGAAATAACGACTTTATCCTTTTGGTACATACGGATTACAGAACCTATACCTGCGTATTTCCCAGTGGTCATCATCTTCAGATCACCCATATCTTCACTAGAATAGAAGACAGTATAAGGATCCAACTGTCCAAGCATATAGTCTATTCCCTTACGTACCACTGACTTTGTTTCCAGTGTATCCACATAATAGAGATCCAAATCCTTCACTAAAGCCGAAAAAATATCAATGCTCTTTCCTATTTCAAAATTCCGGTCTGATGTATCCTGCGCAGAGATAGGACTTCCTAAAATTAGCAGAAATAATATGGTGTATAGTTTTTTCATTTTATGATGTATGATTTTCTGCAAAAGTAGTAGAATTCCATTTGATAATGACAGATATATACAAACTTTTAACTTTATTTCGTGAGAAAAACACATTTTTTCGCTTGAAATGTTGCACAATTCAAAATTCTACCTTACTTTTGCACCGCATTTCCAGAATAATTGCTTCAATAGCTCAGTTGGTTAGAGCACCTGACTGTTAATCAGGGGGTCGTTGGTTCAAGCCCATCTTGAAGCGCTCTTAACTAAAGGAAATGCACATTGCTTCAATAGCTCAGTTGGTTAGAGCACCTGACTGTTAATCAGGGGGTCGTTGGTTCAAGCCCATCTTGAAGCGCAGAAAGAGATACATCACTGTATCTCTTTTTTTGCATTCAAAAAAGGCTGCCTAAAAATCTCAGGCAGCCTTTCTATCATTCTAACTAAATCTATTTAGCATACTTCTTCACACGGTCGTCATTGATAACGCCACCCCAATTCAAACCAAAAGCGAACTTATAAGTATTGCCATCAACATCCTTGTAGCATTCAAAATCATGAGAAACATCTTCTTTCTGCTCTTCAACAACTTTCATGCTTGCAGGCATATCCATTGGCAACAAACCTGAAGGCTCCACCTTTCCACTTATAACGTCCAAAACAACCTGATTCTCTACAGTGAAGGTCAGTAACAATGCATCAGCTGCCCCCTCGAACTCAGAGACAACAACAGGACGACCAGTATTTAATGCTACAATGACAGGCTTGTCACCCATAAGTTTCTTGGTATCCAAAACCACTTGCATATCATCTCTATTGGAAGTCTTCACAGTCTTACCCTTGTAAGAACGATTTGTGAAGTTCTCCTTTGGATCACCACCTGCAATACTGGTTTCTCGCGCATATGTTGCCGTGTAATCATTATACTGCAAACTAATAGGCACATAACCATTACCTCCCTTTTTGTCACGGTCATTCACATCATAGCCTACACCTGAAGAAGGCTCCTGCATGAATACCAATGCAAAATCTGCGTCCTTTGGATTTTCTACTACATTATAGTATTTCTTTACTAAATCAAGATTTACAGGGTATTCCCATTTATCTTCACCACTTAAGACAAAGAATCCACGAGATTGAACATTATGACGCTTTGCCACATAAACATTTTTCTTTTCAGCCAGAGGAAGCACCTTCTCATGGTTTTTCAACATAACTACAGACTTTTGCTGAGTCTCATAACCTGCCTGCATGAATTCAGGATTACCAACGATGGATTTTGTCTCTTCTGGATCCAAATACGGATTTTCAAACAGACCTACACGGAATACATTCAATAATAAGCGATAAGCAGATTTCTGGAAGCGTTCATCTGCACTTTCCTTACCATATTTATCACACCAAATCTTATAAGCCTCTAATACAGGACCCTTATCGTTCTGTCCACCAAACTGGTCAACACCTGCTTCTAAAATCATAAAATGACGTTCTGCAACAGGTACATTCTCAACACCCCAGCACATTCCACCGAAACTTTCTACTGAAGGATTATCAAACATGATATTCCAATCTGTGCAAGCTACACCGTCAAAGTGATATTTCTCACGAAGCTGTTCTGTGATCATCCATTTACTGTAGCTACCACCTACATTCTCACCATCTGGACTCTGATTCCAAAGAATACTATAAATCGGCATAATTGCTGATGCCATCCCTGTACCATCCTCTAACTTAAATGCGCCTTCCGTAAATGACTTCAAGTGCTCTTCCAAATTATTCCCTGGATAAACGGCATATTTACCATAGCAGAAGTGAGAATCGCGACCACCTTCTTGAGCTCCATAGCCATACCAATGCTTAACCATAGCATTTACAGACTGATACCCCCACGCCCCTTCAATAGACATGTCTTTTGGAGATGTCTGAAAGCCATCGCAATATGCACGAGCCATATCTGTAGCCAAATCTGAATCATCACCGAATGTTCCACTGAAACGAGACCAACGTGGATCTGTCGCTAAATCTACCTGAGGAGAAAGTGCAGTAGCAATACCTAACGCACGATATTCCTTAGATGCAATTTCACCGAATTTCTTCATTTCTGCAGGATCAAAAGTAGCTGCTATTCCCAATGAAGACGGCCACATTGAAATTTTGCCTCCTGCACCATAGTTGTACTCAGCATCAGCAGACACTGTATGACGAGGGTCTGAACTGTTATTTGCAGGAATTCCATGGCCCATTCCTTCTACGTAAGCCTGAACATTGTTGTTCCACTTAGCAGCGACTTCTGGGCTTTCAACCTGAGTTACCAAAACTGCACGTACATTGTCCTCTCCTAAGAATTTCTTCTGTTGGTCTGTCATGTCATAACTCTTCAAACCACTGGCCTCCAGAGTTGTGTCATTATAAGTAGAACTCATAAAATGTCCTGGTCTTGAATTTCCAGGGATAGACTGATGAGCAGAATACAGCATCAAACCTGCTATTTCCTCTGTAGAAAGCTGAGCTGCCAAATCCTTGGCACGATCTTCAGGACTCTCTCTCCAATCCTCATAAACATCCAACTTACCATTTTTATTCAGATCCTTGAAAGCATAGCCACCATCCTCTATCAGTTGCACACCACTTTCAGGTGAATAACCCAGAGTTTGTCCCCCGTTCTGAATAACCAAATTGTACTGTCCATGTTCTTCAATAGAATACTTTGGACCACAACCAGTCAACATTGCAGCTACTAAACATAGAAGTACTGCAGAAAAGCAAATGTTTTTTTTCATGATAAAAGTTATAACTTTTTGTGTTTTAAAGATTTTCTGTCTGCAAATATATCGTTTTTTGAGTATTCACCAAAAGAAAACACACAATTTAGAGATTTAAAAGAAAGATAATAAAAGGTATAATCACAATTCCATGTTTACATACAATTAAAAAAGGATGTACCAAATACTTGATACATCCCTTTACTATATTAAATAAGGTAAGCCGTAAGCTTATTCTTCAAATTTATTTGGTTTGTCATTACGCTCTGGGCGTGGACGACGCTCTCCACGATTATTGTCATGATTATTGCGACGCTCACCACGCTGTTGGTCTCCCTCTGGGCGTGGACGACGTTCACGCTGTGGACGTTCTACATAATCTGCAGGTTTCTCCATCAGGACTTTGCGGCTAAGTTTAAACTTACCAGTCTTAGGGTCGATTTCAATCAATTTTACCTTAATCTTATCACCTTCCTTGATTCCTGCCTCTTCTACAGTCTCCAAACGTTTCCAATCAATTTCAGATATATGAAGAAGACCATCCTTACCTGGCAAGAACTCTACAAAGGCACCATAAGGCATAACACTCTGAACCTTTCCTTCATATTCCTCGCCAACTTCAGGAACTGCTACAATAGCCTTAATCTTGGCCAAAGCTGCATCAATGCACTCCTTATTTGTACCAGCAACTTGGATCTTACCTACACCATCAACTTCCTCAATGGAAATAATAGCACCGGTCTCTTCTTGCATACCTTGAATAACTTTACCTCCAGGGCCAATAACTGCACCGATGAACTCCTTTGGAATAGTCAGAGCTTCGATACGTGGAGCATGAGGTTTAAGATCTGCACGTGGCTCAGCTATGCAGTCAGTAATCTTACCAAGGATGAACTCTCGGCCCTGCTTAGCCTGCAGAAGTGCCTTCTCCAGAATCTCATAACTCAAACCGTCACACTTGATATCCATCTGAGTAGCAGTTATACCATCGCGAGTACCTGTTACTTTAAAGTCCATATCACCCAAGTGATCCTCATCACCTAAGATATCACTTAAGATTGCATATTTCTCTTCTCCAGGATTCTTGATCAAACCCATTGCTATACCAGACACTGGTTTAGCCATCTTAACTCCAGCATCCATTAATGCCAATGTACCAGCACAAACAGTTGCCATTGAGGACGAACCATTAGACTCCAAAATATCAGATACCAAACGTACAGTATAAGGGTAGTCTGCAGGAATCTGACCCTTCAGCGCACGCCATGCCAAATGGCCGTGACCTATCTCACGACGGCCAACACCACGCTGAGCCTTAGCCTCACCAGTAGAAAATGGAGGGAAATTATAGTGAAGAAGGAATCTTTCACGTCCCTGATTAAGAACATCGTCTACAATCTTCTCATCACTCTTAGTACCCAAAGTACAAGAAGTTAAAGATTGAGTTTCACCACGAGTGAACAGAGATGCACCATGAGGACCAGGAAGAACATCAACCTCACAGGAAATAGGACGGATTTCAGTAGTTGTACGACCATCCAAACGCTTTCCCTCATCCAAAATGCAGCGACGCATAGCATCACGTTCTACATCATGGTAATAGCGGTCTATCATAGCATCCTTCTCTTCAAAATCGATTTCCTCATCATTAGCATGTGCCTCATGATAAGCAGTCTTGAAATCTTCTACTATCTTTTCAAAAGCTTCTGCACGTGCATGTTTCTCCAATGCCTGCTTTGTTATATCATAGGCTGGCTGATAACAAACTTTCTTTACCTCCTCACGAAGTTCTTCATCATTAACCTCATGGCAGTATTCACGCTTAGTTACAGTACCACACTCTTCCATCAGCTCCATCTGTGCCTTGCAATGAACCTTGATTGCCTCGTGAGCAGCCTTCATAGCTTCAAGCAGAACCTGTTCAGAAACCTCTTTCATTTCACCTTCAACCATCATGATATTCTCATAAGTAGCACCTACCATGATGTCCAGATCTGCCTTTTCTAATTGCTCAAATGTTGGATCAATAACGAATTCCCCATTGATTCGAGCAACACGTACTTCAGAGATAGGGCCCTCAAATGGAATATCAGATACAGCCAATGCTGCAGATGCAGCCAGACCTGCCAATGCATCAGGCATATCTACACCATCAGCACTAAACAAAATGATATTCACATAGACCTCAGCATGATAGTTGCCTGGAAACAGAGGACGAAGTGCACGGTCAACAAGACGACAAGTTAAAATCTCATAGTCTGAAGCTTTGCCCTCACGCTTGGTAAAACCACCTGGGAAACGGCCAAATGCACCATACTTTTCTCTGTACTCTACCTGAAGAGGCATAAAATCTGTTCCGGGAACTGCATCTTTTGCGGCGCAAACAGTTGCCAGCAACACGGTCTTACCCATAGTCAATACTACAGCACCGTCGGCCTGTTTCGCCACTTTCCCGGTCTCGAGCTTGATAGTTCTTCCATCAGGCAGCTCGATTGTTTTTGTAATAACGCTCATCTAAAAAATATTGAATATAAAAATAATTGTTCAGAAAAATCGCGCAAATATACAAAAAACACCTTATATAAACGAAATGAAGACTGAAAAGTTTACCCAAATAGCCTTTTTTTCATTATTTTAAGGGTTAGTTTATCTAAAAATCCCACAAGCATTGTATCTTTGCAGCTAAATTTGAAAAAACACTACAATAATGAAAAAAATAATCAGTTGCATGGGATTGGCACTCGTTACTCTAGCAGCCTGTGACAATACCCCTAAATTCGGAGTGGAAGGTTCCATTACCGATGCTGAAGACAAGGTTCTCTATCTGGAAAATGTAGGTTTGGAATCTGTCAATACTTTGGATTCAATTAAATTGAAAAAAAGCGGCGATTTCGACTTTAAGGCTGAAGCTCCTAGCAACACAGAGTTTTACCGTCTCCGTATTGAAGATAAAATCATTAATTTTACCATCGATTCTACTGAAACTGTGAAGATTAATGCTGATCTTCACACCATGCCTACAGACTATGTTATTGAGGCATCTGAAGCTAACCAAAAAATTAAAGAATTAGCTATCAAACAAATAAATTTGGAGAAGGCAATTAATGCCATCAGCAATACCAAGATGGCAATTGGAGATGCACAAGATAGTGTCAAAGCTATTCTTACTCGCTATAAAGACGATGTTAAACGGAATTATATCTTCAAGGACCCTCAAGATCCTTCATCTTATTTTGCCCTTTTCCAAACCGTTACAGGCTACCTCATTTTCGACCCAGTAAATGACAAGAAGGATGTTCAGTGCTTTGCAGCTGTAGCTACCAGTTGGGACAACAAATTTCCACATGCTAACCGTGCTATTAACCTACATAACATAGCAATCCGTGGGATGAAGAATGTACGTGGACCTGTGGTGAAAGAAGTTGAACTTGACCCGGACAAAATCCACGAAACAGACATCATTAATATTTCACTTCCAGACATAAAAGGAGAAATACGTAACCTAACAGATTTGAAAGGTAAAGTTGTATTGCTTGATTTCACCATATACAACCATACTCAATCTGCACAACGTAACATGCTGTTACGTGAAATTTATGACAAGTATAAAGATCAAGGTTTCGAAATTTTCCAGATTTCATTGGATACCGATGAACATTTTTGGAAAACCAACGCCGACAATCTACCATGGGTATGTGTACGTGATGCAAATGGCATCTATTCTACCAACGTGACTATATACGGCGTTTCTACTATTCCTACGTTCTTCCTTATCGACAGAGATAACACGCTTAATAAGCGTAACGATGACATAAAAGACGTGGAAACAGAGATTCAAAAATTACTCTAAACCTGATTTTTTGTTAAAAAATTGGCAATTTAAAAAACTATTTTTATCTTTGCCACCAGAAATATGAGACTAAAAGGGTTCCGACAAAGTAAACCTGTCGGGATTCTTTTTGTTTTACCCCCTACTGAAACAATAATAAAAAAATAAGATTATGGCATATATGTCAAAAGAAGGCTACGATAAACTCGTAGCAGAACTTAAACGTTTAGAGACGATAGAGCGCCCAAAGGCTTCTGCTGCCATAGCTGAGGCCCGTGACAAGGGTGACTTATCAGAGAATTCCGAGTATGATGCAGCTAAGGAAGCTCAAGGAATGCTGGAGATGAAAATCAATCAGCTGAAAGAGACTATCAATGCTGCTAAGATTATTGACACCACCAAGCTGAACACGGACACTGTACAGATTCTGACTAAAGTAGAAATGCGCAACGTAAAAAACAACATGAAAATGGCTTATACCATTGTTTCTGAAAGCGAAGCAAATCTACGCCAAGGCAAGATTTCTGTCAATACCCCTATCGCACAGGGACTCCTGGGAAAAAAGATTGGTGATGTAGTAAACATAAAAATACCACAGGGTACTATTTCTTTGGAAATCCTGAATATCTCATTTTAATAATATGGCAACAATATTCAGCAAAATCGTAGCTGGAGATATTCCAAGCTATAAAGTGGCCGAAGACGAACATTTTTATGCCTTTCTGGATATCAACCCATTGGTAAAAGGACACACTTTGGTCATACCAAAGCGTGAAGTTGACTATTTCTTCGACCTGACCGATGAGGAAATTGGTGCTATGCAAGTTTTTGCCAAGAAGGTGGCTCAGGCTATTAAAAAAGCTTATCCTTGTATAAAGGTTGGACAGGCAGTCTTAGGGCTGGAAGTTCCTCATGCACACATTCATCTGGTACCTATGCAGAAGGAAAAAGACATGCTATTCAGCAACCCGAAACTGCAACTCACTCCCGATGAATTCAAAGAAATTGCAGCTAATATAGCTGCTGCATTTTAAAAAGAAAGGCTCGCCAAAATAGGACGAGCCTTTCTTTTTATATTTAAACTTAGGTATATTTCTCTCCCAAGTTAATCAGGACATCATTCACATATTTTCGCCACTCCTGAGAATTCTTTCTAGGGCAGATAACCAATAGATCTTCCCTATCCACTATAACATAATCATTCAAATCCTCTATTATCACAATTTTCCCTTCTGGCACTTGAACTACATTTCCTTTGCTTTTATAGCATAGAGCATTAGACTCCGGAACTACGTTCTCCTGTGCATCCTTAGGAGAGGCCTCATATAAATCACGCCAGCCTCCCATATCTGCCCATCCGAAAGTACATGGCATAACAAATATTTTACCATATTTCTCAAAGATGCAATTCTCTAATTTCAAATTTGGCATGGAGTCATAACTATTCCTCATCAATTCAATTTCCTTTTTATAGTCATGGCACTCTGATGTGAACAATTTTAGGCGTTGTGACCATTCTGGAAAGAGTACACCAGCAACATGTAGAAAATCTTTTACACGGAAAAGAAAAATACCTGTATTCCAATAGAATTCTCCATTATCCATGAAAAACTTTGCAAAATCCAGTTCTGGTTTTTCAACGAATGTCTTTATCCGATGAAAATTTCCCTTGATTTCATCAGAAAGTTGAATGTAACCATAACCTGTTTCAGGACGGGTAGGTTTCACACTTAAAGTTAGCAACTCTTTTTCTTTTGCCACAAAATTTAAGCCTATATGAGTATCTTCCCAAAAACTGCTTTCATCCAGAATCAAAGAATCTGTTGGAACCACTACAACATTAGCTTCTGGATCTTTGGCATAAATGTGTAATACTGCCCAAGTCACAGCAGGAGCTGTATTACGGCGCATCGGTTCTGGCAAAATATGATCTTGAGGAATCTCTGGGACCTGCTCATGCGCCAGGTCTAAATATGAGTATTGTGTAAGGATGTAAATTCTATCCTTATCAACCACATGGGACATGCGGTCAAATGTCTGTTGAAGCAGGGAGCGTCCCATGCCAAAAAAGTCTACAAACTGTTTCGGTCTATCATGTCGGCTCATCGGCCATAGTCTCGTTCCTTCACCTCCTGCTAAAATGACACAAAAATCATGTTCATTCATAGTCTTCAATAGGTTCTCTTAAATATCCTTTTATTATACATTATAAAGGTACTCAATTATCCTAATCAGACCTAATAATAGATGGAATTTTCACATTTTTTCGGAAAAAGATTTGTTAGTTAAGAAAAAACACTTACCTTTGCACCCGCAATTAAGCGAAAAAGCTTATGAGCCCAGATGGCGGAATCGGTAGACGCGCTGGTCTCAAACACCAGTGGGGCAACCCATCCCGGTTCGACCCCGGGTCTGGGTACAATGAATGGCAATCAAAAACTTGATTGCCATTCATTTTTTTCTGAATATCTCTTTGAATTTTGATAAGGCATTAATCAATCACTGGACGCACATTGAAACCATCGTGTCGATAAAAAAAGCCCATAATAATTTCACGGTTGGTAAAGCCCAAACTACAAGCATACTCAGAAGATTCATCACTCAACGTTGAAGTCCAATAGTAACTTAACGGGTCTTCAATATGCTGACCAAAGGAATCACGATAGCCTTCTGCCGGTAAAAAAATAGATTTCCCGTTCTTCTTGCTGGTTACACGAACCCCTTTCTGACCACCACGAGTTGTCCAAGTCCAATAGCAGTTGTCACGCAACTCCTGAAACTCCTCACGAGTTGGCAACCTCCATGCTCCACCCCAGTTTTCACGGGCTGCATCATAACCACTATCTGGGTGAATACTTTTATTCAGTTGCTCCTCCACATCTACATCAGACTTTAAAGTCTCTGATGATGTTTCACCCCAGACATAATATTCTCCAAACTCACTTGGACGAGTAGCCCCTATATTGCAAGTTGCCCATTTTACGCTTAAACCCAAATCTACATATTCATGACCATTGGCCTGCCTCTTTTCCTGAGCACTAATACTCATGGAAACTGCACATAGCAGGAGCGTCAAGAAAAATGGTTTTGCCATATTTATCTTCATATAAGTTATTTTAAGAGTTAATCACATCATTCTCCCACATCTGAGACAAAAATAATAAAAAGAATCTAACTATATCATAGTCTTACAATTATTTAACAAGAACAAAATCTAAAATTCCCATTCATTTTTAAATATACTCATGGAAAATCCCTATAAAGATTAGGTTATCCCCCCAATTATTTTAGGAAAAACAAATTGCAAGGGGATAATTCCCAGTCTATCTTTGCAGTACAAAGAAAAGGGATTGTAAAACTATAATAGAGAAAAGCTATGAAAAAGATGATAATTGGAATGGTAGCAGCCATGTTGGCATTCGGTTCAATGAACGCAAATGCTCAAGGAAAATATAAAGGAAGAAATCACCATCGTGACGTACATTACACTATAGAGGCTCCTGCTCCATTACACGGACCACATGCAGCCTCAGCATACAAAATGCATAGACATGCGCCCAAGCACCATCATGCACCAGCACCTCGGAGACATGCGATTCATTATCCAGTCCCAAGACCAGTAGTGGTTTATCATCCAACTCCTGTACCAGTGCTTCCACCACCTGCACGTGTACACTACCATCACCACCATTATAACGATGCTGGAACAGTTGCAGCAGTAGCCACTGGAGCGGTAGTAACAGCAGCACTTTTGTCCATATTAAGATAAAACTGATTACAGTACCTAGAGCCTGAGTAGTAAAAGCTATTCAGGCTTTTTCTTATCTCCAGACAGTTTGCAGACAATATCGCTTTTAATAAATGCCCAAAATTGATAAAAATAAATCCTTTCGTACATTTCATTCTGCAAAAGTATAACAATCAAAAGATAGATTTCCCTTATCTTTGTACTCAAATATGATACTATAATAAAAATGAAAAAAAGATCAACTTGGCAAATTGGTACGATTGGGTTTTTCTGGATGCTTCTTTGCCCTAAATTTTTTATCCTTGACAATGTGAAATCCCTTTCCACATTGGGAATTATGCTTGGTGCTGTTGTTGTAGCCATCGTTCTGGCTACTTTTATTCTTAAAAAAGCATTAGGTTCTCAAGTACAAGTGAGCCGTAAAGGATGGATCAAGTTTTATTGGATTCTACTGCTATTCTCCTTAGTAGCACTGGTAGCTGTGTTCTTCACTCCGATAAGCTGGAAATTCTGGGTCATTGCATTCCTCTGGATAATTGAGTTAATTGCACTTATCCATGTATTCCGAAATAAAAAAGTTTAAAATCCTTCATAATTAAAAAAACAGACCCAGATTTGGGTCTGTTTTATTTTATAGCTTTAATTCATATGGCTCTTTGAAAGCCGTATTATTCTTTATTCTTTCTTCATCTCTGGTAGGTTTCACCGGTTTTATGGTACCGTCTTCATTATAGTAAAGATAATCCACACAAATAGAGCGGTGGAACGCACCCATTACAGGATTATCGGGCCAATTCTGACGTCCCAAATCACCAGTGTGATAGAAAAGTAACCAATCTGCACCAAATTTCACGATGCTATGGTGGTTAGTGCCACTACTTACAGGCCCTAAAATTGAACCTTTATAATCATAAGGGCCCAACGGATTATCAGCCATGGCATAGACTATCTCTGGTTGGTGACCTGTCAGTGCACTGTTGCTGTATGAAAGATAATACTTGCCATTATACTTATGTACCCAAGAAGCCTCAAAAAACTCTACTAGCCCCTCTATAATATGTACTTCACCATCATACGAAATCATATCCTCGTTCAATTTAATACAGCAGCAGGTGTTCTGTCCCACGAACAGATAAGCCTGTCCATCATCGTCAATGAAACAACAAGGGTCTATGAAATCCCTGTCACAGATTACCCCCGGAGTATCTATAGAAATCAGCGGATGACCTAAGGCATCCTCAAAAGGACCGTAAGGATGGTCAGAAACCGCTACACCAATATGCTTCTGGTCTGTTGGGAAATAAAGATAATACTTTCCATTACGTTCCACACAATCGGGAGCCCATGCAGCAGACTTTGCCCAGGTGGTCTGTTCAAACGGTCTGAAGATTACGCCTTTATCTTCAAAGTTCTGCATATCAGCAGTAACATATACATGATAATCCTTCATGTCAAATCCCACGGCACGATCCTCATCATGACTTGGATAAATGTATAAAGAATCACCAAAAACATGTGCTGAAGGATCAGCCGAATACATGTTAGTAATAATAGGGTTCCCACACAACTCATGATGTACGGGTTCTTTTTCCCCTGCTTGGTGGGCAGATGGTGCACAAGCCACCAGAGCTACACAACTTAAAATACATAAAAATCTATTCATAAAGAGTCAATAGTTTATTGTTTTATTTTAGATCCATCATTTGAGCAGCTTCTTAGAATAGCATCTCTGCACAATATAGTGCCATAAGTGGGAAGAAGCTCTTCAGGATTCTAAAAGCCGAATCTTGCAGTTATAATGAGCCATCATCCTGCATGGACTGTTCCAAAAAGTAATCATAGTCCTCAGGAGTGGCCAACGGATTAAACTCCAACAACGTAATTGCCAGAGACAGCAATGTATCATAGTCATACATGCCATAATATATGGAACTTTCCACTAATAATTCCGGAGTCATCTACATTATTATATTATATTGCAAATATAAACATAATTACTGAATCTTACATCAACCCGAGTTTTTTTTACTAAAAGTTACCCGCTCTTAATTTCTGAACTCGAAAAAGATTTGCTTGCTTACCGAATATTCCACCAACTTGAAGCTAAAATCACTAAAAAAATCAAGAAAATAGCCCTAAAAGCCTCAAAAAAACATATATTTTGCGTATTTTTTACACTTTTAGGGATTCCCCTACTGCAAAATAGGGATTTCCCTCTTGCATTGTGTTATTTTTACACATATCTTTGCAGTAACAAAATAAAACAAAAGATAATTAAAAAATAAAGCATTATGAAAAAGTTTACTTACATACTAGTTTGCTTAGTGATGACAATGAGTTTGACAAGTTGTTTGAGCGTACGCCCACTGCCAAGTATATCTCTTAACGTAAACAAGGCACCAAAGCAGGAACTGTATGCAAGTCGCAATGAAGGTCGTCAGGAATCACGTCGCACCCGTAATTTCAACGATGAAAGCTACCGTGGTCCTCAGCGCAGCCGTCATGATCGTAATGCTAAATGGTAACCACATTTTTCATAATTTCAAGTTGTTAAATAAAAGTTGATTCTAGAATGAAGAGCCCATCAGATTTTAAATCCTGGTGGGCTCTAACCTTACAAAACAACTACTAATGCATTTTTTCTTACCTCAAGATTACTATTCTGCCAAAAGACAACTAATTTTTTTTTCAGAATTTGCTATATTTGCAAAAAAAAAGGAGAAAATGCGGGAAAAACAAGCTAAAAATCCTCATAAATACAATACACTAATTTATTTATGCACATGAGTAACACATATTCACTTCAGATCATCAATCGCCAGATTTCATCCGACCTTACTGCTTTGGCTCTTACCACAGAGAACCATTCTATTGGCATTGATGAGACAGTGCTGGCAGTAGCTATTCCTCTTACCCATTTGGATTTCGACCACCTAACCCCTATGGAGAAGGACAAGAAGCATGTAAAACGCATCCATAAATTTCTTGACAGCAAAGCCAAGAGGGATCGTTTCTGCAGCTATACCCTAGACGATGTTAAGGAAGCCCTGCTGAAAGAATGGTGGCCTCAGCTAGCCGAAGACGAGAATATCAAAAAAGCTTTTCTCTCTGAAGTCCGTATCATAGACCATATAGATGATGCCAACCAAGTCATCTTAGACGAAAAGCTCTTTGAAGTCTACCAGAAAACTCATTTCCAGGCCATCAACTACGGGACAAGCAAGTACAGCGGCGCTGAGAAAAAGAAGAAATAAATATTTTTTACCAAGAAGATACAAGAAAAGCAGAAAGAACACTCAAGGCATTAACTAGCGAAGAATAATTCACCAGTAGGGGAAAAATATTTCTCCAGGGAGAGAGTAATTTTTAGCCCTAAATGCCATGGTCACAGGTGTCATTTTCTATAAGGGAGATTTGTAAAATTTTAGTCACAACCTATTCATTTTACAAAGCATATTCCAACATAATTAGTCATCACCGTCTTTACATCCATTATTATATATAAGGTATAAGGAAGAGCACGCAGCAAATGCAAGTCTCTATCTTTATACCTTTTTTTATTATAGATAATCGACAAAGAGCCTCAGATTCGTCGATTGGTCGAAAGTTCACCTGCAATAGTCGGACCGGACTTTGAATCCCTATCTTTCCATCATACCTTTGTAGTGTCAAACAGAATAATAATCATTAAAAAATAGAAATTATGAAAAAATTAATCCTTTCTTTAGTAGCAGTTTTCGCAGTATCAGCAAGCTCATTCGCAGCAGTAAACAACAACACTGACAATTCAGTAAAGAGTAGAATGACCAAGATGGAGAGCGCTCTCCAGATGGACGGATACCAAAGCAGCGTTTTGGAAGAGGCAACCATCAATCTTCAGGAGGCTATCCAGGAAGCTATTCAGAACAATGACGAGACCTCTAAAAAACAGGAAATCAAGAAAGCAGTAAATAAGAACTTGAAGAGTGCAAGCCGTGTACTTAGTATCAACCAATACAAGAAGTACCTGCAGATCCTGAATGCAACCCTCAACAATAACCACATAGCAGATTATACCAAATAAATTCTTTTTTCAATTCAATGTATGGAACTGCCTCAGGTAACATAAATTCCTGGGGCAGTTTGTGTATAAAAAGCCATTTCACTAAAAGATAATATGCCCTTTAACCCCACTTTTTCATAAAAAAATCGGTCTATATTGCGTCTATTTTACACTTATAGGGATTTCCCTACTTTAAAATAGGGTTTTTCTCTTTGTTTGTGTCACATTTACACATATCTTTGCAGTGTAATAATAAATGTTTAACATAGCTATATAGAGACCATTAACTGTAATTTAATAACGTCACAATAGCATTAATAAAAAACAGATATGATTTAAGTTTGTAATAAAGTTAATAATTTAAGGTTATAATAGTGAGTCCCTAGATAATCATCTAGGGACTTTTCTTTATACATTTTTCTTCCGTCCCTGAACTTTATATCTCTCAAATTTTGGATTTCACTGATATTTTCCTTAGTTTTGCGAGAATTTTAAAGAGATCTATGGCTAATCCACTGAAACAATTGGCAGGCGAGACCGCGATTTATGGTATGAGTACCATTCTGGCTCGTCTCATTAATTTTTGCTTTGTACCATTTTACACCCGCGCGCTCAGTACAGAACAGTATGGTGTGGTGACTGAGTTCATGGCCTATATTGGTGTGCTGCAAGTTGTACTGGTTATGGGGCTGGAAACAGGATGTTTCCGTTTTGCCAACAAAGAAGGTGTAGATGCGAACAAAGTGTACTCCAATGCCTTGACTGCCGTTACAGCGATAAGCATGGCATTTCTGGCAGCCTTGATTGCATTGGCAGACCCCATTTCTAGTTGGCTGGGCTATGATGGCTATCAAAGAGTCATTATCTTCGTAGCTGGCATTCTGGTCAGTGATACCATCACCGCTATTCTATTTGCCAAACTTCGTCAAGAACACCGTTCAATCAAGTTCGCCACGTTCAAGACCATCAAGATTCTGACCGAGTTGGGAGCCAACCTGTTCCTATTTTTCATCTATCCAGCCAAGCCTGATTTCGACTACCCCATCCTAGCCACATTTATAAGCTGTATCGTGTGTTTCGTCCTTTTCATTCCTACACTGTGGAGATTCACCTTCAGCCTGGATGGCAAGTTGCTCCGCCAAATGCTGGTATATTCCATTCCACTGATGATTGCACAGCTGCCAGGCGTTGCCAATGACTTTTTGGACAGATATCTCTTCAGATACTTCGACACCAGTGCTGATGCCTGGCGTTCTAGCTTAGGTGTCTATCAGGCTGCCGTAAAGCTATCGGTAATCATGAATCTCTTCATTCAGATGTTCCGTTTTGCTGCAGAACCATTCTTCTTCCAACGGGCCAAGAACAAGAGTTCCAAGGAACTTTATGCTGCCGTTATGGAGGTATTCACAGCCTTTTGTGGCTTGGTCTTTTTAGGAGTGATTCTTTACGTCGACATTATTGGTCTGATTCTAGGAAAGGATTTCCGCTCAGGTTTAGGTGTTATTCCTATCATGTTGCTGGCGTACATGTTTTTAGGCATGCTGTTCAATGTATCCATGTGGTACAAGTTGAGTGGTAGGACAAAAATGGCAATCTGGATAACATTGGCTGGCTTGGTCGTTACAGCCTCCGTCAATATTATTTTCATGCCAAAGTATTCATATTGGGCATCTGCTTGGGGACATTTGGCCAGCTATGTGGTAATGTTCTTCATCAGTGCATATTTGGGTGCCCGTTTCAATCCATTCCCATACAAATGGTGGCGTATCATCCTAATTTTTGTACTGATGCTAGGCATTTATGCGGCATCACTCTATTTAGACAAATACTTAGGTCTGGACAGTAATTTGCTTGTCAAACTTGCTTTCCACACATTACTTTTGCTGGCTTATACTGGCTTGGTCGGCCTGCTTATGATCCCAGCATGGAGAGTAGCCCGACGTGCCGGTCAGGAAGAAGAAGCATTAGCTGCAGAGAAAAACAAGATTCCGGCAGTTCTCCCATTGGATGGCGTAAATGCACAAACTGAAGATATAGCTATAAATGTAAAGAACAAGGAATCGGATGCTACAGATGTCATCAAGGAAACAAAGAAAGATTTCCCAAGACTTGTAGATACTCCTGAGGACGATGAAGAATAGTTCACAATCGAGAGAGAACCTGACTGTAGATTAATAAACAACTTATAATATGAAGAATAAGAATGAGGTAAACTCCTTAAAATCATGGTTTTGGGGAATCCGTCCTACTAGTTTGGCCGGAGCATTGATGACCGTTTTAGTAGGTTCAGGCCTGGCTCATGGCACTTATCCTGAACGTTTCTCCTGGACAGTAGCCATCCTTTGCGGACTGTTTGCCTGCTGTATGCAAGTAGCTGCAAACCTCATCAATGATGTGGTGGATTTCCAACGAGGGTTGGACAAAAGTGACCCAGATCGTATAGACCGTATCTATGCAAATGGTCTGCTCACTCGCAAAGCCATGTACTGTGGTACTGCAGTTGCACTGACATTAGGTTCTCTTATCGGCTTAGCCATTCTTTACCTGGTTTGGGACAAACTGGTATGGGGCGGTTGGGAAATCGTGCTTTTGGGTGCAGTGGTCATTGCCTTCACTTTCCTATACAGCACTTTCTGTGCCTACCACGGACTTGGTGACCTCACTGTGCTGTTGTGTTTTGGATTGATACCTGTGTGCGGCACATATTATGTATTAACCTACACCCTTTGCTGGGATGCAGTTTGGGCATCTATCATTGCAGGGTCCTCCATCGACACACTTCTCATTGTGAACAATTATCGTGACAGGTATGAGGACCCGGAAGCTGGAAAGCATACTAGCATTGCCATCCTTGGAGAGCCATTCGGACGCTTCCTCTATTTAGGAGCAGGTCTGATTTGCATTGTGATGATCATTCTGCTGTATCTCAATGGAAAGATGACTTGGATAGGACTGCTTTATTCTTCTATACCATATCTAATTCTGCATATCGGCTCTTGGATTAAACTAAATAGAATCAGAATAGGCAACGAGTTGAATGTAATTTATTACGAAAGTCCTAGAAATTTCACCATTCTTGGGCTACTAGTAACCATAGCACTCTGGTAGCCTTTACGCTGATGGCCTATGAATAAGCTGTCCCAACTGTCATACTTGGCTTGGTGGTTCTTCAGAGCACGCTTCCTGGGGCGTAGGAAACCACTGCAAAGTGTTGTCTTCATAACCAGTGGATGCGACAGTACTTGCAGACATTGTTCAGTTTGCACTACCCCCAGTGCCTATTTCAAATCTTTCCAAGAGATTCAGCAAGATTTGGATTACTGCTATAGTCAAGGTTCCCGCATGCTAGATGTGGAGGGTGTAGAAATGCTTCATTGGAAAAGTGGAACACATACAATCAATGATGTCTTCCAAATGGCTTACGATAAAGGCTTTTACAGTACTTCCACCATGATTCCCGCTGCCGACTATGCTCAGTGGCAAAAATTAGGAGTAAAGGTAGATGTGCTTTGGGTCAGTATCCTCCACTTTTCCGATACATCTTTATTAGAGAATCTGAAGGATGCATCACTTTATATGGTAATAAATGCTCAGAACTATCAAGAGGTTCCAGCTGTTCTTGAATTCCTACAGAATCACAAAGGTGTCCAAAAAATTGCATTCAATTTCCATACACCTTTCTCAGGCACAGCCTCCATGGCTCTTGATCACAATCAGCGCAAAGAAGTCATCAAGCAGTTGATTACCTACAAACGCAAAGGCTACCGGATTATGAATTCAGTTTCAGGACTGAAAAACATGCTAACACTAAACTTCATTTTGCGCTGCTGGATATGTAATTTCATTTACTGTGATGGCAGACGGTCAACACAGTGCATCGATGACAAAAGCAGTGGAATCTGTGAAAAATGCGGCTTCAGCATGTCGGGAGAAATGAATGCTGTCTTCGGGTTTAAAATTGATACTATCCTAGCGGGACTTGGCATCCGACTGTAGAATAAATCACACATCCTCTTCAATGAAAAAAATAATATCACTTATTACTCTAATACTCGTAAGTATCTCAGCAGCAACACAGAATCTGAATTATTCCATAGAAGAACTGAATAAGTCGTGGAAACAGAATCTTGACTTTGAAGGAATGGATGTAGGTTTTCCTGAAGAGTATATGCTACTGGATATAGACCATGATGGAACCGAAGAATTGTTCCTAAGTGCCAATAGTGGTTTCAAGGCTGTTTTCCTGCAAGACAACGGACCTTTGGAAATGCTGGCATATTGTTTCGGAGAGTTTGAGAACATAACTGTCTTCGATGATGGTTACCTTTGCCTGGTTCAGAATAGTGGCGAAGTTGCAGGAAATGTAAACAAAACATACTACCAACTGAAAGACAGCAAAGTGTTACGTACTATAGAGCAAGATATCAAAGGAGTCCGTATAAGTAATGTGCTGATTGACAAGGAAGGGGAACGACAAATGCTAAATCCTGACCAGTCCAGGAACTTTTTGCCTAAAGGAAAAGAGTTGCAAGTATTAGAAACCAACAGATGGATTCCTTTACAAGAACAGAAAGATTCCAATCTGGAAAATCTAGATCCAGAGTCATTGTATAGGAGAGCATTAGTTTTAGCTAGCAAAGAAGAGTATTCTTCCGCAGTAAAATATTATGCCAAAGCTGCAGAAAAAGGATATGCTGATGCTCAATATGAACTGGCACGCTCCTATGAACGTGGGTTAGGCATCGGCTTAAATACAGCAAAGGCTCAGACATGGTACAAAAAAGCTGTAGAACAGTATCTGAAAGAAGCTGATCTAAAAGATCCTCACGGCATGACCCAACTAGGAACTTGTTACCTAGATGGAACTGGTGTAGATAAAAATGAAATTGCTGCTGTTCAACTATTCCGTCAGGCTGCAGAACAGAACTACGCCCCTGCCCTTTTCTACCTAGGTTGGTGCTACACAGAAGGAGTAGGTGTTCAAAAGAATATCAAAGAAGCAGTAGAATGGTACAATAAGGCTGCCTCCTTAGGAAGTGTAAATGCCCGACAGAAACTGGAAGAGCTACAAAAAGAAGGCAAAAACTAGTCTCACCAAAAACGTTTCACTCATAATAAGTAATCTTACGAGTCACCTCGTAAGGACTACTCAACTTGCCCAACCAATTACCATGACTATCTCTACGTAGATATTTCCATTTACGAGTATCACGATCTGCTTCTCCATTTGGGAATATGCGATCTTCTACAATCAAGTTTGCTTGATCATCGTATGTCATAGAATTTTCAGAATAGACATCAATACCCCAAGTGCATTCTTTCATCCTCAATCCACCAGAGTGATAGACGTAGAAAGACTCAACACTTTGCACTTCCTCATCGGTAAGAATTGTTTCTACACGTTTTAGTATATAGGGAGCATGAACATACATGATGCTTCTTTTCGAATCTGGAGAATAAAGGACACCATCATCAGCAAGTTCGCAACTGCCTTCTTTAATCAACCTGCCATCTTCTGAGAACTTATAGGTAGTGGTTTTGGTATTATCTATCGTTTCTATCAATTCTCGCACCTTTCCATGCATGTCGAAATACTGAAGATCATAAGACAAGTAACCTACTGGTTCTTCCACGTTATCATCATAATAAGTGATAAACTGCTGCAAGTAATTAGTACGTTCCCCTTGTTTTTCTACACTACATGAATAATTACCATGCCTGTCTACATCCTGAACCTCCACACTATAAACTCCTTCTGTATTCTCCTCTGACTCATCATAAACAATCTTCTCCGTGCGTTCCTTTGGCAGATAAGTATCCTCATCCAATGTCAAAACTGACGTTATTGACCTACCATTGCTTTTCTCTGTAATCAAATTGCGTTTTCCATGCTCATCATATGAAAAATAGACTTCTTTATCCCCTTCTTCAGATTCATACATCATTTCAGTGATGAAACCATAAGCGTTGCGTTTAAACTGATAAGCATCAGAAAGTAATTCACCTTTTTTAGAAAATTCCAAATCATAAAGGACATTCCCATTCAAGGCAATCACAGCAGTCTTCACAGGTCCTTGCAACCCAAAAGCTTGAATGTCATGGATAACTGCAGCCATTTGCCCAGGGGTTTTAGCCATTTTTGCAGAATCCTTCCCTTCGAAATAATTCTGAGATGACTGTTGATTTCCACAAGAAACCAACATTCCTACAAAAAAGATGCACAAGAACAAAGACAGAGCCTTAATTTTCATATCCGTAAAGAGTTTGTATTTTACAATTTGCATTTCCTATTATAACTTAAAAGGCTGATTATTAGTCAGGAATAACACCTCAAACAATGCATAATAAACTTTCGGGGCAAAATTAGTAAATTTATTGTTTTCATCTACTAAAACATCCTATTTTTTACTCTTTAAAAAACACTGCCAAGTTTCTTCAGAACATAAAGAGAAAAGGTCCTCCAAAAGAGAACCTTTTTCATATTATCATCTTTCACTATTTCAGAAAAAGTAAGTAAGAGACACCTGCCAACGTTTTTCTTTGCATGTAGTATGAAATACTTTCTCGAAGTATTGACTATTAAAATCACCCGTCTTGCCTAAAGGTATATTATAACCTATTACAGCCTGCATATGGTCAATGGAAAAACCAAAACCTATATTAGCACTTAAAGCTGAATCTTTGAATTTCCCAAAATACTCAACTTCCTTAAAAGCCTTATCCCCCAAAGTAAATGCTATTTGCGGTCCTGCCTCAACAAAAATGTTGGAATCTTCAGTCAATGGCAGAGCATAACGAACATTGAGTGGAATATCCAATGTGTTATGTTTGACTGAACTATCTGAAACTTTTGCCTCCTGATGGCTGTATAAAGCAGAAAGGTTTAATCCCAATCCAGGAATAGGCAACTTCATGTACATTATAGGACCGACAAAATATCCCAAACGGTTATCAGCCTTAAAGGCATCACTTTCCAATGAAACCTTGGATACATTAACACCAGCTTTCACTCCAAAACGGAAATGCTCGGAATTCTGAGCTTTCACTGTTGTTATTCCCAGCAACATTATACTCACGAACAGAAAATAAAGTTTCTTCATTGCACTAAAAAAAGAATCGATTTGCAAACAACTTATTCATTTTTCTTTTTCGGAATCTGAGAACCGAAAAAGAAAATAACACCTAACAAAAGTGTAACAACCACACTTATTACAAAAACCTAATAGTATCCTCCCAACTAAAATCTCCATGAATGAGATGATATATAGGATGACCTATCTGCATCGTTAAAAATATACCATCAACCCTATGGCTATTTTTTTAAAATCTTCTGTTACTTTATATTTCATAATAATACTTCATTATTTCTTCATAGCCCGGTATACGCCATTTGTCCATCCAAACCCGTCTTGATTGGCATATTCTCCACCTCCCGTGTTTGTAGCACGGACTACATCATATTTCTCTAGCAATTTGAAAGTCTCATTATATACTTTCTCTACCATACCCATCCATCGTTCCTTCAATTCATGAGCCAAACGCTTACGACCATTTTCCTTCAATGCCTGATACGTAATCCACTGGAGTGGAGCCCAACCATTAGGAGAATCCCACTGCTGACCAGTCTGATACAATGTGGTGACGACTCCACCGGCCTTCAAGAAATATTTTTCTACTTTGTCTCCACACTTTTTTGCCTGCTTATTAGATGCTACATCTACATAAAGAGGGAAAATTCCTGCTATATTCAAATTTCCGGTCAATTCTTTCTTCTTGTAATCGTAGTCCATGAACCATTCTTCCTTCTCACTCCAGAAATAAGTCTGTATAGCTGCTTTTCGGGAGTTTGCCGCCAATTTATAAGCCTCTGCCTTGTCTTTTTTCTTCAACTTTTTGGCATAGACGGAAAGCAGTTCTTCCAAATGATACATCAAGCAATTCAAATCTATCGGAACAATATCTGTGGTGTGGATAGTGGATAGATTATTATAGTCGACCAACCAACGGCTGGAGAAATCCCAACCAGACTCTGCACCTGCTCTCAGATCTCTGTAAAGACGATGTATATCTGCTTCTGGATTCGTTTTTTCCAACGTCTTTCCTGTCTCCAGATCATTACGATACATCTCATCACGAGGGGTGTCATACTTATCATAGTAACGGTTCAGAATAGCACCATTAGGCATACGTACACAATGTTCGGAAGCAGGTTTGTCCAAGGTCAGATATTGCTTCCCATTCATCCAGAACTCATACTCCTTCTCCAAAGCAGAGAAATATTTGGAAGGAGCACTCTTGTCTTTCTTTGCCAGTAATTCTACCATATAACTGAAAAAAGGAGGCTGGGAACGACTCAAATAATAGGTTCGATTTCCATTAGGTATGAAACCTACATTCTCTATCAAATCAGCAAAATTCTGAACCATATCTGCCACTGTCTTTTCTTCACCGTCTTCCATCAGACCCAACATGGTAAAATAGCTGTCCCAATAATAAATTTCAGTGAAACGGCCTCCTGGAACCTGATAGCTATGTGCCAAAGGAATCAAGGTTCCTACTTCTTTTTGGTTATCTGGTTCACGTCGCAGGGCAACCCAGAGTTTCTTTATATGTGTGTCGATGTCACTACTGTCTTTAAGTACAGACATGTCACTTCCAGCCTTACTGAAATTCTCCTCCAAAAATTGCTTAAGAGTAGAAGCCTTTTTGCTGGATAATTTCTGATAATCTACTAGAATGTCCTTCATGGGCCGCTTAGGAATCAAATCCAGAAAAGCCTTGGAGTCTGCAAACAGCTTATCCTCTCCAAACAAATCATCACAAGACATGACATCTGTGAACAATTGTCCATAAAGTTCCTGCGCAGGAGTATCAATATTCATTTTCTTCTGCTCTTCGGTACAAGCCACTAAAAGAAGCCCCACAAACACAGCAAGAATCTTGTTTTTCATATACCTTTATCTTTAAAAATCTATGTGGCAAAGATAATATAAATAAAATACTTTGTTAAGGCTATTTAGATATTTTATTGTATCTTTGCACTTGGATGGAGAGCAAAATGCATACATATGAAACGATGAAGCCACGTATTGCGGTCATAGACCCTAATATCTTGTCGGCTATAGGAATGAGAGGCTTGCTGCAAAGTGTAATGCCTGGCATGGACGTGGAAACCTATACCTCATTTGAGGAACTGCAGAATAACCAACCAGAAAGTTTCATACACTTTTTTGCCAGCACCATTATTGTTCTAGCCAACCAGAGTTTCTTTATGGAGAATCGACGGAAAACTATCGTCCTAACCACCTCTCCAGACCCAGGTAGCCAACTTTCCGGTTTCCATTGTCTCTGCACCAATGCTCCAGAAAAAGTATTCATCAAACAATTGTTGGCTTTGGAACAGAGCGCTCACTCACATGGACGCAATCTGCCTCCTATGCGCAAGTCGCCTAGCAGCAAA
Source organism: uncultured Prevotellaceae bacterium (assembly GCA_900316585.1). Lineage (GTDB taxonomy): Bacteria > Bacteroidota > Bacteroidia > Bacteroidales > Bacteroidaceae > Minthousia. The sequence continues at coordinate 69,401 of ONDM01000010.1, read as the reverse complement.
GGACTAAGCAACCGTGAAATAGAAGTCTTGACATGCATAGTGAAAGGCATGACAAACAAAGAAGTGGCTGACACACTAAATATTGGTCTTACTACAGTCATTACCCATCGAAAGAACATCCAAGAAAAACTAGGCATAAAAAGTGTCTCCTCCATGACTATCTACGCAGTGTCTCATGGCTTAGTCAATATGGAAGATGTCTTCGGAAACAAAAAATAAAGAGCATTTACTGGTCTTCATGGAGTCTTCATTTAGGCATTTGTAAACGGAAAAACTGTAATTGATGTTCGGAAAGAAAAAGCCTGACAACAGGCCTGTAAATAGATACAAGGTTATGTATCGTAGTATTTATATGCCAGATGTATGGAAAATGGAGTATGTACGTGCATACGATGACCAACAGGCGCTATGGTTTGTCGCACAAAAGGAGTTGTACATAGAGGCCACTGCATACCTCATTGAAAAGAATGTCTAAAAGACCGCAAGAATCTTATATATTAAAGATATACGTCCTGACGGAATGTGGAGCCAACGTAACAAGTAGTTCTGCACTGTTCAATGAAAGAACCTCCTTTTCCAGGTTTTGAGTCTCTGAAGTAATATACAATTCAACTTTGGAAATCTTCTTTGGCAACTGGTATCTCTTTGTAACAACCTCATCTGTATTATTTAAGACAACCAGTACTAAACGACTGCCATCAGGAGAGACTGCAACCAGTGTCTGGTCATTCTCCTTCTGGAGAAAAAAATCTCCCCTTCTGACGAACCGAGAAACCTGCTGACGGACATAGTAGTTTTTGACCTTTTCAAAAACCTGATTCTGGAAGGTTCCCCTCACCATACACCATTGGTCCCCCTTCTCCTCCACATATTGCCAATCGCACCAGGCAGTAGGCTTCAAATAATGAATATCATCAAACAAACGCTGAAGCATTTTCAGATTACCAATGATACCTTGTCCACCACTACCTGACTCGCTTTGCCAGAGACGGATACCCTTACCGGAAACCCTCTCATATAATAACTGACGTTCCTCATTGGTAGCCGAATAGGTATGGACATTCCACTGCCCTATTAACGGTAATACCTCACCATAGCCTTCCAGGACTTTCAGCGAATGTCCGATAGATGTTTCATCACTAGCTGATATAACCGTTTCCAATCCCTTTGCTTTCAACAGAGGATATATTCTTTTGATAACCTCCACTTGACTTTCCGTATCGAAGTGGCACCCTTCCTGAGAGCCATTCTGTCCCCAATAATCAGAATAAGATTCATTGAAAGGCTCCAATGTACGGAAAATCAACCCATATTCCTCTTTGAAATGCTGACATACATCTACCAGATAATTTGCAAAATCATCATAACACTCCTTACGCAGATTATCTTCACCCGGATTTTTATAACCAGCCACACAACCACTCTTAGTCATAAACCAAGGAGCAGAATTGCTGAAAGCTTCAAAAATGGCATCAGGCCTTTTCTCACGGATCTTAAGCAGAATCTTAATCTGAGCTGAATCTGCCTCCCAATCGTATGGACTATCAGCATAACGTTTGAAACCAGGCATTTCTGCACGGATACCCTTACCTTTTCCCATATGATGGAGCTCACAGTTTCTGTTCTGCGGGTCATCCCCACCCCCTATATTATAACGGAAAATATTATAATTCAATCCTTCCGGTGAGACTAGCCAATCCACCAGTGTATCTATTTTGTCATCACTCCAAGTTCCACACATGTGAGCCCACCAGCATAGAGAAACTCCCCAGCCTTCAGTCTGCTGGGCTTTCTTGTTCACATCTATCTGAATCTGCCCCCAAATGTAAACAGGCAATAGAAAATATATAAACGTCAATAATTTTCTCATATCGCAAAGATATAAAAAGTACGCTTAGTAGACCATGGATAATGAATAAAATAATTTTTATTCGTTCATACGTATATCCAAATATTTTGTCTATTTTTGTATCAAACCTAATTATCAAATACTATGAAACGTCGTGAATTCCTAATGACTCTAGGACTAAGCACTGCTGGAATGATGATTCCCACAGTTCCTTCCATAGCTTTTACTAACGAAAGAAAAGCCAATGCTGTTCCAAAAAAATCTCCAAATAATCAAGTTAATTTGGGATTTATCGGCCTGGGACAGCAGGCAGCATACCTCGTAAGCAGTTTCTTGAGGCTACCAGGAGTAAGAGTGGTTTGTGGTGCTGATGTCTATGACATCAAGCGGACCCGCTTTATCAATCAGGTTACTGCCTACTACAAAGAACAGGGAGAAAAGAAAGTGAAAGTTGATTGCTATGAAGACTACCAGAACGTACTCTCACGTAAAGATGTGGATGCAGTTGTCATTGCTACCCCTGACCATCAGCATGCCATCATCGGCATAGCAGCAGCTAAGGCAGGAAAGGACATCTATATGGAAAAACCGCTGACACTGACCATCTATGAGGGACAGCAGCTAGTAAAGGCAGTGCGCAAATACGGCGTTATTCTGCAAGTGGGCTCCATGCAGCGCTCTTTCGATGAATTTGCCTATGGAACCAGCCTTTGTCGAGAAGGATTGCTGGGAAAAATAGAGAAAATAAAAGTGTATGTGGGACGAAATGAGTACAACAAGGATAGTGGTTGTCCTGTTCCACGTTCTCTCCCTGCAGAGGAATGCCCTGCTGGCTTGAATTGGGACAAATGGCTTGGTCCTCTTCCTACTTCCGTGAAATACCACCCAGATTTCAATCCAAAACTCGATGAAAGAGGACGAGATTTATGTTGGGGCAAATGGCGCTGGTTCAAGGAAACGGGTGGTGGCCTCATGACCGACTGGGGTGCTCATATGTTCGACATTGCTCAGTGGGCCATCGGCAAGGACGGTAGTGGACCTGTCAAAGTTATTCCTGCTGGATATCGCCAATATGATTCATTGACTTACCTCTACGATAATGGCATCATCATGACCGAAGAACCAATCAACGGACCAGAAGCCGGTGTTCAAATCTATGGTGAGGAAGGCACATTAGCTATCTTCCGGGGAAAATACATTACCGATAATCCAAAATTCGCTCACGAACTGATCCAAGGTAAAAGCGGTTATGCTTGTACAGCTTGGCACCACCAGAATTTCATCGATGCGGTTCGGGAACATATAGATCCACTGGTTCCCGTTGAAACGGGTCATACTTCCAACATTGTCTGCTGTATAGGTAATATCGCTACTGAATTAAAACGCCCAGTCATTTGGAATCCAATTGTGCAGAAATTCATGAATGACACCGAGGCTCAGAAGATGACATCCTATCAGTACCGGGAAGGCTATGATCTAGAAATCAAATAACATGCCTTTTGGCTCATCCCTTGCTAATTCTTCGCTTTACCTTCACTCTATGAGCAATGGTAGAGCGAAGAATGGACATTATTATACGCCAACAAGAATAAGAAAAGTACTTTTGGTTAAATATTCTGCTTAGGAATTGACAATATGGCGTTTTTTTCTTACTTTTGGCACATCCTATAAAAACTAATACATGAAAAGACACATTAAACCTCTCAATGCAAAGCTTTTAAAATCAGCATTTGAAAATTCGTCTTGGAAAGATGAATTGAATCTGGTCGACAATCTGAATCAAGAAATAGACCTGGAATCAGACGAAGCAAAAGAATACCTATCAACACCTATTCAACTGAGTTCCTCAATGACCCTATTCCTTTGTCTGAAAGGTAAAGCAGAAATCGGTATGGGAGTATCTACCATTGAAATAAAAGAAAATCAGGGACTTATCGGTGTGGGAGGCATGATTGGCCTAATGTCCCATTTTTATCCAGGCACAAAATTCATCAACATCATCATGGATGAAAAATTCTATACCCCTATCCTAAACCAAGTGGATGCCACTGCTATATGGAGAAGGACATTAACAAACCCTTGTTTCAGCTTGAATCCCGAAGAAACTAAAGAAGTTTTACATATTTATAAAAGAGTCCAAGAGTGCTTGAACAATAATGTTCACCTTTCCCTCCAGAAAGAAATAGCCAGAGGATATATGCAAGTCTTATTCCTAGGAATTTATGCTATATTGCTGAGAAACAACGATGATGAGGAAAAGCCTCAACAAGCTAATCGGAACCAAGACTTGAGTAACCGTTTCATGATGGCCATAGAATCACATTATAGGAAAGAGCGCAACATCAAATACTATGCAGACTTACTTTGCATTACCCCGAAGTATCTCTCACAAGTTGTATACAAAACAACCGGCTATTATGCTGGAGAACATATTAACCGGTTGGTAATAAATGAAGCAAAGATGCTCATAAAGAGCCGACAATACACAATTCTTCAAATAAGCGACTTCCTGAATTTTTCCTGTGAGTCATTCTTCTGCCGTTATTTCAAAAAACATACAGGCATGACTCCACTGGCATTTCAGCGAGGAGAAGAATAGCTTTTTAATAGGGAAGAAAGACTATTCTAGTCTTCCTACAGCTTTCAGGTATTCTGTCTGATAGATCTTATATTGTGTCTGAGCTTCTATCAAGTTGCTCTGTGCCTGTTGCCATTGGCTCTGAGCATCTAGTAAATCTGTTAAAGTGGACATGGCATTTTCATAACGGTCATTCAGGACACGTAGGTTTTCTTCACTCTGCTGAGCACCTAATTGTGCTGTCTGCACCTGAAGGTAACCATTCTGTACATTTTTAACTGCACTGCGTGCCTGTATTGCCAGTAAACGTTGATTACGTTGTAAGTCTAGTTGGGCATTAAGTACATCCAATTTAGCCTTCTTCACACTTTTCTTCCCCATTCCCCAATTCCAAATAGGGACACTGACCATTACCATGGCACTAGCACCATCAGATTTCATCTTGTTGCTGAACGGATAAGCCACACCATCCACCATTTGGGTTCCACTGGTCTTGATCCCTCCATAGGCAGAATAGCCAAACATACCCACCAAAGATGGCAGATACTCACCCAATGCCATCTTTACCTGTTTCTGCTTAGCTTGAACACCTTGATTCAGCAAATGCATTTCAGGCAAGTTTGAAATATCCTCATCCATATTTTCAGGCATCGTGATTTCAATCTGTTCATCAGCCGGAGTAATCTGAGTATTCAAATCTACCCCAATATAATTACAAAGCATCATGCGAGACAAATCCTCACCAGTCTCAGCCTTTTGAAGATTATACTGGATTTCACTCTTTTTGGCATTAATGCGTAACAGATCATTCTCTACAGCCAGTTCTGCTTCCACACTAATTTTCACTTGGTCAAACAAGGACTGGATATATTCCACATAGGTCTTGAGCATCTCCACTTTCTTGCGTACAGATACATAAGTCCAATATGCATTATCCACATCAGCCAACACCTCAGCACGAGTCTTTCTGATGTTCTGCTCAGCTACAGTGCGCCCTATTTCTGCAAGGTCATTACCAGCTTTAATTCGACCACCTGCATAAAGAGTTTCCTGTAAAGTCAACCCTGCCATATACATTGGCTTCATTTCCATTTTCATACCCATCATGTCCGTTGAAGCAAACTGGTAGATACCTAGTAAACTTCCATCTACAGTAGGTAGATAGTTCAAGAAAGCGACCTGTTTGTCTATCTCAGCCTGCTTTTGTGCATTGTCCATGCTTTTAATTCGTTCATCATTCTGCAAGGCCATTTCACGACACTGCTGCTGATTCAGTGTCAAAGTCTGCTGCGCACTGGCATCCAAGCCAGCCACAACTGCTATAAGAGTTATAAAAAACTTCTTCATCATTCTGTAGGACGTTTAATGCGATAAACTGCAGTGTAGAACACTGGCATTAACAGTAAAGTAATTATAGTTCCCATGGTCAGACCACCCATGATACAAACTGCCATAGAATTGTACATCGGATCTGAAAGTAATGGAGCCATACCTAAAATAGTAGTCAGTGATGCCATGGTAACTGGACGAATACGGCTTACGGTCGCATTTATTACAGCATCATAAGGAATCTGGTGCTCTTCATTAATCAGACGAGTAACTTCATCCACCAACACAATTGTATTCTTACAAACCATACCTATCAAGCCTTCAAAGCCAATAATTGCCATGAAAGTAAACGGTATGTTCAACCCAAGTAGGGCTGGTGTGATGCCACAAAGTACAAATGGAACACATACAATAATCAAGAAGACTTTCTTCCAACTGTTGAACAGAAGCAACAAGATGATAAAGATTACAAAGAATGTCAATGGCAAGTATGAGAACACCATCGTCGTAGCCTCACTACTAGTGTCTTGCTCACCTACCCATTGGCGACTATAGCCATCAGGAAGTTCAATTTGGTCTACAGCAGCCTGTATATCAGCCAAGACTTTAGCAGGTGTAGCAGCATCTACATAAGGATTAGGGTCACATTCAGCCTCAATGGCACGTTGCCCGTTAAAACGGTAAATGAATGGCTCTTCAAACTGAAGATTTACCCCATCTGTTACATTGCTTAATGGAGTACTACGGAAAAGTTTCTTCTGCAGTTCTTTTGTGTTGCCCATCATAATACCTGAAAGATCATCTGCATTCAGATTCAGATTGATAGTGCTCCATACTGGAATGTCACTTAAATCCGTAATTTTGGTACCATCCTCATTTTGCATTTTCAGATTGATGAGAATCTGTTTGTCTCCTTCGTTCAACACTCCACAAGTCATACCATCTGTAGCAGCTAAAAGGGCATTGCCTACATCACCACGCTGGATGCGACTACGCAAAGCATCCTGTTGTATATAATCGGCAACCAACATTTTTGCAGGTGCCTTCCAATTGTTCTGAACACTATAAGCATCAATATACTTGCTATTTTTCATTATAGCCTCAGCCTTGGCACTCAATTCACGCAAAACAGCTGGATCAGGGCCAGAGAACATTACCTCCACGGTATGTGAAGTACTTATTGAGAAATTATACTTCTTGAAACGTACAGTCGCTTCTGGGTAAGACTCACGAAGTTGCTTACGAATAATCGGAATAACTTTCTCTACTGTTTTAAAGTCTTTACAGTCTATGGTCAATTCACCATAGCTGTTTCCACCATTCTTCATTGGACGGACCAGACAGTAATGAGCAGGAGCACTACCCATTGATGCACAGACACGCTCGATATCCTTATTCTTCAGCAAAGTATCAGTTATTTCAAGCAGGTCATGCTTTACACGATCTGGTCCTGCTTCCACAGGAAGCTGATATTCTACAACAAACTGCTTATAATCGAAATCTGGGAAGAACAGATTCTTCACCTTAGTGAAACCTGCGCCACAAAGTAACAGAGCTAATACTGCCACACAAATAGCCAAAACCTTATGATCTACCATCTTGACGATAATCTCACGCATCTTGACATAGAATTTTCCACTCATAGGCTCTTTCTGTTCCCCTCCTTCTTCACGTTTTGGCAAAAAGGCATTGGCGCAAACAGGAACCTGAACTAAAGCCAAAGCCCAAGAAACCAGTAAGCTAACACAGAGTACCAAGAACAAGTCACCTGCATATTCTCCAGTGGAACCTGGTGTCATATAAATGCAAATGAAGGTAGAAGCACCAATAATAGTAGCACCTAGCAATGGCATTGCTGTTTGTTTTCCAATCCTATAAAGGTAAGTGCTGGCTGGTAATCCTTTGGCACGATCCACCAAAATACCATCCATGATAACAATAGCATTATCCACCAGCATACCCATGGCTATAATAAATGCGCCCAAGGAAATTCGCTGAAGTGTGGTACCCATCTCTAGCAAAATAGGGAAAGACAGGCAGATAGTCAATACTAAGCCAAAGCCAATAATGAGACCTGAACGGAAGCCCATGGCAAAAATCAGCACGATAATAACGATAAGTACTGACTCTATCAAGTTCATCATAAAAGAGGTGATAGCCGTGTCCACCTTATCAGGCTGGAAGAAAATCTTATCCGTCTCCATACCTGCTGGAACGCTTTTCAGAGTCTCACCCAATTTTTCATCCACAAGCTTGCCTACATCTGGTACCACAGCATCGTCATTCATAGAGACGCAAATAGCCAAGGCCGGCTTACCATTTACAAAAAATCCCTGAGTCTGTGGCTCTGCATACTCTCTGGTTACTTTAGCAATGTCACCTAAACGGGTGGTTTTGCCATCCACTGTTGAAATCTTCAACTCACGAATGTCATTTTCATTCTGAACGGCATCATTCACCGTAACTTGCAACCGTTCCTGGGCAATATCCAGATTTCCGGCATTTACAGTAGCACCAGCTCCCTGCAACTGCATCATGATCTGCGTTGGAATCAGACCATTTTGAGCAATTTTTTCCTTGTCTATCGTTATATTGATGACTTCCCTCCTGGTACCAGCTATAGTAATACGTTTCACACCTTTTACTGTCAGCAAGTTCCTACGTATGTACTTGGCATATTTTTCCAGCTCAGTATAAGTATAGCCGTCACCTGTCAAAGAATAGAATATTCCATATACATCCATCATGTCATCCATGACAATAGGATCCAGACAATCCTGTGGAAGAACAGACTTATTATCATTTACCTTTCTACGAAGCAAATCAAAATACTGCTCTAAGTCCTCTCCCTTAGCTTCCAAGGCATATTCTATAGTAATCATCGCCATGCCACTCTGGCACTCTGACTTAAGCTTGCGAACCTGAGGAAGAGTACGGAGAACATCCTCCATAGGCTGCGCCACCTTAAGCTCCACCTCATGTGCCGTAGCACCCTGATATGGAATGATGACCATGGCCTGTTTCACTGCTACAGCAGGATCCTCCAGTTTTGGCATGCTGGAAAACGCCAATGCACCAGCCAGGATAATCATGACCATAAACGACCAAAAAGCCGTAGGTCTATCCATAAAGAATTTAGTGATTTTCATTAAATCAGCCCTCCTACATTTGTCTTACTTGGTTTAGCTATCACTTTCACCTTTTCACCATTATCCAGCACTAAAGCACCAGCCTTGACAACTTGTTCTTCACCACTCAGTCCTTTAGTAATAACAGCTTTACCCTCAGTATTCATCTTCTCTACTGTGACTGCAGTCTGTTTCACGGTACTTGTTTTAGAATCATATACCCAAACATAGCTCTTCCCTTCTTTTTGGAACACTGCACTGAGAGGTAAGGTCAATCCGTTACTTTCAGCAGACTGATCCAAATCTATGGAAACTTCTACATTCATACCACTGGTAACTTTTTTTGCCTGATCTGGCTGAAGTCCGAGTCTTACTCTATACAACTGGTTGTTGTCTGCCTGTGGGGTGATGCTTAAAAGCTTTAATGGAATCAGTTGCCCTTCAGAGAAGTTACCCTTGCAAGAGAACCCCTTAATCTTATCTTTTTGGAGATAGAGACTGGTAGGAATATTAATTGTAACTTCCATCTGCTTTACATCTAGCAGATTAATGATGGCAGTTCCTGCATTCACCATCTCTGCAGCCTCAAAGTTCACACTTTTGACATAGCCACTGGTTGGTGCATAAAGCCGAGTATAAGAAAGCTGGTTAGACTTACTATCCAACTGCACTTTCAACTGTCCCAAACCAGAAACAGCTTTATCATAGTCATTACCCGACAAACTCTTGTTGTCATAGAGTTTCTTCATACGTGCCACCTCACGTTTCATCTGGTCATATTGAATCTGCGCAGCATCCACTCCCAGTTTGTAATCCTTGTCATCAAGTTGCGCTATCAATTGACCCTGACGAACATAATCCCCTTCTTTCACCAGAATGCGTGTCAACTGGCCAGCGGTCTTAAAACCGACACTGATTTCGCGTCCTTCCTCTACCTGACCAGAGAAAGTCTTACTACCAAGTGCCGCCACTCCTTCAGGCTGCACCAACATAACACTATGTATAGGATCATCAGATTTGGACTGATTCCCAGAACAAGAAATAACCAGCGCAGCTAGCGCCAGCGTAGTCATAATTTGATATCTCATATTAAAGAATTTATTCTTACAATCCATTTTTACGACTGCAAATTTACGCTGATTCCCGGCCCTCTCTGTTATCCTAATGTGCCTAAAAATGTACAAAAGGACAAACACAAACTAAATTCAATCATTTCAAAAAAAAGCATCTACATTGTAGATGCCCCCTTTCATACCTGCTAATTTTAAAATTTTTCTATTAATTAAGGTAAGAGATAAATTATTTTTGTATTACCTTTGCGCCCATATTAAACTAAGCTTAAGTAAAATTATGCAAAAGAATTTAGTCATCGTGGAGTCTCCAGCCAAGGCTAAGACTATTGAGAAATTCTTGGGAAAAGATTACAAAGTTATGTCAAGCTATGGACATATCCGCGACCTGAAGAAAAAAGAATTTAGTATAAATACTGATACATTCCAACCCATTTATGAAATTCCAGCCGACAAGAAGGAACTGGTGAAAAGTTTGAAAGAGAATGCACGGCAAGCAGAAACTGTATGGCTTGCATCCGATGAAGACCGTGAGGGAGAAGCTATTTCATGGCACTTGAGTGAAGTTCTCAAATTACCAAAAGAATCTACCAAACGTATTGTTTTCCATGAAATCACCAAACCTGCCATTTTAGAAGCTATAAAGCATCCGAGACTTATCGACCAGAATCTAGTGAATGCACAGCAAGCTAGACGTGTCATGGACCGGATTGTAGGTTTCAAGGTTTCACCTATTCTCTGGAAGAAAGTAAAACCAAGTCTTTCAGCAGGTCGTGTTCAGAGTGTAGCAGTAAAACTGATTGTAGAGCGTGAACGTGAGATCAATAATTTCAAAAGTGAAGCTGCTTATCGTGTAAATGCACTTTTCACTTTAGAAGATGGCACCGAACTGAGAGCAGAGCTGAACCATAAATTCAATACTCAAAAGGAAGCCGAGGCTTTTCTGAAGGAAGCCCAAGTTGCAGACTTCAGCATTACCGATATCAACACTAAACCTATCCGTAAGTCGCCGGCTCCACCTTTTACCACAAGTACTTTGCAACAAGAAGCTGCACGTAAACTGAATCTGACCGTTCAACAAACCATGCTGATTGCTCAGCACCTGTATGAACACGGATTAATCACTTATATGCGTACAGACTCCGTGAACCTCAGCAAACTCTGTCTGGCTCAATGCGCCAAAGTAGTAGAAGAGTCCATGGGCAAAAAATATGTTCAAGTCCGCCAATTCACAACCCAGGCCAAGGGTGCTCAGGAAGCTCATGAAGCTATACGCCCTACTGATATGAGCCTAAGTGAAATTGAAGGCAGTATGCAAGAACGCAGACTTTATGACCTAATTCTGAAACGTACCCTTGCCAGCCAGATGGCTGATGCTCAGCTAGAACGGACCACTGTCACCATAAATATGGACAACGATCAAGAAAACCTTTTCCTAGCATACGGCGCACAGATAAAATTCGATGGTTTTCTGAAAGTCTATCATGAAAGTTCTGATGATGAAAGCTTAGAACAAGACGATGAACGATTACTTCCTCCTCTGAGTGTAGGTCAGGAAGTGACAGCGAAAGAGATTACAGCCACGGAGCGTTTCACACAGCATCCACCTCGTTATACAGAAGCTTCCCTCGTCAAGAAAATGGAAGAGCTCGGAATCGGCCGTCCTTCTACCTATGCTCCTACTATAAGCACCATTCAGCAGCGTGAATATGTCCGCCGTGGTGACCATGCAGGGACTGAACGCGACTACAATATACTGATTCTGAAAAATAATAAGATTACTCACCAAGTCAAACAAGAAACTGTAGGCTCAGATAAGGGCAAACTCATTCCAACTGACACAGGCATCGTGGTCAATGATTACCTGATGGAGCACTTCCCAGATATCATGGACTACAACTTCACTGCTGAGGTAGAACAGGAGTTTGACGAAGTGGCTGAAGGAAAAGTAGCATGGGATTCATTCATCACTCAGTTCTACGATAAGTTCATCCCTGAAGTAGATAATGCTGCTGCTGAAAAAACAGAGCATAAAGTCGGCGAACGCCAATTGGGTACTGACCCTGTGAGCGGGAAACCAGTCAGTGTGAAGATTGGGCGCTTTGGTCCAGTGGTGCAGATTGGTTCTGTCACTGATACAGAAAAGCCTAAATTTGCACAGATGAAAAAAGGACAAACTTTGGAAACGATTACATTGGAAGAAGCATTGCAACTCTTTGCTTTACCTCGTACCTTGCCTGATTTCGAAGGTAGTCCTATCACCATTGGAGCCGGGAAGTACGGACCATACATCTGTCACAACAAAAAATACATTTCCTTACCATCCCCTTGGGATCCTACCACCATCACTTACAATGAATGCGTGCAGATGATCAAGGAAAAACGTGATGAAGAACAGCAGAGACACCTGAAGAGTTTCGACGAACTTCCAGACCTTGAAATTCTAAATGGAAGATATGGCCCATACATTGCTTACCAAGGTAAAAATTACCGCCTACCTAAGAATGTGGTACCTGCCGACCTTACATTAGAAGATTGCTTAAAAATTATTTCCGTACAAGACCCAAAAGAAAAGAAAGCTACAGCCAAAAAAACTTCTAAAGCAAAGAAGGCATGACAAGAATTATTCTTTTAGGATACATGGGAGCCGGAAAAACCACCGTAGGCAGGGAACTGGCTAAACGTCTGAACCTGCGTTTCTACGATTTGGACTGGTACATTGAAACCCGTTTTTGCAAGAAAGTATCTGATATTTTCGCTGCAGAAACAGAAGAAGGCTTCCGCCGCAAAGAACGAAACATGCTGCATGAAGTGGCAGAATTTGAAGATGTGGTCATCTCTCTGGGAGGCGGTGCTCCATGCTTTTACGACAATATGGATTATATCAATCGGCAAGGTGAGACCATCTACTTGAAAGGAACACCAGATATTCTGTTTCAACATCTCCTGATGGCCAAAGGCAAACGTCCTCTTCTAGAAGGCAAGAGTCCGGATGAAATAAAAGAATACATCAAGAGTTCTCTGGAAACAAGGGAACCATTCTATTCTAAAGCCAAGCACATCTACAACATAGAATTGCTAGGCAATGGAGAAAAGATAAAATCATGTGTGGAGGATATCTGCCACATGCTGAACATACCCTAATATCTAATTAGCTCTGCGAACATGAAAAAATGGCGTATTGAAGATTCTGAAGAACTCTACAACATTAAAGGTTGGGGAGTCAATTATTTCGGTATCAATGAAAAGGGGAATGTCTATGTAACCCCACGTAAGAATTCGGTTCAAGTGGACCTGAAGGAACTGGTAGATGAACTGGCTACGCGCCATGTCACTACCCCAATGTTGCTTCGTTTCCCTGATATCTTGGACAACCGAATAGAGAAAACTTCCGACTGTTTCAACAAGGCTGCCAAGGAGTATAATTACCAGGGAGAGCATTACATTGTCTTTCCTGTCAAGGTAAATCAGATGAGACCGGTAGTTGAAGAGATCATCAGCCACGGGAAAAAATACAACCTAGGACTAGAAGCTGGTTCAAAGCCAGAATTACATGCTGTACTAGCCACCAACATGGATTCTGACAGTGTTATCATCTGCAATGGCCATAAAGACCAGAATTTCATAGAACTGGCACTGTTGGCCCAAAAGATGGGTAAGCATGTGTATCTGGTAATAGAGAAACTGCCTGAACTGAAAATCATAGCAGAAGCTGCCAAGAAATTGGGAGTGAGCCCTACATTGGGTATCCGTATCAAACTGGCTTCTTCTGGCACAGGCAAGTGGGCAGAGAGCGGAGGCGATGCTTCCAAGTTCGGCCTGAACTCATCTGAGTTGCTACTGGCTCTGCATATGCTGGAAGAAATGGGACTGAAAGACTGTCTTAAACTGATTCACTTCCATATCGGCAGCCAGATTACCAAAATTCGCCGTATTTCAACTGCACTGCGTGAAGCTGCTCAATTTTACGTACAACTCCACGCCATGGGATTCAATATTGAATTTGTAGACTGTGGTGGTGGCTTAGGTGTAGATTACGATGGAACCCGCTCAAGCAACAGCGAAAGTTCTGTAAACTATTCCATCCAAGAGTATATAAACGACTGCGTTTACACGTTGGTAGATGCAGCCAACAAGAACAACATTCCACACCCTAACATTATTACAGAGTGCGGTAGGTCCTTGACAGCACACCACTCTATTTTAGTACTAGAAGTGCAGGACTGTGTTAGTGTTGCTGAAATGCCCGAAGATTTCCAACCTAGTGAAAGTGACCACCAGTTGGTTCATGATCTGACTGACATCTGGGACAAGCTTTCTCCACGCTCCATGCTTGAGGATTGGCACGACGCAGAAGACATACGTGAAGAAGCTCTTGACCTGTTCCGACATGGCATCATTGGTCTGAAGACTCGCGCACAGATTGAAAGTCTGTATTGGAGTATCTCTCACGAGGTATCTGAGCTCTGCCATAACCAGAAACACGTGCCCGAAGAACTACGCAAACTGGATAAGCAAATGAGCGACAAATACTTCTGCAACTTCTCCCTTTTCCAGAGCCTACCAGATTCATGGGGTATTGACCAGCTTTTCCCTATCATGCCTATTCACCGTTTAAATGAAAAGCCAGACAGGAGCGCCACCATCCAAGATATCACTTGCGACAGCGATGGAAAAATTTCAGCCTATGTGAACTATAACCATCAAACCAACTATTTGCCATTACACAAAGTAAAGCCAAATGAGAGCTACTACATCGGAGTATTCTTGGTAGGAGCTTATCAAGAGATTCTAGGCAATATGCACAACCTGTTTGGTGACACCAACGCCGTTCATGTAACAGTGAACAATAACACGTATGAGATAGAACAAGTCATTGACGGTGAGACAGTAGCCGATGTATTGGAATATGTCCAATACGATCCAAAAAAACTGGTTCGTCGCCTAGAAATCTGGGTAAGCAAGGCTGTAAAGGAGGGAAAGATTTCCGAAGTAGAAGGTAAAGAATTTATTTCCAACTATCGTGCAGGTCTGTACGGATATACTTACTTGGAATAAAATGGAAAAACTCACAGTCATCAAGGTTGGAGGTAAGATTGTAGAGGAGCCAAGTTCCCTGACAGAATTCTTGGATCGGTTCTGTGCCATTCCAGGGTTGAAGGTACTGGTTCATGGCGGAGGCCGCTCTGCCACCAATATAGCAGCAAAGCTGGGTATTGAAAGCCATATGGTCGATGGACGGCGCATCACCGATGCTTCTATGCTACAAGTTGTCACCATGGTCTATGGAGGCTTAGTCAACAAAAATATTGTTGCTCAGCTGCAGGCTCGTGGCATCAATGCACTAGGACTGACTGGAGCAGATTTAAACGTCCTGCGCAGTGATAAACGTCCGGTCAAAGATGGTATCGACTATGGTTTTGTAGGTGATGTAAAAGAAGCCAACAGCGATGTGTTGGCCAATCTTATCAGCAAAGGCATTGTTCCAGTCATGGCACCCCTTACCCACGATGGCAAGGGAAACATGCTGAACACCAACGCCGATACCATAGCCCAGGAAACTGCCAAGGCACTGGCCAATCACTTTGAAGTGACCCTCATCTACAGTTTTGAGAAGAAAGGTGTTCTCAGAAATGCAGAGGATGAAGACAGTGTCATCTCACACATAAACAAGGTTCAATTTGAACAATATGTCAGAGAAGGCATCATCCAAGGTGGAATGATTCCCAAGCTGGAGAATGCATTTCAAGCACTTGATGCAGGTGTAAACAAGATTATCATCACCTTAGCCTCAGCAATTGGAGCAGAAGGTGGAACCACGATAGAAAAGTAAAATATTGTTAAATTTGAGAGAACGGGTGTAACTTTCCTTGGTTTCACCCGTCAACTTTATAGAGAAGAATGGAAGAACTGCGGTTTCGGAACGACATCCTACCTCTGAAGAACAAACTGTACCGTTTGGCGCTACGCATAACGCTGAACACAGCAGAGGCAGAGGATATTGTGCAGGAAACGATGATTAAGGTCTGGAAGCAGCGAGAGCAGTTAGATGCCTTGGACTCTATCGAAGCCTATTGTCTGACCATCTGCCGTAATATGGCACTAGACAGGAAAGACAAGAAAGTTTCCCAAATTATGGAACTTACACAAGAGGTGCAGGAAAGTAGTTTGGATCCATTAACTCCTCATGAGAACCTGGTGCAAGATGAGCGCCTCAAGATAGTACATGAATTGTTTAATCAACTTCCACTGAACTACAAAGAGGTAATGCAACTCAGGGACATAGAGGGAAAAAGTTACAAGGAAATTGCCAAGATTCTAGCCCTTTCAGAAGAACAGGTAAAAGTAAACCTATTCCGCGCAAGACAACGAATCCGCGAACAGTTAAAAGAAATTGAGAACTATGGATTATAAGTACATTGAACAACTTATGGAGCGCTACTTCAACTGCGAAACCTCCCTTCAGGAGGAGCAGATTCTGCGTAGCTTCTTCCAGCAGGAGGAAATTCCTGCGGAACTGCTTCCATATCGTGACTTGTTCCGCTATGAAGAGGAAGAGGCCATGGAGGAAAAGTTGGGCGATGATTTTGATGCCAGAATTCTTTCCATTGTAGAGCACCAAGTTGTAAAGGCAAAGCCTATTTCTTTAAGGAAACGGCTTTATCCTTTCTTCAAGGCAGCAGCTGCTATAGCTATTGTCCTTACCGTAGGTAATGCCGCACAGCATTCATTCTCTGATGAGGACAATAATTTCCAGCAGAGCGAAGCTCAGCCGGGAATGAGCTATCAGCAGCCAACCTCTCCACTGGAAATGACAGCTGAGGAAGTTTCCACTCCTACCACGAAAACCAAGGTAGAAGAAAACTCAATAGACACTTTGGCTGTGCTTTCCAACCGGGACACCGGGCTATAAAGTAGAAATTTTCATTTGCTTTTTAATTGTAATATATTTAAAATGTAGAAACTGTGAAGTTTCAATTCTCTCAAATTTTTTCATAACAATACTAGCTTGTTTACTAAAAAAGCTCTGCAGTGATGCAGGGCTTTTTTTATGCTCAGTAAAAATTAGGGGACCTCCGAAGAAATCCCCTAATTGTCATTTATTCCGCTGGAACCATAATAACCTGAGTCCGGTTACCTTGCTTCAGTATCACGTCATTCACAAACTTCTGAAGCATCTCAGGAGTAGTGGCATTCAGTGTGTTCAGATAGTCTTTCTTATAGTCAATGCCATCATCATTTTTCATTTTGATGATGCTGCTCCAATAACTATTCTCACGCTGGTTCTCCTGATAAGTCTTCTGCAGATACTCCTTCACCTTATCAAAGTATTTTGCCTCAATGCCATTCTTGCCTAAGTTCTCTACAGTTCCATTCAAACATTCAAGAACCTGATCTTTCATTTCTGGTTTGATAGGCAAGACTGTCTGAAGAATGAACTCCTGAGTTTCCTTGGAAAGTTCACCCTGAGTGCTTACTGAATAGGTAGCTCCCATTTCTTCACGAATCTTCTCCAGATAAATCATGGTCATCACCTGAGCTATCATGCTTACATTGATTCTGTTCTGGATAGAGTATTCACATTTTCCACTCTGGAACAGACCCACGTAAGTCTGAGCATTCTCCATCTTGCGGGAGAAGGTGTTCTCATTCACACCCTTTGCATACTCTACATGACGGTCTACATAATTCTCGTTTCTACCTGTAGAAGGAAGAGATGCAAGGTAAAGTTCTGTATATTCACGTAATTTCTGCTCATCAAAGTTGCCTACGAAAATGAATGTGAAATCACCTGCATCAGACATACGGTCCTTATACATTTCAATGATGCGATCATAGTTAACCTTATCCAGATCCTCCAGTTTCAGACGATCTACACGAGGATTATTTGCATACAAGGTATTACGCAGCTGATCCACGAATGCATTGGTTGGCTCTGCATCATAGTTCTCCAAGGAAATACGCTGACGCTCCATCAGAGCCTTGAAGCCCTCATCGTCACGCTTAGGTGAGGTAAATGCCAGATGAGTCAACTGGAACATTGTCTCCATATCCTTTGGCAGACAGTTACCATTGATATTGTCGTACATCATTCCGATAGATGGGTTGGCAGATGCCTGAATACCACTCAGTGCCTTTGTAAGCTCATTGCGAGTGAAATTACCTACACCACCGGCACTGATGGCACCGTTCAACATATTAATATTGGCCATCTCTGAATCATCGTAAACACTGGTACCACCCTTACTGTAACCATTCATAATAACCTGATCTTCACGGAAGTCAGTCTTCTTGGAAATAACCTTGATTCCATTGGAAAGTGTCCAAGTCTTGGTACCCAAGTCCTTGTCCTCCTCCTCTTTCACAATCTTTCCGGCAGTAGGAAGAGTAGCCATAAGAGGTTCATTCTTCACATTGTCCACGTATGCTTCAATCTTTTCAGCACGGGCTGCAGCTACAGCACTACGCAAACCCTCTTCAGTAGGGATGGTGAAACCTTCCTTCTCTGGGCACATAGCCATAACCACCATATTCTTGTCATCGGCAGAAATAAGGCTCTTCACACCTTCATTAATAACCTGAAGTGGAATGCTTGGTGCCAGCTGGTTCATCAACTGATATTCCTCAGCTACACTTGGAATAGGCTCATTGTCTAGGAAGTGTCTTACATATTGAGAAACAAACTGACTGTTCACCATCTTGTCACGGTTGGTATACATCATCTCCAGCTGAGACAGATATTCCTGACGAGCACGGTCGTACTCACCTGCAGTAAAACCGAAGTTACGGATACGCAATGCCTCACGCATCAAGGCAGTCAGCGACTCCTTATCCTTACCTGTCTTAGGAATAGCAATGAAATTGGAAGCATCCTTTGTCTTAGCCAGGATATAATCACCATATTGGAAGAAAGCTTGTGCAAATGGAGCATCAGCCTTTTGAGCCAGTTCATCAAAACGCTCATTGACCATCATGCTGATTACGTTCTCCACATACTGCTCCACCAGATACATCAAACCACTTTTCTCAGCCACTGGGAAAGCATCGCTCTTGAACATCAGGTAGATGTTCTCTGTAGGCTGCTCCTTATCACTTGCGATGGCATAGATAGCCTCTTCATTGTCGGCTACTGGCTCATACACACGCTCTGCCGGATTCTCTGGCATCTTGATGTCACTGAAGATCTCCTTGATTTTATTCTCTATCCGATCTACATCTACATCACCTACTACGATGATACCCTGCTGATCTGGACGATACCACTTATGATAGTAGTCGCGCAGTACCTGGTAAGGGAAATTGTCCACTACATCCATAATACCGATAGGCAGACGGTAAGCATACTTGCTACCAGGGAAGATTTTAGGGAACAGTTTCTCATACATACGCATGGCAGGTCCCGTGCTGCTACGCCATTCCTCATGAATCACACCACGCTCCTTGTCAATCTCCTCATCCTCCAGCAAGAGGTCATGTGACCAGTCGTGCAGGATAAGCAGACAGGAATCCTGAAGACCCACACCATGGTCGGTAGGAACATCATCCAGATTATACACTGTCTCGTCGATGCTGGTATAAGCATTGACATTCACACCAAACTTCACACCATGGCTCTCCAGATAGCGAAGCAGCTTGTCACCTGGGAAATGGGTAGTTCCATTGAAACACATGTGCTCCAAGAAGTGAGCCAGACCACGCTGACTATCCTCTTCCAGAATAGAACCCACCTTCTGTGCAATGTAGAAATTAGCACGGTGCTCTGGGTATTCGTTGTGACGAATGTAATAGGTGAGCCCGTTATCCAGCTTACCTATACGCACATCCTTGTCTACAGGGATGGGAGGCATCTGCTGCTGTGCACTTACCTTGAAAGCTACAGCCATGAAAAGCAATGCCAGAATAAACTTAAATTTTCTCATCATATAATTATTAATTAAAACATTTCTCTTAATCTAGGTCGGAGATAATAGAACACCACAGCCGAAATAATCAGTGTCACCACCATGATTCCGATAGCTGCAGGAAGACCAAACTGCTCTGCAGTAGAGGCACTCTCATCATCTAGACAGTAATAGAGAGCCACCGACATGAGGTTGTTCAGTATATGCAGTCCTATACAAGGCACTATACTCTGCGTACGCACATAGACCCATCCCAACAGATAGCCCAAGATACAGGCGAAAAAGATCTGATTAGGATTGGCATGTACCAGACCGAAGACGATGGCAGATAGGAAGATGGCTCCATTTGAACTCCATCCTTTATCCATAAGCTTTTGAAGAATGGCTCCACGGAAAGCCACCTCCTCACCTATAGGAGCTATAAAGGCTATGGCCAAAACTCCCCAAAGACTGCTCAGCATGTTGGAAACTGAAGCCGTAGAATAGTCTGGCAGACCCGTAAACTCGGTCAGTACCGTAATACCTATGGAGAACGCTATCAGCAGGGCTCCTAAAAGGATGGCATGTGACACAGGCAGACCATGGAACTTCACCTGCTTGAACTTGAACAGCTGGATAGCCCAAAGAAGCAGCACCACAACCAAGGAACTCACCAGAGACACTGTAATCTGCACACTTGGCATCCCTACCAAGCCCAATGAGAAATCACGCTCCACACCTATGGCAGAAAGATAAAGCGTGTAGGCACCTACGGCAAATAAAGCCACAAACCACTGAACTATCCAGTACAGTAGCATGACAGCCAAAGCCAGGGCTATCCCTTCAAGACGAGTATGCACACCTATCTCCTTCACATTCATTTCAAATAAATATCTACAGACTGGACATCACGTTCCAACTGTTCCACCAGTTCCTGAGGCGAAGAGAATTTCACCTCATCACGCAAGCGATGCACAAAGTCTATCTTCACATATTCACCGTAAATCTCACCCTTGAAGTTCAGCAGATGCACCTCCAGTGTCAAACGACCGTCGAAACTGATGGTAGGACGATAGCCAATGTTCAGCATACCCTTGTACGCATGCCCATCCAATGTAGCCCACACCACATAAACCCCTATAGGAGGAAGCAGTCGGTTCGGGATGTCTGGCTCCAGGTTCGCTGTAGGGAAACCCAGCTTCTGACCATTATGGTAACCCGGAATAACCTTACCGGTAAAACCATAGAAATGTCCCAGGCATTGGGCAGCCCCCACCATATTTCCCTCTTGTATGAACTGACGAACCACCGAAGAACTCACAGCTTGCTCACTGCTCAACCGCTCTTCCTGTGCACGAACCACCTGAATACCAATTTCCTTTCCGTAGCGCACGTAATCCTCAAACCCCTCGGAACGGTTGTGCCCAAACCTGTGGTCGTAGCCTATCAGAAGCATCTTCACATGCAGCGAGTCATGAAGATATTTCATGAACTCGAAGGCTGTCATGGTGGACATCTCCTTGGTAAAATTCAGCAAAACGGTCACATCGATGCCCAACTGCTCCATCATTTCACACTTCTGCTCATTGGTAGTCAGAAGCAGAACCTCTGCATCAGGCTGCACCACCAGACGAGGATGCTCACGGAAACTGATGACCATGCTCTCCATACCCATGGATTTGGCCAGAGCCTGCAGCTTGGATATAAGATACTGATGCCCCTTGTGCACCCCATCAAAGAAGCCGATGGTAGCAGCAAAAGACTTTTCCGTATTCAAATATCCTTCTGTCAGTATCCTCATAATTCAGTATAATAGCCCACAAAATTACAATTAATATCTCACGTGGAAAAGTAAATTTTTAAAAAGCCTCAATTAATTTGCATATTAAAAAAAAACAATGTATTTTTGCACCGCTTAAGAGAAATCTAAGCAACGGACTTGTAGCTCAGTTGGTTAGAGCAACAGACTCATAATCTGGAGGTCCCAGGTTCAAGCCCTGGCTGGTCCACAATTAAAATCAGCAACTTACGAGTAATCGAGAGTTGCTGATTTTTTGTTTTGGGAGCACGATGCTGGCTTCTTTTTTTCGTTATTATGGTGTTTACGTAACGTAACACGAATGTTACGATACGAATATGTGCAGTAGAAATCTAGACGCACCTATCCGTAACAACCCCCTCAAAAAGCACCCCCAGTAGAAAGGGGAAAAATTCCAGAAAAAGAGAAAAACATAGAAAATATGAAGGAAAAATATGAAAATAAAGAATAAATAAGAAGAAATAATATATATAATAATACATATATAATATATATAATATATATAATATATTGATAATAAAATAGTTAATTATTTCTTACCTACTAATTACCCTCTCTCACACACACCGGAACGTAACGTAACATGTTACGATACGGAAAATGCTCATTTTGTGGTTTCTGAAAATAGCATTATTTTCGCACTGAAAACGAAAAAACTGAGCAGAAGATGCCCGATAAACTCTCCCCCGAACAGCGTCATGCCAATATGGCTGCCATTCACGGTAAGGATACGAAACCGGAGATGGTGGTGCGTAAGTACCTGTGGAAACACGGGTATCGTTATCGGTTGAATCACCCTCGTCTGCCTGGGAAGCCGGATGTGGTGATGCGGAAATACCGGACGTGTATTTTCGTGAACGGGTGTTTCTGGCATGGGCATCGCATCCATCTGCCATCAGAAGATTCACATAGTAATATTGAGAGTTCCGAGTGTTGCAAGATTCCTAAGTCTAACACGGAGTTTTGGGTAAAGAAGATAAGGCGAAATCAGGAAAGGGATCTGAAGGTACAACATGAACTTGCCTCAATGGGTTGGCATTGCATTACTGTTTGGGAATGTGAACTGAAACCGAACATCAGGGAAAAAACTCTGGAATCCCTGGCTTATACGCTCAACAAGATTTTTCTACAAGACCACACCATCCGCAGGTATGAGGCACCTGAGGAACAATCCCTAAAGGCAGCTGAGGATACAACTTCTTCGGAGAAAATGTAAAGACATTTTACCACGGGATAAAAGGTTTACGGGGAAGAGATAGAAAGCACTAGAAGGCAAAAAGTTTCTCCCTAACTGGAGAAAAAAATCTTCCCTTAAGGAGAAAAATTTCCTTGGAAAGTGGTCAAATGTCATGGTCATTTTGGTCATTTTGCAAATGGCAGTATTTGTCAAATAAGTGGAACAAAATTATAGTTTCTGCGTTCTGTGCAAAGATTCAAAAAGGGTGGATATTCAAAAAGAAAATGACCAAAATGACCATGACCATTTTGACCATTTTCTATAGGGGATGAAAATATGCGTTATGAACTTAAAAGCATCGTTCTATAAAGAAAAGGGCTGAAGTTTACTAAACTTCGGCCCTTCGTCTTATAAAGCATTTTTATTCCCCTTGGGCAGTCTCAAGCTGCTGGGTGGAGTAGTTGTACTCCGAGCCGTTTGTGCTGTGAGGAATGCTAAAAATAACCATCATGAACAGAACTGCAAAGATGGTAACCCACTTGTTGTGCTTCCACTTTAGGGTAGCCAGAGCTGCCAGGAAGAAGAGGAAGGAAAGGAGGGTCTTGTTGTCCGTGAGATCGGTACCCACTGGGAAGCCCGTCCACCAGGGGCCGAAAGCGGCATGCTGAACCAGAGGCCCCATGATGAAACCTCCTATAAACAGGGTAACTACCGTAATCTTCAGCCACTTGCCGTACTCCTTTCGGGTGAGAACCAGCAAGAGCGTATAAGCTGCAAACAGCATGGCTGCAAACATGAACAAGATGTGTGGGATGAGAATACCGGCAGGGACATCATTGCGGAACCGTATCTGAAGAGGTTCATCGGCTGGATAGTCCTTCCCCTCTACCGTGATGTAATACTCCAGTTTTCCTGCCACTGGCTGTACTGGAAGGGCTGCCTGCCACTGGTCATCTTCCCACTTGAAATCCACCGTAGTGTACTCATCTGCAGTGGGATACCGGCGGTAGTGTAGTTGTGCCTCAACATCCCTCGGAACATCTTTCAGCTTCACTATCTCATCTTGCTGCACGCCACTTCTGGGTAATCTCAACTTGTAACTTTCTCCATTCAGCTCCACCGTCACCCTCTTAGGATTAGTGGGCCCGGTCATGCGCTGGTAAACACTCAGCACCAAGGTAATAACTATAGCTATAAGCCAATACAAGAACTTTTTCATTTTTCAGCAGGATTTAGTTCCACTTGAAATACGATGGTCTCTCCGTTTCGGAGCACTTTCACAGGAATGATGGTTCCAGCCTGGAGCTTAGACAGGCACTCCATATATTCATTGATGTCTTTCACGGGCATGCCGTTTATCTCCTGAATGACGTCTCCACTTCTTATACCTGCCTTATGTGCGGGCTTTCCAGCTACCACGATGTCGGCCCTAAGCCCCGGAATACTGCTTGCACCCATCACATCGGGCATCAGCCCCAGGGTTACCTTAAACTTGGTATGGCTCATGCTCACGGTGCTGGGCACATTGATATAATCCGGTCTCTGAGGCATTTCTGCCAACTGGGAGATGAGTTCCTTGGCATAGTCCAGTGTCTGCTGCATGCCATCGTAATTCAGCGTATGAGGTTTATCGAAAGGAGTGTGATACTCCATGTGACCACCTGTGGTGAGGAAGAGCACTGGAATATCTGCAGCCACGAACGATGCCTGGTCGCTAGCCCCGTAGCCATCGGCAGTGCAGGATATTTTCAGGTTCGTCTGCTTACCCACATTTTCTGCCAAAGCCTTGAAGCTGCTACTGGTTCCTGTGCCAGCCACACTCATGGCATCATCACGCATACGCCCCACCATATCCAGGTTCACCATAGCTACTATTCCTTTGATGTCAGAAGGAAGGTTCTTTCGGTTTTTATCCTCAGTTTTCATCCATTCCACAAAATACTTGGAGCCCACCAGTCCCTGCTCCTCTGCACCGAAGAAGGCGAAGATGATACTTCGAGGTGAACGCACCTTTTTAAAGTGCCTTGCCAGTTCCAGAACCACTGCATCGCCACTGGCATTATCATCGGCACCCGGATGAACGGCAAGTGTATCAGGACGACGAGAACCGGAGCCCTTTCCTCCCATGCCCAGATGGTCGTAATGTGAACCTACTACGATGTACTCGTTCTTCAGCTGCTTGTCTTTTCCAGGTAGAACAGCTAGGATATTATGTGTAGTCCGCTCCTCTTCCTTTCCATAGGTAAAGTCATGATAGTAGGCCTTTTTCTTCTTCCCTTTCAACACGGGTTTCAGCCTCAGCCCCCGAAGCCGTTCCAAGATAAATTCAGAGGCAAGGGTATCGCCTGCTGTACCGGGAAATCTGCCACCCAGCTCTTGGGAGGCCAGAAATGCCACAGTCTTTTTCATTTCATCCTGCCTCTGGGCATAAACCTGCAGGGCAAATGCAAAGACTAAAGACAATAAAACGTATTTTTTACTCATAAATATCACTTCATTTATTTCTTGGCTGCAAAATTACAATAAACTTTTTTATCTCACAATCCCTATTTGTGTGGATTCTGCTAAATTAATAAACTAAGGTAATCTGTATTTTACTATTTATTATATCTGCAAAAGATACAAACAATTTATTTTCATTTTGCTGACAATTATATTGGAGTTTTTCTATACAGCCATAGGAATACAGCAAATCACTGCACCTATGCCTACTAAATATAAAGAACCATTCAAAACCACAAGGGAACGTTTTCTTAAGGTGGCAGAGGACAATGCGGTAAATGGCATAAACCGAATTATAGCATCAGGATTTGTCCCCACATTGAAACGCTCTCAATCTGCTTCGAATATGAGGCCCTATAATCCTATGGAGTTTTATTAGAAGAAAAGTTCTAAAAAATAATATCAAAATGACAAAAAAAATAATTTACATTTTATCATTAAAAACTTGAATTTTTAACAAATCTGATAATTTTTTCATTTAAAGTATTTTATTCTGTCAATTTATTGTATATTTGCAAATGAAAATTGTTTATCTAACATTTCTAATAATCACTTTTATTTTATTCATTATGAACTTATGTTAAGACTCCTAAACATTATATTATTAGTGGTTGCATCTCTACCATTATATGCTCAGTATGGCACATACCCTATAGAATATCCTAATCTTCCGGATACCTTTTTCTTAGATGGGAGATTTAGGGACACTCTTGATTTCAGCATCATGCGTGTCCAGTATAAAAGACGTGCCATGCCCGATACATTAGCTAGAGATAATTTTTCTACAAGTACCTATGCCCTTCACATAGCTAAGAGTGGAAAATCGCTATTTAGTAAAATAGATGCATTCCTTATGGATTCTGCCTATGCTTCCAGGGAAGTGAATGGGAAAATCAGGATTAAAGAACAGAAAGCTGCATGGGAATCTATGCCAGGAAAAGATGAAGCATCTTCTGAAGTTTGGAAAAACCATCCTGATAAACGGAAAATTACTTACTTGAATAGAACCTTTATGGATCATTGGGTATACACTCAAGAATTTCCGGATTTTCAATGGGAAATAGTGCCAGACTCTACCCAGACTATACTAGAACATCCATGCATGATGGCTGTAGGAAATTATGCAGGAAGGACATGGAAGGTTTGGTTTACCATGGAAATTCCAGTGAGTGACGGGCCTTGGAAACTGTGCGGACTGCCAGGGCTGATTCTCAAGGCAGAAGATGCACGCGGAGAGTTTTTCTATACAGCCATAAGAATACAGCAAATCACTGCACCTATGCCTACTAATTACAAAGAGCCGCTAAAGACTACAAGGGAACGTTTTCTGAAGGTACGAGAGAATTATGTGGTAAATGGAATAAACCAAATCATTTCATCAGGAGTTGTTACCAATATGACCCGGACCCAATCTGCTATGAACATGAGGCCCTATAATCCTATGGAGTTTTATTAATACATTTAATGGAATGAAAAAATTATTATTTACCCTGCTCTTTCTCTGTGGAACCCTAACTAGCTGGGCACAGGTCAGTATACAAGGAAGAATTACCCAGAAAGGTGAATCTTCTGCAGTAGCCGATGTGGTAGTTACAGCTACCGACAAGAAGGGAGCTCGCGTATATGGCTATGGGTTCTCTGACGACCAGGGTAAATATAACCTCACCTTCAAGATGACAGGTGATACGGTTTATGTGGCCTATAAACTCATGGGGTATAAAACCGTACAACGTACTTTCCGAAATGTTTCTCAAACAGCAGATATACAGCTGGAGCCCGATGCCATTAAACTGAAAGAGGTAATAGTGAGGCAGCCTAAGATAGAGGCTTATGGAGACACCATCAGCTATAACGTGAATGCCATAAAGCAAGAGGGCGATGACCACATCATCGACGTTATCAAGCGTCTGCCTGGAATAGAAGTGTCTGCAGCAGGTACCATACGGTACATGGGTAAGAACATCAGCAAATTCTATATAGAAGGAATGGATATGCTGGATGGACGCTACTCCATAGCCACCAACAGCATTCCTACGGACATGGTACAGAACGTGCAGGTGCTAGAAAACCATCAGGATAAGCGAGTGCTCAAAGGAAAGGTAAGCACAGACAGGGCTGCCATGAACATCAAACTGAAAAAGGATGTGAAACTAAAACCAGTAGGCAAAGCCACACTGGGAGCCGGTGCTTCTACCGATGAACTGAAAGGAATGGCAGATATTGTGGGCCTCATGGTGAGCGATAAGGGGCAGCGCATGCTAACACTGAAAGCTAATAACACTGGGCAGTTGCTTCAAAATGAAACCATGGATTTATCGGAGTCTCTGTCATCCATTACAGCAGAACTGGAAGGAACTCCTTCTTCCCTCTTGACCCCCACCCTGGGTACTGCTCCACAAGCTGTGGAAGACTACACGCATTTCAATACCTCTTTCTTAGGTACTTACAATAGGCTCCTGAAGCTAGGGGATGTAGACCAACTAAAATTTAACCTCTTCTACAGGGATGAGAAAGATAACACTCAGCACGAGTCGAACACAATCTATGGAGTAAACGAAGATAACCAACTGGTAGTATCCAGAATACATGACCTTACCCAACACGGCAAGCAGGGAAATGCACAGATAGACTTTACCCGGAATGCAGAGAACAGGTATCTGGATGAAAAACTCACCCTGGATGGATTCTGGAATACCAGCAGGACTGACCTCTCTGGTACCGATGTGTTCCACGAAAAGTTCCATACCCCTTATGCTAAAGTAGAAAACAAGGTAGATTATACCTGGTCGGCCGGGAAGACAAATTACACGTACAAATCGCTGATAGGCTACCAGCGTCAGCCAGAAGATGCAGTCTTCACAGAAGCCGATGGTGCCTACTTGAATCAAGACCGCAATCGTGAGCGCTTTTACATCACCAATGAACTGAGCCAACCCCTAGGCTGGGGTTACCATCTGCTAACCCTGAACTACGGGGCTACGATGGGACTGGACAAACAGGAATCGGAACTGAAAGGCTCCATGAACCGTTATGAGGATATGGCAGGCAGGTACGACTGGCATGGGAACCGCTATGAACTGAGTTTTACCCCTTCCTATTCTTTCTCTAATATGGATTCAAAAGGATTCAGTTTCTCTGCTTCCGTTCCCCTATCAGGTATCTGGTTCAAGTATTCAGGTCATATTCCTGCAAAGGAAAAATTCTCCTATATCTCCCTGAAACCTAGTGTGTCTTTCAGTTGGAGACCTGTAAGACGTCTTTTGCTCTCACTCAGGGGGAATTATTCCCGTGCTCCCCAAAACTGGGAGAGGTATTCTAGTGCTTTCTACCTAACCAACAGTACCAACCTGCAGCAAGGGGCTCAAGACCTAAACGTGAACGAAAGAAAGCAGGGAACCTTTTCTGTAGACTATAGAAACCCCTACCTGGAACTCTTCTCCAGACTGTCCTTAATTTATATACACCAGAAATCTAACCTGCTGAGCGGATACGATTTCCTAGGAACCACACTGGTACATGTCTATTTTCCCAAGGATAATACCAGGGAGCAGTTCATGGGGACTCTAAATGTGAACAAACTATTTAATTTCTGGAGGTCGAACGTGAATCTCACCTTGGGTTACAATAAGTACGGTATAGATTATTACCAGGCAGGTAAAGTGGGGCACCGGAGTGTAGAAGGAGGAAACGTCATGCTGCATTGGGACATGAAACCCCTGGCATGGCTGGGTGTCAGTCTAAATGGAATGAGTGTATTCAGCCACATCCGTACCAGAAATACCATCTGGCTTCACAGACTACAAGGTACTTTCTCCTTTAACCTCAGCAAGAAATTCGTAGTCATGACCGATGCTGAACTTTCCATGAACCAACTGGAACCATCGCACTACAAACGTTTCACCCTGCTGAATATGACTGCCAGGTACAAAGCAGGGAAAAACCTGAACCTGGATCTAGACTGCTATAACCTGACCAACAGCCATCAGTACGTACTGCGCACCCTGGATGGAGTGAACCAATATGATGATATCTATCTGCTCCGTCCTAGACAGATTCTGCTGAAGGTTAGTTTCTCCTACTAATCCATTTTGCTAGCCGTTCAAAAATTTTTATATAATAGAAAGAAGCTTAGTTCCAGGTGAACTGAGCTTTTCTTCTTTCTATTCAAAAAATGATAAGGATTTCAATTTCTGATAACTATTTCTCTGCTGAAAATCAGAAAAAAGTAAGAATTGAGAAAAATGATAAAAGATTTTTGGAGATTGATGAACAACTTACTTTAAAACAAAGATACCTTTGCATTACAAAATTCAAAAACTGAATAACATATAACACTTTAACATAAATATCATGAAGAAAATCTTTACACTAGTTCTTGGACTTGGACTGAGCCTCAGTGCTGTACATGCTCAGAAAGACGTCAAACTGAATGCCAACAATATTGATGAGGTGGTGGCAGCCATGACTCTTGAAGAGAAAGCACACATGGTGAACGGTATCGGAGTATTCTGGGGAGGTGATGCTTCTTGTCGCAATGAAAGAGACATTCCTGGTGCTCCTGGAGGATCTTATGACATTCCTCGTCTGGGTATTCCTGCACTCTATTTTGGTGACGGACCATTAGGCCTCCGTATCAATGAAACCCGTGAGTATGACAATCATCACTATTACACTACTGCCGTTCCTGTTCCACTTCTTTTAGGTAGTTCCTGGGACCCTCAGGTTATCTATGAAGTGGCACAAGATATAGCTGAAGAATGCCGTGACTATGGCGTGGATGTCATGCTGGGCCCTTCATTCAACCTACTGCGTAACCCAATGGGCGGTCGTACACACGAGTACTATTCTGAAGACCCACTGCTGGGCGGTATTCTGGCAGGTGCTTTCACTTCAGGTGTACAGTCTGTAGGTGTTGGCGCTTCTGTAAAGCATTTTGCAGCAAACAACCAGGAAACCAACCGTAATGCCGTGAACTCCATTGTGAGCCAACGTGCCCTGCGTGAACTTTATCTGAAGACTTTCGAGGTGGCTATCAACAAGTGTGAACCTTGGACCGTAATGACTTCTTACAATGGTCTGAACGGCGACTGGACCTCTGAGAGCAAGGAACTGCTGGAGGATGTTCTCCGTGGCGACTGGGGATACAAAGGTATGGTTATGACAGACTGGGGTGGCGGTGTTCACCCAGTACAGCAGATGATTGCCGGCAATGACCTGCTGGAGCCAGGAAACGAAGAAGCTGCACAAGCTATTATAGCAGCTGTGAAGAATGGTACA
Source organism: uncultured Prevotellaceae bacterium (assembly GCA_900316585.1). Classification (GTDB taxonomy): domain Bacteria; phylum Bacteroidota; class Bacteroidia; order Bacteroidales; family Bacteroidaceae; genus Minthousia. Next base: position 38,791 of record ONDM01000010.1, on the reverse strand, counting down.
CTGGATGAGGCTGTACTAGACAAGAATGTTCACCGCATTCTGGAACTGGTGGTAAAATGTTTCTCCTACAAGAACTACAAGTTCACTAATCGTCCTGATTTGACTGCTCACCGTGCCATGGCAAGAACTTCAGCAGCAGAAGGTGCCATCCTTCTGAAGAATGACAACGAGGCTCTTCCTTTCTCTAAGGATGTGAAGAATGTGGCTATCTATGGAAAGACAGGATATGAAGTAATCCCTGGTGGTATTGGCTGGTATGAGAGCAATACTGGTAACTATTGCATCTCTCTGGTTGAAGGTCTTCGCTTGGCAGGATACAAGGTAGACCGCGCCCTTCTGAAGCAATATCCAAAGAAAGCTGCAGCTGCTCCTTTCCCATTCGGAAATCAGCAAAAAGACCCAGAAGAAGACAAGGAAAAACTCTTCACTGCAGAAGAATATAAGGTACAGACTGCTGAGAACGATATCGCACTGATTGTCCTGGGTCATGTATCTGGTGAAGGTAATGACCGTACCAGACAGGCATTCTACCTTACCGATAGCGAAAAGCAGCTGGTAAAGGACGTGACTGAGGCTTATCACGCAGCTGGAAAGAAAGCTGTGGTTATTCTGAACATCCCTGGTCCTATAGAAGTGGAATCCTGGAAAAAAATTCCTGATGCCATCCTTTGTATCTATCAGGGTGGTGAGCAACTGGGCAACTGGGTGACCGACGTGCTGAAAGGCAAGGTTACTCCTTCCGGCAAACTAACCATCACCTTTGCAAAAGACCTGATGGACTATCCTTCTTCAAAGAACTATCCTATCAAGGAAGAAGAAGCACAAGTTTCAGGTATGATGGGTGGTGCTGCAGGTTTTGAGCGCAAGGACAAGATGGCCTACGACGGTGAGAGAAACAAGGACTATACGATTTATGAGGAAGGCATCTATGTAGGCTACCGTTATTTCGATACCTTCGGTGTGGATGTATCTTACCCATTCGGCTTTGGCTTGAGCTATACCACATTTGAGTACTCCGATGCTGCTATTCAGAACAATGGTGACAGCTTCACTGTAAGTGTTAAGGTGAAGAACACTGGAAAATACGAAGGAAAAGAGTCCGTTCAGCTCTATGTAGCTGCACCAAAGGGCAAACTGGATAAGCCAAAGAAGGAACTGAAGAGTTTTGCAAAGACCAAGACCTTGAAACCAGGGGAATCCGAGACTTTGACCATGACTGTTTCCGTTAAGGATTTAGCTTCATTCAATACCCAGAAGAGCCAGTGGGAAACCGACAAGGGTACCTACAACTTTATGATTGGAGCATCTGTAGCAGACATCAAGGCACAGCTGAAAGGCAAAGTCGGCAAACAGTGGACCAAGTCCGTAAGAAACGTGCTGAAGCCAGGTATCACAATCAATGAATTAAAGAACAAATAATAATAAATAAATAAAAAACATGAAAAAGTTATTTTTCTTATTCGTAGGTGCAGCACTTCTGACCTACTCTTGTTCACAGCCAGCTCCACAGAAAGAGGTGAATCCAGTTCTTTCCATCGAGGGTGGACAAATTCAAGGCGTAATGAATGCCGATTCTACCGTACTTATCTATAAGGGTATTCCTTATGCAGCAGCACCAGTAGGTGATCTGCGTTGGAAAAAGCCTCAGCCAGTTGTGGCATGGGAAGGTGTGAAAGTAGCAGACCAGTTCGGAAATGCTGCCATGCAAAGTGCTCATGATCCTAATGACGGTGTCTATGGAACAGAGTTCTATGCTGAAGATCCTGCATTCTCTGAGGACTGTCTCTTCCTGAATGTATGGACTCCTGAGAACGTAGCTGGTGATGACAAGGCATCTCTTCCTGTAGCTATGTGGGTACATGGTGGAGCCTATTCTGCTGGATGGGGTCATGAAATCACCATGGATGGTGAGGCATGGGCCAAGAAAGGTGTAATCCTAGTAACCATCAACTATCGCTTGGGTATTTTCGGATTCCTCAGTCATCCTGAACTTTCTGCAGAAAACAACGGCATCTCTGGCAACTATGGTCTCTACGACCAGATTGCAGCGTTGAAATGGGTGAAAAACAACATTGCACAGTTCGGTGGTGACCCTGAGAATATCACAATCTTTGGCCAAAGTGCAGGTGGAGGCAGTATCAGAAATCTGGTCATCTCACCACTTAGCAGAAACCTTATGAAAAAAGCCATCATTCAAAGTGCAGGTGGACTTGGTGAATTCATCCCAACCCAAGGTACCAACCAGGAAGGATATGATGCAGAAGGCAAGGAAATTATGGATATGGGTGGTTACAAGACTTTGGAGGAAATGCGTGCTGCTCCTGCAACAGACCTAATGGGTTTAGTAGGCAAGTACATGGCTGAGAAACACAAATTCCTGATGCTTGCACCACATACCGACGGACAGGTTCTGACAGAAGATTTCGCTACAGCAACCTACAATAAGGACATTGCAGACATTCCATATATGCTGGGATACACATCCAACGATATGATGGACATGAGTGAGCAGCAGATTAAATTTGCAGCCGTACGCGATTCCCTTTCTAATCAACCTACTTACTGCTACCTCTTCAACCGTCCATTGCCAACCGATGGTAGGAAGAGTTTGGAGGGTGCATTCCACAGCAGCGAACTCTGGTATGTCTTCAATACACTGGACCGCAGCTGGAGACCTTTCACCGAAGCTGACCACCAACTGAGCGAGGAAATGGTAACCGCATGGACCAACTTCTGCAAGTTCGGAAATCCTAACGGTGAAAAAGAAGGTGCTTGGAAACCTTCAACAAAAGAAGCACCATTCACCTTTGAATTCAAGATAAAGGAATAGTTGAAAATCAAAAGTTAACACAGAAAAGGAAGAAACTCTTGGGGTTTCTTCCTTTTTTTTCTACCTTTGTAAGGCTAAAAGCGGCCTTTCTATGAAAAAACACATCTTTTTCCTTCTTATACTGCATATTCTCTCTTTACCTGTGTGGGGGCAAAGCCAAGAATTTAGACAGACACTGGCTGGAGAACAGATTCTCTGTATGGAACAGGACAGTCAAGGTTACATCTGGATAGGAACCCTCCAAGGCCTTTACCGGTATAATGGTTCCATGTTTCAAGCCTTCACTGCCAGAAACGATTCGCTATCTCTGAACAGTGACTATGTGAACCATCTTTTGACAGACCGTCAGGGAACACTTTGGCTGACCAATGAATGTGGAATTGCAGCATGGAATGGATATGGATTCAAGAAGCCTGAGCAGTCTACCTACACGCCCATCATAGGCATCTATGACTTAAACGACTCCACCCTATTCTCCATCAAGATGCAGTCTTTGGAACTCCTCTCCAAAAAAGACTTGAAAACCCGGTATTCCACTTCTCTCCTATCCCAATCATTTATTCAAGTTCATGAATTTTCAAACAGGCAGAAAGAATTTTGGTTTTATCAGGACAACACCCTATTTGTCTTGGACCAAAGCCTAAAACAACAAAAATCTCTACCAAGCTCTTTCTACATACAAAAAATGACTGTAGATGAGGAAGGCAACCGGATATGGGTTTATCATGAGCGAATGCTTTCTTCTTATAACCTAAAGACACATGAAGAAATGCCACTGGAACCAGAAATGAAAAAGTGGCTTAACAATCATCCCCACATCCTTTTCGTGGAAAAATACGATAAGAATGAACTGCTTATAGGCCTTGAAAACGACAAACTGTACCTTTATGATGTGACTTCAGGAAGTATCAGTCTCATTGATTTTAGGGTTCACCTTTCACCTGAAGAGTTTTCTTGTTGCCTAGTAGACAAAGGCAAGAACATTTGGATAGCAGACAAAACTGGTAATCTGCAGTTCTTCCCCCATTTCACCGCATCTTCCACCATTTATCTGGAAAGTTTCGCTAACCAAAAACTCCCTATCATTAACTTGCAGACTGACCCACAGGGCTTCATCTGGCTACTTTCCTATAATGAGATTCTCTCTTACGACAAAACATCGGGACAGATTCTCTCTAGAAGGAAAATAGACCACATGCTCAACCATTACATGAATGCAAAGTTGGGATACTTCATCGTTCCATACTCTCAAAACATCGAAGTGCTGAAACTGGAAGCAGGAAGAATAACCGAAGAAAAGAGACTGGATGTTCCCTATACTCCAGAGGCCCTTTGCATGGATAAGGAAGGAACTATCTGGGCTGCATCTAAAAATAAGGTTGGAAACATTCGAAAAAATAGTGTCTACAAGTCCATCAAGATTCCTAATGACTCTGTGAGCATAAAGAAACTGGTGCCTTCTGCCAGTTCTTCAAAACTATATATCGTAACAACCGACAATTACCTCTACGTCTGGGATGAAGCCCAAAAGGCGTTTAATCACGTATATATCCCCATTCACAATCTAGACAATTTCTTTGACGATGATTCAGGAAACCTTTGGCTAGGTTCCTTCAATGAAGGATTAGTTTGCTATAATCCAGAAACAAAGGAAATCAGGCAATGGAATACTTCCAATGGCCTTCCAAACAACCATGCCAAAGAAATTACCATGGACCATGATGGGAAAATCTGGATAGCATCCAGCAACTACATTGCCAGACTTACACCCTCAACCAACCAATTCCTCTATGTCAAGGATATTAATTTAGGTTCTACTCCCGAATACATTAATACATGGATTACTGATGAGGGTACGCTTTATTGCCTGGGAAGGAAAGGTATTACATACATTGACCCAAACACTGATGACTTCAAGGAACTGGAAAAGAATGCCGAAGAGATACCACTCTATTTGGATAAAATAGAGGGAGAAGGAACCAACTATACTGCCTCATTCCTCCAGCAAAAGAAACTAGACCTGAAATACAATGAAAATACCCTCCATTTTTACTTTTCAGGCATACGCTTCGAGCAAGGCTCACATTTGAACTATTCCTATAAAATGGAAGGATTGGATGAAAACTGGATTGAAAGTGGAACGAACCAATATGCAATATACAATTCAATCCCTGCTGGTGACTATATATTCAAGGCTCGGGTGAAAAACCTCAATGGAGAATGGAGCCGGTCTGAGCTAGAAATTCCTATACACATCAATCCAGCACCTTGGCTGTCCTGGTGGGCCTTTTGTCTTTATTTCCTTCTTTTGGCAGGTATTGCCGGAATCCTGATCTGGCTTTACATACGTCATAAAATCAGTTCTGAACGGCTGAATCTGGTAGAGCGTGAGAAAGAAATGGCACAGGAGCAGATAGACTTTCTAGCCAATCTGAGCCATGAACTTCACACCCCGCTGACACTCATCAATGCACCTTTGGCACAATTGCAACATAGTGGACACATCAATGAAAGCGACCGTGTACTCGTCAATCTGGCCATGAAAAATACAGAGAACCTTCGGAAACTTTCCGACCAAATACTGGAGACCGGAAAGAAAAACCGCAGGCTGGAAAACAGTCTGGAAGTGACTTCGGATTATTTACCAAACACCGTAAAGAACTTGGCAGACAATTTCCGGTTCATTGCTGCAGAACGAGGCATAAAAGTGGAAATAGAGACTGATTCCAACGTAAAAAGCAGCTACTTCGACCATGAGAAGGTGGAAAAAATATTGAGCAATCTCATGAGCAATGCCATCAAATACACAGCTCTGGAAAATGGCGAATTGAGAATTCATACCTATCTAAAAGGAAACTCCATTTGTGTGAGTGTGAAAGATAATGGTGCCGGCATTTCCCTTGAGAAACGGAAAGAACTGTTCAAACGGTACAATAGACTCTCTATGGAAACTGAGAAACCAGAAATCTCAGGACATGGGATAGGTTTAAGCTATTCTCAGTATTTAGCTCATCTCCACCATGGTGAAATCATCTTTGAACCAAGAGAATCAGGAGGAAGCAACTTCATTCTGAGCATCCCTTATGATAAATCGGCTTATGCAGAAAGTGAAATTGTCATTTCCCAAGTGGTTTCTTCAAATAACATATCAATAGAACCACAAGAAAAGTCTGAAAGGCCTCTAAAAAGCCACACTGTACTTATCGTGGAAGACAACAATGATGTAAGAAACTACCTGAAAATATTGTTCGAAAAGGATTATAATGTCACTACTACTGCCGATGGAATGGAAGCTTTGGAGCATTTGGAAGCTGGAGCCCTACCTGATATTGTGGTCAGCGACATTATCATGCCAAGGAAAGACGGCTACCAACTTTGCCGTGAAATCAGGGAGAATCAGAACCTAAGCAGGATTCCTATCATCTTATTAACAGCCAAGGATAGTACAGAAAGTCACTTGAAGAGTCTCAACCTAGGTGCAGATGCCTACATTCCCAAGCCTTTTGACCCATACATACTGCTCAGCCAAGTAGAGAATCTGATTAGGAACCGCAGTTATATTCAATGTTTCCTGGCATCCAAGACTTCCAGCACTATAGAAGATATTAAAACTCAAGAATGCAGTGAACTGAAGGAAGACACCACCCCGGCCATGTTCATCTCTGAAGAAGACAAGAAATTCTTGGATAAAATCTACCATTTGCTGGATAAGCACCTGAATGACAATAATTATACCGTAGCACTCCTTGCTCAAGACATTGGAATGAGCTTCAACACCCTCAGTGCACGCATGAAAATGCTTTTGGGTGAGACTCCACACTCCTTTATCACCACATATCGCATGAACAAGGCTCTGGAAATGTTGCGTAGTGGCAAGACTGTAAGTGAGGTTTGCTATAGTGTCGGTGCATCGGCCATCCAGAATTTCAGCCGAACATTTAAGGCTAAATTCGGGGTTCCACCAACCCAATTTGAACAAATATCCTAACTGACTACAAACGTTTCAAAGCTCGAAGTGTCCATTGAATACCCTTGGCCACACGCCACTCAGACTGGATGAAGTGATTGCCGTTGTTCAACTCAAAGACAGAAGCTATTCCCTCAGACTCCAATGTATGTTGCAGAAAGCGGGTGTTAGGTTCTGTGGTCTGCATCACTGCATTTTTAACCTTGCTCTCTTTGTTCCCAATGGAAAAATAAGCGGTCAACGGTTTCTTAGGGAAAGCATGCTCCTTTACATAGTCCATGAAATCTGGATACCAGAAGGATGCCGAGCAAGAAATGACCGAATCAAAAACCGAGGTATTATACATGGCCCAGTAAGCAAAAAGACCAGCTAGTGAATAACCAGCAATGACTCGATGCGTAACCTGGATTCTCTGTTCCACCTGAGGTATGATTTCATCGGTCAGGATAGGCAACCATGCCGGAGCCCCACCTTCCATCTTTTCCTCACCTGGGAAAAGAGCCTCAGCAGCCCAAGGAGAAAGGTCACGGTTCCACCCTTCACCAGATATTTCTACCAAATAAAACTGTGGAACACTCAGCCTCCTACATTCGTCCCATACTTGTTCCCCCTCCTTCTGAAAGGAATGGAAATAAACCACTGGCACAGGTTTCTCCCATTCTCCATAGATGGTAATGGTCTTATCGTGTAACTGAAAAGATTGTTCTGACATAAGACTAATTATTGATGCAAAGTTATAAAATATAGAGAATAAAACAAAACATTCTTTTTTGGAGCAGGCAATAAAAAAATGCAGCTGTTTCCCAGCTGCATTTTTTCTATTATTAATAATCTTATTCCTCTGGATACATGGAATGATAGTAATCTTCCAGTTTCACTGGATTCTTGGTGTGGTTCTCCCACAACTGACGTACAGTAGGGCACTCCAGAAGACCCACCAGATTTGAAGTCACTGAATATCCTTTGTGTGTGAAATACTCGTACCAGCTGTTGTCTTCACTCTCCTCATGATCTGGATCCCAGTATTCATCACCTTCACCAGCCATATCATTGTGGGCATGGTCACCAGCGATAGACATCAAAGGATAAACATTCATTTCACCAGAAGTAATGCCTGCTTCAAGCATACGCTCATATACATTTTCCTTATAATTGTCAGGCATATCCACGGTACCTACAAAGTAATTAGGGCTATACTCCTGCAAAGCCTCTTCCAACTGTGAATAACGGATGTTAGCCTTGTAAGTGTCATAGCTGTCAGGATTACCATGACCCATGAAAGCAACCACACCCTTAGCAGCCTTGTCGGCATAGAGGGCGTTCAGGACTTTAGCTGCATTTGCCACATCGGTAGTGTTGTTTAGCAATGGAGTTCCAAGTTTCAGGTTCACCCTTGCCAGGTAAGCATCATCCAAGTCACCTAAATTGTTGTTTGCAAAATCCTTGATGTAGTTGATGACACGACTATACTCCTCACCTGGAATGACCTGAAGGCTCTGAACCACGATTTCACTATACTTCACGTTACCCAGTGCATGAAGCCAGAAGTTAGGTGCATAGTAGTTACGGATTTCTGCCTTATCCTCACCCTCATCCTTAGCATGCTCACCAGCAGCAGCACGGTTGATACAGATAGCAGAACTGAATGACAGATAGACATCATAACCAGGATTTGCACTCTTGTACTCATCAACAGTCTTGTCAAATGCCTTGAAGGCCTTCTGCCAAGTAGAACCGAAAGCAACCAGCAAGATTGCCTTGTCGTTCTTTTTCTGCTCACGGACCTGAGCGTCAACCTTAGATTGATAGGTAGTGTAGTTGTTGGTCACATCATCGTCGTCATCTGAACAAGATGTGAAAGTCATTGCACTGGCAACCATTGCCATCATTGCAATCAGAAGTGTTTTACTCTTCATCATAATTGTTTTGTTTTTTAGTTAATGTATTTATTTTCTTGCCTTGTCTGAATTTGATACTGAACGAAGCATAAAGTGTAGTTCCCGCACTGGTAGTACCCAAATGATAAGGATGCATAGTACGGTCCACATAATTGAAGATATTATCTACCCCCAGTTCAACTCGGTAGGAAACCGGTTTCTCTGAACGGCCAAAGTCATGAGTGGTGTTCAGTCGCCAAATCTGGAAGGCCTTGCCGTTTCCATTGTTCTGGTAGAACCGTTCACTGGAGCCTCGGGTACTTAGGTTTACACCTATCCGGTAAATGGGGGCAAAACGATGATTCCAAGTAAATGAGGCATTCCACTTATGATGTGCCATACCATCGATAGTCACCTCATCTAGAGTCTCATACTTAGAGTTATATACATGTGCCTTGGTGTCCAGATAACTGTAATTGCCTCCCAAAGTTAGTTCTGAGGTAAGTTTATAGCTCATATTGAAATCTACACCATAGGTTTTGGCATCTTCCATATTCATATATTTACGGGCTATGATTTCATCGCTGCCGTCACCCATATAAGAAGAGGTTATATCCTTAGGTATCTCACTCACTGGAACATTAACCAAGGTAATCATGTTATCCAGCTTGTTTAAATAACCAGTTACAGAGACCGTCAGTCTATTGCCCCTGTATTCCAATCCGGTACTCCAATAATTGCTAGTCTGGGCTTTCAGATCAGTATTGCCCATGTTGAAGAATATACTGGAACCCATGGCATGCAGATAGCGGTAATGCAGTTCCTTGGTAGTTGGAGACTTGAAGCCTTGGCTCCAACCCATGCGCAGTCGGAAGTCGCCCAATGAAAACATTGTGCTCAACTTAGGAGTAGCACGGAAACCGAAACCTCCGTTCTCATTTAATCGAAGTCCCGCTGTAACATTCAACCATGAAATCAGGTTGAATTCATCCTGAACATATAGTGCAGCTGTCCAATCATCGGCTGTTCCTGTGGCTGTACGCATGGGAGCATTCAGATAATCGTACCGGTATTCCAGTCCAGCACTCAATTGGTTCTCATACGGAAGGCTAAATACTCCTTTCAAATGGGCCATCACTCGTTGCTGGTCGCTTTGCAGATTTTTCTGCCCAGCAAAATATGGGAAATAGTTGGTGAAGTTTCCGTTCGGGTCATAGCCATCGGCTAGTGTGGTGTCGGTGTACTTATAATAATATGCATGCTTATTCCAATCCACGTCCAAGGTTACCACATCCGTTCCCCTCAACTGCCACTTTCCTCCCACCGATGCACTGGCATTGCGGTACATCAGATCATAGGTATATACATCGCACGAAGCATACTTCCCATTTGTAGGTCGGTTGATGTTCTTGATGTAATATGAACCGTCAGCATAAAAATCCAGATTTTTCACTGGTTGGAACGTCAGACGCTCAGAAACCTGCCAGTTGGTATATTGATTCACTGTCTTGTTCCGGGAATCTGGCACAATCATTGCCTCAGTGTATTCCTCAGAAGTGTTCTGCCATCCGTCGGTATGCTGGAGTTGGAAATTCGTGTACGAAGTCCACTTCCCTGTGCTCAGTCCCACACCATTATGCTGACGCAAGTCATTGAAAGAACCATAGCGGGTGGTATTCTCCAGATAGATTCCATCGTTCAGATGCTTTTTGGTAATGATATTGATAACTCCAGCCATGGCATCACTTCCATAGAGAGCCGACTGGGCTCCCTTTACAATCTCTATCCTCTCGATGTTGTGTGGATCTATGACACCCAGGTCATTTTCCCCTCCCACATCGCCATGGATGCGTTTACCGTCAATCAAAATCAGGATATAGGAATTTCCAAGACCCCCAAGTTGAATCTGACTACCCATGTCACCTTCATTAAAGGCAAAGGATGCCGTAAGTCCCCCCAGGATTTCCTCGATGCTTTTACCACCATAGCTGTCAAGCATTTTCCTGGTGATGACCTCTGTCTGAACGGGGGCATTTTTCAGCAGATGCTGAGTACCCGTGCCCGTAATCACGACCTCCTTCAATGTATCGGTCAATTCTTCCTGTGCATGCATCTGCATAGCACATAAACTCATCAAAACGATGAGTACTGGCAAAAAATATTTCATTTGCTGATATAATAAAACTAATCCCACCCCTTACCTGAGGGCAGAAATCAACCTTTAACGGAATTGGCAGGTCTTCTGGCTCACCACAAACTGGACGGTCTTCCCGATATTCTTCATCAGTGACCCTATGAATGTCCAATTCTTCTAGATGTGGTTTACAGCTGCAGGAACAGCTCAGGTCTCTAACCTGATTCCCTTGCACAGAATGCTGAGTACACTCTGTTTCCAAATCCGGTGCAAAATTAGGACTATTTTTCCATAAGCAGAAACATTTATCGAACTTTTTGTAAATAAAGACGTTTTATCGGGAATGAATCAACATAAACGATTTACTATCTTTCATTCTTTAAGATAATTAAAGAAAAACACACTTGCAGATGCAAAGAAAAAAGAGTAATTTTGTACTCAGAAAGCAGAGGATAAAGTTGTTGTTTACTAGTATAGAGCTGCCTTGCTTTCATTAACTTGTTGAGAGACAGCCTTAAGACAACTTCCTGCTTTAATTAAAAGGAATTAAAGGATTATATATTTAATCATATGCCAGAAGAAATAGGTAATCTTGCACTCTCAGACTTGATGCATTATGCCACCATCCTATGCAAAAACATGGTGGCAGCTATTATAGTTTTTATTATTGGCCGTTTCATAATCAAACGGGTATGTAGTATTTTCGCTAAGATTCTTAAGAAAAAGAATGTTGAGATTTCATTGGAAACCTTTCTAAACAATTTTGTTTCCATTTCACTCAACTGTTTCCTTGTAATCATTATCATAGGCGTTTTGGGGGTGGAGACAAGTTCCATCCTAACCCTCATTGCCTCAGCCGGTGTGGCTATCGGTATGGCCCTTGGCGGAACACTGCAGAATTTTGTGGGTGGACTCATCATCATGATCCTCAAACCCTTTAAAGTAGGTGATTCCATCGAAGCACAAGGATATTTGGGAGTTGTGAAGGAAATCCTTATTTTCAACACCATACTCACTACATTTGACAACCAAACCATCTACATACCAAATGGTCTGTTGGCCACAGGCACTTTGAAAAACTACTCCAACCAGTCATTCCGCCGGGTAGATGTGCCAGTAAGCGTTGCCTACGGAACCAATACCAGTGAAGTACGGGAGGTTCTGATGAAAATGATAGATGCTGACCCACGCATCCTCCACGATGAAGATCACAAACCATCCATTCCTATGACCACCATGGGCAATAGCAGCATCGACTTCGTCATCAGGGCCTGGGTAAATTCCGCTGATTTTTTCACTGTGAAATATGAGTTGACTGAAAAAGTTTACAACATCTTCAAGGAAAAGGGCATAGAGATTCCTTTCCCACAGATGGACGTACATATGCGTAACTGACAAATACTATGAACGAAATTCCAAAGGATCCTATCATGCTGCTGAGCATGGTCAACATGAAACTCAGGGACAAATATGATTCCCTGGAGGAACTCTGCTATGAACTGGACGTTAATGAGGACGACCTCATCAAGGAATTGAACGAAGCAGGTTTTGAGTATTACCCTGAGTTGAATCAGTTCCACTAATTCCGATGAATACAAGGGAATTCATCGAAAAGTTTCAGCAAGCAGACGTAAACAATCTGGCCTTACAAGCCGATAAATATCCTGATGTGGATATGCCTTTTGCACTAGACCAGATTGAAGGAAGGCAGACTGCGCTCCTGAAAATTCCCACCTACTCCAAAAAAACTCTTCTTCTTTACCCTCACCGTCTTTCCATGGAGCAGTGCTCCTCAGAACTCACAGCTCTCTATAAAGCCCATATTGTGGAAGCAAACTCCACCCCACCAGAAAGAAATGCTTTCACAGACTTGACTGCCGGCTTCGGGGTAGACTTTAGTTTCATAGCTCCCCTATTCAAAAAAGCTACATACATAGAACAACAAGAATATCTGTGCGAACTGGCACAAAACAACTTCCCAATTCTAAATCTTTCTCATGCCCAAATTGTACATACAAATAGTTTGGATTATTTAAAACAGATGAATCCCGTGGACTGGATTTTTCTAGATCCTGCACGCCGGGACAAACATGGGAGCAAAGTAGTTTCTATAGCCGACTGTGAACCCAATGTGGAAGCTCTGGAACCTTTACTTCTACAAAAAGGGAAAAAGATACTGATAAAACTTTCCCCCATGCTGGATATCAGTCTGGCACTACGTACACTAAGGCACATTCATGAGGTGCATGTTGTGGCTGTGAACAACGAATGTAAGGAACTCCTCTTTACCTTGCAACAAGAAACCACACCAACCGATGAAATCAAGATTTCTGCCATAAACCTTCCTAAAAATGACCAAGTTTTCACATACACTCCACTAGAAGAGGAGAATATTACTGCTAACTTCGCTGAAACAGTGGAGGAATACCTCTATGAGCCCCATGCTGCCCTGATTAAAGCTGGTGGACTCAAAAGCCTCTGCACCAGATACAGAGTGAAGAAACTCCATCCGAACAGTCATCTTTACACTTCACATGAACTGGTAAAAGATTTCCCAGGACGCATCTTTAATGTGGAGCATACCTATAAATTCAACAAGAAAGATCTGAAGAATCTTCAAGAATTGAAACAAGCCAATATCACTGTTCGCAATTTCCCTTCCAGTGTGGCAGATTTGCGTAAAAGATTGAAACTCTCCGATGGTGGAGACCAATACATTTTCTGTACCACCTTGCAGCCTTCGGAAAAAATACTGATTCACTGCAAAAAGACCCATATTTTCTAAAAATCTTTTAAATAAGGTATATGTTTGCGCAAAAATGGCTATCTTTATGCCCGAATTATATATTTCTTGAAAGATATGGCCATTACCATCAATAAAGTAACTAATAAAAAAGAACTGAAGCAATTCATTCGTTTCAACTACGAACTCTACAAAAACAATCCTTACAAGGTACCTGAACTTTACGAAGACATGGTGGATACATTCACACCTGGAAAGAACCCCGCACTGGAGTTCTGCGACTGTGAATGCTACCTGGCTCTGGATGGCAATAAGGTGGTGGGCCGTGTGGCTGCCATCATCAACAAACGTGCCAACGAACGTTGGAATGAAAAGACAGTCCGCTTCGGATACATCGATTTCATTGACAACGAGGAAGTGAGCCAGGCCCTGATAGATGCTGTGGCTAAATTCGGTAAGAGCCATGGCATGGACAAGATCGTAGGCCCACTAGGCTTCACGGACCTTGATCCCGAAGGTATGCTCATCGAAGGCTTCGACCAGTTGGGAACCATGGCTACCATCTACAATGACCCTTACTACCCACAGCATATGGAAAAGATGGGATTCGTGAAGGCCAAGGATTGGGTGGAGTTTAAGATCATCGTCCCCGACAAGATTCCAGAAAAGATGATGCGCATTGCTGAAGTAGTCAAGCAGAAATTCGGCCTGTGTGTCGTGAAGATATCCAGCAGAAAGGAAATCAAGGAAAAGAACTATGGTCAGAAAATCTTCGACCTCATCAACGAAGGCTATAAGGACCTTTTCGGTTTTGTGGCACTTACCCAGGCCCAAATCGACCTCTATGTGAAGACCTACCTGAGCCTGCTCAATCTGGACATGATAACCCTAGTGGAAACCAATGAAGGAAAACTAGTGGGTGTGGGCATTACCATGGGCAGCCTGTCTGTAGCCCTCCAGAAAGCCAAGGGAAAACTCCTTCCGTTTGGCTGGTGGCCGCTGCTAAAGGCTCTGAAAATCAAAGAACCCGAAGGCATGGATCTGCTGTTGGTAGCGGTAGCTCCTGAATATCAGAACAAAGGTGCCAATTCTCTCCTGTTTGCCGACATCATCCCTATCGCTATCAAGAAAGGATACAAATGGGCAGAGAGTAATCCAGAACTGGAAGACAACCAAGCAGTCCAGAAACAATGGGCTTATTTCGACACAAAGCAGCACAAAAGACGTCGCTGCTTCACCAAAGATATCAAATAAAAACACTATAAAACATAATGAGCGAAGAAGTAGGACTGCCTCTAGAAGAGGCACAACCTGTTTATAACGACGACAATATACGACATCTCTCCGATATGGAGCATGTACGCACCCGTCCAGGTATGTATATCGGACGACTGGGCGACGGCTCCTCATCTGAAGACGGAATTTATGTACTCTTGAAAGAAATCATTGACAATAGTATTGATGAATTCAAGATGGATGCAGGCAAAGTCATCGAAGTCAACATCGATGACAATTTGCGTGTGGGTGTGCGAGACCATGGCCGAGGCATCCCCCAAGGAAAGCTGATTGAGGCAGTGAGTATTCTGAACACCGGTGGAAAATATGACTCAAAGGCCTTCAAGAAAAGTGTGGGTCTGAACGGTGTCGGTTCCAAAGCCGTGAATGCACTAAGCTCCCACTTCGAGGCATGGAGTTTCCGCGACGGGCAAGTACGCAAAGCTGTCTTCAAGAAAGGGGTACTTGTCAGTGATGTGACAGAAGACACGCAGGAAGATAACGGTACATACATTTTTTTTGAACCGGACAACACCCTCTTCAAGAACTACCAGTTCCACGAAGAATTCGTGCAGAACCTGCTGCGCAACTACACCTACCTGAACTCTGGACTGACCATCATGTACAACGGACAGCGAATCATCTCCCGCCATGGACTGGAAGACTTGCTGAACGACAAGATGGACAGCACCGCACTCTACCCCATCATCCACCTCAAGGGAGAAGATATAGAAATAGCTTTCACCCACACTAACCAGAACGGTGATGAGTACTATAGCTTCGTGAATGGACAATACACCCCACTAGGTGGTACGCATCAGGCAGCCTTCAAGGAACATATTGCACGAACCATCAAGGAATTCTACAACAAACAGTGGGAACCGGGAGATATCCGTAATGGTATGGTGGCTGCCATCGCCCTCAACATACAGGAACCACAGTTCGAGAGCCAGACAAAAATCAAACTTGGCTCCCTGACCATGGAACCTAACGGTGGAATCAGCGTAAACAAGTTCATCGGCGATTTCATCAAGACCGAAGTGGACAACTACCTGCACCGTAATCCTGACATGAACGAAGCCCTGTTCCAAAAAATCAATGAGAGTGAACGGGACCGTAAGGCTATGGCCGGTATTACCAAACTGGCACGTGAACGCGCCAAGAAAGCTAACTTGCACAACCGTAAGTTGCGCGACTGCCGTGTACACTTGAACGATACCAAAGGTGACCTCCAAGAAGAGAGTTCCATCTTCATCACTGAGGGTGACTCTGCCAGCGGAAGCATCACCAAGAGCCGAAACGTGAATACCCAGGCCGTATTCTCCCTGCGAGGCAAACCTCTGAATACCTTCGGCCTGACCAAGAAAGTGGTGTATGAGAACGAAGAGTTCAACCTGCTGCAGAACGCCCTGAACATTGAAGACGGACTGGAAGGCCTGCGGTACAATAAAGTCATCGTGGCTACCGATGCCGATGTGGACGGCATGCACATCCGACTGCTGATGCTGACCTTCTTCCTGCAGTTCTTCCCAGACCTCATCAAGAAAGGACACGTCTATATCCTGCAGACCCCACTGTTCCGAGTAAGAAACAAGAAGAAGAAACAGAAGGGTGAAAAGGACATCGACAAGAAAAGAAAACGCAGTGAGGGACGCAATGAATATGAAACCATCTACTGCTACAGCGATGAAGAACGTATCAAGGCCATCGAGAAGCTGAGCCCTAACCCAGAAATCACCCGATTCAAGGGACTGGGTGAAATCTCACCTGAAGAATTCGAAGGATTCATCGGCGAGGATATCCGTCTGGAGCAGGTGAACCTGAGCAAGGATGACCTGGTGAAGAAACTCTTGGAATTCTACATGGGAAAGAACACCATGGAACGTCAGCAATTCATCATTAACAATCTGGTGGTCGAGGAAGACCGCCCAGAAGACTACGAATATGAAGATTAAGCACAAAGCCCTGTTCACAGGCACATTTGACCCCTTTACTAAAGGCCATCAGAACATTGTGGAGCGTTCACTGAATCTGATGGATGAAGTGGTCATCGGCATCGGAGTGAACGACAGCAAACGCTGCCTTTTCAGTCTGGAGAAACGCTTGCAAATGATTACCAAACTGTATGAGAACGAACCAAGAGTGAAAGTAGCCACCTACCAGGGACTGACCGCAGATTTTGCCAAGGAAATCAATGCCACCTGCATCGTCAGGGGTCTGCGCTGCGTGAAAGACTTCGAATATGAGGAGAGCATGGCAGACATCAACCGCCGACTCAACGGCATAGAAACTCTTCTACTCTTCACCTTCCCACAGTTCAGCAGTGTGAGCAGCAGCATTGTCCGTGAACTCATCGGCTACGGAAAAGATGTATCAGAGTTTCTTCCCGATGGAATGAAACTGGACTAACGTATGAAGAAAACATTCTTTTTGACTTTGGTCCTCGCTGCCAGCCTGAGCCTACAGGCACAAAGCAACAAGGAACTGCGGAAGCTGGAACTGGCCGAAGCTGCCATCAGCCGTTTCTACGTGGACTCAGTGGCTGAGGACAAAATAGTGGAGAGCGCTATCCGTGCCATGCTGAAGGAACTGGACCCACACTCCACCTATTCCACCCCCGAGGAGGTAGCCAAGCTTACCGAACCGCTGGAAGGCAGCTTCGAAGGCATAGGCGTGACCTTCAACATGGTGGAAGACACCCTGGTGGTCATTCAACCGGTGGTGAAAGGCCCCAGTGAGAAGGTGGGCATCCTGGCTGGAGACCGCATCATCGCTGTGAACGACTCCGCCATTGCCGGTGTGAACATGCCACAGACTGAAATCACGAAACGTCTGCGTGGTCCAAAAGGCAGCATGGTGAAACTGAGCGTCCTGCGCCAAGAAGTGAAGAACATCCTGCACTTCAATGTGAAACGGGACAAAATCCCTGTGCACTCCCTGAATGCAGCCTATCTGGCTCACAGCGGCATCGGATATATCCAGTTCGACCAGTTCGGCCGTCACACGCATAAGGAAATGATAGAAGCCATCCAGAAACTGCAGGCAGAAGGCATGGAGTCTCTCATCATAGACCTGCAAGACAACAGTGGAGGCTACCTGGATGCTGCCATTGATATCGTGAACGAATTCCTGAATACCGACGAACCTATCGTCTACACGGAAGGAAGGAACTCACGCCGAAGAGAATACCGGGCAAACGGAAGAGGCATGTTCAAGAACTTGCCGCTGATGATTCTGGTGAACCAAAACAGTGCTTCGGCTGCCGAGATTTTGGCAGGAGCCATCCAGGACAATGACCGGGGAACCATCGTGGGACGGAGAACTTACGGAAAAGGACTGGTGCAACGAGCCATGTCGCTCCCCGATGAGAGCATGATCCGACTGACAATAGCCCGCTACTATACCCCATCCGGACGCTGCATCCAAAGACCTTACGAGAAAGGGCACAAGGAAGACTACAACATGGACATCCTGCACCGCATCGAGAGTGGGGAACTCTACCACGAAGACAGCGTGCGCCTGGATAAGAGCGTGGTGTATGAGACACTAAAAGACCATCGCAAGGTATATGGTGGAGGTGGTATAATGCCCGATTTCTTCGTACCCGTGGACACCATGCAGACCAATCTTTACTACCGGAAGCTGGCAGTGACCAGTGCCTTTGTGAAGACTACCCTGAAATATCTGGACAAACACCGGGCACAACTGAAGAAGGACTATCCTAACTTCGACAAATACTACGCCTACTTTGAGGTGGACAAGGAACTGCTGGACAATGTAGTAGCTGAAGGAAAGGCCGCAGGCGTGGAATACGATGAAAAGGGATTCCAGGAAGGACTCAAGATGATCAAGCTGCAACTGAAAGGACTGCTTGCCCGAGACCTCTGGGATACCAGTGAATACTTTCAGATCTTAAACCAAGTGAATCCTATCGTACAGAAAGGACTAGAACTGCTTGAAGAATAAAAAATGAGTGATTTCAACATCAGAGAACAACAGAACAGTTCCGACCGCGAGTTCGAGAATGCCTTGCGCCCTCTGCGCTTTGAGGATTTCTGCGGACAGCAGAAAATCGTAGAGAACCTGCGTATCTTCGTGCAGGCTGCCAAACTGCGTGGGGAACCTCTGGACCATACTTTGCTCCACGGACCTCCCGGACTGGGAAAGACTACATTGAGCAACATTATTGCCAATGAACTGGGAGTGGGGTTCAAGGTCACCTCAGGACCTGTGCTGGACAAGCCGGGAGACCTGGCCGGACTGCTTACCTCACTGGAACCGAACGATGTGCTCTTCATCGATGAGATACACCGCCTCCAGCCGGTGGTGGAGGAATACCTCTACAGTGCCATGGAAGACTATCGCATCGACATCCTGATAGACAAGGGACCGTCGGCTCGGAGCATCCAGATAGACCTGAACCCGTTCACGCTCGTGGGAGCAACCACCCGAAGCGGTCTGCTGACTTCTCCGTTGCGTGCACGATTTGGCATCAACATGCACTTGGAATACTACGATGCTGATACACTGACACGTATCGTAACCCGTTCCGCAAACATCCTAAAAATGCCGTGCGATAGTAAGGCAGCCTCAGAAATTGCCCGCCGGAGCCGTGGTACGCCCCGTATTGCCAATGCCCTGCTTCGCCGAGTACGTGACTTTGCCCAGGTAAAAGGCGACGGACGCATCAACCTGGAAATAGCCAAGTATGCGCTGGAAGCACTGAACATTGACACCTACGGGCTGGATGAGATTGACAACAAGATTCTACTCACCATCATCGACAAGTTCCGGGGAGGGCCTGTGGGAATCACCACCATTGCCACCGCACTGGGTGAAGATGCAGGCACCGTGGAGGAAGTCTATGAACCCTACCTCATTCAGGAAGGCTTCCTGAAAAGAACACCTCGAGGACGTATGGTGACAGAACTGGCATATAAACACCTGGGAAGGAACATGATCATGGACGGAGGAATCCCAGGACTATTTGACTGAGAAAATGATAACCTATCAGACCGACGGGGCTAGAATGCCCCACATAAAAAGAAGAGAAAACTCAGCATGGGTGAAGCGCGTGGCTGCCACCTATGGGAAAAAAGTAGGCGATGTGGCCTATATCTTTGTGAACGATGATAAGATTCTGGAGGTAAACCAGCAGTATCTCCAGCACGACTACTACACCGATATCATCACCTTCGACTATTCAGAAGGAGATGTCATCAGCGGAGACCTGTTCATCAGCCTGGACACTGTACGCACCAATGCCGAGCAGGTGGGAGCTACCTATGAGCAGGAACTAAACCGAGTCATCATACACGGCATCCTGCACCTGTGCGGAATAAACGACAAAGGACCGGGTGAGCGTGAAATCATGGAGGCTGCTGAAAACAAAGCCCTCTCCATCCGATGAAAACAGAGAAAAACAGTTGAACATACTATGAAGAAGATCTTAACCTTATTTATATGTCTCATCTGCGCCTCCAGCATGAAGGCCGATGAAGGCATGTGGATGCTGAACAAACTGAGTGAGGCAACTCTGAAGCAGATGAAGGCTTTGGGCCTGGAACTCTCTGCCAAAGACCTCTACAATCCTTATGGTACGTCCCTGAAGGACGCTGTAGTTAGCTTCGGAGGATTCTGCACCGGTGTGGTAGTCAGCCCCGACGGACTGGTCTTCACCAACCACCACTGCGGATTCGACAACATCCAGCAGCATTCCTCCACGGAACATGATTACCTGAAGAACGGCTTTATTGCCCGTACCCGTGCCGAGGAACTGCCAAACCCAGACCTTTTCGTCAGTTTCTTGGTCCGCACCGAAGATGTGACTCAGCGTGTGCTAGGCTCAGTACCTGCCAATGCCACAGAACTGGAACGTGAAGAAATCATTGATTCCATCTGCACCCTCATCCAGAATGAGGTACTGGAGGTCGATTCCACCCTTTCCCCTATCGTATCCCCCTATTTTGCCGGAAACGAATATTACCTTTCCGTCTACAAGGATTACCGCGATATCCGCCTGGTCTTCGCTCCACCATCAAGTGTGGGCAAGTTCGGCGGTGACACCGACAACTGGGTATGGCCACGCCATACCGGAGACTTCAGCGTCTTCCGTATCTATGCAGACAAGAACAACAAGCCAGCCACCTACAGTGAGGACAATGTGCCTTACCACCCGGCCAGATACGCTCCCATTTCCCTGAAAGGCTATCAGGAAGGAAGCTTCAGCATGACCATCGGATTCCCTGGTGAAACCAACCGCTATCTCTCCAGCTTCGGTATTCAGGAACGCATGGAAGGCTGGAACGCTGCCATGATTCAGGTGCGCGGCGTGAAGCAGGCCATCTGGAAGAAGCACATGGATGCAAATGCAGCCATCCGTATCATGTACGACTCCAAGTACGCCAGCAGCTCCAACTACTGGAAAAACTCCATCGGCATGAACGAGAGTATCGAGAAACTTCATGTCCTGGAACAGAAAAGAGAACTGGAACAGAAACTGAACGACTGGATTAGCATGCGTCCGATGGAACGAGGTAAATATGCCAATGTCATCAGCAAGCTGAAAGAAAGCTATGAGAAACGCAAGGATGGTGTTCGCACCTTCTACTTCCTGGTAGAAAGTTTCTTCTCCAGCTCAGACCTCATGCAGATAGCCCTGCAAGTCATGTCCACCGACTTCTCCGAAGATGAGGAAGAAGGTATGACTCAGTTGCGCCGCATCGTGGAAGGCTACAAAGACATTGACCTGAACGTGGACAAGGAAGTGCTGCTGGCCATGCTCCAGAACTACAAGAAGCAGGTGGAAGGCATGGAGAACGCACTCCCTGACACCTACGCACGCATTGACACCCTCTACGGTGGAGACACACAGAAATTCGTGGACGACCTCTACGCCCATACCGCCTTCACATCGGAAGACAGCCTGTTGGTACTCCTGCAGAAGGAGCCCGACAAAATCATGGCTGACCCAATGATGGCCACCACCCTGGAAATGTACCTGAAACTCATGGACTTGCGCATGAAGAACCGCGAGGAAAGCTTCGCCATCGAAGAGAATGAGCGACTGCTGAACGCTGCCATCCGGGAGATGGACATGGCACAGGCTTACTACAGCGATGCCAACAGCACCATGCGCATGAGCTTCGGAACCGTGAAGAGCTATACCATGGCCAACGGACAGAACTCTGGCATCTACTGCGGCACACATGGACTCATAGCCAAGGCCTCCATCCAATCCCAGAACAAAGACTACTTCCTGGAGGACGAGATGGTGGACCTCATCCAAAGCAAGAACTACGGTCCGTACAAGGACAAGAAGAGCAAGGACATGCAGCTCTGCTTCCTTACCACCAATGACATCACCGGAGGAAACTCCGGAAGCCCCGTCTTCGACGGCAAGGGCCAGCTCATCGGCCTGGCATTCGACGGCAACTGGGAAGCCATGAGTTCCGACATCACCTTTGACTCCGACCTCCAGCGCTGCATCAGCGTGGACATCCGCTATGTGCTCTACATGATAGACAAGTGGGGCGGTGCCAGCAACCTGATAGACGAACTGACCTTAAGAAAAAAATAAATTCTTTACCTTATAATATTATTATGAAATACAAAACACTATTTGCAGGTGCCCTTACCCTTCTACTGGGATTGGCATCATGCGGAGGAAACAACACAGCTAAACTGGAGAGCCAGATGAATGTGGATGAATCTGGTCAGCTACTCCGAGGGGAATCTACCCCAGCACTGGATGCAGCCTTCGACCAGTACCTCAGTGCCATCCAGAAGGACAGTATGGACATCCACTCCATCATGATCCTCCAGCACGGCAAGGTGCTGAAAGAAAAATGGATGAGCGAAGGTGCACCTGAAAAGGCACATATCCTGAACAGCGTGAGCAAGACATTTACCAGTACGGCAGTAGGCTTTGCCATCAGCGAAGGACTGCTGAAACTGGACGACAAACTCATCGATGTACTTTCAGAATACGCTCCAGCCGACCCACAGGAAAACTTGAAAAAAGTAACGGTGAAAGACCTGCTCACCATGAACTGCGGACAGGAGATAGACCCACTCTATACCTTGAACCGCGCAGACACCACCGTGAACTGGATACAGAACTTCATGGTGCAACCATTCCTGCATGAGCCAGGCACTTGGTTTGCGTACAACAGCACAGGAACTTACCTACTATCAGCCATGGTACAGAAGAAGGCAGGTATGAAAGTGCTGGACTACCTCATGCCAAGACTCTTTGAACCCCTGCAGATTACTCCAGACCATTGGGATGAGCACGATGGCATCAATGCCGGAGGCTGGGGACTTTACCTCAAGACCGAAGACCTGGCTAAGATGGGACAGCTACTGCTTCAAGACGGAAAATGGAACGGGAAGCAACTCCTGCCAGAAGGTTGGGTAAAAGAAGCATCCAAGAAACAAGTTCCATCCGTACCGAACATGGTTCGCCCAGACGAAATGGAGAAGGCAGGACTCACTCCAGAGAACAGCGACTGGGTTCAGGGTTACGGTTACCAGATGTGGCGTTGCCGACACAATGGTTTCAGAGCTGATGGTGCAAACGGACAGTACATTCTAGTCTTCCCAGACCTGGATGCCGTCATTGCTGTAACGGCCAATGTACAGGACATGCAGAAAGAGCTGAATGAAATTTACGATACCATCCTTCCATCCCTAAAATAGGGTAGGTGTAGACGATTTTAAGCTTTATGCGCAGAAAAAACCACGCGAAAAGAAAAATTTGAGGGTGTTTTTAAAATTCTCCACGTTTTTTTTTGTTTTTTTAGTTTTTTCGGCTTAGCTTTGCATAATCATTGGGCAAAAAGTGCTCGCGGCGGGACTTGAACTAGGCCCAATGCAAATGAGAAACTATTTTATAACCTTAAATAAAATAACTTTATGAGAACAAAAAACCTTTGTAGACGTTTGTGGGCACTCGTGTCCTTCTTCGTCTTGTCTGTTGCCCTTTCAGGCAGTATGGCGCTCGCCGCTGTCATGGCAACCGTAGAGGGTCAAGTAGTTGACCAAAATGGTGAACCTATTATCGGAGCTTCCGTTCTGGTAAAGGGTACTACCAACGGAACCATCACCGACTTTGATGGTAATTTCACCCTTCAGAACGTGGACAACAACGCCACACTTGTTGTTTCCTACGTGGGCTACATCACTCAGGAAGTGAAAGTCGCAAGAGGCAAAATGAAGATTGTCCTCGTTGAAGACTCCAAGGTACTTGAGGATGTTGTCGTAGTAGGATACTCCACCCAGGCAAAGAAGGATATCACCGGTTCTGTTGCCGTTGTATCCCGCGATGCTTTGACCGAGGTTCCTGTAGCAACCTTCGCTGAGGCACTTCAGGGTAAGGCAGCAGGTGTTACCATCAACAACTCCGGTGGTCCTGCAGGACAGACCACTATCCGTGTACGTGGTGTGGGCTCCGTTAACGGTTCTGACCCATTGATCATCGTGGACGGTGTACAGGGCGTTGACATCAACTCCGTCAACCCTAACGACATTGAGACCATGCAGGTTCTGAAGGACGCCGCTGCAACTGCAGTCTACGGTGCCCGTGCTGCTAACGGTGTCATCATCGTTACTACCAAGCAGGGTAACAAGGAATCCAAGGTCCGCGTAAACTATAGCGGCTATGTTTCTGCTTCCAAGATGGCCAACAGCGGTTTCCACATGCTGGGCGCCTATGACCTGGTACAGGCTATGAAGCAGGCAAACTATAACACTGTAACCTATCGTGATGGTGCCGACAACCCACTGTACAACGGTGAGATGCCTTACCTGATCACTCCGGGTAGCTACTCTGTTGACGCAGCTGCTGCCCTCCTGGGTGTAACAGGCTATGACAAGAGCACTACCGCAGGCCGTCAGGTAATCCTTGAGGCTGCAAAGAACGCTTACAACTACAAGAATGCTCAGTACTACCAGCTGTCTTCCTACTACTACAACATGGATATCCTGGGCATGAGCGAGGCAGATGCACGCCTCGGTACAGACTGGTGGAAAGAGGTTACCCAGACCGGTATCTCACACAACCACGAGCTTTCATTCCAGGGCGGTACTGACAAGGGTATGTACGCTGTATCCCTTGGCTATTCAAACCGTGAGGGTGCGCTGAAGGGCTCTGAGTTCGAGCGCTACAACCTCCGTCTGAACTCCACCTTCAACCCAACCAAGCACTTCACCTTCGGTATCAACTCAAGCTCTGCTTTGATGACATTCCTGGGTGAGCGTGGTTCTATGGCTGATACCTCTGTATTCGGTCAGACCTACACCCTGTCTGCACTGGTTTCTCCTTATGACTTGGGCGGACACTTCGCCGGTGCACGTTCTTACTTGTATGGTAACAAGCTGGGCCGTGACAACTCTCCATTGTCAACTGTTATGAATGCCAAGGGTGACTGGAGCCGCAACTTCCGCATGCAGACTGCAGTATTCGCAGAGATCAAGGATCCTTGGATCAAGGGCCTGAGCCTGCGTACCCAGTTCGCAGTCTCCCTGAACGGTGGCTGGTCACGCAGCATGGGCGAGAAGTCAACTTCCTGGAACCCTGAGGGTACCACTACCGATACTCTTTCCGAGAGCGGTAACTGGTCATTCACCTGGCAGTGGACTAACACCGCTACTTATAAGACTCACTTCTTAGACCACCACGACCTGACAGTCGTACTCGGTATGGAGTCCCTGAAGAACGGTATCGGCCACAGCCTCTCTGCTTCAAAGAGCGACTATACCTTCCCGGCTGACCAGAACACCTGGACGCTGAACAACGGTGCTACCATTTCCAGCGTAAGCGGTTCAAGAAACGGCTACTACACTATGTTCGGTTACTTCGGACGTGTTGACTACTCTTACGACGGCAAGTACCTGTTGACTGCTACCATCCGTCGAGACGGTTCTTCACGATTCGGTTCTGCTAACCGCTGGGGTACCTTCCCATCAATCTCTCTGGGTTGGCGTGTATCCGACGAACCGTTCCTGGCTAAGGCTCACGAGACATGGCTCGACGACCTGAAGTTCCGTGCAGGCTACGGTACTACCGGTAACTCCAACATCTCCAACTACAACTACGCATTCCAGTACGGTACTGGTAACTCCTACAGCTTCGCATTCAACGGTGTCAACCCTATCGCAGGTTATGTAAACACCGTATTGGGTAACGTGAACACCAAGTGGGAGACCGTGAAGATGTTCAACGTCGGTGTCGACCTGACTGCACTTCGCAACCGCTTGACTGCAAACGTTGACTTCTATATCAAGACTACTTCTGACATGCTTCTGACTGCAGCTTACACCAGTCTGGCAGGTTCCGGTTCACTTCCATACGTGAACATCGGTTCTATGAAGAATACCGGTGTCGACATCACTTTAGGATGGCGTGACAGAATCGGCCAGGTAGGCTACAACATCAGCGCTACCGCTTCCTGGTACAAGAACGAGGTTACTAAGCTGGGTGCCTCTATCCTCTACAGCGGTGATAACCGTATCGGTGAGCAGGCTTCCATCACTACGGTTGGCCAGCCTATCGGTATGTTCTACGGCTACGAGGTTGACGGTATCTACACCAGCCCAGATGACGTGAAGAGCTACGGCGTTACTCCTCTGGGTGCTGCAAGCATCGAGTCTGCAGCCCAGACCAGCGTAGGTAACTACAAGTTCAAGGACCTGAACGGCGACAAGGTCATCAACTCTGCCGACCGTACATACATCGGTAACCCACACCCAGACTTGACCGGCGGTATCAACATCGGTTTGACCTGGAAGAACTGGGATCTCGGTACTTATCTGTACTATACACTTGGCAACGACCTGATGAAGGCATACGAGGCACACACTCTCTGGGGTATGCTTGCAATGAACTTCTCTTATGACCGTCTGGAACGCGCTTGGAGCCACGAGAATCCTCAGGGTGACCTCCCACTGTTCGTAGGTACCGAGTCTGGTGTTAACACTCAGATGAACAGCAACTACATTGAGGACGGTTCTTACCTGCGTATGCAGACTTTGACTCTTGGCTACACTCTTCCAAAGAGCCTGACCAAGAAGCTCACCCTGTCTAAGATCCGCGTATATGCTCAGCTGGGTAACGTATTCACCATCACCAAGTACTCCGGTCTGGATCCTGAGGTTGCTTCCTTCGGTAACGACCGCCGTATGGGTACCGACTACGGAAACTACGGTATTCCACGCCAGTATCTGCTTGGTCTGAACGTTGAATTCTAATTTATCGTTAACCTGAAAAACAGAACAAAATAAGAACATTTTAAAGTAGAACAACTATGAAAAAATCATATATTTATTCTGCACTGTTGGTAGCTGGAATGGGGTTTGCTACAAGCTGTAGCGACGACTTCATGACACTGGATCCTATCGGTGCAGTAAGTGAGAGCACCCTGGCAACCGAGGATGGTATCGACCTTCTTCTGGCCGGTGCATACACCGCTCTGTACGCTCAGGAAGGCCACAACTGGGATATGGGTTACAGAAGCTTGAGTGGATGGGTATTCGGTGACGTGATCGGCGGTGACGCCAACAAGGGATCCACCGCAGCCGACCAGCCAGACGCATCCAACCTGGAGCAGTGGCTGTTCCTGGACAACAACCCTTACCTGGCAGGTAAGTGGACTGCCTGCTACGAGGCAGTAAAGCGTGCAAACTCCGTACTGAAGGTTGCTGAGTTGCTTGATCCTAGCAAGGCCGTGACCTATCAGGCACAGGCACGCTTCATCAAGGGTGTACAGATGTTCGAGGCTATCAAGGTGTTCGGTGCACACGTACCATACGTGACCCTGGAGGACTTCCTGGCTAACACCGACCCACAGGTAAGCAACGTGGACGAGAACGGCAACCTGATCTTCGTATGGGACAAGGTAGCTGAGGACTTCAAGTTCGCTGCCGACAACCTTCCTGACTCCTGGGACGGCGAGAACAAGGGCCGTGTAACCAAGTGGGCTGCAAAGGCCATGCTGGCTAAGCTGTATCTCTACTGGTCTTCTCCATACAACGGAAAGAACGGTGCTGGTGCAAACCACTGGAGCGACGCCTACAACCTCCTGAAGGAAATCATCGCTAGCGGTAAGACTTCCGACGGTAAGAAGGCAGGTCTGGAGCCATCCTACTACAAGATCTTCACCCCAGAGGGCGACTGGACTTCAGAGAACGTGTTCGACGTACAGTATCAGATCAAGGATAACACTGCATGGCAGGTATGTACCATCAACGGTTCACACGCTCCTGCTCCTCAGTTCATCTCCGGTGCATGGGGATTCTACCAGCCATCCTACCAGTACACCAACAGCTTCATCACCGACGCAAACGGTCTGCCAGCTGCTGACTATCTGACTCATGAAGTGCTCTGCAAAATGAACGCTGACGGTACTGCTGCAGTTAGCGACCTGGATACCTATGTTGACCCACGTCTGGATATGACCGCTGGCCGCTTCGAGGTTCCTTACTATGACTGGGGTACTCCTCATGGAAATGAAGTTGGTACTTACATCCGTGCCGTTGACAACGCAGGTCTGTTCTTCAACAAGAAGTACAACCCTATGGCTTCCGAGGCAGGTGCAATCAACGACTGCCCATTGGCATCCGACAAGAACCTGCACGTAATCCGCTATGCTGAGGTTCTTCTGATGGCTGCTGAGTGCGCTATCCACGAGGGTGACTACAACACCGCATTGGGTTACATCAACCAGATCCGTTCACGTGCTGCTAACAGCGCTTGGTGGATTAAGAACGATGAAAATCCTCACACCGGTATTGCTAACGGTCAGGTTGTAGCAAAGAACACTGCTGCTAACTACCGCATCAGCAGTTCGACCTCTGCCGCTGGGGTATTGTAAAGGATGAGCTGACTAAGTATGCTGCATTCGAGAACAAGTACATTCCTAAGTACAACAACGGTTACAACAGTGACTGGATCTGCTTGCCATTCCCTAACAACCAGGTTAACGCTGCTGACGGTCGTTTCGTTCAGAACGGTACTTGGGGTGGACATGATTGATAAATTATCGATAACCTAATAAAAGAAGGGCATGACCTTTTGGCCATGCCCTTTTTCTTTACCTACACACACGTAACGTAACACGGATGTTACGTTACACTTACTAGCAATAGAAAGACAAGAACTTCTCTCCGTAACAACACCCCCAAAAAACACCCACTCAGCAAAAGGGAGAAATTCAAGTAAAAGAGGAAAACTAGGAGAAAAGAGAGGAAAAAATAAGAAAATAGAGAGTAAAAAGGGAAAATAATAGATATAATAAATAGTATAATATATATAATAATATATTTAATATATTGATAATAAAGTAATTAATAAATATTTCCCTTCCCCTTTTCAACTCTCACACATCGCAGAACGTAACGTAACTTGTTACGATACGCAAAGTGCCCATTTTGTGGGGTGTGAATATAGAAATATTATTGCATCAGAAACAGAAAAAGCTATGCAGAAGAATTCCAGAAAACTGAACAAGTTCAGGAAACAGGTGACAGAACTGTTGGAGCAGTTTGGATATGAATGTTACTTAAAGGATGGAAAAGAAAGAAAACCTTTCGCATTCTCCATGTGCCGAACACCTAGAGTGGACGACGTAGCTATAGAGTATGACCTGAAGAAGTTCAACAAGGGCGAAGCCTATTATTACTATGAAAACGTAGGTACCGATTTGGATTACATAACCAGATGCTATCAGTTGAACCCGGAAGACACTACCCCCCTCTACCTGAAACGAGAAGAATTCTATGAATATCTTCTTTGTGGTCAAGAATTCAGGCATCTTACTCCCAATGATGAGGAGATGATGGTTCAGGTGGATTTGCTAGACCAGCAGAAAGTAGAAAGAAACACTTTCCGTGCAATACGGAACTGGAAAGGCCTTCAGGAGAATGATTTCCTGTGGGATTTTGTCATCTCCGTGAACTGCATGCCGCTGGTGGCTGTGGTGATAGAACCTACCACCCCCGGAAACAAACCCCTTCAAGATGCCTTGGAAACCCTTCAGAAGGAGCTAGAGGCAGATAAGACCCTGGGCACCTATCTGCAATTCTGCATAGTGAGCGACGGCAAACACACGCTGGTAGGTTCCGCATCGGACCCTATACAGAACTATAAACCTTGGAACTCCCTCATGGGTGAGGAAAACCCCAAGGAAGACCCCCTCATGCCTTTCCTATCCATGCTTCGCCCAGATCGGCTCATGAATATCCTGCTTAACTATAACCGCATAATGAACATTACCCTGGAAGAGACAGCCAGTTTCCTTCCAGACTGCCACGTGTTCTTTGGCGTGGAAAAAGCCCTCAGTGCCATTCAGCAGATGAAAGAGGATGAGGACAGCCCACAGGAGGTGGGACACATCCGGTTCATAGAGGCAGAAGAAAACTTGAGTCGGTCCATTTTCGGGGGACAAGCTACTACCTCCATGCAACTCTTGGAAGACCGCCTCTTCCTTTCCGATTACCTTCCAGAGGATATGATGGTTCTGCAGATTCCTGAAGAAGGTAGTGTAGAAGAAATGGGAGGATTCCAGGGAGGCAAATTCCTATTCATCATTGGCCCCGATGTTTCCTATGTTTTTATCGAAGAGTTGCTGGAAAACCATCCGGAGAGTAAAGCCATTCAGATAGCTACGGCTCCACTGGGCCCTACCCTGAAACGCTTCATCGGCCCTTGCTTGTACTCACCCACACAAATCATTCCTACCTATGAGTGAGTTCAGTTCCAAGACATATTGGGATGGGCTCTTAGACCAACTGTCTCACCTATCCACTCAATTTGGCCTGATTCCACCAGAATCAGACTACCATAAAATGGGTCAGGATTTCCAGGAATCACTCCATCAGCTGCTGATAGACGCATGGAAGGGAGCCAGTCCGCTAAACCGGTTCTCCACTCAGGAAAACCAGCAGAAGCCATCAGAAGAACCCCCTCAGCCCGAAGCTCCGGTGGAACAGAAGAAAGAACGCTACAAACCTACTGCAAAACCTTATTTCTCCGAGCAGGAAGAGCCAGAACGGATGGAGCAGCTCTTTACACAACTATATGCCCAATGCTCCAGAGCCGGTGATAAGAAACACTTGTATGCTAATGGTTCGCCCGAAGCACCCTCTGATTTTCTGGGTTGCCTTTACATTGCCTGCATAAATAACTTGAAGAATGACGAGAGGTTCAATTTAAAAGCATTCTTCAACCTCTTTGATAAGATAAGGAGCCAGCTTGGGGAGGACTGCCCCGTCATAGTAACTTACGACGCCGTGCGGAAGAAACTGGAAGTGAAGAAAAAACTCCGGGGCTGGATAGAAGACTATGACAAGTCCACCGCGCGTAAATTCTATAATGAAAGAGTGCTAGCTGGAAAGAACAAGGAAAAATTAAGCTCGTGGACAGAAATTAGAGAGCGCGTCCTGGAAGATGGAAGGGCTGTGGGCATTTTTCCTCCTGCAAAGACATCGAAAAAGTGATTTTTCACCCCCAAAAATATTTTCTCATCAAAAAAGTGATTTTTTCTAAAAAAAGTCACTTTTTTTTATTTTACTGACTCTCACCTTTTTTCTATTTCCTATTCATCCTAATCACAAAATCAGCGTTTTGGCATGGATGAATAATCTTCGTCGTACCCCCCATTTATGTCGTACCTTCGCATTATCAATCGCGATTGAGAGTAATATTAAACAATTAAATTAATAAATTATGCAAACATTTAAAATTAAATTTGATGCTTGTGACTCCGTGAAGAGCCCAAACGCCTTCCCTTGCACCCGGGAATGGCTGGAGTCACAGCTTGACAGCGAGAAGGTGCAAATACTATGCGACAAGGTACGCCTTGGAGATTCTGAAGCAAAGCAGCTCTTACCTGCCGTATGCTTCCACGCCCACTTTACCGATGGACACCGACACAATGAGAGCGCTCGGCCTTCCGAACTGGTGAGCATCGACGTGGATGATCACGATGGAAACATGCACCTGGAACCTAGAAAGTTCTTCCAGGAGCAAATCCAGCCCCGATTGGGCACCGAACTGAAAGACGTGCTCATGGTTTACATCACCGCCTCTGGCTACGGCTTCCGTGTGGTGGCAAAGAGAACCGGTCTGCCCTCCTTGGAGGAAGAACAGCGCCAACTCTTCCGCCTGGTCTGCCAGGGATTGCCTCAGGAGGCATTCGACAGCAGCACGAAGGACCTGGCTCGCGCTTCCTTCCTCACCAGCCGGAAAGACCTGCTCTACATGAATGCCGATGAACTCTTCGATGGAACCGTGGAGATGAGCGAGGAAAGCCTTTCTAAGGCCCTGGAAGGCACTGAAACCGCTCAGGTGGAAGAATTACCCATCCTACCCGCCATTCGCTCTAAAATCAGCGAAAACAGAACCATGCTGGGCGATATCTACTACGATGACATCGTACAGCACATCATGCAGAAGCTGAACAAGCCGGGAGCCAAAGGGAACCGGAACAATAATGTGTACCGCCTGGCTTGCTACCTGCGCCACATCTGCGTGGATGTGAACCATGTGCTGAGTCTGGTGCCTAGATGGAACCTCACGGAACAGGAAGTGAGAAGTACGGTGACTCATGTGTGCCAGGAGCTGAAGCCCGGCACTCTGCTACCCGGAGAACTGAGACAGGTGCTGGATGTACTGGACCCGGATAAGGAAAATGGAAAGCTCAGCGCTCCTCCAGCCTTGCCCGCCAAACTGCCCAATGGAATGAAGGAAATCCTGCGCCCTTACACTCGTAGTCACCGTGCAGCCCTGGCTATCTGTGTACTAGGCCCACTGGCACAGCTGGCTTACAAGGCACGCTTTGCCCTCAAACCTACCGAAGACCCAGACTATAGGGGAGATATGGTAACTTTCCTCATCTGCTTGATAGCTGGACAGGCTTCTGGTAAAAGTTCTATGGGAAAGATGTCGGACCGTCTGATGCGTGAAGTGCAGAAAATGGACGATGAAGCCAACCAGAAACTGCAGGACTGGAAGGATGAGTTTAACGCTACCGGAGCCAACAAGGACAAGAAAAGGAATCCGCACGTGGACAAGACCATTGTGCCACCCGACAGTACACAGGCTTCCTTCTTCGAAATGCTTTACAATGCCATAGACCATCCTCTCTACGTGTGCGCCAATGAAATAGATGCGCTCAATGTACTCAATGGATGGGCTAAGAACAAGAGCATCTGGCGCCTAGCATACGACCATGACAAGGCAGGCCAAGGCCGACAGAGTGCAAATTCAGTTTCGGTATATAAGAATCTTTACTTGAACGTATTGATGAGTGGAACACCGGAATCAGCGAAAAAACTCTTCAACAACACGGAAGATGGTACGGTGAGCCGAATCCTCTTCGCAGGTTTCCCCGACAATGAATTTGGAATCAAATATCAGGAAGATAAAACTCGTTCTGAGAAAAACCAGAAAGCACTGGATAAGCTGATTCACTATCTCATGAACCAGGTGACACCGGAGAAGCCTTATCAGATACCTAGAATCATCAAGGCACTAGATGAGTGGTGCGAAAGTAAAAGATTGAGTTTCAATTTTAGTACCAATGAGAATAAAGCTATAGATCTCTTCCGCCGCCGTACCAGGGAAATAGGTATCTGTGCCGGAGCCATCGCTTATATCTTAGAAGGTCATAAAGAAACGAAGGTTGCTATTCAGTATGCCGTTTGGGTGGCAGAGTATGTCTTTTACTACCAGATGAAATTCTTCGGAAAGGAAATGAATAAATCTGCTGCTGCCAATGATGCTATCTTAAGTGAAACCGTGAACATAACTACCAACCAGTCTCTATTTAAACTTCTCCCAGAGACGTTCTCTTATAAAGATATACAAGAAGAGCACAAAAGAATAGGTATGGCTGGTACAGGGTACAGGCAGATAGCCAGTCGATGGTTAGGGAATGGATATGTAGTAAAGGTTGCTGGTTTCAGGGATATGTTCCAGAAAACGGAACTGGGCATCCAGCTATGTGAAAAGCTGAAAAAGCAGGAAGAAATGCTCTATCACCCCTCAAAATATGAGGAAATAGCCTGAGTTTTCAGCAAAATAATGACCGTTATTGCCGATTTTACCGTGCAATAACGGTTGTTTTTTGAGGTTAATGTTACGCTCTTTTTAGCTTTTTTCTGCTCCCCTTCTAGGCAGATTTTTTTCTCCAGAAGGAGAGAAATTTCGGGAGCGTAACGTAACACGAATGTTACGATAAAAATGTATGCATTAATACCATTTCATCAGAGAACGGAGGTATGCGGTGAGTTCACCGGCCATCATTTCCTGCTGCCAGATGCTAGGATGCCAGCTAGCTCCGTAGAGCAGGCTACCGTCGGCTGGGGTGAAGTCGAAGCGGTAAATCTCCTTTTCACCGGCTTTCTGGGTTTCTTTTACCAGCTTGTCCAAGGCGTTCTTCACATCCTTCAGGCCATCGCCATTGAGTAGGGAGCCGGTGAGGAAGACCAGCTTGACACCAGGGTAATGACCACGTATCTGATGGTAGAGTTTCTCAAAACCTTGGTAGAGCAGCTTAGTGTCATAGGGCTTGGTGCTGGTATCGTTGGTTCCCAGGTTCACGCAGACCACATCGGGAGTGAAGCGGGAGAAATCCCAAGGGCAGGTGGTATCATAGAGCAGCGTCTGACCGTAGCAGTCGTTCATGTTGTTCGCATCGCCTTCCTTCTTTCCACCGTAGTTGCGGTACACCCCAATTCCGCTTCGGGCCACTGCCACATACTGGGCATTCAGGCTTTGGGCCGTGCGTGCCGCATAGGTATAGTAATGGTTCTCCGTCTCATATTCGAAAGGAAAGTTAGGGTCGCTCACTTCCACGCCATAGCCACAGGTAATGGAGTTCCCCACGAACTCGATTTTCCGCTGCGGGAGAGCCGGAGCATCGGTGAGGTGTGCGCCCTCGTCCAATACGAAGCCTCGGAATTCCGGACGCAGTTCATAGCCCTCTATCACATACATCAGCTTGAGTTGATGCTCACCTTGTGGGAGGGCTACTGCCAGGGTAACCACTGAATCCTTCGGAGCATTGAAGCCCACCTTGAAAGGTTCGCAGCCATCTACCTGCGCCATGAAGTAGCCGCTCATGGGCTTGGCCACCATCTTGATGCTGGTTCCAGTGAAACCCGTGTTTATCTGCACACCCGGAAACGTGAAGACTGGAGAATCCGGATTTTGGAAACTGATTCTTCCCACGTACTGAATATGCTTGTCTGAAGGCTTCACCCAATTCTTCAAAGGAAGGGTTTGAGCCGTAGCGGCGAGGCTGCAGCAGAGAGCCAGGGCTGCAAGTATCTTTTTCATGCTAGGTATGTTAAGGATTCACGTATTTCACGTCCGTACCCGGATTGTTCTTCATCAGGGTAGCTATGGCATGCGGATTGGCAGTGACTTTTCCCTTGATGAATTCAGGAAGATTGTAAGCTTCCATCATATTCTTATAGTATTCCACCGGGTTCTCCTGTGGAAGCAGGAAGGCCTTTCGGGGTTGTCCGTCCTTATCGATGTAGGTCATGTACAGACGAGTGGTAAGTCCGTCGCCACGTCGGCTGGAGAAGATCATCCATCGGCTGTTGCTGCTCCAGGAGTGGTAGCTTTCCGATTCCTGGCTGTTGGCTGCAGTGAGCGGATAGAGTTCCCCGTCGGAGAGCCGGTAGGCATACAGGTCGCAGTCCTTGTGCCAGGCAGAGAAGTTTCCGAACTCTTGGATGCCGATGACCATGAGCTTGCCGTCGGGAGAGATTCGAGGGAAGGAGACACTCTTTCCGGTGGTGCGGGCATTGAAGATGGTATCCACCTTTTCCCCCAGCTGACGGGTTTCCGGGTTGAAATCCATCCGGCAGAGGCTGAACTTCCAGTCTTTGAAACCTTCAGGCATCTTCCGCATCGGGGTGGAAAGGTAGAAAAGGCTCTTTCCATCGGGCGAGAAGGTAGGGAAACTCTCAAACACGGAATCGTTCTTCAGTGCCAGGTTAGCGAAAATCTCATGCTTCTCCACATCATAGACCACCACATCGGAATTCGTGTCGAACACCTCAATCGTGTTGGGGTGGTTATAGAACCAGTTCTGCAACGTGATATTGGTGCTGGCTGCGATATATTTTCCGGTAGGGTGCCAATAAGGGTACACCAGGGCACTTATGGTACTGTCCGTCTTGGTGTTCAGTTTCTCCATCATTCCATCGTGAATGAGCAGGGTTCCGGCATTGACGGCACGCATGTGCAGGAGCATGGAATTTGGGTCATGCTGGTTGAAGGTATGACAGTTCATGCAGTTGTGGTCGGTGAGCCGGTTCTCCATGATAGGCGTTTGCTTGTAGGTGGAGATGTCACGCTGGTAGATACCCATCTGGTTCCACTGTCCGTAGCAGCTGATGAGCAGTCGGTAGGCGATGTAAGGGTCAGCCTCTTCCTCGGCCACGTGCATCTGGAAGGGCTTGAAGCCTTCCCACTGTCCGTTCTTCTGCTGGCAGACAGTAAACGTGATGTCTTTTCCGGCATTGGCTTTCAGCAGCTGCTTCCACTTCTTCATGGGGATGTGGAAGACCTTGTCTTTCGCTTTGACACAGATGGTAGTACTGCCATCGGAGATGACCAGTCCTGCATTCTCCAGTTCCGTCTGGAAATTCAGCGGTGCAATGTTCTGAGGGATAGTAACTTCCTTGTAATCGGGTGCGATGTCCACTTCCTG
Source organism: uncultured Prevotellaceae bacterium (assembly GCA_900316585.1). Taxonomy (GTDB): domain Bacteria; phylum Bacteroidota; class Bacteroidia; order Bacteroidales; family Bacteroidaceae; genus Minthousia. Next base: position 2,240 of record ONDM01000010.1, on the reverse strand, counting down.
GTCAGTCTGCTGTGCGATTTTGATATCGGCTTCAGAGCAAGCAGTGAGCAGAAGAAGTGCTGTCGCTATGATGTGAGAGATATTCTTTTTCATGGAGATAGGGTTATTTCTTTAGCATATAGTACCAGAAGGTGTCACCATACTTAGGGGCCAGCCGCGAGGTGGAGCCTCCGCTATGGCGCAGGGTGAGGGCATCTTGCCGGAATTGGGCAAACTTCGCGATGACCTCTTCCGATACCCCGTGTGCCCGGCAGGCATCCATATCCTGCTCAAAGGCAGTGACCATGGCCTCTTGAAGGCGCAGTGGCAGTTCCTTCATCCAAGGCTTGCCATAGTTGTATTCCACATAAGGTACGATATATTCGAATTTCTTTTCCAGCAGCAGGTAGGCGGTGGCATAGTTCACTGCATTCTGTTCCTCAGGGTTTGCCTCGAACACGGTCTGCGTATCGCTCAGCATACCGGCATAGATGGCAAAGAAGTCATTGTTCAGCGGCAGGTCTTTCCGTTTTTGGCTGAGTTCAGGGTCAGCCATCACCGCCTTGTCGTTCATGAACTGACGCATCTTTTTGGCCCAGTCCTTATAGTACCAGGTCTTCTCCAGGTTCCGCAGGTATTTATCGGCAATGTTATAGCGTCCGGTAATGATGTAGTTCTTGACAGAAAGCTGTGTCATGGACGGGTTTCCTTCGGTGATGCTCATCAGGGAGCTCACGGCATTCATCTGGCTGGCAGCAATGACACCCATGTGGTAGTACTGACGGGCACGGAGAACGCCTATATCGGTATATTGCTGATAGTCCATGAAGAGGGATTGGCCGCCCTTCTGGTCGAAAAGGAAAACTTTGTCCAGCAGTTGGCCTTTCTCGCTGAGTGCCAGGTTCAGGTAGTTCAGCGTGATATAGTTGTTCGTGAGTTCATGTCCCCGGTTGATGATTTCATCCCACTGCTCTGTATCGGCATAGTGAATCACGCGCTGCAGACTGTACATGCCTTTATCTTGGTGCTTTTCGGCCAGGGAACTGTAGCAGATAGGCAGCAAGGCAGTCAAAACGAGGGCAAGCCCGGCTTGAAGCCAAAGATTCTTCAGCGCAGCCTTTCCCATGAGCCAGAAGAGTAGCAAGAGTGCCAGCACGCTGACCCAGGATAGGGAATAGAGTGTGGTGAGTTCAAAATAGTATTCCACATAATCCTTCATCCAGAAGGCGTGTGTGTAACTGACCACCCAACCTTGGTTCACACTATAGATGCCAGCCCCTATCACCAGTGCGACAGGTATCAGGAAAAGTACGCTTTTCTTACCGATGGAGAGTATTTCGTAAAGCAGGCAGACCAATGCCAGCAAGAAACCGGCAGAACCACCTAAAAAGAACAGGGCAAGTGCCAGTACGGAGGTGATTCCTACCCGTAGATAGAGGTTCATCTTTCCGGTGAGGGTGTGTAGCCAGAAGAAGAAGGCCATGAGGCAGAGGGCCACCATTCCTTCGTAATGGGCATAGTTGTCTAGCAGGTACACGCAGTAAAGCACACCTGGAACAAAGGCCAGCGGAGCCATCCACCAGCTAGGGGTTCCTTTACAGAGTTTCTTTCCACCGTTCCACAGGAAATGGGCACTGACCAGGACCAGCAATGTGGTAATCAGCGCTCCCATCTTAGGCACTACAAAGAACTGCACCAGTATCTGGGAGAGAACTTTCACCCCTCCACCTACGGCACAAAACATGCCCTGGATTTTCTCACTGTCCCAGAGGAAAAGCTGCATCTGCTCCCGGTAGAAGAACGAGAATTCCTGCGTTCCCTGTAGCTGAAGAAAGAGTACAATAGCTAAAATGAACGCTACCAGTAGTACTCCGCCACAGGCAATGATTTTGTCTTTAGTGAGTTTCATAGTCATGATATTTGGGACAAAGATAGCGTTTATTTAAGGAACATAGGTATTTAAACGGGAATTTTTTCCGAAATAGCCTTTGTTCTCCTTTAAAGAGGAACTTATTCAAAAAAAAGGAGTGACCGTTTGGTCACCCCTTTTTATTAGGTTATTGATGGATTATCAATCATGTCCACCCCAAGTACCGTTCTGAACGAAACGACCGTCAGCAGCGTTAACCTGGTTGTTAGGGAATGGCAAGCAGATCCAGTCGCTGTTGTAACCGTTGTTGTACTTAGGAATGTACTTGTTCTCGAATGCAGCATACTTAGTCAGCTCATCCTTTACAATACCCCAGCGGCAGAGGTCGAAC
>ONDM01000008.1 GCA_900316585.1 uncultured Prevotellaceae bacterium | reverse complement strand
GAAGGTACTGTCCGCAGCCATCGTGCTGCCATATACCAGCTCTCCTCCAATGGTAAAAGCATCAGCCGAAGCCACGTTAGCCACGCAGCAACCCTTCTCAATCTCCGGGAAGTTGTTCTTCAGATGCTTGTCCAGCCAATAACCCATGGTGACTCTGTCATCATTGCCTATAACAAAAACTCTGTCGGCATTCTCCTGGAAAGTATCCGTGGACAGCTGCCGCTGCACATACACCGCCAGCAGAAGCACAAAGGTCATGGAAACCGTTAAACCCACCAGGTTTATGGTTCCATATAGTTTGTTTTTCATCAAGAAGTTCCAAAAACTTTTCATAACGCTGTTTTAATTTGTTTCCTTTTAAAGGACATATACCGTGCCAAACTTTGTAAGATGTTGGGAACTAGCTGGTTATGTTCTTTTGGTGGCTGTAAAGGAGTGTAAAGTCGCTTTACAATATTGTCAAATACTTTACAGTCTTTAGTTGTATTTTTACACGAAGTTACTGCTTTTTTCGCGTATGACCAAACTTTCCTCCTCACTAAACGCAGAAAAATGAGGGGTTTTGAAAAATAATTGGAATTTCGCTTGTACTTTGCAGAAAATCAGAGTTTTAAGAATCCTATAAAAACAAAGAAAATACTATTTTCAAGTTGATAGGCAAACTTGTCTGCATGCTTATTTTTCCGTACTAAGGGTTTATATAGGCCCAAAATGGGGCTTTTTTAAATGTTAAAATGGAATTTCACGGTGCACCGTGAGAAATGGGGGTTTCAGGGGGAATTTTGCGCTGAAATACACATTCCATTGTCGGTTCAAGTAAATAGTGTTTTGTAGGAGAAAAGAGCAATCGGGTAAGAATCAGTAGTTTATGTATTTTGGGGATTGCGCACACCTCTAGAAGTGGTCATTTTGGTCATGGTCATTTTGGTCATTTTGCTTTTCGAATATCCCCACTTTAAGGCCCAGTGCAAATACTCACGAAAACACGAAAAATAAATTAATTAATAATATTATATATAATATTATTAATTAAAATTTTGTTCCACATACTTGACAAAAGTCCAAAAATGAAAATGACCAAAATGACCATGACCAAATGACCACTTTTTGGCATTTTTTTTCTCCCCAGTTAGAGCAAAATTTTTCCCTAGTTAGGGAGAAAAATTCCTTCATTTAGTGCTCTTTTTAATTACGTGAAGCATTTCAAAGAGATGCAGTAAATGATTTTTACAATCGCAAACGCTAGTGGTATTGATCTCATTAGAAGTGGAAATCTAACTGTCAACCTTTTCAGGATGGATGTAAAAGTCATTTCAGGGTGTCAGGGTGTCAAGGTGTCAAGGTCAAAGGTGTCAAACTCTCACAAGGGGTATGCACCCATCATGTGGCACAAAAATTTAATATTATAATAATATTATAATATTAATTACTTATTAGTTGTTTTTTGTGTTTACATTTTCCCCCCAAATGCATGGATATGGGAAAAGAGTTTGACACCTTTGACCTTGACACCATGACACCTGAATGGAGGATTAGAGTAGTTCTGATAAAATGTTACATGCTGATTATCTTCTACTTACGTAAATTTCCATCGTTTTGTAACTTCCCTATGAGTGTCATCACCCCTCGGTTTTACCCTGTAATTCTGCATAAAACCACCTTTTTTCATATTACATCGTGAAATAATACAATATAGGGCCATTTTAACGGTTTTAACATACAATTTCGGCTGAATTTAACAAATATGCTCTTCCCTTCTTCGTTATACTTTTATGTGATGATGATTGTAAAATTGGGCAAAATTTGTGATGAAATCAGTCTTTTTTGGCCCTATTGAATAGGGTTATGATTCGTTTTGTTGATTTTTTTAAGGTCTTCAATTGCTGAAAACAAAAAAGTATCAGTATATTTGCAACATAGATTGTTGACTTTCATAAACTATGAAAAAGATTGTATTGTTCATTCTAACTATTGTGGGCATGTTGGTTTCTTGCTCCGATGATGGGAATACATATAAGATAGCAGTTTCACAATGTGGTACGGGCCGTTGGCGTGAGAAGGTGAATTGTGAGATGCTGGCAGCCCAACTCCTTTATGAACAGAATGCCAAGGTTGAGATTGTCAATGCTTATGATGATACACAACGGCAGATCAGGCAGATAGACAGTTTGGCAAATACAGACATTGATCTGTTGGTGGTAGCCCCCAACGAGTCTGCTCCCGTTTCCGATGCCATCGTCAGGATACAGAAGAAGGGGATTCCTGTGATTTATTTTGACCGTAAGGCGTCGACCGATGACTATGCAGCCTTCATCGGTGGAGACAATGTGGAAGCAGGTAGGACCATGGGTAATTATGCTTCTCTCCTGGCAGATACCTTGATTCAAAAAGGCAGGAGACCTGTCGTGCTGGAGGTGACAGGAGCCATGAGCACTTCACCGGCACAAGAACGGCACAATGGGTTTGCTGAGGTCATGGAAAATGAATCCGGACTGGAATATGTGATGGCAGAAGGCGACTGGACTTCAGATAAGGCATACGAGATAGTCATGAATCAGCTGAATACTGGCAAGCATCCGGACATAGTCTTTTGTCATAATGATGGAATGGCGACAGGAGTCTACAAAGCGGTTGTCGAAACCAATCAAGAGGGACACATACAGATATTAGGTATAGATGGACTTCCTGATGAAGGACTTGACTATGTTACGTTGGGGCATCAGGTAGGTTCCTATGTCTATCCCACACATGGTGAGGAGATTGTGCGTTTGGCTTTGAACATTCTGAGCGGTAGGCCGTATGAGCGCGACAATGTGCTGAATGGCATGCTGGTGACACCAGAGAATGTAGGCTTGATTACGCTGACCAGCCGGGAACTCATGGCTCAACATGCTGACTTGGCAACGATACACGATAAGTTGGAAAACTATTTCGGACTATACAACTCACAGCATAAGATTTTGTGGGCCAGCCTGTTCACCATCCTAATGCTAGCTGTAGCTGTCTTTATGGCCATCCGTGCCTATATGCAGATTAAACGGACCATCCGTCAGCGGCAGACGATGAACGAGGAGCAGACCCTGTTCTATACAGATGCCAGCCGTAGGATTATTTACACCACTCCCGAAGAAGAGTTGCCGCAGCCCCGTTCACAGGATGTGCTTTTTGCGGAAAAACTGAAAGAGGCCATCCATAAGAACATGTCGAACCCTAACCTCAAAATGGATGATTTGGGGGAGGAGTTGGGATTGCGTCGTGTGCAACTGTATCGCAAGGTTAAGGCGCTGACAGGATTATCACCTGTGGAATTGCTGAGGCAGATGCGTTTGCAACAAGCATACGTGCTGCTTGGCAGCACGACGAAGACTGTGGCAGAAATTGCCTACGAAGTAGGTTTCAATACCCCTGGATATTTCTCCAAATGTTTCAGGGAACAATATGGCAAGCTTCCCACAGACCTGAGAGAAGTGAATGACAATACAGAGGAGGACTCCTTTAAGGAGATTCAATAAATCGTACAATCTATTCAACATTTGTTTACTGCCTTGTAAAATCCTATAAATAAAGGGATTCAATAAATTATACTTTTTATTCAATTATTGTGTAATGCAATAGATTTTCATGTTTATGAAATATAAGTGAAAATCTTTTCTTTGTATTCTTTTATATCTTTGTGGACACAATTTTTTCTGTTAACCAAAGATATGAAAATGAAACAAAAAAGATTCTTACTCTGTTTCCTTTCATTGTTGCTTAGTACTATAATGTACGCGCAAAGCACGATTACAGGTAATGTCACCGATGAGACTGGAGAGGCAGTCATCGGTTGTACTGTATTGGAGAAAGGAACGTCGAACGGAACAATCACCGATTTCGATGGTAATTTTACGTTGCAGGTGCAGGCTGGTAAGACACTGGTCTTCTCCTACGTGGGCTATCTGACTGTTGAAATGCCAGCAGCAGATGGAATGAAAATTGTGATGAAAGACGATGCCTTGGCATTGAACGAGATTGTCGTGACGGGTTATACCACCCAGCGCAAGGCCGACCTCTCAGGTGCCGTATCGGTAGTTAGCGTGAGCGAGCTTTCAAAGCAGAATGAAAACAACCCTATCAAGGCCATGCAAGGTCGTGTACCAGGTATGAACATCTCAGCCGATGGTTCTCCTTCTGGTTCTGCAACCGTGCGCATTCGTGGTATTGGTACATTGAACAACAATGACCCTCTGTACATCATCGATGGCGTACCAACAAAGGCAGGCATGCATGAGTTGAACGGTAATGACATTGAGTCTATCCAAGTCTTGAAGGATGCTGCCTCTGCTTCCATCTACGGTTCCCGTGCAGCAAATGGTGTCATCATCATCACCACCAAGAAAGGCAAGGAAGGAAATATCAAGATTGACTTCGATGCCAGCTTGTCCGTACAGACCTACGTGCATAAGATGGAGGTCTTGAATGCCAAGGAATTCGGACAGGTAATGTGGCAGGGCTATGTGAATGATGGTCTTGATCCTAACATGAATGGTCTGGGCTATCACTTCGACTGGCTCTATAATCCTAACGGAACTCCTATCTTGAACGGCTTGACCATGAGTAAATACCTGGATGCTGCCGGAAAGACTCCTGCTGCCGATACAGACTGGTTCGACCAGACTACACGCACAGGACTTGTACAGCAGTACAATGTGTCACTCAGCAACGGCTCAGAGAAAGGATCTTCATTCTTCTCACTGGGTTACTATAAAAACAACGGTATCATTAAGCAGTCAGACTTTGAACGTTTCTCTGCTCGTATGAACTCCGAATACAAACTGCTCAAGGTAAATGACCTGAATGTAGTGACAGTAGGTGAGCACTTTACCTTGAACCGTACCAGTGAGGTTAACGCTCCTGGTGGTTTCCTGGAGAATGTTTTGCAGTTCAACCCTTCACTGCCAGTATATACTACCGATGGTCATTATGCAGGTCCTGTAGGTGGTTACCCTGACCGTGAGAACCCAGTGGCACGTCTGGACCGTAACTCAGATAACCGCTATTCCTTCTGGCGTATGTTTGGTGATGCCTATATTGACATCAATCCGCTGAAGGACTTCCATATCCGTTCTACTTTCGGTCTGGACTATTCCCAGAAGCAGCAGCGCATTTTCACCTATCCTATCACTGAGGGTACTGTAGCCAATCCAACCAATGGAGTAGAGGCAAAACAGGAGCATTGGACCAAGTGGATGTGGAATGCCATTGCAACCTACAACCTGGAGGTCGGCAAGCATCGTGGAGATGCCATGATAGGTATGGAGTTGAACCGTGAGGATGACACTTGGTTCAGTGGCAAGAAATACGACTATGCAGTTCTGAACCCTGATTATATGTGGCCAGACTCCGGAGTAGGAGAGTCAGAGGCTTATGGTTCTGGCGGTGGCTACACACTGGTTTCTTTCTTCGGAAAAGTAAACTATACCTTTGATGACAGATATATGGCCAGCTTCACTATCCGTCGTGATGGTTCCAGCCGTTTTGGTAAGAACAACCGTTATGGTACCTTCCCTTCCATCAGTGCGGGTTGGCGTATTAACCAGGAAGGCTTCCTGAAAGATGTGAGCTGGATTGACAATCTTAAGATCCGTGCTTCATGGGGTCAGACTGGTAACCAGGAAATTTCCAACATAGCACGTTACACCCTTTATGAAAGCAACTATGGTGAGGCTCGGTTCGGTGGACAAAGCTACGGTACCAGCTATGATATTGCCGGTACTAACGGAGGTCAGACTCTGGCTAGCGGATTCAAGCGTAACCAGTTGGGCAATGATGACCTGAAGTGGGAGACTACTACCCAGACCAACATTGGTTTTGACTTCGGACTGTTCGGCAATTCACTCTACGGTTCATTTGAGTGGTACCACAAGAAAACTACCGACATCTTGGTTTACATGCCAGGTATTGGAGTTATGGGTGAAGGTTCCAGCCAGTGGATCAATGCCGGTGAAATGCTCAATAAGGGTGTGGAGCTGAATGTAGGTTACCGTGGTGAAATAGGTCATTTCTCTTACGATATTTCCGGTAATATAGGAAATTACCGCAACGAGGTGACTAAGATTCCAGAGACTATTGCTGCCAATGGTACATTCGGTGGAAACGGTGTGAAGAGTGTGGTAGGACATCCTATGGGTGCTCAGGTAGGTTATTTCTATGATGGTATCTTCAAGAGCCAGCAGGAGATAGACAACCATGCTACACAGAATGGCGCAGGACTGGGCCGTATCCGTTGGAAGGACTTGAATAAGGATGGTGTCATCAATGAGAAAGACCAGGACTGGATTTACTCACCAGTGCCCGACTTTACCTGGGGTCTGAACATCTACCTGCAGTATAAGAATGTGGATTTCACCATGTTCTGGCAGGGTGTACAGGGTGTTGATGTCATCAGCGACCTGAAGAAAGAGACTGACCTCTGGAGTGGTTTGAACATTTCCAACCTGAACAAGGGTCGTCGTCTGCTCGGTGCATGGACTCCTACAAACATGGATTCAAACATCCCAGCCATCAGCACCATGGACAACAACAATGAGAAGCGAGTATCCACCTATTTCGTAGAAGATGGTTCTTATGCCAAGCTGCGTACTGTACAGCTAGGTTACAACTTCCCAGACAAATTGCTTGAGAAAATACATTTGTCACGTCTGCGCATGTATCTTTCCGCTCAGAATGTGCTCACTATCAAGAGCAAGAGCTTCACAGGCGTAGATCCTGAGAATGCCAACTTCGGCTATCCTATTCCGTTCAATGTAACTTTTGGACTTAATGTTTCTTTCTAAACGGTAGCAATTATGAAAAAGATATTTTATATAATCAGTGCTTTCTGTCTCATGGTTGGTTTCACTTCGTGTGAAAGTTTCCTCGATGAGCATATCCCACAGGGTACATTAAGCGACGAGCAGGTGAAGACACCTGAGAATGCGGAAGCCATGGTGGTATCTGCTTATGCCATCTTCACTACGGCTGAGGATATTAACTCCTCATTCTCCATGTGGAACTTCGATGTCCGTTCCGATGATGCCTACAAGGGCGGAAGCGGTACCAGCGACGGTGATGTGTTCCACCAGTTGGAGGTTCAGCAGGGTGTTCTTACTACTAACTGGAACATCAATGATATCTGGGTGAGACTGTACAACAGCCTTTCCCGTGTGAACAGTGCAATAGCACTTCTTAACGTGAGCGACTTTGGTCTGAAGCAGCAGCGTCTGGCAGAGATGAAATTCCTGCGTGCCTACGGCCACTTCCTGCTGAAGCGTCTTTTCAAGAACATTCCTTTCGTGGTAAATGAGCAGTTGACCTATGATGAATACAATGAGCTGTCGAATACCACTTATAACAACGATGAGGGATGGCAGCTGATTATCGATGACCTGATGGAAGCCTATAACTCACTTCCTGAGACTCAGGAAGAAAAGGGACGTCCTACCAAAGCTGCTGCTGCAGCCTTCCTGGCTAAGGTCTATCTCTATAAGGCTTACAGACAAGATGATGCACAGAGCAATCAGGTGACCAGCATCAGTCAGCAAGATCTTGAGAAGGTGATAGAGTTCACTAATCCTGCCCTTTACAGAAACTATGGTCTGGAAAGTGATATTCACAATAACTTCCGTCCTGAGGAGCAGTATGAGAACGGTATTGAGAGCCTGTGGGCTATCCAGTATTCACGTAACGACGGTTCCACCTATGGTAACCTGAACTGGAGCTATGGCTTGATTCCACCTAATATCCCTGGAGCTACCGATGGAGGCTGCGACTTCTACAAGCCTTCCCAGAACCTGGTGAATGCATTCCGTACCGGTGCCGATGGTCTGCCTCTTATCAGCAGTTTCAATGACAAAGACTATGACATGGGCAGCGACAATGCAGACCCACGTCTGTTCCTGACCATAGGTATGCCTGGCCTCCCTTACATGTTCAATAGAAGTTTCATGATGGAAAGGACCAGCATCTGGAGCCGTTCCAATGGCTTGTATGGCTACAACGTATCCCTGAAGCAGAATGTGGACCCTGCCCTCATAGACCAGTACCTTATCAAAGGTTCCTATTGGGCAAGCTCTATGAACCGCATCGTTTTCCGCTATGCTGATGTTCTGCTGATGCGTGCTGAGGCTTATGCACAGCTGGGCAATACGGAGCAGGCTATTCAGCTTGTCAACCAGATCCGCTCACGTGCGGCATCAAGCACACAGATGATAGCCAACTATCCTAACACTTACGGTGTGAAGATTTACATCACCAACTATAAGGGAAGCTACTCCAAAGAAGATGCTGTCCGCATAGTAAAGATGGAACGCCGTCTGGAGTTCGGTATGGAGTGTGAGCGCTTCTTCGACCTGGTACGCTGGGGCGATGCTTCCACCGTGCTGAACAAGTATTATGCAGAGGAAATAGACAACTGTGCCATCTACAGAGAGGCTAAATTTACAGCCAACAAAGATGAGTATCTACCTATTCCATTTGCTCAAATCTCTGCCTCTAACGGCCATTATACTCAGAACATTGGTAACTGGTAAAAAAGAAGAATATGAAGACTAGAATATATAATATTATAGGAGCACTGCTCATCGTATGCGGTTTTGCAGCCTGCAGCGAGGATCATGTCAGTGACCTCATGCTCTCAGGAGACTGCAAGGTCGAGGAAATAGCGCTCGAGAATTACCAAGGCATTATAGACCTGGCATCACGCAGCATCGTAGTCCGTCTGCCTGAGGTATTCGATACGAAAGCCATGAAAGTGACAGCGCTTAGGCTCTCCGATGGCGCTACAAGCAATATCCAGTTAGGAAATACCCTGAACATGGATGCTTCCAAGACTCTTCACGTGCAGAATGGTGACGTGTATCTGGACTGGACACTCTCTGTCCTTCACGATGAGGCACGCATCAAACAGTTTGTCATCAACGACATCTATACCGGTTCCATCGACCAGGAGACAAAGACCATTACAGTCTATGTTCCAGGAAGTGTGGATATCACCAGTCTGGTGCCTACCATCACCTATAGTGAAAATGCCACTATTACTCCATCATCAGGAGTGGCACAGGACTTCTCTCAGCCAGTTACCTATAAGGTGACCAATAACTCAGCAGAAGCTACCTATACAGTTCATGTCATTGCCATCGAAAAGCCTAAGGCTCTGTTCGTAGGTTCCGCTTCAACCCTCAATGACCTTGATCCGGAAGCTAAGACAGCTTGCCAGTGGATGCTGGGCAATGTAGCCAACTCACTCTACGCATCGTTTGCCGACTTACGTGCAGGTCAGATTGACCTTTCAGAATGTAAGGTTATCTGGTGGCACTGGCATGTAGATGGTGGCGTGGACGGTCACGATGTCTTTGTAGCCAAAGCTACTGATGCACTGGAGACCAAGAACCAGCTGCGCTCCTTCTATGAGAACGGAGGATCACTCTTCCTGACACGCTATGCTACCAACCTGCCATCATTCCTTGGTGTAACAGGTGATGACGAGTGGACCACACCAAACAACTGCTGGGGTCAGAACGAGGATGCTGCAGAGCTTTGCGGCGGTCCATGGAGCTTCCGTATATTCGACGGACAGAACGCACACCCATTGTGGCAGAACCTGGTGGCAGGCGACAACCCACAGGAAGTTTACTGCACCGATGCCGGCTATCACATCACCAACTCTACAGCTCAGTACCACATCGGTACCGACTGGGGCGGTTACGATAACCATGCTGCATGGGAGGCACGTACAGGTGGTAAGATCCTGGGCGTAGGTGGCGACGGAGCTGTCGTAGCTTGGGAATATCCTGCCAACGATGGTAAGGGTGGAATCATCTGTATCGGTTCCGGCTGTTACGACTGGTATTCTTATACCTTCGAAGCAGGCTATACGGAGAAATTCCATAAGAACATAGAGATCATTACTCAGAATGCGTTTAATCATCTAATGAAGTAAAACATGATGAAAAAGCTAATGAATATATTCTATGCAGGGCTGATGGTTTGCGGTATGTCCGCAAACACCGCCTGCAGTGAAGAAAAGTTCGGACCAGACCCTGATAAGGATTGGGCAGGTACAACCGAATTCTTCAATTCTGTCGATGTTGCTGGTTTCCAGACTTATTACAATCCTGCTGTAGGACGCTGTGGTGACCCTATGCCTTTCTACGATGAGAAGAATCAGGAGTTTAAGGTGCTCTACCTGCAGGAATACGACAACAATGGTCCTTGCTACCATCCATTCTGGGGTGTTTCCACCAAGGACGGAGCTAACTACCAGTCTCTGGGTGAAGTGATTCCTACCGGAAAATCCATCTACGATGCCGATGCTGCCCTGGGTACAGGATGCGCAGTGTATAATGATGCTGACGGACTCTACTACATCTATTATACAGGACATACCAGCAAGGAAGTGGTGTTACGTGCCACTTCACCTGATTTCGTTAACTGGACGAAAGACTATGCCTGGGTTCTCAACGGTACCGACTATGGCTATGCAGCTTCTGATTTCCGTGACCCACAGGTTTTCAAGGCTGAAGACGGACTCTGGCACATGGTTATTTCTTCCAACCTGAAATTTGCTGAGTTCAAGTCCGCTGACTTGAAGTCATGGGAGCATGTAGGAAACTTCCCTATGGTCTGGGACCGTATGTGCGAATGTCCTGACATCTTCAAGATGGGCGACTACTGGTATATGGTCTACAGCGAAGGTTTCCGTGCCGCATGGAGCCGAAAGGTGAAATACATGATGGCTACTTCCTTCGAGGGTCTGAAGGCTTGTTTCTATGATCCAGGAGCAAACTGGCCAAAGGATGGTCATGAAGGAGTGCTGGATTCCCGTGCTTTCTATGCCGGCAAGACAGCTTCCAACGGTCAGGACCGCTATATCTGGGGATGGTGCCCATTCCGTACAGGTGCTTCCATACACGACAAGAACATCAATGTAGGTGCTGAAGGCGAGCCAAACTGGTCAGGAGCACTGGTATGCCACAAGATTATCCAGCATCCCGACGGAACGCTTACCCTGGGCGCAGTGCCTGGTATTACAGCTAAGTACGACAAGCCACAGCAGGTTACAGAGGTAGCTTCACAAGGATACAGCAATGGCACTCTCTCTGGCGACGGTGCTTATGTGATGTTCAATCGTCTGGGCGACAGCAATCACATCAGTTTCAAGGTAACTACCTCCAACAATTGGGATAAGTTCGGTGTATCTCTGGTACGTGGTTCCAATTCCACCAAATATTACACCATGGTAGTTAATCCTGAGACTGAGAACAACCGCAAGATTAACTTCGAGCAGGAAGGTTCCGAAGGTAAAGGATTTATAGAGGGTATAGACGGCTACTGGTTCAACAGACCAGCAGACAATGTATACAACATTGACATCTATACAGACAACTCTGTCATGGTAATGTACATCAATGACAATGTTTGCTATACTAACCGTATTTACGGTATCCAGAAAAACTGCTGGAGTATCAATAACTACGGTGGCTCTATAACTGTAAGTGACGTAAAGGTTCTCAGTTATTAGTTTATGATGATTGGTTTAGATAGTTGAAAAAATTGTGATTCCAAAAAGGAGGGGTAGCCGAAATGGCTACGCCTCCTTTTTTTCTACCACCCCTTAATCTGAAAGAACACCCCAATGTTCAGACCTAAGCTGTGGATGAGCTGGTTCTTATAGGTGTGCTTCTCTGTGTGGAACGCCTTCACCAGGTAGGCTTCATCGGTGATAGAAGCTGAAATACCGATATCAGGTGTGAGGTGCATCTTTATTCCTATACTGGGAGACAGGTACAGGCTGAGGCCTTGCTTTTCCTTAGAGAGGGAGTATTTCTCATTGGTGCCTGCGTTTTTCTTGTTGAGCATGACGAATCCTCCGGCTCGCAGGTTGACGAAAGGGGAGAACCTCCGGTCCAGAAAGAAATAGTGAGTGCTGAGGAAGATAGGGAGGGCAGAGAACTGGTATTTCCGGTGGTGGTTGTATCCTATTCCGGCACCCAGGCTGAACTGCTCGCTCTGGAAGGCTTCGTGCAGGTAGTTAATGGAGATACCTCCGGCGCCAGATTCACCCAGGCCTTTTGAAGGGGACACGTCGATGACGTTCAGACAGCCTCCTGGAGGGTCGAACGAGGTTTGAGCCAGGGAAGGTGTTGCCCCGCAGAGGAGGACGGACAGGAGTAGTTTACTTAATGCCATGGTCTTGGATCAATGGAGGGGTCGCTTGTAGCCTGGATGAACTTGAAGGTGTGGAAGATGTCTCCGGCAGTCACGGTGATGTAGGTATTTCTGGCATGGGCTCCTTCGTTCGGTTCAAAAACGATGCTGAGCTTATTGTCGTGTATCTCTGCACGGAAATAGTCCCCGTAGATTAAACCATAGTCTAAATGGTTGATCCAGGGAGGGGCTATTTCCTGACCGTCCTCTTTGGCATCTGAAAACCAATACTGAGAATAGTTCCGGCAAGTGAATGACAGGCTGGTGCCTGAAGGAGGAACCATGTAGGCCCCGTTGATTTTCTGGACTTCCACCTCTTCTTTCCACTCCATGGCATCCCAGTCACCGTCAAGCTTGGAGAAGGAACACGATGCCAGTAGGAAGAAGTTTAGCAGCAGCAGGGGGAGTACCCAGATTTTCTTTGTTGTCATTTCTATATTCGTTAGATTAAGGTTTCTTATACAAAGGTAAATCCGGATGCTGCAAAAACTTGCTCCCTGCTGTGTTAAATCTTCTTAAGATGCCTCACTCCTTCTTCAGCTCTGTGGCTGGATTGGTCTTTGCTGCCTTCAGGGTCTGCCAGAGCACGGCAAGGAATGAGATGGCTAGGGCAATGACAGCCCCGACGACAAACACCCACTCATAGTTGTCAATCCGATACCAGAACTGGCGTAAATACCTTTCGGACAAGAAGATAGCGATAGGGATTCCGATAAGCACGGCAATTCCGACTAGTATCATGTACTCTAGTACCGAACGTCTTGTTTCCGAAGTGACGGTGCCACCAAAGACTTTGCGAATGGCAATGTTCCTGGTCTGCATCCCAGTATAATAGGCACTCATCGCCACAAGGCCCAGCAAGGAGATGAGTGTTGCAAGGATCATGAAGATTTCGATTAGGCTGATGAAGTTGCGCGTTGTCTCCATGCTTCTCTCGATTAATTCCGGAATATATCCGAAATACTTATCCCCATATTCTTCTTGCCCCGTCATCCGTAGACTCTCACTGCGCCCAATCTCCTTCAGTTCAGTGCGGACTTCGGTATCGAAGCGGTTCAATTTCAGGATGACATTTGGATTAACCTTCAACTCCTCGACAGAAACGATACCTATCTGGTTTTCTTCCAGTTCGGTAGGGCCTTTGACGGCATAGTCTTTTATGATTCCTCCAATATGCGAGTTCCCTGTAACATACTTGAAAACATCCGGTAGGCTAGGGTTCTCTTCATCTAGCGAGAATACCTTGGCAGCCGATTCGGTGAGCCAGATGGAGTTCATCCTCGGAGTTCCTAAATCTTTCACTATACCGAAACCGAACATGTCAAAAGCGTCCTCGTCACATTGGAGTATGCCGATGTTAACTTTCTGCCCTTCGACAACCGTAGAAAGAGTCATACTGCCATGGCCAGGAAAGCCGTTGCTGGTGCCGATCTTTTCGATATAGGGCTTTTCTGCCAGTGCGTCTTTACCTACTGTCCCGCTGCCTATGTAGTACAGGTCATCTACATTCGCTCCCAAAGGCATGTTAGACAGATGATGGTATTGAAGTTCCATCACCAATGCAAGGGAGATGAGTGCAACGCTAATCACGTTCTGGATGATGATGAACACCTTGGAAAAGATCGTCTTGGTCTGTCGGCGCTGTTCTCCCTTGATAATCTCCACCGGCTTATAGCATGAAATCATCCATCCAGGAACTAGACCGGAAATCACACCTGTCAGGATGACAAGAAAGAGATAGGCACATAAGTATAATGGTGAGCTAGACACTTCAAGGCTGATATCTCCCGCTACATACCGGTTAAAAACCGGCTCTAGCGCTTTGGCGAGCAACAATGCGAGCGTAAGACAGACCGATACAAATAGAACGGATTCTGCGACATACCTCCATCGGATACGGCTTCTGGATTCACCTAAGATAGAACGGATGGCCATCTCTTTCGTTCGCTTTCCTGCCAGGGCAACGCTGAGGTTGATGTAGTTGAACAGGGCGGAAACCAGCAGCAGAATCCCGACAGCAATCAAGGCATAGACCAGGGCAGAGTTGCCACGATTCATGCTATTCCCGGTCTCATGAAAATAAAGATCCTTGAACGGAATGGTCATAGAATGCTCCGGCTTCCTGACCGAATAAATTTTGGAGAATTCACGGGTCACCACCGTGTCGATGAGTGCTCTTACCTCCTGGTGATTAGCCCCTTCCCGGAATCGGACCAGTACTAGGTCCACTGGAATGGTGAATTCAGACGTGGAGGGCGCATCTGGCTCCTTAAAAGCACGATAGATGTCACGTTCTTTCAGGATGGACTTTACATTCCACTGGATTACACCACCGATAACGCATGTGTCACTTCCGATAATGATTGTCTTTCCCATTGGATCCATATCCGGAGAGATTCTCCTTGCGAACGATTCGCCCAGGACTACCTGGTTCCGATCTTGCAAGACACTTTCATCCCCGGAAATGAAAGTCTGCGGAAGGAACTCGAAGATCTCTGGATCTATCTCGTTGACACCAGGATTCCCCTGCACTTGTTCACCATTGAACCAGACCGACGAACCATGCATATTGATCCTTCCTGCTGCCTCTACATCAGGGATACGATCCTTTACCACTGCCAGTTCGCCGGGCCAGGCGGAAATCCACTCCTGCCCACCGGTCAGCGCATAGAGACGTTTGTAGTCTTTCGCTTCCCGGGTCACGGCAAACTGCTGCCACGTGTAGCAAACGATGATAATCACGAAGGCCAGGCTCACAATGAGCCCCACCGCCTCAATGGCGGTGTAGAGCTTATTGCGGGAGAGGAACTTTAGATAGCTTTTCATTACAAATATAAACAATTTAAAATACTTACTCCTTCTTCAGTTAAGCCCTTACAGGGCTTTTCTTCATCGTCGCTCGGAATAGAAAGCGGGGCTTTCTCTTCTCTCACTCCTTCTTCAGTTCAACAGCTGGATTCGTCTTTGCTGCCTTCAGGGTCTGCCAGAGCACGGTGCCAAAGGCGATAGCTAGAGAAATGAGGATGGCTACGGCAAATACCCATCCATATCCCTCGATGCGGTAGGCAAAGCGTTCCAGGTAGAGCTGAGCTGCCCACACTGCCAAAGGAATACCTATGGCACAGGCAATGACGGTGAGTACCATGTAGTTCTTTACGTTTCGCCAGGTTTCCCGGTTCACGTCGGAGCCGAACACTTTCCGGATGGCTATCTGCTTGGTATTCTCATCTGCAAAATAGGTGCTCATGGCAAGTAGGCCTAGCAGGGCTATCAGCACGGAGAGTACGGCAAAGAGCTCTACCAGTCTTAATGTGCGGCGCTCGGGTTCCAGCTCCTGGTAATTCAGGTCTCTCATGAATCCATAGAGCCAGGCTGGTTCCTCTACACCTGAGGCTTCCAGTCGGAACTCCCGATAGGCTTTCTGGATGGCCTCGCTATAGGACTTATCCTCCCCGATAGTGCTGATGAGCATGCCGTTTACTGTATTGAGTTCCTCTCTATTGGCTATGATCACACCCCCGTTGGGATTGTTCTCATCGGAAGAAGCAGCACTGGTGGGGAAATCATGAATGATTCCACCGATATACTCTGTTTTGATGCCATTGAAGTTGATACTTCGAGGAAAGACGGTGGTGGTATCCGATACTCCTGCCGCACGGAAGGCCGATTCGCTCATCCATATGGTATGTGTAAGGGGATGACCGAAGTCCTCCTGAATCTCCAGTCCTAGCAGGTGGAAATAGATGGAATCACACCAGATGATAGGCATATTCACATGGTGCTCCTCATCCACTTTCATACCCATGGTCATGTTTATTTGTCCAGACCTTCCTCGTCCCAGACCTACCTTTTTAACGAATGGAAGTTTCTCCACCTTGTCTATGAATAGCTTGGTCATGTCATAATCCCGTGTGGCAAATTCTATGTAATAGAGGTTGTCCACTGCCGCATGGGTAGGGCGTGAGAGCATGTGCTGCATCTGCATCTCCATGACCAAGGCAATGGCAATGAGGAATACTGCCAGCACATTCTGCACTACGATGAAGACACGGCTCAGCACCATCTTGTTTTTCCGACGGAAAGATCCCTTAATCACGTCGATGGGTTGGTAGCGTGATGCCACATAGGCAGGGAGCAGTCCGCAGATGATACCTAAAATCAGAATCACAGCCAGGTAAGCTAGGATATACCCCGGAGTCATCATGAACGAGAGTTTCACTCCCATATCATCTAACCCCACAGCAGCCAGTTCTGGGTCGCTTGTAGATACCAGGTTGTTCATCATAGGTGCCAGCAGATAGGCCAGTACCAGCGCAGCTATAAAGCACATGGCTGTGAAAACCACAGACTCTACGATGTATTTCCAGAGGATGGCGTTTCGATCGGCACCCAGGAGCCGGCGGGTAGCCATCTCCTTGGCACGCTTTCCAGTAAGGGCCAGGTTCAGGTTCACATAGTTGAAGATGGCCGATAGGAGCAGCAGGAGTACCACCACGGTAAGGAGGTTCAGCATCTGCTTGTTTCCAGAACGGTTCAGTCCCGTGGAACTTCCTTCAAAGAAGAAGGCCTTGTCCATACGGTATGGGCCCCACTTGTCCACTTGTTCTGCCTTCCAGATTTCATCGTAGTTCTTGTGCAGGAGAGCCTTTACTTTGGCCTGCATTTCAGTCAGATTGGCATCCTGTCGCACACGGAACCAAGTGGAATAGTTGCCTATGCTGTTGAAACTCTTGCTCATAGAGGCAGCCCAGCTATTGGAAATGTGGGTAATGACCTTACAAGGCATGAAGTACATATCCTCAAAATCGGCAAACACGCCCTTGATGGTGCGTTCCGTTTCATCCACCTTGATGGTACTACCCACCGGGCTTTCACCGTTCTGGGCTATCTGGTTTGCCAACGACTGACTGATGAGGACATCGGTCTTACTTACAAAATCCTTTATATTTCCTTCTATGATTTGGTACTGTGGGAACACCTGGAAGAATTCCGCATCGGCCTCCATACCCGTTCCTCTGACCAGGTTTTCCTGAATCTGAATTACTGGTTGCCACAGGAAGGCCATGTGCGTCACAGCCTCTACTTCAGGGATATTCATTTCCACTTCTTCCTTGTCCCAATAAGTAAGGCCCAAGAAGTCGTCACTGCCCAGTACAAAGGTGCGTTCCCACTGGGGCGACTCACGTGCCACCTCATACTGCTGCACCACGTAGGTGCCTATGAGGATGACGAAGGCCAGGCTCACGGCAAGCCCCACCGCCTCAATGGCGGTGTAGAGCTTGTTTCGGGACAGGAACTTTAGATAACTTTTCATTACAATTCGTTCTTAACGTCGGATACAATCTGACCGTCGAAGAGGTCGATGGTGCGTTGTGCACAGGCGGCATCACGCTGAGAGTGCGTTACCATGACGATGGTGGTACCTTCCTGGTTCAGTTCCTTCAGCAGGTCCATCACTTCCTTACCGTTCTTGGAGTCCAGGTTACCGGTAGGCTCATCGGCCAGGATTAGCTTAGGTCCGGCTACCACGGCACGAGCAATGGCTACACGCTGCTGCTGACCTCCGGAGAGCTGCTGTGGGAAGTGCTGTGCACGGTGGCTGATGTTCATGCGTTTCATGATGTCGGTAACCTTCTGCTTGCGTTCAGAAGCGCTGATGTTCAGGTAGCGTAGTGGAAGTTCAATGTTCTCATAGACATTCAGCTCGTCGATGAGGTTGAAGCTCTGGAACACGAAGCCGATGTTTCCCTTGCGGAACTTGGTGCGTTCTTTCTCCTTAAGCTTGCCCACTTCGGTGTCCAACAGTTTATAGCTTCCACTGGTAGGGTTGTCCAGCAGACCTAGGATGTTCAGCAGGGTAGATTTACCGCAGCCAGAAGGGCCCATGATAGCCACAAACTCGCCATCTTTGATTTCAAAGGTTACGCCATTCAGTGCGGTTGTCTCGATTTCTTCCGTACGGAAGATTTTGGAAAGGTTAGTTACAGTAATCATAATTTTGTTTTTTTATTGTTATTTTATTCGTTCTTTAATGCGTTTACGGGGTTGGCATTGGCGGCTCTCCAGCTCTGGAGGGTCACTATCAGCAGGGTGATGGCACCTACCAGCAACAGGGCTGCCAGGAAGATCCATACGGGTACGGGTGCCTGATAGGCGAAACCGCTGCGCCAGGTAGTCATGATGTAATAGGCCACAGGAGCAGCCACTAAGAAGCTGATGCCTGCCAGCAGAAGATATTTCTGGTTGATCATGCCTAGGATGCTCTCTACCGAAGCTCCATTCACACGCCTTATGGCGATTTCCTTCTTCAGGAACTGTGTCTCAAAGAACACCAGTCCGATGATACCGATGATGGCTATCAGGAGGGCTACTACGGAAGCAATGGTGATGAGCTTGCCTAATGATTGTTCGTTTTTATACATATTCTCAATCCATTCATCCAGATGGCGCACGTTCACCTGGTCCGGCTCACGGGTAGGGTCAAAGGTGCAGACTGCTTTCTTGATGTAATCGGACACTTCCTTGAAGTCGGCTCCTGGAGCAGTCTTCACATACATCATACTGAAGTTTCTCCACGGCGTCTTTCCCCAGATATAGAGGGCGAGTGGACCCATGGGGTGCTGCAGGCTCTTGAAGTTGAAGTCCTTTACGATGCCCACAATTTCGGTGTCGCCCACATGTCCTCCTGTGGTGCTGCCCACGTGGAACTGGGGGTACATTTGTGTAAATGTCTCATTGACAATCATACAGCCCGTTTCGCTTTGGTTGTCCGAAGGCTGGAAGTCGCGTCCGTCTGCCATCTGGAGCCCAAAGAACTTCAGGAAATCATCGGTGACTGGGAGCACCTCCATGAAAATCTGCTTCCCGTCCACGGTGCGTCCCCAACCCATTTTCCCGTCGGATACAATCGCATTGTCGGCAAAAGTGGCATCCACAATCGATGGGTTCTGTAGCAGGTTGCTTTTCAAAGCCTCATGCTGACCACCGGCAGCGTAGCCGCACCACACTTGCAGGATCTGCTCCTGACTGAAACCCATGTCCTTTTTCGTCATAAATTTAGTTTGCACATTTACGAAAAGTGCCGTTAGGATAAAGATAAAGGAGAGGACAAACTGCAGGGCCACCAGGGCATTGCGGAGTTTTCTGCCTTTGACTCCCGTGCCGTAGGATCCTTTCAGTACCAGTGCAGGAGGTTGTGAAGTGGAGTAGAGTGCAGGGGCAATGCCTGCCACGATGGCTGAAAGGAGGGCTACCACCAGCGTCAGCACTAAAATACCGATGTTATCTTGTACTTTCAGGCTGTCTGATACGTAGGAAGCCCATGAAGTCCCGGCTACTACGTGCATGATGACACAAGCTAAGCCAAAGGCTGCCAAGACCAGGAGTCCTGCATGAAGCAGCTCCCTTCGGATGAGTGAACCTCTTCCTTCACCCAGCACCTTACGGGTATTGATGTTCTTGATACGGAAAGGAATTTCAGCAAAGGCAAAGTTGATGAAATTGATAATGGCAATCGCAATGAGCAATATCGCAATGGCTGTCAAGGTGAGGGTAATAGCCTTATTGGAGCTGGATATGTTGGCCCTTACATCCCGTTCATAGTGAGCATCGTGCAGGTTGGTGATACGGAACCCCTTGCGGTAAACTTCCACTTTATCTTTATCGGTTTCATCGCCATACAGATAGGGACCTATTGCATCCAGCATGGCTGTTTGGGTCTCTGCAGCCTGCTGTGGGTCTTTGAGCTTCACGAAAGCATTGTAAGACCATTCGCTGGAATCCTCCAGAGAGCTTTTCCCGATATTTGAGATAATCCCGAAATGCATGCTGTAATTGCGGGGTGTATTCTTAAATACTCCTACGATACGAGACGTCGCTTTTTCACCCGTCTGGAGTGTACCCGTCTGGAGTGTCTTGCCGATGGCACTTTCTTCACCGAAGAACATTTGGGCGAAGGCTTCGTTCAGCACGGCAGTCCCTGGGGCTGTAAAATCTTTGGCAGAGCCTTCTACCCATTCAAAGGGGAAGACAGCGAATATGGTGCTATCTACGAGAGCAGCAGGTACGGTTATGGCCGATTCTTTGTCGTCTTCCCGGTAAAAGACCATATCCCCTTGGTTCGACAGGGTGCCTATGGCTTCGATATTCGGGCTACCTGTCTTCATGGCTTCAATAACCGGTCTGGCGAAGAAGGTACTGAACAATCCATTGTCCATCCAGTTGTTCTCCAAACGGAACACCTGCTTGTGCCCCTCGAAGTTCTTGTCGTAGGTGACATCCCAGCGCACCTGCACCATCAGGATCATGGCTGCGGCAAACGCCACACTCATACCTATTATATTAATTAGCGTAGAAACGCCTGTCTTTCTGAATAATTTCATGGCTTAAAATACTAGAACGTCGCTGTCTCCATACGTGTCATAGCTGGAGGTGATGACTTTCTCTCCCGGTTCCAGACCTTCCAGTACTTCGTAGTACTGTGGGTTCTGGCGTCCGATGCGGATTTCACGCTTCACGGCTTTGCTGCCGTCTTTGCTCATCACGTAGATCCACTTGCCTCCGGTCTTCTGGTAGAAGGTACCACGAGGGATGATGATGGCTTCCTCGGGCTGTCCCAGCTGCAGGTTCAGGTAGTAGGTCTGACCGCTGCGGATGTTGTCCGGCTGTTCTCCGGAGAACTTGAAGTCGGCTTTGAACTTGCCGTCGCGTACCTCTGGATAAACCTTTCGGATGACGGTGGAGAAGGTGTCTCCCTGACGCTCAAAGGTGGCCTCCAGTCCTGCAATGACACGGTCGATGTAGTGCTCGTCAATCTGAGCCTCCACCTTGTAGTTGCCCACAGAGTTGATCTGTCCAATCTTGGTTCCGCTGGCAATGGACTGTCCCAGTACCACATCCAACAGACCTAGCTCTCCGTCGATAGGGGCCTTCACGATGAGGTTCTCCTTCCTGCGGCGAATCATCTGCATATTCAGCACCATGTTCTCCAGGCTCTCTTCCATACGGTCAATTTGGGTGCCCCGGTAGAGGCTGTCCTGCTTGGACCGCTGACGGATGAGCTCATGTTTCTGCTGTGCCAGTCGGTAGTCCTCCTGTGCTTTCAGGTAGTCCTCCTTGGCTATCAGCTTATCATTGTAGAGTGCCTTCTGCTGTTCGTAGGCTCTGCGCATACGATCCACCTGGGTACCGTACTCCAGCTCGTTCTGACGGATGTCCAGCTTCTGCTGCTCCATCTGAATCTGCGTGTTTCGGAGGATATTTTCCTTTTCTGCCAGTTCGGCCTCAGAGTTCAGGATCTGAAGGTCCAGATTATCGTTGGAGAGCACCAGGATAGCATCTCCTGCGTTCACCTTGGAACCCTCCTCGATGAGGATTTTCTCCACGATTCCACCTTCCTGCGGACTGAGTTGA
This sequence comes from uncultured Prevotellaceae bacterium, assembly GCA_900316585.1. Taxonomy (GTDB): domain Bacteria; phylum Bacteroidota; class Bacteroidia; order Bacteroidales; family Bacteroidaceae; genus Minthousia. The sequence continues at coordinate 162,237 of ONDM01000008.1, read as the reverse complement.
ATGGTAGTCATGGGTTGTACACGTCCGCTGATGCGGATATAGTCATTGAATTCTCCTTTTTGTGCTGCAGAGACTGTTACGGAATCCTTCTCTACTCGCAGTGTCTTGTTGTTTGGTCTGGCAATCAGGTAAATGATGAATGCCAGGAGCAGTGCGCCCAACCAGTAAGGAAGTGCCTTCTTGGTGAATGCCACCTTCCAGCCTGTTACCTTTTCGATAGTCTTATCCATATCTTTATTGTTCTATATATTCTACACCATTATAATATCTCACTACTGCCCGCTTGATGAGGTACTTGAAGAGGGAGTTCATCTCATCGGCCTGTGCCTTCAGGTAATTGTTGTTGGCTGTTTGGAACTCTAGTGGGGAGATGAGTCCTTGCTCCAGTTTCTTCCGGTTCAGCTCATAGGCTTCGGCCTGCACCTCTGCCTTCTGCTGTGCCTGCAGGTAGGCGGTGGCACTTCCGTCTCTATCCTGGATGGCTCTGCGTACTTCCGACTCAATATCCCTACGTTTCTGCTCCAGCTCGGCTGAGGCTTTCTGGTAGGCATGCTTTTTCTTGGAAATCTTGGAGTGACGGCTCAGACGGTCCCAGAGGGGGATGGAGAGGCTCACTTCCACATATTCACCCCGGTTGTTCCGGAACTGGTCTCCGAAGGAAGCGGTCTCTGCGCCTTGGTATGTATAGTAGCTGGTGCTCCAACCGGCATAGATACCGATGGAAGGCAGCAGTTGCCATTTGGCTGTGTTCAGTTCCCTTCGTGCGTTCTGCTCCTGCCACTGGGCAATCTTCACGTTGGGGTTGTGTGTGAGGGCATAGTCCACTACACTCTGTGCATCCATACCCTTTTCTTCCAGCATGGTATCGTCCAGCTGTGAGGCAGAGGTGGAAAGTTCCTCTAGATTGGTGGAAATCTCCAGTACTTCGTCTTCCGGCCAGAACATCAGGTCCGTGAGAACCATCTTCTGATCTAGGTACATGTTGTGGGTGTTGGTGAAATCGTATTTCCGGTCGGCCAGGTCTGCCTCCATCTGGATGACATCGGCATGACCTTTCTGTCCCAGTTCTTCCTGTCGGCGAGCTTTCAGGAGCGACTGTTCAGCAGCTTCCACCTGCTCTTGGTACACATCAGCCAGTCGCTTGTAGTACACCACATTGTAATACGCCTCCATGACAGCTAGGCAGATGTCGGCTTCCACCTGGTCTTGCTGGGAACGGGCTATCTGCATGCCGGTTCGGGAAATTTTGTAGTTGTTCACAGCCTGGAAGCCGTCGAACAAATCATATCCCACGCTCACACCGTAGTTGTTGTGGAACGACGTGGTATTAAAATAGGTATTGGTCTGCGGGTCGATGCTACGTCCGAAATTGTAGTAGGCATAGGTCTGTCCGGAGATGGTAGGGGTGAATAGTGCCAGAGCTGCATCGCGTCGGGCTATTTGTGCATCACCGATGGCTGCCTTCTGAATTCGCATCTTGGTGGAGTTGGAGATGGCGTAGGCCATGCACTCTTTCAAGGTCATGATTTTCCCCAGAGAGTCGGCCTGCTGTGTGCCATAAGCCAGGCTTCCGGCAGTAGCGAATAGGGCAGTTATGAAAAACTTTTTTATCATAGTCTGATTTTTTATTTGTCATTATGCCAAAGTGGAAGCATTTCCCGTGCCAAACTCGTAAAATGCTGAATGATAATGATTTGGAAAAATGTAAAAGGTGTAAAATGTTGTAAAGCACTTTACACCTTTTACACTTTCTTTACAAGTTACAGGGGTTATCGGAACCGCAGTTCAAAGATGGTTTGGGCAGCATTGCTCTGGAGGAGCTCGATGCTTCCGTTGTGGTTGCGCATAATTTGTCGGGAGATACTCAGTCCGATGCCGGAGCCTTCCTTCTTGGTGGTGTAGAATGGGATAAAGATTTGCTCCTGGCTGCTCACTGGGATAGGCTTGCCGTCGTTGGCTACCTGAATGATGACCTCATCATCAGCTCCCAGCTTGGCTGTGATGCGGATTTGTTTGGCCTCTGCCTGTACCGCATTCTTGATAAGGTTGATGAAAATCTGAGAAATCTGTCCTTCATCGGCATAGATCATCAGGTCTGGCTCCAGAGGGTGATAGGTGCAGATCGCTCCACTGGACGACACAAATTCGCTGTTCAGGGAGATGACCTGGTTCATCAGGTCTTGCAGGACGAGTGCCTTCTTTATAGGTCTGGCTACACCACTGAGCTGACGGTAGGTCTGCACAAAGTCGATGAGGTTCTTGGAACTGTCGGAGATGGTTTCCAGTCCTTCCTTCACGTCCAGTTCGCTGTGTCCATTCTCGTCCATGGACTTGGCCAGGGCATCGCTCAGCGAGGAGATGGGAGCCACGGTGTTCATGATTTCATGGGTAAGCACCCGGATAAGCTTGGTCCAGGAGTCTTGCTCATGCGCTTGACGCTGTTTCTCGAAGATGGTTCGGATACGGTTCAGGGTGCGGTTGAACTTGTTCTTGTCCTGGAAACGGAAGTTGAGTTCCCCGTCCTCTAGCGCATCCATCATGTAGGCTACTTTCCGGATATCCTTACGGCGTGTATGGACAACAGCAATCACCGCCACTACGACTGCGACGATGATTGCTGTTCCTATCAGTTGCCATAAGGTAAAAGTCATAGGCCGTATTTTTTCAGTTTTGCATAGAGTGTGGGTCGGCTCACACCCAGCATCTTGGCTGCAGCCGATATATTGCCTCCCGTCCGTGTCATGGCATCCCTCACGATTCGTTCCTCATCGGCCTCGCTGATGGCCTTGATGGTAGGGGTGCTGGCAGTACGAGATGCAGTGCTCTGGTCCAGCTGGATGTCCTTGCTGGTCAGGATGGTTCCCTCGGAAAGGATGACCGCTTTCTCAATGCAGTTCAACAGCTCCCTGATGTTTCCGCTCCAACGGTAATTGCGGAGCATCTCTGCAGCCGGTTCATCAAACCCGGTAAGAGGTCGGTGGTACTTTTCCGCATATCGGGACAGGAACATCTGAGCCAGGGGAACGATGTCTTCCCGGCGTTCCCGGAGTGGTGGGAGTGCAATGTGCACGGTGTTGATGCGGTAGTAGAGGTCCTCCCGGAAACGCCCTTCCCTTACCAGTGAATCCAAGTCCATGTTCGTGGCACAGATGAGACGGATGTTCACAGGTTTAGCCTCTGTTCCACCCACTCGTACGATGCTACGGTTCTGGATGGCACGGAGTAGCTTTGCCTGCAGGTGGAGGGGGATATTCCCTATCTCATCCAGGAAGAGCGTGCTGCCATCAGCCTGCTCGAATTTGCCGGCATGGTCGGCATGGGCATCGGTGAAGGCACCTTTCACATGACCGAAGAGTTCACTTTCAAATAGTGTCTCTGTGATGGCTCCGGCATCCACAGCCACCATTGGTCTGTCGCTCCGCAGACTGTGCGCATGAATTTCCTGTGCCAGCACATCCTTTCCGGTTCCGTTCTCACCTGTGATAAGTACGGTAGCATCGGTAGGAGCAATCTTGGTGATTGTCTTCTGGATGACCTTCATGGAAGGACTGTTACCCCAGAACATGGGGGTAGCAGAAGGGGATGCAGCCGGGGAACCCGATTTCGGATGGGTATCTCGGTGCAGGGCCTTCCGGGCCTTATCGCGTGCAGAACTCAGCACCTCCACTAATTTGCTGTTGTCCCACGGTTTGACAATGAAGTCGAAGGCACCCCGTTTCATGCCTTCCACTGCCAACTGGATATCGGCATAGGCTGTGAACAGCACCACTTCCACATCGGGAGCCATCTTCTTCAGTTCGGAGGTCCAGTACAGACCCTCGTTGCCGGTATTGATGGAGGTGTTGAAATTCATGTCCAGCAGCACTACATCTGGGCGGAACTGTTCAAGTGCCCTGATGAGGGTGGCAGGTGACGGAATGGTTTTTACCTCTGCAAAATACAGGGGCAAGAGGATTTCCAGCGCCTTACGGATACCGGCGTTGTCGTCCACTATCAGTATCTTTCCTATTTTTGAAGCCATATATTATATTCTGTTTTTTGCCTAGAGAAGGACAATAGGTGTGCCATGCTCCCTAGAGTGCTGGTTCCCAGCCGTTTCCGTCTTTAGATAGGCTTTTAGGGTGTAAAGGTCCTTTACAGAATTGTAAAGTGTTTTTACACTTTTCCTTTACAACATGGGGCCCCTCCTGTCTTCGGCAGAACCATTTACAGAACAAAGGTACAAAAAATAATTTAGATAGTTCTCTTAAAATTTATTTTCTGCCCTCCATGCGGCATTCAGGTCGTCGAAGGGTTCGTATTTCATCCAGTCTACTTCCATCGTATAAGGATACTTCGGTGCCTCGATGGAGTTAGGGTTGGTATCCACCGGCCAGTTGTTGGTATGCCAGAAATTCAGCATGTGGGTAGTGGGAGACTGTGGAATGCCGCTGAAATGAGGTGTGGTTCCCTGATAGTCCCACAGGATGATTTTCTCTCCGGTTTCCGGATGTTCCATCCACCAGGTAAGACGGTTCGGGTACCAGTCGAAGCCGTAGACATAGAATCGTTTGGAGGCATCGTAGTCCGCAATGGCAGGAATGGTCCGTGGGGTGTTTGCAGCATCGTCGGATTCGTCGAAGTAGTGGTTGATACTCTGGAAATCTTTACCGTCGTGGTATGACCTGTAGTTGGTGTAGAGAATCTCACCCTTGGCCAGGTTGATGGTTCGTCCCACTCGCTGGAGTTTCCTTCCATCGTCGGGAGCACTAGTCCAGGTGCCTACGTAGATAATCGTGGGGTCTGCCATCAGCCATTCAAAGTCGATTTCGCTCAAGCCGTAACCTTTCGTGAACCGATAGGTGAAGTAACCAGTCACCACGCCGATATTAGGCTGTGCCTCTTTGACGTCGGCCACCCGGATACGGGCAGAGTAACGGCCGAAGTGGGTCATCTGGGGAGAGGTAATCTGCGGACCTCTGCCTGCACCCCAAGGATCAGTGGGTTGGATGCTCATGAGCATCACGTCAGTGTTTTCCTCGATAAGGGAATGTACACCGCTGTAGTAGCGAATCTTAGAGCCGTCCATATTAAAGTACTGCGGTTCCGAGGTGCTGAAGTTCTCCGTGAACCCCTGCATGAACCGGCTATCGGTTTCCTGTCCGTAGGCCACCAGGGGAATCAGACCGAATGCAACTAAAATAATGTTCAATGTTTTCATCTCAGATATGGTTTAGAATTCTATAGGTTGACCAAAGGTACAAAGAAATCTGCAAACGAGTGAAGAAAGTATGTTCCGATTTGTCAGAATAGCTGAAATTTGCCTATCTTTGTGGTATTCGGGTCTATTTATGAAAAAAGAGGCTATGAGAAACGGAATACAGAAGTGCATCCTGCTGATTGCTGCAGTATGCTATACGATTGTGGCAATGGGACAGACCTGCTCCATTACGCAGTTGAGAACGGATTATTTGGTGAGTCCGCTGGGACTGGACAACCCTCATCCCAGGCTCACCTGGCAGATGCAGGATGACAGGATGGGAGCTCGTCAGACTTTCTACCAAGTATGGGTGGGGACAGACTCCCTGGCTGTACTGAACGGGGAAGCCAAGGTGTGGAACACGGGGAAGGTGAAGGATGGCTCCACCTTGTTCCGATACAGAGGTGCCCCCTTGAAGCCTTATACGCGATATTTCTGGAGAGTGCTGGTTGGCGATATGAACGGAGAGGGAGTGCAGAGCTCTGTGGCATCCTTCGAGACCGGACACATGAGCATGACGAACTGGCAAGGTTCCTGGATAAGCGATGGGGAAGACATCGACAAGCGTCCGGCTCCTTACTTCCGTAAGTCTTTCGAACTAGGAAAGAAAGTTAAGACTGCTAGAGCCTACATCGCTGTGGGAGGCCTATATGAACTGTATGTGAACGGACAGCGTGTAGGAGACCACTGGTTGGACCCTTTGTACACCAATTATGACAAACGTAACCTGTATGTGACCTACGACATCACGTCCCAGTTGCAGCAGGGGAAGAATGTGCTGGGGGTTCTGCTGGGAAATGGATGGTACAACCATCAGGCCCTAGCTGTGTGGAACTTTGAGAGGGCACCTTGGCGTAATCGTCCTACCTTTTGCATGGATGTTAGGGTGACCTACACTGACGGCACCACGGAGGTCATCCCTACGGATCTGAGCTGGAAAACATCAGGTGGTCCGCTTATCTATACGAATATCTATACCGGTGAGCACTATGACTTCCGGCTGGAACAGAAGGACTGGAACACGGTGGACTTCGACGATAGCAAGTGGAATGGGGTGGGTTACCGGAAGGCTCCTTCCGGAAACATCACTGCCCAGCAGGCCGTGCCTATCCGTAGGGTGGAGGCTATACACACTGTAAACTTGAAGAAATTCAGTGATACAAACTATGTGTTTGACTTCGGCAGGAACATGGCAGGGGTGACTCGTGTGAAACTGAAGGGAAAGGCTGGCACGAAAGTTAAATTGGTCCATGGGGAACGACTGTATGCCGACGGGCATGTGGACCAGAGCAATGTGGATGTCTATTACACTGGTGACAAAGAGAAGGAACCTTTCCAGACTGATATTCTCTATCTGGATGGGGAGGAAGACGAGTTCATGGCTCCGTTCAGCTATAAGGGGTTCCAATATGTGGAGGTAGTTTCCGACCAGCCGTTGGAATTGAGCAAGGAGAGCATCACTGCGTATTTCGTGCATAGCGATGTGGAGAAGGTGGGATACATCAGCTCAGCCAGCAAACTGGTGAACCAGCTCTGCTTTGCCACCGACAATTCTTATCTCTCTAATCTCATGGGCTACCCCACCGATTGTCCGCAACGAGAAAAGAACGGATGGACCGGAGACGGCCATCTGGCCATAGAGACAGCGCTATACAACTTCGATGGAATCACGGTTTATGAGAAGTGGCTGACCGACCACCGGGACGAGCAACAACCCAATGGTATGCTCCCAGACATTATCCCGACTAGCGGATGGGGATACAGCATGGACTGTGGTTTGGACTGGACCAGTACCATCGCCATCATTCCGTGGAACCTTTACCTGTTCTATGGGGACCTGAAACCACTGGCTGATAACTATGAGAACATCAAACGCTATGTGGACTATGTGGAGCGCACGAGTGACGGACTCATTACTAATTGGGGCCGTGGCGACTGGATTCCGGTGAAGACACTATCGGACAAGAAACTGACGAACTCTTGCTATTTCTACAAGGATGCCTGTATCCTACGCGATGCAGCCCGTCTATTGGATAAGCTGGACGACTATGCCTATTATGCCGACTTGGCAGAGCGTATTCGTAAGGCTGTGAACGATAAATATCTGGATAGGGAGAAGGGTATCTATGCCAGCGGCAGTCAGACAGAATTGAGTGTTCCCTTGCACTGGGGATTGGTACCGGATGAATGCGTGGAAAAGGTGGCTTTGAACCTGAACCGGAAAGTGGTGGAAAACAACTATCACTTGGATGTGGGCGTGCTGGGCAGCAAGGCCCTGCTGAATGCCTTGTGCATGAACGGATACCAGGAAACAGCTTACAGGGTTGCCGTACAGGACACTTACCCATCTTGGGGATGGTGGATGGTAAATGGACATACTACCCTGTTGGAGAACTGGGATCTAGATGCAGCTAGGGACGACTCCAATAATCATATGATGTTCGGTGAGATAGGGGCCTATTTCTACAAGGGACTAGGTGGCATCTATCCAGACCCTGTCAAGCCAGGCTATAGGCATATTATCCTGAAGCCTTACTTTGTGAAAACGATGGGTCAGTTCGAGTGCCGTTTCCGGGGACCTCAAGGTGAGATTGTTTCCAAGTGGCAGTTCAAGGGAAATGTGGTAACTTACACGGTGACCGTCCCTGCAAACAGCACTGCCAGCCTGACTCTTCCATCCAATGTGCAGGGAGAATACCAGAAGAAACTGAAAGCTGGCACCCATGTGTTCAAATTGAAGGTAAAATGAGGAATTTGGACTATAAAAAAGAGGAGAACTCATTGGAATTCTCCTCTTTCGTGCGCCTGATAGGACTCGAACCTACACGCCGCGAAGCACTAGATCCTAAGTCTAGCGTGTCTACCAATTTCACCACAAGCGCAGGGTGCTTTTGAGATAGCGGGTACAAAGGTAAGGATTTTTTTTTGTCCGCCAAAAAAATGTTCTTAATTCTTCAAGAAATCCCGAGCAAATTCAATTAAGGTATCCTTGTTCTTCAGTATATCCTCTATTTTCATACTGACGTTAATATCAGGCAGAATGCCAAATTCTGTATGGTTCTTACCGACGTCATAGATAGGGCAGGCAGAGAAACGGACACTCCAACCATTGGGCAGTTCACTGCTGAACGGCATTCCACTTCCACCGCCAGTCTGGTCTCCAATCACGGTTACTTTCGGGCATTCTTTCATGTCTTTCACAAAGTCGTTGGTGGCACTGTAGCAGCGTCGATTAGTGAGCACCACGGCTTTTTTCTGCCAACGGATGCCATCACTTGGTTCTAGCCATATTTCTTGAAGGCCAGAGAAATCATTGTGCCCAGTTCCGGTCTTGTGGCTCATGTAACCAACCAGGATTCTTTCATTGGTAAAATGAGAGGCCAACCTTTCCGCCTTGACCAGTTCTCCTCCGCTGTTTCCACGTACATCGATAATTATACCAGTACATTCTGCGAAATCTTGAAGTACCTGGGAGATGTTTCCTTCTCCTAATCCACTGTTGAAGCTGGGGCAGTAGATATAACCGATATTGTCGTCCAGAATTTTATACTGAAGTCCAGAGGCTATTTTATAGTCGGTGCCGAGATAGAGCTCATGCACGCTGTCGTTGAAATTGGCAGGGAAGTCTTCATACCAGCTCCAATTTCGTGCAATGTCGTGGCTGGCATAGAGGTTCACGTGTCCGTCCTGTAGTTCGGAAAGCATTTCACCGAGTACTTCAAACAACTGCATGCTGTTCATGTCTTCGGAGAGCCGATTGTGGTAGGTGGTATACACCTGATTCCAGTCCAGCCCGATGGTCTTCGCCTTGTAGTCGAAGAAGCAGTAATGTTCATCGATAATAGTCCAAAGAGCTTTGAAGTTACCTTCGGCATCATTGTCGTAGTCATCTCCTCGCACACAGGAGGCGAGCAGTCCAGTCAGTCCTAAAAGGCAGAAAAACAAGAGGCGTATGGTTTTCATAGCGTTAAGGTTGGAGTGGTGTTTTTTTGAAATCTGCGTCTCCAGGTTTTATCAGCTGGAAGTTCTTGACGAAGCCAATCAGGAGGGCGTGGCTCCAGACATGGCTCTTCAAACTGTTTAACTTGCTTTGCTGGAAATCACCGACGTAGCTGACTCTTATGAGCGTCTGTCTTACAGGAAAATCCAGAGATAGGGTTTGTCGTAAAGAAGGAGCACTGAATGGTGTGGTCATCACCAGATGCCGTCCAGAGTCTTTCAGTTCAAAGATTTCGTAGTATGACTCTCCGTATTCAGGAGTGAACATGGCTCCTAGGAAAGGAATGGTAGCCTGATAGCGGAGCAGAAAATCCTTGTGCAACCAGTGGAAACGGTATAGCAGCATAGCGCTGGCAGCCAGATTTACGGATACTTTCGCTTGAGCCGGATTGTTAGAATTTCGCTCGTTGTAGATGACACCTCCATTGAGGTCCAATGCAGGACCAGTCAGTATGCTGAGCCTGTCGTTTAGCCCGAATTTGTAGAAGTATCCAAGGTCCCAGCTAAGAAGCCCTTCATACATGTTGGCATTCCCTGCCTTGTTCTCTGTGGCTGAGGCATGTGCATTCAGCAAAGTCTGTACATAGACCCGACCATCGGAGAATGTGGTTTGCCTGAAGGTTTCCCGCTGGACTCTGATTTCCATTCCTGTGTATTCCAGTGGTGAAAGATAGGAGTCGAATACATTGCTTAGACCTACGCCAAAGGTTAGTCCATGGCTAGTATAGCGGTTGTGTGGCACATCAGCATATTCTTGAGCATACAGCTTCTCTACCCCCAGTGGTAGGAAAAGAACTGTTAAGCTTAGAATAAACTTGGAGATGCGCATAAATTCCTAGTTAGAAAAGAGACAACTGGCCCGTGAGCTCATCGCGGATGTCCTGATCACTTTTTCCTTCATCAGGATCTTCAGTGATTACCTCCTCGATTTCTGGAGTTTCCTCTTCAACCTTTTCCTGTGGGAAACGGGTAGGCTCCAATTCTTCTATGCGGTCTATTTCCCATGTGCTAATACGCTTTCCTCTTGCCTTTGCACTCTTCACCGTGATGAATTGCTCTGCATCGATTTCCAGAGGTTCCCTGAAATGGTCAGCACCACCAAAGGTCACTAGTAACCGAGGATAAGCCTGACAAGTAAGGATGAGCAGTTTGTTCGCCTTATTCTCACCCATAAAACTTTGTTTGCGGGCATTGGCATCCATCGTGAAACGTTTCAAGTAAGGGTAGCCATTCTGGTCTTGGTCAAACAGCACGGCTGTCCAAACTTTGGATGAGTCGTATTTTTCAATGACGAGCATACCTGGCTCATAGTGGTTGTTCACATCGAAGTTTGTGGTATAGAAATCTCCGTTGTTTTCCACTACCAGAATTTTGTCCTCGCTTTGGAACTCCCCTAGCAATTTACCTCTACCGTCATAGTTTAGACGCAGGATGTCTGGGTCAAACCATACCTGACGTCCACCAAGAGTAGAAGAACCATGCTGCTTTAGGACGATACGGACAACATCGAACTTAGTCAGCAGGTTACCCATAGCCTGACGACCCTTGATGGCGATGTCCTTGAAATCGCGATCGAATAGCAGTTTCTTGGTCTTGGAGGTAGGCTTGAGGGTTATCTTGATGATTTCAGCCTCTCCGTTTTGGTTAGCTGTGAAATAGGAAACCTTACTGTTTGGTGTGCCTTGTGTGAGGTCATAGACCTTGTCACGGGATACTCCAGTGACAGCGAAACGCTTCATGTAGTAATTTCCCCCTTTACCATCCCGATAGACTGCATTGTAGATGGTTCGGGTATCGTTTTTCTTGAAGATATTGAGATACAAGATGTTTTTCCCGACGAAAACTTTATCAGCCACTCGGATGACTTTATATTTACCATCTTTATAGAAAATGATGACATCGTCGATATCGGAACAGTTGGCCACAAACTCATCCTTCTTCAAAGACGTACCGATGAATCCTTCTTCCCGGTTAATATAAAGTTTCTCATTGGCTTCAGCCACTTTGGCAGCAACGATGGTATCAAAGTTGCGGATTTCAGTAAGACGAGGATGATTTTTGCCATAACGGTCTTTCAGCGACTTGAACCATCTGGTGGTAACGTCGACCATGTGAGCCAAATCATAGTCAATCTCCTCTATCTCAGCTTTCATCCGGGCGATGTTCTCATCCGCTTTTTCCTTGTTGAATTTCAGGATGCGTTGCATCTTGATTTCCATCAGTTTCAAGATATCCTCCTTGGTTACCTCACGGATAAATTGGGGATAGTATGGAGTCAGACGGTCATCAATGTGTGCACATGCAGCATCCATGTCTTCTGCATTCTCAAACTTGCGGTCTTTATAGATTCGTTCTTCAATGAAGATTTTCTCCAGAGAGGCATAGTGAAGTGCCTCAAGCAATTCTCCTTTCCGGATTTCCAGTTCCTTCTTCAAGAGATTCAGCGTATTGTCGGTCGATTTTCGCAGCACATCACTTATCGTGAGGAACTGTGGTTTTTGGTCATCAATCACGCAGCAGTTAGGAGAAATGCTGACTTCACAATTGGTGAAGGCATATAAGGCATCGAGGGTCTTGTCGGAAGACACACCAGGAGACAGATGGACTAGAATCTCCACCTGAGCTGCCGTGTTATCATCGACTTTACGTACTTTAATTTTGCCTTTTTCCACCGCTTTGAGGATGGAATCTATAACTGTAGTGGTAGTTTCACCGAATGGAATTTCTGTGATGCAAAGTGTCTTGTTGTCCACCTTGTTAATTTTAGCCCTTACCCTGACAGTACCACCACGCTCACCGTCATTATAGCGACTTACATCGATGCTTCCGCCAGTCTGAAAATCTGGGTAGAGCTGGAATGGCTCATTGTGGAGATATGCGATTGCAGCGTCACAGATTTCATTTAGGTTGTGAGGCAGAATTCTGGAAGACAGACCAACAGCGATGCCATTGGCTCCCTGTGCTAACAGTAAAGGGAACTTTACAGGAAGTGCAATAGGTTCATTGTTACGGCCGTCGTAGCTCAGTTTCCATTCTGTGGTCTTCGGATTGAACACTACATCTAGGGCAAATTTGGACAACCGTGCCTCAATATATCGTCCAGCTGCAGCATCATCTCCCGTAAGGATGTTACCCCAGTTGCCCTGGCAGTCAATCAAAAGGTCCTTTTGACCTAGCTGCACTAAAGCATCCTTGATGGAGGCATCACCATGAGGGTGAAATTGCATGGTATGTCCTACTATGTTGGCAACCTTATTGTAACGACCGTCATCCATGCGCTTCATGGAATGTAGGATACGTCGCTGTACAGGCTTCAGACCATCCTGAATATGAGGAACGGCACGTTCTAGAATAACGTAAGAGGCATAGTCAAGAAACCAGTTTTGGTACATGCCAGTCAACTGGTACTTCTTTCCTCCCTCATGTTCGGAAGGTTGATATCCAGAATGTTCTTGGGTTTGGCTTTCGTCTGCAGGTATTAGTTCATCATCCATGATGTAGTGTTTTTCATCTTTAATTTATAAGCTGTTTGGCAAAGACTCTAGGAATGTCTTGGTAACTCCGAAAGAACGTTGAGCCATGGTTTCCCAGAAGTTGCTGTACTGCTCCCAGTGTTGATCTACACCCGGAGTGTCACTGATGATACGGAAACTGAGGAATGGAATGTCATATAAGAAACAGGTCTGTGCAATGGCAGCAGATTCCATATCAACAGCCAGACCGTTTGGCCAGTCTTCCTTGATGTTGTACAAGGTGCCAGGATCGGTGATAAACTTGTCTCCAGTACAGATAAGTCCACCTAAAATGTTAGTTTCTGTATCCAGTTCCAAGGCACACTCATAAAGCGTCTCGTTACCTTTAAAGTATAGAGGAAGGCCTTGAACTTGACCGAACGCATTGCCCTCTCCGCAGTAGACATCGTGATAAACAATGTTTTTGCTTACGACAACATCCATGACGCTAAGTTCAGGATCGATACCTCCTGCAACACCCGTACTGATGATACAGTCAGGGTTATGTGTCTTGATCATTTCCAGCGTTCCGATGGCTGCGTTAACCTTGCCGATACCACTTTCCATGATAACCAGTTCGTTACCGTTCAAGGAGCCAACTACATAGTCGTAGTTCCCTTCTTGAATCTCCTGCTTTTCCTCAAGGAGCCCCACAATCTGCTCCTTTTCCATGCTCAATGCTGTGATGATTCCAATCTTCATAATGACTTTGTACGCTAATTTATTATGGGTACAAAGATAGAGATTTTTAAGGAATAAACCAACATTTCGTGGGTTTACCTTCTGTATAATTTTGTCTTTATTTTGGTTTGTGCTATCTTTGCGGCACAAAGTGGACAAAACTAAAAATTTAAAATGAAGATATTGAAGAAATTTCTGCCTGATATATTGGCCCTTTTAGCATTTGTTGCTATTTCTGTGGCCTATTTCCTTCCTGCTGTAGGTGAAGGTCGCATCCTTAATCAGCATGACTCTCTGGCAGGCTTGGGCGCTAGTCAGGAATTAACGGAATATGAGGCTAGGACAGGCGAGCATACACGTTGGACTAATGCCCTTTTTGGAGGTATGCCGACCTATCAGATTGCTCCGAGCTATGATTCTTCGGATACTTTCAGCCAGCTTGTCAATATTTATCATTTGTATTTGCCTACCTACGTATGGTATGTATTTGCCTTGCTACTAGGATTTTATATTTTGCTGCGTGCCTTTGACTTCAAGGTATGGATGGCTGCCTTGGGAGCCATAGTGTGGGCTTTTTCCAGTTATTTCTTCATCATTATAGCAGCCGGACATATTTGGAAAGTGATGGCCTTGGCATATATTCCTCCTACCATTGCAGGTATGGTCCTTTGTTATAGAGGAAAGTATCTGACAGGTGGTGCTGTGACAGCTCTGTTCGTGGCTATGCAAGTGAAGGCTAACCATGTTCAGATGAGTTATTATTTCTTGTTTTGCATGGCTATTATGGCTATAGGCTATCTAGTCATGGCTATCAAGGAAAAGAAGGTTTTGGCATTCTGTAAATCAACTTTGGTCCTGGTGGTTGCAGGTATTCTGGGTGTCTGTGTGAATATCTCGAACTTGTATCACACCTATGAATATAGCAAGGAGACCATGCGTGGAAAGAGTGAGCTGGTAAAAGAGGAAACACCTAATCAGACAAACAGTGGTCTGGATCGTGATTACATCACCCAATGGAGCTATGGTATAGGCGAGACATGGTCACTTCTGGTACCTAACGTGAAAGGTGGAGCCTCTAATCGGGGCAATTATTTCCTTTCACTTTCTCAAGATGAAACAGCGATGAAGCATGCCAATCCTGATTATTTCCAGGTTTATCAGCAGTTTCCTCAATACTGGGGCGACCAGCCGGGAACCTCAGGTCCAGTTTATGCTGGGGCATTGGTTGTAGCTTTATTCCTTTTAGGTGCTCTTATCGTCAAGGGACCGATGAAATGGGCTCTTTTAGCTGCAACTTTATTGTCTTTTCTTTTTGCTTGGGGTAAAAATTTCATGCCATTCACAGATTTCTGCATCGATTATATTCCGATGTATTCAAAATTTCGTGCGGTTTCATCGGCTTTGGTAGTGGCAGAATTTACTATTCCTTTGCTGGCATTGCTTGGTTTGAAAGAACTTTGTTCTGAAGATGGATTCCAGAAATATGGGAAACAGTTGTTCATTTCCTTTGGTATAGTAGGTGCTATCACCCTTGTGTTTGCTGTAGCGCCAGGCTTGTTCTTCGATCGTTTCCTATCTCTTAGTGAGATGGAGGCTATCAAGAATGGGGTAGATTCTTCCATGCAGTCATCCTTAATAAATAATATAACTGAAATGCGTCAGGCTGTTTTTACAGCTGATGCTTGGCGTAGTTTGTTTGTTATAGTTCTAGGCTTTGTAGCCTTGGTGCTGTATGGCATGAATAAGATTAAGCAACCAGTCTTGGCTGGAGCCTTGATTGCCATCTGTCTGGTGGATATGTGGACTGTGGACAAGCGCTACTTGAATGATGAGATGTTTGTTCCTAAAAGCAATCAGACAGAAACCTTTGCACAGACAGAGGCAGACAAACTTATTCTCAAGGATCCGTCTTTGGATTACAGAGTGTTGAATTATACGGGTAGTACTTTCAATGAGAATAATACGTCCTATTGGCATAAGAGCATCGGTGGCTATCATGCAGCTAAGTTGCGTCGTTATCAGGAACTGATTGATGCACATATCTCAAAGGAAATGACCGATTTTTATCAGGCCATTTATCAGGCGCAAGGTGATATGACTCAGGTCAGTGATTCTTTGGCTCCTGTTCTTAATATGCTAAATACTAGATACCTGATTTTACCGGGTCAGGATAACAGCACTATTCCTGTTCAGAATCCGAATGCCTATGGTAATGCATGGTTTGTGAAAAAGCTCCAGTATGTTCAGAATGCGAATGAAGAACTTGATGGCTTAAGCAAGTTCAATCCAAGGGAAGTTGCTATAGTTGACCAGAAGTTTAAATCTGTCTTAGGTGATGAGTCAAAAGCCAGTGCCGATTCCACTGCTCAGGTGAGTTTGCTGGCTTATGAACCCAATGCTTTAAAATATGAGCTGAATTCTGCCAAGGGAGGAGTGGTGGTCTTCTCTGAAATTTACTATCCTGGGTGGACAGCTACATTGGATGGTGAGAAAGTGGAAATAGGCCGTGCCAACTATGTACTGCGTGCTGTTCAAGTTCCAGCTGGAAAGCATCATTTGGAGATGACTTTCTCTCCTTCCAGCATCAAGGTAACAGAAACTATAGCTTGGATAGCGTTAGCGACCTTGGTGATTCTACTGATGGCAGCTTTAGGCCGGAGCATTATGAATGAAAATAAGTAGACTGTCGGATGAATACCATTATTTTACTCCAATCGGAAATTCTGGAGGTTCCTGATACCTTAAGTCTGGTAAAGAGCCTGCAGGATCAAGTTCAGAACCTGACATGGGCTAATACCTTGAGCCGGGTTCAAGTGGAGTTTTTACTGTTGCTTTGTCTGCTTCTTCTGTTCAGTCTGGTTATGCTCTATTTTTATATGCGCAGAAGGCAAAAAATGGCTGTCCAGAAGGAACGTCGGAAACGAGTGATGCAGGAAGCTCATTATCGGAATGCCCAACTTTTTGAAGAAAGCAATCAGAAGAAGGCCAAACAACTGGAGCTTTCTCGTTTGTTTCATTGTGCACGGGCTGAGGAATTGAGGGCTACAGAAGAAGATTGGCAGGATTTGCAGAACTATATTTCAGAACAATATCCGAAATTGATACCGACACTCTATGAGAAGGTACCCCGACTTTCAGAGATTGAACTTCGCATCAGTATGTTGGTCAAGGTGAATGTATCTATTACAGATATAGCCTATCTGGTGAATCGAACCAAGCAAGCCATTACAGTTTCCCGTGCCCGTTTGTATAAGAAAATCACAGGTGAGGAGGGTACAGCGGAACAGTTTGACACATGGATAGGGATGTTTTGACAAGGGTGAATAAATTGTTCACAGATCATTTAAATCAATTGATATACAATCAGTTAAAACTGTGAACCAAATGTGAACTAAATTTTGTGGCACACATTGAGCTTTTACATTATCTTTGCAATGCAAAAAATAAAAAGATTAATTGTGTTGTCGACTACAGCTTAGGCTGATATGTTCACCCTTCTCGTCTTTCCCGCAACAAAAGGACGAGGAGGGTGATTTCTTAGGTAAATATGCTGAAACCCAGTGTGTCCATCGTGATGTGCACCTATAATGGTGCCAAATATCTTCCCGAGCAGTTGGATTCTATCCTACTGCAGGATTATCCTTTGTATGAAATCATAGTACAAGATGATGGTTCCACTGATGGCACTTGGGAGATACTGGAAGATTATGCCCAAAAGGAACCTCTGATTAAAGTGTTTAGGAACGAAGGGAACCATGGTATCAATGGCAATTTTTTCTCAGCTTTGAAACGTGCTACAGGTGATTACATTGCTATTTCTGATCAAGATGATATTTGGGAAAAAGGAAAAATATCAAAACAGGTTGATTTCATCGGAGATAATCTGATGTGTGGTGGCTTTTCAAAGCCTTTCTCTTCGGATGGATTCCCTGTAAAATGGGATAGCCGAAAGCCATGTTTGCATCTGCTTCGTCTTTCTTTTCTAAGCGAGATTCCTGGCCATGTGCAACTGTTTCGTCGAGAACTGTTGGACTACCTCCCTTCAGAGGATGCTTACCCATATCTGTATGACTGGCAGCTTCAGTTTATGGCTAGTGCTGCGGAACAATTGGCATTTGCAGATGAAGTGTTAGTAAATTTCCGTCGTCATGCAGGTGCTGCAACAGCAAGTGTGCCAGTCTCAAATCAAGGGAAGGAAGGTCTTCAGACTTTCTTTTTTCTAGTTAAGAATTACCAGACTCTGCACGCATATGCTGCACAACGTTTTGCTATAGTCAAAGATTTCATTTGTCATTTGCAACGGAGAAACACTATTTTTAATTCGCAAAGTGCAGGACAGGCCTTGAAAATGGCTGACTTGTACATTTCTTCAGGTTTTATCAGCTATATAAAACTGACCTTTTTCTGCCTGAAACATCATACTAAACTTTATCATGCTCCAACTAAGTGGTGGAAATCTATTCTAAGAGCTGCTTATTTCCCTTTGTATTCATTGAATTATTATCGGGGAATTGTCAAATAACTGTATTTTTTTTACCTTTGCAAGGTAATCGATGAAATGCCATGCAGAACCCTTATCTGAAATCCTATAATCAGGCAAATTTACGCGCTTCGCAGCTGGAACAACTAGAGATGTTGAAGATTGTAGCAGAAATCTGTGATCGTCATGGACTGACTTATTGGCTCGATGCAGGTTCGCTATTGGGAGCCGTGCGTCATGGTGGTTTCATACCTTGGGATGACGATTTAGATATAGCTATGCCTCTAGAAGATTTAAAACGTTTTACGGAGATAGCCAAGGTTGAGCTACCACCTCATCTGTTTGTCCAAAACAAGGATACTGAACCTTCTTATCGTTTTGAACATAGCAAGGTGGTAAACTTGAATTCTTTTTATGTTCAGTTTGATGATGATTTTGAGGCATCCTACCAAAAAGGGCTATTCATTGATATTTTCCCTTATGTGGATTATCCTTATTTGCCTAATGGAATACGAAAAAAATACCTTCGTGGTATGTGTATAGCCTATTCGGTCTTACATGGTAAACATTATTATTCTGTGGAAAGTACGCTTAAATGGTTTTGGTTCGGACTCAAGTATCTTGTGTTTGCTGGAATCTGGAAGCTTCTACCAAAGCAGAAAAAGTATTTCACATGTCTACCGAGCAACAACTGGCATGGGATGGTAGAAGAACGGGCAGACATTCTCCCTGTGAGCAGAATCCGATTTGAGGGACAAGATTTTAATGCTCCGAATAATCCAAATGCTTATCTTAAGAAACTTTACAAAAACTATATGCATTTGCCGCCGGAGGACAAGCGTGACATTCATAGTGTTTTTATTCAGCCTACATTACAAAACCTATAACCTATGCGAGTCTTAATTGTGAGTACATCTGAGCGGATTGGTGGTGCTGCTATTGCTGCCAACCGACTATTGGACGCCTTGAACAATAATGGAATCAAGGCTAAGATGCTGGTACGCGACAAGCAAACCGATAAGATTTCTGTGGTTCCCTTACGGAAATCTTGGCTTCATGCCGTGAAGTTTCTTTGGGAGCGTTTCTGTATTTTTGCAGCCAACAAGTTCCATAAACACAGACTATTTGAACAGGATTTGGCAAATGTGGGGACAGATATCACTTCACTTCCAGAATTTAAGGAGGCTGATGTAATCCATTTGCATTGGATAAATCAGGGTTTTCTTTCTTTGGACAACATTCTGAAAATAGTGCGGAGTGGTAAGCCTATTGTGTGGACTATGCATGATATGTGGCCATTTACTGGAGTTTGTCATTATGCTGGGAATTGCGAAAAATACAAGACTGGGTGTCACCATTGCCCAATCTTATATACAGGTGGCAATTCTCATGATATATCTCATCAGGTATTTGAAAAGAAAGCCAAACTATATGCCGAGGCACATATCCATTTTGTGGCTTGTAGTCAGTGGTTGGAAGGTTTAGCTAAGGAAAGTCGTCTATTTATAGGACAGGAAGTCTGCAATATCCCTAATGCCATTAATACACATCTTTTTTATCCGAGGAACAAAATAGCGGCTCGTTTGAGCCTTCATTTACCTGAAAACAAGAAACTCCTTCTTTTTGGTTCTTTGAAAATTACGGATAAGCGAAAGGGTGTGAACTATTTAATAGAAGCTTGTCGATGGATTCAGGATAATTATCCCGATTTACGGGATGATTTGGCCATTGTAACTATGGGACATGACGGTGAAAACACAAAAAAGCTTTTTCCATTCCCAGTCTATTCCTTGGATTATGTTTCAGAGGAGAAGAAACTGGCAGAGGTCTATAATGCTGTGGATCTCTACGTTACTCCTTCATTGCAAGACAACCTGCCTAATACAATTGTAGAAGCTATGGCTTGTGGCATTCCTTGTGTCGGGTTCCAAATTGGTGGTATTCCTCAGATGATTGACCACTTACATAATGGGTATGTGGCAGAATATAAGAATGCCAAAGATTTTGCCAATGGTATTCATTGGGCATTAATGGAAGATGATTATAAGACATTAAGTGAATTGGCTACTCGTAAAGCTGTAGCAGCTTATTCAGAAAGTAATGTAGCAAAGAGGTATACTAGCGTCTACAACAAGGCAATAGGGAAAAATGGATAAACTGCAGCCTAATTTCAGTATTATCACGGTCACTTTCAATGCAGAGTCTTTTTTGGAACGGACCATTTTAAGTGTGTTGGAACAGACCTATCCGCGAGTTGAATATATTGTGGTGGACGGTGCTAGTAAGGATGGAACACTAGCCATCATAGAACGTTATGTTAAGCGGATAAGCCGATGGATCAGTGAACCAGATAAAGGCCTTTATGATGCCATGAACAAGGGTATGAAAATGGCTACAGGGGATTATCTATGCTTTTTGAATGCTGGGGACATGTTTTATGAACCTGAGACATTGCAAAAAATGGTTGATTCCATTCAGTCGCAATCTGAACTTCCCGATGTGCTATATGGTCATACTGTTTTAGTTGACGAATCTGGCCATTTTAAGCGAATGAGGAGGCTTGAACCCCCTGAAGAACTGAATTGGAAGAGCTTCAGGCAAGGTATGCTTGTCTGTCATCAGGCCTTTTTTGCCAAGAGGATTATTGCAGTGGATTATGATTTGAGTTTTCGTTATAGCGCAGATCAAGACTGGTGCATCCGTACGATGAAAAAGGCAGATAATCTGTTTAATACCCATCTTACACTTATTCGATATCTGGAGGAGGGCATGTCGACCCGAAATCGTAAAGAATCTTTAAAGGAGCGTTTCCAGATTATGGTAAAACATTATGGTTGGTTCTCCACTATAGTTCATCATTTCTGGTTTGTAATAAGAGCCATAATAAAGAGATAGTTCACAGTTGTTTTCGTCGTAAATAACCTATAGCCTCTTTCAGCATGGGATTCCGTATCATGAGCAGGAAATAGAGTGTAGTTGCGCATAGAATCTTGGTTCCCATGCGCAGATAAATGTTTTCGATGAAATTTCCCAAATAATTGGCAATGAACATGACTATACTAGCACTGACAAAATAAAAAAGAATATCGGTCAGCATCTGCCAGTAAGGGTACTCTATTTCTTTTTTTACAAAGTGATGCCAGACTAACAACCAAGCTATATTGATACCTATATATCCGTAGAGCATGATTTCTATTCCAAAACGATACAAGGCTAATAAACTGCATAATTGTAAAATGCTAACTACCACAGTGTTATAGAGGTAGATGTCACTCTTGCCTTTACTGATGACTAAGTTGGTGTACAGATTTGTTATGGGAAGAAAAGCCCCACCAATGCACAAAATACTGAGAATATCTGCACTGGTCAGCCATTTTTCTGTAATTAGAATTGTTATCAACTCTCTGGAGATTATGCTGAGCCCTAACATGATTGGGAAGGCAACAAATGCGGTGAATTTAAGCATTTTACGAAATACACGCAATTGCCTTTCTTGATCTTCCTTAACTTTTGCTAGTACAGGCTGTGCCACACTATTTACCATGCCTGTTATCAAGTTGTGCCCCATGGTGTTCCATTTGTTTCCTTGCGTGTAGTATCCAACTGCCTTTTCATTGAAAAATTTACCTAAAATAACAGAAAAGAGGTTGTTGTTAATGTGGTTAAAAATATTGGTGGCCAAAAGTTTGCAGCTGAAGCCAAACATTTCCTTAATAGGGGTGAAATCAAAATGGGAGGTCGGTTTCCACTTAGAAAAATACCAAAATAGGATAGTGGTAATGAGGATATAACATAAGTTTTGAGTGGCAATGCCCCAATATGAAAATCCATAGAATGCAAGAGTTACACCAACGA
The DNA here is from genome assembly GCA_900316585.1 of uncultured Prevotellaceae bacterium. GTDB lineage: Bacteria > Bacteroidota > Bacteroidia > Bacteroidales > Bacteroidaceae > Minthousia. Next base: position 140,471 of record ONDM01000008.1, on the reverse strand, counting down.
TTCCTGAAATACACAAGGCTGTGAAAGTAGCAATAGTACGCTGTTTGACTTTCATTTCACGGAACAATTTGGCAAAATGGGCTGTTCCAAAGCTAGAGATGAAAAAACCTATGAATGAATAACGTGCCAAAGGAGCCAGTTCAGGTGTATGGTAGAAGTCAGCGATTAAAGGAGCGGCCATGAATAGCAGAATGTAAAGAGTGGCACTTACTAGAACAGAGAACCAAAATACAGCGTTGTAATCCCGGTGAGTGACTTCTTTCTTGTTAGCTATAGCAGCTGTGAATCCACTTTCTTGTAAACTACCTGCTATCAGTGAGAAGATGGTGAGCATTCCCACCATACCATAATCAGTAGGAGAGAGAAGACGACCCAGAAAGATGCCGAAAATGAGGTTGAGCAGTTGTTGTAGACCATTGCTCATGCCCCCCCAGAAAATTCCTTTTGCAGTTTTGTCTTTTAATGTCTCTTCCATCTCTTTTCGTGGTTTCAGCGCAAAAGTAAACATTTTCTCCCCCTGTTCAAAGAATTCTTTGTACTTTTGCACCAAATTTACGCAATGAAGATTGTTGGTGCCTTTAGAAAGGCTTTGCTTTGGCTTTCTTATCCTATTCGGAAGAATCCTTTTTTCTTCCTGTTTATGTATTTACTGGTTGTTTTTTCTTTTTATTATGAAGATCTTCCAACTAGTGAGATATTGTTTTATGAGGGTTTATTTGTAGATTGTTATCTCCTTTGCTCCATATTATTGCTGTTACCTCACAAGGTCAGACGTCCCGTTAAGTGCCTTTTCTATTTCATTGGATATGCAGTTACCTATGTGGAATGGTTTCTATATGCCCGTTTCTGGTTACGTTATACTCCTACAACCATACAATTGGCATTAGAAACCAATCAGGATGAGGCTTCAGATTTCATGCATGCTTATTTGTGGAATGGAAAACTATGGGAAGTAACTTGGATGATAGGTTCCATTGCAATAGTGAATATATTTCTAGAAATATATGGATCCCGGATATTTAGGGCAATTCGTAAACGTGTTCCTTCTAGACCTCGTTCTGTGTTGGCCATGCTTTTCGGCTTGAGTTGTATATCTTACACTGGGTATTGCCTTTATACTACAAGAGAAGATAAAAAACATTTCATTGAGTATTTCTCTCTTAATGGTGCTGAACGTATTGAACGTGTTATGGGGCCAATTCGTTTCTATTCTCCAATGTATAGGTTGGCATATTCTTTCAAATTCACTCAGCTCACAGCTGGAGAAGTGGAAGTGTTGCGTAAAAACATGCATGAAATAGAAGTTGATAGTTGTTCTTTTACTTGTCCAAACATTATCTTTGTTATCGGAGAAAGTTATAACAAGCGTCATTCACAGTTGTATGGTTATTCCAATGAAACTACACCTTTTATGAAAAAACGCTTTGAGAGGGGAGAATTAATCCGGTTTACAGATGTGGTGACACCTTGGAATGTAACTAGCAATGCCTTCAAAAGTTTTCTTTCCACACATTCTGATGACGAGTCGGGACTATGGGCAGATGGAGTGTTATTCCCTGCTTTATTTAAGAAGGCAGGATATACAGTTTCTTTTTTCACTCAGCAGTTTATGAAATCAACCCGATTAGCAGCTGCCGATTTCAACGGTAGTTTCTTTCTCAATGACGAAGAGCTAGATTCACTCTGTTTTGATGTTAGAAACCTAACTAAGTGGAAACTTGATGGTGGTTTGATAAAGGAATATGGCAAACATACAAATGATTATGGGAAGTATAATTTGATTATATTCCATTTTATAGGTCAGCATGTAGATTATAGTCAGCGGTTTCCTCAAAGTGAGAAACAATTTATTGCGAACAGTATTACGAGGGATGATTTGACAGAAAAGGAAAAAACGATTATAGCTGATTATGACAATGCGACTTACTATAATGATAAAGTGGTTAATGCCATTTGCTCTTTGTTCTCTGAGAAGGATGCTATTTTGGTTTACATGCCTGACCATGGCGAGGAAATTTACGATGAAATCAGGGCATTTGGGCGTTTGCATGATGCGAACATGACGCCCGCTTTGGTACGTGCAGAGTTCGAAATACCATTAGTGGTTTGGGGAAGTAAGACTTTCAGAAGAAAACACAGGACTTTATTTAAGCAATTGAAGGCTATATCTGACAAACCATTCAAGACTGATGATATAGCCCATTTCTTTTTGAATCTAGGAGGTATACAAACTCCTTTTTATGATAAAACCAGAGATTGGCTTAGTCCGGATTATATAAGGCATCCACGTATATTGAAACACACTTTGGATTATGATTCCCTCATGGAAAAGGAACCAAAGATGCAGTTTTAGTAGTCAAAGTTGGTGGTGGAATAAGCCCAAATCATAGGGTAAAAGAAACCACGGATTCTTGCCATGAGTCTGTTGGGGTGTTCTTTTCCGTGTACCAAATCAGTATTTTTCATACATAACCAGCACAATTGGAGTAGGCTCCCTAAATCTTTTTTAAGCATAAGTCCTGTTAGTTTATGCACAAGGGAAAATTCTTTTTTGCCTTCAGTTTTTTGATGGATGTATCCATAGAACTTGCTCCAAAGTTCCCTTTGTTGCAAATCCTTGTAGTCTTCCCATCCGAAGATATATGGCTGCCAACTAGGATGTTCCGCATGGCGTTGGTATTTAGCCCGATGACGGGTGGCGACAGATTCAGCATAGGGTCGATACCAGTTCAAAGGATAAGGAGCCTTTACTAATCCCCCGTGAAAATGGGCATTGATTACAATCCACCAATCATATGGGATATGTGGCTCCCAATAATCTATTTTTTGCAGAAAACTGGAACGTACCATTAGACAATGACCTGGGATATGGCTTGTGAAGATCTGACTTTCAAAGGTGTTTTGAGGATTTCTCCTATAAGAGCAAGGATACTTAAAAACATCGTCACGATAATGATCTGTGCAGCAAGCTGCAAATTGAGTTCCGATTACTTCGACTTGTTTCTGGATTTTATCTTTGAACCAGATATCGTCTTGGTCGGAGATGCAAACGAGATCGGTAGTGACTCGACGAAAAGCAGTAATGAAATTCATATTGAATCCCAAATTGTTTTCGTTCTGATAAAGATGAATAATCGGATATTTTTTAGAATACTCTTTGATGATATTGATGGTCTCATCCTTAGATCCATCATCTTGAATAATGATTTCTTGAATAGGGTAAAGTTGATCAAGAATGCTGTCCAGTTGTTCTCGAATGAATTTTGCCCCATTATATGTAGCCATAACAACGGAGACCGTAGGTTGTTGATGTACTAGATTCATACTTTTTGTAGAAATAGTTCCGCGTGTAAAATTACGATTTCTTCACCATATTGCAGGAACTTCCTGTTAAATTTCTTAATTTTGCGCCAAATTAATTGACTCATGAATTTAAATATCTCTCGCGATGAGGCTTCATGCCTGAAAGGTTATGCAATACTTTGCATTGTGTTGCATAACCTGTTACATTTGGTCGCTCCACTAGTAAAGGAAAATGAGTTTTATTATAACTACAATTATAGGTCATATTGGATGTGGAACCACATGAAGGAGATCCATCCGAATTTGTTGGCTGACATTTTGAGTTTCTTTGGTTGGTATGGAGTCCCTATATTTATTTTCTTGAGTGGATATGGAATAACCAGGAAATATGAAAACTCCAAACGTACGTTACAAGAGACTTCATGGCCCCATTTCTTTTGTTATAATTTCAAGAAACTATGGGGCTTGATGGCTCCTGCTTTCGTGATCTACTTGTTGCTTGGTGTCATTTTTTGGGATAAGGAATTCTCTATTTTCCCCATTATCTGCCAGTTGACCATGACTATTAATTTTCTCTGTCCACCTAAATATATTAATCCTGGTGTATACTGGTATTTTGGATTAACACTTCAACTTTATTGTGTTTACAGGCTTTTCTTTTTCAAAAAGACAGTTAGAAGTTTCTGGTTTTGGTTGACAGTCTTGGCTATTGGCAGTGTCCTATTCTGTTGGATGTTATTACCAAATGAACGGGAAAAAGTCCAACCTGTATACGAGTATTTTAGTCACAATTGCTTTCGGTGGCTGTTGCCATTTTTGTTGGGAGTAAACTTAGGTCGATATGGAAAAGAAAGAAAGGATAATTGGCTACTGATTTTTTTAGTGTCTTTTGTTTCGTTGGGGTTGCTAATCTTATTTAGTTTTAACCAAATATTATGGATTTTTACCCCGATTCTTGCTATAGGTTTTTTTATGGGTATAGTAAAGATTTTTATGAAAGTGCAGCCATTGAGAACTTTTGGGATTTGGCTTGGTGGATTATCTGCTTATTTATTTGCAGTACATCCGTTGGTAAGGCCATTCTTTTCGAACTTGATAGTATCTCCTAAACAATTATATCTGGATGGTGAAAGCTGGCTATGGACTGCTGTGTATTTATTTGTTGCTATCGTAGTGGCATGGGGTTACCGTTGGATTTCACATCGTTATTTAGTCTCTTTATGTGAAAGAATAATAAACAGATGCGTTAAATCGGTCTCTTTCAAGAAAAAATAACTAATTTTGCAAACTCAAATGGGAGAGAATCCTTAAGAGATCGGATAATTAATATACAAAATAGAAAATGGCACAAGAAGATGTTTTCAAGAAAGTCGTTTCTCACTGTAAAGAGTACGGCTTCGTGTTCCCATCAAGTGAAATCTATGATGGATTGGCAGCCGTTTATGATTATGGTCAGAACGGTGTAGAGTTGAAGAACAATATCAAGCAGTATTGGTGGCAGAGTATGGTGCTTCTTCATGATAATATTGTAGGTATTGATTCGGCAATTTTTATGCATCCAACCATCTGGAAGGCTTCTGGTCATGTAGATGCATTCAATGATCCGTTGATTGATAATCGCGATAGTAAGAAGCGTTATCGTGCAGATGTTCTGATTGAGGATCAGATGGCTAAATACGATGAGAAAATAGAGAAGGAAGTAGCCAAGGCTGCAAAACGTTTTAAGGAGAATTTCGACGAAGAGAAATATCGTGCTACCAGTCCAAAAGTGTTGGAACTTCAGGCAAAGCGTGATGCATTGCATGAACGCTATTCCAAAGCTATGAATGCAATGGATTTGGATGAACTTCGTCAGATAATTTTGGATGAGGAAATTGTCTGTCCAATCAGTGGTACTCGAAATTGGACTGAAGTTCGTCAGTTCAACCTGATGTTTTCTACAGAAATGGGTTCCACTGCAGATGGTGCCATGAAAGTTTATTTGCGTCCAGAAACTGCTCAGGGAATATTCGTTAATTACCTGAATGTACAGAAAACAGGTCGTATGAAAATACCATTTGGTATAGCACAGATAGGAAAAGCTTTCCGTAATGAGATTGTAGCTCGTCAGTTCATCTTCCGTATGCGTGAATTTGAGCAGATGGAGATGCAGTATTTTGTAAAGCCTGGAACAGAGCTTGATTGGTTTAAAAAATGGAAGGAAACACGTTTGAAATGGCATGAAGCTTTAGGTTTTGGCGCAGAGAACTATCGTTTTCACGATCATGACAAACTTGCACATTATGCTAATGCAGCGACCGATGTCGAATTCTTGATGCCATTTGGTTTCAAGGAAGTAGAAGGCATTCATAGTCGTACCAACTTTGATTTGTCTCAGCATGAGAAATTCTCTGGTAAGAGCATCAAATATTTTGATCCAGAATTAGGCGAAAGCTACACTCCATACGTTATAGAGACCTCTATTGGTGTGGATCGTATGTTCTTAAGTGTATTATGTGCATCTTACAAGGAGGAACAGTTGGAAAATGGTGAAATACGAGTTGTTCTTAACTTGCCACCAGCATTAGCTCCAGTTAAACTTGCTGTTTTACCACTTGTAAAGAAGGATGGACTGCCAGAAAAGGCACGTGAGATTGTTAATGAATTGAAGTTCCACTTTAATACCCAGTACGATGAAAAGGATTCTATCGGCAAGCGCTACCGTCGTCAGGATGCCATAGGAACTCCATTTTGCGTGACGGTGGACCATGAAACACTAAATGATAATTGCGTGACTTTGCGTAATCGAGATACAATGAAACAGGAGCGAGTTCCAATTAATCAGTTGAATGCAATTATAGCAGATCAGGTTAGTTTGACAAGCCTGTTAAAGAAATTAATGTAATGGATTCCTCTTTATGAAGAAGATTTTTTGGATATTTGCAGTATTGCTTGGTTCTACTTTCGCAGCTTGTTCTGAAGAGAGTGAAGTAGGTGAATTTGAGAATAACTGGCGGGAGCGTAATGTAAACTATATTGATTCTGTAGCTTCCGTTGCCCGTGCGAATCAAGGTTCTGCGGTAAACCAATGGAAAGTAATACAATCCTATCATTTGAGTTCTGATTTTGTTTCTACAGATAACCAAGATTATGTGTTTGCTCAGATTAAGGAAGTAGGTACAGGGAGTGCTAGCCCTTTATATACAGACTCTGTTAGTGTCAACTATCGTGGGCACTTGATTCCTACAGTCTCTTATCCTGGAGGTAAAGTTTTTGACCAGAACTTTTATGGTGAATTAACAGATGTGGAAAATAAAAAAATAATGGTCCCATCCACCTTCTCTTTGGGAGGTGTGGTAGATGGTTGGACTACTGCCTTACAACAAATGCACGTGGGTGATGTTTGGAGATTATACATACCTCAAAGTTTAGGGTATGGTTCTTCAACTTCCAATTCTAATATTCCTGCATATTCTACATTGGTATTTGATGTTTATCTGCGAGAGATAAAGAAGTAATTAGACATTATTTAGATACAATAAGAGGCATGTCTTAAACATGCCTCTTATTGTTTGCTTAAGTTATTAGAAAAAAAGGACAACAACTTCACAGTTATTGTCCTTTTAATCTAATTCCAAACTTTTATGTAAGAGAAAACTATTGTTTTTTGATATTGCAAAGGTAATACGTTATTTCAAGAAACCAAAAGAATATCGACCAAATCCAATCTTTTGTCGTCGTAAAAGAAAATTTTTCCTTCGTTTTGACAGAAAATAGGAGTATTTTTTATCGAGTCAATGTTATCCCATCGTCTAAAATAATGATTCTTTTTTTGTATAAATCACCGATGCCTTTTTTGAAAACCTTCTTGCTTACTCCAAATGTTTCGTAAATTAATTTGGAATCACTTTTGTCGTTTAAATCGGTGTGCCCATCATGTTCTTTCAAGTAATTCAGTAGCTGTTCGGAGAAATCTGCTACTTTGTCTGCACTGTTCCCTTTTTGTAAAATCAAATCAATTTTGCCATCTGGTCTCATTTGCTTGATGAATCCTTTTAACTTATCTCCAGTATGTAGTGGACGAAAAACCTCATTATCATAAAGCAATCCCATAAACTGATTGTCTACAATAGCCTTGAATCCTAAATCAGTCTTTTGAGCAATCAGTAAATTTACTTCATCGCCAGCTGAATAAGTATTAGCTAAAGGCTGCTTAATGAATTTGTCAATTTTGGCAGAGCCGACTATGCGATAGCTTTCTTCATCAATATGAACATAGACTATATAACTATTGTCTTGTTGCATACGCATTTTCTGTTCACGGAAAGGCACAAACAAATCCTTCATAAGCCCCCAATCTAAAAAAGCTCCATATTGGTTAATCCAAGTAACTTTGAGATATGCAAAGTCACCCACCTTAGCTTTGGGGACTAATGTAGTGGCTATAAGCCTTTCTTCTTGATCAAGGTATAGAAATACGTTTAGCTCATCGCCAGGTTGACATCCTTCAGGTACGTAGCGTGTTGGCAGGAGAATTTCCCCAGCTTGTTCACCACCATCAAGATAGACTCCAAAATCTACGGTCTTGACAACTTTCAAAAGGTTCATCTCTCCTAATTTAATATCCATATTGAAATTGTGTTTGTTTCTTTGTTATTAATAGTCGTTTGTTCAAATTAATCACTTTCATGAACACTTAATTATTTCATTTCGTTGTTAGTGTCCTCAATCAGACCATCTTTCATGTGAATAGTCCGGTCTGCTAACGATGCTAGTGATTCATCATGGGTGACAATGACAAAAGTCTGACCATATCTTTCTCTTAAATCAAAAAACAACTGTTGTAGTTCTTGTTTATTTTGTGAGTCTAGACTGCCTGAAGGCTCATCTGCTAAAATTACGGACGGTCGGTTCACCAAAGCACGAGCTACAGCTACACGCTGTTTTTCGCCACCAGAAAGTTCATTGGGTTTATGATGTGCCCTCTCGGCCAATCCCATGTATTCCAATAGTTCTTCAGCTTGTTTTTGGGCTTGTTTTGCAGGACATCCTGCGATGAGAGCAGGAATTTCTACATTTTCAAGGGCTGTAAATTCTGGTAGCAACTGATGAAATTGAAATACAAAACCGAGGTGCTGATTTCGGAATTTTGCCAAAGCTTTTTGCTTCAGTTGGGTGACATCTATTCCATCGATTATGACTTTTCCACCGTCAGGTTTGTCCAATGTACCAATAATTTGGAGTAATGTAGTCTTTCCAGCTCCACTTGGTCCTACGATACATACGACTTCACCTTTATTCACATGCAGGTTAATGCCTTTCAGCACTTTAAGTGCATCAAAACTCTTAGTTATATTTTGGACCTCAATCATTTTTTACATTATTGATGTATTTTAGAAGAGAAAAATCTCATAATTGAATCATACAAAGTAACAGTTTGACTTTGAGCACGAGGCTCAATGAAAGTAAGTGTCTCTTTTGGGTCTCCAAATTGGTCAGGATAAATAAGGATGACACTACTTTCCGCAAAATACTTTAATTGATTAGGCAAGTCTTCAAATGCAGCTTGATAGGAAATGGAACCTTTTCTGGCAAGAATGAATGCACAAAGATGGTCTTCTTGCAAGTTTGTAGTTTGAAGCATTATATCATTCCAGTCTTCCATTTTTTGATAATCAGCCCTGACATTTTCGTGGTTGGCTTGTATATAGTTTTCAATACGTTTTAATGTGTTCTTTGGACCAAAATAAATAATTTGGCAACCTAACTGTTTTGCCATGCGAGACAATCTGTCAATCCAGCGGTGGAAACCTGCTTCAAATTCAGCTTTAGCTGGGACAAATACACGAATGTTCCTGAGGGTATTAACAGGGACTAGGCATTTTACTATGATCAACTGTCGGAACATACCACTTAATAGGTTGTTGATAAGCGAACCGTTGAAAGAGTCGAACATGGAACGGCGTCGGTGCATACCTAAAATGATTTCAGAAGCTTCGTATTCATTAAGGGCATGAAGGATTCCATTAGGTATATTAGTAGCTAAACGACTTTGGGTTTGGATAGGGACATCTGCCGCATGACAAATCTGAGAGGCTTGTTCCAGCAGTTTTTTAGCCTTAGCTTGATCATTAATACCTTGCTGATTGTCTGAGGTTACAGATAAGGCTATCAGTCCACGGTTAAGTTTAGAGTTTCTCATCAGCATGGCAATGCTCAATAGGGGTGATACGCTGTCCGGATAGCGCATTGGGATCAGAATTTTTTCATCGTCTCCCTGAGTTGGTTTCTCTTCTTCTGCCAATGCCATTTTACGAGAAGCGTAGTCAGTAGCAAAAGAACTGATAATGCAAGAGAAAAGTATGAGGATAACTACACCATTCATTACGACATCATTCATCAGATAAACGCCGGGAGATACCTCCAGGGTCGTTCCCACCATCACCATTGCCAATGCTCCAGCAGCATGTGCTTCTGTCATGCCAAACATCATCCATCCTTCATCGTTTGAACGCCTCAGAATCTTACAGGTCAGGAAGGCTGCCAGCCATTTGGTAAAGGTAGCAGAAATTATCATGATGGCTATAATCCATAAGGTATTCCAATTGTCAAAAAGAATACGAATATTAATAAGCATGCCTACCCCTATAAGGAAATAGGGAATGAATAGAGCATTACCTACAAATTCAATCCGGTTCATCAATGGAGAAACGTGAGGGATGAAACGATTGAATACCAGACCGGCAAGGAATGCTCCCAGGATTCCTTCCATACCACAAAATTCAGCCAGACCACCGCAAAAGAAAACCATTGTCAGAACATAGGTGAACAAAGTTACTTGATTTGCACAGTGTTGAAAGAACCATCGTGTCAGACGTGGCAAGAGGAAGAAAATCACAACACAGTAAAGAATAATCTTAACCAGGAACCATACCCAAAAGCCAATTCCTCCATTCCCTCTAAAAACATTAGCGAATCCTGCTAGAATTATCAAAGCACTCAGCAAAGCTACCATAGTGGCAGCGATGGAAATTGTAACTACGGAACGACGATTGACGCCATATCTACTAACGATAGGGTAAGAAACCAAAGTGTGGGATGCAAGGATACATGCCAGTAACATAGAGCCTGGGAAACTGAAATCTAGGATATATATGCCTACTAATAATCCAGCTATAAATGGAATAAGGAACGTCATTACGCCAAAGAAAATTCCATCTAGTTTATTCTTTCGGAATCCTTCCATGTCCATTTCTAGACCGGCCAAGAACATGATATAGAAGATTCCTACTTTGCCAAACAATTCAAAACTACTGTCTCGTAGTAAAATGTTCAATCCATAAGGGCCGATGAGAATACCAGCCAGGATCATGCCGATAATATGTGGAATCTTCAGGCGATTGAATACGAGAGGTGCACCCAAAATTATGCAGAGCACTAGGAAAAAAATCCAAGTGTTGTTTGTAACGGGTAGGTCAATCTGTGAAAAGAGTTCCTGTATCATACATTATGAAATCTTATGCAAAGATAGTTCAAAGTAGGGGAAATTGAAAGAAAAACAGCTCGGAAATGAAAATCTTTTAGTTTTGGAAGGATAATCCGATTAAAAGTTATATTTTTGCAATGGTTTTCAAACAACCCGAAGAAATAGATAGGTATTAACGATAATTTGAAAGAAAAATGAAAGTCGCAATTGTGGGTGCAAGTGGTGCAGTAGGTCAGGAACTGCTGCGTATCCTTGAAGAGCGCCATTTCCCAATGGATGATTTAGTGTTGTTCGGTTCTTCTCGCAGTGCAGGTCGAAAATATATTTTCAAAGGGAAAGAGTATGAAGTGAAGCTTCTTCAGCATAATGATGATTTCAGAGGTATAGATATTGTGTTTGCTTCTGCCGGTGCTGGCACTAGTAAGGAGTTTGCAGATACAATTACGAAATATGGTGCTGTGATGATTGACAATTCCAGTGCTTTCCGTATGGAGACTGATGTTCCTTTGGTAGTCCCTGAAATTAATCCAGAAGATGCATTGATTCGTCCTCGGGGTATTATTGCTAATCCAAACTGTACAACTATCATGATGGTGGTAGTACTGAATCCTATAGAAAAAATATCACACATAAAAAAAATACACATTTCCAGCTATCAGAGTGCCAGTGGTGCCGGTGCTGTAGCAATGAAAGAGTTGGAGCAGCAATATAAGGAGATTTTGGAGACAGGGAGAGTTTCTACTATTGAGAAATTTCCACATCAGTTAGCTTATAATGTCATTCCCCAGATTGATAAGATGACTGAAAATGATTATACAAAGGAAGAGATGAAGATGTTCCACGAGACTCGTAAGATTATGCATTCAGATGTACGCACCTCTGCTACTTGTGTTCGTGTAAGTTCACTTCGTTCACATTCTGAGAGTGTTTGGTTTGAGACAGAAGCACCTGTTAGTGTAGAAGAAATTCGTAGGGCTTTGGAACAGGCTCCAGGTGTAAAATTGGTAGACGATCCTCAGAATTATGTGTATCCTATGCCACTTGAGAGTGCTGGAAGGGATGATGTTTATGTAGGACGTGTCCGCAAGGATTTAGCGGATGACAATAGTAATACTTTATGGTTGACAGGTGACCAAATAAGAAAAGGCGCTGCCTTGAATGCTGTTCAGATAGCTGAATATCTGGTAAAGGTTGGTAATGTATAATAAGAAAAGAATAGATATTGAGGAGGGATGGGGTTTTACTCCATCCCTTTTTTCTTTTTACAAAGAGGTTATCGTTTCGTAAAATCAATGGATTTATAGTTTAAGGTCTTTGTCGATTTTTTCAATAGTTTCTTCAAGAATGGCTTTTCTTAAATCTGTAAGCCATTCGGAAAAAGCAACAGTGTCAAATGCATAGGTTTTGTTAAGCTCATATTCATTGTTTGACCATGTACTTAGGGGAGACTCATTGTGTTGTATTAAAGCTTCTAGCTTATCTAAAGATTTGAACAACTTTGCTTCTTTAGTCTTTTGAGCCTCCATTTCTTTATAGAGATTGGTCATCTCTTTTGATATTTCTTGGGGTAAAGAAATAATCCACTGTTCTAATAAGGAATTTTCAGTGTCTCTATCTGTATCAGTTTTTCTAAAAGTTGGTATATCACCTGTAAAGCATTCTCCTAAGTCATGGATTAAGCACATATGGATTACCTTATCAATGTCTATATTTTGAAATTCATGTTTTAAAAGAAAGGCCATCAGTGAGACTCTCCAGCTATGTTCAGCCACACTTTCTATTCTTCCTTTTGTCGTTGTACAATGCCGTGGTGTATCTTTTAACTTTTCAGCAACATGTAGAATTTTTAAATAATCTTTAGCGTCCATTTGTTATTTCAAATAAAGAATGCCTAAATTATTAAAATGCAAAGAAATAAATAATTATTTCTTTTCCAAAGTGATTGTCAAATGCCCAATCCATTGACCATTTTTGCCCATTTGAGTAACAGAAACAATTTTGCCGTCTAAATTTGGCACTCGCTTCGCCTTAGTCATGTAGGTGTGTGTATGACCACCTAAGATTACATCTATATTTCGAGTCTCTGATGCAAGTCTCTTATCTCCATAATTTGCAGAATCTTTTTCAAACCAGCCTAGATGAGAGAGGCAAATGACAAGATCGCATCTTTCTTCTTCTTTCAATCTTCTAGCCATTTCATTAGCCGTATTAATAGGGTCTAGAAAGATTATCCCTTGGTAATTCTTTTCTTGTACTAGTCCTTCCAATTTTGGACCTAAGCCGAAAACTCCTATTTTTAGTCCTTTTCGATACAAAATGGTGTAAGGCTTGACAATACCCTCCAAGACTGTTCCTTCTGTTGTGTAATTGGCACAGACAAAAGGAAAATTGGCTTCTTGAAAAATGCGTTTCATATTATCTTTGCCAAAATCAAATTCATGATTCCCAATGGTAGCTGCGTCATATTTACATAGGTTCATAAATTCAATTTCAGCGCTACCTTTGAATAAATTATAATAAGGAGAACCCTGGGAAAAATCGCCACAGTCAAAAAGCAGCAAATCCGGATCTTGTTTACGTGCTTTTTCAATAAAGGTCACTCGACGAACAAAACCAGCTTTGTCGGCCATATCTGCTTTTTCATAGTCTTTAGAAAAAGGTTCTATACGGCTATGCATGTCATTGGTATGATATATTTCCAGTTTGATTACGTTCTGCGCTAAACTGCAAGATGTAAATGCCAGCATTAAGCCTATAATGAAAAAACTATATCTGTTCATAATTTTACTTTTCTATGATGAAACGTCCTTCTATTTTAGCATCAACTTTCTCACCTTTACTTGTTTTGTCTTGGACATAATCTAAAAAACATTGTCGGAGAGTGGCACCTTCAGGTGCAATCCATTCAGTGAAATCTTGCAAAACTGTGAATCCGTCATTACCTTCAGCAACATAATCTACTGTGGCTAGTTTGTAGATTTTATCTATGTCTATTTCTTTCCCACGGATTTTTGCTGAGGCTAAATGCCCATTCTTACTTACCAGATTAACACCACCTACACCACCGTTTCGGATAACACATAACTGTTCAAATAGTCTGAGAGCATCAGCCCCTTTCATTTGGATGATGACCAAAGTATTCTCAAATGGGGTGATCTCAAAAATATTGCCGAATGTGATAGGGCCACTTGGAAGAGTAGAGCGGAGACCTCCATAATTAATGAGTGAGAAGTCTGCTTCTTCTCCTGTATATTTTAGGGACCCAAACAACAAAGCATCGGCTACAAGATTAGACAAGTCACTCTCAGGAAATTTACGTTCCATGAAATGAGTGCTTTGCCCAATCACTGGTGACATGATATCATCTACTTTTTGCTTGTATTTTTCCAGTAAGATAGATGCTTCAGAATCAGCTTGAGTATCAAAAAGGGAATTCATTTCTATACGCTCGTCAGTAATGGAAGTAATTTCATAGCTGGTTGGCGCTTCTTTTATCAAAGATTTATGAGACGTGCAACCTGCCACGCCCAGAGAAAGGAGGAACAGCCCTCCTTGTAAAAGAAATCGATCGAAATTCTTCATACTTTTGGTTTTTAATTAATTACAAAGATATATTTAATTTTAAGCAGATAAAAATATTTCACATATAAAAATGAAAAACCTACTTCTTTATTTGCTCAAATGAGAAAAAAGTGGTTACTTTGCACCCGCTTTCGCGTTGGTCGCTGTCATGGGAAGAGTAACCTGGTATGCCAACGTCGGACGACACAACAATTTAAATTACTATATAACAATGGATTTGATTAAAATTGCTGAAGAAGCATTTGCTACAGGTAAGGAATTCCCAAAATTCAAGGCTGGTGATACTATTACAGTAGCATACAGAATCGTCGAAGGTAACAAAGAGCGTATTCAGTTGTATCGCGGTGTTGTTATCAAGATTAGCGGTCACGGCTTAAAGAAGCGTTTCACTGTTCGTAAGATGTCTGGTACCATAGGTGTTGAGCGTATTTTCCCTATTGAGTCACCAAATATCGACAGCATTGAGGTGAACAAGGTAGGTAAGGTACGTCGTGCCAAATTGTATTATCTTCGTGCCCTCACAGGTAAGAAGGCTAGAATTCAGGAGAAAAGAACAAATGCCTAATTCGGTAAAATACACATTAAAAAGGGATGCAATAGTGCATCCTTTTTTTTTGTGCCAATAAAAAAGCCGTTCGAAAGAACGGCTTTATAATTTAATACTGATAATGTGTTTAGCCTTCAGTTATGGCACCAGATGGACATACATCAGCACAAGTACCGCAATCAAGACATACATCTGGGTCAATTGAATACTTTTCCCCTTCAGAGATTGCACCTGCTGGACACTCGTCAATACAAGTTCCACAAGCAACACAGTCGTCACCAATTACGTAAGCCATAGTTGTAGAATTTTAATGTTAATTATTAAGTTAAATAGTTATATTATGCCCCTACGTTCAAGGGACCCTGTTTGTTTTATAGAGCAAAGGTAATGAATTTCTTTTTTACCATGCTAATTTTTTTGAATATTTTTACTAAGGAATGTCAAAAGTGTTTTTTACAATGAAGATATTTAGTCTTTATTTCAGCTTAGCACAACAGTCCTTAATCCGGTGCATTGCCTCAATTATGTTGTCTTCACTGGTAGCATAGCTCATTCGGAAACAATCAGGACTGCCAAAAGCTGCACCACCAACTGTTGCTACATGTCCGATTTCAAGCAAATACATGGCAAAATCCATAGAATCATTGATAACACGTTCACCATATTTTTTACCGTAGAAAGAAGAGCATTTTGGGAATAGGTAGAACGCACCTTGTGGAACATTAACTTCCAAACCAGGAATTTCTTTTGCAAGTTTCACAATAAGATCTTTCCTTCGTTCAAATGCTTGACGCATTGTCTCTACGGGTTCCTGTGTTCCAGTATATGCTGCTAGAGCAGCCATCTGGCTGACTGAGCATGGACCACTAGTGTATTGTCCCTGCAATTTATTGCAGCCTTTTACAATCCATTCAGGTGCTGCGATGAAACCAATACGCCAACCAGTCATGGCATAAGCCTTGGATACACCATTGACAATTACGGTCTGTTCCTTCATGCCAGGGAATTGACAAATAGTTTCATGCTTACCTACATAGTTAATATGCTCGTAGATCTCATCAGAAATCACTATAATTCTAGGGTGTTTCAGTATGACCTCGGCAATAGCTCTTAGTTCTTCCTTATTATATATAGAACCAGTAGGGTTGGAAGGAGTGCAGAGGATAAGTGCACGGGTTTTTGGTGTGATAGCTGCTTCCAGTTGTTCAGCTGTGATCTTAAAGTCCTGCTCGATTCCAGCTTCCACAATGATAGGAGTGCCATCAGCCAATTTCACCATTTCTGGGTAAGATACCCAATATGGGGCTGGAATAATCACTTCATCACCTGAATTAACTAATGTCATAATGGCATTGCAGACACACTGCTTTGCTCCATTAGAGCAGAGAATCTGTGATGGAGCATAATCCAAACCATTCTCATTTTTCAGCTTAGCAACGATGGCATTCTTCAGTGCAGGATATCCTGGTACTGGAGAGTAACGAGTATAGTTCTCGTCCACAGCTTTCTTAGCTGCTTCTTTAATGTGATCTGGTGTATTGAAATCAGGTTCACCCACACTCAAGTTGATGACATCAACACCTTGAGCCTTCAGTTCTTGACTTTTCTGTGACATCAATAAAGTCATTGATGGGGCAAGTCTGTTTAGACGATCTGATAGATTGTTCATTGGTGTGTATTTTAAGTAGTTAATTTTAATCTCTTCTAGTGCCCAAGATCCTCAAAAGATAGATGAACAAATTAATGAAATCCAAATACAGAGACAAACTGCCCATTAGAGCTATTTTCTGAGTGGTTTCATTCTCTTCTGTTCCGTACATTTGTAACATCTGTTTGATTCTTTGAGCATCATATGCGGTTAAACCTACGAACAATAGTACTCCGACATATGTTATAACCCAGTAAAGAGTACTATTAGCCCAGAAAATATTTACGATGGTTGCAATGATAATCCCCACCAGAGCCATCATGAATATACTTCCGAATTTAGTTAAGTCCAGCTTTGTCGTAGTGCCGATAACTGCCATGACAGCAAAAGTGCCAGCTGTTACAAAGAATGCGGTGGCTATAGAAGTCATGGTGTATGCTAAAAATAGGACAGACAATGTGGCTCCATTAAGTACAGAATAAATGGCAAACATTATTCCGGCTGTAGTAAATGACATTTTATTTATACGTGCACTCAAGATGAAAACGATTGCCAGTTCTGCAATACAGAGTCCTATCATCAGTCCGCCGCTGAACATGTCAGGATGCATCATAAGATAATTAGCCACGTAACTAGCGGTTAAGCCAGTGACTGCTAATGCAAGTGCCATCCATATGAAAACACTGCGAAATAGTTTAGCATAAGCAGGAGCTCCTATATAATCAATAGAGGAAACATCCCATCGATTGTTGTAATTTTCCATTATTTCTTTATTAATTTGGTTTGTATTTTAGTCTCAGAAAGTAAATATACAAATCTTAGACCAAACTTTTATTGTTTCTTTTTTAATCATTTAAAATTTATACCTTTTAGGCGGTTTTTGCAGTAATTAAGGAGATTTGTTCCTGGATAGTATCACTACATTCTATAATTTTCCTCATGTCCTTCAAGAGTCTGATTCTATAACGCCAGATGCGAAAAAAGAAGAATGCACCTAAGGGAAAGAAAATGCCAGCAATTACGTTCTTCCATTTTGTCACAAAAGGACTGGTATGTGCTGATGATACCAAAATTGGCATCTCATTCAACTCGCCGATGATGATACGGTTCCTACTGTTAGACAACTGTTCAATGATATATTCCAGTTTTTCGCTGATTTGTTGAACTTTTGTGTCTGGTTGGCTTTTCCAAAAAATTTTCACGTAGCTTGGTGGTTTCAGCAAGCCACTCTTCTTGGCATATGCACGGCACTGTCTATTCAGGTCAGCAAGTTCTTCTTTCAATTCGGGATAAGCAGGTGGGTCAATAATCACCTCCTTCATGGACATGGAACGATGAGCTCTAAGCCCAAACAAGCGTATGAAGAAATTCCTATATGCATCCATGTTGAATACGGTGGAATCTTTATTTGCTTTGTAGGTAAGCCATGCTCCCATAGGAACCAATATGGCAGTACTTAGCCACATGCCAAACCAGGCAGGTATTTGCAGACTTCGTACCTGACGGTAAGCTGTATTGTCTATGATGTAGTAAATGATAAATATAACTACTGAAACAATGACGGGTAGTCCTAAACCTCCTTTCCGAATGATTGCTCCCAATGGGGCACCAATGAAGAAGAAGACAAGACAAGCCAATGACAATGTTATTTTGCGGTGCCAATTAGCCCAATGGGCAGCTATTTGTCTTTCGTTTTCCTTGATAACTAATTGCTTGAATTCGAAATCGCTTTTGGCATTTGTCATACGGGTCTTGGCATTCTGTATAATGCTAATTCTACCTTCCCGGCCCATTTGAACCATAATGGAGTCAAAAGGCAAGTTCGTAATTCCCTTTGTTTCGGCCAAAGCTCTTCTGGCTTTTTTCTTAATCTGGTTCTGATTCATTTCAGGAGCCTTCAGAGTGTTTCTTCTCATGTCAGTATAAAATGCTGTGTGAAGGCTATCTTTCTCCACAATCATACTGTCTATGCTTTCTCTGATTTTCCACATGTCCTTAGTGTCAGCCCGTGAAGATAGAAAACCAGCATCCTGCATTTGGAAACCACCATCAAAATCTATAACCAATTGTTTGTTGACGAAAGTCTCTCTTCTATAAGGGATATGGATGGATGAACTAGGTGAATTTTGTAAGTTCTCGAACTGTTCTCCACTGAATAAAGA
The DNA here is from genome assembly GCA_900316585.1 of uncultured Prevotellaceae bacterium. Lineage (GTDB taxonomy): Bacteria > Bacteroidota > Bacteroidia > Bacteroidales > Bacteroidaceae > Minthousia. The sequence goes on along the minus strand of ONDM01000008.1, from coordinate 121,764 downwards.
AAGAATGAGATGCTTCTTGTCGCTGCTCATGTCCAAACGGGCAGAATCAGATACAATAATGTGGGCATTTTGGAACCCATCGGCAAAACTGTAGATGGTTACATCTTTTAGTAGTCCCGTTTCCTTGTCTTTCTTTTTTACGTATACATTGTATCCTTGAATTTCGTTATAGAATGCTCCCTCAGGGATATCAAGCTCTGGAGATGTCTGACGCATGGACCATAATAAGGTGTACAGCTTATTCCATGAAATTGGCGCTATAACATTCTGAAAATAGAAAGAGGTCACTCCAAGGATGGTCACAATGAGAATCAGTGGACGGAGAACCTTCATCAAGGAAATACCTGCAGCTTTGATAGCCAAAAGTTCGAATGATTCACCTAAATTACCAAAACTGATCAATGCAGCCAGCAAAATAGCCAAAGGTAATGAGGTGGGGATAAGTGTAAGTGCTGCATAGTAGAAGAACTGAGCCAGAATATCCATGGTCAAACCTTTCCCAATCAGTTCGTCTACATATTTCCAAAGGAACTGCATCATGAATACAAATAGGCACACGAAGAAAGTGCCTGCAAATAGCAGGCAGAAATTCTTGATGATATATATGTTCAGCTTCTTGATATGAAACATTTCCTAAGGAATATCTTTTCTTTTGCAAAAGTACGACAATTTTACCACTTTGGGGCTATGGTTGTTTCTTTTTTATTTTATAATAATGTGTAAAACCTCTAAAAAAGAGTCAAGCAAAATTTTTTTTGAAATAAATCTTGTGGAATCAAAAAAATGTCCTACCTTTGCATCCGCTAATAAACGATGGCGGGATAGCTCAGCTGGTTAGAGCGCATGATTCATAATCATGAGGTCATCGGTTCAATCCCGATTCCCGCTACTGCTCGTGAGAGTATAATTTAGACAATTGAGAGGCTTCCACTCTTGGTTGTCTTTTTTCTTATTGAAATCAAACCTTCGTTAATTATGAATAGCTTAATCAAAATTCTTGTGCCAGCTCTTGCAATGGCAGCTTGCACAAATCCTGTTTCTCAAACACAGACGCAAACTGCTCCAGATGAGAATGAATTCTATCTGCTTCTTGGCAGTTATAACACTCCAGACCAGGAGACCATTCAGCTTTATTCCTTTAATCAGGAAAATGGCTCCTTCTCAAAGGTAAGTGGCACTAAGGGTGTGGCTAATCCTACATTCCTCTGTACTAATGCTGATGAAACGGTGGTTTATTCAGTAGGTGAATATGATGAACCTGAGAAAGCTAACATGAATGCTCTACACTTCAACAAAGAAAATGGCACTTTGGAACTCTTCAGCACTAAATCCAACAATGCAGGTGCTCCATGCAACATTATCCTGAATCCAGAAGGAGACTATCTGCTTTGTGCCAATTATTGGGGTGGAAGCATGACTTATTATCCTCTTGCTGAAGATGGTTCTCTTCAGAATCCATCAGAAATCAAGTATGAGGGAAGTGGTCCACATGCTAATCAGACACAACCACATGCTCATGCTGTCAATTTCACTCCAGACAATAAGTATGTATTGGTAAATGATTTAGGTTTGGACTGTATCCATGTCTATCCGTTGAACCAGCGTACAGCACATGACAGTATTCCATTTTTTGATGAGCAAAAGGGATACGATGTACATGTAGATAAAGGTGCTGGACCAAGACATTTGTGTTGGGCTCCAAGTGGAAAATTTGCTTATGTAATCAGTGAACTTTCAGGACAAATCTTTACTCTCTCCTATGAGAATGAGAAATTGGAAGTTGTGAGTTCTCTTGTTGCAGATACCATTCAAGGTGGAGGAAGTGCTGACATACATATTACCAAAGATGGTAAGTTCTTATATGCTTCACATCGGTTGAAAGGCGATGGAATCAGTATTTTTAGTGTTAATGAAGCAACTGGTGAACTGACCAGAGTAGCTTACCAGCTTACTGGCATTCATCCAAGAAATTTTGCTCTCACTCCTAATGATAAATATCTTTTGGTGGCTTGTAGAGATACAAATGAGGTGCAAGTATTTGAACGTAATCCTGAATCTGGAATATTGACAGATACAGGAACTAAGATAGAAATGACCAAACCGATGTTTGTGAAGTTCTTGAGCAGATAAAAAAATCCCCCGAGTCTCGGGGGATTTTTTTTTACCGTATTATTTGATGAGGCAGATTTCTCCACTACCGTAACATAAGTGATGATCTTTGTCATATATGACACAAAACTGTCCTGGTGCCACTCCTTGAATCGGTTTTTCCGTTTCAATGTGTAGCTCATCACCTACTTTCTTCACAGTAGCTTTGTTGAATTCAGGTGTGTGTCGGATTTTCAGGGTTACTTCGTACTGCTTGTCTTCTTCTGTGAACGGGTTCTCAGTGATGGCATGGAAAGCCTGGGTGCCAAATCTGCTCCGATATTGCTTTTTGGTTTCATAGCCATTGCTTACGAGCAAGATGTTTTTCTTCATATCCTTCTTGACCACATACCATGGCCCCCCGCTGAAACCTAACCCATGACGTTGTCCAATAGTATGGAACCACAAACCTTTATGCTGACCGATAACTTTACCAGTAGCAATGTCGATGACTCTACCCGGTTTCTCACCTAAGAACTTTTTGATGTAATCTCTGTAATTGATTTGGCCTAGGAAGCAGATGCCTTGGCTGTCTTTTCTTCGGGCAGTAACCAGATGCTCTTTTTCAGCAATGGCACGTACCTCGCTTTTCATCATGTGCCCGATGGGGAACATGGCTTTGCTGATTTGGTAATAATCCAGTTGAGCCAGAAAATCAGTCTGGTCTTTGACGGGATCCGGACTGGTAGCCAGCCAGGTTTTGCCGTCAATGATATCTGTTGTGGCATAATGACCGGTAGCTGTATAGTCGTAATCTTTACCTATCTCCTGTTCAAAACAGCCAAATTTAATTAGTCGGTTACACATTACATCAGGGTTGGGGGTTAGCCCGAGAGCCACTTTATCCATGGTGTATTTGACTACAAGGTCCCAATACTGTTTGTGAAGGTTGACAGTTTGAAGCTTGCATCCATATTTACGAGCGACAGCAGATGCCATCTCCAGATCTTCCTCACTAGTACAGGTGAAATCCTCTGTATTCTCATCAGGGCCTATCTGGATATAGTACAAATCGGGTGTATATCCAGCTTCCTTAAGCATATAAACAGCTACGGAACTGTCTACTCCACCTGAAATTAAAGCAGCAATTTTCTTCATGTTTTTTTCTTTGATTGCAAAGATAAATTTTTTTCTCTAACTGGAGAAAAATTTCTCTCCTTCTGGAGAGTTAAAATTCCCCCTTATTGATGTACTGATATAACTTCCGATAAAATGGATGTTTTGTCAGTGTGGAAGCGTCACCTAGAATGATTAGTTTCATCCGTGCTCTAGTCATGGCTACATTCATACGACGCAGGTCCCGGAGGAAACCTATTTCTCCATTTTCATTGGCACGCACCAGACTAATCATCATGACATCACGTTCCTGACCTTGAAATCCATCAACGGTATTGATGCTGATGAGGCGTCGGAACGGACGTAGGAAATTGTCTTTTTTCATCAGTTGTCTTAGGTACTGCACCTGCGCCTTATAGGGACTGATTAGGCCAAAATCTATTTTTTCCATGAAAATACGTTCCTTGCCTATTTTCTCTATATAGGATTTCAGTTGTTCCATGCAAAGAATAGCTTCAGGCTTGTTGATTCTTCCGAAACTTTCGCTGATGAATTCTTCATTATAGTCTTGCCCCTCTGTGTTTATCCAGACGATAGGGGTGTCTAGGTCTAAAATGCTTCTGTCCTTCACGGTAGGTGCACTTTTCAGTTCACCATGATAGAACCACTTGGATGAGAATGTCATGATGGCATCGTTCATGCGGTACTGCACCTTCAAAAGGGTCACGCATTCTGGCTTTGTTTCAGCAATTTGTTGCATGAGGGTTCTGTCCAGACCAGCTTTGGCTGCTTCGTAGCACTTTATGGTAGGAGGAAGTTGTTGATGGTCACCGGCTAGAATAACTCTTCCTGCTTTCCTTATGGCAATCCAGCACGCAGCCTCTAGAGCTTGAGCTGCTTCGTCGATGAAGAGAGTAGAGAATTTCATGCCATTCAGGACTTTATTTGCGCTGCCTACCAATGTGCAGGAAATCACTCTGGCTTCGCTGAACAGTTCTTCTTTGATGCGCATTTCCAACTCGGTGGCACGGTCTTTCAGACTGTTGATTTTCTTTCGGGTATCCTTGCCCCGTTGAGCATGAAGTTCACGAATGGCTTTACGAATGCTCCAAAGTTGGGGATAATCAGGGTGAGACTCAAATTTTCTTTCATATGTGAATGAAAGCATCTTGTCGTTTACCCTTGTGGGATTCCCAACCCTGAGCACAGGAATGCCATGGTCGACCAGCTTCTCGCTAATCCAGTCCACAGCCATATTGCTCTGTGCACAGACCAGCACCTGGCTTTCTCTTCTGAGGGTTTCATATATGGCTTCTACCAGTGTCGTCGTTTTTCCTGTTCCTGGAGGACCATGGACAATGGCAACATCTTTTGCCCAGAGGACCTGGTTCACAGCTTCTTCTTGAGTCTCATTCAGCCAAGGGAAGCGTAACGGGTTAAAGATGAATTTCTGAGGCTTGGCAGAGCCGTGGAAAATATCCCTGAGTTCCACCAGACGTCCTTTTTCAGCATTAATCACTTTGTTCAGGGCCTCAAACATACAGCGGTAGCTCAGTTCATCAAAGTAGAGCTGCACACCTAGATTCTCTGCTGTGGTGATATCTATCAGCCCTTTTCCTTGAGGCAAGGCTACCACCATGCGCTCGTCTTCCACATAGCTGACAACTCCAGTATGGGGTAGGAACTGCAAATGCTCTTCTCCTTTTTTCCAGGTAAAGAAACAGACGGGTTTCCCATACTCAAAATTATGTTCCACCTGCTTATCTGTGGTGCGGAAAAGTTCCACGACCAACTGGTTGAGTGAATTGTAATAACTTTGGCCACAACGGACTGGAAACCAACAAACTCCCTGCTTTACTTTACGGGAAACTCCGTATTGCTCAGTCTGTAGTTTATAGGCTTCTTTTTCAGCTTCATACTCCATGCGGAGTAAGAGAGCCTGTTTACTTAATTCCTGTATAGGATCATTTGCCATTGGCTTTGTCCGTTATTTTTAAAAAACTTTGCAAAGATACGGAATTTTCATCCATTTTTATTTGGGTTTCATAGGAATTTAGTATCTTTGAGCAAAACTTAAAGACTATGGTAGAGGCAAAATATATCAAACGAATCGAAATTGATTCTCTTTGGAGTGGCCGTAAGCATATAGACTGGCACTTGCGGCCAGATGTGAATATCCTGAGTGGTATCAATGGTATAGGAAAGAGCACGATTTTGAATGAATCCATAACTTCTCTGAATATGATGATGACAGATGGTGTACTTCGTAATAGTGTGCCAAATGTCCATTTCACTTTTGAACCAGCTCATGCTTCATCGATAAAATACGATGTAATCCGTAGTTTTGACCGTCCATTGCTGCATGCGGAGCTTATGGAAAAGTTGGCTGATAAACGTGTGAATTCTGAGTTAGACTGGCAACTCTATCAGCTGCAGCGTCGTTATTTGGATTATCAGGTAAATATCGGAAATCGAATCATAGAACTTCTTACTTCAGGCAATCCTGAAGACGTGCAGAAGGCATCTTCTGTCTCTGCATTGAAAACCAGATTTCAGGATATCGTAGATAGCTTGTTCGCAGAAACCGGGAAGAAACTGGCTCGTAAGAGCAATGAAATCTTGTTTATCCAGCAGATGGATTTATTAGGTAAATTCCATGGAATGACAGGGGAAACCCAGACAGAGGAACTCAACCCTTATCAGTTGTCTTCTGGTGAAAAGCAGATGTTGGTTATTTTGCTGACAGTTCTGGTGGAAGACCAACAGCCGTATGTGCTGTTTATGGATGAACCTGAAATCAGCTTGCATATAGAATGGCAGCAGAAACTGATCAGCCTGATTCGTGAACTGAATCCAAATGCCCAGATATTGCTGACCACTCATTCACCAGCAGTAATTATGAATGGGTGGCTTGATGCCGTGACAGAGGTCTCAGACATTACTAAGTAAAGAACTATGCCAAATAGACTTGTAGATAATTTGAATTCACTCTACATAGGTGCGGGCAACGTGATGAAGCCCAAGAAATCCAGAAAGAAAATCATAGCCTATGTGGAGTCGTATGACGATATCTTGTTTTGGCGTAGTATCTTGAGTAATTATGAGAATGAACACCGGTATTTTGAAGTGATGCTTCCTTCCCGCACTTCGCTGAACAAGGGCAAGAAACCTGCCATGCTGAATGTTTTGAAGAGGGCAATGGGGGAGAACGTAATAGCATGTGTGGATGCAGATTATGACTATTTGTTGCAAGGTGCTACTGAGACATCTCGTCAAATTCTGGAAAATCCATTTATTTTCCATACTTATGCCTATGCTATAGAGAATTACCAGTGTAATGCCAATGACTTGCATGAGGTTTGTGTCATGGCTACTTTGAATGATCATGAGTTAGTGGATTTCAAAGGTTTCTTTAAATTGTATTCTCAAATCGTTTATCCACTTTTTGTTTGGAATATTTATTTCTACAGGCAGAGGGATTTGCGAACCTTCCCTATGCTTCAATTCTGCAACATAGCTCGTATTGATAATATCACGGTTACAAATCCAGGAAGAGTGTTAGATAAATTACAAAAAAAGATTACAAGAAAACTGGAATTCTTTGAGGAAAATTATCCTGATCTTATACCACATATTGAGGCCTTGAAAAAGGATTTGTCCAAGTTGGGTGTGCATCCTGAAAACACTTATTATTTCATCCAAGGGCATCATCTTTTTGAGAATGTAACATTGAAAGTGGTCATTCCGGTTTGCGCTACTCTTCGCAAAGAAAGGGAGATGGAAATTCGCAGATTGGCTACTCACGGCATGCAATTGCAAAATGAGTTGACCAGCTATGATCATAGTCAGAGTGCAGTGGAGCTGATGATGAAAAAGAATCGGGCAATTCAGGACTGTGAACCATTTGAATGGTTGAAACGTGACCTTGACGAATTCCTGAAAAAACTTTGAGCCAATTTTTCCTCTGTTTTTTCTTTTAATTAAGGTAAATTTCATAACTTTGCAGCCTAAATCCACTAGAAAAATTGAAAATGGTTGAAACTAAAAAAATTAAGACAGCATTGGTCTCTGTATACCATAAAGATGGTTTGGATGAACTTTTGACCAAGCTGCATAGTGAGGGCGTGAAATTCCTGTCTACAGGTGGAACGAGGAAGTTTATTGAATCTTTGGGTTTCCCATGCGATGCTGTAGAAGACTTGACAACTTATCCATCAATCCTAGGTGGTCGTGTAAAGACTTTGCATCCAAAGGTTTTTGGAGGTATTCTAGGACGCCGTGCACTTGCAGAAGATCAAGCAGAAATGGCTAAGTATGAAATTCCAGAAATAGACCTGGTTATTGTAGATTTGTATCCTTTTGAGGCAACAGTAGCTTCTGGTGCTTGTGAGGCAGACATCATTGAGAAAATTGATATAGGCGGCATTTCTCTGATTCGAGCAGCTGCAAAGAATTTTAATGATGTTGTTATTGTTCCAAGTAAGGCAGAATACAGCCCACTTTTGGATATTGTTAATGAACAGGGTGCAGCTACCACATTGGAACAACGTCGTTGGTTCGCCAATCGTGCATTTGGTGTGTCTAGCCACTATGATACAGCAATTCATGCTTATTTTGAGAAATAAGGATTATCAATCTAAATAGAAACTGAACGAAAAGAAATTATGGGATTCTTCTCTTTTACTCAAGAAATTGCAATGGACTTGGGTACTGCGAATACCATCATCATCAGCGATGGTAAAATCGTAGTGAACGAGCCTTCTGTAGTAGCTTTGGACCGTAACGACAAAATGATTGCCGTAGGTGACCAAGCAAAACTGATGTATGAAAAAACGAACAAGAATATACGTACAATCCGTCCACTTCGTGACGGCGTGATAGCCGACTTCAATGCCTGTGAGCAAATGATGCGTGGCTTGATCAAGAAGGTTCACACAGGAACGCGTCTGTTCTCCCCATCTCTCAGAATGGTTATTGGAGTACCATCAGGCAGTACTGAAGTGGAACTTCGTGCAGTCCGTGATTCTGCAGAGCATGCAGGTGGTCGTGATGTATATCTTATATTCGAGCCTATGGCTGCAGCTGTAGGTATTGGTCTTGATGTTGAGGCTCCAGAAGGTAACATGATTGTGGATATAGGTGGTGGAACCACTGAAATCGCTGTTATTTCTCTGGGTGGCATTGTGTCAAATAATTCCATTAAGATAGCAGGTGATGATCTGACTGCTGATATCCAAGACTATATGCGTCGTCAGCATAATGTAAAAGTCAGCGAGCGTATGGCAGAACGTATTAAGATTAATGTGGGTTCTGCATTAACTGATTTGGAAGAAAATGCTCCAGAAGACTACATAGTACACGGACCAAACTGTATTACAGCTTTACCAATGGAGATTCCAGTTTGCTATCAGGAGATTGCTCACTGCTTGGATAAGTCCATCTCCCGTATAGAAGCTGCAGTGCTCAGTGCATTGGAAGTTACTCCTCCTGAACTTTATGCCGACATTGTGAAAAATGGTATCTGGCTGACTGGTGGTGGTGCATTGCTCAGAGGTTTGGATAGGCGTCTGGAAGCTAAGATTAACATACCATTCCACGTGGCTGAAGACCCATTGTTGAGTGTGGGTAGGGGTACTGGTGTTGCTCTAAAGAATGTGGAGAAGTTCTCATTCTTGATGCGATAAATGAATAACCTGCTTCTTTTTTTACAGAAGTATTATTATTGGTTTGTATTCCTGATACTGGAAATAGTAAGTCTAATCTTACTTTTCCAGTATAATAGTTATCAGGGTAGTGTGTATTTCACCTCGGCCAATGTGATGAGTGGCTACATTCATGAAGTGCAGTCACGAATAGCCTCTTATTTCTCCTTACAGCAAGTCAATCAGGAGTTGACCCAGCAGAATGTACATCTTTCAATGGAATTGTCTGATTTGCGTGAAAGTATGGTAGTGGCTGAGGATTCTACTCATTTTGCTCCTAGTGTAAAGAGTACTTTGGCAGAATATCCGACTTTACAAGCTGTTGTTGTCAATATAACGCTGAACCGTAAAAATAACTTTCTGACCATTAACAAGGGTGACGCAGATGGAGTAAAACCTGAAATGGGTGTACTTGGAGGTAATGGGCTTGTAGGAGTGGTATATAAGACTACAGCTCATTATTCATTGGTGATGCCAATTATTAATACAAGCTCTAATATAAGTTGTAGAATCAGAAACAGAGGATATTTCGGTTATTTGCGTTGGAATGCAGAAGATAGCCGTTATGCTATGTTGGAAGATGTACCACGCCACGCATCTTTTAAGAAAGGAGATTTGGTAGAGACCAGTGGTTTTTCAGAGATGTTTCCTGAGGGCGTCTTTGTAGGAAGGATAGAAGAAATCTACAATTCTCCTGATGGATTGTCTTATCAGTTGAAGGTTAAGCTAGCTGTTAATTTTGGCCACCTACGTGATGTGTTGGTTCTTCAGCATGAACCCAATAAAGAGTTAGAAGAATTGCAAGAGGAAATGGATAACGCTAATAAAAGGGAGGAAGAATCATGATTTTTTCATTTATAAAGCGTCTGTTTGCCTTCCTTCTTCTCATTTTGGTGCAGGGATTCTTTTTGAATCAGGTAAATGTCATGGGATATGCAACACCAATGATATCTATTTTTTTCCTGTTAGTATTCCAACGTGGTTCGTCTCGTTTTTCACTCCTATTGTGGGGATTCTTTTTGGGCTTAGCCATGGACTTATTTACTAATACTCCTGGTGTGGGTGCTGCATCTTGTACCTTATTGGGCATGATTCAACCGTTATTATTGGAGATGTTTCTGCCAAGGGATTGTGCCGAGGATTTGTCTCCTTCCATTAAGGAACTGGGCTTGGCAAAGTTTTGTGGCTATCTGCTATTGTCGACTTTTATCTTTTATGGAGCCTATTATCTGTTATTAGCATTTTCTTTGGCACATTTGGAGTCACTTGCTATAAACATTGTAGGTGGCACATTATTTAGTTTTGTTTTGATGTTGGGTTTGAATAGTTTGTATCATCGTTCTTGAGTCTCCATGAATAATTTCAATCTGGAAAAACGTAAATTTGTGATTGCTGGTTCAGTGGTTTTCATAGTGCTGGCATACATCTTACGTTTGTTTACATTACAGATTGTCAGTGAAGATTATAAACAAAGTGCAGATAGCAATGCTTTCTTAAATCAGATTCAGTACCCTTCCCGTGGGGTCATCTATGACCGGAATGGAGAACTCCTTGTGTATAATCAGCCTGCTTATGATGTCATGGTTCTGATGCGTGAGGTAGAAAACTTGGACACCTTGGAGTTTTGCAAGTCTCTAAGTATAGACAAGGAGTACTTTATCAAGAGAATGGCTGAAATCAAAGATAGAAATAGTAACCCCGGCTATTCAAGCTATACACAGCAAGTTTTTATCAGTCAGCTTTCAGTAGAGGAAGCATCAGCCTTTCAGGAGAAACTCTTTCTTTATCCGGGTTTTTCTGTTCAGAAAAGGTCTATTCGTCAGTATGCTACAACGCATGGAGCACATGTCTTGGGTGATGTTGCTGAGGTTTCTAAAGGAGACATGGAAGAGGATGATTATTACTTGCGTGGAGATTATATTGGCAAACAGGGTGTAGAACGTTCTTATGAAAAGTATCTTCGTGGTGAAAAAGGTGTGCAGGTCTTGCTTCGAGATGCCAGGGGGAGAATCAAAGGACATTATAAGAATGGTGCAGAAGATAGAATGCCGATTCCTGGCAAGAATTTGAAATTAAGTTTGGATATGGAGTTGCAAGCGTTAGGAGAACGTTTGATGGAGGGGAAGATAGGTGCTATTGTTGCTATTGAACCTAAAACAGGAGAAATTCTCTGTATGGTAAGTGCTCCTAATTATGATCCAAGTCAAATGTCGGGACGCAAAAGAAGCAAAAACCATGTTCTGCTGAGCCGTGATGAGTGGAAGCCTTTATTGAATCGTGCTATCATGGGACAGTACCCTCCAGGTTCTACATTCAAGACATCCCAAGGTTTGACCTTCCTTCAAGAGGGTATTATTTCTCCTGAGACAACTTATCCTTGTTATCGCGGTTTCATTCATAGGGGACTTCGTGTGGGTTGTCATGGGCATGCATCTCCATTATCTTTAGTTCCAGCAATCGCAACTTCCTGTAATGGTTTTTTCTGTTGGGGATTGTATTATATGCTAGGAGATCGTTCCAAGTATGGGACAGTTCAAAATGCAATGACTCGTTGGAAGGATTATATGGTTTCCATGGGTTTTGGATATAAGTTGGGTGTTGATTTGCCAGGAGAGAAACGTGGTATGATTCCTAATGCTCAGTTTTACGATAAGGCCTACAAGAGTGATTGGAGTGGTCTGACTGTCATCAGTATCTCTATTGGACAAGGTGAGGTTACTTTGACTCCTTTGCAAATTGCTAATCTGGGTGCCACAATTGCCAATCGTGGTTATTATGTCATACCACATGTGGTAAAAGAAGTGGAAGATACTCCTATGGATACAACCTATATCAATAGACACTACACCATGGTAGATCGTTCCAATTATGAAGTTATTGTTGAAGGAATGAGAAACTCTGTGTTGGGCGGTACATGTAAGGCTGCCAATGTCCCAGGCCTTGAAATCTGTGGTAAGACAGGTACGGCACAGAATCGTGGTCATGACCATTCTGTTTTCATGGGATTTGCTCCTATGAATGATCCCCAGATTGCTATAGCTGTTTATGTGGAAAATGGTGGTTGGGGTGCTACTTATGGTGTGCCTATTGGCAAGTTGATGATAGAACAATATCTAAACGGGAAACTTTCAGAAAGGAGTGAGAAAGAAGCTCTTAATTTCCAGAACAGACGTATACAATATGGTAGCGAATCGAGGTAATAGGAGTATTTGGAAATCTTTAGACTGGTTTACAATTGCGATTTATATTGTGCTCATGGTCTTTGGTTGGATCAGTGTTTGTGGAGCCAGCTATGACTTTTCGGATATGGATTTTTTTAGTTTTGAAAGCCGCGCTGGTAAACAACTGGTCTGGATGGGATTATCATTAGGCATAGGCTTTGTCCTGCTGATGTTAGAGGAGCGTATCTATGAAATGTTTGCACCACCAGTCTATTGGATGTTCATGGGTTTGCTCATAGCTACAATCTTTCTTTCTCACGATGTAAAAGGATCACGTTCTTGGTTGGATTTTGGACCACTGAGACTTCAACCAGCAGAGTTTGCCAAGTTTGCAACAGCACTTTATTTGGCAAAATTCATGAATAGTTGGGGATACACAATTCATAAGTTTAAGAATTTCCTCAAGACGTTGGGAATAGTCTTGCTTCCAATGGCTATTATTATTATGCAGAAGGAAACAGGCTCAGCTTTAGTATACACCGCATTCTTCTTGGTTTTCTACCGTGAAGGTATGGCTGGCTCTGTCTTGTTTTCAGGTATTTCAGCTGTTCTTTATTTCGTGGTTGGACTTCGTTTTCAAGCTGATTTTATGGGATATACTCCTACGCCAATAGGGCGTTTTAGTGTCCTGTTAATGATCATTCTCTTTTCAATAGGCATGGTCTGGGTCTATTGTGAAAATTCCAAGGCCTTTTGGAGAATGATTATAGGTTCTTTGGGTACTGTCTTATTTGCTTTGCTTTTCTCTTTTTATGTTATACCTTTTGATGTTACTTATGTCATGGTGATTATTATTGTGGCATTAATAGGTTATTTAATCTATTTAGGAGTTTCTGAACGCGTGCGCAATTATTTCTTTATATCTGCGTTTGCTTTCTGTTCTATAGGGTTCCATTATTCCACGGATTATGTTATGAATAATGTATTGGAATCTCATCAGCGAATTCGAATCAATGTGCTTTTGGGTATAGAAGACGATCCTGCGGGTGCTGGTTATAATGTGAACCAATCTAAGATAGCTATAGGTTCAGGTGGACTGACGGGGAAGGGATTTTTAAATGGAACACAAACCAAGTTGAAGTATGTACCAGAACAGGATACAGATTTTATCTTCTGCACAGTAGGAGAAGAAGAAGGTTTCTTGGGTGCTTCTGCAGTATTATTGCTATTTATGGCACTGATTTTAAGACTAATTCATATGTCAGAGCGACAACCAACAACGTTTGGTAGAGTCTATGGTTATTCTGTACTTAGCATTTTTTTGTTTCATCTCTTTATCAATGTAGGTATGGTTCTTGGACTGACTCCTGTTATTGGCATACCTTTACCTTTTTTCAGCTATGGTGGTTCTTCTCTTTGGGGATTCAGTATTCTTCTTTTTATTTTCCTTCGTATTGACGCGGAAAGAGAGCATCTTAAGCGTTAAAATTTAATACGAATGCCTACATCATTCACACCTTGTAATACTTGTTTTTTCATGTAATGGTAAATCTTTATTTTACCATTTCTACTAGCTTTATTAATATAAATAGGTTGAGAAACAGATTCAGTAATATAGATAGGATTTATATATTGTTTTTGGTTGTTGTCAATGCGTAAGGTTATAATATCGGTTTTTTGGGGCAATTTGGGCCAGACTTGTTCAACAATTAAAGAAAGATTCTTGTAAGGATACTCTTCTAAAGTGCGCAATTCCACTTCTAATGAAAGGTTATCATATGATGCTAGGCTATCAATTTGAAAACATAGTGTATCATTATTACACCATATTTGATTTGTAATAGGTTGGCAAGAGTGATAAGTAACATGCTCCATACAACTAATCAGCAGGAGTATAACTCCCGCTGTTAATACCTTAAGTATGTAATTAATTGTTTTTCTCAACATTATTACTTTTAAGCTGGTTATTGCTTTCACCATTTTTACGGTGATTATTCTTATGGTTTTTGTTATTTGAGGATTTTATGGAGTCTTCACCATTATTCTCATTTTGTTGACCTTTTCCTTGAGAATTTGGTCTATTATGACGTTCTTCTCTTATGGGGCGTTGTGGTTGTTCTATTCTGTTCTGTTGTTCTAGTTTCTCTTGCTGTGATTTTTTCTCAACTCGGTCAGTTCTATTTTTGGGAGAGTTACCTTGGTTTTCTTCTGCATTAATTTGGTCTTTTACTCCATTCTTTTTGTTATTTTGAGACTCAGCTTTCTCTTGTTTATTGTTTTTGAAAGGAATGTCTCCATCTAATTGCGGTTGATTGGAGTTATCTGTTTGGATTTCTGTAAGCTCTTTGGAAACATCATTTCTTTTGTTTCCCTTATTGCGTTTTTTCTTACCACCCTTACGTTTATCAAAACGGGTTAGGTCATCTTGTTCTGCCAAATCCAAAGGTTTGGCAATAGCATTGTTAGTTGTTGAATCGTCCAACTTTTCAGGTCTTTCACCTACACGGTTCATATTAAGCACTTCAAAAGCACGATGTGCTGGAATCGTCACTAGATTTGCAGCAATATTCTTATCAGTAGAATACGTTACCATCCCACTTAAAATGTCAGCCTTAAAGAAAAAGTATTCACCATCTTTTGTTTCTAGTGTTATTTCTCGGGAAGGAAGTCGCTTATGAGCTTCTACATAGCTGTCAACCTCATAGTTCATGCAGCATTTCAATTTAGCACATTGCCCTGCCAATTTTTGAGGATTCAAGGATAAATCTTGGAATCTAGCAGAACTAGTAGAAACTGAAGAAAAGTTTTTCATCCAGGTTGCGCAACAGAGTTCTCTACCACAAGGACCAATGCCGCCGATACGACCCGCTTCTTGACGTGCTCCAATTTGTTTCATTTCAATTCGAACTTTAAATGCTTCTGCCAAGACTTTGATTAGTTGGCGAAAGTCCACACGTCCATCAGCTATATAATAGAATATTGCTTTATTGCCATCACCTTGATACTCTACATCGCCAATTTTCATTTCCAAGCCTAAATCTTTGGCAATTTGCCGAGAACGAATCATGGTTTCGTGCTCTCTACTTTTAGCCTCTTCAAACTTCTCCAAATCCACAGGCTTAGCAATACGATAAACACGTTTGATGTCACTTTCACTACGGATATTAGCCTTTTTTATTTGGAGGAGAACAAGTCGCCCCGTTAAAGTTACAGTGCCGATATCATGTCCTGGACTTGACTCCACAGCAACAATATCACCTTTCTTCAGTTCTAATCCGTTGGTATTATGATAGTAGCCTTTTCGTGTATTTTTGAATTGGACTTCTACTAAATCAGTTTCCTTTTCGTTATTAGGAATATCAGCCAACCAATCAAAGGTGTTAAGCTTATTATTTGACCGTCCACAGCCTTTACAGCTGAGACCTCTTCCTGCAGTATTTAATTTGAAATCTGTCATATTATTTTTGTATCAATAGCACAATCATTTTTAGGGCAAAATCAAAGAATACCATCCGGGCATTCACATTTTGTTCAATGTGTTGTTGTGCTAAGGTTAATTCATCAGTGATATTCATCACATTCTTTTCATTGATAAAACGAGCGAAACGTGTTGAAAAGTTTCTTTCATCGTCTGTCATATAGTTCAAGTCTTCTATCTTAAAATTATAGATAAAGTTTTCACGTACTAATCGCTGACAATAAATGAGAAAATTCTTTTGCCGTTCTCGACCCCATCCAGCAATTTGCTCACTCCATTGTTTCATTTCTTTTACTTTTCTCTGGTATGAAAGTCGCATAAGCATGACAAACATATCAAAGAAAAGAGTTCTGTCTTCGTTTATGTGGATGGCTTCCAAAGCTTCCACGTAACTTCCATTGGCAATATGAGCAATCCGCTTTGAGTCATTCTGATTTATCCCCATTTTATGTTCCAATTCATTTTGGATGATTTCAGGTTCTAATCGTTTGAACTCAATTTCTTGTGTGCGGCTCTTTATGGTTTGTAGCAGAAACTCTGGTTTCTCACTGATAAGGAGAAAAACTGTTTGTGATGGAGGTTCCTCTAGAATCTTCAATATTTTATTGCTACATTCCTCTTGCATCTTTTCTGGAAGCCATATTATCATCACCTTAAAACCACCTTGACTAGATTTCAGAGATAGTTTTTTACTGATTTCTTCACTTTCAGCTGTATAAATTGTGGCTTGCTGATTTTCAGCATCTAGTTTCTCTAACCAGTGGTTGATTGTAAAGTAAGGATTTTCAAGCAAAAATGAACGCCAAATAGAAATAAGGTCATCGCTAACTGTTTTCTTTGGTGCTTTAGCCTTATTGATAACAGGAAAAACAAAGTGCAAATCTGGATGTGAAAGGTTATTAAACATCCGGCATGATTGACATTCACCACACGAATCTTCTTCTCTCCTGTCCTTGCATAGTAGATAGCGGGCATAGGCTATTGCCATAGGAAGTTTACCCACACCTTCAGGTCCAGTAAATAGCTGAGCATGAGGGACTCTTCCCTCTTGAACCTCTTGGATGAGTCTTTTTTTGATAGATGATTGTCCTATGACGTCCTTGAATAGCATATCAGTATATTTGCTTAGCAATTTCGTGAATACTTTCAACCGCTGAAACGGTATAGAAATGTATGCTTGGAACTCCGTATTTCATAAGTTCCCGACATTGGTTTACACACCATTCGATTCCTAAAGATTTGGCATCCTCATCAGTCTTGCATTTCAAAGCCTCAGCTGTTAATTCTTGAGGAAAATCACAGTGGAAAGTTCTAGGAACAATCGTCAACTGAGATAATTTGCAGAAAGGCTTAATCCCAGGAATAATAGGAATTGTGATTCCTGCTTTACGGGCAAGTTCTACAAAATGGAAGTATTTTTGATTGTCAAAGAATAATTGGGTTACCGCATATTCAGCTCCTGCAAGAGCTTTCTTCTTGAGCCAGTAAAGATCCTGTTCGATGTTTGGAGCTTCTTCATGTTTCTCTGGGTAGCATGCTACACCAAAAGAAAAATTACCTGGCACATTTATATTAGTTCCATCAATGAAGTGACCAGCATTGAAATCATTTACTTGGTCTATCAAATCAGTA
Source organism: uncultured Prevotellaceae bacterium (assembly GCA_900316585.1). GTDB lineage: Bacteria > Bacteroidota > Bacteroidia > Bacteroidales > Bacteroidaceae > Minthousia. The sequence goes on along the minus strand of ONDM01000008.1, from coordinate 104,587 downwards.
GCATGACATGGACCATTCTTTTCGGGTGTAAAGACACTGTCTTCTTTTGCTTTGTCACCACGAAGTAATAATAAATCTGTTATTCCTAAGAATTGTAAGTCTAAAAGTGTATATTCGATTTCATCACGGGTAGCGCCACTACAAACTAGGTGTGGTACAACTTTAATACCATATCGATCTTTGATTGCCACAGCTACGGCTACTGTCCCAGGACGTTTTCTGATGCATTCACGTTCAAATAAACCATTACCCTTTTCGCGAAAAATGTATTCACTTCTGTGGTTTGTGATATTGATGTATTTGGGATTGAACTCCTTCAACCTGTCAATAGTATTGAACAACGATTTAGTACCGTTGCCCTTTAGTGGAGGAAGGACCTCAAAAGAAAAGGCCGTCTTCTTCTCTTGGGTGATGATTTCTTTTATTGTCATTTAGCGTAAATCCGTATGTATCTAAAATTGTGCAAATTTAAACAAATTAGTTGACAAAACCCAATAATATGAAAAAAGAATGGCAGGAGGATAGTCCTTCTGCCATTTTCTTGCTTCTATATATAATTTGACTTATAAAGTCAAAGTCCCTTCGATGAGTTTACCCATAGCCCAGACTCCACGTAAGTTCAAGGCTTTGTCCAAAATCATTAAGTCGGCATCTTTGCCAAGTTCCAAGGAGCCCTTTCTGTCGAATATTCCCATTACTTTTGCAGGGGTCTCTGAAGCCATTCTGACAGCGTCTTCTAGAGGAATGTCGGCTAAATGAACGCAAGTCCGGATTAGACGGTCCATTGTAGCGATACTACCAGCCAATGCTGAACGGTCGGCAAGCTTACAAACCCCATCTTCTATGATAACACGAGGGTCAAATGCTTCTTTACTATCACTATCTGTTACAGCCAATGCATCAGTAATCAAACAAGTACGTTCCACACCTTTGAATTTATGTACAAGAGAGAGGATGATTGGTGGAACATGAATGCCATCAGCAATGACTTCTACCGTCATGTCATCAAGCAAGTATACACTTTCTACAGTACCTTCATGTTTGTATTCATGATATTTATGAAAACCAGGCATGGCATTATAGAAGTGAGTCGCATGGCTGAATCCTGCATTGTATGCTGCTTTAACTTCCTTAAAACCTGCTCCAGTATGAGCTATAGAGGCAACTACACCTTTAGAAGTTATGTATTCTCCGAATGGAACGATACCCTTAATTTCTGGAGCAGCATCCCAACGACGGATACAAGGATATTTTTCTATAATAGGGACGTAATCTTCAGGTCTTGGTGGAACAATATATTCAGGCATTTGGGCACCTGCCATTTCCAAGCTGAAAAATGGACCTTCCAAATGTAAACCCATAATAGGACTATCAGTTTCTGCCATCATTTCTGTACAGGTTTCAGCTGCTGCTTCAATCATAGGAAATGAAGATGAAGATAAAGTCGGGAAGATTGCCGTAGTACCATGTTTCATATGAGTTTTGACCGCTACTTCAAAAGCTTCTCGAGTTCCCTCCATAAAATCTCGTCCACCACCACCATGAACATGGAGCTCTATTCCACCAGGAACTAGGTGTAATCCTTTTACATCGATGATGTCAGCACCAATTATGCCTAAGTTACATGGGGTAATAGAGACAATTTTATTATCATCCACCAGTAGTGAACCATCTTCCAACCAACCATTTGGAGTAAGAATATGAGCATGAATAAATTGGGTTAGCATATAGAATAAGTTTAGGTCATTTAATTAGTTATATGCAAAGATACTTGGAATTTGGTTCCATTGCAAATTTCAAAACATGAAAAAATAAAGGGATTTTAATTAGGGCTGTATTTTAACTTTCCCGATAGCTTTCCGAATTTTGCCTTCTCCAATAATAGGAGCGTGTGGGTCCTCGGGAAAGAGAATATAAATCTGACCTGGTTTAACGTGAAAATAAGTGCTAGGTTTGTCATCACTTAATTCAAAGTCTCGTTCTTCATCATACTCCTTAGAAATGTGCTGTATTTCAGTTAAAGGTTTCCAACCGACAGATTCTTCTCCTTCTAAAACAATTTGCACATCAATGTATTTTCTGTGGATTTCCATTACTTGTTTATCTATAGGGCGGCAAATAGCCTCGTCGTTGTTAATGAAGAGATTGTCCCCATCCAGTACTATCCGACCTATTGGTGCTTCAAGCAAATCATGTGTTTTTACATAATCGAAGAGCGTTTTAAATAAAGGATGTAAATTCTCTATCCTTTCCGTGCTTTGTAAATCTGTTAATATCATATTGGCTTATTATTACAGTTAATTAAGACAAAGATAAGAAAAAAGTTTGTACATTTGCAATTATTGATTTTAAAATATAGAATATCATGGGAAAAGGAATAATGGTGCTGATATTGGCAGTGCTAAGTTTGATTCCAATACCTCTACAAGCACAGGAGTATAATTGGCCTTGGCATTGGAATGGTGGCACAATAGTGACAGAAATACCAGAGCGACCTGTTGGTCAGAAAAGTGTATTAGGTTTGGCATTACCAAAGATGGAATGTGTCCGAGTTGGTTTTGTGGGCTTGGGTATGCGTGGCCCAGATGCTGTAGAGCGTTTCACACATATTGCTGGGACCCAGGTAGTGGCTTTATGTGATTATGAAAAGGAACGGGCAGAGGCTTGTCAAGAGATACTGAAGAAAGTCAGTTTTCCTAAGGCTGCTATCTATTATGGAGAATTTGGTTATGAAGAACTATGTAAACGAGATGACATCGATTTAGTGTATATTGCCACAGACTGGCATCACCATTTTTTAGTAGCCCGTGCTGCTTTAGAACACGGGAAGCATGTTGCTATTGAAGTGCCTTCTGCTATGTCGCTTTCTGAATGCTGGGCACTTGTGAATATGAGTGAGAAGTACCGTAAACATTGTATGATTCTTGAGAATTGTTGCTATGATGAGTTTGAGTTAAATACATTGAATATGGCTCAACATGATGTTTTCGGTGAGGTAATTCGAGTTCAAGGAGCATACATTCATACCTTGACAGAATTTTGGCCAGAGTATTGGAAGGAAGATTCTCAAGATAAATTGGGTTGGCGTTTGCGATACAATAAGAATTATCGAGGTGATGTATATCCAACTCATGGATTGGGTCCTATAGCACAATTACTAAATATCCATCGTGGTGACCGGATGAAGACATTAGTAGCAATGGATACACGTTCATTTGTGGGTAAAGAATTGGTTGAACAGTACACTGGAGAACCATGTGAGGAATTCAAGAATGGAGATCATACAACGACTCTAATTAGGACTGAATTAGGGAAAGTGATAGAAATACAGCATAATGTCATGACTCCTCAACCATATAACCGCTTGTATCAGTTAACTGGCACAAGCGGATTTGCGAATAAGTATCCTGTTGAAGGTTATTCATTAGAGAAAGAACAGCTAAAGAATTCTGGAGTGGTACCAGATTATGACAATTTGAATTCACATCGCTTTTTGCCTACGGATGCCAAAAAGGCTCTAGAAGAAAAATACATGAGTCCAATCTTGAAAAAATATGTAGAGAAAGCTCATGAAGTAGGAGGGCATGGAGGTATGGATTTTACAATGGATAGTCGTTTAATATATTGTTTGCAAAATGGGCTTCCTTTAGATATGGATGTGTATGACCTGGCTGAATGGTGTTGTTTGGCAGAATTAGGATATCTATCTATGGAAAATAATTTTGCATCCGTTTCAGTCCCGGATTTTACTCGTGGAAATTGGGATAAAGTAAATGGATATAGTCATGCATGGGCTTCACCTCAAGAAGAAGCAGAGTCTTATGCTAAGGCATTAGAGTTCACTAAAAAGTTAAAAGAACGTGGAGCAAAAGAATGGGCGAAGGAAAGTCGTACATTAAAAAGTAGGTAATCAAGATTAAGCGAGTGCACTCGCTTAATCTTGATTATCCATTCTTCATTCTTCTTCTTTTTCAAAATGAAGAATTCCGAAGAAGTCAGGGCAATGAAAATTAGGCTTTGGCAATGATATAGGATTCCATGAGAGATAATGAGGAGATTGAAGTTTATCTCCACATTTGTAGAAGTTGGCTCTAATAGTTTGTCCTTCTAGTGTCTTAATGTCATGTAGGAAGTATGTACTATATGGAATTGAAAGCACTAAATCCCAAGTTACAGGTCCGTTTTTTTCTTTAAAAGATTTACGTCCTAAAGAAGACCATCGTTCCACCTTTTCCAAAACATCAAGTGGAGCGCGTAATCGTCCTGTTCGGTTTTTCCCCGCACCTACTAGTAAAGTACCTGCACAATTACATTCCATGTTGTAGTAGATGCCATCATTTGCCGGAACAGAGAAAAATTCCACACAACTATCTTCCCAGACATTGCCATTGTCAATGTCGGCTATTGCAGCTACAGTATTTTCTGTGACATGATAGTGAAGGAGTATACCCTTTCGGGTCGTAACCATACGAAAACGAGCTTCTGGCTTATAAGGAAATTGCTTCCAATTTGCTATATTTATATCTGTATACTCTATTCCTAATGAGTCCAAATAACTAGGTATGTTTTCAAGGGATATGTCTGGGAGTTGAATATGTTTTACAGTTAGTTCTTTTTTTGATGAAAGGCAAGCATCAATGTATGCTTTCATTTCGGGAGTCTTTTCTTCTACACTGCACAGCAATTTGAATTGAGCATTAGAGCGTATAAGATTATGTTCAGGATATTGAATTTTGTAATAGGTGTCACCATTTATGTAATCAGTAAGAAAACGTACTGTCTGCATGTATGGGAATAGTGCCACAGCATAGGGCAGAAGTTCAATCTCAATAGGTGTTAGGAAGCTTTGAGCAGACTCTAAATAGCCTTTTGTAAAAGGACGGAATATATCCATGTTAAAGGAAACATTATTTAAGTCTTTGTCATCTTCATTACCGGTATTTGCTGCAGAACGTAAAAAGTCACCATAATCAGAGAAAACGAAGGATGGCATTACTGTATCTAAATCAATAACACAAAGAACGGAGCCATCTTCATCGAACAGCATATTGTTCACCTTAGTATCGCAATGGCAGACTCGTTTGGGTAGCTTGCCTTCCCGATAAAGCCTTTCGGCTTGACACATGTATTCAGCACGTGATTCTAACTCCTCTAATAGTTCAGTTACCTCAGAGACACGTCCTACAAGGTCTTTAGCAACTGCTTCATGAAGTTGTTGCAGTCGGAACTCCATATTATGGAATTTTGGAATAGTCTCTCCAAGCTGATCTGGCAAATCTGCTAAGTCTGCTTGAAATTGTCCGAATGCCTTTCCTGCATCATATGCATGTTCTGGGGTGACTGTTTCATAGGTCTTGGCATTTGGGATGAAAACAGATACACGCCAAAAATCATTACCGTCATACCAGTAGGTTTGCCCCTCTATGGTAGGCATAAAATGAAGGACTCTCCTATCTATGTCATTCTTGGCGGATTCTTCCAACTTGTTACGCAAATGGTGGGTAACAATTTCGATATTGTCTTGCAGTGTTTTTATATCCTTAAATACATTGTGGTTGATTCTCTGCAATACATAATCGGGTGTTGTTTCTCCTTCTGTCTCAACTTTGTATGTGTCGTTGATAAGTCCATTGCCTAGAGGCTTGACACCTAGAATGGTGCCAGCCAATAGAAAATGGGTTAGTATGTTTTTCAAATCTGCCATATTACTTAGTTGGGGAAATCTTAAAGGTGAAATTCATGTCGTCCACTGGTATCAAATATTCTTCAAATGGCCATGCGCCCCAGGAGTCAACGCATCCCAACCCCATTTGCCTTTGGTCGAACAAAAGCGTTACATAATCAGCTTTTTCCACTAACTCCATATGAGTGTTGTGTTTCTTAGGTCCTTCATCCAAAGACTCTATCGTGTAGTTAAGGGCACTTGCACTGAAGAGTTGGTCACTTGTTACAATAATTCCATTGGCAGAGCCATCGGATATCTTATAGTAGCGTAAATCAGTTTTGTTGCCCATTTCTTGAGGACGAATGTAATCTAAATTAGCTTGTTCGTCTACAGTTTGTTTATAATGACCTACAAATGCAGCGCCCTTTCTGTCACTGTAGTTTTCGATTGGACCGCGACCGAAGTATTCCACACTTTGAAAATCTTTGTTTAGTTCCATTTTCATGCCAAAGCGGAACAGGTTACCTTCTTTCTTCTCTACTTTCAACTGCTCATTTACAATCATGTCACCATTCTTCCCAATGGTATATGTCATTATAAGTTTTGCTCCCACACTTTCCAATTGGTGCTCTGTCCTTATAATTACAGCATTGTCAGTAGCTTCATTTGTCATGGATGTTAATTTTGCTTTTACATCTTTCCATGCAGAAAATTTGTTCTGGAGGTTTGCACCCATGTCATTATCTGTCGGTGCTCGCCAGAAATTAGCTTGCAGGTGCCCACCTTTAGGCATCAGCTCTTTTCCACGCACGTTATAACCAATCAGCCAGCCTCCATTAGGGCAGAATGTCATTTGGAAATCTTGGCCTTTAACTATCCATTTTTTATCTTTCGTAACGGTTGGTAGTGTTACATATTTAGGATTATCTAATTTCAGTGAAGGGGCCTCGAAGTCTTTAATGGCAAACTGATTTCGTGCAACAATGTGGTTTGCAGGAATTAATGCGCTTGGAGTCTTTTCGTAAAATTCCACATTAAGGTGGAGTTCTTTGCAATTACAGATTCCATCAAGTTTGTAAGGTAACTGTATTTTTGTCTTTTGCTGAGGACCTGCATTGAGTGTCTGTACAAAACCGGTTTGAATGACATCACCATCAGCTAAAACAGACCATTTCAGATAGTAGTTGGAAAGGTCTATAAAGAAGTTCTCATTGTATACTTCAATTTCTCCTTTTTGAAGTTCTATAGGAGAAACCCAGATGTTTTGATAGTAGTACTGGACTTCATAAGCATGCTGGTGCCATGTCCGGTCAGGAGCAATCAGACCATTATCGCAGAAGTTGTAATCATCCGGAGAATCGTAATTGTTCATATCTCCGGCATAAATGCGAATCTTTTTGCCATTTACAGTGAAATATGGACTTTGGTCTACAAAATCCCAAATATATCCACCTTGAAGTTTAGGGTATTTGCGCACCAAATCCCAATACTCTTTGAATCCTCCTTCAGAATTACCCATGGCGTGAGCATATTCACATTGAATCATCGGACGGGGGTCATTGCTTAAAGCAAATTCTTCCATATGTTTTGGACGGGCATACATTGGGCAGTAAATGTCAGTGTGATCACCACGTTCTGCACGCTCGTATTGAACAGGTCGGCTGGTATCTTCATTCTTGATCCACTTGTATACAGCTTCAAAATTAACACCATCGCCAGCTTCATTACCCATAGACCATACAATGATGGATGGATGGTTGAAATTCCGTTGTACGTTACGCTGGTTCCGCTCTAGATGAACATTTTCCAATTCAGGGAATTTGGCCAATGATTTACTGCCGTAACCCATGCCATGAGATTCCAGGTTAGCTTCTGCAGTCATGTAAATGCCGTATTCATCACAAAGCTGATACCAATATGGATCATTAGGATAATGACTGGTTCTTACGGCATTTATATTCATTTCCTTCATGATTTGGATATCCTGTTCCATACGTTCATGAGAAATGACATAACCACCATAAGGGTCCAATTCATGACGGTCAGCACCTTTTATTAAGATTGGCTGTCCGTTAACCAGTAATTGTGCATTCTTAATTTCCACTTTACGGAAACCTGTCCGGAATGGGATTGTTTCTATGACACCCTTTTTATCTGATAGTGTTACGATAACACTATATAGGTTTGGAGTTTCTGCAGACCATTTCTTCGCATCTTTTACATATAATCTGCCAGATGCGACTTTCCCTTTTAGAGTCATGGATGCCACTTCCATACCTGTTTCATCTAGAACTTCCACACGTGCAGGAAGAGCATCAGTCATGGTGATTTCCACATCCAATGTACCATCTTTTAGGTCATCGGTCAGTCCTCCAACCAATCGAACATCTTCTATATGCTTTGGTGCACGGGTGTAAAGATAACTATCACGTGCTACTCCACTATAACGGAAGAAATCCTGATCCTCAAAATAAGTACCATCACACCAACGCATTACCCGAAAAGCTATCAAGTTCTTCTGGCCAATTTTGATGAACTTTGTGATATCGAATTCGCATTCCAATTTGCTGTCTTCGCTGTAGCCTACAAATTTCCCATTTACATATAGTGCGATGTTCGAAGTTACTGAACCGAAGTGAGCGATTACCTGCTGCCCTTTCCAGCTTGAAGGTACTAGAATTTCCTTTCGGTAACTACCCACATGATTTTCTTCAGTTGGCGGAATACAAGGATTATTCTTATAATGGCCTCTCCAAGCATAACCGATATTTACGTATAAAGGGTCACCATATCCATTCAGTTCCCACATGCCAGGAACGGGTATCTTTCCCCAAGAAGAATCATCAAAGGTTAGAGAATAGAAATCAGTGGGTGCTTGATCTGGAGATGTTACATAATTGAAATTCCATTGACCATGCAATGACACCCTTTGCTGTTCATTCGGAGTAAAGGTAGTGTGCATCGGTAATCGGTTAATGGAATTAACTTTAGAGTCTTTCCAAGCATCTCCTTGAGCTACTGCTGAAATCGCAACCGCAGAGAAAAGGAGGGAGAAAACAATTTTGAATTTCATAGTATTTTAGGTTTTTGTTTCTTCTTTTAGGGTGCTAATTTACATAAAAACTTTTATTCGAACATAAATATATGCTATTTTTTGCTCTTTCTCACGCTTTTCACTATCAGATGAAATAGTCTCACTTTTTTTTCTTATATTTGCGTTAACTTAAATTTAATACCGTGTTACAGATTTATTGTAAAAACAACAAAAAGTCGATGAGTTTCCCAGAGGGAAGTAGCTTGTTGGACATATATCAAGGCTTTGGGCTGGATCTTCCTTATCCAGTTGTTTCGGCTAAAGTAAATAATAGTTCTCAGGGATTAAAGTTCCGCGTGTATCACAATCGTGATGTGGAATTTCTGGATATAACCGATTCTAGTGGTATGCGAGTGTATACCCGTTCACTTTGCTTTGTTCTCTACAAGGCTGCTAGTGATGTGTTCCCGGGTAGTAGCCTTTACATAGAACACTCTATATCTAGAGGATATTATTGTATTATTCGTAGGGCAGATTCAATTCAGGTTACAGAAGAGGAAGTAAAGCAGATTCGTGAACGGATGCAGGAGATTATAGATTTGGATATGCCTTTCCGTAGGAATGAAGTCCATACCGAGGAGGCTGTTCGGATTTTTAGGGAGAGAGGATTTGAGGATAAGGTGAAGCTGTTGGAAACAAGTGAGAGTGTTTACACTGATTATTATACTTTAGGTGATACCGTTGATTATTATTATGGTGCTCTTCTTCCGTCAGCAGGCTATTTAAAGGTTTGGGGATTGGAAAAGTTCCATGACGGGATGTTGCTCCGGATTCCAGACAGTCATCATCCAGAGCAGTTAGCACCTATGGTAAACCAGCCAAAGACGTTTGAAATATTTTCAGAGAATCTACGTTGGAATATCATTATGGGACTCTCCAATGTAGGTGATGTGAATCATGCTTTGTTGAAAGGTAATGCCAGTGAATTAATCCAAGTGGCTGAGGCTCTTCAGGAAAAGAAAATTGTGAATATAGCTGAAGAGATAGATCAGCGCATGCATTCAGATAATCCGGTTAGGATAGTGTTGATAACTGGTCCTTCATGCAGTGGCAAAACTACATTCACGAAACGTTTAAGTATTCAATTATTGGCATGTGGAATACGTCCGATGTCATTTTCCACAGATGATTATTTTGTCAATAGAGTGGATACGCCTAAGTTCCCTGATGGAACCTATGATTTTGAAAACATAGAAGCCTTAGACCGTAAATTGTTTGAAAAGGATTTAAAATGTTTGTTGGCTGGAGAAGAAGTCGAAGTTCCAATCTTTAATTTTACTACAGGTCAGCGGGAACATAAGGGAAAGAAGTTGAAGCTGAGTGATAATACTATTTTAATTATTGAAGGTATTCATGCTTTAAATCCGAATTTGACATCTCAGATACCTGACGAATTGAAGTACAAAGTTTACATTTCTGCCTTGACCAGTGTGTCATTGGACGACCATAATTGGATTCCGACTAGAGATAATCGGTTACTCCGACGTATTGTTCGTGACTACAATAAAGGTGCTTTTACTGCTCGTGAAACTATCAGTCAATGGCCAGCAGTATGTGAAGGTGAAGAAAAATGGATATTCCCTTATCAAGAAAATGCTGATGCCATGTTCAATTCAGCCTTAAACATTGAATTCGCTGTACTTCGTAATCATGCAGAGCAGATTCTTTCGAGTGTTCCAAAGAATTGCCCGGAATATAGCGAGTCTCATCGTTTGCTAAAATTTATTCATTATTTTACACCTGTAAGCGACAAGGAAATTCCACCAACCAGTTTCTTGCGTGAGTTTGTTGGCGGAAGTAGCTTTAAGTATTAGATTATGAAAAGAATATTTTTCCTCTTTGTTGAATTACTGTGCGTCTTTTCGGTTTTTGCGCAGGTTAAAGTAGTTGCTCATCGTGGTTATTGGGATGTGGATGGTTCAGCTCAAAATTCCATCCGTGCACTTGAAATGGCTGCTGAAATTGGTTGCTATGGCTCAGAGTTTGATGTAAATATAACAAGTGATGGGGTGGTCGTGGTAAATCATGATGCAACAATTAATGGTATACGGATAGAAGATAATCCTTATTCTGCTATAAAGGATGTGAAATTGAAAAACGGTGAGTTTTTGCCAACTTTAGCTCAGTATCTAGAATGTGGTTCTAAATTTCCTGATATGCAGTTGATATTTGAGATTAAGGGGCATAAACTACCTGAAAATGAGGACCGTTGTGTAGATGCCAGTGTGGCTATGGTTAAATCTATGGGTTTACAGGAGAGGGTTGAGTGGATTTCTTTCAGTATGCGTGTATGCGAGCGTATACATCAATTACTTCCCAAAGCGAAGGTGGCATATTTAAGTGGAAATGAATCTCCACTTGCAATAAAGGAAAGAGGGTTGACAGGAATTGATTATAATGAGGGAGTGATTAAAAAACATACTGAATGGCTGGATGAGGCTCATCAAAATCAAGTTGAGGTGAATGTTTGGACGGTTGATGGAGAAGAAGACTTAACTAATTTTGCCAACGATTCACGAATAGATATAATAACTACTAATAAACCAGTTTTATTGCAAAAGATCTTGGAACAAAAGAATCAATAACGTTTCAGTTATTATGCTTTAAAAAGAATCAATCTAGTCAAGGAAAAATCTGTTCCAAATATTTGACAAATGGCGTCATTTGCAAAATGACCAAAATGACCATGACATTTGACCACTTATAGTAAATTTTATCTCCCTAACTGAGGAAAAAATTTTTTCCAGTTAGGGAGATATTTTCTGCCTGTTACCCAATAGAAATCACTCTTCAAAACTCTACATGCTTCTTGGTAAAATTTCCTTACAAAAAAATTCCTTTGATCAAAAGCGATATCCTATCCTTAACATGAAAGCATAAGGATGTGAATCGGTGCTATCTATCAGGTTCACATCTGAAGTTGTATTGTGAGTGTCTATCTTATCACGGATGGAAGTAATAGTATGTGTAAATTCAAGACCTGCATACCATTCTTCTGTAAAATCAAAATTAGCTCCTACTTGATATCCGAAGTGAAGTTTTTTATCTATATAATCTACATCATATTCAATATTTTCTTTGTAATCATGCCAGGTTTCTTTCGTAAATAGGTAGTATTGTATGTTTCCACCTGCATAGATTCTTAAAGCAAAATCATCTCCTATGGGAAATTTATAACCGATGTTAAGTGGAATTTTCCCATCTAGAATTTTCTGGTTAATGCGATGTGGTATTTCCTTTCTTTTGAAATCCGCTCTTCCTTGCTGATATCCAAGTTCTGCACTGATATCTGCAAACAATCCTTGTTTCCCAATTTCAAATGTATGAGTAATACCCCCACGGAACCCTATAGGGTTAACATTCAAGTCACCCATTGGAATGGTCATGAGCGTTGCTTCTCCATATACACTGTTGTTTCTTTCTTCTTTAATTTCCCATGAATTCTGAGCGTTCATGTTTAGGCAAAAAAGGGAAACAGAAAATAAAATTAATATATTTTTCATCGGCCAGCTTTTAATCCTTTGATTACGGCATTTGTAAATCCATTTTCTTCCATCGAATTCAGCCCCTTGATGGTTAGTCCACCGGGGGTTGTCACACAGTCAATTTCTTCTTCAGGGTGACTGTCGTGTTTAAGAATCATTTCTGCAGCACCACGTACCGTATATGAAACTATCTTTTTGGCATCTTTGGCATATAAACCCATTTCCACGCCTCCTTCCATTGCAGCTCGTATATAGCGGAACGCATAAGCGATGCCACATGAAGCTAAAGCCATACAAGCAGACATGTTTTTTTCTTCAATCTGCATACATCCTCCTACCTTTTCCATCATATTTTGAATGAGACAGATTTGTTCTGAACTAGCATGCGATGGGACAAAAAAGGTCATGCTAGCTTTAACATCAATAGCGGTATTTGGAATCATATAAAAAACTGCTGGGGTTGGCTGGTTTTCTCGGGCTAACAGGTTTTGCAGCTTATCTGTAGTAAAACCAGCTACAACGGAAATAATAATCTGTTTACTATAATCCAATGCATTTTTTACTTGGTTAATGACGCTTTCAATCATCCAAGGTTTTACTGCAAACACTACAATATCGGAATTCCTTACTGACTCAATGTTGTCGGTAGTGACATGAATGCCTGGCATCAGCTTTAGGCATTTATCCAATGTGGCTTGAGAACGTGCTGTACATGTAATATCTTCTGGACGGAACATGTCAGTTTGATAAAGCCCATGAGCCATAGAACCACCCATGTTGCCAGCTCCAATAAAGGTAATAGTCATAGTCTTAATTGTTGTATTATGTAATTATTGCAAAAGTAAGCATTTTTTTCTTTTTAATGGATGAATAATGAAAAATTGGTTTAAAATAGATTTGATATGGTCAAGGTGTGGAAGGGTTTTTCTTTATAAAAAATGGGGATAAAACTAGCTGTTAAATCAAATTGAAAAGAAAAATCAATAAAAAGTTTTGGAGAACAACGAATTTATTGTATCTTTGCACCCGCAATTCCGAAAGGATATTGCTTTTTAGGTAGATCCGCTAGCTCAGCAGGTAGAGCACATCCCTTTTAAGGATGGGGTCTTGGGTTCGAGCCCCAAGCGGATCACTCAAAAAAAGAGCAGTTTAAAACTGCTCTTTTTTGTTTTTTCCCATCTATTTATTTCCTTTATGGAGTTGCCTTTTTAATGGTTTTATCGTTCTCTAATTCTAAATTAGCTTCCTCTTTCTTTTCATCTTCTTCTTTTTGTTGAAGTTCATCTCTCACTATATAATCTTGATAGTACATGATGATAATCGTTGTTAGAGGAAGTGCAATAATAAGCCCTATGAAACCAAGCAGACTTCCCCAAATGGAGAGAGAAAGTAAGATTGCAGCAGGATTTAACCCCATCATTGATCCCATAATCTTAGGGGTAAGTATTAGATCCTGGATACTTTGAACAACTGCAAAAACCAGAAGAACTAACAACATGATAATCCAAAAGTTCTGGCCGGTATCTGCAGCTTTCAGCAATGCTAAAATTGTGGCAGGGATGAAGCCGATAGTTTGCAAATAGGGGACAAGGTTTAATAAGCCGATAAACAGTCCTAAAGCAATTGCCATTGGTAGGTCTATGATTGTAAAACCAATAGAAAAAAGGATACCTACACAAAGTGCTATTAGTGACTGTCCACGAAAATATGCATTCATTTTTCTTGCAACATCGTGAAACAATCTTGTCGCCTTTTCACGTTGTTTGACAGGAACAAATTTTTTCCAATTTTCGGTGTAAGATTCATAATCCAAAAGGATGAAGAAAAGATACAGTAAAACTATAAAACCAGAGACTATGCTTACAATTACGCCAAAAGTGCCAGAAAGAATATTAGCAAAACTAGAGAAAACTTTTTGGAAGATATCCATGAAGTCTACACCTTCTAATATATTTTGAAAGTCTTTAGAAGCAAGGAAATCTCTAATGTATTGTTCAATGTCAGTTGGTAATAGATTTTGATTGCTGGCTATGAAGTCTACTACTATATACTTTAAACGAGCTGCTTGCTCAATCATGGGTGGAATAATCATTTGTATAATTCCACTTATTACCACAATCAATACTATAAGCGTCACTATGATACTTAAAATACGGTTTTTGAGATGACATTTCTTTTCAAAGAAAATGACGATAGGGTAAATCATGTAAGCTATGAACCAACCTACCACAAACGGTAAAAGCACTGCACTTAGCCTATTGATGAGGTAAATTGCAATGATTGCACCAAGAACAACCATCAGTCCACGAATGAACCGGTCAAAAGTTATTTTTTCTTTCATTTCGTCTTTTCTAAGCTTGCTAAATAGCATTCACGGCAAAGAGGCTCATATTCCATTTTCTCACCTAGTAATACGCGTTTGTCAGAATCTACAATTCTATGTGAAACATATGCTAAAGAACCACATCGGACACAGATAGCATGAACTTTTGTTACTTCATCTGCAATGGCACATAAGTTTGGCATCGGGCCAAATGGGATACAACGATAATCCATGTCCAAACCAGCACAAATGACGCGTACTCCACGGTCTGCAAGTTGACGGCAAACATCAGGTAAGCCTTCATCGAAGAATTGAGCCTCATCAATACCCACAACTTCAACGTCATCAGCAAGGAGCAGGATACTTCCGGAAGAGGATACTGGAGTGGAGGAAATAGAATTGCCTTCATGACTTACCACATCGTCCTCTGAATATCGGGTGTCAATTGCGGGTTTATATATTTCAACTTTTTGGCGTGCAAACTGAGCACGGCGCATACGTCGGATAAGTTCTTCAGTTTTTCCAGAGAACATAGAGCCACAAATCACTTCAATTCGTCCACGGTTTCTGCGCTCTCCAGATACGTTTTCAAATGCAGCCATATTGATTTCTATTTGGTGTTACGAATGCAAATGTACATTATTTTTTTGATTTCATTGTTAAAAATAGAGAATGAATAGTGTTTGACTTTTTTTTTCTCATTAACTTTGCATTTATATATAATAAAGATGGGAAAATTATATGTAGTTCCTACTCCTGTAGGCAATATGGAGGATATGACTTTTCGTGCAATCCGAGTTCTGAAAGAAGCTGATTTGATTTTGGCTGAAGATACTCGGACCTCCAGTGTGCTACTACGGCATTATGATATAAAGAACCATCTTTTATCTCATCATAAGTTTAATGAGCACCAGACGGTTGAGCAATTAGTAGAACGGATTCTGGCAGGGGAGACTGTGGCTTTGATATCTGATGCAGGTACACCTGCTATATCTGATCCGGGTTTCCTCATGGTTAGGGAATGTATCCGTAACGGAATTGAAGTCACTTGCCTACCTGGTGCCACGGCATTTGTCCCGGCATTGGTTTCATCGGGCTTACCTGATGAGCGCTTTTGCTTTGAAGGTTTTTTGCCGCAGAAGAAAGGAAGGAATACCCGACTTCTGTCATTAGTAAATGAGCCTAGGACGATTATTTTCTATGAGTCACCATATAGGCTGGTAAAGACATTGGAACAGTTTATAGGTTATTTTGGCCCAGACCGTCCCGTGGCTGTTTGCCGAGAAATATCTAAGATTCATGAGGAATGCGTTAGAGGCAGTTTAAAAGAGGTGCTTTCACACTTTCAGAAAAATGAGCCGAAAGGTGAAATAGTCATTGTGTTGGGTGGAAAAGTTGAAACGCCAGATTCGGGAAACTTAGATAGAGAAAATGAAATTAATGAGGGTAAACAGGTCCAAGTTATTTCTTCAGAGAATAGGGACTTGAAAAAATTATCTAATGCAGAACGTTGTGCGTTAAGAAGAATAAATAAAATTAATCAATAAATTAAATCGTATGAAAAAGTTATTTTTTTTATCAGTTTGTGCAGTTGCTATGTTGACTGCTTGTACAGGGAACAAAGCTATCAATGAGGCAGCTCAAAGAGATCGTGACTCTCTGATGCAAGTCATTAGTCAGCGCGATGCAGAACTCGATGAGATTATGGGTACCGTTAATGAGATAAATGAGGGTTTCCGTCAGATTAATGAAGCTCAGGGTAGAGTTACTTCTGAAGCTGCCAATGGAGAAGGTGCAAATATGAAGGCTCAGATTCAGGAGAATATACATTTTATTCAGCAGACTTTGCAACAAAATCGTGAGCAGTTGGAGAAATTAAGAAGTAGATTAAAGAATAGTACGTTAGAGGGGACTAAGTTGAAAGAAACAATAGACCAGTTAACTGCTCAGCTGGAAGAAAAATCTGTTCAGATTGAGACTTTGCAGTCAGAACTTGCTTCTAAGAATATTACTATAGAAGAACAGACTCAGAAAATAGAGCAATTGAATACTAACGTAACTGAGTTGACAACTCAGAATGAGGAAAAGGCTAAGGTCGTAGCTGAACAGGATAAACAAATAAATACAGCTTGGTTTGTATTTGGAACCAAGAGTGAATTGAAGGAACAAAATATCTTGAATAAAAAAGAAGTTTTGAAAGAAGGATCCTTCAATAAGAACTATTTCACAGAGATAGATATCCGCACTCAGAAGGAAATTAAATTATACTCAAAGAGTGCTAAATTGTTAACATCTCATCCTTCTGGTTCTTATACATTGGCTAAGGATGCTAAAGGACAGTATGTATTGAAAATCAATAACCCAAATACTTTCTGGAGTGTAAGTCGTTATTTGGTTATTCAGGTAAAATGATCCAAGAAAAATTATAGCTATGAGATTTACTTTTAAGTTTTTGTTGGCCCCGGTGGTCATTCTCGGACTTTTTTCATGTTCTAAGGATAACCCACCATCACCTGAGATTACTATTACAGATACTAATACTCAGTATACAGTAGATTATACTAAGAATAGTAGTGTTACGGTAAGTTTCAAAAGTGCTACATCATGGAGTTTAAATAATGTCCCAAAAGAATTGACCGTTTCACCTACAAGTGGAGGAAGTGGTAATCAAAAAATCACAGTGAAGACGGTTAGTGGAAATGAAACCAATGATTCTAAATCATATACTTTCCAGATTATTGGTGGTGAAGGGACAGATAGAGTCCAGTCATCTGTGAAAATTACTCAGCCATCAGCATTCACGTTATCAAACAAAAGCTATTCTATAGGTCAAAAGGGTGGTCAGGTTCAAGTACCTTTTGTATATAATGGAACTGATGATGACCCCAAAATCTACGTTTCTTATGATGGTAACTTTGAAAAGATGTGGGATCGGTCATCAAATAATAATACAAAGCAGGTAGAATTAGTAAGTGTAGAACCTATAACCCGTTCAAACTGGACAGCTACATTCAAAATTTTAGAGAATACAGAGAAAGGTGACCGTGAAGGCACTTTCTGTTTTACTGTTTATAAGGATGAGGCTGGAGAAGAAAAATATTCTTCAAATTATATTACGATTAAACAAACTGGAGTTGGTGCTAATACATCTACTGATTATTCACAAGATGGAAAAACCTTTGTTATGCAGACTCATACCAAAGGTTCTGGTATACCTATAGTCTTGCTTGGTGACGGCTTTGTGGATAAGGATATAGATAACGGGAATTATAAAAAGAAAATAGATAGAGCTTTTGCAGCTTTGTTTGTTGTAGAACCTGTAAAATCCTTGAAAGAGTATTTTGATGTCTATTATGTCAACGTGGTTTCTAAGAATGATGCTTATGGTGATGGCTATGAAACTGCTCTAGGTGTCAAATTTGAAGGTGGACATTCTACTGGTATTTCATGCGACGATGATGCTGTTGCTGAATATGCAATGAAGGTTGATGCCTTGGCAAAGAATGAATTCAAGGTAGATAATATGCTTATGATTGTAACCATCAATGATAATCGTTATGCAGGAACTTGCGTTATCTATAATGATGGTATAGCACATAGCGATGGTGTGACTAGAGGATATTCAATTGCTCTTGTTCCATTAGATACATCATCAGAAGATGGTTATGAGCATACTTTATGGCATGAGGCTCTTGGACATGGTTTTGGCAAGCTCGCTGATGAATATGCCTATGAGGAAAATGGAACTTTGGAAGAAACAAGTTCAGAGTATCGGTATCTGAAACAAGCTCAGAAATTCGGACTTTATGCAAATGTTACTGTAGAAAGTGATGTAACTAAATCACCTTGGGCTCGGTTAGCAGCTGATTCACATTACAGTGCAGAAAAGCTGGGTTGCTACGAGGGGGCATATACATACTTTGGTGGTGTATATAGACCGACAGATACTAGTATTATGAGAAATAATACAGATGGATTTAATGCGCCATCTCGTGAAATGATTTATAGACGTGCTATGATGATTGCTAACGATGGTGAATTCACTTATAATTATGATGACTTCGTAGCATTTGATAAGCCATCATGGGATTCTTCAACCTCTAGCTCAACTCGTGCAGTAGATAGCAAAACTGATAAATTCCGGTTTAATTTGCCGTTAGGTAAACCTGTAGTCAAAGTAATGAAGAAATAAACAGAAAAGGAAAAAATATTGCATAGAATACGCTTTTTTGTTATATTTGCACAAATCAAACAAAAGGAATGAGGGAATTTGTTATTTCTGAGGCTCAGACTGAGACTGCTGTTTTAGTAGCACTGATTACTCAAATGCAGGATGAGAGGAAGACTAATGAATATTTGGATGAGTTGGAGTTCCTAGCAGATACCGCTGGGGCTCTAACCATCAAACGTTTTACTCAAAAGTTGGACGGCCCAAATTCCGTAACTTACATTGGCAAGGGAAAATTAGAGGAAATCCGTGAATATATCGTTCAAAAAGAGGAGGAAGATTCTCCTGTTGGAATGGTTATATTTGATGATGAACTTTCAGCTAAGCAACTTCGCAATATTGAGCAGGTACTTCAAGTAAAGATTCTTGATAGAACTTCTTTGATTTTAGATATCTTTGCTATGCGTGCTCAGACGGCTAATGCTAAGACTCAAGTAGAACTGGCTCAATATAGATACATGTTGCCTCGTTTGCATCGATTGTGGACACATTTGGAACGACAGGGTGGTGGTTCTGGTTCTGGCAAGGGGGGAAGTGTGGGCCTGCGTGGACCAGGTGAGACTCAGTTAGAAATGGACCGTCGTATTATTTTGAACCGAATGTCTTTATTGAAAGAACGTTTGGCTGAAATCGACAGGCAGAAAACTACCCAGCGCAAAGGTCGTGGACGTTTGATCCGTGTAGCTTTAGTCGGTTATACAAATGTGGGTAAATCTACACTTATGAACCTATTAGCTAAAAGTGAGGTGTTTGCAGAGAATAAGTTGTTTGCAACTCTTGACACAACGGTTCGTAAGGTTATCATCGATAATTTACCTTTCCTCCTTTCTGATACGGTAGGATTTATTCGTAAACTACCGACAGATCTGGTGGAATCATTTAAGAGCACATTGGATGAGGTGCGTGAGGCAGATTTGCTTCTTCATATTGTAGATATAAGTCATCCTGATTTTGAAGAACAGATTCAAGTAGTTGAAAAGACTTTGGCTGATTTGAAATGTGGCGATAAACCAACGATGATTATCTTCAACAAGATAGATGCTTACACATATGTGGAGAAGGCTGCAGATGATTTGACTCCTAAGACAAAGGAGAATATCACTTTGCCTGAGCTGATGAATACTTGGATGGCCAAGTTAGATGAGAATTGTATGTTTATTTCAGCTAAGGAAAAAACTAATTTGGAGGAGTTGAAAAATAGAGTGTATGCCAAAGTAAAGGAATTGCATGTTCAGAAATATCCATATAATGATTTCTTGTTTCAACGTTATGATGAACAAGGAGAATTGATATGAAGGCGGTTTAAACTGGATAAATAATTAACTAACTATAATAATTATGGCAAAAGTAGAGTTTAAGTATGCTCCAATGTTCCAAAGAGGTGAGGACCATACAGAGTATAGATTACTGACCAAGGAAGGTGTAAGTGTTGGTGAGTTTGAAGGGAAAAAAATACTTAAAGTGAGTAAGGAAGCGTTGACATTGGTCGCTCAGCAATGTTTCCATGATGTGGAGTTCATGCTTCGTAGAGAGCATAACTTGCAGGTGGCTAAGATTCTGAATGATCCTGAGGCTTCTGAAAATGACAAATATGTGGCTTTGCAGTTCTTGCGTAATGCAGAAAGTGCAGCTAAAGGTGTTTTACCTTTCTGTCAGGATACAGGTACTGCTATTATTCATGCAGAGAAGGGTCAACAAGTTTGGACTGGATTTGAGGATGAAGAAGCTTTAAGCTTAGGCGTTTTTAATACTTATACTCAAGATAATTTGCGTTATTCTCAAAATGCACCTTTAAACATGTATGATGAGATTAATACCAAATGTAATTTGCCAGCGCAGATTGATATAGAGGCAACTGAAGGTGCGGAATATCGTTTTATCATGGTCGCTAAAGGTGGAGGCTCTGCTAATAAGACATATTTCTACCCGATGACAAAGGCTACTATCCAGAATGAAGGAACTCTTCTTCCATTCTTGGTTGAAGAAATGAAACATTTAGGAACAGCAGCTTGTCCTCCTTATCATATCGCATTTGTTATTGGAGGTACTAGTGCAGAGAAAAACCTGCTTACTGTTAAATTGGCTTCTATCAAATATTATGATGGTTTACCTACTACAGGTGATGAGACAGGCCGTGCTTTCCGTGATATTGATCTAGAGCAGAAGCTGTTGAAAGAAGCTTATAAGATAGGTTTAGGTGCACAGTTCGGTGGTAAATATTTGGCTCATGATATTCGTGTAATACGTTTACCACGTCATGGAGCAAGTTGTCCTATAGGAATGGGTGTAAGTTGTTCTGCCGATCGTAATATTAAGGCTAAAATTAATGAAGATGGCATCTGGATAGAGAAGATGGATGATAATCCAACAGAGTTGATTCCAGAGGAATTACGTCGACCAGGAGAAGGAACTAAGGGTATAGAGATAGACCTTGATAAGGGAATAGATGCAGTACGTGCTGAATTGACGAAATATCCTGTAAGCACACGTGTTAATTTGAAAGGTACTATTATTGTAGCTCGAGATATCGCACATGCAAAACTGAAAGCTCGTTTGGATGCTGGTGAGGAAATGCCTGCATATTTTAAGGATCATCCTATTCTTTATGCTGGACCTGCTAAAACTCCAGAAGGTTATCCATGTGGTTCTATGGGACCAACTACAGCTAATAGAATGGATCCATATGTTGATGAATTCCAGGATCACGGTGCAAGTTTAGTAATGATTGCTAAGGGTAATCGTACTCAACAGGTTACAGATGCTTGTAAGAAACATGGTGGTTTCTATTTAGGTACAATTGGTGGTGTTGCTGCAGTTCTTTCTCAAAGTTCTATTAAGTCTATCGAATGTGTAGAATATCCAGAACTTGGTATGGAAGCTATTTGGAAGATTACAGTAGAGGATTTCCCTGCATTTATCTTGGTAGATGATAAGGGCAACGATTTCTTTAAGCAATTAAAACCTTGTACTGGCTGTACAATCTTATAAGAGATTTTAAACTTTGTTTTTTCGGAATAAAGCCGAAAGAATTTTAATATAAAGCTATATGGCAGAAGTAAAACAAATTATCAGTGAAGCTGAAGAAGCTATGGATATGGCATTCATGTATTTGGAGGAGGCATTTGCTCACATCCGTGCGGGTAAAGCCAATATCCGTATTTTGGATGGCATTCGTGTAGATTCTTATGGTTCTAAGGTGCCTCTTAATAATGTGGCTTCTGTGTCTACTCCTGACGCTCGTACTATCGCTATTAAGCCTTGGGATAAAAACATGTTCAAAGTCATAGAGAAGGCTATTATGGACAGTAATGTCGGCATTACTCCAGAGAATAATGGTGAAATCATTCGTTTGGGTATACCTCCTTTGACTGAGGAACGCCGTAAACAGCTGGTTAAACAGTGCTCTAAAGAGTTGGAGACTGCAAAAGTCAGCATCCGAAATGCTCGTCGTGACGGTTTAGATTCTCTGAAGAAAGCGAAGAAGGATGGCCTCCCTGAAGACGAGGAGAAAGACGGAGAAACAAAGTTGCAAAAAGTTCATGACAAGTATATAAAGAAGGTCGATGAGCTAATGGCAAGCAAGGAAAAGGAGATAATGACAGTCTAAACTTAGTGCGAGGACTTGTTATAAAAAATACCGGAAGTTGGTATCAGGTTAAAACGGATGATGGTGACCTGATAGATTGTAAAATTAGAGGCAACTTCAGATTGAAAGGAATACGTAGCACCAATCCAGTAGCGGTTGGTGACTACGTATTTATTACGTTAAATCCAGAAGGAACGGCTTTCATTACCGAAATAGAAGATAGGAAAAATTTTATAATCCGTAAAGCTACCAATTTAAGTAAGCAGAGTCACATCCTCGCAGCAAATTTAGATCAAGTCCTTTTGATTGTTACTGTCGCTCGCCCAGTTACTTCAACAGTTTTTATTGATCGCTTTTTAGCAGGAGCGGAAGCATATAGAGTCCCTGTTGTTTTATTATTTAATAAGGTAGATGACTTGAACGAAAATGAAGTACTATATTTGAATGGATTAATAAACCTTTATGAAAATATAGGTTATCCTTGTTTTAAAGTGTCTGCCAAGCTTGGTGTGGGGCTTGATGCAATAATGGCATCAATAAATAATAAAGTTACGTTGGTTTCTGGTAATTCTGGAGTAGGAAAATCTACTTTTATTAATGCGATATTGCCAAATTTAAAACTTCGGACAGCAGAAATATCGGATATGCATGAAATGGGTATACATACCACTACGTTTAGTGAAATGTATGAAATCCCAAGTGGAGGATATTTAATTGATACTCCAGGAATCAAGGGGTTTGGTACTTTTGATATGGAGGAAGAGGAAATTGGACATTATTTTAAGGAAATTTTCATGTTCTCTAAGGATTGCAAATATAATAATTGTACACATACCCACGAACCAGGATGTGCTGTATTAAAAGCCGTTGAAGAACATTTTATAAGTGTTTCTAGGTACCAAAGTTATTTAAGTATGTTGGAAGATCACGATGAAGGTAAATATAGAAAAGTGAGAAGGTGACATTAAAACGTCACCTTCTCACTTTTTTATAAATGTATTAATGTTCCAATTTCTTTTCCCTCTAAGACTTTTTTTAGATTACCAACAATGTCCATATTGAATACATAAATAGGGAGATTATTCTCCTTACACATTGTGGTGGCTGTCAAATCCATAACTTTCAATCCTTTATTATAAATCTCATCATAAGTGATTTCATTATATTTTTTAGCATTTGGATCTTTCTCTGGATCTGCAGTATAGACTCCGTCTACACGAGTTCCTTTCAACATGACATCTGCCTCAATCTCAATACCACGGAGAGAAGACCCTGTATCTGTAGTAAAATAAGGATTTCCTGTACCTGCACTCATAATTACTACTTCACCGTTCTCCAAAGCATCTATTGCTTTCCATTTGGTATAAAATTCACCAATAGGTTCCATACGGATTGCCGTTAATACGCGACTTTTACATCCAATTGCTCCTAATGCACTACTTAAGGCTAGACTATTAATTACAGTAGCGCACATTCCCATTTGGTCACCTTTTACGCGATCAAATCCTTTACCTGCTCCAGAAAGACCACGAAAAATATTACCTCCACCTATGACAATTCCAATTTGCACACCCATATCATGGATTTCCTTGATTTGTTGTGCGTATTCGTTTAAACGATTTACGTCAATTCCATATTTCTGTTCACCTTGTAGGCTCTCTCCACTTAGTTTTAGGAGAATTCTATTGTATTTTGGCATAAAATATAGATTTAAATAATTAATAATTACAGTTTCTTAAGCTAATTAGACAGTTCCAGATTATCTAATAGAAATTTTACTTCTTTAAAATTGTAGTATCTAAGATTCCCATTTTCATCCTTCAAGCAAATAGGGCCTTGAGGTTCTACATGTTCAATACTCGCATAGAAAATTCCATTGCTGTCTTTGTAAGCATACAATCCATCATTACGGTAAAGAACTTTATGGTAGGATTGTATGATATTTTTTGTTTTTCCATCTTCAATTAATTTCAGATAGGATTTAAAGTTGAGAATAATTTTCATGAGGATATCATCTCTATTATATTTTTTCCCTGTAATTAGAAATAGAGATGTTGGATTAGGTGCATGGCTTTTAAATAATTCTTGATTTATATTTAATCCAATGCCCATAATACATCTTTCAATGTGTTTCCCTTTTAATTCGTTTTCAATTAGTATTCCTCCAATTTTTTTATGGTTCCAATAAATGTCATTTGGCCATTTGATGCAAAAGCCATGAATATATTCTTCTAATGTTTTTTGGATTGCTAGTGATATTGCTTGGGATAGGATAAACTGGTTGCTTGCTAGAACATTTTCTGGAGGTGAAAATAAAATGCTGAGAGTTAGATTAGCTCCTTGTTCTGATTCCCAAGAATTTCCTTGTTGGCCTCTTCCTGCCGTTTGAAAATCAGCCGTAACAATTATCATCTCCTTCTTTAATGGGAGATGTTTTACATAATTATTTGTAGAGTCGGTCTCTTTTAATTTTATCAATTCCAACTCAAACCGTGGTTCTTCTTTCATTATACTACCAAATAGGAGGATAGAATGCTTCCTCTATGTGTTCAATCATTTTATTGCCTTCATCGGTAATGATTGAAATAATATCGAATCTAATAGGATTGTCAATTTTATAATATTTAATATATGCATCAGCAGAAGATATAATTCTTCTGATTTTTTTGTCATTTACAGCATCTTGTGGGGAACCGAATAAAGTGTTTTTTCTAGTCTTTACTTCCACGAAAATAATGGTGTTTTCTTTCTGAGCGACAATGTCCAATTCTTTATGTCCGCTGCGCCAATTGCGGTGAAGAATCTGATATCCTTTTTGGATTAGATACTCTGAAGCTGTGTTTTCACCTTCTTGTCCTTGGATATTGTGCTGTGCCATGCTCCTTTTTCTGCAAAATTACAATAATTATCCTTTGCAGTTGTATAAACTTTGACTAATTTTGCCCTAGATATGAAAAAACGGGGTAAATCCAAAGGAAAAAAGAATAATCTGGGAACACGTAATATACGTTTGGTTTGTTGCGTGAATGAAAATGAACAGATTATTATAGATAAATTTCTAAAGCAATATAAAGTCAATAATAAGTCTCGTTGGATGCGCGAAACTCTATTAGGATTTATATATAAATCTATGAATGACAATTATCCCACATTATTTGATGAATACGAAATGAGGATGTAATGGCAAATTCTGATGAGTATTATATGAGAAAAGCCTTGGATGAGGCTAAAATTGCTTATGAGAAAGGAGAGATTCCAATAGGTGCGATTGTTGTTTGCCATGAACATATCATAGCACGCTGTTTTAATCTTACTGAAACGTTAACAGATGTAACGGCACATGCTGAGATGCAAGCTATTACGGCAGCGTCAAATACTTTGGGCGGGAAGTATTTGAATGAATGCACCTTATATGTTACAGTTGAACCTTGTGTAATGTGTGCAGGAGCAATAGCTTGGAGCCAGTTAGGCAAATTGGTGTTTGGCGCATACGATGAAAAAAGGGGTTATCATGTTTATGCCCCTGAAGTTTTACATCCTAAAACTATTGTGAAAGGTGGCGTTTTGGGTGAGGAGTCCTCCCAGTTAATGAAGAGTTTCTTTCAAAAAATGCGATGAATTAGATTGCGTCAGAAGTGGAATTATCATCTCTTATTTCCTCGAATTCAACGTATTCACCATCTTCCTCGGTAAATACTTTTTTCTTTTCA
This sequence comes from uncultured Prevotellaceae bacterium, assembly GCA_900316585.1. GTDB lineage: Bacteria > Bacteroidota > Bacteroidia > Bacteroidales > Bacteroidaceae > Minthousia. The sequence goes on along the minus strand of ONDM01000008.1, from coordinate 78,496 downwards.
ATAACTTCTTCAGAAGAATATGTGGTGCGGTTTTTAGTCGTATTTTTGCTTTCTTGTGAATCGTTGTTTCTTGAGTAAGAGCTTTCTGTTTTGATAAATTTGAACCAGGGTAAATTGATGCCTAATGCTTGGAGTATTTTTTGTATAACCAAAAGTATTCCTATTATTATTACTAGGAATACTCCAATTAAAACAAAGAAAAGACAACCCAAAAACTGCATTATTTTTTATTCTGGGTGAAAACAGAAAGAATGATGTACCAAAGAATAATTGCTGAAATACCGCTAATGCCAAGAATTAGAATTAGTAATATAGATGTTAAAATAAATATATATTTTATTTTATTGTCTGTCCACTTTAGATTCTTGAACTTTAATGCAAACATTGGGATGTCAGCAACTAAAAGATATGAGAAGATAAAAGTGCCAAGTAGCAAACCAATACCAAACCATTCATTTTGGCCATCTGTGAAAGTACGTTGATGTGCAACAATTAAGGCTCCCCAAAATAAAGCATTGGCAGGAGTTGGTAAGCCAATAAACGATGTAGTTTGTCTAGTATCTAAATTAAATTTTGCTAATCTTATAGCAGAAAAGGCTGCCATGATGAAGGCTAAATATGGTAAATACAAACTTAAATCACCTATGAAAGATGGATAAGTGCATGTTTTACATATACTAAAAACCATGGAAGCTGGTGCAACACCAAAAGTCACATCGTCAGCTAGAGAATCCAATTCTTTACCAATGTCTGACGAAACATGCAGCAACCGAGCAGACATCCCATCAAAGAAATCAAACACAGCACCTAAAATGATAAATAATAGGGCTGAAGGGTAGTGCTCATGCATGGCAAAACCTACAGCAATACAACCACAAATAAGGTTGCATGAGGTAATCGCATTTGGAATTTGCTTTATTATACAATTGGCCATTTCCTGATTATTTTAGTTTGGCAATGACAGTCTGATTCCCTGTTGTCTTTTGCCCCATTGTTACTTTTACTTCAGAATCAACGGGTAAATACACATCCACCCTAGATCCAAATTTGATGAATCCCATGTGTTCGTCGATGAAACAGTCTTCACCTTCTTTAGCGTAGGTTACTATTCTACGTGCCATGGCACCTGCAATCTGACGTGCAAGGACATTTACTCCTTCAGGAGTCTCGATGAGAATTGCAGAGCGCTCATTTTCTGTACTGGCCTTTGGTAGCCATGCTGCTTTAAAACGTCCATCATCATGTGTTACTTTTTTAACAATTCCATCGCATGGGAACCAATTTGCATGAACATCAAGTAAACTCATGAAAATGGAAATCATTAAACGCTTGTCATGAAAAAACTCATTTTCTTCTACTTCCTCAATGACAACAACCCGACCGTCACAAGGAGCCATGATTGTCTTTTCCGTGTCACCTTCATATAAGCGAACCGGGCATTGAAAGAAATTCAATAGGATGCAATATATAATAATGCAGATTACGATTACGACTTGGGTTAGCAATGTTATATGCAAGCCAAAGTGGACAAGAAGACAAAGGGCAGCCATGCCCATGAAAGTATACACCAGGGTGGTTGTACCCTCTCTATGTAGTCTAATTTTCTTTATTTTCTTTAAACGGCTCATTTCCTAATGATGAATTTGTTTGCAAAGATAGGTCTATTTTGACAAATAAACAAACAAAAAGGATTGGTTTTATAATTCATGATGTTACCTACAAACTTGTTGATAACTTTTTGTCTGAAGTTTTGTTCTTTTGAGGGAAGAGAAGTATCTTTGGCTACAAATTAAGAAATATAGTAGAATCATGGAGGATTTCGTACATTTACATGTTCATACACAGTATTCTCTTTTAGATGGTCAAGCTGCAATTAATAAATTGGTTGATAAGGCGCGAGCTAATGGCATGCGTGGCATGGCTGTGACTGATCATGGAGATATGATGGGAATAAAGGAATTCTTTGACTATTGTAATAAGGTCAATAAACCTGTTAAAAGTGCAATCAAAGTTCTGGAAAAGAAATTAGCTTCAGTCACTGATGATGAGAAAACTAGCTTAGAAGAACAGATAGAAGAACAAAAAAAGAAAATCTTTATACCAATTTTCGGCTGTGAAATGTATTGTGCCCGTCGTAGACTCCAAGATAAGGATAAAGATCATAAGGAGGATTCAAGTGGTTGGCATTTAATTGTTTTGGCTAAAAATGAAAAGGGGTATCATAATCTAATAAAATTAGTATCTAAGGCGTGGACTGAAGGTTTCTATGCACGCCCTCGTACGGACAAGGTGGAGTTAGAGAAATATCATGAAGGGCTGATTATTTGTTCTGCATGTATTGGTGGCGAAATTCCTAAAAAAATTCTTGCGGGCCAGTATAAAGCAGCCGAAGACGCAATCCAATGGTTCAAGGGTATTTGGGGGGAAGATTTTTATTTGGAGATTCAACGTCATAAAGCAAATGTTCCTAGAGCCAATCATGAAACTTATAAGCTTCAGCAAATAGCAAATGCCAAAATTTTGGAGTATTCTGAAAAATACAATGTAAAAGTTGTATGTACTAATGACGTTCATTTTGTAGATGAAGAGAATGCAGAAGCTCATGATAGGCTGATTTGTTTAGGTACAGGAAAGGATTTGGATGATCCGAATCGTATGCTTTATACAAAACAAGAATGGTTCAAGACAAAAGAGGAAATGAATGAAATATTTGCTGATGTTCCTGAATCATTAAGTAATACAATGGAGGTTTTAAGTAAAATTGAGACCTATGATATAGAGCATGCTCCAATTATGCCTAACTTTGAAATTCCAAAAGATTTTGGAACAGAAGAAGAGTATCGCCAGCGTTTGACGGAGGAGGATTTGTTCGATGAGTTTACACAAGATGAAAATGGTAATGTTGTATTGAGTCGTGAGGACGCTGAAGATAAAATAAAAAAACTCGGAGGTTATGAAAAATTATATAGAATTAAGTTTGAAGCAGATTATTTGAAGAAGTTGGCATTAGATGGAGCTAAAGAACGTTATGGTGATCCCTTACCGGAAGAGGTTGCCGAACAGATTAAATTTGAGCTCCACATTATGAAAACTATGGGTTTTCCTGGTTACTTCTTGATTGTACAGGATTTTATCAATGCAGCTCGAAAAGAACTAGGAGTGAGTGTTGGGCCAGGCCGTGGTTCTGCAGCCGGAAGTACGGTAGCATATTGTTTAGGGATTACTCAAATCGACCCTATAAAATATGACTTACTTTTTGAGCGTTTCTTGAACCCTGATCGTATTTCTTTACCTGATATAGATGTGGATTTTGATGATGATGGGCGGGGTAAAGTGCTTCGTTGGGTAACAGAAAAGTATGGACAAGAAAAAGTTGCTCATATCATCACTTACGGTACAATGGCAACGAAACTTGCCATCAAGGATGTGGCACGTGTAGAAAAGTTACCATTGGAAACTAGTAATGCTCTTGCGAAGTTGGTGCCAGACAAGATTCCTGATAAAAAGCTGAATTTAGTTAATGCAATTGCTTATGTTCCTGAATTACAGAAAGCGGAATCGTCACCCGATCCTAAAATTCGGGATACTATACGTTATGCTAAAATGTTGGAGGGGAATGTTCGTAATACCGGCGTTCATGCTTGTGGAACAATTATCTGTCGTGATGATATTACCGATTGGGTTCCAGTTTCAACTGCTGTAGATAAGGAGACAAATGAGAAGGTCTGTGTAACTCAATATGATGGCCATGTCATAGAGTCTACGGGTCTGATAAAGATGGACTTTTTAGGATTGAAAACTCTATCTATTTTGAAAGAAGCTGTAGAAAATATTAAAGTAAGCCTGGGGATTGAGTTGGATATTGATAAACTTGATATCATGGATCCTAATACTTACCGTTTGTATTGTGAGGGTCAAACTATTGGAACTTTTCAGTTTGAATCTCCAGGTATGCAAAAATACCTCAGAGAACTACAACCTGGAGCATTTGAGGATTTGATAGCGATGAATGCTCTGTATAGACCGGGACCAATGGATTATATTCCTGATTTTATTAATCGTAAGTTAGGTAGAAAACCTATTGAGTATGATATTCCTTGTATGGAAAAGTACTTAAAGGACACTTATGGAATTACAGTTTATCAGGAGCAAGTGATGCTTCTTTCCCGTTTATTGGCAAACTTTACTCGAGGAGAGAGCGATGCTCTTCGTAAAGCTATGGGTAAAAAGAAGAAGGATATTGTAGACCAGATGAAACCCAAGTTTATACAAGGTGGTGAAAAGAATGGTCATGAAGCTGCAAAGTTAGAGAAAATATGGAGCGATTGGGAGAAGTTTGCATCTTATGCATTCAACAAAAGCCATGCGACTTGTTATTCATGGGTAGCTTATCAAACTGCATACTTGAAGGCAAATTATCCAGCTCAATATATGGCAGCCAATATGAGTAGGAATAAGGCCGATATTAAAGAAATCACTAAACTCATGGATGAGTGCAAAGCTATGGGCGTTGCTACTTTGGGACCTGATGTTAATGAATCGTACATAAATTTCGGTGTTAATCATTTAGGAGAAATCCGATTTGGATTAGGTGCAATTAAAGGAGTCGGTGAATCTGCAGTTGAAAGCATCTTGAAGGAAAGGAAAGAGAAGGGACCATTTAAGGATATCTTTGATTTCATTGAAAGAATTAATATTTCTGCTTGTAATAAAAAGAGTTTGGAATGTTTAGCTTTGTCAGGTGCATTTGATTGCTTTGGATTGATGCGAGAACAGTATGTAGCACCTGTTTCAAAGGATGAATCATTTTTGGATACATTGGTTCGTTATGGTAATAAATATCAATTGGACAAGCAACAAAATTCAATGTCTCTTTTTGGCGACTTAGATGAAATTGAGATAGTTCATCCAAAGCCTGCGGATTGTGAGCCTTGGAGTGATTTGGAGCGTCTAGACAAGGAAAAAGAACTAGTTGGAATGTATCTTTCTGCGCACCCACTTGATGAATATGAGGTGATTTTGAAAGATGTTTGTAATACACATATGCCTCAGTTTGAAGATAAGTCAGCGTTAGTTAACCGTGATTTGACTTTTGGCGGCATTGTTTCCGATATTCGTGAAGTTCGCACTAAACATGGAAACTTAATGGGCGTTGTAAAAATTGAAGACTATGAAGGAGTCGGTGAATTGGTACTTTTTGGTGAGGATTGGGCTAAATATAGTGGCATGCTTCGCCTTCATAATACAGTATTCATTACAGCCCATTGTGAGCCAAGGCGTTATAAAGATAATGAATATGATATTAAAGTGTCAAGTGTAGAATTCCTTTCCGATGTGAAAGATAAAAAGATAGAAAAATTGACAATAAAGTTACTTGTAGATGTTATCAATGACGACATTGTTGAGAATCTGACATCTACTATTGAAGAAAATAGAGGCAATGTAGAATTATTTTTGTGTTTGAAAGATAATATAGAACAAAATCAAGTTACTCTTTCAACTCATGCCTGTGTTAATGTAAAGCATGACTTTTTAGAAAAGATTAGGACTATTCCAGATTGTGAGTATGTGATAAATTAAAATAAATCATTATCTTTGTGGCGAATCATTTAAAAAGCATATAATTATGGCATTACAAATTACAGATCAGAATTTTGAAGAATTGGTTGCTCAGGGCAAACCAATGTTAATTGAGTTTGGAGCGTCTTGGTGTGGCCCTTGTAGAAAGATTGGTCCATATATTGACGATATTGCAAAAACTTATGAGGGGCAGGCTTTTGTAGGCAAAGTAGACATAGAGGAATGTGATGAATTGGTAGATAGATTTGGTATCCGAAATGTTCCTACTGTTCTATATTTCAAGAATGGTGAGGTCGTAGACAAAAATGTAGGTGCTGCAGCTAAAACTGTATTGGAGGATAAACTGAAAGCTCTTTTATGATTATGGTTGATGATATTTTTCAGCAGGAAGCAGAGGATGACTTGAAAACAATCGAGTTTATTCGCAATTATTTACCAACAGAAGTTAAAGAGCGGTTCTCTGATAAAGATGGTAATTTTGATGATGAACTTATCCAGTATTTCTTAGATGTAATTTGGGAGTATTATTATAATACTTTCAGCGATACAGATGACGAGGTGGAAATTGATACAGAGGCGGTTGCAAAACATGTAGTCAAAATCGCAAAAAAAGAGAAAATGGGTGAGTTTGCTCCTGAAGATGTTCTTTTTGTTGTTCTTGGTGAGTTAGAATATGCAGAAAACCTTGAAGGGAATGATTAAAGAAGGATTATAAAAAAAAAGGCTCAAAGAGCCTTTTTTTTTATAATCCTTCACGAAAGAAATCTAACATTTCAAAGATTTCCTCTTTTGTTGCTGTTTGGTTTATCCTGATGTCACCTATATCACCTAATAATGTGAAATTAATCATATTGGAATTGTTTTTTTTGTCATGTTTCATCAGTTCATAAATATGGCTATAATCCTTGCAGGAAATTGTGAATGTTCCATAGTATTCTTTAATGAACTGTATTGTTTGATATAATTTATCATGGGGAAAACCAACTTTTATTGCAGAAAGATACAATTCACAAATACATCCCCAAGCTACCGCATATCCATGTAAAATGGGCTTATTTTGTGATAGTGCTAGGCTTTCAAATGCATGGCCCACAGTATGTCCTAAATTAAGTGCCTTTCTTATTCCTTGTTCGTAGGGATCTTCTTTTACAAATCTTTCTTTGATTTTAACACTTAGTGCAACTAATTTTTGGAGTTGTGAGTAATCAACATCATTCAAGTCAAAATGAAGTAAATTACTCCAATGATCCACGGAACTGATTAAACTGTGTTTTAGCATTTCGGCATAGCCACTACAGATATTAGTATAATCTAAGGTACGAAGAAAATTGGTATCTAATAGGACACATGAAGCTGGATTGAACACCCCAATTTCATTTTTTAATCCATTGAAATTTATACCAGTCTTACCTCCCACAGATGCATCAATCATAGAAAGCAGAGTCGTAGGTATATTGATATATTTTATTCCTCTTTTAAATGTAGAAGCGGCAAAACCTCCTAAATCTGTTACCATGCCACCCCCCAAATTAATGAGCAAAGAATTACGAGATCCTCCTTTATTGCTTAGTTCATACCATACATGAGTTAAAGATTCTATGGTTTTATGTATGTCTGTAGCCCCAATTGTAATATATAATGCATTTGATAAATAATCATAAGATTCAATGGCTGGCTTGCATAGTTGAAAGGTTATTTCATCTGTTAAAATGAAAATTTTGTCATGAGAGAGTGAATTAATTGCATCTTTTAAACGTTCTTTCAAGTTTGTAGAAAGGATAATCTTTTGCTTTTCCATTTAATTATATTTTCTTTTTGGGTACAAATATAATACATTATCGATAAATTGACAGTTTTTATCAATAAGTTGTTTTTTTTAAGTTAAACCTTTTTAGTAGTTTTACATCCAACTTAAAAAGTAAAACGAAAAATATTTTATGGTAAAAAGAATTCTATTTTCGCTGACTCTGATGTGTTTCACCGTACAAGTTTTTTCTCAGCGCATTACAGTGTCAGGACGTGTTTTGGATAGTGCCGGAGAGGCAATAGACATGGTGACTGTACAAATCTTGACTTTGCCAGACAGTACTTATGTGAATGGCTGTGTTTCTAATTCTAGAGGCTACTTTACCTTGCCTTCAGTAACGGCTGGTTCTTATGCCGTTAAATTTTCTTTTGTAGGGTATGGTACGAAAGTTCAAGCTGTCAATTTGACAACCAGAAGGACGCAAGTTAATTTAGGCACTGTCAGGTTGGAAGAAGATGCAGTGCTTCTTAAAGAAGCGGTAGTAACAGCTCAAGCAGCTCAAGTGGAGGTCAAGGAAGATACTTTACAATATAATGTATCGGCTTATCGTGTGCCCGAAGGTTCTGCTTTAGAAGAGCTTGTTAAGAAAATCCCGGGGGCTGAGGTCAGTGAAGATGGAACCATTACTTTGAATGGGAAGGATATTACTAAGATTTTGGTTAATGGTAAAGAGTTCTTTTCTGGTGATACTCAAGTGGCGATGAAGAACTTAACTGTTGATATGGTTGACAAGATTAAAGCTTATGATAAAAAAAGCGACTTGGCCCGCGTTACAGGAATTGATGATGGTGAGGAAGAGGCAGTTCTTGACTTGACGGTAAAAAAGGGCATGAATCAAGGAATTTTTGGAAATGTTGATTTAGGTGGTGGTACCGAAAGCCGTTGGGTAGGTAAGGCCATGGTAAATCAATTCGCTGATAGGAGGCAATTTTCATTGATGGCAAATCTTAACAATGTGAACGACCAAGGATTTCCTGGTGGTGGCGGTGGATTCCGTATGGGTGGTAATAATGGCTTGACTACTAGAAGGATGATAGGTGGTAACTTCGCATTGGAGACCAATAAAGTGGAAATTGGTGGTAATCTTCGGTTCCAGCATGACGATACCGATACTCAATCTAAAAGTTCTACATATACAACAGCCTCTGGTCAATATGGTAATAGCCTTTCTAAATCTTTAAGCCATAGATTAAGTTTAAATTTTGATGGACGTTTAGAGTGGAAACCTGACACTTTAACTAATTTAATTTTCCGCCCACGAGCATCAATAAGTAAAAACCGCAGCAATAGTCAATCTAGATCAATTAAGGCAACTGAAGACACAAATCCTTATATGGAGACTATTAATGAGTTTTTTGGTTCATCTTTGGAGGGTATAGATTTAAGAAATATATTGAGTGGCAATGAAAAATTGGCTTTAGCTTTATTAAATGCTCAATCTAGCCAGTCGCTAAGTAACAATGACAACAAAAATGCTTCGGGTGAATTGCAGTTAAATCGTAAGTTTGGTTCTGAGGGAAGAAATGTTACTTTACGCGTAACAGGAGGATATACTGATGGTGATAGTGAGAATTTTTCTTACAATGATCAGTTCTATTTTATATCTTCTACTAATGCAGGTAATGTTAATAGTTTAATAAGATATAGTAAAACCCCGACAACCAGTTGGAATTACTCCAGCCAGTTAACATATAGTGAACCTATAGCTAGAGCTACTTATTTACAGTTTAGTTATCGATTTAGCCGCAATTATAGTGAAAGTGATAGAAATACATATGATTTGAGTGGTATCATGGGTGATAATCCAATAGGCTATTTGCCTTTTGGGTGGGAGTCTTATCGTGACAAGAGTTTGAGTAAGTATGTTGAAAATACTTATGATCTTCATAATTTAGGTTTGACATTACGTGTTATACGCTCAAAGTGGCAGTTGAATTTAGGTGCGACTTATCAGCCACAACACTCTGTAACAAATTATCAACAAGGGGAATATATGGATAGAATGGGTACTTTTACTCGGAATGTCAATAATTTTTCTCCAACATTAGATTATCGATATAATTTCTCCAGAATGAGTCGCTTGCGTATCATATATCGTGTTCAGACATCTCAACCTAGTGTTTCTAATTTACTCCCTGTTATAGATAACTCAAACCCATTAAGTATTTCAATGGGAAATCCAAGCCTTCGTCCTTCATTGACAAATAGGTTCGAGATTAATTACAATACTTTCCTTCCTGAGAGTCAAACTGGCATTATGGCTATGATGAATATTCGTGCTACAAATAATAATGTAAGTAGTAAGACTACTTATTTCAAAAATGGTGGTAGCCTTTCGATGCCTGAAAATATTGATGGTAATTGGAATGCAATGGGTATCTTTAACTTTAATACAGCATTTAAAGATAAGCGTTTCACTGTTAATACTTTCACTCGTGCATCTTTTAATAACTATGTATCTTATTATACAGATCGAAGTATAAAAGTTGAGGAACAATATGATTTCACAAGAAATGACTTAGTTTTCGATGAAGTCCATAACTATTATTCATCTGTAGAGGCACAGAAGAACGTGACTAAAAATTTGGTATTGGGAGAACGTCTTTCTTTAGCTTTTCGAACTGACTTATTTGATGTGGCAGTAAATGGGAATGTAGAGTATAATAATATGAAAAACAAGTTGCTGCCTTCTTCAGATTCAAACACTTGGAACTTCTCTTATGGTATTAATGGAAATCTGAACTTGCCTTGGAATATGTCTCTTTCTTCAGACTTGACTAATAGCAGCAGAAGGGGTTATTCTGATAATTCTTATAATACAAATGAACTTGTTTGGAATGCCCAAATTTCTCAAAGTTTTTTGAAAGGGAATGCCCTTACTCTTCAACTTCAGTTCTTTGATATTTTGAAGAAGCAAAGTAATGTCAGTCGTATGATTTCTGCGATGATGAGTTCTGATACAGAATATAATGCTATTAATAGCTATGCAATGCTTCATGTTACTTACCGCTTGAATCTTATGGGGAGTAGAGAGGCACGAGAAATGATGCGTGGCCGAGGTGGCTTTGGTGGCGGTTTCCCACCAGGCGGAGGTTTTGGCGGTGGTCGTCGTGGTGGTGGCCGAGGTGGTTTCGGAAGACCTGACTAATATTATGATAAATAAAAGCGGGAATGTGAAGTCATATTCCCGCTTTAGTCTTTTATTTTTATTGGTATATCTTAAAATGATAAGATTATAGTTCTAATAAACTCACCTTCTATTTCTTTTTAAGATTCTATATCTATGTAAACAGTTTTCAGAGAAAAACTAGCAACTTTTTTATCTGAAAAAGGAGAAATTTACACTTCCATATTCTCTATGTTCTAAAAAGTGCTCATGTTTGCTAAAATCGTATTCTTTTCCATGTTCTAATACAAATAGTCCACGATCTTTTAATAAATTCTTTTTAAAAATTAAGTCTGGGATATCACCTAATTCTTTTAATGCATACGGAGGATCTGCAAAGATAAAATCAAAAGTAGATGTATTTCGGGAGATAAATTTAAACACATCACCACAAATGGGTAGGCATTTATCGGTTTTTACCTCGGACATAATCTTTTTGATAAATAAGTGGTGTTGACGGTCTTTTTCAATAGAAATGACTTGTTCGCACCCACGGCTTATCAGTTCAATGCTTATGCTGCCTGTTCCAGAAAATAAATCAAGTGCTGATAGACCTTCGAAATCTAAATAGCCATTAAGAACATTGAATAAATTTTCTTTGGCAAAGTCTGTTGTAGGACGAGCCTTGAATGTTTTAGGAATATTGAAATGACGATGTTTATATATACCGCTGATAACTCTCATAATTCAAGTTCTGAGTTAGCGGTAATTAGATACCGCGATGAATTAATATCTGTAAATCATAAGATACTAGATTCCCTTTTTCTGGTTTAAGGCCAAATTCTGCAGTTGGATTATTTTGGTATACTTGTTTGATAAACCTATGTAGTTCCTTGCGTGTATTCTCTTCTTTAGGTAAATTTCCTAAGAGGTGGAGTTCATCAGTAAATTGATTTAATCCTTGAGTTTTCCAAACCTGCAGTATAAAATATAGAGCATCGTTTAAATCAGAATAGGTGAAATTGTTTCCAAAATGTAATTTGCCATTATTGAATATGTATAAATTAATAGTTTGCTCGTGGAAATATACATATAATTTTTGTGTCTCACGTATTTTGGATTTTTCTACTAAATATTCTATTACAGGTGTTTCTACAGAATAAAATTTGGCTTGCGGAAAGGTCTCATTGAGTAGTTGGTATGCATTTTTATCAATAGCAAATATAATTGCAGAATTGCTTTTTGGAAGAATATTATAAAGTACAACTTTCCCTTTTTGATGTGGAAAGTTGAAATTATATATATCTTCAATTCTCTCTTCATCAAAATGTTCAAATGGTACTATACTGCTTGGACTGTCAATTAATATCTGTATTGTCTTGTAAGGATATTGGAGTTCAGACAGTTCTACTATGGCATTTTTTATATTGGCTGAAAGAGAAATAGTTGGATTAATAGTATATGGTATAAAATTGAAAGAACTGTCTTTCAATGAGGATGCATAAAAAGAAAATCCATCCGCACAGAGACGGATGGATAGACTTTTATTAGGTATAAGATTACTCCCAGTTACCGGCATTGTTGTTTGGAGATTCGATATCACCAACTTTCAAACCACAGTACTTGTACAATTTAGTTTGAACGTCCTTTAAGTTAATCAATTCTTGCTGGTCAAGACCTCCAAGATAAGTTTCATATGCTGCTTTTGCTTCAAATAGGTTCAAAGGCTGACCCTTATCTGTTGTATCACTGCGAACTGCCATTTCAAACTGCTTACCACCACTATATGGTATGTATCTTAAAGAATCTGCATTGAAATTATGTCCAAAAATAGTATCTTTAACATTAACCCAAATAGTATCACGACGGAAACCTGCCAAACCATTTGCTGCAATAGCTGCTGCATCACCACTACGTACAATTGCCTCAGCTTTAGCTTCGGTCAAACCTTTTTCCAATTGCTCATCTGAAAGAACACCTTCCTTGATAATATAAGGAATACGAGCATTCTTTACGAAATCAATCAAAGAGTCAAAATTGTCAGTGTACTTACCTTGATGCTGAGTACGATACTCAGACTGAGCCTTACGAATATTAATAAGGCTAGCAATAACGTCCTTCTCTCTCAGTTCCTTCTCTTTGTCAAAATTGATAGGCCCCATGATGCTACTGTAGCAAACCCATAACAATCCCAGTGCGCAGAGTACTAAAATTGCGTTAATTACTTTTTTCATGATAGTATTTTAAATTTATTTGTTTATATTCGTACCGCAAAAATAAGACAATTATACGGAATAACCGAACTTTTTGTTCATTTTTTTATTCGATTACAATGATTAATGCTTATTTCGAGCTACAAATTAAAGAAAATTTTCGCTTGCAGCCAACTTTAGAACAGGAAAAAGCGTTAAAAAATTTATCGGAATATCTTTTTTCTGGAAAAGAGAAAGATGTTTTTCTTCTTAAAGGCTATGCAGGAACGGGTAAAACATCTTTAATTGGGGCATTAGTCAAAGCCCTAGTTCAACTTAAGCAACCAGTGATTCTTTTGGCGCCAACAGGTAGGGCTGCTAAGGTTTTTTCGCAATATGCGGAACATCCTGCATATACTATACATAGGCGTATTTATAAAGAGAAATCAGTTAATGATATATCTAGTGCATTTACATTGAACTATAATAGGTTTAAACATACTGTGTTCATTGTAGATGAAGCTTCTATGATAGGTAATGATGGATTTTCTGGAAGTGTATTTGGCTCGGGACGGTTATTAGATGATTTGATTGAATATATTTATTCAGGAGATGGAAATCGACTGATTTTTTTAGGAGATGTAGCACAACTTCCACCTGTGGGAGAAAATTTTAGTCCCGCTTTATCAATCTCAACGTTAGTTAATTTGGGGTTGAATGTAGTATCGGCAGAATTAACACAAGTAGTTCGTCAGTCTAAAGATTCTGGTATTTTGTACAATGCAACATTAATCCGAGATATGTTAAGAAATGGGAATGAGGAGTTCCCAAAGATTAAAATACAGGGTTTTGAAGATGTTAGTCCATTGCCAAGTTATGAGCTGATAGAATCTATAACTTCGAGTTATAGTAAAGTCGGGATAGAGGAAACAATGGTAATCTGTCGTTCAAACAAGCGTGCAAATATCTATAATAACGGGATAAGAAATATGGTTTTGGGACGTGAAGATGAACTTTCTTCTGGAGATCGTATAATGATAGCTAAGAATAATTATTATTGGACTGAGGGAATAAAGGATATTGATTTTATCGCCAATGGTGATATTGCTTTTGTTAGAAAGGTTAGGAATAGTCGAGAACTTTATGGGTTTCGTTTTGCTGATGTAACGTTAGAGTTCCCTGATTATGATAATTATGAATTGGAGGTAACAGTTTTATTAGATACTCTACAAAGTGAGGCTCCATCTTTGACAAAGGAACAGCAAGAGCTATTATATAATAAGATATTGGAGGATTATTTAGATGAGCCGAAGAAAGAGATTATAAAGAAACTACGTACGAATGAGTATTTTAATGCTCTTCAAATTAAATATGCTTATGCTGTGACTTGCCACAAATCTCAGGGCGGCCAATGGGCCCATATTTATTTAGATCAAGGATATATATCAGAGGAAACAAAAACGACAGATTATTATCATTGGTTATATACAGCTATTACACGTGCGACGGAAAAGCTTTATTTAGTAAACTGGCCTGTAAACCTGTTAGCATAAAAAAAGGCTTGCTTGGCAAGCCTTTTTCTTTATATGTTAGCAAATTCAATTAACTTGTTAACAGCTTCTCCAAGTCCGTCGACATTTTTGCCTCCAGCAGTAGCAAAATGAGGTTGACCTCCTCCACCACCTTGGATTAATTTTGCTGCTTCGCGGATCATTTTGCTAGCGTTCAGACCATGATCTTTAACCAAGTTGTCACTAATCATAACTGTTAATGTTGGCTTATTACCGTCAGAACTTCCACAAATAAATAGTAGATTATCTTTTATCTCTCCACGGAGTTGAAAGGCAATATCTTTCATTACTGATGAGGATGCCTTATATACACCTGAAATAACTTTTACTCCATTGATTTCAATTGCTGATTTAGCTAATGCGTCTTTTAAACGTGCTGTTGTTTCTTTAGCAGCTTCTTCTACCTTCTTTTTCAGTTCGCTGTTTTCTTCAATTGCCCTATGAATTGCAATCTTCAAGTCTGGAACATTATTGAATAGAGCAGAAATCTCACGAAGTGTATTTTGCATTCCGTCAATGACTTCTTCTAATCTTTCACCTGTAACGGCTTCGATGCGACGAACACCTGCAGCAACAGAACTTTCAGAAAGAATACGAAACATTCCTATATTACCAGTGCTTGAAGTGTGACAACCACCACAGAATTCTACAGAGTCGCCAAATTGAACGACACGTACTCTATCGCCATATTTTTCTCCGAAAAGAGCAATGGCACCAAGTTCTTTTGCTTTTTCTATAGGATAATCTCTATATTCAGTGAGTGGGATGTTCTCACGTATTTTTTTGTTTACAAAATGTTCAACTTCTCGAAGCTCTTCGTCAGAAACCTTCTGAAAATGAGAGAAATCAAATCGTAAATTGTCTGGAGTTACCAAAGACCCTTTTTGTTCTACATGTGTTCCTAGAACCGTGCGTAAAGCCAGATCTAGCAAATGGGTACATGAATGGTTGCATTCACAAGCCCGTCTACGTTCTACATCCACGCATGCCATAAATTCAGCATTAGGATGCTCTGGAAGTTTTTTGGCAATGTGGATAGGAAGGTTGTTTTCTTTTTTTGTATCAACAATGTCAATAGTTTCAAATTCACTACAGATAACTCCTGAGTCGCCTACTTGGCCGCCACTTTCTGCATAGAAAGGTGTAAAGTCAAGTACAATTTGATACAAAGTTTTACCTTTCTGGGTAATCTGACGGTAACGTAAAATATGTGTGGTATATTCAGTATAATCATAACCTACAAATTGAGTTTCACCGTCGTTTAAAACAATCCAGTCACCAGTTTCTATTGCTGCAGCATTACGGGCACGTGCCTTCTGCTTTTGCATTTCTACATCAAAATCTTTTTCATTTACAGTCATGCCATTCTCCCTGCAAATTAATTCCGTTAGATCTAGTGGGAATCCATAAGTGTCATAAAGGGTAAATGCATCAACGCCAGATATTTCAGTCTTTCCAGCTCCTTTTGTGTCTGTTATAATTTTATCCAACAAACGAATACCTGTATCCAAGGTGCGAAGGAATGATTCTTCTTCCTCTTTCATGACCTTTTGGATGAGATCTTTTTGTGCTTCTAATTCAGGATAAGCATCACCCATTGTGCTGATTAAAGTAGGAAGCAATTTGAACAAAAAGGCATTCTTTTGGCCTAAAAATGTGTATCCATAACGAACTGCACGGCGAAGAATTCGGCGGATTACATAACCTGCTTTTGCATTGCTTGGGAGCTGACCGTCAGTAATAGCAAATGCTATAGTTCGGACATGGTCTGCAATGACTCGCATGGCAATGTCAGTTTTTTCATTTCTCCCATATTGCGTATTTGAAATATTGCCAATAGCAGTCAGTAATGGTTGGAAAATATCTGTGTCATAGTTAGAAGTCTTGCCTTGAAGAGTACGAACTAATCGTTCAAATCCCATACCAGTGTCAATAACTTTAGCAGGTAGGGACTCCAAACTATGATCAGCCTTACGGTTGTATTGCATGAAAACCAGGTTCCAGATTTCAATTACTTGAGGATGATCTTTGTTGACCAACTGTGATCCTGGAATCTTTGCTTTTTCATCCTCACTGCGAGAGTCTACGTGAATCTCAGAGCATGGTCCACAAGGTCCTGTATCTCCCATCTCCCAAAAATTATCATGTTTGTTTCCATTGATAATGTGATCTTTAGGTAGGAATTGCTCCCAAATGGCTGCAGCTTCATTGTCTCGTTCTAGTCCTTCTTCTGGTGCACCCTCAAATACAGTCGCATAAAGATCTTTTGGGTTCAATTTTAGTACATCTACTAAGTATTCCCATGCCCAGCTGATAGCTTCTTTCTTAAAATAATCTCCGAAAGACCAATTGCCTAGCATTTCGAACATGGTATGATGATATGTATCATGTCCAACTTCTTCCAAATCATTGTGTTTGCCACTGACACGAAGGCATTTTTGAGAATCAGCTACTCGTTTGCTTTCAGCAATGCGATTGCCAAGGATGATATCCTTAAACTGATTCATACCAGCATTTGTAAACATTAGTGTAGGATCATCTTTTACCACCATTGGAGCTGATGGTACTATCAAGTGTCCTTTTGATGCAAAAAAACTCTTGTATGAGTCTCTAATTTCTTTTGCAGTCATCATGAATTATTATGTTATGAGTTAATATTCAACAAAAAGTTTTGCAAAGATACTGAGTTTTCATTATTTTTGCCTCATCAAGCAACAAAAATATTGCGAAAACATGGTACAAATCCTTGATAAATAACGTAGATATGGCATATAATCCGGATAAAGAGTTGAAGTTGTATTACTCAATTAGTGAAGTTGCACAGATGTTCAATGTGACTGAGACTTTATTGCGATATTGGGAAAAAGAGTTCAAGAATATTCACCCTAAAAAAGCAAACCGGAATATCCGTCAGTATACTAAGGATGATATTGAAGAGGTAAGAGCTGTTTATCATCTTGTTAAAGAGAAAGGCATGACATTGGAGGGGGCACGTCGTGTTTTGAAAAATAGTAAAGATGGAACTTCTAAGGTTTCTGAAGTTTCAGACCGTCTTAAAATAATTCGTGCAGACCTTGTTTCAATAAAAAAAGAGCTAGATTCTATGTTCTAACTCTTTATTATATCAGTTCATTCGGCTTACTGATTGAAGATTCTTAACATTCTTTAGATTCTTGATGATGGTTTGTACATCATCAACATCGTGTACATATAATTGAATTTCACCTTCAAAGATTCCTTCTCTTACCTCGATGGCCAATTTCCGTATGTTTACGTCAAACTTGCGTGAAACTATTTCTGTAACTTCATTTAGTAAACCTATTCTATCTGTTCCTTTTATATTTAGACTTACAGGGAAGAATAATTGTTTATGGGTATCCCATTTGGCTGCCAGTATGCGGGGACCAAAACTGGCTTTAAGCCTAGAAGCTACAGCACATTGTCGTTTGTGGATGATAATATGATTGTTTTCATCGACAAAACCGAGCACATCATCTCCTGGAATAGGATGACAACATTCAGCTATGGTATAAGTGCTTTTTAAAGTTTCTTCATTCAGCTGAATAGTTTTTTTCAAGTCAATCTTTTCTACAGTTTTTTCTGCAGAGTCTATTTCTATGTCTTTCTTTTTCTTTCTAAAAGGTAAGAATCTCAGCCAGGTTTTTGAGTTTCCACTCTTTCTCCTGATGATATTGGCATCATTTTCTCCTATTTCAATTTCCTTCTTACCTATACATTGCAACAACTCTTCTCTGCTTTTTAGTTGGTGGTACTCAACTAATTTATCTACATCGTTAAGATCAAACACTAAATCATGCTTCTCAAAGAAATGGGTGAGCACTTCTTCACCAGCTTTTTGTTGTTCTCTTTGTTCTCTACGAAGAATAGCTAAGATTTTACCTTTAGCCTTAGCTGTTGCAACATAATCAATCCAATTTTGTTGGACATGTTGGGAATTAGATGTTAAAATCTCTATCTGATCTCCACTTTGAAGCCTGTGGCTAATTGGAACTAATTTGTGGTTTACTTTAGCACCAATGCAGTGACTACCTAAAAAAGTGTGAATGGAAAATGCAAAATCTAGAACTGTAGAGTTTTGGGGCATGGTCTTCAGTTCTCCTTTAGGAGTAAAGACAAATATTTCCTGAGCATACAAATTCAGCTTAATTGTTTCAAGGAAGTCTAATGCATTTGGTTGGGGATCATCAAGAATTTCCTTAATTGTACGCATCCATTTTTCAAGTTCACGCTCACCGTCATCCTCTAACCCTGTTTTTTCTTTGTATTTCCAGTGAGCGGCAAAACCTTGTTCTGCAATTTCATGCATACGATTACTACGGATTTGTACTTCAATCCATTCACCTTTGTGACTCATCAGTGTTACATGTAGTGCCTGATAACCGTTTGCTTTTGGATGATTCAACCAGTCGCGTAATCGTTCTGGATGTGCTTTATAAATTTGTGAGAGTTGGACATAGATATTAAAACAGTCGGTCAACTCTGTGGATGGGTCCTTAGGAGTAAAGATAATTCTAACTGCAAGTATGTCATAGATTTCTTCAAAAGTTACATGTTTTGTCTGCATCTTGTTCCAAATGGAATAGGGAGACTTCACGCGTTCTTTTATTTCATAATTGAACCCCAATTTGTCTAGCCTTTTGCGAATAGGTGTCGTAAATTCATCAAACACATTATCACGCTCTTCACGTGTGTGCTCTAGTTTGTTTTGAATCTCTTTATATTCTTCAGGATGCTCATATCTGAAGCTAAGGTCTTCGAGCTCTGTCTTAATTTTGTTTAAACCGAGACGATGTGCTAATGGAGCATATATATAAAGGGTCTCTCCTGCAATTTTATATTGCTTGCTAGGAATCATTGAACCCAAAGTACGCATATTGTGAAGACGGTCTGCTATCTTTATAAGGATTACGCGGATATCTTCACTCATAGTTAGAAGCAATTTCTTAAAGTTTTCAGCTTGGGCTGAAGCGTGAACTCCAAAAATTCCACCAGAAATCTTTGTTAACCCATCAACTATCAGAGCAATTTTGTCACCAAATATATTGCGAATATCCTCTACCGTGTAATCTGTATCTTCTACTACATCATGTAACAGTGCCGAGCAGATAGACGTAGAACCTAGCCCAATTTCTTCGCAAGCAATTTGTGCAACTGCAATAGGATGCATGATGTAAGGCTCACCAGAATGGCGACGAACTCCTTTGTGAGCTTGTCTAGCAAAGTTGAACGCTTTGTTGATCAATTCAACTTTCTTTCTATGGTTCGTGCCTAAGTATGTGTCAATCAGATGTTGATAAGCTTGTTCAACTTCCTGATTCTCATTAAACTCATTTCCTGATTCGTCCACCATATAATAAAAATTATTTTACTCTAATGGTTTGTCCTGCTCTAATACTGGTTCCTGAAATACCATTAAGTTGCTGCAGTTTTTTTACAGTTGTTCCGTGTCTTCTGGCAATAGTAGAAAGAGATTCCCCTCTTCTTATTTTATGTGTTGCACTGCTAGCAGAGGAACTACTTCCTCTACTTCTCCTATTTCTTGTTGTTTTTTTAGATACATTAGTTCCACTTACAGCAACTGTGCGGCGTTTGTTTTGTAATTCGCTAAGCCGGTGATTGTATATTGTGTCTTGTTTACTAATGAAGGATGCAACATTTGTTGAAGGCAATCTTAAAGTGCATTGCCCACTGGATCCGGGAATTAAGTGTGTCCTGTACTGGGGGTTTAAAGCTTCTAGTTCACTTATGCTGACATTGCAAAGTTCAGAAACTTGTTCCATGTACAGATCTTTATTTATAGTGATGGTGTCTGTCTGTGCAGGAAGCCTTGATTCCATCGGGCAAATATTATGGTCACAATAGTAGTTCATAATGTAATTTGCTGCAATGAAAGACGGAACATAGCCCCTTGTCTCTCGTGGTAGATAATTGTAGATTTTCCAATAATCTTTTACGTCACCAGCTCTATGTATTGCTTTATTTACATTGCCTGGTCCACAATTGTATGCAGCAATGACCAGTGTCCAATCTCCAAATATGTTGTAAAGGTCTTTTAGGTATCTTGCTGCGGCATAAGATGATTTAATGGGGTCCTTACGGTCATCTACAAGGCTATTAACTTCCAGATCATATCCTTTACTTGTAGTTATCATAAATTGCCAAAGACCTACAGCTCCAGCCCTTGAAACCGCCTTAGGATTTAAAGCGGATTCAATGATTGGAAGGTATTTCAGTTCTAGAGGAATGCCGCAAGCTTCTAATGCCTCTTCAAAAATGGGAGTGTAAAAATTAGATGCAGCTAGCATGTATGAAACTGAACGCCGAAGTTGACCACTATACATGTCTATGAATTTCTGAACGACCTCATTATGAGGCATCTCTATTATATTGGGTAACCTTTGCAGTCGATTAATGTATACTTCTGTCGGAAATACAGGATTTTCATCTTTTGACTGACATTCTTCGTCTTTGTCTAAATAAGTTTTAGAGAACCATTCAGACATTAAACTATCAACCTCAGTCATCATGTTTTCAGGGATGTCGATGACTTCGTTTAGACCAAGGTTCTCGTCATATACAGTAATTGTGTTTTGCGCTTTAGCACTAATGCATAGAAGGAGCAAACTGATTAGAATGAATGGTTGTCTTATTAATCTCATCTTTCTTTAGAATTTTAAACTACATTGGAGACCATAGGCGGAATTAGCCTTATTCAGCAAATGATCATTGGTATGTCCAACAGAACTATTAATGACTGTAGGTTCAATGCGCAGGCTTAAATCTTCATTGATTTCAAAAGAAGAAAGCTCTGCGTCGACATATGCATCTACGACAGAAAGTAAATAGACTGCAGCAAATGCAAAGATACTCATATCTCTGTATTTTCTGTAATAATCTTTTCTTTTCCTCAATATTTCTTGATAGCGCGACCTGTTAGAGTCTGTTATTGTTACATTGTAAGGTAGAAAATCTTCATAACTTTTTGTATTTTCATCTGCATCCATGATATCTAGATATGCTTGAGAATAATCTTTATACATCATGTTATTCCATGTCAAAGCATAGGCGCAACCCATAAATCCTCCGTATACTAAAGGTAGTTTCCAATACTTACGATTATAAATTTGTCCACCCCCAGGAATGACTAAAGCTAACCATAAAGCTCTTTTAGGGTTAGGCACCCATTTTTTGAAGGGCTCGTTCGGTAATGGTTGGGTTTCGATGGAATCAGATAAAATAATGCGGGTCGTATCAACAGCATGATTATCTTGTGCTGAAATGCATGAAATGCTTGCCTGAAATATGCAGACAAGCACTGTTGATAGGACTCGGTATATGATAGTCTTGTTTCTCAAATTAGAATCGCTTTATTTGATCCAAAAGTTCAATTACCTTTTCCAATTGTTCTTCATTGTCAAAAGGTAGAATGATTTTACCTTTCCCTTTTGACGAATATGTCATTTGAACCTTAGTCTTGAATATCTCAGATAGGTGAGTTCTTAATGCATTATATTCCTCAGGCAATTTCGTTGACTTTGCTTTAATAAGTGTTTTGCCACTTTGAACGGATTCTCCGGAATTCAGGTCTTTAACTAAATCTTCAACTTTACGTACTGAATAGCCATTCTTTATGATTTCTTGAAATAGCCGCATCATGTCCTTAGGGGCAGAAAGAGATAAAAGAGCCCGTGCATGCCCCATATCTATTTCCTTGTTTTGTAAGGCCATTTGGATGGGAGCTGGCAGATGCAATAGTCTTAAATAGTTAGCAATAGTTGCGCGTTTCTTTCCGACACGTGTACTTAATTGCTCTTGAGTCATATTATACTGTTCTAGAAGATTCTGATAGGCCAATGCAATTTCAAGAGAATTTAAATCCTCACGTTGGATGTTCTCTATCAATGCCATTTCCATCATATTTTCATCATCTGCAGTTCGTATGTATGCTGGAATCTTTTTTAATCCTGCTATCTGAGACGCGCGATAACGACGCTCACCTGCAATAATTTGGTAATTATCATCATCTAATTTGCGTAGAGTAATAGGTTGGATAATACCTATTTCGGCAATAGAAGCAGCCAATTCTTGAAGGGCTTCTGGTTCAAACTCACGACGAGGTTGGTTTGGATTAACTTTGATTTTCTCCAAATCAATTTCATGGATGGAAGAAGAACCACTAGTATGAACCTCTTCGGTAGAGATAAGAGCATCTAAGCCCCTTCCCAGTGCAGTATATTTTTTATGTACAGCCATATTTTATGCGTTTTTCTTTATGATTTCTTGAGCTAATGCCATGTAATTTTTAGCTCCTGTAGAATCAGCATCATAAAGGATAGCTGGTAACCCGTGACTTGGAGCTTCACTAAGTTTTACATTTCGTTGAATTACAGTCTTGAATACTAATTCCTGAAAATGCCTTTTTACCTCATCGTAGATTTGGTTTGCTAGTCTCAGTCTTGAATCATACATGGTCAGTAGGAATCCTTCAATTTCCAAAGACGGGTTCAATTTAGATTTGATTATTCGAATGGTATTCAATAATTTACTGATACCTTCCAATGCAAAATACTCACATTGAACAGGAATAATGACGGAGTTCGCAGCGGTTAATGCATTTACGGTTATCAAACCTAATGAAGGTGAACAGTCTATCAAAATATAATCGTAGTCTTTATTGACTGGCGCAAGAACTCTTTTTAAAACTTTTTCCCTATTTTCAAGATTCAACATTTCAATTTCAGCACCTACTAGGTCAATGTGTGACGGAACAATATCCATACCTTCGATGTCAGTCGTATAAATAGCTTCCCTAATATCAGTCTGATTAATCAGACATTCATAAATAGAACATTCTACTTCCTGTACATTAACTCCCAAGCCAGATGAAGCGTTAGCTTGTGGGTCTGCATCAATCAAAAGAACTTTTTTTTCAAATGTAGCCAATGACGCAGCCAAATTCATGGCAGTGGTAGTCTTACCGACACCTCCTTTTTGGTTTGCTAATGCGATGATTCTTCCCATAATTTTATCGTTTTGGTTACAAAGAAACGTCGAAATCACAAAAATACAACTGAAAGTTCAGAATATTTATCGAAATTTGTTGAAAAATCAGTAATAATGTTGAAAACGACATTCCTAAATCTCGGCAAAGATACTCATTTTATGCTAGAAAAACCGACTTGAATTCATAATTTTACTTACTTTTGCACAACAGATGCAAAAGATATGAAGAATAGTAAGCCTCTTATTTTTATTTCTAATGATGATGGCTATCAAGCAAGCGGCATTAAACAGCTTATAGAAATGCTCCATCCTTTAGGGCAAATATTGGTTATGGCTCCTGATTCTGCGCGTTCCGGAAGCTCTATGGCTTTGACTCCTTCTAAGCCAGTTACATATAGTAAGATTCGTGAAGAAGAAGACTTGGTTGTTTATAGTTGTACAGGTACACCTGTAGATTGTACAAAATTAGCTTTTCATGTTTTTTTTCAAAACAAAAAACCAGATTTGTTGGTGGCAGGTATAAATCATGGTGATAATGCAGCTGTGAATGTACATTATTCTGGTACAATGGGGGTGACTATAGAAGGTTGCCTGAAAGGGGTTCCATCCATTGCTTTTTCTTCATTTAATAAGGCTAAAGATGCAGATTATTCTTCATATACATCTATAGTCCAAAAACTTTCTACATTAGTTTTAGAAAAAGGATTACCTGAGGGTATTTGTCTGAATGTTAATTTTCCGATATCTTCGGTTTATAAAGGAGTGAGAGTATGTAGACAAGATAAGGGAAATTGGTTTCAGGAATGGAGGAGTTATTTACAAGATGAAGACTCTAAGTCTTATTTAATAGCGGGTGATTATATCTCCAGTGAACCATTTGCTTCAGATACAGATCGTTGGGCTATTGAGCATGGTTATGTGGCTGTTACTCCTACAACCATTGATTTGACAGCTTATAGTATGATAAACATTTTAAAAGATTGGTTTAAGGAATGAAATACTATCTGATTGTAGGTGAAGCCTCTGGTGATTTACATGCTTCAAATTTGATGAAATCATTGAAAAAGTATGATTCTGATGCAGAATTCCGCTATTTTGGGGGAGATTTGATGAAAGCAGTGGGAGGCACTTGTGTAAAGCATTATAGAGATTTGGCATACATGGGTATTATTCCGGTCTTATTACATTTTCGAACTATCCTGAGAAACATGAAAGTATGTCAGCAAGATGTCTTAAGTTGGAAACCTGATGTTTTGATATTGGTAGATTATCCTGGCTTTAATTTGGATATAGCGAAGTATGTAAAAAAACATACAAAAATTCCAGTCTATTATTATATTTCTCCAAAAATTTGGGCATGGAAAGAATATCGGATTAAGAATATCAAACGAGATGTAGATGAGCTTTTTTCTATTTTGCCTTTTGAAGTAATTTTTTTCAAAAAACATAAGTATCCTATCCATTATATTGGCAATCCATCTGTCGATTCTGTTGTAACATTCCAAAATAGTTATAAAGAATCTTTCGGAGCTTTCACATCAAAAAATGAGTTGGATAATAAACCAATCATAGCTATATTGGCTGGAAGTCGTAAGCAGGAAATACATGATAATTTGCCTAAAATGCTAGAAGCTGTTTCTGCACAGGAAGATTATCAGCCTGTTATAGCGGGTGCACCATCCATCACACCAGATTATTATGCTGATTATTTAAAGAAAGGGGTTCATATTGTTTATGGACAAACGTTTGAGTTACTTTCTCATTCAACAGCTGCTTTAGTGACTTCTGGCACGGCTACTCTTGAAACTGCCTTATTTAAGGTTCCACAAGTTGTATGTTACGATATGCCTTTGAGTTGGTTGATGGCTATTTTAAGAAAATTAATTCTTAAGGTGAAATATATTTCTTTAGTTAATCTAATAGCAGATAAGGACGTAGTAAAGGAATTAGTGGTTAATGACATGAAGGTTGCCAATATTAAAAAAGAATTGGCATCTATTCTCCCAGGGGGAGATAGACGCCAAACTATGTTGAATGATTATCAGCAGATTATTCAGATTCTAGGTGCTCCTGGAGCTTCTGAACGTGCAGCTGAAAAAATAATTGAGTGTTTAAAGGATAGATAAGGTGAATAGATAGATTACTGAAGCTGGAATAGCAAGTAGTGAGCTATCCATTCTGTCAAGGATACCTCCGTGTCCAGGGAGAATATGTCCGGAATCTTTGATACCTAATTGACGTTTGAACAGAGATTCTACTAGGTCACCCCATGTGCCAAAGACTACTACCACTAACGCAAATCCTGCCCATTCCAAATAGTTCGTTTTCACTAAAGAACATATCAGTGCGCTGATAAGAACTGCCAGGATTCCGCCTCCAATAGAACCTTCCCATGATTTTTTAGGAGAAATTCTAGGAAAGAGTTTGTGCTTTCCAAAAAGCATTCCACTACAATAGGCGCCAGTATCACTAGCCCAAAGGAAGATGAATAGTGAAAGAGGGTAAAGTTTAGTGAACGTCACGGTATTGGATTCAGGTGAATACTGAAAAGCCAATGTGTTCAATAATGCAAATGGGAGTGCAACATATAATTGTGATAGCATCGAGTGAGCCCAATTATTGATAGGGTTCTCATGTTTGAGATATAGTTCACTTACAAATAGGTATATTAAGACAATCAAGTAAGGAATGAAAATGCTTGCTCCCGTATAGTTGATACTATATCCAAAGAAAGCAAAGAACAAATAGACACCACCTAAGGTGCAGATGAACCTGTTAATGTGAACATCGTCTCTTTGATTGATTAGTGAACTGAATTCCCAAATTGCCAAAGCTGTAATAAAACCAAATATGACAGCAAATAGAATAGGGTTAATTAGAATTGCAGCTAGTATTACCAGAATGAATACTGCACCAGTAATAGCTCGAATTACAACATTCTTCATAAATTCATTCGTTTGATTGTTCTTCTTTTATCTCTTTATCAGCAGCACTTTTCTCAGGAAGCTCTTTCGTTTTGGTTTCATCATCATCCTTTTCCACTTGTAGGTTTTCTACTTTATCCAAGATTTCATCAGAGCGTGAAACCCAAGGGCGTTTACCAAAGATCCTTTCAACATCTTCTGCAAAGATTACTTCACGTTCAATCAGGAGTTGAGCAAGAGCTGCATGGCCTTCTTTATGTTCGGACAGAATGGTTTTTGCCCTTTCATATTGTTCGGCAATCATCTTTTTGACTTCTTCATCAATCAACTGTGCAGTTGCCTCACTATATGGTTTGCTAAAAGAATATTCTTCATTATTATAATAGCAGAGGTTATAAAGCTTCTCGCTCATACCTGCATAGGCTATCATTCCGTATGCCTGCTTTGTTACGCGTTCCAGGTCGTTCATGGCACCAGTTGATATGTGCTGAATGAATAGTTCTTCAGCTGCACGACCACCTAAAGTGGCACACATTTCATCCAGCATCTGTTCTTTTGTGGTAATCTGACGCTCTTCTGGCATATACCATGCGGCACCTAATGCCCTTCCACGAGGTACAATTGTGACTTTCACCAATGGATTTGCATGCTTACAGAACCAAGATATAGTAGCATGTCCAGCTTCATGAATAGCGATGGATCTCTTTTCTTCTGCAGTTAATATCTTTGTCTTTTTTTCAAGACCACCTATTATTCTGTCTACAGCATCCAGGAAATCTTGTCGTCCTACGTATGATTTGCTGTGTCTAGCTGCAATCAAAGCTGCCTCATTGCATACATTGGCAATGTCTGCTCCTGAAAAACCAGGAGTCTGGCGTGCTAATAAGTCCACATCTACAGTATTATCTAAACGGATAGGACGAAGATGAACATTGAAAATCTCCTTACGCTCGTTCAAATCAGGAAGATCAACATGTATCTGACGGTCAAAACGACCTGCACGTAATAAAGCTTTGTCAAGGATATCCACGCGGTTGGTTGCAGCCATGATGATTACTCCACTATTTGTCCCAAAACCGTCCATCTCAGTCAGCAGTTGGTTTAGTGTACTCTCTCGTTCATCATTGCCACCCATAGCTGAATTTTTGCTACGGGCACGTCCAATTGCATCGATTTCATCGATGAAAATGATACATGGAGCTTTTTCTTTTGCCTGCCTAAATAGGTCACGTACACGGGATGCACCCACACCAACGAACATTTCCACAAAATCAGAACCAGATAGTGAAAAGAAAGGTACATCAGCTTCACCGGCAACAGCTTTTGCCAATAGTGTCTTACCTGTTCCCGGAGGGCCTACCAAAAGTGCACCTTTAGGTATTTTTCCACCTAACTTTGTATATTTATCTGGTTTCTTCAGGAAATCTACTATCTCTTGAACTTCTTCCTTGGCTCCTTCCTGGCCTGCTACATCCTTGAAAGTTACACGGGTCTTTTCGTCTTTTTCAACCAATCTGGCTTTGGAACGGCCTACATTGAAGATACCTGAACCACCACCTACGCCGCTTCCCATTCTTCGGAACATGAAAGAAATAAAGAAAAAGAATAGCAGTATAGGTACGATGTTAAATAAAATGGATGTGAGAATTCCATTAGCCCTTTCAAAGCTTACATCACCTTTGAAGTTCCCAGCTTCAGTCTGTTGCTCCAGGAATTCATCTAATTTGTCCATAGAACCGTATTGAACGGTAATATATGGCTGAAGGCCTGTGGTTTTTGCATCACTCTTGAAAACATCCCGGATGTGTTCTGTCGTGACATACATCTTCAGCGAGCCCTCGTCCTTGTTCGCTACGATTTTGTTAGCATAGCCTTTCTCAACATATTCTTTAAATTCAGTATATGTTGCACTTTTGCTGGCACTATCATCTGATGATGAAAACCATGCTATGCCAAGAACTATGAGTAGAATAACATACAGCCATGTCAAATTGAAACGTGGCATGCCGTTCTTTTCTTTGTCTTTGTTGTTTTCTTCCATATTAATCCAAGTTAGGGATAGTAATCAGTTTCGCATCTGCCCATAGATTCTCAAGCTGGTAAAATGCTCTGAATTCCGGTAGAAATACATGAACAACCACATCTATGTAGTCCATTGCCACCCATGATGCATTTCTATATCCGTCCAAGCCTACAGGACGTTCATGTAAATCTCTATCAGTGACTTCTGCAATGGATCTTACTATGGCTTCCAACTGTGTAGGTGAGTTTCCTTGGCAGATAACCAGAAAATCACAGATTGTGTCATCTATATCTGTTAGATCAGCTACTACAATTTCTGTGCCTTTTTTTTCTTGAATCCCTTCTATTATTTTGTTTACTAAATCTTTGGTTTGAGTCATTCTTTAATTTGGGTACATATTTTTTACAAAGATACTTTGTTTTTCTTATTATGTAAGTAAATTTACTTAGCTTTTCATTATTTTTTAGATTTTAAAGTGGTGAAATCTCTAAAATAGTGGCATAGGGCAAAAAAAAGTTCAGAAAGTTTTGCCGGTTTTCAAAAAAGCCTTACCTTTGCATCGCTTTAAGAACAAAAGGCGGACATTGGGATATGGTGTAATGGTAACACTACAGATTCTGGTCCTGTCATTCCAGGTTCGAATCCTGGTATCCCAACAGAGAGTCTCATTAGAGACTCTTTTTTATGCAATTCTAAGTAGTATAATAAATGGGAGAGGATTGAGCCTCTCCCATTTATTGTTATTGCTTTTCTTGTTGCTTCCTGATTTCTTCGTCCAAAGCAGCAATTTTATCTTTCTGCAATTCCAGGTCGTCTTTAAGCTTTTCAATTTTACGTTTGATGTCTGCCAAAAGACCACTGCCGGATTTTGAGGTTGAATTCAAGAATCCTAGGTTGTTCTCATAGGTCTGAATCTCAGATTTCATGTTCTCGTATGCCCTGAATAGGCGCTCACGCTCTTTCAGCAGGTTGTTGCCACCTTCCTGAGCACGTTCTTTAATGGAGTCTTTGAATCTGTTCAACCGTTTTTTGCCGTTTCTTCCGTTCAGCTTTTTGTAGATGTCATTGACAAATCCTTTGTATTCCTCATAGATTTTGTCTTTTTCCTTGAATGGCACATGACCAGTTTCATTCCATTCTTTAGTAAGGGCATGTAAAGTTTCCTGAAGATCGTCAATCTCTTCTGTAGCTAAAGTTCTCAGTTTCTCTATGATGCCTTTTTTCTTTTTCAGGTTTTCATGCTCTTCATTATGTATGGAAGACGTTGCTTTTTCTTTCTGCTCAAAGAAATAGTCACAGGCAGAAACAAAGCGTTTCCAAATAGCATCGGATTCCTTTTTGGCAACAGGACCAATGGCCTTCCATTCTTTCTGCAGACGAATCAATGTGTCGGCTGTCTTTTTCCATTCTTTGCTGTCTTTCAGTTGCTCAGCCTTTTCACACAGGGCTGTCTTCTGCTCCAGATTGTGTGCCAGGTTCTCCTTGAGTGTCTTGAAGAACTCACTTTTAGCAGTGAAGAATTTGTCACAAGCAGCACGGAAACGCTCGAAAATCTTCACATTCATCTTCTGAGGTGCAAATCCGATTTTCTTCCAATTTGCCTGCAGTTCGATGACTTTCTGAGTCATTTCATTCCAAAGAGGGGCAGATGACAGCTTCTCCAAATCGATACTTTCAATTTCTTCACAGATGGCAGTCTTCTTTTCCAGGTTCTGGGCTTCCTGGTTCTTGATCTCCTCGAAATGCTGCTGATAACGGCGATTAACGATGGATGAGGCTTCTTTGAAACGCTTCCAGACATCTTCCCTGACGTCTTTGGCAACAGGCCCACATTCACGGAATTCTTTGTGAAGTTCCTGAAGTTTGCGGGATGCATCTACAACATCCTCTTCTTCTGCCAGTTTTTCAGCAGCTTCACAGAGTGCGGTCTTTATCTCCAGATTTTTCTTGAAATCGTACTCTCTGAATTCACTGTTGATCTTTAAGATATCATAATATCTTTCAATGTAGAGCTGATAGCTCTTCCAGATTTCTGTGGATTTCTCAGGGGGAACAGGACCAATGGTCTTCCATTCAGCTTGTATACCCTTCACTTCATCATATGCTTTGTTCGCTTCTTCCGGACTCTCTGTGAGAGCTTTAATGCGCTCTATGATGGCTTGTTTTTTCTCTAGATTCTCCGTGCGTTGCTGCTCCTGCTCCTGAAGAAGGGCATTCCTGCGTTCTTTAATCAAGCTCATTTCCGCCTTGAAGGTGAGCTCGTCTTCATCAATGGCAGGTATGAACTTTTCAGGGTCACCACCTTGTTCAAGGTAATCTTGATGAGCCTTTTCTTGCTCTGCCAGATGAAGTTTGTAAAAAGTTTGCTTAAGAGCATCCAACTCAGTTTTATTGGTGCTTTCAACGTCTTGGACGATTTCCTTCAAACGTGAAATTACATCTGCCTTAGTAGTGTAAACAGGTTTTGAAGGTTCCTGCTGGGTCAACTCATTGTTTTCTGTAGAGTCCATCATAGTAATTATTAGAATTCGGTTTTGGGTGCAAAAATTGCGTTTAATTTGACAAAGATATGAGATTTTGTTTGAACTTCCTAATTATTTCCTGTAAAATCTTCACATAAAGTTTTCTCTACCTGGTTTGTGAGGTTGATAAAGTCCTCAACAGACAACTGCTCAGGGCGTTTATTCATGATTTCCAATGCCAGAATTGGACTTTCCTTCCCGATGATTGGCTTTATGGAGTTTCTCAAAGTTTTCCTACGCTGATTGAAAGTTGTCTTTACAACTCTTTTGAACAGCGCCTCATCGCATCCCAGACTGGTGGTTTGATTTCTTGTCATGCGGATTACCGCACTTTTCACTTTGGGGGGAGGGTTAAATACGTTTTCATGCACGGTGAACAGGTATTCCACATTGTACCATGCCTGAATTAAAACGCTAAGTATCCCATAAGTCTTATTACCAGGTTTAGCTGCCAGTCTCTCTGCCACTTCCTTCTGAATCATACCGGTGCAACATGGAATCTGGTCTTTGTTGTCCAGCATCTTAAAGAATATCTGGCTGGAGATGTTGTAAGGATAATTACCCGTCAGTACGAAAGGCTGACCTTCGAAAAGACGGTCTATATGCATTTTTAGAAAATCGTCTTCAATTATGTCATCCTCCAGCTGAGGGTACATTTTACGGAGGTAATCCACAGACTCAAAGTCTAGTTCCACTACTTTCAGTTTCCTTTCTTTAGGGATAAGAAACTGAGTAAGTACGCCCATGCCTGGGCCTACTTCCAAGATTGGAAGGCCAGGGGCCGCATCTACGGTGTCTGCTATGGCTTTGGCAATTTCCAGGTCTTTCAAAAAGTGTTGCCCTAGAAACTTTTTCGGCTTTACTAACTGCATTTATGCTAAATTTTTTTATCTTTGCTCACGCAAAGGTACGACAAAAAATTGAAAACAGTTTTAAACGACATCATAAAAGTCGCAGCTTCTGTATTTTTAGGGGCTGTAATCCTTTATTGGACATATCGTGACTTCGATTTGTCTAAACTCGATTATGTGCTGAAGAACGAAGTGAATTGGGGATGGATGCTATTCTCTTTGCCGTTTGGAGTCTTGGCACAAATGTTCAGAGGGTGGCGATGGAAACAGACTTTAGAGCCTTTAGGGGAGCATCCTTTGGAACGTCATTGTGTGAATTCCATTTTCGTTTCCTATGCAGCTAATCTGCTGATTCCTCGTGTGGGGGAACTTTCCAGATGTGGGATCTTGAAAAAATACGATGGAGTGTCTTTCACCAAGTCATTGGGAACGGTTGTGACGGAGCGAATAATTGATTCTCTCTGTATTTTGTTTATTACAGGAATAACGCTTTTGACCCAGATGGCTGTCTTTACCGTTTTCTTCAAGGAGACAGGTACGGATTTGAATTCCATTACAGCTCGTTTTGCACCTATACATTATTTAATATTAGGTGTCAGTCTGTTGGCAATTCTGATTCTGGTATTTTTGCTACTTAGGAAACTGTCTTTTTTCACCAAGGTGAAGGAAAAGTTCCAGAATCTCTGTGCAGGAATACTGTCTCTGAAAAATGTAGAGAACAAACCTCTTTTTGCTTTCCATACTGCGGGCATCTGGATTAGTTATATCTTGCATTTCTCTTTGACTCTATATGCTTTCCCTTTTACAGAAAACCTTGGTTTCATCGCAAGTCTTGTCATTTTTGTAGTAGGAAGTATAGCAGTCATTGTTCCTACTCCAAACGGTGCAGGACCATGGCATTTCGCTGTCATCACCATGTTGGTCCTGTATGGAGTGGGCGAAGAAGAGGCTGGCATTTTTGCCCTTTTGGTGCACTCCATCCAGACGTTGTTGATTGTCGTTTTGGGAGTATGGGGTTTGATAGTATTGGCATTGGATAAGAAGAAAAACTGAAATATATTAATTATGGCAACGATTAAAAGTTTAGAGCCAAAAGCTATTTTTAAGAATTTTGAACTTTTGACTCAAGTTCCACGTCCATCAGGACATTTGGAAAAAATTCAGTCCTTCCTTTTGGGATGGGCAAAAGAGCATGGTGTAGAGGCAGAGAAGGATGAGGTAGGAAATATCCTCATGCGTAAACCTGCCACTCCTGGCTTTGAGAATAAGCAGACTGCTATTCTTCAGGCACATATGGATATGGTACCTCAGCAGGTAGAAGGCAGAGGGCACAATTTCAAAGCTGACCCATTGAAGATTTTTATCGATGGTGACTGGTTGAAGGCAGAAGGTACTACTTTAGGTGCTGACGACGGTATAGGTGTGGCATCTATTATGGCTGTCATGGAGTCTAAGACTTTGAAGCATGGTCCGCTGGAGGCATTGATTACAGCTGATGAGGAAACTGGCATGTTTGGTGCTTTTGGATTAAAGGAAGGTGAGCTCACCGGTTCTATTCTTTTGAATCTGGATACAGAAGATGAGGGAGAGCTTACAATTGGCTGTGCCGGTGGTGTGGATATTACTGCAACATTAGGATACAAGGAAGTGGAGACAGATCCAAACGATGTGGCTGTAAAGGTTTCTATCCGTGGGTTACTCGGAGGTCATTCTGGCTTGGAAATTTCATGCGGTCGTGCCAATGCCAACAAGTTGATGGCTCGTTTCGTGAAAGATGCTATCAAGGATGATTCAGCCCGTTTGGCAAGTTGGCATGGAGGCAATATGCGTAATGCCATTCCTCGTGAATGTTCAGTAGTCCTGACTGTTCCTGCTGAAAACAAAGATGATTTGCTTGATTTAGTAGCATGTTACAAGGAGATTTTCTGGGAAGAGTATAAAGATATTGAGAATTCTGATTTCTCATTCGTTGTGGAAAAGTGCAAACTGCCAGCCTTGCAGGTTCCTGAAGAAATTGCAGACAATTTGGTGAATGCCATTCTAGCTTGTCAGAATGGAGTTTGCCGTTATATACCTACGATTCCTTCCACTGTGGAGACTTCAAGTAATTTGGCTATCATTGACATTGATGGAGGAAATGCTGCAATCAAGATTTTGGCAAGAAGTTCTAGTGAGACCATGAAAGAATATCTGGCAAATTCACTGGAAAGTTGCTTCAGTATGGCAGGAATGAAAGTGGAGTTCAGTGGCTCTTACAGTGGTTGGCAGCCTAACACATCTTCTCCTATCGTAAAGGCAATGGCAGACTGCTATTACAGATTGTTTGGGGAGACATGTAAGATCGTGGTTGTACATGCAGGTTTGGAATGTGGTATTATCGGTGCTGTAACTCCAGGTTTGGATATGGTGTCATTTGGCCCTACATTGCGTAGTCCTCATACTCCTCAGGAGCGCTGTTACATCCCTTCAGTGTCAAAATATTGGAATCTTTTGATTGCTACTTTGGAGGAGATTCCTGAGAAGCAATAAGACAGCTCATAAATGCCTTTTTTCATTTCCCCAGTTAGGAAAAAATATTTCTCTAACTGGGGAAAAATTTTGCCCGGTTGATGAATTTTGTGCGCTCCGTGTTAAAAAGGTTTTATTTTTGTTCATTTTTCTTGCACTGAAAAGTAATTTGTTATATCTTTGCCACATGATATGATTTTTGAACAAATTCATGAATATCAAATCATAGAATAAGTTTCAAGAGAGAGTTAGTTTCCTTTTATTGGTGGGCATCCTTCACTGTGAAGTGGGGGATGTTTTTTATTTTTTTAATTTTCAGATTTTCTCATCTCATAAATAATTACTTTATTTGCAATATCTTATTTTAGGGAAACATGAAGAACTTTCTTTTAAAACTTTTTTGTATGATGACAAGTTTGTTGCTGGCTTTTTCTGCTCATGCACAGTCTTTGAATTCACTCTGGCAAAAAGTGGAGAGTGCAGTCAAAGAAGATAATCCTCAGGAGGTTGTCCTGCAATCCGGAAAATTATATGAATTGGCTAAAAAGCAGCAGAATGTGCCTGAAATGCTTAGGGCATATCTTACCCGTATGAATTGGAGACATGCCTTGAGTCCAGATAGTCTGGAGACAGACAGGGCTGGTTTGCTAAAATGGGCTGATGAGACTCAAGATCAAGTAGATCAGTCTGTCCTGTATTTCATTTATGGGTTGACTGTTTCTGAGCATGTAGATGCAGATGATTTTGAATATTTGAAGAGGGCATTGGCTTTCGATAATCCTTCTTTATATGAAAAACTGGCATCAACTTCTGCTTTGAAATATAAGCCAGTTGTGGTTCCTGGTGCAGATAGTGAGCTTTATAATCATGATTTGCCGTCCTTGTATCGTCGGGCATTACAAAGTTTCCATTGGAATTATTCTGCAGACAAATCCTGGGTAAGTGATATTTATTCTCGTGACATCGCTTTCTATAGGAAACAGAATAATCTGAGTGCAGCATTGGCTGTGGCGTTGGATTGGGACTTGTTCAGGAATGAATTTGCTTTGCCAAAGCATAGGAGTGAATTTCTGAATGATTTAGTTAGGGATTATAATCAGTTGCCTTTGTGTGCCGAAGTTGAGCGTAGGTTGGCAGAGGATGAGAGTTTGGATAAAGCTCTCCCAAGGCTTCGCAGGGCTATTGCTACTTATACCAAGTACGGCAGAATTAATGAACTGAAAGCAGATTTGGAACGTAGGATTCGGCCTAATGCTCATTTCTCTACGTCTTCGGATACCTATCCGGATAAGAAGCTGAAAGTGGATTATAATCTGTATAATATATCTTCCATTCAAGTAAGGTGGAAAAAAGTAAATGAGTCCGTTTATTTATATCATCCACTTCATGAGAGTTACTGGATGACCGACAATGAGAAGAGGATTTTAAGAAATACATCTGTGGCTTCGGAACCGGTTGTAATTCAGATTTCAGACAAACCTTATGATACAGTGTCTTCCTCTTTTACATTGGATGTTCCTCCCACCCCAGGCTATTATGTATTGGAAATAAAGCCTTTAGCGTGTACCGAATATCCTGCAGAAAAGGTTACTCCATCCTACTTGCTGCAGTTGGTATCTCATTTAAGACTGGTGGTCGTACCTGTTAAAGAGAATCAGAAAGAAGTTCATGTATTTGATGCTTGGAGTGGAATGCCAGTTCCTGGGGCAGTCGTGAATGAGTATGAGTTGGATAGAAAGACTAACCAGTTTGTTTTTCATGCTTCTCAAACTACAGAAAAGGAAGGGAAGTATGTCTATGTCAAAAAAGGCAATAAAACTATCTACCTTTCAGCGCAGGATGGTAAGGATAGAGGTAGGATTTCAGATTTGACTGTCTATTACCCTCGTGAACAGAGAGAAAGAGTTGAAAAGAATGCCAATCTATATACAGATCGCTCTATTTATCGTCCAGGGCAGGATGTGGAGTATTCTGTGATTTTGTGGCAGCAGCGCTCAGACACCACGAAGGTTCTTCCTAATGAACAAGTGCAATTGGTTTTGGCAGGAGGTAGAAAGTGGACGCAAATAAGTAAGGATACTCTGACTACCGACAGTTATGGGGTGGCACATGGCACATTCCATTTGCCTGAGGAGTGTTTGCCTGGTAATTATTCCATAACGACAGATGCGGGATTTGTTAACTTTAAGGTGGAGGAATATAAACGTCCTACATTCGATGTGAAATGGTTGCCTTGCAAAGTGGATTATGCAAAAGGTGATACAGTCTTGCTTACGGGACAGGCATCTCTGTTCTCTGATTTGCCAGTTCAGCATGCAAAAGTTGCAATAAAGGTGGTGCGCAGACAAAGATTATGGTGGCGTATCATGGATGAGGCTGTATTGAAAGAGGAAGTTGTGATAACCGATGAAAAGGGCACTTTTTCTATTCCTGTCTCCTTGGAAGTACCAGATGATTACTCAGAATCCTATAGGAATCCTCTTTACGATTTTCAGATTGAGGCAATGGTGACCTCACAG
The DNA here is from genome assembly GCA_900316585.1 of uncultured Prevotellaceae bacterium. GTDB lineage: Bacteria > Bacteroidota > Bacteroidia > Bacteroidales > Bacteroidaceae > Minthousia. Next base: position 41,869 of record ONDM01000008.1, on the reverse strand, counting down.
TCTGGTGAGAGCCATGAGGCGTATACTCATCTTAGGGTAGCAGAAGTCCCATATCAGTTCTGGACAGATATAGAATCCAGGAATAACAAGGGAAAACTGAAGCCATGGACAGTTCATCTTACAAATCTTAATTATGAAGATTTGCAGAAGGATGTTCATGCAGAAATCCGTTCCACGGGAGAAGATAAAGTAGTTTGGCAAGGAAATGTGAAATCAGGAAAGGAATTTTCTCCAGATTTCCTGAGAGAACTGCCATCCGGCAAATATAAGATAAAACTTACTTATGATTCTTTGCATGTGGACGAGGAACTGCTTTTGTTCTCCATGGATGATAAGAAGCCAATAGAAGAGACTCCTGTGTGGCTTTATGCAGAGACAGATGAGTTTGACAAGATGCACGAAGCCGTTTTACAGATAGGTACATCTTTTGAAAATGCTTACTTAATTTATAATATCTATAGTGGAAATAAACGGGTTCATTCCAGTGTGCTTCAGCTTTCTGATGCATTGACTTGTTTGAATATACCTTATAAGGACTCCTATGGAGATGGTATCCAAGTTTCGGCATTCTTGGTTCATGAAGGAAATGTTCATCAGTCATCTTGGAATTTCAGTCTCACAAAACCGGAGAAACGGATGAAGGTAGAGTGGCTTTCTTTCCGTGATTTCTCACAACCAGGGGCTAAGGAGTCTTGGAAACTGCGTCTGACATTGCCTGACGGCAAACCTGCTGATGCAAATATGATGGCTGTACTTTATGATGCTTCATTGGACCGAATTCAAGGTCATGGGTGGGGACTCCCAATATCTTTCAATCGTTTTATCCCATCATTTAGCCTCGCATATTTACAGCCATTCTCCCATACAAACTTGTCATTCCCGTCATTGGTTAATTATGTTAGTAAGGAAGAGAAGTTTGATGAATTTGACGAATCATTATTATACAGAGGCAGATTTGGCTTTGGAAAGCCATTCCGTATGATGACTGCTACAAGAATGGCCATGAATGAGGCTAAGATGGCAGATAGTAATGAATTTGTGGTAGAATCTGCGATGGCTAAAGGCGTGAAAGTTGCTGCAGATAATAGTGTTGCTGAAGAGGAGGAATCCATGGAGGTAAAAGAGCCTGAAACTCCAATGACCCTACGGACAGAATTTCAGGAGACAGCATTTTTCTATCCTGTACTTAGAACCAATAAAGAGGGTGTGATTCAGTTGGATTTCACATTACCACAGAGTATCACAGAGTGGCATCTTTTAGGTCTGGCACATACACAAGGTATGTATTATTCCGATAATATTGATAAGACATTAAAAGTAGTTCAACCGTTGATGGTTCAGCCCAATATGCCTAGATTTGTCCGAAAAGGAGATGTAGTGGGACTTCCTGTAACCATACGGAATCAGAGTGGAAAGTTGTTGAAAGGAAATGCGACTCTTGTCCTGAAAGACAGTACGTTGACAAATACGCTATTGACAGAGCAACTTCCTTACGAGGTGAATGCTTCGGAAGAAACGACAGTCGTTTTTGAATTTAAAGTTCCGGCATATGTGGGGGGTACAATTTGCCAAGTATATGCAAATTCTGAAGGATTCTCTGATGGGGAACAGCATGAGTTGCCAATACTTTCTGATGAAATATGGTTGGAGGAAAATAGAGCTTATTATTTGAATTCATCAAAGGAAATAGTATCCTTAGAGCACATGATGAATAATGGGAAGTTATGGGGTGACAAGTCTTCCTTGACTGTAAAAGTAGTGAATAATCCAGTATGGGAGATTGTCAAGGAACTGACAGAGACAGCCAAGAAAGAGAAGCCATCTACTTGGAATGCTGTGGATTTAGCATTGAATTTCTATGCTCAATGCCTCTCTCTGGAAATAGTTGAAAAGCAGCAAGTCTTGAAAGAGAATGAAATGCTACTTCCAGATTCTCTTTTGGCCATAAGCTACCTTTCACAGATAGAGAAACTTCAGAATGAAGATGGGGGCTTTGCATGGTATTCTGGCATGGGTTCTTCTCCATACATTACCCGGATTTTGATTGAATCTTTCGTCAGATTATCTTCCCTTCAGATTGGAGTTTCCGACCAAGAAAGGTTTGACCGTATAATCCGCCGTGGAATGCATTATTTAGATAAGGAAATGCTTTCATATTATGAGTGGGTTAAGAAGCAGAAGGATTTTTCAGGCTTGAACAATGATGTTATTCATTATTTGTATCTGTGTGCATTGAATCCTCATTTGATGTCCAATGGAAGTAAAGCAGCATGTCAGTATTTTGTAGGAGTACTTGCAAAGAATTTGAGTTCGCTGAGTATCTATCAAAGAGCAATGGCTTCAATTGTGCTTCAGGAGTATGAAAAGCAAAATGATGCCTTGAAATTTGTACGTTCTACAGTGAGTTACTCTGTGTATACAGATGAATTGGGGCGTTACTATGACACGTCAAAAGCTGGATATTCATGGAGAAATTACAAGATTCCAACGCAAACAATGGTGATAGAGTCTATCTCTAAAGTTGCTCCAGCATCTTTACAGGTGACTTCTGATTCTGCTCCATTCTCTAAGGACAGATTGATCAGTGAATATACACGTTGGCTCTTAAATCAGAAACGAACTCAGTTCTGGGAAAATTCAGCCAACACTTTAGATGCTTTGTATGCTATTCTCAATGCTAATCATACTAAGTTGCAGATAAAGTTGGCAGATGCTCAAACGAAGGTGGAGAACTATTCTCACCATGATTTCAAGGATATGCCTAAAACATGGACACTGGAAAAGAAGGAAAGTGATTCTCCTGTTGCATGGGCAAGTATTACGATGAAATCTCTGGTAAAGATGGATGATGTTGTGGCTGACACTCCTCAAACAGGCTTCAAATTGGAAGTGGATTATCAGAAAGAAGTATCCAAGAATGGAAAGCTGAAATATGAATCTGTAAATGTGAATGAATTAAAAGTGGGAGATAAGGTTCATGCAGTAATTCGTGTGAAGGTAGATAGAGATATGGATTTTGTGGAGATAAAGGCTCCTAGGGCTGCTTGCTTCGAACCGGTTTCTTCACTTTCTGGTTATCGATGGGAAAAGAATGTAGGTTATTATTACATGATAAAAGATAGAGAAAGTTGTTTCTATATAGATAGACTTCCAAAGGGCAATTATGAATTGACTGAGGATCTATATGTTACCTATAAAGGAACATACAACACTGGAATCCCAACGGTACAATGTACGTATGCATCTGAATTTGGTATTCATGGTGTGAACAAGAAGGTTACGGTCCGATGAAAACGGATTGTGGATTCTTAACGTTTTCTTTTACGGACAACCGGAAAAAAAGACTATCTTTGCAAAATATGAAAAACGTATTAAACGGAGTCTATTGTAAATGAGAAAATTAATTATATTCTTCAGCCTTTTGTCAGTTTCATTGTCGTTGTTTGCTCAACCTCAAATGAAATTTGACAGGGAGTCTGTGGATTTTGGTACTGTTTTACTGAATAATCCTGTCACAGCAGAATTCAAGGTTACGAATACTGGTAATTCTAATTTAGTCTTGACTAGTGTAGACGCATCTTGTGCTTGCACAGCCATTGAATGGCCTGAAAATGGAATAGGTCCAGGTGAGACAGCGTCTATTAAGGCGGTTTTTGATGCAAAAGCGTTAGGAACTTTTTATAAAGAAGTGGAAATCCGTAGTAATATTTCTACGGAACCGACATATCTTCAGATGTCTGGTCGGGTGGTTGCCAATGCTGACGAAGTAACAAATACTGAGGGCTTTGATATTGAGATGGGTGACGTTCGACTTAATAAAGACACCATTTTCTTTGACCAAGTATCCAAAGGCACTGATCCTGTAGATGAGATTTTGGTGCTTAATACCACTCGTGCCTCATTTGAACCAATATTAATGCATGTTCCAAATTATTTGGAGGTATCTTGTTATCCTGAACGAATCCCTGCAGGAAGAACGGGCAGAATACGTATTAAACTTCTCACGGAGAATCTGCAGGAAATGGGGCTTACCCAGACTTCTGTCTATTTTACCCGCATGTTTGGTGATAAGGTTAACTCTGAGAATGAAATACCAGTGTCTGTGGTTTTGTTGCCTGATTTTTCTAACCTTTCTGCAGCCTCTAAGGTGCGTACGCCTAAGATGAAGCTATCTACTACAAACTTGCAAGTTTTTTATAATGGTAAGCCAAAGGCAAAAGGTGTGGTGATGATTACCAACACTGGACAACAGGAATTAAAGATAGATCGTTTGCAGGTCATGAGCGATGCTGTTAGTGTTAGTCTTCCTAAGAAAACAGTGGGGGTTGGTCAGACCATAAAAATGAAAGTGGAAGTCAACAAAGACCGTGTAAAGAAGAATAGAGGACTTGGTATTTTAATGATAACCAATGATCCGGAAAATGCAGAGCAGATTATAAAAATAAAAGTGAATTGATTATGGAACATCCAGAAAACGATGATATGTATAAAGGCCTGGTTGTTAATGCAGGAATAGCCCAACCATCTTCAGTTAATCCTTATTTGAAATCTTCAAAGTTCAAAAGACGGGAATTGACGGCCAATGATTATGTGGAGGGTATATTAAAAGGTGATACTGTAATTTTAAGTCGTGCTGTGACTTTAGTAGAAAGTGTCTTGCCAGAACATCATTCATTGGCTCAAGAAGTCATAGAAAAATGTCTTCCATATTCTGGAAATTCCATACGAATAGGTATTAGCGGTGTACCAGGTGCTGGTAAAAGTACTTCCATTGATGTGTTTGGACTTCATGTGTTGGAGGAAAAAGGCGGGAAATTGGCTGTTTTAGCTATAGATCCTAGTAGTGAACGGACTAAGGGTAGTATTTTAGGAGATAAGACTCGTATGGAAAAACTATCAGTCCATCCAAAATCTTTTATTCGCCCTAGTCCATCAGCAGGTTCTTTAGGAGGTGTGGCACGTAAGACTCGTGAAACTATAGTCCTTTGTGAGGCTGCAGGTTATGATAAGATTTTCGTAGAGACAGTAGGTGTAGGCCAGAGTGAAACTGCTGTTCACTCTATGGTTGACTTTTTCTTGCTTTTGCAAGTGGCTGGTACAGGTGATGAACTCCAAGGTATTAAGCGGGGGATCATGGAAATGGCAGATGGTATAGTTATCAATAAGTGTGATGGAGATAATATTGATCGCTCTAATTTGGCTGCTGCACATTTTCGAAATGCTTTGCATCTATTCCCTGTTCCTGATAGTGGATGGACTCCTAAAGTCTTGACTTATTCAGGCTTTTATGGTCTTGGCATAAAAGAAATTTGGGATATGATTTATAGCTATATGGATTTCGTGAAGGAAAATGGCTATTTTGAATATCGACGAAATGAACAGAACAAGTATTGGATGTATGAAACCATAAATGAACAGTTACGAAGCAATTTTTATAATAATGAATTGATTGCCAAGATGTTGAAGGTTAAAGAGAAAATGATTCAAGAAGGACAACAGACCTCCTTTATTGCTGCTAAGCAATTGCTTGATATTTATTTCTCTGATATTGTTGAAAAGAAATAGAAAAAGGAGTGCAATACAGCACTCCTTTTTCTATTTGTATGGGTATTAAGATTTAGATGGACAAATTATGAAGTAGGTTCAGCAAATCCTGGTCAATAGGTTTTACGTTTTTAATCACTTTTGAGAATGGGACATATACAATCTCATCGTTGTTTAATCCAATCATGACATTACGTTGCCCTTCCATAAGCGCATGGATACTAGCTGCTCCCATTCGACACGCAATGATTCTATCATGAGCAGAAGGTGACCCACCACGTAATAAATGTCGTAAAATTGAAACTCGAACATCAATGCCTGGATATTCACGCTTAACTCGTTCTGCATATTTCAAGGCACCACCAGTTTCTTCAGTCTCGGCAACTAGCACAATACTACTGTTTTTGGATTTCTTAAAACCATTTTGAACATATAGTCCAACTTGGTCTTCTTTTGCCTCAATTTGAGGAATAATAGCTTCTTCACAACCGGAAGCAATGGCACCATTCAATGCCAAGAAACCTGCAGCACTACCTCCACGTACTTCCACAAAGAATAAACGTTGGTGTGAAGTCGCTGTGTCGCGGATTTTATCTACTGCATCAATGATGGTATTCAATGCTGTATCATATCCAACGGTAGTGTCTGTGCCATATATGTCATTATCGATAGTTGCAGGTATGCCTATACAAGGAATATCAAATTCTTGCGCAAAGATTTTGATACCATTCATGGTTCCATCTCCACCTATGACAACAAGAGCATCAATACCAGCTTCGGTCATGTTCTTGTATGCTTGCTCACGGCCTTCAGGTGTCTGAAATTCCTTACATGGAGAAGTCCTTAGAATAGTACCACCCATGTGGATAATGTTACTGACATTTTGAGTGTGGAAATCAACAATTTCTCCTGAATATAGTCCTTTGAACCCACGGTAAACAGCTTTTACTTTTAAACCATGGTAAATGGCTGCACGAGTGACCGCACGAATTAAACAATTCATGCCTGGCGCATCACTTCCTGCTGTAATTAGACCGATACATTTAACTGCCATAATTTTTATAATTTACATTTTTATTTCTGCAAAGATAAACAAAAATCTTCTCTCGTACAGAGTTTTGTGGATGAATTTATTCCTTTTTTTCTCTCAGATGATTTAGAATTGCATCTCTACATTCTTCCATTAACCATTTAGGAGTAGAAGTCGCCCCACATATTCCAATTGATTTTGCTACTTCTACCTGTTTCAAGTCAATTTCACTTGCGTCTTCAATTAAATATGAATTATGGTTAACGGATTTGCATTGGTCAAATAGGACTCTTCCGTTGGAACTTTTTTTCCCGCAAACAAAAAGAATAAGTTCATGTTGTTTAGCAAAATTCTGGATGTTCGGCATGCGGTTCGCTACTTGACGGCAAATAGTATCATGGTATTCAAAAGTGGCATTTTTACTAATGTTTTCATTAGTGTATTCTACAATTTTCCTAAATCCTTCCAGAGATTTCGTAGTCTGTGAATATAGACGGATGTCATTATTGAAATCTAGTTTTTGTATTTCTTCTGGGGTTTCGATAACTATAGCAGTTCCTTGTGTCTGCCCTACAAGACCTAAAACTTCAGCATGACCATTTTTCCCGAATATGGCTATCTGTTTCTTCGGGTTATCGTTTTTGTCATATTCCTGTTTAATACGTTGTTGTAAACGAAGCACAACGGGACAAGTAGCATCTATGATTTCTATGTTGTTTTGTTTGGCTATCTCATAGGTGCTAGGCGGTTCCCCATGGGCTCTAAGTAGAACCTTGGCATTTTTTAGGTTCTTAAATTCTTCATGATTAATGGTAATCAGTCCTAATTGCTTGAGCCTATCACATTCACGACCATTGTGAACGATGTCGCCTAAGCAATATAAAGTATTGCCTTTTGCAAGTTCTTCTTCTGCTTTCTTTATGGCAGTAGTAACACCAAAACAGAAACCAGATCCATTATCAATCTCAATGTTTATCATGCACCGACAACTTTCTTGTATTGCTCAAGAAGCCAGGTTTGCTGTCCTTCAATTGTCATGTGACTGTTGTCTAGGAGAATTGCATCCTCTGCTTGTCTTAAAGGACTGACTTCACGGTTCATATCTAAATAGTCTCTTTCAACAACGTTTTTTAAGATTTCATCGTAATTAGGATTTTGTCCTTTCCCCTGTAGTTCCTTATATCTGCGTTCAGCTCTTACTTCTGCAGAGGCAGTTACAAATATTTTCAGTTCAGCATCAGGGAAGACGGTTGTACCAATGTCACGTCCATCCATTACAATTCCTTTTTGCTTGCCCATAGCCTGCTGCTGCTTGACCATTTCTTCACGAACGAAACCAAGCGCAGCTATAGGACTAACATGTGAAGAGACTTCCATGTTGCGGATTTCACTTTCTACATTTTCTCCATTTAAGCAAGTCTGAGGTAAACCCGTAGCTGGATCCAGTACAAAAGAAATAATAATATTAGGTATTAAAGACTGAAGTTTCTTTTCATCAATTCCGTCAGCGGTAAAGATACTGTTACGTAATGCGAATAAAGTAACAGCACGGTACATAGCACCACTATCCACATATATATATCCTATTTCTTTGGCTAGATTTTTTGCCATTGTACTTTTACCACAAGAGGAAAATCCGTCAATCGCAATTGTTATTTTTTTCATATTTTTCTAATTATATTATAAAGGCACTTTTTGCACTAATTTCTTTTGTCGCTTCAAAGTTACATCATATTTTTGTTTATTTTCTCTTTTTTCTTCATTTTAGGTACTTGTTTCAATTAAAAAAATAAAAAAGTTGGCTTAAAGAGAAAAAAAATAGGTCAAAACAACACTTGAAATAAAAAAAAGTACTAAATTTGCCCGTACCAATGAAGAACATATAAAAATAATAGTATAATTATGGAAGAAAACAAGTCAGAACAGCAAGGAGGTTTGTTGGAAGTCAAGAAATCTAAATCAGCTGATTTGGAAGGAAAGAAGAGTACTAGTCTTCTTATTGGCTATGTCTTAGTCCTTGCAGCTATGTTTGTCTGCTTCGAGTGGACTCAGCGTGACAAGAAGATCGACTTGAGCGATGCCGTTCAGGATATCGTAGTCGAGGAGGAAATTGTGCCAATTACACAGCAGGAGGAGAAATTACCACCTCCACCACCAGAGGCACCATCAGTAGTAGAGGAAATCAAGGTCGTTGAGAATGACACAGAATTGCAGGAGTCCTCTATCCAGTCTACAGAGGAGACCAATCAAGCCGTAGAGGTTCCACCTGTAGTTAAGAAGGAAGAACCTAAGGTAGAAGAGGAAGAAGCAGAAGATGAGCAGACTATCTTCCAAGTAGTAGAAAATCAGCCAGAGTTCCCAGGTGGTGCTGCTGCATTGATGCAGTATCTGAGTAAGAATATCAAGTATCCTACAATCGCTCAGGAGAATGGTGTTCAGGGTCGTGTAATTGTTCAGTTCGTTGTTAACAAGGATGGTTCTATTGTAGACCCAGTTGTTGCTCGTTCTGTAGACCCATATTTGGATAAGGAAGCTATTCGCGTGGTATCTTCTATGCCTAAGTGGAAACCAGGTATGCAGCGTGGTAAACCAGTACGTGTTCGCTATACACTGCCTGTTGCATTCAAACTTCAGTAATTTCACAGAAATTTAAGATAGAGAGGCTGCTTTATGCAGCCTCTTTTGTTCACTATTCTTATGTATACACCTACCAAGTATAGAAATTTAGTTGATGAATACCTGGCTGCTAAATCTTATGGCCGGGAACCCAAGGAACTTTATGAACCTGTTCAATACGTGTTGGCTCTAGGTGGCAAACGTATACGTCCCATTTTGATGCTGATGGCTTATCACATGCTCCGTGAAGATGTGGAATCTATTCTGCCTGTTGCAATAGGCTTGGAAACGTATCATAATTATACATTGGTACACGATGACATTATGGATAATGCGGATCTTCGTCGTGGAAAGGCAACTGTTCATGTGAAATGGAATCAGACAACGGCATTACTATGTAGCGAAATTATGGTGTTGCATTCCTATGAAGGCATGATGCAAGCAGCAGATGAGGCAAGAGATGAAGTTCTGAAGGTTTTCACTCAGACGGCAGTGGAGATTAGTGAGGGACAGCAGTATGATATAGCATTTGAAACTCGTTCAAATGTTACAGTTCCTGAATATCTGGAAATGATACGACTGAAGACTTCTGTACTGCTGGCTTGTGCGCTTAAAATAGGAGCAATCCAAGGAGGAGCATCAAAAAAAGATTGCGATTTGATCTATTCTTTTGGGGAAAAAATAGGCTTAGCTTTCCAATTGCAAGATGACTATTTGGATGTTTATGGAAATTCACAGACTTTTGGAAAGAATATAGGTGGTGACATCCTTTGTAACAAAAAAACTTACATGCTTCTTTCAGCTTTAGATGTAGCTAAAGGAGAAATTAAGGCAGAACTTCAGGATTGGATTAATCAGGAAAGCCCTGATCCAGAAAAGAAGATTTCAGCTGTTACTTCTATATATAATAAATTAGGGATTAAGGAACTTTGCAAGAATAAGATAAGATCTTATTATAATGAGGCACATGATCTTCTGAATAATATTTCTTTTCTTGAAGATAAAAAGAAAGTTCTTTGGGATTATGTAGCATCCATGATTGACCGTAGTTTTTAATGCCATACCGTAGATTACCAAAGACTGATGCAGCAAGGATTAAAGCCATGAAAACGCTGCTTGACAAGGAAGATGCATTTTCTTCCGGTAGTCGTGTCGTATCCTGGAAAACCTTGAATGATGTCCAGAAAGCCTATGATCGTTTTATGACAGCTTATTTATATCATAAGAGTTGTAAAAAGAATCAGGTAAGACATGCAGGTGATGGTGATGATGCGAAATCGAAAGCACGTATGTTTATTTCTCATTTTATTCAGGTCCTAAACTTGAGTATGATGAGGGGGGAAATAAAAGAAAAATACAAACCTTTGTATGGGCTTTCAGAAGGCGATTATACTGTTCCAGATTTGACATCCAGTGAACAACTTTTAAGTTGGGGTGAAAAAATCATTAATGGTGAAAAGGAACGGTTGAGATCTGGAGGGGTGCCTGTATATAATCCTTCTATAGCTAAAGTCGCTGTTCATTTTGATATTTTTAAGGAGCTTTATTTGAAACAGAAAAGGTTACAGAAACTCACTTCTAATAGTGGTGATGATATGGCTGCTTTACGTGAGGATGTGGACAAGGCATTGCTGGAGTTGTGGAACGAAGTGGAAGCAGCATTTGCTGATTTGCCCATTTTGGAAAAGTATCAAAAGTGTCAGTCTTATGGTCTGGTTTATTATTATAGAAGACACGAGGCTCCCATTGAAGGCTTGAATTTATGATTATTATTGACACTCACTCACATATTTATTTAGAGGAGTTTGACACGGATAGGGATGACGTCATCAGTCGTGCGAAAGAAAGAGGTGTCAGTAAGATTATACTTCCTGCAATTGATTTGGATTCATTAGGTCGTGTTTTGAAAACATGCCACGATTTTCCTGGCTTTTGTTATCCATTGCTCGGTCTTCATCCAGAAGAGGTGAAGACAAACTACCGTGATGTCCTAAACCAGATGAAACCTTTGTTGGAGAATGGGGACTCTCCTTTCATAGGTGTTGGTGAGGTGGGTCTGGATTTTTATTGGGACCAAACTTATAGGGAAGAGCAAATTCGTGCATTTGAGATTCAGATTGGGTGGGCTATCGAGTTTAATCTACCACTTATTATACATAGCCGTTCAGCTCATAGGGAATTAGTTGATACCTTATTAAAATATAAATCAGATTCTTTACGTGGCATATTTCATTGTTTTGGTGGGACACAAGAAGAATGTGAAGAGTTGTTGCAATTCAGTGGTTTTTATTTGGGAATAGGTGGCGTACTTACTTTTAAGAAATCCAGCTTGCCACTGGTTGTAAAAGATGTGCCTCTCGATAGGCTGGTTGTAGAAACTGACTCTCCATATTTGGCTCCAGTGCCCCATAGAGGAAAGCGTAATGAGAGCAGCTTCGTGTATGATGTGGTGAAGAAACTTGCGGAGATAAAGCAGCTTCCTATTGATATAGTAGCAGAGGCAACTACTAGAAATGCGGAAAAACTCTTTTTCTAATCAATATTTTAAACAAAAAGAAGCCTTTCCACGTTAAATTTGCTTGCTTCTTGAATTTTTGTCAAAGATTATTGGGCCAAACGAGAAATTTTAGATATATTTGTGCGTTGAAAACCCTATGTGGAGTTTTGTGTGGTTGATATGTCATATTAAACATCAACTGCTCTAGGGAGAGATGCTCGAGTGGTTGAAGAGGCACGCCTGGAAAGCGTGTAAACGCCGAAAGCGTTTCGGGGGTTCGAATCCCCCTCTCTCCGCGTAAAGAAATATGTGAAAAACAATTTATAAACAATTAATTAATTAATCTTTAAAATTTTTAGACACACAATGAAAAAGTTTTTTGCAATTGTTGCAGTGATGGGTATGATGACCTTCGGTATCACCCAGAACATGGTAGCTCAAGAGCCAGAGGCTGCTGCTGAACCAGCAGCTGCAGAGCAGGTAGAAGAAGCAGCAGCTCCAGCTGTAGAAGAAGTAGCTGAAGAAGCTCCTGTAGTTGAGGAGAATGCTTCTCTTCATAAGGAATTGAAGACAAAGTTCATCGAGGGTGGTGCAGACTTCATGTCATTGGTTGCTATCGCATTGGTACTTGGTTTGGCTTTCTGTATTGAGCGTATTATTTATCTGTCTTTGGCAGAGGTTAACACTAAGAAGCTCATGAAGGACATTGAGGCTAAGTTAGCTAACAAGGATATCGAAGGTGCTAAGCAGGTTGCTAAGAACACTCGTGGTCCAGTTGCTTCTATTTGCTATCAGGGTTTGATGCACGTTGATGAGGGTCTTGACACTGTTGACCGTACAGTTACTGCTTATGGTGGCGTTCAGGCAGGTTATTTGGAGCAGAACTGCTCTTGGATTACCTTGTTTATCGCAATGGCTCCATCACTCGGATTCTTGGGTACTGTAATCGGTATGGTCATGGCATTCGATAAGATCCAGCAGGCAGGTGATATCTCTCCAACCGTTGTTGCAGGTGGTATGAAGGTTGCGTTGATTACTACTATCTTCGGTATCGTTGTTGCTTTGATCCTTCAGATTTTCTACAATTTCATCCTTGCTAAGATTGAGTCAATCACTAGCAACATGGAGGATGCTTCTATCCAGCTGTTGGATATGGTAACAAAGGCTAAGATCGCAAAGTAATTAACTCTTTTAAGTAGACAACAATGAAAATTCAGAAAATTTCTAACTATGCCTTGTATGCATGCTTTGCCATTATTGCATTGGTATTTGTATTGTTCTACACGGTAGGTTATGATAATCCTGTCGGCGAGTATAATGAGCCCGCTCTGACAGAAGGACTGCTTTTCTTGATGTACGCTTTAGTCGCTATTTGTATCGTATTGATGATATGGAGCGCAATAAAGAGTGCTGCATCTGGAAGTGGCGTCGATGATGCAAAAACAGGTGTTCCTGGAAAAAAGGTTGCAATTTGTGCTGTTGCTATTCTGATTGCTTCTTTAGTTTTGGGTGCAATTTTCGGCTCTTCAGCTCCTGTTACAGCTGCTGATGGTACCGTAACCGAGGGTACTTGGTCTTGGATCTCAGACATTATGATCATCTCTATCTATATTCTTTTGGCTGTTGCAGCTATTGGAATCGTAGTTAACTTGACTGGTGTTATCAAAAACAAAAATTAAATAATATCTAAAGAAAGAAAGTATGGCAAAAAAGAAAAGAAAGATGCCGGGTTTGAATACCAGTTCAACCGCTGATATCTCTTTCATGTTGCTCATCTTCTTCTTGGTTACAACTTCAATGGATACCGATAGAGGTTTGGCAAGACAGTTGCCTCCACCTCCAGAGGAGAACGCCGAAGTGAAGGATATTATAGTCAAGGAGCGTAACATCTTGAATGTTCGTATGAACTCTGCTGGAAACCTCATGCTTGAGGATATGGATGGCCAGAAGTTCATTAAACTGGAGGAGTTACGAGCAATAGTGAAGGATTTCATTGCAAACCCTAAGCATGAGGAAAATAAGCCTGAGTTCCATACTGAGCGCTTGCCTTATTTTGGCGATGTTGAAATAACTAAGAATCATGTAATCTCAGTACAGAATGACCGTGGTACTCCTTATAAAGTTTACTTCAATGTTCAGCATGAATTGATTGCAGCTTACAATGAACTACGTGATGAGATTTCTCTGAAGCAGTTTAATAAGCCATATGCAGAACTGAATGAAGATCAGCAAAAGGCAGTACGTGATTACTATCCACAGAAGATTTCTGAGGCTGAACCTAAAAACTATGGAGGAAAGAAATAATGGGAAAGTTTAATAAGAACGGATCAAGAGAGATGCCTGAGATGAATACTTCATCTCTGCCTGACTTGATTTTCACCATCTTGTTCTTCTTCATGATTGTTACCACCATGCGTGAAGTAACATTGCAGGTTAAGCTGAAATTGCCAAAAGGCCAGAATTCAGTGCTGGAGAAATTGGAGAAGAAATCTTTGGTCTCTTTCATCTATATCGGTCAGCCTACTGATGCTTTGGCAGGAAAGATGGGTACTGATAGCCGTATTCAGTTGAATGATAAATTTGCTGAAGTAGATGAAGTTCAAGATTACATTCAACAGGAGCGTATGAACATGAGTGAGGCTGATCAGCCATTCATGAAGGTTTCTTTAAAGTGTGACCAGGATACTCAGATGGGTATTATTACTGATGTTAAACAGGCTTTAAGAAAAGCATATGCTTTGAAGATTAACTACTCTGCTGTTGGTGGTGAGTAAATCTATTAAGTCTTTATAAAAAAAGGAGAGGCAATGACCTCTCCTTTTTTTTATGATAAGTTCAAAGTTTTATTTCACATAGAATTCTATAAGATCCTTTAAGGCATCTTGACAGACTGGACAGAACTTAGGAGCTTCATTTATTTTCATACGGCATTCTTGTGCCCCTCTGTATACGCCTTTTGAGCTATATCCTCCTCCTTCAAATAATCCGACTTTATTATATATTTCGTTTTTGTCAGTAGATAAAGGTGTTGGTATAGGAGTGTCTTCTTTAATTAAATCTTTCCATTTTGAATTAAAGTCTTTTAGGGTAGTTATATTCTTTTCCCATGGTTCTGTGTCTGTTGGATACTGAGGTTCATATTCATCATCGTAGTAATACTCATCAGCAAGTCCTCCAAAACTGTGTCCAAATTCATGAACAACAACAGGGCGAAAATCTCTATGGTGTGCAGTAGTAAGGGTGTAACTATTATAAATACCTCCACCACCATATTCTGATGTATTGGCTAAGATGATAATATGTTCATATGGGATGCCGGCTATTGTGTTGTGGAGCTCCTTCAAGTGCAGTGTTGTCAGATAACGGTCCGAATAGAATGTATTGAAATGAGATGATAAGGCAGTGTTTTTCCATATATTATTTTGGGGAATACTAACACCAGAGTCTTTTGAATCACATGCTACAGCTGTAATGTTAAACTTGTCCCTATACTTTTTGAAAGGTTCATGTTCAAATATAGATTCTGTGGCTATTTGTGCGTCATTGTAGAATGTTTCCATTTCTTCTTTGGTGTACCCTTCTGCTATTATAACTATATCAATGCAGTTGGCTAAATCTCCATTATTTATTAGAATTTTTGATGGTGTTTGATAGCTAAAACCTCGGTGAACAATTAGTGGGTCTTTAGGATCAATTTCATGTGTAAAAGAGCAACTTGTATTGTGATGAGTGTCTAAAAGTTTTACTTCTACTATTATACTATTTTTGGGATAGGGTATTTGAAATGGATTTTCAAAAGATTTACTCAATCTGGTAGCCTCTTCTTCAACCAACCATTCCTGAAATAAAGTTGAGAAGGAATGTCTGTATATGATTTGCTTTGTTTCTTTGTCTTTTACGGTAATTTGTCCATTGCCTTCCAATGGTAATTCGGTAAGATTATGTTTCCTTCCAGCCCACCTTGGTGTTTTGTTTAATTCATCCAAATATATTTCTTGATGTTCATGATTTCCTGCGAATATATAATCTATTCTAAGGGTTGCATCTTCAAAGAAATTTTCAAACAGTTGGGCACTAGCTGTGGTGTTTATTCCAAAGCATATTGCGAAGGCTAATATTATTTTTTTCATATAATTGATAGTTGACAGATATATGCAAAGTTAGTCAAATTTTGTCATTGTGTAATTAAATTTATGCTATTTATATGAAATCTTTAGATAAAATGTTTACCTTTGCATATATAATAAAAAATAGTATGGGAAGGTATCAATTGGACGAATTAGATGAGCAAATCTTGGGTATTATTGCAAGTAATGCTCGTATTCCGTTTTTGGAAGTAGCAAGATTATGTAATGTTTCTGGCGCAGCTATTCATCAGCGTATTCAGAGACTTATTAATGAGGGAGTCATAAAAGGATCAGAATTTGTACTTGACCCAGAGAAAATCGGTTATGAAACCTGTGCATATGTGGGACTGTTTTTGAAAGATCCTGAGTCGTTTGATGATGTTTTGAAAGCTTTAAATGATATTCCTGAAGTTGTAGAATGTCATTTCACAACAGGAAGCTATGATATGTTTTTAAAGATTTATGCTAAGAATAATCATCATTTATTGAGTATTATTCATGATAAACTTCAGCCTCTAGGTCTACAAAGATCTGAAACTATCATTTCATTTAATGAAGCTTTTAGAAAACAAATTCCAATTTAAATAAAATAAAAAAGGCAGAGTAACTACTCTGCCTTTTTTATATAATCTACAAAACTGTATTCATATTTGTGTTTCTCATCAATTCCATGATCCTCTCTGAAAACTTCTTTCCATTCATTTTTATATGAGGGAAAGAATGAATCAGCTTTTTCTGGGGTGTCCTTGATTAAAGTCAAACATAATTCATCTGCATATTTCATGGCTTGCTGGTATACGCTATTACCACCAATGATATAGATATGTTCATCATCTTTACATGCATTCAGGGCATCTTCTAAAGAAGGATAGCATTCAACGTTTTCAAAAGTAATCTTTTGACGAGTTAATACTATATTTCTTCTGTTGGGCAACGCACCTTTGGGGAGTGATTCAAAAGTTTTTCGACCCATAATTATAGTATTGCCAGTTGTTAATAGCTTAAAACGTTTCAGATCGTTTGGAAGCCAGTAAATTAATTTGTTCTTGTAGCCAATTGCTCTGTTTTCAGCAACAGCTGCTATAATAGATATTTTATTCATGCTAAATATAATTATTGGTCAAAATCTATACAAAGATTGTTTAGGAAGAATAGTATTCTTACACTTTTAAGATTAGTAATCTTCGTGCCTTAAGATTAGTAATCTTCGTGCCTTAAGATTAGTAATCTTCATGCCTTAAGATTAATAATCTTCATGCCTTAGGATTAGTATTCTTATTCTTATTATTTACTCTAAGTGATAAGATGGATATATTCTATTTATACAGAAACGTCTCCTTTGATTGCAGGCCAAGGGTCATAACCTTCTAATTTGAAATCTTCGTATTTGAAATCAAAAATACTTTTTATATTAGGGTTAATTATCATTGTTGGGAGGGAACGAGGAGTACGGCTCAGTTGTAGTTTGACTTGTTCCATATGGTTCAAATAGATATGAGTATCACCTGTAGTATGGATAAATTCTCCAGGTTTTAAGCCTGTTACCTGTGCTACCATCATCAGCAGCAAGGCATAGGATGCAATGTTGAATGGAACCCCCAGGAACATATCTGCTGAGCGTTGATAAAGCTGAAGACTCAATTTACCCTCTGCTACATAAAACTGGTAGAAACAGTGACATGGTGGTAATCCCATTTGGTCTATCTGAGCCACATTCCATGAGCATACAATGATGCGTCTGGAATCTGGGTTGTTTTTAATCAGGTCAATGGCATTGGATAATTGGTCTATACTTCCACCTTCATAGTCTTTCCATGCTCTCCACTGTTTTCCATAAATAGGTCCTAATTCACCAGTTTCATCGTCGCCCCATGAATCCCATATATGTACATTTTTTGCCTGTAGGGTATGTTTATTTGTATCACCACTGATAAACCAAAGAAGTTCTTCTATAATTCCACGTAAGAAAACTTTTTTGGTGGTTACCAATGGAAATCCGTCTTCCAGGTTAAAGCGCATTTGGTGTCCAAAAATACTTTTTGTTCCTGTTCCTGTGCGGTCGGTCTTTACCACACCTTCTTTTACAATGCGGTCAAGTAAGTCCAGATACTGTTTCATTTGACTTGTTTTTTTATTTGTAGTGCAAAGATAACTGATTTTTCCTTTATCTTTGCAGAAAAATAAGAATTATGGACTTGCCTTTATCATTTATTCGAAGTATGAATCTTTTGCTTGGCGCAGATGAGTTCGAAGATTTCCAGAAAGCATTATCTGCAGAGGCTCCAGTAAGTATTCGTCTTAATAAGGGGAAACCTTTTATTTTTTCAGATGGAGGATGGAAGCAAGTGCCATGGTGTCCTACAGGCTATTATTTGCCGATTCGACCGTCATTTACATTTGACCCATTGTTTCATGCAGGAGTTTATTATGTTCAGGAAGCTTCTTCTATGTTTTTATCTCAGGTCGTAAGAACCTATTTGAAAGAACCTGTAGTAGCGTTGGATGTGTGTGCCGCTCCAGGTGGAAAAAGCACACTACTACAAGATAATCTTACAGATGGGAGCCTTTTAATAGCTAATGAAGTTATACCACAGCGTGCTCAAATCTTAAAAGAGAACCTTATTAAATGGGGATGTCCTTCCACAATTGTATCTCAAAATGAAACATCAACTTTTTCTCATTTAAATCATTTTTTTGATTTTATCTTGGCTGATGTACCCTGTTCTGGAGAAGGAATGTTTCGTAAAGATGAAGTGGCAATAAAGGAATGGAACTTAGATAATGTTGAGGCTTGTTGGAAACGGCAGCGTATGATAGTGGAAAATGTATGGCCAAGTTTGAAACCTGGAGGAATTCTTGTGTATTCTACATGTACTTATAATACATTGGAAGATGAGCAGAATGTCAAATGGATTCAGAAAACGTTGGGGGCAGATTTTCTGGAAGTTCCTATTCATTCTGATTGGATGATAACATCTGCTTTAGGAGGAGAAAAGATTCCAGTTTACCGTTTCTTCCCCCATAAAACAAAAGGAGAAGGTCTTTTTATGGCAGTATTGCGTAAAACTTCTGGTGAAGAACTTAAATCCTCACAGTGGAGAAAGAAAGAAAAGGAGAAGAGGAAAAGTAAAAGTAACATTAGTGTATCAATTCCAAATATTTGCAAAGAGTGGATTCAGAACAGTAATAATTACCAATTTCAGTGGTTTAAAGATAGGATTATAGCGATTCCAACATTTCATCTTGAACAGTGGAGTGTCTTGTCTCAGTATTTAAATATTCTTCATGCAGGTGTTACTATTGGTTGCACGAAAGGGAAAGATATTATTCCAGATCATTGTTTAGCGATGAGTCAAGTAGCATCTGACATTTTCCCCAAAGAGGAGGTCTCATATAATCAGGCAATCTCTTATTTAAGGAAAGAATCGATATCATTAAATTCAGAGGCACCAAGAGGTTTTGTGCTATTGACTTATAATAGTCTGCCATTGGGCTTTGTAAAGAATGTTGGAAATAGGGCTAATAATTTATATCCTCAAGAATGGAGAATCCGTTCTGGTTTTTTCCCAGAACAAGTGATTACACTTTAGAAAGGCTGTCAAAAGGGATGCGATAGTTACATCCTCCTTTCCAATTAGAACAACCATATGCTGTTTTTCCTTTGATGATAATTCCTTTTCCACATATTGGGCATTTGCGCCCAATTATGTCGCCTTCGGTAGATGTTGTAGGAATAATTGGTTTTGCCTGGATTGGAGCAGTGCCTGCAGAAATACTACTATCATCCTTTTTGTCATTTTTGAGGACTCTTGGCTTTCTGTTAGTAGGTATCGTGCGCTTTTTTACAGTTGGTGCCTTTTCTTCAAGAGTAACGGAAACTCTTCGGTTGGAATTGTCAGCTAATACAGCATGGATAAGATCCGTAACCATGGCTTTCAATTCTAAAATAAATGTTTGTGCACTATAGTTCTTACTTTCAATTTGGCGTAACTTACGTTCCCATATTCCGGTTAATTCTGCACTTTTAAGTAATTCTTCATGAATTAGGCTAATAAGTTCAGTCCCTGTAGGAGTTGCATATAAGTTCTTCTTCTCTTTTCGAATATAATGACGTTTAAATAATGTTTCAATAATGGCAGCTCGTGTTGATGGTCTTCCGATACCATTTTCTTTTAAGGCATCGCGCAGTTCATCATTGTCTACCAACTTTCCAGCAGTTTCCATTGCTCTTAAAAGAGTGGCTTCTGTATAAGGCTTAGGGGGCGTTGTCCACTTCTGCTGTAAGTCTGGAATATGTGGACCGTGTTCCCCTAAGGTAAAGGATGGCAGCGTGCGTTCTTCTTCACCTTCTTTTTCTTCTTCATCTTGTGTCTGCTTTGTAAATAGGACTCTCCACCCGGGTTCCAAAATCTGCTTACCACTTGTTTTAAAATCTATATCTTCAACTTTACCTAAAACGGTTGTAGTAGAGAATTTGCAATCGGGATAGAATATTCCAATGAACCGGCGAGCTATTAAATCATAGACTCGTGTCTCAATATCTGTTAGATTCTGAGTCGGAACTCCAGTTGGAATAATAGCATGGTGATCTGTTACCTTACTTGTGTCGAATACTTTTTTACTTTTTATGAGTTTTTTCCCTTCAAGTGGAATCGTAAAAGCTTTATATTCATGTAAGCCTTTCAGAATATTAGGACACTTAGGATAAATGTCATCACTCAGGTAGGTAGTATCCACACGCGGGTAAGTTGTGAATTTCTTTTCATAGAGTGATTGGATGGCTTGCAAGGTAAGATCTGCAGAAAAACCATATTTTTTGTTACACTCTACTTGCAAAGATGTCAAATCAAATAATCGTGGTGGGGCCTCACTCCCTTTTTTCGTACTTAAATCTGTAACGTAGAAATCATTTCCAATTACTTTTTGCAGAAACTCTCGACCTTCTTTTTCAGAGGAAAAGCGTCCTTTAGTTGCATTGAAGGTCGTATTTCTGTATACAGTCTTAAGTTCCCAGTAAGCTTCCGGAATAAACGTTTCGATCTCTTGCTGACGCTTGACAATCAGAGCTAATGTAGGGGTTTGAACACGGCCTATTGAAAGAACTTGATGATTCTGACCATATTTTAATGTATAAAGGCGGGTAGCGTTCATGCCTAGCGTCCAATCGCCAATAGCACGGCTTAAACCAGCTTCATAAAGTGATTGATATTCGCTCTGATCTTTTAATGACTTAAATCCTTCGCGGATTGACTCTTCTGTTAATGAGGAAATCCAAAGGCGCTTTACAGGACAATTCGCACCAGCTTTTTGCATTACCCAACGTTGGATAAGTTCGCCTTCTTGTCCGGCATCTCCGCAGTTGATAATCATATCTGCTTTTTGCATTAGTTCCTGAATAGTTTTAAACTGCTTTTCTATTCCTTTATCCGTCTTCAATTTTATACCAAAACGTTCTGGTATCATCGGAAGGGAGGATAAACTCCATGCTTTCCAGTTTGAACTATATTCATGAGGTTCTTTAAGTTCACATAGGTGGCCAAAGGTCCAGGTTACTTGGTAACCATTTCCTTCTATATAGCCATCATGTGATGATTTAGCACCTAAAACATTGGCTATATCTTTTGCGACACTAGGTTTCTCTGCTATACAGACAATCATATTTTATGATTTAGGATTGCAAAGATAAAGTAAAATAACCAATTTCCCTTAACTCCCTCTTTGTTTTTTATTCTTTGAATCTTTTTGAGCAAATAACGTAGATAATAACAGGTGCTCCTATAATTGGGGTTACTGCATTTAAAGGAATAACCAATTCATTGGGTAAAGTACAAAGCAGATTGCAAAGCAAGGCAATTGTTGCACCGCAAAGCAAAGTTATAGGCATGAGTGAGCGATGATTACTTGAGTGAAGTATAAGCCTTGCAATATGTGGTACCGCTAGGCCTATAAAAGAAATAGGTCCACAAAAAGCGGTTATAATTGCACAGAGTAAACCTGTAGAAAATAGGAGTAGATTTCGCACTTTTTTTAGATTGACACCAAGGTTTTCTGCATATTGATTGCCTAAAAGCAATGCGTTTAGAGGTTTTATCAAGGAAAGTGCAATTCCAATGCCAAAAGCCATTGAAATGCAGAAAAAAGGCATATATTCCCAAGAAACGCCATTGAAATTTCCTAATCCCCAAAGAGTATAGTTTTGAAGCCCTTGTTCTGTAGTCGTATAGTTTAGAAGGCTAATTATAGATGTAGTTATATAGCCAAGCATAATGCCAGTAATCAACAAAAGTAGATTATTTTTTAGCAGGTTGGAAAACAATAATAATAACCCCATAATGATTATACTCCCGATGGCAGCTGATAATATAGTTGCTATATATCCTCCGATTGTCAAAGTTCCCGCTGTGACTATACCGTTCATAGCCATCATCACAATCGCCACTCCAAGACTAGCTCCAGAGGTAATACCTAAAATAGAAGGTCCTGCTAATGGATTATCAAATGCTGTTTGTAGCATAAGACCAGATACTGCTAAACCTGCGCCTGCAAGTAGAGCGGTGAGAGCTTGAGGAAGTCTGCTTTCCATAATAATGTATCTCCATGGGCTGTCAGCCTCAGCTTTTCCCATAAGTATATTCCATGTTTCATGGATGGGGATAGAGACTGAGCCAAAGAAAACGTTGGACAAAAACAAAATAATGATACAAAAAGCTAGGAATATAGAAGTATTTTTCCCTGAATTCTTGAAAGTGAAGTTCATTCTTTTTTCAATTTCTTGAAGTATTTTAATTCGTGTTTTAGGCCTAGTTCTGGATGAAATATTTGAATATAGTCGGCCAGTAACCGGTCAGGGTGATAAGGAGTTTCTTCATAGAAACGAGATATGCTGGTATTACTGCCATAAACATTGCCTTCTTTAAGTGGCTTGAACTGCTTATAAATGGCATCTTCCATGCTAAGCTCTTTTAGAGTTTTATCAGTCGGTTGGTTGTATTTTATAATCCATACATCTGCATCGTGTGCCTTTTCGAAAACCTGTTCTGCAGAAAGAGGTGCACTTCCACTTTGTTTCAAATAGCTAAAAGGGTTTAAAGCCCCAGCATCTTCATACAGTCTGCCCATGGTGCTGAGTCCTCCAGGCATGTACCAAACTTGTCCGTAACGAGTGTCAGAGAGGACTTTAGGATGGCTCAAGGAATTCTTTGCTTTTTCCTTTAAATTATTGAAATTTGATGAAACTTGGGAGAAAAGGTCATTGGCATTATTTTCTAACCCGAAGAGCAAGCCATAGAATTTCACCCATTCAGCTCTGCCTAAAGCAGATGTTTCCATATAATCGGCACATAGAATGATAGGTATATTTAATTTATCTAGCTTCCCATATCCATTATTGTTTTCATATGGTGACAAAAGTATAGCTTCAGGATGTAATTTTATGATTTTCTCAAAGTTAGGATTCATGCTATTACCACAGTCTGCTAATGTCCCGTTGGATAAACGATCCCTTAGTTTTTCAACATAAATGTATTCAGAGTCACAAACTCCACCAATTTGCTTTTCACCACCTAATTCACAAATAAGAGTGCAATGCACTGAAGAATAAACAAGTGCATTATCTAAAGGAGTTTTTATAATTATACCTTCTGGTAGAGTGTCTAGGGCAATGTCTTTAGATACTAAAATATATGTTTGTAGTACGCTTGTTGTATCCCAAGGATTACGAAGGACAGCCTTGGTATAGTTATCATATTCTATCAGTGTAAGGTTATCTGCATATTCCATATTGCAGATAATGCCGTTATCTGCAATATGTTCTCGGTAATTACCATTACTACATGAAACAAAAAATACAGATAGACTAAATATAAGAATAAGTAGCTGTTTCATATTGCAAAGATAGTTGAAAATTCCTTTTTTTATTGTACTTTTGCAATAGAAATCATAAGAAATGAGTAAACTGATTCTTATAACTGGGGGACAACGTTCTGGTAAAAGTTCCTATGCGGAAAAATTAGTTTTATCCTTGTCTGATTTTCCTGTTTATATGGCAACAGCGCATATTTGGGATGATGAGTTTAAAGCTCGTGTAGACAAGCATAAAGAGAGACGAGGTCCTCAATGGACTAATATAGAGGAAGAATTCTATTTGTCTAGGCACTCTTTAAAGAATAGGGTGGTATTGATAGACTGTTTGACACTTTGGGCCACTAATTTTTTCTTTCGTGATGGGGTGGAACATGAAGTTGAATTCACATTGAAAGCTTTAAAAGAGGAATTTCAGAAACTCCTTCAACAAGATGCCACTTATATTGTAGTAACTAATGAAATCGGATTGGGAGGGACTTCTTCTAATGCCGCTCAACGTCACTTTACTGACTTGCTTGGATGGTTAAATCAATATGTGGCGTCCTTGTCTGATGAAGTCATTTTTATGGTTTCTGGTATTCCGTTAAAGATTAAATAATAATGAGGAAATTTGTTATACCTAAGCCCAGTCAGATTATAAAAGAGGCTTTAATCCATAAAATTGATAATTTAAATAAACCTAAACATTCCTTAGGCCGTTTAGAGGATTTGGCAATTCAAATAGGTCTAGTGCAGCAGACTCTTTCTCCGTCTTTAAAGAATCCTTGTCATATTCTTTTTGGAGGAGACCATGGTATAGAAAAGGAAAAGGTAAGTGTTTCTCCTCGTGAAATTACGTGGCAACAGATGATAAATTTCACGAAAGGTGGTGGTGGAGTCAATATGTTTTGCAGGCAGCATGGATTCAAATTCATTGAAGTCGATATGGGGGTAGATTATGATTTGTCAGATTATCCTTCTATTTTGAATTGTAAGATAGCTAATGGAACTCGGAATTTCCTACATGAGGCAGCTATGACAGAAGAGGAAATGGAACGAGCAATAAACATAGGATGTGAATTGGTTGATGGTTGTTTTAAAGAGGGGTGCAATATCATATGTATTGGTGAGATGGGCATTGCCAATACTTCACCATCTTCAATTTGGTTGAGTCTTTTGGGGCATCTGGAACTTGAATTGTGCGTCGGTGCAGGTGCTGGTTTAGATGATTCTGGTATTCAACATAAATTGAGAGTTCTTCAATCCGCTATAGATAATTTTAAAGCTAGGCATCAAGAGACATCGGTCTCAACAGAAGAGATTATTCGTTGGTTTGGAGGTTTTGAAATGGTCGCTGCTATTGGTGCCATGTGCAGAGCTGCTGAACGCCATATGCTAGTACTAGTTGATGGCTTTATAATGAGTGCGTGTATGCTAGCTGCGAGCAAATTGTATCCTAATGTTATAGATTATGCTATCTTTGGTCATGTAGGTGATGAATTAGGCCATAGAAAAATGTTGGATCTTATGGATGCAAAACCTCTCTTATCTTTAGGCCTTCGTTTAGGTGAAGGTACTGGTGCTTTATGTGCATATCCAATTATAGAATCGGCTGTGCACATGATTAATGAAATGAATAATTTTAATTCAGCTAAAATAACCAAGTATTTCTAATGTTGAAAAATAAACTTTCCCATTTATGGGCTGCTTGTTGTATGTTTACCCGAATTCCATTGTGGAAAATCTGGAGTGCTCCTATAGATAGTTATCCTTATGCAGTTCATCATTGGATGATAGCTGGAGGTTTAGTAGCTGCTTTATGGGCTGCTTTTGTTTTCTTCTTGATTTATCCTTGGTTCCCTGAATCCATTACAGTTTTAGTCTTGATTATTGGGTCTTTATTTATTTCAGGTGGATTTCATGAAGATGGATTAGCAGATTTTTTTGATGGTTTCGGAGGAGGAATGACAAAAGATCGCATATTGGAAATAATGAAAGATTCGCACATAGGAACATATGGGGTATTAGCTTTAATATGTTATTTCCTGACAACTTTTGTTTCTATAGGCGAATGGTCTTCAAATTTTGCAGGACTTTATCATTCTTCATTTGCATGCTTTCTAATATATACTGTAACAGCTATTTGGTCTAGGTTTTTAGCATCTTTTGTACCTGCAACCTTGAAATATGTTCGTACTTCAGATGCTGCAAAGGCAAAGATGGTTTATGCTCCATGGACAAAATGGGATTATCTTTATATGATTGTTTTAGCTGTTTTCGTATTATTTGTCTTTATGTATTTATTCCCTTACAATATAGATGGTTTAGTTTTATGGTTCTTGATGCCTGTTATTGTATTGTTGTTTTTATATAGAATAATGAAAAAGCGTATTCAGGGTTATACAGGAGATTGTTGTGGAGCTACAGTTCTTTTATGTGAATTGAGCATGAATATGACTATGGCCATATTGGCTTATTATCATGTTACTTCCTTATAATATTATTAATGTAGATGATAAAAGCAGTTTTTTTTGATATAGATGGAACTTTGGTTCCTTTTAAAAGTCACAGTGTGCCAGAATCAACTCGAAATGCTATTTCTACAATTAGAAAAAAAGGCATTAAGGTGTTTATTTGTACAGGTCGCCCAATACAGTTCATTGATAATCTAGAGGGTGTTGAGTATGATGGTATGGTAACTGTTACAGGGGCCTTATGTATAGATGCTGAAGGAAATGTTATAGGTTGCAAGTATATTCCTAAAAATAATGTTAAGTCATTAATTGATTATTTGAAGTGTCAAAAGAATCCAACTCCTTTTATGGCTGTTGCTAAAAATAAAATGTATGCCAATAATCTGGAACATGAGGATGTTATGAATATCGTTAAATTTTTGAATGTCCCAAGTTTGGATTATTACCCTTTGGAGGAGGCATTGAGTGATGATTTACTTCAGCTCATAGGTTTTTTCCGTGAAGAAGAGGAAGATTATTTGAAGAAATTTGTATTAAAAGATTGTACATCGATGCGTTGGCATGAGTCTTTTGCAGATATAGTTGCAGAAGGTGTAAGTAAAAGTGCTGGTATAGATACGATAATAGATTATTATGGGATAGACCTGTCGGAAACAATGGCATTTGGTGATGGAGGAAACGATATTCCGATGCTAGATCATGCTGCTTTAAGTATAGTGATGGGAAATGCGAACGATAAAGTTAAAGAACATGCAGATTATGTAACCGATGATGTCGATAAAGATGGAGTTTGGCATGCTTTACATCATTATGGCTTGTTAGACTAAGAAAGGGGACCGGTCCCCTTTCTTATTGTTTATTTTAATGCATTATTTCGAATTTTTGTCAGGTATTCTTTCATGCGAACGGAATCTTTCTTATCTATAATATCTTGTAAATCATCCAACTCTTTTCGTATGTTCTCAACCTGCCCTGAGGTGTTAGGATTGAAAAGAATTTCTTGTAGTAAATAATCATCTTCATTCAAGACACCTCTGGCAATAGCCTCATGGCGTTTAAAAGTCGTACCTGGCGCATCAATATGTTTCATGACAGCACTGAACACAAATGTAGAAACAAATGGGATACTCAAAGAGTATGCAACTATCTCATCATGTTCTTGGAAACTATATTCATAAATATTTAAATGAAGATGCTGATACAGGTCTTTAAAGAATACTTTACCTAGGTGGTCTCCTTCGCTTATAATAATGGCATTTTCGTGGCTTAAGTTACTAAGGCTGGCAAATGTCGGTCCAAACATTGGATGGGTAGAAACGTAGTATTTGTGTCCACAAGTTTCATAGAACTCCTTTAATCCGGTTTTAACAGAGGCTATATCACTAAGAATGCAGTTTTCTGGTATGTAAGGTAATACCAAGTTGAATGCAGATATAGTATATTTCACAGTAGCTGCATTAATAACCAGTTCTGGTTCAAAATCTTTTATTTCCTCTATTTGGGTAAATCGGAGAGTATTATAGGTAAACCTTAAACGTTTAGGGTCTATGTCAAAGATTGCGACTTCATGGTCGAAACTGAGGATATCACAAAAGAATGTGCCCATTTTCCCGGCACCTAAAATGAGTATTTTCATTCTTTTTTATTTATTAATTATTTCCATTTGCTGGTGAACACTTTCTTCGTGAATTGTTTCGAATATGTTTTTCACACAATCACTTCCGATACCACAAAGAGCACCCTGAGCTCCACGTTTTTCCAAAATTTCTGAGTAACGTTCGGTTTGGAGGATGGTCATATTGTGCTCTTTCTTGTACATTCCAATTTCACGGGAAATACGCATACGTTTTGACAGAATTTCTATTAGTTTATTGTCACATTCGTCAATCTGCTTTCTAAGTTCATTCAAGCTTTCCGTTGTCATTTTCTCATTACGTATTACTAAGAGATTAAGTATGTAATCAAGGATGTCTGGGGTAATTTGCTGTCTGGCATCGCTCCAAGCTGCATCGGGATTGCAGTGGGATTCTATTATTAAGCCGTCAAAACCTAAATCCATGGCTTGTTGACATAGAGGAGCTACCAGCTCTCGTTTCCCTCCTATGTGACTAGGATCGCAAATAATAGGAAGTTCTGGGTATCTTCTGCGTAATTCAATCGGGATATGCCATTGTGGTAGATTCCTGTATATTGTTTTGTCATAGGAAGAGAATCCACGGTGAATGGCACCTATGCGTTTAATACCTGCATTGTTTAAACGTTCCATTGCACCAATCCACAATTCAAGATCTGGATTAACAGGGTTCTTTACGAGTACAGGAATATCTACGCCTCGAAGGGCATCAGCTAGGTCCTGCATGGCAAATGGGTTTGCTGAAGTACGAGCACCAATCCAAAGAATATCCATACCTGCATCTAGAGCTTGTTCAACATGCATAGGAGTAGCAACTTCAGTAGTTATCAGCATACCTGTTTCTTCTTTAACACGCTTCATCCAAGGAAGGCCGATTTTTCCAACTCCTTCAAAACCCCCAGGCTTGGTTCTTGGTTTCCAAATTCCAGCTCTGAATATCTTTATTCCTTTATTGGCCAACTGACGAGCTGTATTTAACACTTGCTCTTCAGTCTCAGCACTGCAAGGTCCGGAAATAATTAGTGGGCGTTTTACCTCAATTCCCAAGAGGTTCAACTTTTTGATTTCCATATGTTTTTGTTTTATTTTCTTTAAAGAATTGTTTTAATTCGTCTTAAGGCTTCATCCAATTGAGATTCTTTAGCACATAAAGAGATTCTTAGATATCGATTCCCATTACTTCCAAATATAAAGCCTGGAGTTATGAAAACTTTTGCATCATGTAAGACTTTCTCTGTTAAGATTTCAACATTATCATAAGAATCAGGGATTCGTCCCCAAAGGAACATTCCTACTTGTGTGGAATCAAATGTGCATCCTAATGTTTTCATTATAGCCTCTGCTATATTACGTCTTTTAGCATAAATATTAATGTTGTGTTCTTGATGCCATTCATCGTTATTATGAAGAGCTTGAGCCGCAGCTAGTTGAAGGGGCTTAAACATTCCACTATCCACATTACTTTTTACTTTTAAAATCCATTGTATAAACTGGGCATTAGTTGAAATCCATCCTACACGCCATCCTGGCATGTTTTGACTTTTACTCATAGAGTTGAATTCAATACAGCAATCTTTTGCTCCTTCTATTTGCAACAGGCTAATGGGATGTTCATTTAAGATGAGACTATATGGGTTGTCATTAACAACTACAATATTGTGCTTTTGTGCAAAATTAACAAGTTTCTGGAATAGATTTAACGATGCACTTGCCCCGGTAGGCATATTGGGATAGTTTGTCCACATAAGTTTAACATCACTTAGGTCCATTTTCTCTAGCTCGTCAAAATTGGGCTGCCATCCGTTATCCTCCATTAAATCATAATTAATGATTTTTGCACCTAATAGCTTACTTAATGAAGTATAGGTCGGATAGCCTGGATTAGGGATAAGTACTTTATCTCCAGGGTTTACAAAAGCTAAAGTGACATGAAGAATACCTTCTTTGGATCCAATTAAGGGTAGAATTTCTGTTTTGGGGTCTAAGTTAACATTGTACCATCTTTTGTAGAAGAAAGCCATTCCGTCTCGAAGTTCTGAGATACCTACGTATGGCTGATAGCCATGAACGTCTGGTTTGAGAGATTCTTTGTTCAAAACTTCAAGTGTTTCAGTAGATGGTGGCATATCTGGACTACCTATGCCTAGGTTGATAACATTCTTACCTTCAGCATTCATTTGTGCTACTTCTTTCAGTTTTCGGGAGAAGTAGTACTCTTGTATAGTTTCCAGTCTGTTAGCTGGGTGTATGTTATATTGTTTGTCTGCCATTTTGATATTCTCCTAAAATTTTAAATTCACGTGTTAGAGGTGTTATTGCATCAACAGATTGGTGAAATCTTAGATAATCGTTGAAAATCACATCTACATAGAATTGGTATTCCCATTCACGTCCTATTATGGGGAGTGATTGGATTTTTGTTAGATTAATTTTGTAAAAAGAAAAAATAGACAAAACTTGAGAGAGGCTCCCTTCTGCGTGTGGTAATGTGAATACAATGCTTGCCTTATTTGATAGGTGCCCATCTCTGATTTCATCAGCTTTACATGGATCGCTAAGAATAAGGAATCGTGTGAAATTATGTTTGTTGGTTTCAATGCCTTCCTTTAAAATCTTCATGTCATATAGGGGAGCTGCAAATTTGGAGCAAATTGCTGCGTGTCCATGCAGTTGTAATCTGTGTATTCGTTCTGCACTTCCTGCTGTGTCTTCTGTCTCAACAGCTTTGAACTTTGGATGCTTATTCAAAAAATCTCTACATTGCATCAGTGCTACAGGGTGGGAATTTACTTCAGTAATATTTTCCCAATCATCATCAGGCAAACACATAATGCTATGACTAATTCTAAGTTTATGTTCACCAACAATAGTCATTTGGCTGTCTCTAAGAAGTTCATAGTTGTGTAGTAGGCTGCCTGCTATTGTATTTTCAATAGCAATTGTCCCTAATACATTATTATTGTTTCTCATTGCCTCAAAAACCTGCTCAAAAGTATCACAACAGATCAATTCAACTTCTTCGTTTTCGAAATAGTTGTGAACTGCAATGTCATGGTATGAGCCAATAATACCTTGTATCGCTACCTTCTTCATTGTTGTTTATTATCAAAAAAAGTCCCGCTTTGAAGCGGGACTCTGTATCTCATTAACTAATAATTATTTCAATGGTATATACACGACTTCCCGCTTCACTTTATCGCTAAAGTAATAGTAATAAAAGAAAGGGAAAAATGAACTAAATAAGTTTCTCATATATACTCTTTTTCTGCAATGATGGTACAAATATACTCTTTTTACATTAATTTGCAATAAAAAGTTTTAGTTTTTTAGTAAAAGGGCTATTCTTTTTATAAATTCTCATTAAGAGAATGGGTTTATGGCTTTGTATCGAGCATTTACTTCATCTTCTATATTGGTAAAACTGATATTATTGTTATTATTATCTTTTAATAACTTCTCAGCAATTTTAAAATCTTCTTCTGCACCCGCTTTATTACCTTGTAATTTTTTTATATTACTTCTTTCTTTATAAGCTTCTGCGAAGTCAGGTTTGTTTTCTATGGCTTCATCTACCAGTTTTGAGGCTGCGTCATATTTCTTAAGTCCGATAAGAAGTTGTGCCAGTTCTATGATAACAGGTTCATTGAATGGATTTTGATCAATGATGGCCTTATAATATTTAATAGCACTTTCGTTATCTCCAGCTATGGTTCTTAATCTTGCTTTTTTTGTCAGATAGGTTTCATCATTTGCATCAAAAGAAAGGAGTTTGTCTATATCTTCTTCAGCGTCTTTAAATTGCTCCATATTGCAGTAGATCTCACCACGCAAGAGGTATGCATCTTTATATTCTTTATCTAGACTGATAGCTTTAGTTAACATAGCAATAGCAGAAACTTCATCTTCCAAGCCATAACATGCCTTGCCAAAGTAATAATATATTTCTGGTTTATTTTCATCTATTAAATATGCTCTTTGGCAGGCATCGTTCATGGATTGCCAATTTTGCAGATGGTCTGCGACTCTAGCCATCATGAGATAAGTGTCTATATTGTTGGGCTCTAGTTCTGCCATCTTTTCCAGTTGTTCATAAGCTAAAGGATAATCTTGGATGGCATTATAAGAATTGGCTAGATATAACCTAGTGCTGAAGTCCTCTTTTAAAGCTAGAGCCTCCGTAAAGCACTTGATGGAATAGGGAATCTGTCCCATTCGTTGTGCTTTAACACCATCAAATTTAAGGATGTCAAATTTTTTTTCTTTTTGTTTTTTTAGTTCTTCGGGAGTTGGCTGTTTTTTGCTACCGAATAGAGATGAGAAAAAGCCCATAAAATCTTCTTTTAAATATGTATGGGCGGATTTTCAATCCGCCCATACATGTTATACATTGTTTTTATTAGCCAAGGAAGGATATAAGAACACCTGCTGCAACTGCAGAACCAATAACGCCAGAGATATTACTTGCCATACAGTAATTCAACACGTGGTTCTTTGGGTCATATTGTGTGGCAATATCATTTGCTACTCGGCTAGCCATTGGTACAGCACTTAAACCTGTAGCACCAATCAATGGGTTTACCTTCTTCTTAGCAAATAGATTAAAGATCTTAGCCATGCAAATTCCAGCTCCTATTGACAGGGCAAATGCAAGGAAACCACCTACCACAATACCGATAGTGGTAAAGTTTAAAAATGCATCAGAAGTCATTGTTGCACCTACTGATAGTCCTAAGAAGATTGTAGCTGTATTCATGATAGCGTTGCTTGCTGTTTCAAATAAGCGGCTAGTCATGGCGCCTAATTCTTTCAGCAAGTTACCGAACATTAACATACCAACTAGACTAACAGCTGTTGGCACAAGCAAGGCAACGATTGTAGTTACGCAAAGCGGAAACAAAATCTTCAGAACACGCATGTTCTTTATTTCTGTTTTGTTAGGGTACAGTTTATCCTGCTGCTTCATGTTAATCATCAGTTCCTTCTTTGTGCAAAGCAGTTTAACTACTAATGGTACTATAACAGGAACTAAAGCCATATATGAATATGCTGCGATTGCAATAGGACCAAGAAGGTGTGGAGCCAACTTGATAGTGGTAAAGATTGCTGTAGGACCATCAGCTCCTCCGATGATACCTAGAGATGCAGCCTCTTGAGGTGTAAAGCCTAATGCCAGAGCACTCAGTAATACAGCAAAAATACCAAACTGTGCACCTGCACCAAAAATGGAAAGTCTCAAGTTACGAAGCATAGGACCAAAATCGGTTAATGCACCCACACCCATAAAGATGATAGGTGGAATGAATCCAGTTTTGATACACATGTAATAGATGAAATTCATTAGACCTAGTTCATGTGCAATCTTATGCAAAGGCATATCCCAGATGATTTCAGTACTACCATCAGGAAGGACTACAGTACCATCAGATGCTGCTTGAACAACCCCCATACCTCCTCCGGGGAAGTTGGCCAGTAAGACGCCGAAACCAATAGGAATCAGCAACAGTGGCTCATACTTCTTCACAATTCCTAAATATAGCAGTACAAATGCTATGAGAATCATGATGAGGAAAGTCCAGTCTCCACCAGTTTGGGCGAAGGCTGTCATTTCATATAGTTTATTTAAAATATCCATTTTCAGCCTTTCTTTTCATTAACTAATGATCATCAATACATCATCTTCTGATACGCTATCACCGGCATTGAAACAGATTGCTGTTATTGTACCTGTTGTATCAGCTTTGATTGCATTGTAAGTCTTCATAGCCTCAATGTAGCAAACCACATCACCCTCATTGACTATGTCACCTATTTTCGCAGGAGTGTCACTTGCACCCTTAACTAGGAAGAATTTACCCTCCAGTGGAGCAAGTAATTCATGTCCTGAACCTGCTGGTGAAGGTGCTGCTACAGGAGTTACTGCTGGTGCATCTGGCTTCGGAGTTTGAACGCCATATGCAATGTTTACCTTATATGACATTCCATTTACTGATACTGTAATGGTTTTTGGCTCGTTGTTACTATTTGAAGAATTCTTAGCTGCTTTACGTTTTGCCAAATCTGCTTCAAAATCAGCTTTTGCCTTGCCACTTTTGTATGCTTCATATTGAGGAGTATGCATGGAATATTCAAAGAGTTCTTCTTCATCTTCTCCTAATTCCCAACCTTTTTCTTTCATCTTCTTACGGAAATCATCCAAATCGTCTGGATAATTTTCCTGAGGATCATTAGTTTGGAACTCACGTCCTTCAGCCTTTGCCATCTCAATAAGTTCTGGAGCAACAGGACCAGGTAACTGACCAGCTTTTCCAAGAATCATATCCCAAATGGTATCTGCTATCATTGACCAACGTGGCTTTCCTTTTTCCATTTGTATTACGTTCATCAAAGCCAAGTTCTTAACGTATTGACTGAATGGAGTGACTAAGCAAGGATAACCAACCTTAGGCCAAACATATGCAACTTCATCAAATAGTTTAATCAATAGCTGATCTGTAGTTAATTCAGGCTTGTTATTCTTGATTTTCCATTTATTAAGAGACTTCAAGTTGTCCTCCAGGTCAGTCATCAAGGAACCCATCATACCTCCAGGTAATCCAGGTTTGATAAGAAGGGAGTTGTTCAGATGGTTTAATTCTGGAATGTAGTAACCAAGGAAATCATCCATCATTTCCTGAATTTGGGTGCGTACTTCCATATAGGCTTCCATATTAACGTCTTTTACTTTGAAGCCAGCATCTTTCAACATTTCTTGCACGGTAATTATATCAGCGTGACCTGTACCCCATGAAAGTGGAGACATACCAGTATCAACATAGTCGCAACCATTTTTGCATACTTCCAAAATAGAAGATACATTAAAACCAGGCCCTGCGTGGGAGTGGTATTGTATTATAATATCTTTTCTGTATTTTTTAATACCTGCTACAATTTTTCCTAAGGTTTCAGGACGTCCAATACCAGCCATATCTTTCAAGCAGATTTCATCAGCACCAGCATCTATGAAAGTCTTTGCTAGATTTACATAGTACTCTACGGTATGAATAGGTGAGTGAGTTATGCAAAGAGATGCTTGAGCTATCATACCTGCTTCCTTGGCATATTGAATGGAAGGAATAACATTTCGTGGGTCATTAAGGCCACAGAAAATACGTGTAATGTCAGTTCCTTGTGCTTTCTTTACTTTGTAGAATAGTTTACGCAAATCCTTTGGGCATGGACTCATGCGAAGGGCATTTAAAGCTCTATCTAGCATATGTGTTTGTATGCCAGCTTCGTGGAAAGGTTTAGTCCATGCGCGGACAGCTTTGTTAGGGTTTTCGCCATAAAGTAGGTTGACCTGTTCAAAACCACCACCATTAGTTTCAACCCGATCAAAACATCCCATTTTAATGATTGCTGGTGCAACCTTAACTAACTGGTCTACGCGTGGCTGGTATTTACCTGCACTTTGCCACATGTCACGAAAGACCAAACTGAATTTTACTTCTCTAGCCATAATATATCTGATATCTTTTTGTTAGCAATTATAATTTTTCCACACTTGTTACAGTACCCTTACCTGCAGTGAGTTCCTTAACAGCAGCCTCGATAATAGCCATGATATTACTATCTATCTTTGTCGGAATTTGAGTTTCAACCTTTTTCTTAGGCGCTTCTTCTGGAGCGACCTTGTTTACAATGTTGATGAGTACTTTACTCAAATTGATGACGATGAGAAGAATTGCAAATACAGTAATCATACCTATTAGCATCAGCGTCAATCCTAATCCCATATTTTCCATAAATAGTATATGTTTTATTTGTTTCTGATAAATGCGTAATTTCTGTACAAAATTAAGAAAAATCAGCGAGTTATTAAAATTTTTGCTTAAAGAATTGGGCGCGTGTATAAAAAAAGAGGACACTCTTCTTCAAAGTGTCCCCCTTTTCTTTCTTATAATAAGTTTTGTTTATGCCTCTTTGCCCATTAGCAATTTCATCATGGTGATAGCTGAATAAGCAACAGGAGTTCCAGGACCAAAGATCGCAGCAACGCCAGCTTTGTAGAGGAAGTCGTAATCCTGTGCAGGAATAACACCGCCTGCGATTACCATAATATCCTCACGGCCTAGTTTCTTTAGTTCCTCAATCAGCTGAGGAATCAAAGTCTTATGACCAGCAGCCAATGATGAAGCACCCACGATATGTACATCGTTTTCTACAGCCTCTCGTGCAGCTTCTTCTGGTGTCTGGAACAACGGTCCCATATCCACGTCGAAACCACAGTCTGCGTATCCTGTAGCAACTACTTTAGCACCACGGTCATGTCCATCCTGTCCCATTTTAGCAACCATGATACGTGGACGACGACCTTCTTTCTTTGCAAATTCTTCTGTAAGGCGGCAAGCTTCTTGGAACTGCGCATCCTTCTTGCTTTCTGCTGAGAACACTCCTGAAATAGTTCTAATTACTGCTTTATAACGGCCTACAACATCTTCGCAGGCATCTGAAATCTCTCCTGTGGTAGCACGAAGATGTGCTGCCTCTACAGCTAATTCAAGCAAGTTGCCTTTACCTGTGCGAGCACATTCTGTGATAGCAGCCAATGCTTTCTTGACAGCTTCGTTGTCACGGTTTTCACGAAGTTTCTTCAAGTGCTGAACTTGTTCTTCGCGTACAGCGGTGTTGTCAATCTCCAAAATATCAATTGGGTCTTCATGCTCCAAACGATACTTGTTAACGCCAATAATAGTCTGCTGACCAGAGTCAATACGTGCTTGAGTACGAGCGGCAGCTTCTTCAATACGCATTTTAGGCACACCGGTCTCAATGGCTTTAGCCATACCACCCAGTTTCTCAATTTCTTGAATGTGCTCCCATGCTTTATGAGCCAACTCGTTTGTCAGGTTTTCAACATAGAATGAACCACCCCATGGATCAACATTCTTGCAGATATATGTTTCTTCTTGAATGTAGATTTGGGTGTTACGGGCAATACGAGCAGAGAAATCGGTAGGCAATGCTATAGCCTCGTCAAGGGCATTTGTATGCAAAGACTGAGTATGACCCAAAGCTGCTGCCATAGCTTCGATACAAGTACGGCCAACATTATTGAATGGATCCTGCTCTGTCAATGACCATCCAGATGTTTGAGAGTGAGTACGTAGAGCCAAAGATTTAGGGTTCTTTGGATTGAATTGCTTAACAATTTTAGCCCACAACATACGTGCTGCACGCATTTTGGCAATTTCCATGAAGTGGTTAGTACCAATAGCCCAGAAGAATGATAAACGAGGTGCAAAAGCATCGATATCTATGCCCGCATTAATACCAGCACGAAGGTACTCTAGACCATCAGCCAAAGTATAAGCTAATTCAATGTCTGCTGTTGCACCTGCTTCCTGCATATGATAACCAGAAATAGAAATGCTGTTGAATTTTGGCATCTTTTGAGAAGTGTATTCAAAGATGTCAGAGATGATTTTCATGGAGAATGAAGGTGGGTAAATGTAAGTGTTACGCACCATGAACTCTTTCAAAATATCATTCTGGATGGTTCCAGCCATTTCTTCCAACTTTGCTCCCTGTTCCAAACCGGCATTAATATAGAATGCCATGACAGGAAGAACAGCACCGTTCATTGTCATGGATACAGACATCTTATTCAATGGAATGCCATCGAAAAGAACTTTCATGTTTTCCAGAGAACAGATAGATACACCAGCTTTTCCTACATCACCCTTTACACGAGCATTGTCAGGATCATAACCGCGATGAGTTGGAAGGTCAAAGGCTACTGAAAGACCTTTCTGACCTGATGCCAAATTTCGGCGGTAGAATGCATTAGATTCTTCAGCTGTAGAGAATCCCGCATACTGACGGATAGTCCAAGGACGGAAGGTGTACATCATAGAATACGGTCCACGAAGATATGGAGGGATACCAGCAACGAAATCCAGATGCTCCATTCCTTCTAGGTCTTCTTTTGTATATACAGGCTTCACTGAAATCTTTTCTGGAGTGTTCCAGTTGGGAGTGATGCCATTTTCTTTCTGCCAGTCTGCACCATTTCTAGTAGGCATTCCAGCAAATATATCAATGTTATTAAAACTCTTTCTCATTGTCTTTTTCTTTTAGCAGATACCCAACTTCTTGTTAAAATCTCTCAAAGTATCCAATACGTTAACTCGAACATGAATGAAGTTCTCAATGCCTGCGGCCTTCAAATCTTCCATGCAAGCAGGAGCACCTGCTACGATAAACAATGCACTGTCGCCCACCAGCTTGTAAGCAGGGATAGCGTATTCTGCATATTCGTCATCGCTTGAGCAAAGAACGATAATGTCTGCACCTGCCTTTTTAGCAGCTTCAACACCTTCTTCTACAGTTGGGAAACCAAGGTTGTCTATTACCTGATAACCAGCACATGCAAGGAAGTTGCAAGAGAACTGTGCACGAGCCTGACGCATAGCCAGATTACCGATGGTCAGCATAAATGCCTTAGGACGCTTTCCGCTTTCTTCGGTTTGTAAGCGTAATGCTTCAAATTCACTTGCTGCACGGTCCATATTCAATGGAGTCAAGGTTTCATCGCCTGCCTCACAGCATTTAGCACACTTAGCAACAGGACGTTTTTCACCAGCAAGTTCAGTGAAGTTAGGATACTGGTTAGTTCCTAAAAGAACTTCCTTGCGGCGTGCGATGTTCAGATGGCGTGCCTTGCCACTTTCATTGATAGCAGTTTGAACCGTATTTGCCTTCAATGCTGCTTGGAAACCACCTTCTTCTTCTACTTTTAGGAATAAATCCCATGCAGATTTAGCGATAGATGAAGTAAGGTTCTCGATGTAATATGAGCCAGCAGCAGGGTCAACAACCTTATCAAAATGGCTTTCTTCCTTCAGTAGCAATTGTTGATTACGTGCAATACGTTCTGCAAATTCATCTGGGGTTTCATAAGCTTTATCATAAGGAGTTACTACAATTGAGTGTACTCCACCAAGAGCTGCGCTCATTGTTTCAGTCTGTGAACGAAGCAGATTTACATAAGCATCGAACATAGTCAAGTTGAATTCACTTGTACGTGCATTAACAATCATTTTACAAGCCTCGTCAGTTTTAGGTTCATACTGCTTAACAATTTGAGCCCACAACATACGGCCAGCACGGAATTTTGCTAATTCCATGAAATAGTTACTGCTGATACCTAAGTTGAATTTGATTTTCTGAGCAGCCAATGTAGGATCTACACCTTGCTCTGTTAATATGTTCAGCCACTCATTACCCCAAGAAAGTGCATAACCTAATTCTTGAGCGATAAATGCACCTGCATTGTTCAATGTTACGGCATTTACAGTAAAACAGCGATAGTTAGGAAGAATTTCCAGAACTTTAGCTAGCTTGCATGCTTCCTGCAGTAAAGCGGTAGTGTCTTTGCCCTTAAGGAGCATTTTCTCCATTGGGTCAAAGTTGATAGAACCTACCAACTTAGTTAAATCATAGCCTTTCTTCTGATAGTAAGCTACCAAGATGTTTGCCAACTCAAGGGTGTGGCACTGGCAGGTAGCAAAATTCAGTTCGATAGCGTCAGCTGCTATACCTTCCAGCAAAGTCTCGATGTTCTCAGCAGAAACCATATCTGCAGGAATGTGGAAACCTAAGCTGTCAATTCCTTTCATTAAGATATCCAGAGCCTTAGCATTGGCTGCTTTAGGATCTTCAACCTCAATGTCTTGACGAACATACCATTCGTTGTTGTCCTTTTTGTTGCCTCTAACAAAAGGGAACTCTCCAGGCAATGCCTGGGTTGTAGTAAGACCTTCTAGGTCTTCTTTCCGATAAAAAGGCTTAACCTTGAAGCCCTCGTTAGTTCTCCACACAAGCTTCTTCTCGAAGTCTGCCCCCTTAAGGTCAACTTGGATTTTATCCAACCATTCTTGAGTGGTAGTTGACTTAAAGTCGGTGAAGAGTTTTTCTTTGTTATTTGCCATAATTACTTAATTGAGTTAAGATTTTGTGCCGCAAATTTAGTGAAACTTTTTGTACTTTTCATTAATTTAGTCTTTTTTATTTTTCTATTTGGTTCCACCTTTATAAAATTATGGAAAGGTACGAGCTTGGGTGTTTTTTTTGCAAACTCAAGATTGCAAAACATAATAGTGTATAAACATTTTTCTTTTAATTGATAGAAATTGAAAAAAGAGTCATCATGATTTGTCTAATTTTTGGAAAATGGCTATATTTGCTGCGATTTATGATATAATGTATGGAGTCTATTAAGTATTACTTATTTTGCTTAACATGATTTTAGCATATCATTTCAAATTGATTTAATTGAACACAAACAATTTCAATAAATTAATCTTTTTATTATGTTTAAAAACTTTATTGGTTTCAACCTGGCTTCAAGTACTCACAGAAGTAACCTTGAGAGAAAAATGGCAAGACAGAAATCTTTGATTATTTCTCTGGTTGTGAGTGTTATTGTTTCTTTGATACTTTGGAACCTTCCAACAGATTCGTTTGGGATAGCGGGTTTGACCATTGTAGAACAGCGTGTTATTGCAGTTTTTGCTTTTGCTACATTGATGTGGTTAACAGAGGCTATTCCTTCATGGGCGACATCTGTGCTGATTATTGTAATTCTCTTGTTTACTTGCAGTACAAGTAGTCTGTGGCTTTTTTCTACTGATAGTGGAGTGATTCCTTTAGGAACTCTTATAGGTTATAAAAGTCTGATGTACACATTCGCAGATCCTATAATTATGTTGTTCCTTGGAGGCTTTATCCTTGCCATAGCTGCAACTAAAACTGGCTTGGATGTTCTATTAGCAAAGGTTATGTTAAAACCTTTTGGGACAAATCCGAAATTCGTTCTATTAGGGTTCATTTTGGCTACAGGAGTTTTTTCCATGTTTTTGTCAAATACAGCTACAGCGGCAATGATGTTGACATTTTTGACTCCTGTTTTGAAATCTCTTCCTGCTGATGGAAAAGGAAAGATTGGTTTAGCTTTAGCCATCCCAATCGGAGCCAATATAGGCGGTATCGCTACACCTATTGGTACCCCTCCTAATGCTATTGCGCTGAAATACTTGAATGATCCTGAGGGATTGAATATGAATTTGGGATTTGGTCAATGGATGCTGTTTATGTTGCCTTTTGCTTTATTGGTTTTGTTTATAGCATGGATCTTATTACTGAAATTGTTCCCATTCAAAGCAAAAACAATAGAATTGAACATTGAAGGCACAACTAAAAAAGACTGGCAATCTATTGTTGTTTATATTACATTTGCTTTGACAATTTTGTTGTGGGTATGCGATAGAATAACTGGCGTCAACTCTAATGTGGTTGCTATGTTGCCAATTGGTGTCTTTTGTGCCTGTGGAATTATAACCCGTAGAGATTTAGAGGAAATTAACTGGTCTGTACTTTGGATGGTTGCAGGTGGTTTTGCTTTGGGAGTTGCCATGCAAGATACAGGTTTAGCCACTCATATGATAGAGAGCATTCCATTTAATAGCTGGTCACCTCTACTAATGATTGTGGGTTCTGGCTTATTGTGCTATGCTTTATCTAATTTTATTTCAAATACTGCTACTGCATCTTTGCTTGTACCTATTTTGGCTGTAGTTGGTACTGCAGCTGCAGAGAATTTGGCTTCTTTTGGAGGCGTTGCCCCATTATTAATAGGTTTAGCTATGTCAGCATCATTGGCAATGATTTTGCCAATTTCTACTCCTCCAAATGCATTGGCTCATGCTACAGGTATGGTAGAGCAGAAAGATATGATGCGAGTGGGATTGATTATGGGTATTATAGGCTTTATCCTTGGTTACATAATGTTAGTCTTTATAGGTAGGGCTGGTCTTTTGTAAATTTAAATAATAGTCATATGTGTAAAAGTGGTTGTGTCTTGAGATACAACCACTTTTTTTAATGGATTAGAGTTATAAGTTTTATATAGGAGAAAGGAATCAAAACATGTTTTTGAAAATATTTTTCTTGATTTTGTTTTGCGGTTAAGAAAAAAGCAGTACCTTTGCATCCGCTTTCCGGAAATAAAACGCCGGCAGGCATCTAAGAGGCGATCTTTGATAGACTTGAGATAAACAGACAGAAGTA
>ONDM01000005.1 GCA_900316585.1 uncultured Prevotellaceae bacterium | reverse complement strand
GCAAGAATCCGTGTTAACGAATGTGAATATACAAAGAACTGGAAAAACGTCTTTGCAGATGTTTGTATATTTTATTTTTGACGGCAGCTTCATTTGCAGTTTTTTGTATATTTTCCGTCCCTCCTCCGTCCCTCGGCATAGTATCTGTCCCCCGTAATTGGAGAAATATACACTGATTATCAATGACTTATATTTGCATATTTTACATTCTGCATCGGAAAATAAAGCCGTGATAAAAACACATAAAAAACATTTTTTTGTTATCATTTGTTTCGCTAAAAACTAGCCATTTGTTAACAGCATATTTATTAAATTACTAATTTTGAGCGTTTTTACTGAATGTCTTATTTTTTAATCTATACACAATGAAAACAATTTTACCAAAAGCAGCAGCACTGGCACTGACAGCCATGATGTTTGTTGCTTGTGGACCAAGCTACGACGTGCCTACCGCACTGGATAGCTGGAAATCTGATGCAAACGGTACTGTAAAGGGTGAGGAAATCAGCGTGACAGCTGGTGAGACCCTCACCTCAGGTGGCGACTATCGCAACTTCGACCTCACGGGCCAGGCTTATGCAGAGAACGTCGCAGAGGCAGCTCTGCTGTTCCACTCTGACGGACAGAACGGCTATGAGGTGCTGTTCCACAATGGCGCCATTGACGGCACACGCAAGACGGGTAGCCTCTCTACTGTACGCAACTTGTATCGCTCACTTGGTGAAGACGGAGAATGGTTTGATTTTGACATCACCGTACGAGAGAAGAACATCTCTATCAAGATTAATGGTACCGACGTGGTATGCTACACGGAACCTGCACAGCCTTACCGCATAGAAGCAAACAAGGGCAAGGTGCTGAGCCATGGCGGTTTCGCACTGGTAGGCAAAAAGGGTGACGTGAAGTTCCGCAACCTGACAGTGACCATGCTGAAGGACGGTGTGCTGAATCCTAACGATACCCTGCCACCTGTCGACGAGACTACCGACGAGATTATTCGTCTGCAGCAGGAGAACTTCCCAGTGATTGACTATCATGTGCACCTGAAGGGTGGTCTGACCAAAGAGCAGGCACACGCTATGGAGATGAACTACGGTATCAACTACGGCGTAGCTCCTAACGTGGGTGAAGGCGGTGTAGGCCGTATGCTGGCCAACGACCAGGAAGCTATCGAATACTATAACGAGGTGAAGCCTATGGCCTTCCTGATGGGTGTTCAGGGCGAAGGTCGCCGCTGGATCGTTCAGTTCTCACCAGAGGTGCTCAACAAGTTCGACTATCTGTTTACCGACGCTATGACCGTTGTCGACAAGGGTCGCATCTGCCGTATCTATCGTCCTGAGGAAGTACATCTGGATGGCAGAACCAAGCAGCAGTATATGGACATGATCGTAGATCAGACCGTGAAGATCCTGACCAATGAGCCTGCCGACATCTACGCCAACGCTACCTACATCCCAGAGCA
Organism: uncultured Prevotellaceae bacterium; assembly: GCA_900316585.1. Classification (GTDB taxonomy): domain Bacteria; phylum Bacteroidota; class Bacteroidia; order Bacteroidales; family Bacteroidaceae; genus Minthousia. The sequence continues at coordinate 253,646 of ONDM01000005.1, read as the reverse complement.
AGGCTGGAATGACGACTATGATATGTACTGGACCGACGAGCGTGTAGACAAGGTACTCGACGTACTGGAAAAGTATGACATCGCACTGGAGATCAGTCCTCGCTACAAAATTCCTAGCTTCAACGTGATCAAGAAGGCTAAGGCTCGCGGACTGAAGTTCACCTTCGGTACCAACAATGTGAATGCTGACTTCGGCCGTTGCGAATACGCCATCCAGGCTATTAAGGAATGTGGCATCACTGCAGATGACATCTGGTTCCCAAGCATGAGCAAGCGCGCAAATCGCGTGGCTGTTGACTACAACCATTTTGCAGACAAGAAATAAGATTCTCCTTAAATATCCCTCGCTGTCATTATTCTGAAAAAAAACACAAGACATGCATGGAGTTATTGAAAATATGTTTACATTTGAAAAGATTTTAAACTTTTTGATGTTATGAAGAAGACTTTATTACTTGCCCTGGCGTTGTTTGCCACCATAGGGCTTTATGCTCAGCAACCAGGTCGTCCCCAGCTGCCTAAGGCGATGACCGAGTATGAGAAAGGCACCAAGCCTTCAGAGACCAATAGGCTGCGCCAAGAGTATCCACGCATAGATCCGCAGACACGAAAGGCCTATTTCAAGTTCTACCTGCCACTGGCACACTCCGTGACCGTGAGCGTACCTAACGATTTCAAGGGAACCAAGGACATCGACGGCGTATGGACCATCGAGACCGACCCACTGCCAGTGGGCTTCCACTACTATTTCGTAACCGTTGACGGTGCCCGCCTTACCGATCCTAACACCTATGCCTACTACGGCTACGGACTCACTGCTGGCGGCATTGAGGTGCCAGAAGGTCCAGAGGGCAACTACTACCGCTTCAACAAGGATGTTCCACACGGACAGGTAAGGTCGCTCAACTACTACTCCAAGACCAACGGCACCTATCGCCACATCAACGTCTATGTACCAGCCAGCTACGAGACGGGAAAGAAGCGCTACCCAGTGCTCTACCTGCTTCACGGAAGCGGTGAGAACGAAGAAGGCTGGATAGATCAAGGTCATGTAGATTTCATCCTCGACAATATGATTGCTGCAGGCGAGGCACAGGAGATGATTGTGGTGGTGATGAGTGGCGACATGCGCTACACCCCAGACATCCGAGACGTCCCTGGAAAGACAGTATCCGACATCTATGTTGACGATTTGGTACCGTTTATCGACAAGACCTTCCGCACCATTCCAAACCGTGAAAATCGTGCTATGGCTGGTCTCTCACGTGGTGGAGGCCAGACCACATCCACTGTGCTCGACAATCACAACATGGACAAGTTCGCATGGATGGGACTCCTCAGCGGTCTGTTCCGTGTGACCGATGAGAACGTGAAGACCGTCTTTGGCGGTGCCTTTGCCGACCCAGCCACCTTCAACAAGCAGATGCGCTTGTTCCACATCAGCTGGGGTAGTGATGAAGGCAACTTCGGCTTCCCAGCCAGCTGTGCAGCCGTTCAGAAGCAAGGCATCAACTGCGTGACCTTTGTCTCAGAGGGCACAGCCCACGAGTGGCTCACCTGGCGCCGTTCCTTCCGCGACTTCGCTAAGCGCCTGTTCAAGAAATAGAAGCATTTCGTTCATACAAAGAAATCCCGATGTGTAACCCGCATCGGGATTTCTTTTTTGTCACTTGCTTAATCGTTCCAATGCCGCAGCGTCAAGTCGGTAAACGGTCCATTCATTCATGGGCACGGCTCCGAGTGAGAGATAGAAGTCGATGCTGGGCTGGTTCCAGTTGAGACACGTCCACTCCATGCGTCCGCAATGATGCTCGCGTGCTATGTTGACCAGATGAAGCAGGAGTGCCTTGCCATAGCCCTTGCCTCTCTCTTCCGGCCATACGAACAAATCCTCCAGATACAGCCCGGAGTGCCCGATGAACGTGGAGAAATTATAGAAGTAGAGTGCGAAGCCCACTTCCCGGCCATCCACTACGGCAAACACAGCCTCCGCCCTGTGCTCGTCGAACATTTCACGTTCCAGCACTTCTTGCGAAGCTATCACCTCGTTCTCCAACTTCTCATACCGGGCTATTCCCCGTATGAAATCTAGCAATAGCGGCACGTCCTGCCGTTCTGCCCTGCGAATCAATATATTGCCTGTATCCATACTCATCGGTCACAAAAGGTGTAAATTTTTGCTGCAAATTACACATTATTCTCTAAAACAAAGCATTTTATTCCGATTTTCTAAAATTTATCACACAAAATAAGCTACAAGGTCTAAAAGCATATAATTGCAAAAAATATCTACAAAAAAATGTGTGTATCTCAGTTTTTATTGTATTTTTGCAAAGAACTGATTACCAACTTTATTATCTAAACTTATGGCAGACATTTCAAGAAGAGATTTTTTAAAGAAAGGAAGTATGGCATTAGCAGGAATGATGGTTGCTCCATCCATTCTCCCGGCTTCCGTGCTCGAAACTCATGATGGCAAGAAAAAGAAGCCACGTAGTGACAAACTCAACATCCTCGGTGTGGGAATCGGAGGACGTGGCGCAGCCGATCTGGCGGAGATGGAGACCGAGAATATCATCGGTCTGTGTGACGTCGATTGGGCGTATGCCAAGCATGTCTTCGAGAAGTATCCACAGGCTAAAGCCTACAACGACTACCGCAAGATGTTCGACGAATTGCTCGACCAGGCAGATGCCGTGATGATTGCTACTGCCGACCATACGCATGCTATCATCGCTGCAGAGGCAATAGCCGCTGGCAAGCATGTCTATCTGGAAAAGCCTATGACGCTCTACGCTTACGAGAGCCGTCTGCTCACGAAAATGGCCGAGAAGTACAAGGTTGCCACCCAGCAGGGTAACCAGGGCGCTTCCAGTGCTGGCACACGCAAGGCGTTGAACTGGCTCTGGAATGGCGTAATTGGCGAGGTAACCCGCATAGAGGCGTTTACCAATCGTCCTATCTGGCCACAGGGTATGGCTGCACCTACCGACAAGCCTGCAATACCTAGCACGATGAACTGGGATGCCTTCATCGGACCGGCAAAGTATCGCGACTATCATCCTTCTTACACCCCATGGAACTTCCGCGGATGGTGGGACTTCGGTTCCGGTGCCCTCGGAGACATGGCCAACCACATCCTGCAAGTAGCCTTCAAGGGACTGAACCTGTACAATCCAACGGCTGTCATTGGCAGTTCCACGATGCTTATGAACGATGCCTGTCCTACGGCACAAAAGATTACCTTCCGCTTCCCTGCCCGTCCGAACCTGCCACTCCTGGCCCTGCCAGCATGCGAACTCACCTGGTACGATGGCGGACTGCGTCCTGACCTACCATTCGACATCCCTAAAGGCAAGAAATTCGACGGCGATGGAGCCACAGTATTCTACGGCACCAAGGACATTATGGTTGTGGGAACATACGGCCGTGACCCATTCCTCGTTTCCGGTCGCGACCCACAGGTACCTGAAATCGAGCGAGTGGTTACACTTAGCCACCAGCAAGACTGGATACGTGCCTGCAAGGAATCACCTGAGACTCGCGTCAAATCGGCTGCCGACTTCAGTTTCTCAGGACCGATGAACGAAGTGATTGTGATGGGCGTGGCTGCTGTCCGTTTGCAAGAACTTGAACAATGGCTCCATTGGGATGCAGAGAAGATGCGCTTCACCAACATCCCTGCCGACGCAAAGATTCGCGCGGTTATCGAAGACCGTTTCACCATTAAGGACGGACATCCTACGTTCGACCGTAAGTACAGTGACCCTGTCGATGCCAACGAATATGCACAAAGTCTTATTATTCCGAAGTATTACAATGGCTATAAACTGCCTGATATGCCAGAATAACACCTGTTAATAAAAACAATCAATACATCAAGAAAAATGAAGAAAATCTTATTCCTTGCAGCTATTGGTATCATGTTCCTGGTATCGGGCTGTAATAACAATAAAAAATGTAATTGCAACTGCAACTGCTCCGGCTGCGAATGCAACCCAGACAAGCCTGCCGCTGCTGCCCTCGACTTTGAAGTCGTGGACAAGGCACTGGTAGATATCAAGGATTTCGCCGTTGACAAGGACGGCTACATCACCCTGTTCGACGGTCAGACGCTCAAGGGTTGGCGCGGCTATGGCATGGACCAGCCTCCTACCAGCTGGAACGTGGAGGATGGCGCTATCCATCTGAAAGGCTCCGGCACCGGCGAAGCGCAAGTAGAAGGCGGTGGCGACCTCATCTTTGCCCACAAGTTCAAGAACTTCGACTTCGAGTTTGAATACAAGATTTCCGAAGGCGGAAACTCCGGTGTGTTCTACCTGGCACAGGAGGTGAAGAGCAAAGGTGAGTATCTGCCCATCTGGCAGTCGGCATCAGAGTACCAGGTTCTTGACAACGACAGACACGAAGATGCAAAACTCGGTGTCGATGGCAACCGTCAGGCTGCTTCGCTCTACGACATGATTCCTGCCAAGCCACAGAATGCAAAGAAGGCTGGCGAATGGAACCAGGGTAAGATTACCGTCTTCAAGGGTACTGTCATTCATGCACAGAACGGTGAGAACGTGCTAGAGTATCACCTCTGGACTCCAAAGTGGAAGGAGATGCTACAGAACAGCAAGTTCAACGAGACGGGCGACTTCCCTATTGCCTATAAGCTGTTGCTCAACATGGGTGGCGACAATCATGAAGGCTATGTCGGTTTCCAGGATCACGGCGATGATGTCTGGTATCGTAATGTCCGAATCAAAATCCGTGACTAACTAGATTTCATTCCTATCTCCTCGTTTAGTGGAGAAAAAGTCAAAAACACTCTATTTCCAGCGGAAAACTATAGGAAAACCCATAATTCCGCTGGTTATAGAGTTTTTTTTACTATATTTGCAACCGATTTTATAATTCAACCTTTCAATATCTAACTCGCTGATAATAAAGCATGTTGATATTCTACAGGGGTAAATTATATCACTTATGACGGTAGCAAGATGAAGCATTTGGACTATCTGATAAGCAAAGAGAAGCGGGCCATATGGCTGCGAGCATTCCACATGTGGCAGCGCCGACCCTACGAGGTGGCTCCGCTGAAGAACGAGACCCACACGTGCGCGTCGTGCAAGACCGTATTCACGGGCAACTACTGCCCACGCTGCGGACAAGCGGCTGAGGTGGGGCGTTTCTCTTTCAAGAAGACGGTGATGATGTTTCTCGACCTATGGGCCATCGGCAACCGGAGCATGCTGCGAACCATACGCGACCTGATACTGCGTCCGGGCTACATGATCCGCGACTATATCAGCGGAATGCGGTCGGCCTACTTCCCACCGTTCCAGATGTTCTGCCTGCTAGCCACGTTCTCGCTTATTGTAGAGCAAGGCATCGACCTGGGGCTTTCGGATGAAAAGAAGGCAATCCCCACCGAACAGACCACGGCTTCGCCAACGGAATCGCTGAAAGAAGGCCTTGACCAGGCTGAGGATGCAACGACTTTGCTAATAGAATCGCAGAAAGAGGACCATGCACGGGACGGGAAGTCCTTCTTTCAGAACAGAGAAAAAGTGAAAGCTTCACCGGTGGTTCATGCCATTGACCGTACCATCAAGGTCTTGGACAAACTCAGGGATATGAACCCCTCCGTCTTCTCCTTGCTCACGCTGATGCTGTTCTCGCTGCCGCTATACCTGTTTCTGCGCCATTCGCCAAACATTCCGGATTTGCGCTTTTCAGAGTTTGCGGTGGCACTGGTCTATACCTCAAATGCCTACAGTATCTTCTCCATCATTGGAAACCTGCTGGGGTCGTTCATCATTCAGCTGCTTGCGATACTGATGATTTTCGTAACGCTGAAACAGTTCACCGGCTATTCCAAGAAGCGCCTTCTGGGCTATAGCACACTGTCGCTGCTGATTGTCTCCACCATACTTATCGTACTTTGCTCATTAGTAATCTATGTACTGTATGTGACGACGAAGTAGAATAAGGAGAGATGCCAGAGTGGACGAATGGACCGCACTCGAAATGCGGCATACGGGCAACCGTATCCAGGGTTCGAATCCCTGTCTCTCCGCCACAAAAAATAGGAGCATTGAATCAATGCTCCTATTCTATTATAGAGAAGTTTAACTTCATCAATATTTTACCACCTTGACTGGGCCCAGCAGACCAGCTGGCAGCAGTGGTTCACTGCCATCGAAGCCACGTGCATCTGTCCATCCTATACGGGTAGCTCCCGGCTGCTCATCGCCTATCAAGCGGTTCACCCAGACATTGGCCACACGCACCAAGAGGACATTCTGCCCTGTCTCCAAAGCCTGGGTGATATCTACCCGGTAAGGTTCTTTCCAGGCTGCACCGCAGTACTTACCATTGACATAGACTTCGGCCAGATCAGCCACACGGCCCAGGTCGAGCACGGTCTTTCCCTCTGCCTCAGCCTCAAAGCTCTTGATGTATTCTGCTATGCCGGAGAAGTACTTGATGCCCTCATCTGAAGAGTCGGTATAGCTACCCAGTGTAGCAAACTCTGCAGAGGCAGGAGCGCCACGCTTCTCTTGGAAGGTCACCTTCCATGCGCCCTCAAGCACCTTCTCATCCTTCTGCTGAACAGCAGGAACAGTATAGGAACCTTCAGCCTTGCCAGCGAAGACCACGAACACGGCATCGTCGGGTACCAGGTTCAGGGTGACTTCCGTGCGACCGTCTTTCTGCGTGTAAGAAACTTCTTCCTGTACGCCACTATCCGGGTGCCAAAGCATAGGCTTCAGGCCACTGACACGGAATGAGAGCGTAACAGTCTGATAGTCGCGTGCAGGCTTGTTCACCCAGTACACCTCCACATCAGGAAGGGTGCGATGCAGGAACTTAAAGCCTGCAGGAAGGGTAACATCGGCTGCGACACCAGCTGCAGTGAGAAGGTCGGCCAGTTCCTTCGTCTCTACCACATTCTTATGACCACCCTCCCAAATTTCCTTTACTAGAGAGACGAACTCTGCAGCATCGTCGGCCACGGATGCCGGACGCGTAGGACGAGCACCACCTACCCATGCACCAGCCTTCACCAGAGAGGCAATCTTCCGAAGCACACGCACAGACATAACATCCATATTACGATCCATCCAAAGCACCTTGTAGGCTGTACCACCCGTAGAGACAAGCTGCCCCTTGCTGTAAGAGATATGGTTCAAGAGACCATCAGGATTGAGGTAGTCCCACTGATAGCCCGCAGGAATGGCAGGGGTACGCTGGAAGACCGAAGTCACATTGGCATCCTCACCGTAGTAGTAGAGCACATCGGCCACGTTCTTACCAGCCTGGAGCATGAAGCAGCTGCGCGACATATAATCGGCCCAGATGCCTGCCATAGGTGCCCAGCTGTCATGACGATTGAACCACTGACCTATGCCTCCAAGCGACATACCCGGCACGTGCACATCATCGGGCTGGTGGGCACTCTCATGAATAACGAAACGATTGATACCGTTGGCCATTTCACGGTCGGCCACATACTTGAGGTTGCCCGGATGATAAGAATAGGACTTGCCACCACCGCCCGGAGCAGTCATGGACTCAGCTGCTGCAATGTTCTGTCCGTAGATATGAGCCACGGAAGCCGACTCCTTGTCATCGGCATCATAGACGCTCATATCCGGCTGACCGTCGGGACCTACAGGCACCCAAGGGGCAGTGACCCACATGGCACTCATAGGCACCTCGGCAGTAGCCTTGAGGTCCATTCCATCGCCCACGAAGGCACGACCGCCCTCATGGCTCTCCGTGTAGCGTCCCAGCATGCCGTATTCCTCTTTCGCAATCTTGGAAAGCAAGGTATAATTATCGGCTATCAGCTCACCGATGGTAGCACGCCAGTCGAAGAGGAAGGCATCACTCCGGCTCGGTGAGTCTATGATTTCACCAGAAAGTACAGGAAGCCAAGCCTTCAGGTCGTATCCCCTGCGTTTCTGGAACTCCTGGAACATGGCAGGTGTCCACGTCTCGCACTCAGCCTCGTAGCTGTCGGTGAGCACATACTGCACACCCCTCTGCCCCATCAGTCCGCCAGAGGCTTTCTTATACATATCCAGATAGGTACGGAAATAACGCGTCCAAGCCTGCGGGTCCAGCTTATCCACCTCCAAGCCGGTAGCCTCTACCGGTGCCGGGTGGTTCTGCTTACCCGTGAGCGACCATCCATAGCGAATAATCTTCCACTCTCCCTCCGGTGCATTCCAGGTGAGCTTACCGTCCTTATAATAAGAGGTAACATCCACCACATCGGCAGTAGAAGGGAAGAGTTCACCCTCTGCAGCAGGTGTAGGCTGGGCTGTGAGGTTCGATGCAGAAGAGAAAGCTGCCTTGTCCTCAAAGCGATGTACACGAGAATAAGGATAGAGCTCCAGCTCAGCTATCATGGTACCTGCAGGAGGGGCAGACGGTCCGCCACCCATACCGAAGAAACCACCGCCCATGGCACGAGGATTAGCCACACGCACCCGGAAATACTTGGCAGTAGTAGCCGGCACACTCAGGGTAACCTCTGACACGCTTCCCCCACGCACATCACAGACAGGGGTGAAGGTCCGGCCATCATTGCTGGATTCCAGCTGGGTGGTAGCAGGACCACCGCCAAAGCCACCGCCACCGGCACCCACCATCTTGATGGACTTGATGGTGACAGGCTCAGGGTATTCAAACTGAATCCAGGCGAAGCCAGCCCTATCGTCACGAGGGAGCATCACCCCGTCGGCAATGCTGCCATTGGTGAGCTGCTCCAGCGTGAAATGCCCACCACTGGAAGTGACTTTCGCTCCCATGCCAGCAGTATTCTGTCGGCCAGCAGGCTGCTTCACGGCTATCACAGCTATATCTTCATAATACTCATACTTTGTACCAGCCTCACCACGCCCTGCAGGAGCACCATCCAGAAAGGCACCGGTAGTGTGTGGAGGCTCAGGCAGCGCCATATCTACAGCCCCAGAGGCATAGGTCTGGCTCCAGACCAGCTTCTTCATAGCGTCCTTCTCGCTAACCCAAGGGCCACCCGTAGAGCTCCAGCCCGGAGCAGAAGCCACCGTGAACTCCAAGCCTAGAGAATCGGCCACCTTCACAGCGTAGGCAAAGGCATCTTGCCAGCCCTCATCCATATAGATAAGACGATTCTCCACCACGGTAGGAGTGCCCAGCGCAGCATCGAAGTTGTGTACTCCACCCTGACGGGTGTTCTTCATCCATTGCAAATCCTTCAGGATTCCATCCTTTGTGATATTACCGTTCATCCAGTGCCACCAAACCCGGTTGCGAGCACTCTGAGGGGGATTCTCCCACCCCTGCTGAAGGTAATCTAGGGAGTCTTGAGGGGAGCTGCACGCACAAGCTATAAGCAGTGCAGCTGCCATAGATACGATTTTTCTTACTAACATAAACTTACATATTATTGCGTTAAATTCTTTCTACAAAATTACACCATAATATGTACCCATGCAAGAGTAGGTAATGAAAAAGAAGGAAAAATAGTAAGTTTTAAAAATTATAATATGCTGATTATAAGTGCGTAAGGAAATAATAAAAGTAACTTTGCCTACTGCATAAGGCATGATGCAGTATCACAGCTGTTCCTCCAAAAACTCAGCTGCATCGGCCACGCACAGGGGGCATTCACGGAGAACCACCTTCGTCCCTATCCCCTTCAGGAGCTTGCATTGCGTAGCACCGTTACGTTCCTGGAACTTGGTCATTATCTCACGCATCTGCTTCATGGACTTCACCTTATCTTTATTGGCCAGTCCCAGTACCAGGCCGGCACCGATGAGTGCCCCGCAGGTCCCTTCCATGTTGCCCATGCCCACGCCAAAGGCACTGGCTATATGCATCGCCTCTTCCTCGCTTATTCCCGCCACATCGGCATAGGTATGGAGAATGGCCTGCGCACAGTTGTGGCTGTTGCACCGCTTCTTGTCGGCAGCTATTTGTTTTCTAGATTCACCTGTCATCATTTGTATTTCGCTTTTACTATTTCGTATGAATTCCGAGTCAGTTCCCGCAGAAGGTCATCGGGAGCCGTGTTTGCATCGATGCCTATCCAATGCTTTGGCGACAAGTTGAACGGCTTCCCGATGCAGCCATGCAGGGCTTTCAGCTCATCGATGCGGTCCGGCTGACATTTCAGCGTGATGACACCGTAGTGGTCGCAGTCGAAGAACGAGAACATGTGCCCATGGACATAGAACACCAGCACCCCGCTGGCAGAATGAAACTTGGTGAAAGGAAGCTTCTCTTCCACATCGGTGCCCAGTGAAAGGCAGTACTCACGATAATCCTCTATGTTCATTGCATTAACCCTGGCAGCCTTGTTCATGCCGTTTCAATCTTTTTAATGAACTTGGCAGGGACACCACCCACTATGGTATTCGGCTCCACATCCTTAGTCACCACGGCACCAGCAGCCACTACGGCACCATCGCCAACCGTCACGCCAGCCAGGATTGTAGCGTTTGCCCCTATCCACACATTCTTGCCTATATGGATGGGCGCATAGGTCATACCCTGCCGCTTGCTAGGGTCAAGATCATGGTTGAGCGTAGCCAGCACCACATTGTGCCCGATGAGTGCTCCCTCATCGATGGTGATGCCTCCCTGATCCTGGAACTTACAGCCCATATTGATGAAGACACGTTCACCCACCACCGTATTTTTTCCGCAATCCGTATGGAACGGAGGGAACAAGCCTACCGACTTAGGCACCTCACGCCCCCAAAGCTGCTCCAGCAACGCATGCAGCTCATCCGGAGCATGATACTTCCCATTTATCTCAGCCGTTATCTTCAGTGCTTCCTGCGACAGCCGATGAAACATCAGGTGAACATCACCACCCCCCACGACAGGCTTCCCCGAAGCCATATACTCTCTGAATTCTTGTATTGTCATGTTTTATTCCCTAATTCTATTCCTCTTTCCCGGAATCATCCTCAGTTGACAACAGCGTGTAGTCATCTGCTTCACACCCAGTCGAAGTTTTCCTTTCCGGCACCAAGCTCAAAGTGATACTTGGCGATTCCCAAATCCATTTGCGTGTAGCCCACTATGGAGAACCCCCTCTTGGCAAGCACCTTGTGCCGGTTATCCTTCATGCCCACGTACTCGAACCAGAACTTCTGCTGGTTCACGGCCGTAGGGGCAAGCAAAGCCGCTTCCACGCCCCTTCTGAACCAGGAAGGCGTGATATCCGATGCGTTGCTCACCTGCTCCACCGTCTTAATCTTATGCTCAATGCCCGGTTTATCCCCATAGCCGATGGCTATATAGCAAGCTATCTTCTCCCCCTCGTCCAGCACGTAGGTTCCAGGCACCTTAGAGTAAGAGAGCCCCACCCAGCAGGTGTTCAGCCCCAGCGTCTGAGCCAGCAGCACCAAGTGCTCGCCGTAGTAGCCCACCCGCTCGTCCAGGTCGTCGGCCTTCTTTCCGGCCACGACTATATAGTTGTTCGCATTCCGGAACATCCCGTATTTGGCTATCGGCCCCTTGAAAGCCTTCGGCTCGTTCAGGATGAGCTGCATGTGCAGGTCACCCTCCTTATTCAGGAAAGCAATCTGTTCCTCCAGCACCTTGACCACATCATCTGCCAAAGGCTGGTCCTTATAGGCCCTTATACTGTGCCGGTCTTTTATAGCTTCTAGTAATGTCATTCTTATCTTGTATTTAAATATTCATTATTTTTCCGCACGAGAACGCATGCAGACGGTCGCCCATGCTATCGTGCAGCGTTTGAAAAGTCTCATCCCCCGTGCAATGACTCGTATAGAAAGTAACCCCAGGGTACCGTTCTACCAGCCGGTTGGCCAAAGCCCTCAGCTCCTCCCCTGTCTCCTGGTTGTCCAGCAGATGGAAGCCACCCACCACCGTCTTTACCGGGTAAGGACAGGCTGCCAGGATGTTTTCCAAGCCACTGTGGGCACAGCCCGTGAAGAGCAGTCCACCCGTGTAGAGCGCCAGCTCATGACGGAAGTCGTCGGCCATGTACTGCCCCTCCCCATCCTGCACAAAGAGATGACAGTTCCCTTTCGGCACAGGGTGAACCTGAGGGATGCGGGCCATGACAAACAAGTCGTCGGCTATCATCCCACTCTGCTCCATCGCCAGTAGCCTCTGGGAAGGAATCTCCGGCCACGCTGTGGTGATACTATGCAAAGACAGCCTCTTGGAATAGAACCTTCCACGGAGCGCCTCAGGAGAGACGATGACCTTGGCCCCCCCGTTTATTTCCAGGAAAGCACGCAAGCCACCCGCATGGTCGTTGTGCCCGTGCGAGATGAACACATAGTCCACCGTACCGAGGTCAATGCCCAGCTGCCGTGCGTTCCGTAGAAACACATCGCTGGCACCCGTATCCAGCAGCACACGGTGCCTGTCCGTCTCCAGCAAGACAGACAGCCCATGCTCCGTGGCAAGCCCAGGGTCGCTCGTCCTGTTATCACATAATACCGTCCACTTCATAGCATCATTTCCCACTCACGGAGGGTAAAAGTACATCTTTTCTTTAAGTTGACCAAAGTTTCAGAAAAAAAGCACTACATTTGCATTACCAAATCTAACAAAAGAGCACATGAGACATCTTTTCATCACATCTGTACTGGCAGCCCTTCTCTTCTGCTCCTGCAGTGACAACAAAACAAGTGCCACACCATCGGCAGAAATCACCGCAGAGATGGCCTATGAGGGCGTGAACAACTACTGCCACAGTGAATACGACTGGAGTGCAGCCGAAGGCAACCCCGACATGATGTACGTAACCATGGGCGAAGAGACCGAGACCGAGTACCAGGTGATATTCCGCAGTTACACAGGCGCTCTGGTGTACTTCTACGTGGACAAGGCCACCGGCAAGACCCGGATGGTAGAGTACGTTCCCGCGCTAGATAAGGAAAACGAAGTCGGCACCCTGAACCTCTCCGATTACTTAAAGAATAAATAATCAAATAAATTAAAGAATCATGAAACGAATCATTTTTGCGTTAGTAACATTCCTGATGGTATTAGGAGCAAATGCACAAGATCCTTTTTATCCCAAGAAAGAGGGAGTCAAACTAGGTTATACCCTTACAGACAAGAAAGGCAAAGTAAGTGGCTACTCAGAGAGCACAGTAGTCAGTGTCAAGAACAGCGGCACCCAGACTGCAGTTACCGTGCAGTCCATGGCGAAAGACAAGAACGGAAAAGACCTCTTGCAAAAGCCTATTGACCTGACTGTCATGATTGAGGACGGTGCAGTCATCATGAGCCCTAAAGCCTTGGCAGGAAAGGTAGTCGAGAGCCTGGAGGTTACGGGCGAAGACTTGAAGCTCCCTGCCAACCTGACCACAGGAACCACCTTGAACGACTACAGCATTACCATGGGAATAGCCGGCATCAATACCACTAGCCATATCACCGGAGTGAAGGCCGTAGCCGAAGAGACCCTGGAGGTAAGCGGTCACAGCATACCTTGTGTGGTAGTAGAGAGCACCACCTCAGTAAAGGTGCTAGGCATCAAGCGCAGCAGTCTTCAGAAGACCTGGTACGGACGCGGCATCGGCATCGTGAAGATGGAGACCTACGACGCCAAGGGTAAGCTGGAATCCGCTCAGGCCCTTACTTCCATCGAAGGCTTGTAATACAAAATGAAGAAGTATATATTACTCTTGGTTGGAGCATCTGCATTGATGCTATCATGCATGAACGGCACAGACAAAAAGCAGGTAAAGACAATATCAGAATCAGCACCTGCTGAAATGAAGTCTGCCGATACAATCATGTTTTCGCCAGAGAAAAAGGAATTCTTTGTGAAAACCTTTGAGTCTTATAAGGAGGAAGCTCACAGAAGGCAGGTAAGCAATGCGGAGATAACAGACTCCTTACTCTTAGTCAACGATGCATATTTAGACACATTCATAGAATTAGTGGAAGCTAATAAATTCCAAGAATTGCTGGACAGGCTGGAAGATCAATATGACATCATTCGCTCTCTGCCAGGAAACTCCGTCGATAACGAATTTAGTCTAAGTATTGTGTACCGTGACTTGTATCGAAAGTTCTGTAAGTCTGAAATCGAGTTTGTGGAGAAGTCTATAAAACCTGTCGAAAGCTTGAAAGCTCACATAGAGGTTTTGGAACTTGCCAACAAGGAAATGCCAAGACCAGATCATTATGGAGTTCAAGATGGTGACCTTGAAATGGTTACTCAACAGTTAGAAGAAGGTAAAAAGCTTCTTAAGGAACTTAGAGAGAAATCGAAATAGAAGACCATGATTATTCTGATAACAGGTGCATCACATACAGGCAAGACACTTCTGGCGCAGCGGATGCTGGAAGAGTACAACTACCCGTACCTTTCAATGGACCATTTGAAAATGGGATTGATACGGAGCGGTCAAACCACTCTCACGCCGGAAGACGATGATGCGCTGACCGATTATCTTTGGCCTATTGTCCGTGAAATGGTCAAGACGGCTATTGAGAATCAGCAGAACATGATAGTAGAAGGCTGCTACATCCCTGCCGACTGGAGAAAGGACTTCGATGAGCAGTATTTGCAGTCTATCTGTTTCATCTGCCTTGCCATGACGGATGAATATATTGATACACATTTCCACGAGATAAGAAAGCATGCCTCTGCCATAGAGACTAGGCTGCGAGATACAGACTTCACCCCTGAATCCCTGAAAGCCGACAATCACTATTACCTTGATTCCTTCACCCGAAAAGGAGAGCAGGTCTTGTTGATTGAAACTGCATATGAAGACTCTATTTGTAAGTTTTTACAAATAGAGCGAATCAAGTTGATGGAGCAACGCTTCCATAAAGTCTTGGCTGCCATGAAGGAAGAGTCTGATGCTTCGTTGGAGGCTGTCAAAGAGGATGTTGCCGAACTCAGCAAATACTATGACAGTGAATTGTGGAAACAGGACTTTGCTGCTGATGAAGCAGGGAATCTTCCCCCAGACCTCAAACGGGGAGTACTATCAGAAGACGGTATTTGGAACCTTATCTCTGACTATCGTGATCTTACCACCTGAAAGAGACCACACTCCGTGCAGGAATCTCAGCCGTGAAGGATTGGATACCGTCGCTCACGTTCAGGGTGCGGTTTCCCCCCTCGTTGCATACTACTAGAGCACGCGTACCGTCTGGATTGATAAACGCGGCTTGCGTCAGTTCCGCTGCTGTAGTGGTAGAGCTGATGCGTACGGCCCCTGGTCTTGCCACAGCAGCCATGTGTGCCATGGCGTAGTAGTGTGAGTTCCGTGTGATGGTCGTATAGTCCGTGTTATCCACATCCACAGCCCCGTAGCACGTGGCGCAAGCTCCTTCCCCCCTGTGAGGTCCCCGGTCATTGTCCAGCATCAGATTCCATACGATGGCACCCCTACACCAGCCATTGACAGTGGCCAATCCCAGCTCCCGCACATCGCGCAGCAACGCCTTTTCCAGGTCTCTACCATTGTTCCAGGTACCAATGCTCGCTTCGGTGAAAAGCAGCTCCTTGTCCGGTGCTTCCTGGTGTATGCGCAGCAGCTCCGTAGGTCGGCCTCCATAGTTGTGGTAGGCAGCCCCGGCAAAGTAGCGAGCTGCCCCTGCATCCTCATAGATGTGCAGCGGATACTGTTGTTGGTCGGGCATGTCGTCGTAGTTATAGTTATGGTCGAAGGCATACACCTTCACGTTCAGCGCAGCCTGTTTCAAGGCAGGACCCAGTGCCTCCTTCACAAACCGCAGTTGCTCCTGCCAAGTCATGAAGAGCGAGGCAGAGTTCCCCTTGTTCAGCGGTTCGTTCTGCAGGGTAATACTATGAATAGGAATGCCCTCAGCCTGCATGGTTTCAATCCATTTCACAAAATAGAGAGCATAGTCTTGGTAACAGGCAGGATTCAGCTGCCCGCTGGTCCAGGAGTCGAAAGGCACAGGCTCTTCCAGACTTTTCACCTTCATCCATTTCGGGCAAGTCCAGGGTGACCCCAAGATTTTCAGAGCAGGATTTATCTCAAGGATTTCCTTCAACGCAGGAATCACATACTTCGTTTCCTCTATGGTCAGGCCGAAATGCTCCAGTCCAGGCTCATCGCAAAGCGTATATTCGCTGAGGGAGAAATCAGAGCAGCCTATACTGATGCGCACATAGCTGAAGCCGCAGTTGTCAGGACTGAAGGTCTCCTCCAGGAACCGATGCCGTGCTTCAGCAGGCATGAGGGAGAGATTGTAGGCCGTAGAGCCAGTGACAGCCGCTCCAAACCCATCGATGGTCTGGTATCGCACAGCCGTATTCAGCATGATGCTAGCTGTAGCAGTGGCAGAACTACCAAACTGGACCGTGCCAGGCGTCAGGTCCATCTGCCGGTTGGCTGTAGTGGTCAACGTTTTCACTTGTGCAGGCTGAGCCTGTAAGGTTGCGGTACACAGCCAACAGACCATGCCCAGTAATACGTGTGCTTTCATGTGTTTAAATAAAATCATTAATGCCAGGGTAAAGGTACGCTTTATTTCCGGTGGAGCAAATTAAATCGGAGGAAAATAATTTCGCGGAATAATATCACGTGCAAGGTTAATCTTTATTCTTCTCCCTGTCTCTTGAAGTTTCCTTTGCTTTTACTTTAATTGCCATAATAGAATTTAGGTTTTAGTTGTATTTGTATTTTTGGTGACTTACCCTCAGGGCCTCTCCATAACGGCCGTGTATGCAGACCTTGATTCGAATCACAACACGAAGTTAAGAATGTACTTTCTAATAACCATAACTTCGGCATCACTTTTCCGGCCCTAAAACGGCCAAGATGAAAAAAAGTGGCATTTTCGTGCAAAAAATGTAAAGAGTTTTTACTTGCAAGGGCGCAGATTGAGCGGAATACTGTTTTTAATGGATAAGGAGCCAAGAAAAACTAGTTAGTTAGGGAAATTTTTTTTCCTAACTGGGAAGATGTTTTTACCCCTTTGATGTGTCAAATGTGTCAAGGTCAAACGTGTCAAACTCAAAATGGATATATGTCAAAATAATCGCACAAAATTTTAATAATATAATATCATTATATTATTAATTCTTTTATTGCTATCTTTTATGTGTTACTATTACCCCCCAAAATGCAGGATGTAAAAAAGCACTTTGACACGTTTGACCTTGACACATATGACACATCTTATGTGATTAAGCAAAAGGAAGAAGAAACGTTATGCATTGATTATCTTCAAATTAGGCAAAATTGCATATTTATGCATTTGTTCCTGATGTGTCAAAAGTCCCCTATTTCACCGCAAAAAACACCTAAAATTGAATTATTTCACGATCTAATTCATTTTAACTAAAAAATGGCCTTTTTAAGGGGTTATTAAATCCATCCATGCTGAAAATGAACCTGTGATAACCAGGAACAGCTCCCACTTGACAAAATTTTAGCGGAAAACAAGAAAAAAGGGCGCACCAAGATGCGCCCTTCTCTTTATCCCCGGGAAATCCCCCGCAGGGAAACTCTTATTTTACTGATACTACCTTAACTGGTCCCAACAAGCCGGCTGGGAGAAGAGGTGAAGCTGCCTGGTAGAAGAAGTCGAACGAAGCATAGGTAAACTTTTGCTTTACACCTGGCTGCTTGTCGCCGATAAGTCGGTTTACCCACTGGTTCACTACCTTAACCTCGATATCGTTCTCGCCAGCTTTCAGCAATCCTGTGACATCGGCCCGGTAAGGTGCCTTCCACAGGATGCCTGCATCTGCTCCGTTGATTTTTACTTCAGCCACACTGCATACCTTGCCTAAGTCCAGTATCAACCTGCCTTGCTGCAATTCGGCTTCTTTTACCGTTACCTTATTGAGATAGGTAGCCGTGCCGGAATAGTACTTGATGCCTGGGTCTTCTGATTCAGTGTAAGAAGTCAACTGGTTGAAGGTGGTTTCTGCAGGACCACCCCATGCGGTATCAAACTTCACCGTCCAAGGAGTCTTGATCTCACAGACCTCGGTCTCCTGCTTCTGTGGCAATGATACCTTCTTTTCACCCTTGCCGCTGAACACCACGAACACCGCATCTTCTGATACCAAATCCAGCTGAACGGTGGTAGTGCCATCCTTTACTTCGTATGACACATCCTCAGCCAAGCCGGTCTCTGGGTGCCAAACCATTGGCTTCAGACCTGACACGCGGAAGGTGGCCTCCACGTGGCGAGCCTTGTCTGTGCGATTGTTTACCCAATAAATCTCTGCCTTGGGCGCTGAACGATGCACATAAAGCAGGTCGCTCATGTCGCTGGCAGCGAAGTCGGGAGCAATGCCGGCCTGCTGCAAAGCTGCCTCTATGCTCTTGCCACTGATTACATTGGGCAGGTTCCATACCTCATCAGCCAAGCGCTTGAACTCGGCCTTGTCGCCCGTCAGGGTAGGCTCTGCACTTGGTTTCTCACCACAAATCACGGCACCCTTCTTAGCCAATGCTGCTATCTTGCTTAATACGTCCATCGACATATTCTTGCAGTTCTTGTCCAGCACCAGCATCTTGTAGCTCATGCCGCTAGGCAAGGTCAGCTTCTTGCCGTCATAGCTCATCAAACCGGTCAGGATCTCTGCACTCACATAGTCGTAGTTGTAGCCGCCAGGCACTGCCGGATGCTCTATGCCAAACATGCCGGTCACCACATTGTCCTCACCATAGTAATAAGCCACATCGGCCACAAACTTGCCCTGCTGGAGCATGTAGCTGCTGCGAGCCAGGTAGTCCATCCAAGCCTTGGCCTGCTCTGCCCATGTCTCGTGGCGATTGAACCACTGACCGAAGATCATCAGTCCCAAACCAGGCTTCTTGTCATCTACAGGCTGGTGGGCACTCTCGTGTATGACGAAGCGGTTTACACCACTAGCCATCTCCAGGTCGGCAGCCATCTTCAGGTTGCCCGGATACCAGCTGTAGGCTGTTCCGTCGGCACCGTTGGTCGTCAGTGACTCAGCGGCCACAAACTTCTTGCCATAGACATGGGCTACGGAAGCCGATTCACGAATGTCGGTAGATGCCATCTCGTAGTTTGAGTTGCCGGAGGTGACACCATCATTCAACTGCCACAAAGCTGCCATAGGGATATCGCCCTTGCTCTTTACAGCCATTCCGTCAGGCAAGTAGAGGCGTCCGTTCTCATGAGCCTCGAAATAGGTTTCCAAGCCACGGCCTTTGGCTATCTCTGCTATGTTGCCATACATATTTTCAGCAATCAGTTCACCGATGGTCTTGCGCCAGTCGAAGAGGAACTGCTCTGTCTTTTCACTGCTTTCCAGAATCTGTCCTGTCAAGGCTGGCATCCATTTCAGCAGGCTATAACCGCGACGTTTCTCAAACTCCTGAGGCAACTGTGGCGCCCAAGTCTCCCATCCTGCCTCATAGCTGTCTATCAGCAGGTAGTGAAGGCCCTTTGCACCCATTAGTCCGCCCGTGGCATCCTTATAGGTGTCCAAGTAATAGTTGATATAATCCGTCACAGCATCTTTATCCAGCTTTGTTACCTCCAAGCCTGTTGCCTCTGGCGATGCAGGGTGGTTTGTCTTACCGGTCAGGGAGTAGCCGAAACGATAGATGCGCCAGTCGCCGGCAGGAGCATCCCAGGAGAGCTTGCCATCCTTTACCTTGTCTGTCAAGTCTATTACTTCCTGAGCACCAGTTGACGCTGGAGTAGCAAACTCCATCATGTCGAACGGAGTGGCGAAGCCGGCCTTCTCCTCAGCATGGTTCACCTTATTCACGGCATAGAGCACCAGCTCGCCCACAGGGGTTGATGGCGGTTGTGGAGCCATAACGCCAGTGAACAAAGCGTAAGAGTTATCGGCTACAGGGTTGTCGAAAGTCACGCGGAAATACTTGGCTGTGGTCTCAGGTATGTCGATGGTCTGCTGACTTACACCGCCATGAGGGATGTCGCACACTGGCTTGAAATCCTTGCCATCGCTGCTGGCCAGCAAATGTTTGGTCACAGGCGCTTTGTTCATCTGCCATTCACCACGGACAAGTCCGTCGCTGACGGTTAACGCTTTGATGGTCTGTGCCTCCGGGAACTCAAACTGAATCCAGGCATAGCCCAGACGGTCGTTGCGAAACAGGCCTTGTGTAGTGCCTATATCACCATCGGTAAGCTTGTCTAAGCTGATGTTACCCCCACTGGTGGTTACCTTGGCTCCCATTTCCTGCATGGTCTTGTCGGCCGGGTCTTTCTTTACGGCCATCACATACAGGTCCCGGTACCATTCAGAAGGTACCACGTCGCCAAGGAAGGCAGCTACATCAGCACTGTTTCCGGTGCCTTTGTTTTGGAAAAAGCCTGTGGTGCGATAAGGCTCAGGCAAAGTCATGCTGATGGTTTGTCCGCCCTTCACATCGGTCTGCCTCCACACCAGTTTCTTCATGGCATTCTCTGGTTTCACCCACGGACCACCCGTATTGCTCCAGCCCGGTGCGCTGGCCACTGCTACCTCCATGCCCAACGAGTCTGCCAGCTGGATGGCATAGCTGAAAGCATCTTTCCATTCAGGCGACATGTAAGTGAGGCGATTTTCCACCACCTGCGCTGTTTGCAGACCTGCATCGAAAACGTGGAAACCACCTACGCCAATGCGGTTCATCCACATCAAGTCTTTGTAGATACCATCTTTGGTAATGTTGCCATTCATCCAGTGCCACCAGACGCGAGGCCTAGCCTCCTGTGGCGGGTTCTGGAAATTGTCGTACAGCTGTTGGTCAAACTGCTGCCCTGTGCAAGCTGTCAGGGCTATCCCTGCCAGCAACATCCATTTACTGATTTTTTTCATAGCTATCTCTTTCTTATTACACTCATTGTGATCATCGACAACAAAATTACGGATTTTTTTTGTATTGTAGATGATTTCTGCAATTTTTTCCCCCCACGATACCCGACCCCATGGGGGAAATTACCGGGCAGTCTTTATGTTATTTCTTCGCCCAAGTATTCGCTAAAATCACAACAATGATGCAGAGTACGGTGGTAATGCCCATGAAAGCACCTAATGCCTCCACGGTTTCATTCAGCATCAGAAAGAGCATGGGGGCCAGTATAATCAGAAATCCGCCAAGCAAGCCCCGGAGGCGCTTGATGTTGTACTTGGCCTTCTCCTGCTCAGAGGCCGTGTTGTACCCGGCAATCAGATTGTCACCCTTTCCCAGCAGGATGACGATGCCCATAACCAAGAGGAGGGCGGCAACTAAAATCACGACTATCATATTATTACTTGTTTTCCAGTCTTTCCTTCACTTTCTTCCAGGCGTGGGAATCGAACAGGAAGCACTGCTTCATGGTCTCCAGCATTACCCGGAACCTGCTCATCGGAATGGTGAATCCCAGCTCGTCGGCACCCACGTAGGGGCGTACTGAAGGGTCGAACAGGCCCAGGAAACAGCGGTAGCCCTGACGGGCATTCTCCGCTACGGTCATGGAGACCACCGTACTGCATCCGGAACCGAACTGCGACACCACTGCATCGGCCTCATTCGTGTCGAAGAAAGCCCAGCCGCAAAGTCCGGCCAGCATATCGGGTGTGGCATAGAACAAGATGCCTTCAAACCCATCGAACGACGTGGCCTGGTCTATCCGCACAAAGTTCAGGTACTTCTTTTCTGTACGTTTTATTTCCAGGCTATCTACATAATCGGCCACCATCTGGGGTGTCAGCTTGTATTTCTCCTTCAGCGAGACAAACTGGGGTACGTGCTCCGGCATGTCTGCAAATCCGGTGTATAGCTTGCCACCACCGCAGGAAATGACCGCTGCACTAAGGCTCACTGGCACGCCTTCTCTGGCTGCCTGCAGCCCTTTAAAGAAACAGCCGTGAATCTTTTCTGTCTCTGCCACAGGCTCATCACTGTAACCGAACAATAAAGGCAAGGCTGCCTTCTGGCCGAATGCCTCTTCGAAATCTCGTCTAAACTGTTGTACGTCCATGTGTCTGATTATTTTTCTGCAGAAAGTTCCTTCCTACCTTCTTCCTTGGCCTTTAGATATTTCAATCTCCACTGCATTTGTTCATCAGTCATTTTCTTCATCGCTTCATTCATGCCCATATCGTCTATGACCATATTTTCCAATCTTTCACGTTCTTTGCTGAACTTGTCAAGGTCTTCATCCGTGATTTTCATCATCAGCTTGCTTTGTTCCAGCTCTCTGCGCAAATTCTCCAAATGAATATGGCTCTTAAAGGAATACGTCGTTGCATCGAGAGCCGCCAATTTTTCATAGCTGTGCAGAGCTGGCTCTGCATACTTATTAAATTCCTCTACAATATCTAGGTAATTTTGCCGGCCATCATAGAACGAAGTTACGACCTCCACAAACAGGATGTTTCCTATGGTTCTGATGCTCTCGATATTCGTCCGGAAGATGTTTTCGGTGGTGGTGGTGAATTGTAGTACAGGATAATGCAGATACAACATAGTATAATCACCATCATATCTCTTAGGGTGAGCCACCATGTCCAACTGGAGTTCAAGGAAGCTTACTAAGTCTGAATCGCACTTCGCTATATCATTGTAAGATTTCTGCATGTCGTACAAAATCATCGTCACCATCTCCCGCTTCGCTGCTTTCTGTTTCCTGTTTTCTCTGAAGGATGATGTTCCGAATGTGAGGATGATGGAGATGGTAGTGGCGGCCAGCGTCATCAAGAACTTTTTCAATACTGGCTTATACTCTATCTTCTTCTTCATTTTTGCCGAAAATTAAGTTTTATGGTACTTGTGGTTCTATCTCGCCAAGGCTCACTGTTCCGTCATCGGCCAGGGTGAGCGGTGCTGTAAGTGTAGGCATGTCATCGTAGGTCAGCACAAGGCCGGTGGTGAACTTTACACCTGGAGTGACCAATAGCCTGGGGGCTGAGCCGCTCAAGTCGTACGCTATCTGCTCGCCTATCCAAATGGGCTGCTCTGCGTCGAATCCGCCCATGTCCTCCACCGTGTTTGCGGCGGTGGTCAGTTCACGGGTACCGTCCCAAAAGGTGATGTTCTGGTCCAGGATGGTATAGCCCAGCCGCTGGATGAGCTGCTGCTGAAGGTCGTAAGGCTCCACGGTGTGGGCGATGTATGCCTTGTCGTCTTCCCCGAAGCGTATCTGATAGAGTCTTTCCACGGAGATGCCTGTCCCTTCCATGACACTGCAGGTGAGCCAGAGAATGTCCTGCTCCTTGTCGTACGCTGCCTTATTCTGGCGCACGTTCCGCAGTTGTGGGAAGGTGGTAGAGGTAGCGTTCTTCACCACCACGATGCCATAGCCCTGGGTGGATGTTTCACCGGCTTCGGAGATGGCCTCTACGGTGATACTGGAGGCTGAGTCGCTCATGATTTCATACTGGTGGAAGCGGGCGGCCTTGACCAGGGCATCCAAGACAGGGGCCGGAACGGAGTCGGCTCCCAACGGTCCGTCTAAGGTTCCTGCCACCAGGGTGGGTTCTGTACTACTGCCCTTGCCGGACTGGCAAGCGCTGAAGAATACACTGCAGCTGCAAAGAGTGAGGATGGCAGCCAGCATCCATAACGACTGTTTTTTCATTGTCTTATTCTTATTTTATTATTCCACGCGGGTAATCTTGGCACCCAGGGCATTGAGGCGTTCTTCTATCCGGGTATAGCCTCGGTCTATCTGCTCTATATGGTCTATGCGGCTCACCCCGTCGGCACTCATGGCTGCTATGAGCATGGCTATTCCGGCACGGATATCGGGTGAAACCATGTTCTTGGCCCGCAGACGAATGCGGTTGTCGTGACCGATGACCACGGCCCGGTGGGGGTCGCAAAGGATGATCTGCGCACCCATATCTATCAGCTTGTCCACAAAGAACAAGCGGCTCTCAAACATCTTCTGATGAATCAGGATACTTCCCTTGGCCTGGGTAGCCACTACCAGCAGCACGCTGAGCAAGTCGGGGGTCAGGCCGGGCCATATCGCATCGGCCAAAGTCAGGATGGAGCCGTCCAGGAAACTCTCTATCTCATACTGTTCCTGCCGGGGAATGAACATATCGTCGCCCCGCTTTTCCAGCTTCAGTCCCAGCCTGCGGAAACTGTCAGGGATGATTCCCAGGTTTTCCCAGGACACATTCTTGATGGTGAGCTCACTGTGTGTCATGGCTGCCATGCCGATAAAGCTGCCCACCTCTATCATATCCGGAAGAATGCGGTGAGAGGCTCCATGCAGCGCCTCCACTCCTTCTATGGTGAGCAGGTTGGAAGCTATGCCGGAAATCTTTGCCCCCATCTGGTTCAGCATCCTGCAAAGCTGCTGGATGTAAGGCTCACAGGCTGCATTATAGATGGTGGTCTTCCCCTGGGCTGTCACGGCTGCCATCACGATATTGGCCGTACCGGTTACGGAAGCCTCATCGAGCAGCATATAGGCGCCTTTCAGACCGTCCTTACACTCGAACTTGTACCCTTTCTTCTCCTCATCGTATGTGAAGGTAGCCCCCAGGTTGCTCATGCCCCGGAAATGAGTATCCAGGCGTCGGCGGCCTATCTTGTCTCCTCCCGGTTTTCCGTAGAACATCTTCCCCAGTCGGCTTAGCAGCGGGCCTATGAGCATGACCGAGCCGCGCAGCTTGGAGCATTTCTCTATAAAGGAAGGGCTCTCAATGAACGCCGCATCAATGTGCGCTGCCTGGAAGCTGTAGCAGTCTTCACCTTTTCGGGTGACAACAACCCCCATATCGCTGAGCAGCTGGATAAGATTGTTCACATCCAGTATATCGGGGACATTCTCTATAACCACCTCTTCTGGGGTGAGAAGAACGGCACAGATGACTTGCAATGCCTCATTTTTTGCTCCTTGAGGGGTGATTTCACCGTGCAGGTGATGATTTCCTTCTACTATAAACGATGCCATATCTTGGTTTTTTCTCCTATTCTAAATATAATTAACTTCGGGTTGAATAGCTATCTGGAACTTTTTCTGGACACTCTGCTGGATAAGGGAGGCCAGCTCCATGATGTCCTGCGGGGTGGCCTGATGCTGATTCACGATAATCAACGGCTGCTTCTCATAGACGGCTGCTCCTCCGTGGCTCTTTCCCTTCCACCCACACTGTTCGATGAGCCAGGCTGCCGGAATCTTTATCTGCTCCGGGCTCACCACATAGTGAGGCACTTCTTGATAGGCTGCAGCCAGCTCCTGGTATTTCTCTACGGGTACTACAGGATTCTTGAAGAAACTGCCTGCGCTGCCCAGCTCTGCCGGCTCTGGCAGTTTCATCTTACGGATGGCTATCACGGCCTCACGGATTTCCTGTGCCGTAGGAACTTCTTCCCGTTCCCTGAGCTCCTGCAGCTGGCCATAGTTCAAATGCACCTGAGGGGTAGCCGAAAGGCAGAAGACCACAGCGGTGACAATGTATTGGCCCTGCAGCCGGTGCTTGAAGATACTGTCCCGGTAACCATATTCACATTCAGCGGCCTGGAACACGCTGGGTTTACCCGTAGCCACTTCTATGGTCTCCACTTCCCGAATGATAGACTCTACTTCCACCCCATAGGCCCCGATGTTCTGGACCGCAGAAGCGCCTACCTCTCCCGGGATATAGGAAAGGTTCTCGCACCCGTAGTAATTCTTTTGAGCCATTTCGGCACAGAAATCGTCCCACACCACTCCGGAGCCGACTCTCACCAATATTTCCTGACTATCTTGAGATACATATTCCAAGAACTTGATTTGGGAATGCAGGATAACCCCACTGAAATCTTTCGTGAAGAGCAGATTGCTTCCCCCTCCCATCTGCAGCATCCGTTTTCCACTTCCACGGAGCTCCGCCAGGATGGAAACCAGTTCCTCCACCGTGTCGTAGGTGATGAACTGCTCCGCCTTGACATCCAGTCCGAACGTGTTGTGACTGCGTAAGGGGTATTGATACTTTACCGTTTTGGCCATGCCGTTTATTTAGGTTTCCTATTAAAATGCGTGCAAAGATACGGAATCTTTCTTTTGTTCGGGAAAAAAACACACAAGAATGTAATTATTTTACTTCCTTTGCGACTAATAAGATAGAACAAGGATTGAGACTCATGGGAACGAATGAACTAGAAAAAGAATTCTTAGCACTGGTCGACGCAAACAAACGTGTCATCTATAAAGTGTGCTATATGTATGCTGAAGACCAGGAAGAATTGAACGATTTGTTTCAGGAGGTGGTACTTAACCTGTGGAAGAGTTTCCCGCGCTATCGGGGAAATAGCAAGCTCGTCACTTGGGTCTATCGTATCGCCATGAACACCTGCATCACCTATCTCCGACGCTCCAATGCCCGTCCGCAGACCGTCTCCCTGACGGTGGATATGAAGGAGCCATTGGACGATGAAGAGAGCAAGACCGCTCAGCTTCGGGAACTGTACAGGCTTATCAGCCAACTGGGGAAATTGGAACGCGCGCTGATTCTCCTCTGGCTGGAAGAACGAAGCTATCAGGAAATGGCAGACATCCTGGGCATTTCAAAGAACAACATTGCCGTGAAGCTCAACCGGGTGAAAGAAAAACTTAAAAAAATGTCGAACAGTTAATTACCTGACTATATGGAACTTGAAGAATTACGTGCCAGCTGGAATGCGTTTGACAAGCGCCTGGCAGAAAACGAAATAATCAATCAGCGTATCGTGAAGGAGATGATTTCCCAGAAGACGAAGTCGGCTCTGGACAAGATCTTCCATCTGAATATCTATAATCTCTTTGTGATCTTCTTTATCATGACGCTGGTCTTCCCGTGGATTTATATGCACACAAAGATTATGGCCTTCTCCTTCGTGATGGTGGAGCTGGTGATGGGAATAGGACTTCTCCTGGAGTTCAGAAAGGTCTTTCTGCTTTCCAAGTTCAACATGGAGGAGAAGAAAAGCACCGAACTGATGAACCTGACACTGCGTTACAAAAAGGCCTATTACGACGATATCCGGTGGTCTATCGTGATGGTTTGCCTGGTGCTGGTGGCCTTCTATGTGGCAGAGCTGGGATTCAACGAAAGTGCGGGCTATGAAATCAGCATCCGTATCCTGCTTCCTATAGGGCTGTCCTTAGGTACCTGTGCCTTCGGCTACCTGGTGGGTCTCTGGCAGCGCCGTCGTCATGCGTCCCAATTGAAGGACATAGAGCGTGGCCTGGAAGAGCTGAAAGAGTTTGAGAAACTGGCATAGGCTGGTCATTCGTCACGTCATTCATCCCAAAAAACTGCGGTTCGTCACAAACCTCAGCAGTATATCCCTATTATTTGGACATAGGAATAAGCACTCCTAATTTTGCTTCCAGAAAGATGCAGCAAATGTTGCAACGATTTGGAAACAGGAATCGTATAACCATAAAAAAAAGAAATAATCATGAAAACAAAAGGTTTAGTAGGAATCATTCTCGTAACGGGCTGTCTGCTTAAGATTGCCACCCTGACGGGACTCATTCATATTGTTTGGTTGGAAAGAGTAGAGTCATGGGAGACTTACTTCTCTCTCTTCATCCTCTTATATGTAGGCCTCTGGCTAATCTTCGACAGCATACGGAGCAACCGTGACCTGTGGATTCAGCGCCCCATTCCCCGGAGCAAGGAGGGCCAGCGTATAGACTGTGCCGTGAGCTTCGGTGGAGATGAATACACCTATAGCGGAGAGCCTTTTCACGGTGCCCGGCTGGTGGCAAAGTGCGGTGGCATCCGTATGGATCTGCGCAATGCCAAAATTACCAAGGACGAGGAGATAGATATTAGCACCTTCATGGGTGGTGTAGAACTGTTCGTGCCCACTTCGGTAAATATAGAGGTAAAGAGCCGCAGCTTCATCGGTGGCGTGGGCAATGAGACACTGAAAAGCATTCATCCGGATGCTCCCTGCCTGCACATCGTGGCAAGCAATATCCTGGGAGGTGTGAGTGTGAGAAATTAAAATTGTGGACAAAAAGTGTAGCAAAACCGGAAGGAATTGCGTCTAATAAATAAAGGAAACAACGATGAAAAAGATTAGTTTAAAACTGGTTGTCTTGACGTTGGCACTTTTGATGCCTGTGCTGGCCTTTGCCAAGACTAAGGATTTAGGTGGAAAGGTTGTAGATGCACAAGGAAACCCTCTGCCTTATGTGAATGTGGTCTTGCTCTCTCTGCCCGATTCCACCTTCGTGCAAGGTGCAGTGACCGACAATGAGGGAAGCTATAAGATTACGACCGTACAGAATAAAGGTGTGCTGAAGATCTCGTGTGTGGGCTATATAACCCAATGCGTGAATGCAGCCGACGGGCTGACCATCCGTCTGGAAGAGGATACGCAGCTGCTGGGTGAGGTAGTGGTAAAGGGTACGTTGCCCAAGACCAAACTCACCGGCGAAGGCTTGCAGACCAGCATCCGGGGTTCCGTGCTGGAGAATGTAGGAACGGCCAACGATGTACTGGCTAAGACGCCTGGTATCATCAAGGGGCAAAACGGCATAGAGGTCATTGGCAAAGGCGCTCCGCTGGTCTATATCAACGGACGGAGGGTGACCGATGCCTCCGAATTAAACCGCCTGCAGAGCAACGAGATTCAGAGTGTGGAGGTCATCACCAATCCCGGTGCTCAGTACGATGCCACCATACGTAGCGTGGTACGCATCCGAACCATCAGAAGACAGGGGGAAGGCTTCAGCTTCAATCTCAATGCCTCGGATGCCCAGTCCCTGCACTGGAGTAAGGGGAACGACCGCTTTGGAGCCTTCAACATGAACTATCGCACGGGGGGCGTGGATCTCTTTGGCGGCATCAACTATGAACGCAATACCTCCCGTCAGGAAAGCAACCTGGAGAAAGCCACTTTCGGGAAACATCTGATTGAGAACAAGGGGGATTTACTAAACGACTACATCGGGCAGAGCCTCTATGGAAATGCGGGTGTGAACTGGCAGATAGCTGACAACCAGTTCCTGGGAGGCAAGATAGAATGGGGCACCCAACCGGCTTACGATGTGGTTACGGAGATACATGACAATGTCTTCGAAGACGGTACGCAAATAGACAAGCTGACCAGTATCTCCAACGATAAAAAGGGAGATGACAAGACCTATAATATAGGCGCCAATCTATACTACAACGGTACCATCGGTGCGAAACTGGGAGTGGATGTGAACGTGGATTATTATGGCGCAGACAGCTCTACCAGCTCCGTTACGAAGGAGAGCAGCTCCATGACACACGATGCGGAAATAAGTAGCGA
Organism: uncultured Prevotellaceae bacterium; assembly: GCA_900316585.1. GTDB lineage: Bacteria > Bacteroidota > Bacteroidia > Bacteroidales > Bacteroidaceae > Minthousia. The sequence continues at coordinate 224,454 of ONDM01000005.1, read as the reverse complement.
ACAATACAACAACAGCAGGCTCTATGCAGCCAAGGCCATCCTGTCGTACCCCGTCTGGAAGGGGCAGCTGCAAGTGGGAACGGAAGAGACCTTCTCCCGGAGGAAGGACAATTACACCATCCTGGGCATCGACATCCCTGCTTCAAAAGCCGAGGTAAAGGAGGATAATATCGCTGGCTTTGCCACCTATGCCTTCTACCTGCCTAAAGTGGGCCAGTTTAGTGCCGGTCTGCGCTACGAGCATGTGCATTATGCCTATGAGGACGAACTGATGCCGAAAGATAATCTTACACGCAACTACGACAATCTGTTCCCTACAGTCTCCTATGCCGGGCAGATGGGTAAAGTACAGCTGATGCTGAACTATAGTGCCAAGACGCGCAGACCGAACTATGCCAATCTTTCCAGTGCCATCCGGTTCAACAACCGTTATATCTGGCAAAGCGGTAACGCACAGCTGCAGCCGGAACTGACACACAACATCAGTGCTACTGCCGTATGGAAGTTCCTGACCTTCATGGCGAACTACATGCATACGAAAGACCCGATGATGACCTGGTCATCTCCATACAATGATGAAGGTGTGGTACTGGTAAAGCCTCGCAACATTGATACGCCGTTCCGGATGATGGTGGTCTATGGCATGATCAATCACACCATCGGAGTCTGGACCATGAACTATACGCTGGGCATCCAGAAACAGTGGCTTACCATCAATGCACCCGACCCTAGGGAAGCATCGGGCATCAGGGTGACCAAGTTCAACGACAAGCCGATAGGCATAGCCCAAATGCTGAACACCTTCAGGTTCAACGGTGGCTGGCAACTGGAACTGGGTGGTTTGATGCAGACGAAAGGCTACTCGCAGAATCTCTATATGAAGAATGTGTACCTCAACCTCACGGCTGCTGTGCAGAAAACGCTCTTGAAAGACAATGCTCTGGTGCTTCGCTTGGAAGGGCAGGATTTAGCAAGACAGGCTCATATGAATGTGGATTCAGATTTTGGCAGTCACACCATCAGGCAGACCAACATGATGGATACGCAGAAGGTGAAGTTCTCTATACGCTACACCTTTAATACGGCACAGAGTAAGTATCGTGGAACAGGTGCAGGAGCAGAAGAAAAAGCAAGAATGTAAAATACTTGTCACAAATCCCTGCAGATTATCCCAAAATCTTGCAGGGATTGCTGCTTTTTCCTATTTTTGCCCATGAGAACAACAATTAATTCAAAAATAACGAATATGGATAACGAGATGAAATTTTGTCAGAGCTGTGGAATGCCGCTGACTGACGAGTTGCTCGGTACGAATGCCGATGGAAGTAAGAACGAAGATTACTGTATGTACTGCTATAAGGATGGTGAGTTTCTGCAAGATGTAACGATGGAAGGGATGATAGACCATTGCGTGAAGTACCTGGATGAGATGAATCAGATGATGCCAAAGCCTATGACGGAAGCAGAATACCGCCAGATGGCATCAGCGTTCTTCCCGACACTGAAACGCTGGAGGACATGATGGAATCAAATAGAATCTTATTGCGCCCTTGGCGTGAATCGGATGCGAAGACACTGTTCAAATGGGCATCCGATCCGGATGTCGGGCCTCGTGCAGGATGGGCACCGCATAAGAGTGTAGAAGAGAGTCTGGAGATTATCCGTACTGTATTCAATGATGCGTTGCACACATGGGCTATCGAGTTGAAAGAAACTGGTGAGGCGATTGGCGCAATGGGCTACGGTCCATCTTGCGAGTGTGACCTGCCAGCACGTGAAGGTGAACCGCTCGTTGGCTATTGGGTGGCAAAGCCCTATTGGAATCGTGGTATCTGTACGGAGGCTTTGCGGCTGATGTTAGACCATATCCGACAGACGACTGACATCAAATCGCTCATCAGTGGTCATTTCGTTGACAACCCCGCCTCTGGACGAGTGATGGAGAAATGCGGCTTTGTTCCCACAGGTGAAACCTGCATCGATGCGAATCAGTATCAAGGTGAGAACAGGCCAATTAGAGTATTGAGACTGTCTTTATCGCATGGTGCTATTAGCCTGGAATAAGATAATGACTCAGATACCTAACATCATAACTTTGCTCAGGATGGCAGGCTCGTTTGGTCTGCTCTTTTATGATGTGACGGGTGTGGTATTTTGGATAATTTATGGTCTTTGTGGTATCAGCGACATAGCCGATGGGTGGCTGGCTCGGAAGTTGAAGTGCGTTTCCAGGACTGGAGCATTGCTGGATAGCGTGGCGGACATCTGCTTCGTTGCGTGTTGTGCCTGGAAACTCCTGTCGATACTCGAACTGCCGCAATGGTTATGGATGTGGGCTGGAGTAATTGTCGCGATTAAAGTCGTGAATCAGCTTTCAGCACTTGTAATATACGGGCGCTGCTGCTTCCCTCACACCCTCGCGAACAAGTGGGCGGGAATCCTACTATTCATTGCAGTTCCCATGACATTTTGGTCAATCATTCCCATCTCAATCGCTGCAATCGTCGCAACGTTTGCTGCCATACAAGAGGGACATTTCATAAGAACAAAAAATAATCTTAAAAGAAAAAGGCAGAAATGAAACTACATCAAGCAACCATTGAAGATTTCAATCCAATCATCTCTTTTTATGATGATGTAATTGAACACACTCCTGAGATAGAACTCAATGCCCGATGGCAGAAAGGAAAGCATCCTACCGCAGGAGGCATTAAGGCCTATATTGAGGAGGGAAGTCTGTATCTGTATAGAGAAGAGAATGTGATTCTTGGAGCAATGGCTGTCACGATGTACCAAGAGGAGGACTATCACGCTATAGAGTGGTCAAAGCAGGTAGATTTTATCTTGCAAATTTAAAGGGGAAAATCTTCTTTTTGGCATGATTTTTCGTCAAAACCTATTTAACTCTCTATATACCTTATTTAAATGGATAATCTGAATGAAATGTTAAAATTGCCTCTTGATGCAAAATAATTTACGAAATAATTTGGTTTATAAAATAAACCTGTTTATATTTGCAATGTGTTTAAGGCAGACTGCGCAGCTGCACTTAGCTCATTAACCTGAAAACTATTTGAATTATGAAAGAAAAAAGTGAAATGACTGTGAATGAAAGCTTGGCCCTCATCACAGAAACGATGAACAACAGTCGTAAGGCTATTCTTCGATCATGTGCAGATGGATGACCAGCAAGCCACACGCTTTTTGGTAGAGCTGCAAAAGACAATGAATGCGTTATGATATTAAGACCTTTCACTATCAGCGATGCTCCGATTATCCTCTCTTGGATAAAGGACAAGACCGCATTCCGTAAATGGAGTGCAGACAGGTATTCTGTCTATCCGCCAAAGCCTGAAGATATGCAGGCTCAATATGCAGCTGAGAATGTATTTCCCTTTACTGCCCTGGACGATGAAGGGAAAGTCGTAGGACATATCATGCTCCGCTATCCTGACCCTTCCAAAACCGTTATCCGTTTAGGATTCGTGATTGTTGACGACCAACTGCGAGGCAAGGGTTATGGCAAACAGATGCTGCAACTGGCCATTCAGAAAGCAAAACACGAATTCGGAGCACAGAAGTTGACACTCGGTGTATTCGACAATAACCCGCCTGCCTTCCACTGTTATGAATCCGTCGGGTTTAAAGTAACCGGTACAGATTCCTATCTGATTGACGGAGAAGAATGGACAGAAAAAGAAATGGAGCTTTGACTCGCCTTTTTGTGGAGTTGCAAAAGACAATGAATGATTTGAGATGATAAGATTAGAACAACCCAAGGATTATCGTGAGGTAGAGAATCTCACACGAGAGGCATTCTGGAATGTGTATCGCCCAGGGTGCACGGAACATTATGTGCTCCACCTGTTTCGAACGAATCCAGATTTCATTCCAGAATTGGATCTTGTAATGGAGGAAGATGACAAGATAATAGGGCATGTGATGTTTTCGAAAGCAGAGATTATACTCGACGATGGCAGTCACTTCCCTTCATGGACTTTTGGCCCCATCAGCATTCATCCAGCTTATAAACGCAAAGGCTACGGCCTGAAACTGTTGCAATATGCCTTGGAGAAAGCTAAGAAGATGGGTATCGGTCTATTACAGATGGAGGGGAATATTGAATTCTACAAACATGCAGGTTTCGATTTGGCCAGTAAAATGAAGATACACTATCATGCAGAGCAGAGAGAGTCGGAAGTACCTTATTTTCTTGCCCAAGAACTGATCCCTGGCTATTGGGGAGATCGTGAGGGTACCTATGCCCCACCTAAGGGTTACTTTGTGGCAGAAGAGCACCCAGAGGCTTTCGAAGCCTACGAGGCGACTTTCCCAAAGAAAGAAAAGCTCCGCTTACCAGGACAATTAGGATACGAAGATTAAAAAAATACTGAAATTATGAGAAAACATTGGATAGATAATCTGCGATGGGTGACAGTGCTATTGGTGCTGTTCTATCATGTGTTTTACTTCTACAACAACAAGGGCGTATTTGGTGGTGTGGGAGGTTTTGGCGACTATCCCGAAGTGCCTCAGTATCAAGATGTGGTGATGTATGTGCTCTATCCGTGGTTTATGCCCCTGATGTTTCTCTTGGCAGGTGTGAGTGCAAGGTATGCTTTGCAGAAACACTCGGATAAGGATTGGTTTAAGGCTCGTACACGCAAACTATTGGTGCCTTCCACCATCGGTCTTTTGGTATTCCATTGGATAGTGGGATATTTCAATACCGTGGTGGCAGCCAGAGAAGGCTTGTTTGAGGGCATCCCTTTAGTGGGAAAGTATCTTATTATGGCTGTTTCTGGCATTGGACCCCTGTGGTTCATCCAACTGCTATGGCTGCTGTGCCTCGTATTGCTGCTCATCCGCTTGCTCGATGCCAAAGACAAACTTTGGGCATGGTGTGGAAAAGCTAATATCATCACCATTATCGTGATAGGTGGCCTGTTTTTCTGGGCAGGAGAGCAAACCATGATACAAGAGCCCCGTCCTGAGACCCTGGATGGTTTGCTGAACCTTTACAAGCCTCTGTTCTACCTCGTGCCTTTCCTGATGGGCTATTTCATCTTCTCCCATGACAAGGTACAGGAGCAAGTGACGAAGTACTGGAAACCACTGATGGCAGCTGCTGTGATTGCTGGCGTGGTGCTTACAGTCACTACCTTTGGAGAGAACAATACCTCTCCCCAGTATCTGGGTAGTCCCTTGAATTGCTTCTACGGCTGGTTAATGTGCTTAGCCATGATGGGATGGTTTAATGCAAGTTTCAACCACACAAATGCCTTTGCTGGCTATATGACGCGCAGCAGTTTTGGCATCTATGTGGTACACTACCTGGTAATTGCGAGCTTAGGTTATACCATGAAAGTCTATACCCAACTGCCACCTGTGCTGATGTATTTGATTCTAACAATTGCTGTCTTTACCCTTTCCCCATTATTGTATGAAATAATTAAGCGCATACCGTTAATCCGTTGGTGCGTGTTGGGAGACTAAGTTCTTAAACACGGAACCAAAGATGACATATTGAGTATTTCCAGCGATGGTTCCTTCATTTTGTCCCCAAAGGAAAGGCCAATCGTCGTAGTTCTCAAAATGGTCTGGCTGACGGAAGAGCAATCCGGGAGCCACATTTCCTGGGATGAAGGAGAAATCGGCTCTGTTGTTCCCGTAGAATACAGCTTTCGGACGAGCCGCTCCCACAGCTGCCACCAAGGAATAATTGTGGTAAGGATGACAACCGAAAATCCAATTAGCTGCACGGTAAATATCAGCCCTCTGAATGATATCGGGGTAATAAAGATAGGCAAAGCAGATGGTGGTTCCAAAACCCACTACAGCCCCACTTCCGGCCCAGTTGCCCAAACCGATAGGCACTCCGTATGGGTTGTCCGTATCGAAACTACGAATGTACTCCTGATATTTCTGCACATACGGACGGAGTCGCTGCTTGTAGGCACTGTCCATATATGGAACCGCATCTAAGGCCGTCTGCATGTTGTTTACGGCATTTTCATCCAAAACTTTCCAGATTTGAGCCTTAAAGCTCTCCAGATAATGCTGCTCATGCGTAGCGGCATAAAGCTGCAGGTTGGTAGCCATTCCACCCATCACATTCGGACGGGCATTTTCTGACATCAGAGCAGAAGCTTCTTCCATCAGACGTTTAGACTGGATGAGGGCCCGTCTGGACAAATTATCATTATAACCCTCCAAGGCTCTGCTGGCTGCTGCAAACATGGTAGCAGCACGGAAATCCAGGAAAGCACTGCGGGTGGTGAAGGCCCACATATCATCCGGGGTACCACTGGATTTGCCATCGGCCGATACCTCGTAAGGCTTCAAGGTGCGATCGTAATGCAGCCCATCGGTAATAGAAGCCGCATCGCCTAGATGATGGTAGTTGTCCAGCACGGAATTAGAAAGCGTGGAGGCCATGTGACCTATCTGCTCTGCCTGAGCCACCAGGTTGAGTGTGCCGTGCTCAATGAACTGCAGGATATCTGGAGTGCCATCGGGACGGTGCAAGTCCACGTAACGCTGCTGCTCACTCACAAAGGTTTCATCACGCTGGGAATGGAACAGTTCCCATGCACGTACCAAGTCCATCACCACATTGACGTTCGCACCCGTTTCTATATCGAAATCTCCTGCATCGAAGAAACCACCTACATTCAGACCCGGAATCAGTTCATAAGGCTGGTATTTCGTTTCCGTCTTTTCACCCTGCCTGTGCAAGTCGAAATGATCACTAGGAGGGGCTTGCAGATACCCTTCCTTGAACGGTTCACCGTGCCAAACCCGATAACCCTCGTTTACCGCTACATGGTTCATGTGAATAGGAATCCAGACATCGGTGGTGGCATCGGTAATCTTATCGTACACATGCTCATCGATAAGGAAATTATTGGTCTTCTGCTCCCCATACTGAATATAATAAATACCCGGCTGACGAACGGATGAGAAATCGAACTTCGCATAATTATACTTGAAATAAGTGCCCCAAGTCTTTACTTCTCCCTGGAAAGCCTCTTCCACACTCCCGTCTTCCTTAATGCGGAAAAGAGAGGCCACTGGCTTTACATGGTCCGACTTATCCAGTTCTATGACAGCCACTTTAGGTTGCTCTGGCACATATCCCACCTGGGAGAAGCCTATGTTTGGTTCCCGCACCCAACCCGGGATGGCATGAGGTTCTACCGTCCATGTCAGCACCTTTCCTGTCTTTCCTGCAGGCAAGATACTACGCAGGACAAACCATCCGTTCTGAGCCAGAATACGTCCATCGTAAAGCTCCAATTCCAGGTCCTTGCTGCTTACTTTCATCATTCGCTCCGGATCATCCATTGCCATGAGCAACGTATGCCCCTTCTCCAGAGGTAAAGGGTCTATAAACCGGTCGGTTCCCCTATCATCATACGTTTTAAAGCCCTTAAACTGCTTGGCTTTCTCTGCATTGGGACGGGTAGCGGTTTCACTGGCAGCATAGCGTGGGAAGCGGTTCAGACGACCGTCCATCAGGAAGGTCTTCAACCAATACTGTGAAGGAAGAAACTCCAGATTAAATCCGGCTTCTCCAGCTATGGCATCAGGCACAGGCTTATCCAGATAGACACTGATTTCCACGGCATCACCCTTACCCGTAACCACAACCCTACTGTTGAAGTCGTAATCTTCGTAACGCAGCCCCACCTCTATGGAATTATGGACAGCATCTACTTTCCTGCCGGTAAGGGTGGGCACTAAATCCCACTGTTCCGGAGTGTGGTTCAAGCGCACTGCACCCCCTTGCACGGTACGCACGCCATGATGGATGATTTCAATGCCGGAATTCTTCTCATCATTGAAACCACCATTGAAACTATTGCTGAAGACCAAGACATTCACGCCCTGGCGCTCAAAATACTCCAATGGATTCAGTCGCAGCCCCTGAGCTTGGGCAAATGCAGCAAAAAAGACTGCCGTAAGAGTAATTAGTAACTTTTTCATGGGATTCAGTCTGTTTATTCAGTTTGGAATGTAATATAACCTATTTTATTTTTGCACCTTGCAACTTCACAATGGCATAGGAAGTAGCTGGCATGCGAACCGTCATGTTACCCGTCTTCTTATCCTGACGAATCTCAAATTTATCACCTGCAAGCAACTGCGTCTTCTTGTATTTCACATTCACAGGGAAGGTGGCATCTTGAGCCTCAGCTTTAGGATTCAGCATGACTAGTACCACATCATTTCCTGCTGCACGAGCATAGACAAACGGATAGATGGAAGGTGACGGATGCTTTTCATCGGCTGAAGGATAGATAGGCACAAACTCTGCATAGTTGGCCAGTGCCGGTTCATTATGACGAAGGGCTATCAGTTTCCTGGTCTTATTCAGCAGGGAGTTAGGGTCTTTCTCCTGAGCCTCCACATTAGGAGCATCGGGTGATGGGTCTACGGGTAGATACAGTTTCTCAGCAGCTCCCGTGGAGAAACCCAGGTTCTTCCCTGAAGTCCACTGCATCGGTGTGCGAGCCCCGTTTCTAGGCTGATAAGCACCCTCCACCTGAGGCCAGTCGTTAGGCAACTGCTTCATGCCTATTTCGTTTCCATAATAAAGGAATGGCACTCCAGGCATGGTGAACCCGAACGCATAGATAATCTCCAGTTCCTTATCGGTACGATGATTTCCCAGTCGGGCATTATCGTGGTTTCCTAGAGGCAGACTGATATAGCCCTTCCCCACTGTCTTCTCATACTGATCCATGTAGCTCTTTAAGAAGGCAGTGATGTCTCCTTTTCCTTCAGCATCGAAATAGCTATGGCCCTCACTTACCCCATTCAGGATTCGCCAACTCTCTTTCTGGAACAAATCATTATAGCCGTTGAACCAGTGGAAGAAATCCACATGGAAACAGTTGTCCAGAGCATCGGCTGGATAGGACCATTCAGCCACCATGAATCCCTGTGGGTATTCCTTCTCCAGCAGCTGACGGATTTCCCGCCAGAAGAGTTTTGTCTCGTTCTCATTCGTATTGAAGAACTGCTCGTTTCCTCTTACCCTACGAGTCTTTACCAGGGCTCCAGCCATATCGGCACGGAAGCCATCGGCTCCCATGTCCATCCAGTATCTCAACACGTTCTTCAAGTCCTCACGCATGGCTAGCACGTCGGGATGGTTGGTAGGCAACTGCCAAGGCTGCTCCGGGTCTGGATTAGCAAATCCGAAGTTCAAGGCAGGCTGGCACCAATAGAAATTACGCATGAACTGTCCATTACGCTGACCATACCCCTTTATGAAAGAACCAGCAAACTCACGAGGAGGGTCCACCCAGTTGGTTTCTGTCCAGATATAGTAGTTGGAATACTTGTTCTTCTCCTGTTTCTGCGACTCCACAAACCAGGGGTTATCGATAGCTGTATAGCTGACTACATAATCAAAAATCACATGCATGCCCCGCTTATGAGCTTCCTCAAAAAGCTGCCGGGCATCTTCATTCGTTCCGTACCGTGGTGCAATCTTATAGTAATCACGAATATCATAGCCTGCATCGTTGAACGGAGAATCGAAGAACGGATTAAACCAGATTGCATCCACTCCCAGACTTTTCACATAATCCAGCTTACTGATGATGCCCTGCAAGTCGCCTATTCCATCCCCATCCGAGTCACAGAAAGTCTGTGGATAGATTTGATAAAATACTGCATTCTTAGCCCACTCAGGAACTTTTGAAATCTCATACTGACCAGTGATGGTTTGTGCAGAGCAGACAACAGACAATACTGTGGCACCCAACAAAAATATTTGTTTCACGTTCATAGGTTGTTCTGTTATGAGGTTAAGTCTTTACTTTTAAAATAAGAGGGTAATGAAACTTTCAGCCGGCATATCTACCACAGCACATCCCTTCTCTACCACCACTTGCTGAGCTTCAGCATTCTGATGTGAATTAGTGACCAGAACCAGGGCTTTTTCAGCAGTAGCAGGCAGTCCGGTAATCTCTGCCTTACAAGAAGCTCCATTATTGACAATGTGCACGGCACCCTTACCTTGAGCCTTATTATAGAATGCAGCCAGGTTTATATTATCCTTATCCACGGTCAACGGAGTAGCAAAGCCATCGGCAGGAGTTAAGGCCAACTGACGTAAGTTGTGGAAACGCTGGGTAGGTCTCAACGGCCCGTTATCCCCTAAGATACCATCACCCTGCAGCAAAGAATAATCCGCTGTAAGCTGCCACTGCAGAATACTCAACGGCTGGCAGATGGCACACAATCTGGTGTAAAGATTTATCTCATATAAAGCGAAGGTAGATTCCTTGAAAATGGCAGAATACCGCCACGCTGCCGCATCCGTACTTCCCTCACCTACAATAAGTGGAACATTAATACTTTGGGCAGCCTCATGCCAACGCTTCAAGGTCTCATCATCGCATCCTCTCCAGGAATGGAATGACACGGCTCCGATATATTTATGCGCATCCTTATCTTTTAAAGCAGGGGAAATAAAGTCTATCGTGGTAGCATCACTATTATCACCAAGCAACATTTTTGTAGCCAGATGATGTTCGGCCATCTTCGCTCCAAACTCTTTGATGAAATCGCAATGCTCCTGTGGGGTATGAAATACATCGATGCCGATATCGGATTCGTTGAAGGAGAAATAATCGGCTTCTACCCCACATTCCTCTTTCAGGAACACCAGATAGGAAACCATGGAGTCATAGATACGGTCCTTCTTTGAAGGCTCCAGACGCAAGGCAGCTACTCCACCGCTTCCACGTTTCAAGCCCTCTACCAATGCCCATTGAGGAGGGAACCAGCAACTTACCACTACGGGCATGCCTATTTCTTTCAAACGAGCTGCCATTTGTGCACTTTCTTTTACATGAGGGTCATCCTTTCCACCTCTATCCCAAGAAGCCCAAGGGAACTCCACACGTCCCATAGCTACCCGCATGTTCTTCAGGCAATAATCTATCACCTCTGGGTCCGTCTTGGGGTTCTGCAGACGGAAGTTTCCACCGAAGCCTGTAAACCGTGCACCCGGTTTGGTAGTGTCCAGACTGATGTGGGCTGTTTCATGATGCCGAGTACCATCCACGGTAAGCAAAGCTTCCAAATCTGCTTTCTGGCCTTTCTTCAAACTAGGTAGCAGGGTGACATAAAGTAACTTATCTCCTTGCTCCTCTCGTACCTGAGCTTTTACATTCCGGTTAAAAAGCAAGGTCAAGTTCCGTTCTTTTGCACTGACCGTGACCTTCTTACCGGAAATCTTAATGACAGCTTCCTTATAATATTTAGGGGCAAAAGCCATGCTGAAGAAAGCACCTTCCTTTAAAGTCTCATCGGCCTCAACCTGGAGTTTTATCCTTACCTGAGATTCATTCAAATCGGTCACCTCCTGATGGAAGTGTGCCCCGTGCAGTGGAATATCCACAATCTGCGTAAGGTCTTCACGACGATACTTCACGTTCTGCTGACGTTCACGCCCCGTTTTCTCTATCTCTGCTCCAGGAGTACCCACACACAGAGCAGATTCAAAATCGATAAGTTCACCATCGAGCCTGACTCCTGTGATGTTGCTCCAAGCCATGACCTCTGAATGCACGGTTTGCTCCGTCAAGCGAAGCAACAGCTCAAACCCCATACGACCGTTGTGATAAGGACAGTTCCAGATACTTCCCTTAGGATCTGAAAGTACAGGTTTGAAATCTTCCGTGAGGTTACGGTACCACTCTCCATATTCCTTATCCACAAAATAATCCTGGATAAAATGCCACGTCTTCACAGCCTGGTCAAAATACTTACGCTCACCTGTAATCTGCCAAGCATTGATACAACCAATCACTGTCTCACACTGAGGCCACCATTGCATGTTCCGGTCAAGTCCTTTAGCGTTCTTCTCCATAATCATGGAACCATTCGAATTAAGCCCCTCCTTAATGGACACATCGACCATCTTCAAAGCCTGTTTTCTAATACGAGCTATGACTGCTTCATCACCCAAAGCCTCAGCAGCCTCACAAAGCAGCCAAGAAGTTTCAATATCATGCCCGTAGGAATCAGCTTCTGCCAGTGAATTCCAATCATCATCACAGTAAAGAATCAAATGGCCTGTCTTCGGATTATATAATTTACTTTCCAGTATGCCGATCAGTTCTTTCAGGTTTTCACGTAAAGCCTCATTGGGCCAAACTTTATACAAAGTAGTATAGGCCTCAAGTAAATGAATATGAGTATTCATGGTCTTGGTAGGTCCTTGCCTGCCATCCACTCCTGTCCTCCCTACCTTGGAGAAATCACGGGCTAATACCTCTTGATAGCCCCCTTTCTTATGGTCATGCACCTTCTCTTCTATTGTCCGATAGATGCCAATAGCAGCATTCAAACTCCTCTCATCACCAGTAGCCTTGAAATGTTCAGCTAAGCCATAGATGGCAAAGGCATGGGCATAAGTTTGCTTTATATCTTGATCGGCATAACCATCCGAGGTCACTGTCCAAAAAACACCACCATGTATTTTATCTATAAAATGCTCTATATAATACTGCTGCACACGGTCGGCCAGTGCCTTATAGTCACTATAGCCATAAATCCGGTAGGCAGAGGAGAACGTCCACAGTATCCGGGCTCCAAGAACAGCTCCTTTAGGAGCATCATGATTCCCCTTTCCCTCTCGTGATATTACCCCATAAAAGCCACCATACGGGTCAGAAGCATTTTTCAGCCAAAAAGCCAAGATGTTTTCTTTAACCTCCTTTTCTACCTCATTTCTCAAGTTCGTTTTTTCTGTAATGCCTTGAGCCATTCCCATCAGGAATGAAACAAGAAAGAAAAATAAAGAAACTGTCCTTTTCATAGAATTATAAAATAAGTGGAATGATTAACCAAAGTATCTATTTAGTGTTTTCCTGATATATCTTTCGTCTCATCGCTTCATCCAATATAATCTTTCATCACTTTCCATCTTTTCAATAGCATAGCGCAAAGCTGTACGTGGCATTTCATGGGCATGTTCACTAAGGAAATCACGTAATTCGTCCATTCCACACCTTTTTCCCATTTCACGCAACAACCAACCTACGGCCTTATGCATCAGGTCGTGAGGATGATGAATATGAAACTCAGCATATCTTTTAGTATATGAAGTATCTCCATTTATCAGCGTAGCCATTGTGGACACCATGGAAATACGCTGTTCCCAAAGATTATCGCTCTCTGCCAGCCTGTCCATAACCGCTAGTTTCTCCTCATAAGGACAAGTTGACTGGACAAGCCATCTACCCAGTAACTTATAGCAGCTCAAATCCACAAGGTCCCAATTGTTGGCCTTCTTCGCATTTTTTAGATAAAACTGAACTAAACTTTCACGTTTACTTTCTGATAATCCCTTCCGGTTATATTGATCGACCAAGATGAGAAAGCCACATAGCCTAGCCTCATGCCAAGGTGAATCAATGAGTTTCTGAACCTCACCTAAAGACAAGTTGCGAGCCTGACGCACAAACATACGCGTTTCAGGGACTTTTAATCCCAGAAACCTGTCACCTTCACCATATTCACCCTTTCCAGTCCGAAAGAATTTCATTAAAACATCTCGTTGTTCTTCATTCTCAAGCATTTTCATGCCCTCGAGCACTTCATCGGCGGTTTCTATCATGATAATAAATATCTCTTTTAATTATTGCAGACATAAAAATACAATTTTTTTAATTAATAAATATGGTTTTTATGTTATTTGTAGTTTTTTCCCTAAATTTGTACTCAAAGATGCATCTCATTTTTTAGAATGCAGGTGATTAGTAACAACAAACTAAGAAAAGATGAAAAAGTTCATAGGAGTCCTATTCTTGTTAATATTGGGGGAAGGTACATTTACGCAGCTTTTAGCTAAAAATAATGACTTGACACCCTATGCCTTACTTTGTGAGAATCTAAAAAGACCTTTAGGAATAGATTCCACCACTCCCCATTTCAGCTGGAAAAATGAATCCAAGATATTAGGAGCATCACAGTCTGCCTACGAAATTCAAGTATCCAGCGACAGTCTGGAATTGACAAAAGGACACGCAGACCTCTGGTCAACGGGAAAAACATTGTCTGCCAATCAAGTGATGATAACCTATAAAGGACGACCACTACAGGAACGCCAATTATGCTATTGGCGCGTACGCACATGGGATAATCAGAACCGCTGTTCTGAGTGGAGCAATATCGAACCCTTTGCTGTCGGCATATTAAATGGCATGAAAGGTGAATATATTGGTATGGATGAACAATATGGGGACATCACAACCCCTGTCTTTGAGAAAGAGATAGTCCTATCAGGCACATCAGAAAAAGTTTTTGCCCATGTCAACTCTTTAGGATACCACAATTTGCTGGTCAATGGAAAGAAAGTGGGAAATATCCCATTGCAACCAGCCATTTCTCAACTTGACAGACATTCCCTTATCGTCACTTATGACATCACCGACTACATCCATGAGGGGAAAAACACCATATCACTGGAAACTGGACGAGGATGGTACAGAACTACAACTTTTGGTGCACAGTACGAAGGACCACTGGTGAAAGCAGAGATAGACCAACTGAAAAATGGGACATGGGAAACTATTGCATCTACTGATGGTTCTTGGCTCGCCTCTGCCAGTCCTTATACCTATACGGGAACGTGGAGACCTTTGCGCTTCGGTGGTGAAAAGTACGATGCAGTTTTCACTTCTGCATGGCATCCAGCCAAGGTTGTTGAGGTGAAAGGCATGAAAGCTACCCCACAACTTTTCGAGGGCAATCATTATGGAGCAATCCTAAAGTATCAAACTATCATCGAAAAAACTGACAGCTCCATCGTACTAGATTTCGGACGGAATGTCACAGGACAACTCTCTATTGAATTTGAAGGACTGGAAAAAGGACAAGAAGTAAGAATAGACTATACCGACTACATTCCAGCAGGGGAACGCTTCAAGCCTCAGGAAAAGGAAGATCCAGGGGATATCTATATTGCCTGTGGAAAGGAGAAAGAAAACTTCAGCAACAAGTTCCACACCCATACATTCAGGTACGTACGAATCACTACACCTGCTGTGACAAATGCGACGGCAATTCCTATTACAGGGCTGGATACTAATGAGGCTTCATCATTCTCCTGCTCCGACGAGCGCCTGAATAAGGTACACGATTTGATTCACTACACCATGCAATGCCTCACCTTTTCAGGTTATATGGTAGACTGCCCTCACCTGGAGCGAATGGGATATGGAGGCGACGGGAACTCATCTACCATGGCACTTCAGACTATGTATAATGTGGCACCAACCTACATGAACTGGATTACAGCATGGAGTGACGTTATGGATGAAGAAGGATCAATTCCTCATGTGGCGCCAGCAGGAGAAGGAGGTGGAGGTCCTTATTGGTGTGGCTTTATCATCAAGGCACCTTGGCGAACCTACCTGAACTATGCCGACAAACGCCCTCTTGAACGTTTCTACCAAAACATGAAACTCTGGCTCAGTTATGTTGAAAAATACTCCGTGGACAATCTGCTTCAGCCTTGGCCTAATACTAAAAACCGGTTTTGGTTCTTAGGCGACTGGCTGGCTCCCAAAGGTGTGGATATTGAAGGAGAGTCTATACTATTAAGTAATAACTGCTTCATAAGCGATTGCCTGAAGGATATGACCAGTATTGCAAAAATACTAAACCATGACGAAGATGCTCTATTCTATGACAACAGGCGTAAGGCTGTTAATGAAAGCATCCACAAAACATATTACCATCCGGAAAGTCATACCTATGGCAATGGAACACCCCTTGACATGTCCTATGCTATGCTGGCTGGGGTTGTACCAGACTATCTTTACAACGAAGTTGTAGACAAACTGGTGAGCGACTCCTATGGTAAATATAACACCCACATTGCCACTGGACTTTTTGGTATTCCTATTTTTACACAGTGGACCATTGACAACAAGAAAGCCAACCTAATGGCAGAGATTCTAAGACAACCAGACTATCCAGGTTATCTTTATATGATAGCTAATGACGCTACCGCCACATGGGAATCTTGGGATGGAGAACGCAGTAGAGTTCACAACTGTTATAATGGAATAGGTACATGGTTCTACCAAGCTTTGGCAGGAATCAAACCCGACTCTCAGTCACCAGGTTATCAACATTTTTTCATCGAGCCTCAACAAGTCGAAGATTTAGATTGGGTGAAGGCGACAAAGCCGACTCCATATGGAGATATTGAAGTAGAAGTGAGATACTCTAATGCCCAAACAGAAATAGACTTAACCGTACCAACAGGCACAACCGCTACTGTCTATATTCCAGTCAAAGACGAAAAGACCACTATTTACGATGGGAAGAAAAAAGTGAATAAGGTATCAGGAAGTTCTTACCAAGGATTCTCAAATGGTTGTAAAATCTATAAAGTAGGTAGTGGACATCACTATTTTTCAACCATGCCAAAAGCGCATTAAGAAGAAAGAAATCTGTTGAAGATTATATCTATTGGAATCTTATATTTAGGTGCTGATTGCTAATTCTACTTAAGGTAGAATATCAATTCAGCACCATTTTTAATATTCTTATAGCTAACCGTGTATGAATCCAAACGAACTCCATTTAGAGTCACATGGTCTATCAACTTAGCCCCTTCATCCGATTTTACTGTAACAATACGTAAGGCTTTCCCATTCTCCATAGATAAAGAGATATCATCAAATTTAGGTGGAATAAGGTAATAAAAACCTTGTCCTGCATGGGGGAACAATCCTATAGAAGAAAACACATACCACGCCCCCATGGCTCCACTATCCTCATTGTCGGGATATCCATCCTTTAAAGAATACAGTGAATCCCGAAGTCTTGATACATAGTTTGCTGCCATTTCGGGATGACCACAATGAACAAACAAGTATGGAGCTAAGAACTCAGGTTCATTATTCAGACCTAGAAGTTTATTTTCAAAGCCATATTGAAGACGATTTGTCATTGCCTCCTTACCACCGCATAACTTTATCAGTTCATCTACATGACCAGGAGTGAACATGGTATATGCCCATGAATTATCCTCATAGAAATACTCGACCCATGAACCATATCGATGAGCCGGATCTATTGAGATCCAGTTCCCATCATTATCTTTTGGACCGATGAAGCCCTTGAAGCCATGACTCTCCAAATTTGGATTGAAAAGATTTTTCCACCCTAACGAACGTTCAGACAGGTATTTATGATTAGACTCATCACCCATCATCTTTGCTATTTCAGCAACACAATAATCATTATAGGCATACTCCAATGTATAACTACAACTCATCATCTCATGTGCTCCTGATATCCAACCCTTCTTTTGGTATTGCTTATCACGCATATTCAATGCATTATTCAACACTAAATTATAGGCTCTTCGCCTATCAAAGCCTTGAACATCACACATAAACGCATCAGCTATAATGTTGTCAACATCATCTCCCCCTTGATTCTCCGGCCATTCCATAGAACTGGTAAAGGTGGCTGTACACATGCCATCATGCTCATACCGGTCAATAAAAGAATTGATAGTCTTAACAACGAAACTCTGGTTTATCAGATTCAATAGAGGATAAGTTGTACGCCATGTATCCCAAACACAATAATGGTCATCTATGTGAGGCATATCACTCTCCCACCTTGGGTTATCTCCCGTGCGGTCATGAGGCATTACCAAGCTGTGATAAAACGTAGTATAAAACAGTTGTTGAGCTTCTTCCGTACCACCCTTTATACGGATTCGTTGCAACATGTCATTCCAAGTATCCTCACAAGTCGCACAGACTTGCTCCAAAGACTTATTTCCAACCTCTTTCTCCAGATAATTCAAGGCATTCTCTACACTTTTCATGGAAATACCAACACGCACCAAAGTTTGACGAGTCTCATTTTTAAATAAGACCTTTGCATAAAGAGCTTCTACACCCTTATCTACTACAGCTATCTCTTCACATTCATTATCTAGCTGCAAAGCAAAGTAAACTTTGTAAGGAGCTTTACTGCCAAAACCTCCAGCATATTCACCCCAACCCACAAGCACACCAGGTGCAATCTGTTTGATTTCACCACCCGAGAACGTTCCACGGACTTCTGTAGCAATGTGCTGGGCAATGTTATGTTTCATGTCCAATAGAAGTGTTTTTTCACCATTGCTCAAATAAGTGAAACGGTAGATTATACTATGGAAACTAGGAGAAAGTTCTGCCAGAATATTATATCTGTCAAGTTTTGCCTTATAATAATATGGACGAGCAATCTCCTCTGAAATCATTGAGTCATGCCCATCTTCCAAAGCATTAAAACCCATCTGAGGAGAAAGGAATATCTGCCCATAACGAGTCCACCCTGAACCTGATACATGCAACTGGGCAAAACCACGGACAGGCTGATTCTGTTTATACCCACCTTGCCCTCCGTTGACAGTCTGAGGACCAGGATTAACAGAGCCATGAGGCATTTGGGGGCCAATCACACAATTGCTGTTGCCTTGGACCCCCATATATAGATTCACTAAATCCACCAATTTTTGTTGTGCACTTATCGCAGAAGGACAAAAAAAGAGTAAAAAGAGAATGCTAACAAAAGATAAATGCTTCATGCTCTAAATTAGTCATTTACCAAATCCTTGTACAGATATCTCTTGATGGATTTTTTAGGTGTTTTCTCAAATTCGGAATCATGAAGACGCATTTCACTAATCTTACAAAATGATGGCAACTGACTATTCAATACCAATCGGTTTTCTTCCATAACATTCTGCAAATCTGATTCATTGAGTCCCAATGACTTGGCTTCTTCCAGATCTGGATTTACCAAAGCAACAAGTT
The DNA here is from genome assembly GCA_900316585.1 of uncultured Prevotellaceae bacterium. Lineage (GTDB taxonomy): Bacteria > Bacteroidota > Bacteroidia > Bacteroidales > Bacteroidaceae > Minthousia. The sequence continues at coordinate 205,594 of ONDM01000005.1, read as the reverse complement.
TGTCACCTTTTTGGAGGACTAGACTTTCATTGACCATAACCAAGGAATTGAGTTTATCTTCTATTTCCTCTGGATAAATATTCTGGCCATTGGAACCGAGAAGCATATTTTTGATTCGTCCCAAAATAAACAAGTGTCCTTCAGCATTCATGGTGCCCAAATCTCCGGTATGGAACCAGCCATCAGCATCTATTACCTCTTGAGTTGCCTGTGTATTTTTATAATAACCCTTCATGACATTCATTCCTCGGGTGATGATTTCTCCTGCACCGGTGGTAGGATCTGGATTCAGGATTTTTAATTCCATATGCTTAGCTACCGTACCACAAGAGCCTGGAACGAAATCTTTATAATCTGAATATGAGATCATTGGACCTGTTTCAGTAGTTCCATAACCTACCGTTATAGGAAAATTTATATTGGTGAAAAATCCCTCAATTTCCTTACTGAAGCTTGCGCCACCAATCAAAATTTCATAGCAATTGCCACCCATGACCTCCATCACCTTTTGATGGATACGTTCTTTCAGCTTTTTGTTGATGCCTGGCATCTTCAACAACATACGTACATGTGCAGAATTGGTCAAAGGGAAAATATGCTTGCGTACAATCTTTTCTATGATAAGAGGAACAGACACTATGATATTAGGACGAATATCCATAAAAGCCTGTTGGATAATTGAAGGGCTTGGCAGGCGAGTCAAATAATAAAGATGGTTTCCAAGACAGAACTGCATCAGGAATTCGCAACTTAATCCATACATGTGCGCCATGGGAAGGATGGCCAGCACATCTCTTCCATTCTTAAGCTTACTTCCTATGGCCTCTGTTAAAAAATCCATGTTGCTCCAAAGCACACGATAAGGCAACATAACTCCCTTGGAAAAACCGGTTGTTCCACTTGTATAGTTAATCATGCACAGTTCCTCCATCTGGTCCTCATAATAGTGGACATGCTCAGGACGGAAATACTTCCTGTATTTCTCACCAAACATTTCGTTCAGATGCTCACGTGCATATGTTAATCTACCTACACGGCTCTCAATCAAAGAATAGTCGGGCAAATAGAAGATGCCTTCCAATGCCGGCATCATTTTAGAATCCAATGTAGGTGCAACGACATCACCCAGGAAAAGCAATTTGGCATCGGAATGGTTTACAATGTTATAAATCTGCTCAGGCTTAAATTCATTTTGAATAGGAACTATTACTGCTCCGTATGTAACGGTAGCCAGAAAGACACAAGCCCATGAAGAACTATTCCGGCCACAGATGGCAATCTTGTCACCTGGCACCACTCCTGCATTCTCGAACATAATCTGAAGCTTTTCTATCTTTCTTGCCACATCCTTGTATTGCAGAGTAGCACCTTTATAATCGGTCATGGCTGGCCTATCCCAATTCTCTTTGACTGATTTTTCTATGAGTAAATTAAAACTATTTGAGTTTACCATTGCACTTTCTCTGATATTTTGTGCAAAAATAATTCCTGAAAGGCTTTCCTACCAAAGAAATAATGAAGAAATTTCCAAATAGACTAACTTTTAAGGTTTTTACACAAATAATATTACCATATATTAGTTTATTCAGCCTCATCATACATAAAATCCACCTACCAAGCTGAGCGAAAAGAAAAGGAAATAGAATTCCACAGTCTTTTTTTGTTGCATCTAAATCAAAGTATTATTTTTGCACCATATTAATTGATCATGTTCTACAAACTTTCATGAATATAAAGAAACCACTAATTTTCATATTGGCATTTATAGCCCTTGCAGCTTTAGGTGTCTGGATGTACAGCAGATGGGGTATTTGGTTCAACAATCCCCCTGAACCTGAATACACCGCTTCATCCATGCCAACAAGGGTCTTACTTACTTTCGGCAATGAGGATGGACTTACCAGAAATATAAGCTGGCAATGTGATTCAATCCTGCATGACTCCAAAGTAGAGTTATCCGATGAAACAGACAGTACTCAGACTGATATCATAGCAAAAGGAGAAGTTTACAAATCCTTGGGAGGACAAAGGGCATATTATGTGGCAAGACTGAGAAATCTAATTGCAGGACATTGTTATAAATACCGGGTAAATACAGATGGGAAGGTCTCCGACTGGTACAGTTTCCATATTCAAGATTCAAAAGACGACAATGCCTCCTTTCTATACGTAGGAGATGTTCAAGACAGCATATCAGGCATGTCCAGCCAACTTCTGAACTTGGCATTTGACAAGAATCCGGATATTGATTTTTTGGTGTGCGGAGGAGACTTGATAGAACGCCCCATGGATAAGTATTGGGAAGAAGCTTTTTCTTTTTTCAGAACCATCGGCCAGACTCACCCCGTACTTACCATAACAGGAAATCATGACTATTTCAAGGGAGTAATCCAAAATTTGGACCACCGGTTCTCTCTGGTGCATTCTTATTTTTTAGATTCCAGCATTGGAGACAATCAAGTCTTTACGGTCAGATACAAGGACATGCAACTATTTGCCATAGACAGCAATAGAGAGTTTTTCTATTTGTTCACGCAAAAGAAATGGCTGGAAGAACAACTCGCCCAAAGTACGGCAAAATGGAAGATTCTGCTCACCCACCATCCTCTCTATTCCATCAGGGGCAATAATAACAATATCATACAAAAATGGATATTTAACCCTCTTGCTGAGAAATATGGCGTGGACTTGGTTCTTCAAGGACATGAGCATGCCTATGCCCGAATGACTCATCATCTGGAAACAGGCGAACCTGCTATTCCAATCTACACAGTAAGCCATTTCTCTCCAAAGAACTACCTGATACAATTTGATGAAAAATTCGACAAGTTTGGCTCAGGAAGCCGTTACTATCAGAAGATAAGAAGCAAGAATGACACCCTGCTCCTTACTGCGTATGATGCCATATCCCATGCTGTATATGACTCTTTGAGAATAGTGAAAACAAAGGATGGGAAGATAGTAGAGGACTATGGCAAAAACATTCCAGAAGTCATAGAATTCACCCCTGGAAAGCGCAAGAAAGAAATCAAGTTCGCAGAACGTATCTCTGAATACAAAAAAAGAAAACATATAAAATAATGGCACTGATTAACCTAAGAAAATCTATTATATCCAGCCCAGTGGCATTTATCTGTAACCTAATATTGGTCTATATAATGTATGCCATCTGCAGAGTGGCTTACCTGATGGAAAACTGGACTGCACTTTCAGAAGGATTTGATTCTTTATCTTGGACTGAGGTCGTGAAAGGCTGCTTGCTTTTCGACACCTCTGCCATTCTCTACACCAATGCCGTTTATGCTATAATGATGCTTATACCTTTGCATTACAAGGAAACCGATGTTTGGCAGAACATAGCCAAATGGCTATATATAATTATCAACTCCGTATGCATCATCATGAATCTGGCAGATGCCGTCTATTTTCAGTACACAGGAAGACGCACCACTTCATCTGTTTTTGATGAATTTACCCATGAAAGCAACTTAGGAAGCGTTTTTGGTGTGGAACTGGCTCATCATTGGTATTTGGTCATATTGGGTCTCTTGCTCATTGCTGGACTTTTCTTCCTTTATGTCAAGCCTAAAGGTAAACTGCAATTTTGGGATAAAAAAGATTACCTGTCTTACTATGCCATTCATATTCTATGCTTTGGTCTCTACATTCCAATAACCGTCTGCGGAATGCGTGGTGGTGCCACCACTGCTGTCCGCCCCATAACCATCAGCAATGCAAATCAGTATGTGAACAAACCTGTTGAGGCTGCCTTAGTGCTGAACACTCCATTTTCCATGATTAGGACCATCAACAAAAATGTATTTGCAGACCCCAAATATTTCACTCGGGAAGAACTGGATGCAATCTATAGCCCTGTTCACATCCCTGCCGACAGCATTGTAGCCAAAAAGAAAAATGTGGTTGTACTCATTCTGGAAAGTTTTGGACGAGAGTATATTGGAGCATACAATAAAACGCTTGATGGTGGAAGATATAAAGGCTATACTCCATTTGTGGATTCCCTGATGCAACATTCAGCAACGTTTGAATATACCTTCTGCAACGGGAGGAAAAGTGTGGATGGCATGCCTTCCATCCTATCTAGTATCCCCCGTTTCATAGAACCTTTCATACTGACACCCGCTTCCATGAATGCTGTAAGTGGCATAGCTGGCGAACTTAAGAAATTTGGATATTATTCAGCTTTCTTCCACGGCGCAGAAAATGGTTCTATGGGATTTGAAGCCTTTGCCAAGACTTCAGGTTATGACGATTATTTTGGTCGTACAGAATATGATGAGGATAAACGGTTCAATGGAGAACAAGATTTCGATGGCATGTGGGCTATCTGGGATGAAGAATTCCTTCAATTCTATGCACTAAAGATGAACGAGATGAAACAACCTTTCATGACCTCTGTCTTCACTGCCAGCTCACATCATCCATATGTAGTGCCAGATCGTTACAAAGACATCTATATAGATGAACCAGGCGATGACAATATCATGCACAAATGTATCCGCTACACCGATCATGCACTGGAACGGTTCTTTCAGACTGCCAAAGAACAGCCATGGTATGACAATACGATCTTCGTCCTTACATCCGACCATACGAATATGTCTTCTTATCCGGAGTACCAAACAGAACTGGGGCTGGTTTGCTCTCCTATCATATTCTTTGACCCATCGCAGGAAATGACGCCTGGAGTCTATCCTTCCATAGCCCAACATATAGATATCATGCCTACTATCCTAAACTATCTAGGATATGACAAACCTTATGTGGCATTTGGTGTAGACCTTTTTAGTACACCGAGCCATGAAACATGGATGGTTGGGAACAACAATGGCATGTATTTCTATGCCAAAGGTGACTATGTCATCTTCTTTTCTGAAGAAAGTGTCATGAAAGGCATCTACAATTTCAAGAAAGACTGGTTCCTTAAAAACAACTTACTTGGGACCACGGGAAATGTAGAGAAAAACCTTGAAACAGAACTGAAGGCTCTTATTCAGTCGTATATGGAACGCATGATAGAAGACAAGTTAGTTGTAAAATAAATAACTTCAGAGGATTACAAATATTTAGAGATTCTTATCTTTCCATTAGTTTGTCCAGTTCTTGTACTGCATGCTGCAATTCATTTCCGAAGGTCTCATGATTAAACAAATAGTCAGGATTACCTTTAGAAAGATACTCATAGAGTTCTTCGTCCATCTGATCCACATATTCACCTATGGCAACCTCTATGTCATCCTTCTGCCATTCCATGGTGGAATACTGATACACCCGCTGTTTCTGATGGAAGAAGCAATAAGCCGATTCTATGCTGGCTCTTGAAATCATGATTGTGGGGTTTTAACTTCATCAAAACCATCGGGACGGAACTGCCTCTGTTCTTCGCTGTAGACATAACCAAAAGGCTTCAGATACGCCTTCACCTCATCAGGAATAGTGTTAAAGCTGTAACAGAGTGATTCCAGGGAATCAAATTCCTCATCACGCAGCAACATATTTATACTGGATACTAATATGGCAGGGTCTTTGGGCAGGTATTCCATTTGCTCTTTTCTTTTTTCCGGCTGCAAAAATACGATATTTTCCAAAAGATTGCACTCTTAACAGGTTATTATTTATGAAATAACGAAACATAGCTAATCAAAATAATATATCTTTGCATCGTAACATATTGCGCTACGAAACAAAAGAGATGAAACAGTTTATCGTCGACGTCTTTTCAGACCAGCCATTTCAAGGGAATCCCGCTGCTGTCTGTGTCTTGCAAGAATGGATTCCCGACGAACTCATGATGAGCATAGCTCGGGAGAACAACCTGAGTGAAACAGCCTTTGCCGTCAAAGAAGGGGGGTCCTACCACTTGAGATGGTTCACCCCTACCCAGGAAATAGACGGATGCGGTCATGCAACTATTGGTACAGGGTTTGTCATCTTAAATGAATATGAAAAAAAAGATGAAGTCATATTTAACACCTTGGCTGGGAAACTGAAGGTTACCAGGAAAGGAGATATTTATGAGATGGATTTTCCAACCTATCCTTTGAAGGAAATCCCCGTGACAGATGAGATGGAATCCGTCATAGGAGTCAGACCTTTCAAAGCCTACATGGGGCGTGACCTGCTTTGTATCCTAGATGATGAACAGGCAGTACGTTGTATGAATCCAGAAGATAAAGATTTGCTGAGATTGCCCGGCTCCCTGCTTCATGTCACCGCACCTGGAAAGGAATATGATTGTATCTCACGTTCTTTTGCTCCTAAAGTAGGTATCCACGAAGACCCAGTCTGCGGAAGTGGGCACTGTCACATTATCCCCTACTGGGCAAAGGCTTTGAATAAGGTAGAAATTACAGCCTACCAAGCTTCAGCCAGAGGAGGGGAACTCTACTGCAAACAATTGAAAGGAAGGACCCTGGTAGGAGGGAAAGCTCGTTTGTTTTCCAAGGCTGAACTATTTCTTTAGGACTATTTCATAGTTACAATATCTTATCCAAAATCGTGAATATTTCTTCAGGGTCTTCATAAGGATAAATGTGGTAATAAGAATTCCCAGTCAGCATGGCAGACAACTGGGTCTTGGTCTTATTATAGAAAAGATAACAAGGCTTATTGAAACGTTCGGCATAAGCTAATTCGTATCCAACTCCCAGTGACGGGCAAGTACACTCACCGATAAGCAAGTCGCTTTCGCGAAGCCAGGCTGTATCCTGCTCATATATTTTAGCATCCTTATCCCGACCCTGTTCTTTGAGTTCCAGTTTACTGCTGCCGACATGTTCGGTCAGCACCACTGCTTTTTTCTGTATATGCTTAATGATGCGTCTATACAGAGTGGCATCCGATCTTCCACCACGGATAGAACCAGCAAAATAAACCGCAGTCTTCAAGAAGAGACGCATCTGGTACCATACAACACCACCATGGGTTGATGCAGAAACACCTTCATTTACAAAACCTAACTTACTGTAAAAACGCACCATACTTTCCTTGCAAGTAAGAACCACACCATCCCTACCTTCTTCACGTGCCTGAGCTATGAAGGCTTTCATCAATTCTGAAGCAACACCTTTACCTTGATATTCTGGAAGAGTGGCAACACTGAAAATCATCTGCCACTTGCCCTTCTCATTATGCATGGAAGGATTCCCATACATTTCATCGGTAAGATTCCACTCATCTGTCACCAATCCAGCCACATAACCTATTACTCGTTCTTCGCTAAGCATACACGTAAAATGTTTGCCAAAAACCTTTATCCTTTCTGATAAAGATTCCCAAGAAGCAGCCTCTGACTCCGGAAAACAGACACTCTCCACAAAAGAGATTCCCTCCAGTTCAAAAGGAGTTGCCTGATGTAGAATGTAATGCCCACTATATGCCATAATTCACATTAACTTTTTTGCAAAGATAAGAAAAATCAAGAAATAACAAATGAGCCCTGAATATAAGAGCATTTATCATCTTAAAAAAATACTACCGGATAGTTAGATGATAAAATCAGCAAGGTGGGTGAAAAATATCGAATTCATGTTATTTTTACTCAAGATTGAAGTTTTTTTGTAACTTTGTAATGTTAAACTAGAAATGAATAATAGAGCATGAAAAAACACATTCTCACCTTAGTCTGCATAATGTCATTTATGTGCCACATGGTAATAGCACAAGACTATACTATTCAGTCGCCTGACGGACACATCACATTGCAAGTCTGCAACCAAGAGACACTAACTTATTCTGTTAGTCTTGATGGGAAAACTCTTATAGGAACATCGCCTATGGGGTTCCAACTAAAAGGGGAGACTGACATGAAAGGCAATTTTACTGTAACCAATAATGCCATTATTAAAGCAGGTGTGGAAGAATGGACTCCAATCGTACGCAACAAGCATGCTGAATGCCGTGTGCCATATAATGAATTGGTGCTACATTTGAAAGAAAAAAGTGACGAATATCGAAGAATGGACGTTGCTTTCCGTGTGATGGATGATGGAGTTGCCTTCCGCTATACTTTATATGGGATACCTGTATTAGGAAATCGAGAGATTATGAAGGAGTTGACAGGTTACGCTGTTCCTGAACAATCTTATCTTTGGATTCCAGACTTTGCTTATGCAGACGATGGTAAAAGTTACAAATCATCACAAGAAGGCGAATTCATCAAGACTCAAGTAAAAGAGATTAAAACAGACATTCATGCTGGCCTTCCTGGGCTTATCAAAATTGACAATGACAACTGGTTGGCACTGACAGAGGCAAATATGGACAATTTCCCAGCATTCTATTTGGGACGAAGCACTGATGCCAAAAATGGTTTTCAGATGCTCGACACTAAATTGACCCCTATTTGGGGAGAAGATGAAAATGGTGTAAAAGCACGTTTTGACGAGGAGGTGAACAGTTCCTGGCGTGTAATCATGGTAGGTCACAATCCTGGGAAATTCATTGAAAGTGAGATTATCCGTTCGCTGAACCCAGACTGCGTGTTGGAAAACACCGCATGGATTAAGCCTGGTATGTCTGCATGGGACCACTGGTGGAGTGCTGAAATCAAAATGGAACAGGATGTAATCAAACAATATATTGACTTTGCAGCAAAAGAAGGATGGCCATACATGCTCATCGACTGGACATGGTATGGACCATATAATGAGCCGAAAGCTGATGTCACAGCAGTAGCTCCACAACTGAACATGCCGGAACTCATCAGCTATGCCAACTCAAAGAATGTAGACATCTGGCTTTGGATGAGGTGTGAAGATGCAAATAACAATGACCAATACAAGACAGCCTTTCCCTTGTACCACAAATGGGGAGTAAAAGGCGTGAAAATAGATTTCATGGACCGTGACGATCAAGATATGGTGAACTGGTACCGACGTATCATTAAGGCTACTGCAGAAAACGAACTTATGCTTGACCTACATGGAGCCTATAAACCTGATGGAATAGAACGCACCTATCCTCACATGCTTACCCGTGAAGGGGTTTTAGGCAATGAAAATTATAAATGGTCGGAAAAAGTTACTCCAGAGCACAATGTAAAATTGGCCTATACACGCCTACTCGCAGGCCAGATGGACTATACTCCAGGCGGATTTCTCAATGTGACTAAAGAGCAGTTCAAATGTCAATCTCCTACTTTAGTCTCCAACACCCGATCTGCAGAACTTGCAAAGTTCGTCATTTATGAAAGTCCTTTTATGTGTTTCTGTGACCATCCTGACAATGTATATGGTCAAGTAGGAGAAGACTTCTTGCAGGTAGTCCCTACCACTTGGGATGATATTCGCTTTTTAGGTGGTGACCCTGAAACTTACGTTGCTCTTGCTAAAAAAAGTGGTGATGAATGGTTCTTGGGTATACTTAATAACAGCAAAGAGCGTACCATCAGCATTGATTTGAGCTTTCTTCCAGCTGGCAACTATAGCCTTGAGTACTGGAAAGATGGGAAGAAAGCAAATGTTAAAGCCACAGATTGTGAGCATAAGACCATCAAGATTAAAAGTGAAAAACTTCTACCTATCAGACTGGCTAGAGCGGGTGGTTATGTGGCAATTCTGAAATTATTATAAGAAAGTATTAAATATGGTATAAAGAATACCAAAAGGCATTAAAAAGAAATCAAAAACTTCAGTATCAGTCTGTTTGCCAAATAGAAATGGGCACAGAGCTAATACTGAAGTTTATAATTAATTATATGAACCTATAGTTAAGCCTCCAACATAATTTCTATTTCCTTTTCCAACTTGGAAGGAGCTGTAACAGGAGCATAACGCTTGATTGTCTTACCATCCTTGGATATCAAGAACTTGGTAAAGTTCCACTTGATGGCATCGGAAAGGAATCCACCTGTTTCCTTCTTTAAAAATTTGAGGACAGGATCTGCATTCTCTCCGTTTACATCTATTTTCTTCATAATCTGAAAAGTCACTCCATAATTGATTTGGCAGAAACTGCTAATCTCATCATCAGTTCCCGGATCTTGGTGGGCGAACTGATTGCATGGGAAACCTATTACAACTAGTCCTTTTTCTTTATATTTTTGGTTCAGTTCTTCCAGACCTTTAAATTGTGGAGTAAAACCACATTTACTTGCTGTATTGACAATAAGTAAAACCTTTCCCTTAAACTGTGAGAAATCTAATTCCTTACCCTTATTTGTGAGTGCTTTAAAATCGTAAATTGTTTCCATATTCTAAATTCTATTATATTTCTTATTTTGATGCAAAATTATAAAAACCAAATAATATCGCAAACGATAATATCTCATTCTTAACGCTCTTTAATAAAATATCGTCAACGATATTGTTTGGGTAAAGATATCTTAACAATATGTCGCAAGCGATAATTTTACAAGGCTTGATTTTTGACTTGACCAAACTCATGCAATTTTGTACAAATCCTCTCTTATAAATCTAGTATATTTGAAATAATATGGTTATATTTGCTCAGAAAAAGAAAAACGATTGTCTTTTCCTAGTTTTATGAATAGGAATACCAAATGATTCGTAAGTCATCAATATCAGATGTAGACCTCATTTTATGCCTCCTGGAAGAAGGGAGAAAGAAAATGGCAGCAGAAGGCAACTTAAACCAGTGGAAAGTTGGCTATCCTTCCCGTGAACAGGTTCTTAAGGATGTAGACAAAGGTGTCAGCTATCTTATTTTCCAAGGAGGAGAGGCAATAGCAACTTTTGTACTGATGGAGGGGCCAGATCCTACATACCAATACATTTATAAAGGGAACTGGCTGAATGACGATTCTTATGCAGTAATCCACAGGGTAGCCTCTATTCCTCAGGTTCATGGCATCATGAATAAAATACTCGACTTTGCTTTTAGCAAAACGAAAACCATTCGCATAGACACACATGAAGACAATCTTATTATGCGAAAATTGCTGAAGAAGAATGGTTTTAACTATTGTGGCGTGATTTATTTAGAAAATGGAAGTTCAAGATTAGCCTTTCAGAAAACAATAAAATAATGAATCATACTCCCATACAGCTCCAAAATAACGAAATTGCACTGAAGATTGCAGATTATCTAAACTACAATCCTTGCGCCATAACACCTGAAATCATGCAAGACGTTAACCCTTCTGGGTTGGAACCTGAACGGATTTTTCAAGCGCTATTCAGTGGATTGCTCGGCCTTAACCCCAATAATGAACATGACCGTTTATTAGAAGAAACTTATATCTGGAAAGGAGTTCATGAACTGAACCCAAATGAATTTATCAATGACCCTTATTTTCAGTATATCCAAATCCCATCTGCGAACAAGAACAATTGGAACTTTCAGTTCGACATCTATCAGCCATACGAAGCATTCATTTGTGACGATATAGTAATAGAACCCAATGGTGTGGAAATTCCTCAGATAGGATTTTTCTCTCACAGTTTCCGTTATCCTGCTGTTTATGAGAAAGGGCAAGAGTGGATGGCTGTCAAACCTAGTGAAATCCGTTCCATGAGAAAACCCATCCGTTATGTAAGCGGAAATGTGATCACATTCGGGTTAGGTCTAGGATATTACACCTTCATGGTTTCCTTGAAAAACAACGTTGAGCACATCACCGTAGTGGAACGAGACAAGTCCATTATCGACTTATTCCAAACATTCATTCTTCCACAGTTTCCTCATAAAGAAAAAGTCAAAATCATTCATGAAGATGCATTCAAATACATGAAGGAACAAATGCCAAAAGAAAGATATAATTACGCATTTGTAGATTTATGGCACGACTCCAGGGACGGACTTCCACTCTATCTTAAGGCAAAGAAATTAGCAGAAAGCATACCACAAACTCAATTCTTATACTGGGTTGAAAATACCCTCCTTTCTGCAAAAAACTGGAATCAATAAATTAGCATTTTAATGCTTTTATGGTTTCTAAAGCTACTTCTGCTTTTTCCGATGGCACAAAGATATGGTCATGATAATATGCAGCTACGACATTGGCACTAATACCTTTTCCTGCCAAAGCCGTTGACAACAAAGAAGTAAGACCCACTGCATCCAAACTTGTATGAAGTTGGATAGTAATCCGTTTAAAAACTGAATCATAAGAAATGCCATTTATATCAGCGACATTTCTAGTAATTATCAATGACAAGCCTTCATCTTCCTGAAAAGTGGAAACCGGATTCAAATGGTGCGAAGCCTCAGAAGAAAGGCTAGGAAAGGAACAAAACACATACTCTTCCTCTTTTAATACTGGATTCATATTTACCAGTATATCCTTTAAATCAAGTGTGCCATTCATGGACGTTCATTATGATTATTAAAATAAAGATAAATAAAGGTTGACCTATAAGTAAGCCAACCTTTTATTATTTAAGATTAATCTAATCAGAAATTATCCACGTGAATCTCAAAGAAAGACTGAGGATGATCGCAAACAGGGCATACTTGAGGAGCCTTGGTTCCTACAACAATATGACCACAATTACGACATTCCCACACCTTCACTTCGCTTTTTGCGAATACTTCCTGAGCTTCTACATTATGCAATAACGCACGATAACGTTCTTCATGACGTTTCTCAATAGCTGCAACTGCACGGAACTTTCTTGCCAATGCCTTGAAGCCTTCTTCTTCAGCTGTTTTTGCAAAACCTTCGTACATATCGGTCCATTCGTAATTCTCACCATCAGCTGCAGCTGCCAGATTCTGTGCTGTATCACCGATGCCTTCTAATTCCTTGAACCATAATTTAGCATGCTCTTTCTCATTATCAGCAGTCTTGAGGAAAAGTTCTGCAATCTGTTCAAAGCCTTCCTTCTTAGCTTTTGATGCAAAATAAGTGTATTTGTTACGTGCCTGACTCTCACCAGCAAATGCTGCTTCAAGATTCTTCTCTGTTTGGGTTCCTGAATACTTATTAGCCATAATAGTTAGTTAGTTAGTTAATTAGTAATTTTACGTTAAATCTATTCATGGCAAAGATAAAATAAAATATAGAAACATGAGAGTAAATAATAACTTTTTTGAAAAAATATGGATAAAATAAACTAACCCAATTTTCACAAAAATGTAATGATAAATCCAATTGGCATTTTCTTTTATAAATAATAATTAGTAGATTTGCAGAAAAATCAGCAGACAGATTGAATTGCTATCAGGGGACTTTATTCTCCTCATGATGTATTTTGATAATTAATTGGGAAGATGAATTTAATATGGTTAAGTGCGGCAGGACTTAGCGGTGCAACCCTAATTGGTGCAATCCTTGGATTCCTGATAGATGAATTACCTCACAAGTGGAATGACACAGTACTAGGTTATTGTGCTGGAATCATGCTTGCTGCCTCTACCTTAGGACTGATTGTCCCTGCTTTCGGCATGTGTTCAGCTACCAACTGGTGGATGGTTGTAGTTGGAGTTATGTCAGGAGCGTTGTTTCTCAATGTACTTGACTTTCTGACTCCACATCTTCACCATATTACCGGATTGGAACAGGAAGTACATGTAAACAATAGTTCCATTAACAAAATACTTTTATTTGTACTGGCTATTGCCATCCACAAGTTACCAGAAGGAATAGCTGCAGGCGTAAGTATAAATGATACGGCCAATGTGGCAAATCAATGGGCTGTGTCCTTTGGTATCGCCATTCAAAACATACCTGAGGGAATGGTAATCATCCCCCCACTCCTTTTTGCAGGAGTCACTCGCATACGAACTTTCATAATATCAGCTATCATCTGTTTACTTGAAGTAGCTGGAGTCTGGATAGGTTATGGCTTAGGATCGGTCTCAGAAGTCTTCCTCCCAGTCATGCTAGGATTTGCTGGAGGGGCCATGTTGTATGTTACATCCGATGAGATGATACCCGAAACTCATGCTCACGGATATGAGAAGCAAGCCACTTATGCTTTACTGTTAGGATTTATGACTTTGATTGTGTTAGAAAAAATATTTGAATAATAAAACTATATAATAATCATGAACATAGGAGACAGAATTCCCGAGATACTTGGTATAGACCAAAATGGGAAAGAGATTAAGGCAAGTGACTACAAAGGTAGAAAGATTATACTCTACAGTTATCCGAAAGCAAATACCAGTGGGTGTACATCAGAGGCATGCTCCTTACAGTCACACAAGTCGGATTTGGAAGCTGCAGGCTATGCTGTTATTGGAGTAAGCAAAGACAAACAGGAACTCCAGAAAAAATTTGCAGACAAATATAATCTGGATTTTCCTCTAATTGCAGATACGGATACAAAATTGCTTCAGCAATTAGGAGCATGGGGCGAAAAAAACATGTATGGGAAAAAGACCATGGGCATTCTTCGAACCACCTATCTAATAAATGAAGAAGGCATCATTGAAAAAATCTTCACTCCAAAACAAATAAAGACAAAAATACACGCAGAACAGATTCTTGATTTCATAAAAGATAGATAATAACTCGGCTTAAGTTAAATTCTTAATTACAGTAGATTGCAATGGAAGAATTTAGAAAAATGCGTCGTTTCAAACAACAACTTTCCGACAAAGATGCTGAAACAGTTTTAAGACGTTGCACCAATGGGATATTAGCGGTCTATGGAGATAACGATTATCCTTATGCTGTTCCTATCAGCTATATTTATTCCGAAGGGAAAATATATATGCATAGCGCTCTAGCCGGACACAAGCTGGATGGAATAAGACGAAACCCTAAAGTCTCTTTCTGCGTTGTAGACAAAGACCAAATTGTCCCTGAAGAATTCACTACCTACTTCCGAAGTGTCATTGCATTTGGAAAGGCGCGTATTATAACAGATCTGGAAGAAATGAGAATACCACACAACCTTCTTTGTGAGAAGTATTGTCCTAACCAGACACAAGACGAATTAGAGGCAGAATTCAAGAAAGGAGCTCACCACATGCTTTATATTGAGATCACTATAGAGCATATGAGTGGCAAGCAAGCTAGGGAATTAATTCCCCCTATGCATAAATAGTTCTAATTGTCATAAAACAATTATCTGGATTATTAATCTATGACCTATATATATGAATTACATAAAGCTTCTGATTAAATACTATAATATATAATTTAGAAGATTAGTAATCCTACCTACAGAAGATTAGTAATCTTAAAGGCTTAAGATTACTAATCTTACCGGACTAAGATTATTAGTCCTATTTTAGTAGCTCATACTCTTCAGTTTAATGTGATTCTTTATATCAATATCAATTCATCTATGCAGATTCTATTGGCAAATGCAAAAATCATGTTCGAAAAGAGCAATGTGAAACCACAGACTGAGCCAAAGTTCCAAAAAGCAGCTAATATCTTAGCTGCAGACATGGCACAACTCACTGTGGAAGAACTAAGCAAAGAACTAGACTGCAACCATAAACTGGCAGCACAGAACTGGCATAGATACCAAAACTTTTTCAATGCCAGGAAAATGCCTGCCTTATTTGCATATAATGGTCAAGCATACAAGCATCTACGCGCCTCGTCCCTGAACAATGAAGCCTTATCTTTTGGTCAAAATCACTTGTGGATTACCTGTTTCTTATATGGCCTACTTCGACCCATGGACGGCATAGTCACTTATCGTATGGAACACTGTGTTAAACTCCCATCCACCAATTATGCTCCTATTAACCAATTTTGGAAAGACAAACTGACAAACATCCTCATTGACAGTGTTAATGCAGATGATGGAATACTCATCCATTTATCGACTGAAGAATACGAGCATTTGTTCGATTGGAAACGGGTACGTAAAGAAATTACTGTCATTCAACCTCTATTTTATATTTGCAAAAATAGCGATTTAAAAATGCAAGCTGTTTGGGCAAAGACATGTAGGGGCGCCATGGTCCGTTTCATTCTTCAAAATCAATTAACTAATCCAGAAGAACTGAACGCTTTCAGCTATGAAGGATTTGAATATGCCCCACGACTGGGTGAAAAAGCCTATCCACATTTTGTCAAAGAAATTTAAATTCCCATGATACAACAAATAGAGTTTACTCTTTCACCTAAAAGCAGAGGATGTCACCTTATCACACAAGAGGTTATGGAACATTTATCCAAAAAACTGCCACAAACAGGACTGTTGAATCTATTTGTGAAACATACCTCTTGCGCTCTCTCCATCAATGAAAATGCAGATCCAGACGTTCGACGTGATATGGATCATATTTTAAATCTATTAATCAAGGAGAATGAACCCTTTTATGAGCACACATTGGAAGGAGCAGATGACATGCCAGCCCATGCTAAATGTTCTCTTATGGGGGTCAGCCTCACAATTCCCATCACTTCAGGACATTTGAATTTAGGGACATGGCAAGGAATTTATTTGTGTGAGTTTAGAAATTTTGGAGGTCCAAGAAGAATTGTGGCAACACTATATGAGTAATTCAGTATTATTGACACGTATATCAGTAAATTGTATAGTCTATATTTGATTCTATAGTATTATTTTTGCATCGTGAAAGAATCCAATTGGGAACTTGCAATAAATTTATATATTTATAATCTACAGAATTATATGAAGAAAATATCAACAATCTTAATTTTATTAGTAATGCCAATGATAGTTTCAGCTCAAGCGCTAACAGAGCGCCAATTACATCTTGCAACTATTGCCAGTCTTGAAGCACAGGGAGACTTGGTGCGTTTGGAACCTGCAATTCGTGACGCATTGAACAATGGAGTAACTATAAATGAGATAAAGGAAGCCTTTTCTCATCTTTACGCATATGCGGGATTTCCCCGTTCTTTGAATGCCTTAGGAGTACTTCAGAATGTTTTGAAGGATAATAACCCCAACTGGAAAGAAGGTCAGCAATGGGAAAGACCGTCATTATGGGACAATGCTGAAGAATCCCTGAAAGTTGGGTCTGAAGTTCAGGCCCTAATGGCAGGTGCTACATTCAACTACACTTTTTGCCCACAAGATGACTATTATCTAAAATCACACCTGTTTGGTGACATATTTGCTAGTCCGATACTTTCACATTCTGACCGTGAGTTGGTGACCGTTGCAGCTCTTTCATCAATCAAGGGAGTAGAACCCCAATTGGCTGCTCACAAGGCAGGAGCTGTAAGAATGGGGAATACAAAAGAACAAGTTGATGAATTATGTAAGTATCTAAGTGAGAAAGGATTATCAGTATGTGACAACGCATCCGAGGCTATAGCAGGTGCATGGGGACAAGGTATGCCTAACGATAATTATGCCCAATACTTCATTGGTAATAGTTTCTTGAATCCAATTAAGCCTGTTAACTTGGAAGAAGGCCAAACCAGCGTTTTACCTTCGAGCAACGTAACCTTCGAGCCTGGTTGCCGTAACAATTGGCATATTCATCATGGAGCACACCAGATTCTGATCTGTGTCAGCGGAAAAGGATGGTATCAAGAATGGGGCAAACCTGCTATTGCGCTGAAACCCGGTGATATAGTTGATATTCCGGCTGAAGTTAAGCACTGGCATGGTGCACAAAAAGATTCCTGGTTTCAGCATTTAACTAACCATGTAGTTACTGGTGACAATGTCTCCAATGAATGGTTGGAACCTGTAACTGATGAAGAATACAACAATCTTTAGCCTATAAAAGATTTCTTTTCTCATACATCATGAATACAGTTGATTTAGCCCTAAAAATAGCTATAGAAGCGCATACAGGTCAAGTAGACCGTGACAATGAAGCTTACATCCTTCATCCTCTGACTGTAGGATTAATGGGCAAAACAGATGAAGAAAGATGTGCCGGTTTCTTACACGATGTCATGGAAGACACTTGTTATACCGCTGAAGATTTACTTGAGCAAGGCATCCCTGAGAGTGTAGTCAACGCCCTCAAGCTTCTTACTCATGACAAGTATTGCGATTATTATGATTACATACAGAAGATTATTGATTCTCATAATCCTATCGCCTTACATGTCAAGTACTATGACTTACAGCATAATTTTGCTAGAGGAAAGGCTTATCCAGACTTACAAGAGAAACATGGCAAAGCTATAAAGATAGTTAAGAAGGCAATTGATGAGATGGACAAGGTTTATTTGTATGAGCCAAAAGAAGGATTTACTTCCGCTATCTTTGCAGCTGGTTGTTTTTGGGGTGTTCAACACTATTTTGAGAGGATGAGAGGGGTATTGAATACCTATGTAGGTTATACAGGTGGTTCTGAAGAAAATCCTACATACGAAGAGGTCCGTTCTCACCGTACCCACCACATCGAATCCATCTTGGTGGAATATAATCCAAAAGAAGTCACTTACGAAGACCTATGCAAATTATTCTTCGAGATTCATGACCCAGAACAGACAGATGGACAAGGCCCAGACAAGGGGGAACAATACCGAAGTGCTGTTTTCTATCAGAATGACGAACAACTAAAGACCACAGAATACCTCATCTCTATTCTCCGAGAAAAAGGATATAAGGTAAACACTTTGATTAGACCTGCATGCCAATTTTGGGTTGCCGAAAAGTATCATCAAAATTACTACGATAATACAGGAGGCAATCCATATTGCCATATCCGAAAAAAGAAATTTTAATGCTAATTATGTAGGGAAATAAGTCATTTGGTCTTTTCAGTATTTTTTATTACATTTGCCGTCATAAAGCAACAAGACTTTTCAGAAATATGCCAAAGGATTTTTTATCTCTTGTTAAGCAATTTATCGGATAAGACAATAACCTGATTTCGGGAAAGAACGGATTCTAACTATTAAGAGATTATATTTAGTCATAAAAATTATGGATGTTATAAAAAACAAAGTATTTGGAGGAGAGCGTCCTCTATTCGAATCGCACAATCTAGAACTAGACCATGTGAAAATAACCTTCGGTGAGTCTGGCATCAAAGAATGCAGCAACATTGTATGCCGGAACTGTTACTTTGAAGGGAAATACCCTCTTTGGCACGTGAAAGGCTCTGAAATCATCAACTGCTATTTTGCTCCCGGTTCTCGTTCTGCCATCTGGTATTCTCAAGACATGAAGATGACCGATTGTGTCATTAATGGACCAAAGTTTTTCCGTGAAATGACTAACGTGGAACTGACTAATGTCACCATAAATGATGCAGATGAAACATTTTGGGGTATTGATGGACTTGTTCTTAATAATGTCGTATTACATGAAGGTACTTATCCTTTCATGCACTGCCAAAACATTAAGGTGTATGGATTGGAAAGCGACAGCAAATACGTATTCCAATACTGTAAGAATGTGGAAATACACAATGCCAAAATAGACACAAAAGATTCTTTCTGGGAGGTAGAAAACGTAACAATCTATGATTCTGAATTGAACGGCGAATATTTGGGCTGGCATTCTAAGAACCTCAAATTAGTAAATTGCCACATCTCAGGAGAACAGCCATTGTGCTATGCAGAAAATCTTGTTTTGGAAAATTGTACGTTTGATCCTGAATGTGATCGTGCATTTGAATACTCAACCGTTCAAGCAGATGTAAAGGGCTTTATTAAAAGCGTAAAGAATCCGACATCCGGTATCATAGTAGCAGATGGTTTTGGTGAAATTATAATCGACAAGAATATAAAAGCACCTGCTGACTGCAAAATCGTTACAAGAAGTTAAATCAAACCGCCACAAATGAGTACGACTCAGATTATACGGTCATCTATAATAGCTGGAATCTGCATAGGAATTGCAGGTTTCGGCTATCTGGCTGAAAAGAGCATTATAGGTGCTGTTCTTTTTGCATTCGGTCTGCTAGCTGTTGTCCACTATGGACTCAAATTATACACAGGTACAGCTGGCTTTTTCAAAAAAGGTGAATTTGGGCAATTGTTCCTCATTTTAGTAGGTAATCTTATTGGTTGCCTATTAGTTGCCCTAATAGCACGTTGCAGCCCTTTACCATTACAAGAAACTGCTCAAAACCTGCTTGTCAGTAGGCTAAACTCTGGCCCCCTAAATGGTGGTGTCCTTGCCATAGGCTGTGGATTTATCATGACCACAGCTGTCCAATTTGGGCGTCAAAGCAAATTTCTACCCCTACTCTTTGGTGTTCCATTGTTCATCACGTGTGGATTTCCGCATAGCATAGCAGACGCTTTTTATTATTTGTGTGTTCCAGTAAGTTTTCTAGCCGATAATGCATTGGAAGTAATCATCTTCTATGTTTCCATTGTCATTGGGAATTTTATCGGATGTAATCTTTATCGTGTAATCAGTAATCAATATTAAACAACTATGGAAGACCATATTTCTAGAGAAAAGGCAGTAGAACTGCTGAAAAAATATAATCAGGACCCATTCCATTTGCGTCATGCTTATACGGTAGAAGGTGTTATGCGATGGTATGCAGATCAGTTAGGTTACGGGGAAGATGTAGATTTCTGGGGACTAGTAGGTCTTCTGCACGATATTGATTTTGAAAAGTATCCTGACCAACACTGCATTAAGGCTCCTGAGCTTTTGCGCGAAGCTGGAGTAGGCGAAGAAATGATTCATGCCATCTGTAGCCATGGATACGGACTTCATGTAACTATCAAGCCTGAACACCAAATGGAAAAGGTCCTCTATGCCTCTGATGAATTGACTGGACTCATTTGGGCAACTGCACTGATGCGCCCTTCCAAGAGCGTTCAAGACATGGAACTGAAGTCGCTTAAGAAAAAATACAAATCCAAAGGCTT
Organism: uncultured Prevotellaceae bacterium; assembly: GCA_900316585.1. Lineage (GTDB taxonomy): Bacteria > Bacteroidota > Bacteroidia > Bacteroidales > Bacteroidaceae > Minthousia. The sequence goes on along the minus strand of ONDM01000005.1, from coordinate 184,929 downwards.
TGCCGCTGGCTGTTCCCGTGAAGTGATAGAGAATGGAGCTAAAATGCTAGGTTGGGAATTAGACGATTTACTACAAAAAACGATAGAAGCAATGCGCAGTTGTGAGACAACTGTTAACGAACAGTCCCCATTAGATTGATATGGAAGAAAAAAGAGCCATCATCATTGGTGCCACATCTGGTATAGGAAAAGCCGTAGCCCGCACATTGTCAGCAAAAGGCTGGAAAATTGGAATTGCAGGACGAAGACAACAAGTCCTGCAAGAGATTCAGCGAGGCGACTTGAATGTGGTAGCCACACAGTGTATAGACATCACCAAGGACAATGCCGCTACAGAACTGAAGAATCTCATTGGTAAAATGGGAGGCATTGATTTGTATTTCCATAGTTCAGGAATTGGTTACCAAAATCCATCTTTAGATGAAGACAAAGAACTGAGAACCGTAGAGACAAATGCACTAGGCTTTACTCGTATGGTTATTACAGCTTTCAAGTATTTTGAAGAACATCCAGAGCGTAAAGGCCAAATAGCTGTTATAAGCAGTATTGCCAGGACAAAGGGTTTAGGTGCAGCTCCTGCATATTCATCTACCAAGAGATTTGTAAGCCACTATTTAGATTGCTTAACTCAATTAGCAAATATGAAAGGTATGAAAAACCTGACAATCACAGATATTCGTCCAGGTTTTGTCCGTACTCCATTACTGGGTGATGGCGGAACATATCCGTTACAACTAAATGTAGACAAAGTAGCCGAAGAAATTATTAAAGGCATTGAAAAGAAAAAGACCATTATTACAGTGGACTGGAAATACCGTATATTAGTCTTCTTCTGGAACCTTGTTCCCCGTTGGATTTGGGTACGCATGAACATCGTTTCCAAAAAACTATAATCATCATGGATGATAACAAGACAATAAAAGATATCTATCTAGATAATTATGAAAAGGGACTGATGCAACATTTATTGAGATTGTTAACTTCAATGCAGTTACTTGATGGACATTTGTTAGAATCTCCAGACATCAATAAAAAGTGGGAAACGATAGTTCCAACCTATATCTCTGACGCTATTCCTGAAATAACCAATTATCCAACCGTTGCTCTTGGATGGGCAATGTACCTAGGTATGGCAGTAGCACGTTATTGGGATAAAGACTGGGCAACCTATGGTTCAAAAGAAAATCTTTATGAACATATTCGGGATATTCGAGGTTTTGATTACATGGATGAAGTGATTCGTGGAAATATCCTTCAGCTGAAAGGCCAAGATTTCGAACAGATGGAAAGAATCGTCCAAAGTTGTGCACAACAAGCATTAGCACAAATTCGGCATGAACAAATAGAGCCTCAAAGTGCTATGGCTTTCCACGTCTATGTACGTAGTATTAAAGTTCTCTACCAACTAGGAGCAGCTATTGAACTAAAAACATTAGGATACAAATTTGAAAAGCTTTAATCATAATGCAAGAACCCACACTTAATGATCATAATAAGGCTGAATATCCACCAGCACATACAGTAGAACATCTATTAAACCAAACCATGGATCGCATGTTTGGCTGTGGACGATCTAAGAATGCCCATATTGAACGAAAGAAAAGCAAAATCAACTGGCCATTGCCATCATGCCCTACACCAGAGCAGATTACTCAGATAGAAACTACAATTAAAGAAATCATAGCAAAGGGGCTTCCAGTGACTTACGAATATGTAACTCGTGACAATCTACCATCTGACGTATCCTTGGAAAAACTTCCAGATGACGTCTCTGAAACATTACGTTTGGTACGTATAGGGGATTATGATGTTTGTGCGTGTATTGGAACTCATGTTGAAAATACAAACCAATTAAAAGACTTCCGAATTACAAGCACCAGCTATAATGATGGCATTTTCAGAATAGTGTACAAAGTTTGATTTATTTACTAGATTTCAATACTCACCTAAGTATTTCTTTTATAACAATTGCACTTTTTTTTATAAGGGGTACCTAACTTCTTTTTCTAAGATTCATAACTAATAATCTCCAATTTTTCATTATATTTGCGGATTGAAGATACTATTTTAATTTTTGAATTATGAAAAGTTTTAAGCCACAACCTTGGTTATTACCACAACCAGTGGTAATCATCGGGACTTATAACCAAGATGGTAAGCCAAATGCCATGAATGCAGCATGGGCAGGTACTTGGGATATGGATGAAATCATGATTTCATTAAGTAATCATGCTACAACCGAAAATTTGGATGTAACTGGAGAATTCACTGTAACCTTCGCCACAAAAGACACGTTAGTAGCTTCTGATTTTGTAGGGCTGGTCAGCGCAAAAAAGGATCCTAATAAAGTAACAAAAACCGGATGGAGTGTAAAATCAGCTCCTAATGTAAATGCTCCAGTCTTCACAGACTTCCCATTGACATTAGAATGTAAAGTTTATGAGACAATTAACCGTACAGCTACGGGGTTTATGCTGATTGGCAAAATTGTAGGTGTTCTATGTGACGAGAAGTATTTGGCAGAAGATGGTAAGCCTGACGTATCGAAAATGCAACTTATCACATATGATCCTGTGCACCTTAATTATATCCAACTAGGTGAAATCGCAGGTAAGGCATTTTCTGCAGGTAAGGCTCTTAAATAAAATTTTCCCATTCTGATGGAAGTCAAAGATTTTTTTCCTCAGAAGGGTGAACTTGGCAATACATGGACCCATTTTATTGGTGCCATTTTTGCTCTATCCTCCATTTGGATTATCTGGCCAGCTGTCAAAATCAGCTGGCAGATGGCCATGGGGGTTATTTTCTTTATTGTGGGAATGTTCATCATGTTCCTATCTAGTACTTTGTACCACTGGGTACATCCAAGTTTAGCCAAACGCATATTGCGAAAGTGTGACCATATCAGCATCTATGTTATGATAGCCTGCTCCTATACACCTATCTGCATTGGCGTAATAGGAGGATGGATTGGTTGGCTAGTCTTCGGTCTCCAATGGGCTACTGTTATAGGTGGAGTTTTCTACAAAATATTTGCTTTTGGAAAATATCCTCGACTATCACTTACTATTTACCTAATTATGGGATGGAGTGTTTTGCTGATACTAAAACCAGTTATGGACCGACTTTCCACATTAGCAATGGTGCTTCTATTTGCAGAAGGACTATTTTATACTTGTGGAGTTTTCTTTTTCGCTCATGACTCCCATAAATACTATCATGCCATATGGCACATATTCGTTCTTCTTGGTGCCATTGCTCATTGGAGTGTGGTACTTTGCATTGTATTAAATTTGTAAAAATAGAAGAAAGAAAATGACAATAACCCTTCTTCAAAGAGACATAATTTGGAGTAATCCAGATATTAACCGTAAAAGGGCTGAAAAAGCTATTTTAGAGGCTCCTTTAAGTGACTTGTATGTATTACCAGAAATGTGGAGTACTGGGTTCTTAACTGAGCCCAAAAACATGGCTGAAAAAGAGCCAAGCGAATCATTACAATGGATGCACAAAATGGCGGACAAACTTGATGCAGCCGTAACAGGTTCCATTGCCACCCAAACTAAAGATGGCATCTATTGCAACCGTCTCTATTTTGTAAAACCGCATCAAGCAGAAGAATATTTCTATGATAAACATCATTTGTTTTCTTATGGTGGAGAAAATAATTATTACACAGCAGGAAATGACCGTGTGGTAATTAAATGGAAGGGAGTTCGTTTTCTGCTACAAATATGTTATGATCTACGTTTCCCCGTGTTTGCTCGTAATCATGAAGATTATGACTGTATCATCTATGTAGCATCCTGGCCTACCTCTAGATTAAATGCATGGATTACCCTTTTGCATGCTCGTGCTATAGAAAACCAATGCTATGTTATAGGGGTAAACCGTATAGGTTCTGACCCAGCCTGTAATTATAGTGGAGGAACCATGTTTATAGATGCTTATGGAAAAGATATTGCCTGTTGTGACATGAATAAAGAAATGAGTATCACAGTAGAACTAGATATGGATAAACTAGATGGATTCCGTAAGAAATTCCCGGTTCTAAAAGATAGAGATTAGAGAAAAAGCAGTATATTTGCATATATGAAGACTGTCCTGTTTTTACATGGCTTTTATGCTTCTGGCAGTTGTGTGCCAGCCATGGCATTGGTAAAAGCATTTGAAAATGCTAATATTCGTATCCTTACTCCAGATTTGCCTTTGCATCCGAAGCAAGCTATCGGATTAATTCGTCAAATTTGTGACAAGGAGAAGCCTGACTTGCTAGTCGGAAACAGTTGCGGTTCTTTTTATACACAATTACTATCTCCTATAGTAGGAATTCCAGCCTTATTAGGAAACCCTCATTTTCAAATGAGCCTATTCCTTAAAGATCGCGTGGGTGAAAACAGATACAAATCCATGCGAAGAGATGGTAAGCAAAACTTTATTATTGACGAACAACTTATCAAAGAGTTTGAAGGATTGGAAACCATACAATTCAATTATACCAATCCATATTATCGTGATAAAGTGTGGGGATTATTTGGAGAAAAAGACACTTTAGCTAATTTCAAGAATCTGTTCCAAGCACATTACAACCAGTTGTTTTCATTCCCAGGGAATCATACTCCAACAGAAGAAGAGGTAAAAACTTGGTATATTCCACTTATAGAAAAAATGCTACTGACTTATAAAAAACCAGAGAATGGAATCCGTTACTTCAAGCATTTCAAAGGAGGACTATATAAATATTTACATACTGCACATCATGCTGAGACCAATGAAAGGATGGTTGTGTATCAAGCACTCTATGGGAATCAAGAATACTGGATACGACCTGAACTTATGTTTTTTGAGAAGATAACATACAATGACAAAAGAATCAACAGATTTGTGGAAGTTGAAAATGATCTTGAATGATGAAACACATTTGTAACATAATCAGTAAATGGATGGCTTTAATTGTACTCCTCACAGCTGCAGGGGCATTACTTTGGCCAGCAGTATTTGGTGTCATCGATACTTCTTGGATAAGTTATCTGCTTGGTATGGTCATGTTTGGAATGGGTCTTACTATAAACATCAATGATTTCAAAATCGTTTTCAGTCGTCCACGGGATATTATCATAGGATGTATTGCACAGTTTACTATCATGCCTAGCCTAGCTTGGTGTCTTGCTAAACTCTTTAATCTTCCTCCAGAATTAGCAATAGGTGTAATACTAGTAGGATGTTGCCCAGGCGGGACATCCTCCAATGTCATTACATATCTAGCAGGTGGAGATTTACCCTTATCTGTAGGTTTTACTAGCATATCTACTCTCTTAGCACCACTCTTGACGCCACTCTTAACTTGGATGTTAGCAGGTACTTATGTGAATGTCAGCATTTGGTCTATGTTCATTAGCATCATATCTGTCGTAATTTTACCTATTTTTTTAGGATTCATTGTTAAGTATTATTTTAGGGATTTATCAATTAAAATTGCAGATTACCTCCCTGCTTTCTCCACTATAGCAATTACACTAATTGTTGCTGCTGTAGTTTCTTCGAATTCCTCGTCATTACGAACTTCTGGCATGCTCATTATTTTAGTGGTCGCCTGCCATAATATATTAGGTTATGCAACAGGTTTTCTGTTAGGAAAAATACTAAGACTTGCCTATCCTAAGCGCATTGCTATCTGTGTTGAAGTTGGCATGCAGAACTCTGGACTTGCCTGTAGTTTGGCCAACCATCATTTCAGTACAATGTCCATGGCTGCTGTACCTGGAGCAATTTTCAGTGTTTGGCATAACATTTCAGGAGCTCTGTTGGCACGTATTTTAAGAAAGTATTAACTAACAAAATAATTCCATTATGATTATAGATTTCAACAACATGGTTTTTGAGGATTATCCTAACTTCAAAGGTGGTGAGAAACAGCTGACTGCAAAAATGTTTTTTGATGGTACTAATCGCATCATGTCTGCTTATCTTGTTCCTGGAGCAAGTATAGGTCTACACACCCACGATGTAAATAGCGAAATCCTATTTGTGCTTAAAGGAGAAGGAATCCTGTTAGATGATGAAATTTCTCATCCCATCAAAGCTGGTCAATGTGCTTATTGTCCCAAAGGCCATAACCACAGTCTGATTAACACAAGTACTGAAAATTTGGAGTTTGTGGCATGTGTTCCTAACCAATAAGATATTCCAATCACACAAAAGTTCCCGTTATTTTTTTTAACGGGAACTTTTGTATTTAGCCAAAAAGTAGTACTTTTGTAATCCGTAAACTATAAACTTACGGAAATGAAAATCGGCTTCGACAACGACAAGTATGTAAAGATTCAGTCTGAACATATCAAAGAGCGTATCGCTCAATTTGGCAATAAACTTTATATGGAATTAGGGGGCAAGTTGTTTGATGACAACCATGCCGCTCGTGTATTGCCAGGTTTCCAACCCGATAGCAAACTTCGTATGCTTTCCCAATTAAGTGACAGTTTGGAAATAATCATTGTCATTAGTGCTGAAGACATTGTCAAAAATAAAGTTCGTGCAGATTTAGGTATTACTTATGACGAAGATGTGCTACGTTTACGTAGTGAGTTCACTAACCGTGGTTTTATGGTAAGTTCTGTAGTGATTACTCATTATAATGGCCAGATTGCTGCTGATATTTTCCGTAAGCGTTTGGAACGCATGGGTATAAAATCTTATTTTCATTACCTCATTGACGGATATCCACACAATGTATCGCTCATTGCCAGCGATGAAGGCTTCGGCAAGAATGATTATGTGGAAACCACTAGACCTCTAGTAATAGTAACAGCTCCTGGACCTGGCAGTGGTAAGTTTGCAGTTTGTCTAAGTCAACTTTACAATGAAAACAAACGAGGCATAGTAGCCGGTTATGCCAAGTTTGAAACGTTCCCTGTTTGGAACCTTCCTTTAAAACATCCTGTAAACATCGCTTATGAAGCAGCCACTGCAGACCTTAACGATGTGAATATGATTGACCCGTTCCATCTGGAGGCTTATCAAAAAGTAGCTATCAATTATAATAGAGATGTAGAAATATTCCCGGTGCTTAATGCTCTATTCGAAGGTATTTATGGCAAAAGCATATACAAATCACCCACTGATATGGGGGTAAATATGGTAGGATTTTGCATTAGTGATGATGAGGTATGTTGCGAGGCATCCAAACAAGAGATTATCCGACGTTACTATGATGCGCTAAACAAGATGGCCAATGGTGCAGGGAATGAGGCCGAAATAAACAAAATCAAAGTTCTCTTCCAGCAAGGCAAGATAGATACAAACTATCGCAAAGTTACGGTAGCTGCACATAAAAGAAGAGAGGATGAAGGTGGTATACCATGTGCAGCTATTGAGTTGGAAGACGGAACCATTATCACTTCTAAAAGTAGTGCTTTGCTGGGACCAAGTGCAGCACTTATTCTCAATGCAACTAAGCATCTTGCAGGTGTAGATCACCATGTTAAACTCATTCCACAGACCCTCATTGAACCTATTCAAAAGACAAAGGTTGATTATCTAGGTGGTCATAACCCACGCCTACACACAGACGAAGTTCTAGTTACGCTCTCTGTCTTGAGTCGAATAGATGAGAATTGCAAACATGCCCTAGAACAGTTACCAAAATTCCGTGGCTGCCAAGTTCATACAACAGTAATGCTCAGTGAAATAGATCGAAAGATATTCAAAAAATTAGGAGTAAACCTAACATCCGATCCAGTTCGAAAATAAAGAGAGGCGGTAATACCGCCTCTCTTGTTAATTATAAATACGTTCATGTATACTCTTGTCTTCCATAAAACAAGGATGAACCGGACCAAAGCCCTTACCGAAAACATATTCAGCTCCTAAACTAATAGCCCTACTAATAAATTCCTCTCCTTTTGCCAAAGCATCATTGAGGGAATAGCCTTTTGCCAGATAGGTCGCTATAGCAGAACTGAACGAGTCTCCCGTACCGTTCACATTATGTGTGTCAATCCAAGGCTTGGTAAAAACCTTGACCTCGCCAGTCTTATGATTATAAAGATAGTCACTCTGCTGATTTCCTATTCGGATAGATTTTATAACAGCAGAACACCCCCACTTCCCAAATTCACGGATTTCCTGTGAAACATTTACCAAGGAATGCCCTAACAACACCTCAGCTTCACGGCGATTGGGCGTAATAAGAGTTGCCAAAGGAAACAAATCGTTTTTGTAAGCATCAATAGATTCAGTACTAACCAAAACCTCTCCATTGGAATTTACAACTACAGGGTCTACAATCAAAGGTACATTTGGATACTTCTTCAATAATTTTGCTACTGCTTTGATAATTTCAGGACGAGGCATCACACCCGTCTTAATACATCGGGCACCTACATCACCAAGAAATGACTCTGCCTGAGAAATAATTAAATCTGTAGGTAAAGGTGTTATACTTTTCACATGACTAGTATCCTCATCCACAATACATGTAAGAGCACATGCTGCATAACCACCACAAGCAGTTATCGCCTTAATGTCCGCCTGCATTCCAGCAGATCCCAAAGGTTCACTCCCAGCGATTAAGAACACAATGTCTAGTGACTTCTTCATATCTGTATTAATTAGTATGGGCGACAAATTTACGATTTTATTTTGATTTCTTTTTATATTTGGCTCTTCAATTAAAAAGATTTATATTTGCAAAAAGTAAAATCCAATTATTATGATACAAAGTCTTATTGATTTTCTCAACAGTTCTCCTGTCAATTTCTTAGCAGTGAAAAACATTGCTGAGCGATTAGAAGAAGAAGGTTTTCAACGTTATGATGCAACTGAACAAATCTCCGACCTGCAGCCAGGAGATCAGTTTTATGTCACAAAAAATGATTCTTCTATCTTTGCTTTCCGACTAGGGGAACAGACTCTTGGTGAAGGAGGATTCCATATTATTTGTGCCCACTGTGACTCTCCCACTTTCCGTATTAAGCCAAATGCTGAGATGATAGGAGAAGGTGGTGTGGTTCGTTTGAATACTGAGGTTTACGGTGGCCCAATTCTTTCTACATGGTTTGATCGTCCACTAAGCCTAGCAGGTCGTGTAATTCTGAAGACTGATGACCCACTGCACCCTATTACAAAATTATTGCATGTTAAACGGCCTTTATTGCAGATTCCAAACCTAGCCATACACTTCAACCGGCAAGTGAATGACGGTGTGAAACTAAGCAAGCAAAAAGATACTCTTCCTGTTCTTGGTATTATAAACAATCGCCTGGAATGTGATAATATTTTATTACACACCATCAGTGATGAACTGGATGTTGAGATTGAAGACATTCTAGACTTCGATCTTTACTTATATGATTACACCCCATCTTGCACTTTCGGTCTACACAATGAATTCATTTCAAGTGGGCGTCTAGATGACCTATCTATGGTTCATGCTGGACTAGAAGCACTTCTACAAGCACAACCTTCCATTCCTGACACCACACAAGTGTTGGCTATTTTTGACAATGAAGAAACTGGTTCTCAAACTAAACAAGGTGCTGGAAGTCCATTCTTAAGCCATATGCTGCAACGGATAAACTTGATTGAAGGTGGTACACCTGAAGATTATTTCCGGGGGATTGAAAAAGCATTTATGATTTCTGCAGACAATGCTCATGCATGGCATCCCAATTATCCCGAAAAATTTGACCCTACCAATCATCCTGTTATGGGAAATGGACCTGTTATCAAGTTTAATGCAGCACAGAAATATGCGAGTGATGCTGTTTCAGCAGCCATCTTTGCCAGTATTTGCGAAAAAGCCGGCGTTCCATGCCAACGGTTCGTAAACCATAGTGACATAGCAGGAGGTAGCACACTTGGTAATATTTTAACTTCTTCCCTCCCACTGCGTGGTGTGGATATGGGAAATCCTATCTGGGCTATGCATAGTTGCCGTGAAACTGGCTCTGTTGCTGACCATGAGTACTGCATCCGGGCTTTTCGTCAATTTTATGAATTATGAAAAAATACAACAATAGTCCAGGTGGCAAGGTACTAACCTTTATCCGGGAACTTGCCAACCATAATAATCGCGAATGGTTCTCACAACATAAAGATGACTACGAAGAGGCCAAGGCTCTTTTTGAGCAGATGGTACAAGACGCGATTCTCCGGATTTCCACCTTCGACAAAAGTGTGGAAATGCTTCAGCCTAAAGACTGTACTTATCGTATTTACAGAGACATCCGTTTCAGTGAAGATAAAAGTCCATATAAGCGCCATATGGGCGCCTACATTTGTGCCCGTGGCAAACAGTCACTGCATGGTGGCTACTACATCCATTTACAACCAGAAGAATGTTTGCTGGCTGGCGGTTGCTATTACTTTCCACCCAAATTGCTTCAACAAGTACGTCATACTATTATAGACAACATTGATGAATATCGTGCCATTGTAGATTCCCCGGATTTCAAGAAATACTACCAAATAATTGGTGAGGAACGGTTAAAAGGTGCTCCTAAAGGCTTTAAGAAAGACAATCCTTATCTAAAATACATCCAGCCTAAACAATATGATACAATGTATGCCGTCCCTGATGAGTTTTTCTGTTCGCCCGATTGGCTAGATAATTTGGAAAAGGCTTTCCGCCCATTGAAAAAATTTCTGGATTTTATTAACTATCCTGTAGATGAATATTTAGATAACTATGAAGAATAAACCTAAATCTTTTATAATGAAAAAAACACTTCTAACAGCATGTGCCATTTTGGGGCTAGGCATCAGTGCTTGTACTGAAGCCCCGGTAGAGCGTCCATGGAACAATGGCATTAATATTATTCCCCAGCCTGTAGAACTACAAGTTGGAAAAGGTTCTTTCACTCTGACCAATTCTACATCTGTAAACATCAGCAATGCAGAAGTAAAGTCTGTAGGTGCATTTTTTGCAGAAAAACTATCCAAGTCTACAGGCTATAATATTGAAGTTAAGGATAAGCCTCAGAGCTCTGGAATCAACATCATAGTGGATTCCAAATTGGAATTGGCAGAGGAAGGCTACCATCTTACCGTTTCCACTGACAATGTGAATCTAGAAGCTAGCACTCTTCAAGGTGCTTTTTATGGAATGCAAACATTTCTACAGTTGCTACCCGCTGAAATTGAAAGCCAAAGTAAAGTTAATAATATAAAGTGGGTTGCTCCTTCAGTGGAAATCACAGACTTTCCACGATATAGCTACCGAGGCTTTCATGTAGACCCATGCCGTCATTTCTGGACTGTAGAGGAAACCAAGAAAATTATCGATGCCATGTCTCTCTACAAAATAAACAAGATGCACTGGCATATAACAGAAGACCAAGGATGGCGTGTGGAAATAAAGAAATATCCTAAACTGACTGAGATTGGAGCATATCGTACGGAGGGCGATGGAAGCAAATATGGAGGTTTCTACACCCAAGAAGAAGTAAAAGACATTGTGGCATACGCTGCAGAACGATGCATTGAGATAATCCCAGAAGTTGACCTTCCAGGACATATGGCAGCAGCCATAGCAGCATATCCAGACTTGTCTTGTACAGGTATCAAGATTGAACCAAGAATTATTTGGGGAGTTGAAGATATAGTAATGTGCCCAGGAAAAGAAAACATGTTCACCTTCCTACAGGATGTATTTGATGAGTTGGCACCTTTATTCCCAAGCAGGTATTTCCATGTGGGAGGAGATGAATGTCCAAAGAACGAATGGAAGAAATGTCCACTTTGTCAGGCTAGAATCAAAACCGAAGGCATCAAGGCTGAAAAAGGGCACACTGCTGAACAAGGTTTACAAACTTATGTACTGAACCGGGTAGAGCAGATGCTAGCTAAACATGGCAAGAAAATTATTGGTTGGGATGAAATCTTAGAAGGGGGACTGAGCCCTGAATCCACTGTCATGTCATGGCGTGGAACTGAAGGAGGAATTGCAGCAGCTCTTCAAGGACACGATGCTATTATGTCTCCATCGTCTGATGGCTTATATTTAGATAATTATCAAGGAGATTCCAAAATTAGCCCAGTAGCTATAGGTGGTTTCTCTACACTAAAGAGAGTATACAGTTACGACCCGACTCCAGACACTTTAAAAGTATTAAATTTGGGGCAGCACATCATTGGTGTACAAGGAAATGTTTGGTCAGAATATCTTCCTACTGCAAGCATCATGGAGTATCGTATGTTTCCACGTATCCTGGCTGTAGCAGAAGTTGGGTGGACTCCAAAAGAGAAGAAAGATTACGATGATTTTGAACGTCGGTTAAATAACACCTTGGTTCGTTTAGATAACCATAACATTAACTATTATGTTCCACAACCTGAACAACCTAAGGGCTCTTCAAATTTCGTAGCATTTACAGATTCTGCTAAGTTGGAATTTACTACCAATTACCCACATACCATCATCTACACCTTGGATGGCAGTGACCCAAAAGCAGGTTGTGATGAATATACTGAACCTATCATTCTCACAGAGAATAAAACCCTAAAGATTTGCACTCTTCTGCCTAGTGGAAAAACAAGCCCTGTCCGTACCATTACTGTGGAGAAACAAAAACTTTCACCAGCCACCATACTAGAGACAAAACAACCAGGTCTTAAGATGAAGAAAACATATGGCTATTACTTGAATGCAAAAGAACTGGAAAAAGCTACAGAGTGGGAGGAAATAACTATTAAGAGTACCTTTGATATTCGTAATCAAGAACCTACCACCGAGTCTATGCGTGGTGTCAAGTATTATAGTGCTATTGCTGAAGGGTATGTGGAGATACCGGAAGATGGGGTTTATTTCTTCAGCAGCAACAATGATGAAGTTTGGATTGACAATAAGCTATTAATAAACAATGCCAATGAGGTCAAGCGTTTCTCACGTCACGATAGTTCCATGGCATTAGCCAAAGGACTGCATAGCATCAAGATTGTATTCTGTGGAAACATCACAGGTGGCTGGCCTACTCAATGGGACGATGCAAGTGTTCAGTTACGAAAGTCGGATGCTGAACGTTTCTTACCAATTAAGCCTGAACAATTGTTCTATTAATAAAACAAATAAAAAAAGGAAAGAGCTTCTCTTTCCTTTTTTTATTGTGAGTATTATAAAAAACTTTTCAACTCTTCTTCATCGAATTCACCAAACCATTCATGTAATTTACATTTAGCCTGCTGTTCAATTTGTTCATTAACATTTGCTTGAACAGAATGATAGGCCCAAAGTAAAGCTGCAAGGTCATCAGAAAATCCCAAAACCGGAATTGAATCTGGAATTAGATCGATTGGAAGTATCAGATAGCCCAAAGCACCTAGAATTTTCAGTTTATCCTCACGACGTACAGTATCACATGTTAGTACATAATACAGCAAGAGAGCGAGATAAACTACCTTAATACCCATTTTTTTGGCAAAGCTCTTCAGTTTTTCCCAAAATTCACCCTCAGAAAAGTGTTTCGCATACTTTTCCATGTCTTTTTGAGTCTCATTGTTAGTATCTTCCATTATTTCCTGTTTTTATTGGTTTTACACAATTATTTTTCTACAATTAACGTGCCATTTACGTAATATGGACTAAACAGATTATTTTTATCAACTACATCAATTAGATTTTTAAGGTTCATTATTTTTAAAATACAGACACAGTATTTTTTTGCAAAAAAGATTATATTTGCAAACAAAACATCTAATACTATGGATACAGAACTGGATTTCAAACATTTTAAAAAATTTATCGACTCTTATAAACTAGGAGTCTTTCACTTAAACCGTGAGCAAAACATCAGTAAAAACAGCCTAGAAAGACTAGCTCTGACTTCCATCTCGGAGATTAAGAACCCACCTCCAAGACAAGTAGGTTTTTTAGCAACATCTTTCACTAGTTCTGCCATTAGTTTTTCCAATGATTTTCTGAAAAGCCTCAGCAAATTCGAAACCATTTTGAACAACAGCAAACGTGATAAATTTCTGGCTCGCTACGACGAACCTCACATCCTATTAAAGTCAAAAATAGAAGACCCATTAATTTATGATGCTGCACAAATAGCTCTGCATGTATATGGAGATGAAAAAGATGCAGTGGTACCACAAGGATGGAAAATGCAAGAGTTCAAGCCTTCCTATAAGCAAAAAAGCGACTTGAAATATGGTCTATATCAAAAAGGAGATCAATACATCTATGCCATTGCGGGTACTGACAATATTGGAGACTGGGGCACGAACCTTTCACAGTTTTTCTTAGGCCAATCTAATGAATATGATGACACTTATGAGATTGTAAAAGAACTTATCCAGAAAGTGGACAATCTTATTTTAGTGGGACATTCCAAGGGAGGGGGACAAGCAGCTTACGGAGCTATAAAAATCAATGAAAATAGTAATAAGCATATACGAGCTATTACATTTAATCCTATTGGAACTCAAGAGAAACAGCCAGTGGTAAAAGATTATATACAAACTTACATCAACCTAGACGATCCACTAAACCTGTTTTTAGACTTCATCGGCACCAATCAGGCTGACGGAGTACGCCACTATCTTTTACCAACTGACGATAACACTGGTTCTATTATTGATGGTCATGACATGAAAGATGTAATTCGATCTTTGAACAGTTTAAAATAGTAATTAATTACCGAAGAAAAGGAGCAGTGGACAATTAATTGTTCACTGTTTCTTTTTTCCCTCATTATGGCATATTTATTGTAAATTAATTATTGATTAAAACCATTAGAAATGTCAATTACATTTCTTTAATTCTTACGAGATTGTCAAGTATTCTATTTACACATAATTGCAGATTCTTGACTTTTAAATAAAAATAACACAAAATGCAGAGATTTTTTTTTATCTTTGCCTATAACAAATAAAAGGAAACATTAATTCTATCTTTTGAAATACATAAATGCAAAATGACGTGAAATACGGATTGTCCTTTGCCCTCTGTGGAATAGCACTTATCTGTTTCGCAATAGGTTCCTTTTTAGGGCTAGATTATTGGGATGAAGGAAATCTGATTATTCCCATTGCTGCCACTATAATCGGATGCTATGTTGTATCCCGATGCATTATCACTGCATGTCAATCAAAATCAATGCGAGATAAGCGGATTGGACTTCTACGTGAAATCTTATCATGCAGTATCATCTTATTGTTTTTATTAGCTGGGAGCCTTCCTTTTACAAAATTCCTGCAAATTTTGGACAAAGAAGAAATGCTGAAAAAAGAAGTAAACCGAACTGTAAGTTCAGTATCACGAATAGATTCCCTTTATCAAGTTTATACTTTACAAAGAATTGAAAACTACCGACAGCATTTGGACAGTCTGCCTTTAAATAGCAAAGATTATTATGAAGAAATCGGTGGAGTTTCCAAAACTTATGGTAAGGGAGACACCAAAGGAATACAAATCAAAAATGCGATTGCCAGCCTAAAGCGCAGACTACTTCCAGAGAATACAGATACCATAATCTCACGCCGTCGAGAATGGCTTAAAAGCATTGGTAGCGTAAACATCTGGAATTACGCCACACCCCATAATATAAAAGTGATTTCTTCTGCTGGCAAGAAATGGACAGATGACTATAAAGCAGTTTCACAGGTCATTTATAAAGGAGAGAATGCTAAACCATTCTCATATCCTGAGTTAAATGAAAATCTGGAAGCTTTCAGAGCGGATTTTACACGGTTCAATGCCCCGGATTTCCGTAGCATATTAATATCTTTATGTTGCTATGGTTTTATTCTGTTACCCTATTTCAATACACGACGTAAGAAAAATAGAGCTGATGGCACTCATGACTAAAAGACTAGAAATATGGAAGTTAACAAACTGATTAAAAATCTGGTCTTCAATGAGAATAGCCTTAGTTTGAATGACCTTAAGCAAATGATAGATACCGGAAGTATTTCCCAAGAAGACCTGTACAGTGTCCTAGACAAGGAAATAGCCGATGCTGCCGTGTCCGAACTTCAGACTAAATACGAAGTTTCTATAGGAGGTATTCAAGAACGTTTTGATGAGCATACGGATGTGTTCTTTTGGGGAATGCAAGACACTGGAAAAACTACAATAATAGGCAGTCTGCTGACTGCTGCAGGTAAACGAGTTCAATCTGTCCATAACACATTGGAAATGAATAATCGCTTCCGTTTGTTGCAGAATGCCTTTACCCCTAAAGAAACCTACTCTTTGCTACCAGACGACAGATCCGATAAATTAGAAGTCATAAATGTTGATATCGAAGAGAATAATCTGTGGAAGCGAAAGCATCCTTTATCTCTAATAGAGGTTCCTGAACAATACACAGAAATAAAGGAATTGAAAGAGATGTTGAGAAATAGAATGGACAAGATTCACTTCCTCTGTTTTGATACAGCAGATAAAGACAATGAAAAGGAAGAGCACTATTTCAACAAGCAGATATCATACTTGCATAATGTACTGCTACACTTGAAAGAATTGAAAGCTCTTGATCATTCTGTAGGTATTTATGTTTTGGTAACCAAAATTGATGGCAATCCTTTCATTCCAAAAAATGAAAGGAAATTAGCTGCACAAACAATGATTACCGCCAATCAGGCAAACTTCTGGTACGAAATCCGTCAGATTTGCCACCACATGAATATTTATGATGCGACACCTTTGCCCTTTACAATCGGTGACGTAAAGCTCCAACGGCTAGTGAAGGTGAATAATACAATGGCTGAGAATCTAATAGAAAAGCCCATCTTACTGAAAAGCCATCCGTATAAGAGCATGATGAATACCCTGCTGAATTTTGGCAACAAATGGTTGACCTTACTGATTTGCATTATTGTAGCAGGATGTATAGGATACAAACTTTACAAGGACCGTGAACTTCTAAACGAAGGCCCTCAAGCTACTGTAAAACCATATAATTTCATTGATGAATTCATCAATAAAGAAAAAAGACTCATCAAGGATGTTCCATATGAAAAAAGCTACAGTTCCTTTAATGAATTGGAAGCTATGTTGCAAACAGAAGCTTTTCTGAGCAAGCAAGATGGAAAGCCATTACTACCAGCCGATACTATTAAACTATTAGGTAAAGCTCTTTATAATGACTTTAGCAAGGCTGTGGAAAACAAGGCTCACAATGCCTTCAAAAGTGAGAATTGGAGTGCAAATATCAAAGATTTAGCATGGCAATGCAAACGGCTAAAGAAAGGTAATTATCTAACATTTGAACATGAAAGGGAACTAGACAAAATTTACAATACTATCCAAGATTATCATACAGTAAGAAACCTGATAAGCAGAAAAATAACTTGCAAATCATTAGCAGAAGTGAATGCTATAAAGGATGAATTTAGTATTTTTGCATCATCTGAAGTAAGAAATGACACCATTGTGAGCAAAGGTTTGGAAAACATCGTGCCAAAAGCTCAACTAAGTTATGCAAAACATTTAGTGGAGCAGGCAAAACAACGTTACCAACAGTATAAGCAAGCATTGAAGAACCGTAGTTTTACCCAACAGGCAACCGATTTTTTTACAGATTCCACTCATAATCGTCATTATAAGCGAGCAAATCAACTTCGTCAATCAATAAGGGACCTGAAGAGTACGTTGAACATGAACTCCAGCAATGGCTTTATATTGGATGCGATAGAACAATGTAACATAGCTTTGAATTACCTTGAATTTGACAGATAGACATGATAGAGAACCTGTTTTCTAAAATACTTCGTTTCTTGACGGCATATGGCTCCCAAGATTCCGCACCAGGAAGAAAACATGCCACATTCACACTTGCCATACTTGGAGTGTGTATATCCTTGGCATTTGTCATGGGAAACAGCATAGAAAAGAAATTTGCTTTTTTTCTCGACAGTATTGATATAACGGAAACCGATGGCCTGACTATTGGAGAAAACAGTGATATTTGCTATGGGGGCATGCCACATGACTTCCTCAAAATAAAATATACTGAAGGTTTATGGCATTGGAAAGTAAATGATGGGATAAGCGATACACTCCAGTATTTCAAAGTGAATGGTGTCAACCCAAATCGCCATGAAATTAAGAACGATTCGAATCAACAGATTATCATCCATATTCCAAATGAGAATCAGAAACTAGAATTAAAATTAACTGGAGAACAAATTTGGAAAGAATGGGAACATTTTGAGGACCAACAAGATGTTCAAGTACGTCATTTCGCTGCTGAGTACGTCGGTAGGCATCAGAAAACCACCCAAGATAGTGTAAATTATCACGCTTATCTAGCTGAAATGAATCAGAAACAAGTACGTTCATTCTTCCACTGTGAACATAATGTTAGGGGTATTGACCATATTTCCATCATTATCTTAGATACACTAACTCATGTGGATGGTTCGACCTATAAGTTTGAGGGAACATCGGATGATATTGAAGGTTGTAAAATTCAATTCTATAACATCTCTGACTACAGTTATTGGGAAGGTAAAGAAAACAGAAATTTTCAAGTGGCAAACGTAAACTATGCCATGCGTACCAGCGTTAAAGCTACTGATTGGGGAGCTGGACATGTTATGATCCGTCATACTGGGGAAAAAGGATATACTATTCATTTCCCTAAAGGATTAGGTTATATAGGATCTGTAGATTCAATCCGGAGAAAAGCAGAGAATACAAGCCATTTCCTGACTTTCAAACAACTAAGTAACACTTTCCCTTCTTCTGAAGACCTATATTTGCCACAAATATCTACTGCAATAAATCAGGATTTGTTCAGCATAGAGACTAATGAGGCAAATGACTCGCTGTATATACGTGACAACAATAATAACCGATATGCTGTAACTAATCCTACGACATGGAAACTACCAATCTCATTAGTTCCTGCCTTAGGTAAAATCACATTTTCTTCTGGAAAAAATAAACTTTATGCACGTACAGGTTACATCACAGGTAGTTTTGTCATGAGCTATCTATGGATACCTGTCTGCGTCACTTTCGTTCTACTTATTCTTACACTTTATCCTTGGAGTCCAGTCCGACTAACTGAAGGATGTAGAGAGTACAACAAAGTGTACAATGCTGCGCAACTGGAAAATTACCCTGCATATTTGGCCTTTCTCCTCTGTGCTGCTTTCATTTATATTATCTGTAAATCCCTAATTGCTTTAAAGTTAAGTTACACCTACCCCTATTTTGAGAAACTTACAGGCATCATGCCCGTGTCGACTTCACTGACTCTGTTACTTTTCTTTTCTTTAGCCATGGTTCTGAACCATGCACTTGTAAGAGGATGTGACAATGATTCAGACAGAATAGACATTAAACGCTGGATAGCATGGACAGTCGTAACTGTATTATTTGCAGGTATATATCTCGTACAATTTCATTTGCTGGACACGCAGATAAATTCTGGGCTGATCAGCTCCTACTTCCACAATGAGATTTATGATACTAATATACTTAATTGGCACAACAACTTCGCCTTAAATGACAATCACCGCACGATTCCCTATATTCTTATGGTGGTTGAAGGATTTATATTGACATTCTGGGGAATGCTTAATGTCTCAAATAAATGGCTGATAAACTCTATAGCTTTCATAGAGAGAAAAATGAATCAGGGTTATGATTATTTAAGTAACACTTGGGATTTCACAATTATGCCACTGTTGAGATCTAAGTTTTCTTCACTAGACCGATTCTCTAAGAACAAGGGCTGGAAAAAGTTAACAAGCAAAAAATGGTTCCTAGACTTGAGTTTCATCCCAGAAGGATTCATGTTGGCTCTTAGAGTATTATGCCCGTGGCATTTTTTAGTCTTTGCAGTACTTTCCATTATAGGTCGTGCTTCTGGTAATTATGGAACTGCCATTATCACTTTCATAGTTATTTTCGGCTTATGCAAAGCATTAACAACTATTCAATTTGCCAAAGGGGCAACGAGCCGACAGACAACAGTGGTAAAACGGCATGTAGCATTTTTTGGAATGTTCATTATCACTTTGTTTTATATCTTTTTTGCCATATTGGCAGATTATGGATATATGACAAATTACATAGGTTTCCTCATGACATTTCTATGCTTCTACTTCATATATGACCGATCAAGCTTTGCCCTCCATGGAGACCAGCAAAATGCCAAAGAACGTCGTTGGCTAGTACCACTTATTGGAATTATACTACTAGTCATTTACTTCTTACCACAATTTTGCTCCGCAGTATTCAACACAGACAAGATTAGCTATGACCGTATTTCCCGTCGTATGAACCTTTACTCCGACTTTGAGAATCTGCAACGAACAGGCTACCGATATGCAGAGAGTGATGCAGAATTCATGGTAATTATGAGTCACTATATGCAGCAGAAGGAAAGTGGGGATCCGCTATCAAATGAGAACCATTTCTTGCATGCGTCTATCAGTACTGGACAGTCGCCTGTAGTTCTTAATGACCTATGTGTGCCTGTGGCATTCTTTGGTTCCTATGGAGTAAGCAGAACCACCATCCTGTTTTTCCTGATGCTTTTCCTAATGATATGGCTAGTCATACCATTCAGTTTTGGATATTCAACTTACCGATATGACAGTTATCTTACCAATGCCATGCAATGGAGACTACTAGCCATGTTTATGTGGATTGGAACCAGCATTTACCTGTATTTCTCCTATCTAGCTTGGCTACCATTTACCGGTCGTCTGATACCTGGATTTGGTGTAGATTCCGTCGGTGAAGCTTTGGAGACAGCTATTCTGTTAGCCTTCATGGCTGCAGTAACCTATAAGAAGACAAAAAAAGAAACTAACAACACATTGAAATCAGATTGAATATTATGTTTGGATTTACAACTAACTGGCTCGAATCATTCGTACGCTATCGCTTGAAAGGTGTGAAAAAGATCAAGTTGGCAGTCATTGGAACACCATCCAGTGGCAAGAGTTATCTGTTATCAGATCTTATCCATTCTTTTGATGATTTAGGTTATCAGCAAGAAACTCTTCCATTATCGTTCCCCTATCAGAGCTTTAGTTCATTTTTCAATGAATTTCATAAAACAGGGTTTATGCAAGGAACCCAACCATATGCTTGTCGTCAGGAGAACCACTATGGCGCAATGCTAAGTGACCACCATCATCAGGTTGATATTGAATTTTTGAATATCCCTGGAGAAATTTTCAAAGACAAGGAAAACATCATTGAATTCTTCCGTATTAAGAAAAGACTTGAAAGTGATAAAGGCTCATTTTATTTAACTCCATGGGAGAATTCTGCACATGAAATTCGTTACATTGTAACACCCAATCTGAAAAATTGGAAGAGACCGACAGTACTTAATCAGAATGTACCGGAAACACATTCCACAAATTATGATAACTGGGAAAATATTTTTGGCCTTCTAGAAATCCAAGGATTTGAAGAAAAGATTAATGAAGCAAAGGTGCTTTCTGGTAAGAAACTTTTGCAACGGATTGATGAGTTTGTCATAGATTCTGTCATGCAATCCATAGCCTCATGGTATAATCTTACTGCAGGCCAAAGTACATTCACAAATCTTTCTCGAGACATCCAGTTCTACTTTCTACAATACTGCCTCACAGCCACCGATATCATTATTTGTGATAAGATTTTCATGCCAAAAAATGAAACCAAGGCTATTGAGAATAAGCAGTCTACACCATCTCTATTAAATGTAGATGTAGAAGATTCCACCGAAAATGCCTCTGAACCTAGTGAGATAGAACGCTCCAGTAACGAAGACTTCCCAAATCTGATGGAATCCTTCAAGGAATTCATCACCAACAACAAAAAGGGGAAGAAACCTAACGTATATATGGCATTCCGAGGTGCGGATGTTATGCTTAACGAAACCCAACTGATGAATCTAGAACGAGGCATAAAAGAAAACTTCCTCTACGAAAACAACTTAATCTATTCTTACTTTGTTCATAACCTATGCAAAGAGATAGATGAAGATTACATGAACACTGAAATTGCAAAAGAATGGATAAACAGCCATGCACAAATCCTAAGTTTGTACCCACTGGATTTAAATCTTGTTCCTACAGACTTCAACATTGTCACTGGTGCCCCATTCAAAGCACACATAGAATCCCGATTTATCCCGTTCAAAGGTTTGTTGGATTATGTTCGCAAACGTCCTAGACCAACCAGTCATGACGAAACCTTACCTATTCCCCCACATACTTATTTCACAGCTACACCAATTGATGTGAAATGTCGTATTTACCAAAATGATGTAACTGAATCACGTCGGTTTGTACGTGAGTTTGAAGATCACCGTTTGGTAGGCTTTCTTCAGATAGGTTCACATTGGGATTTTGGTACTCTGCAGTTGTGCACTGACATGCTGTATCAACATAACTTGCACCACAAATATGGCAGTGACAACCTGCTGACCCTATTACAACAGAAAATATAAAACTTACGGATTATGCCGAAGATTAACATATACCAACTAATTTATGGTTCCCTGTCGAATCCCCTTGGCGATTCTACATTGGCATACAGTGTAGGAACGTCGAACAAGGCAAATGATGTGCGAGGACTGTTTATGGATGATTTTTCCATGCCAAAACTTAGTTCCGCATATTCATCTCTGGTCTGGCGCTATTCTGCTCAAGAAGACCGATACATTGCTATTCACGTTCAGGGTTCCCAGATAGCGGACTCCAGCATGGGCCGATACTATTCATATCGAGCAGCATTTGAGGTGAATCGTGACGAA
Organism: uncultured Prevotellaceae bacterium; assembly: GCA_900316585.1. Classification (GTDB taxonomy): domain Bacteria; phylum Bacteroidota; class Bacteroidia; order Bacteroidales; family Bacteroidaceae; genus Minthousia. The sequence continues at coordinate 162,214 of ONDM01000005.1, read as the reverse complement.
CTGAACAAACAATTAGATTTCGACCTCTATTCACTGATTTCAGCCCTTCCTCGTGTAAAGATGTATACCCGTATTGAAAAACGGGAGAACCTTCAGGACATTCCAATAATTCCTATGCAGGTAACCTCAGAGGCTCGGGCACTGGCACTTCTTATACGCTATGCCATCCTAAACAAAAAACAGCTCTGCCTCAATCTGGACATTACAGGAAAAAATCTGGTAAACAATGGAACCCTGGACAGTCCAGAATTAAAGACACTGGTTACAGCTATAAATACTTTGCCCTTAGGAATACGTCGCTATGCGACCTTCGGATTCCTAATAGACCAGAATTACTTGAATGTATTAGATGATGTTTTGATTCTTGTATATCCAAGAAATTCAAAATTTCAGGTTCCAACCAACAGCATAGAACTCCTCTGGGAAGAAATTGCCAAGAAAGCACCTGCGCCATGGAACATTCAAACAGAAATGAAATTTGAGCAACTGTTTGAAATTCTGCCAGGAGAACGAGAGCCTTTATTAGGGATGATGTCCATGATGAAAAAACTGGATACTTACCAAGGTTTATTTGACAGCATCAAAGTCAAAGAACCACAAGACTTCTCCTCTGATGAGTTTAAACTCTGGTTCAATCTAGGCCATAAAGTTTCAGAAATTCATGTTGGCAGTTGGACAGAAGCTTACAAAGTAGTGACATTAATAGATGAGACCCATGCCGAAGAGTTCATCAAAGACTGCAAACTACATACTAATGCTTTCGGCCTTGCAGGCATGAACCGTGATGTCTTCCAAAAATTCAACATTGACGGTAAAGAACTTCAGGCATTACAGGCTATGGCTTTCAATCAGTACATCTTGGAAGGAGATTATCTCTATCTCTTCCCTCAAGGACGTATCCCAGATAATCTGCTGAACCGTATAGATGGGAATTGGGTTCTGAAACAAGCCACAGAACCTAAGAAGACTCAAAAAATCTATAGCATATGTGAACGCTATGGACGATTGAAAGACAAAAATGTAATGGTAGCCTTTGAGCAATTAGCCAAAGACCTTCTTCCTAATAACCTAGAAGGACTTATCGATCTGTTGTCCAAGTTCCGTAAAAATGATGATAATGGACCTACAGCCATGGAAAAGCTAAAGCTGGAGCAAATAAAGGAAGAAAACTATACTGCCTATCTAAAGACTCTCAACGATTATGATGAAGCCTGTGCCCTCTTTGAACTGCGAAAAGAAAAACTGACCAAAGAGGCTAAGAATCATTTGGAATATGTGGTTTATCCAGCACTGACCGACTACGCAACAAAGGTTGGCCTACAATGTGGAACCGATGTCAAGCGATGGAATAATTTCCTAATGCAAAAAAAATCTCCATTACAAGATTTCATTCTCGACTTGCTGAAGGATTGGAATTCCAAAGACCTATGTGCTTTAGCAGAAAATCTGCTCAAAGAAAAGAACTATAGTAAAAAAATGGCTCAAACATTACTGAGTACATTAGAGTATCAAGAAAAGAATAATTTTAAAGACAAAAAAGTACGTAAGGATATGATAAAGAAATTGAGTTCCGAGGCTGAAGCTCGCAAAAGTAAGATGGACAAATTTCTAGGGAAATTGAAGGTTAACAAGGCATATCGATTCATTACCATGATATGCATTACCCTCATTTTAGTCAGTCTGGCAGTTATAGCTGCCATCTTTGGCTTAAGCTCCCCAAAAACTGTACCAGAACCAGTAAAGCCAATGGCAGGAATAACCATTGAACATAGCAGTGACATGAACACTATGCTCCAGTTAGGGCAACTGGCTAAAATGAAGAGTGAGATACAAACTGTAGCATTGGAAGATACTGTATTCAAAAATATAGATTTGAAAAAACTGGCTACACTCAAATCCATAAACAAGGCTTACTATGAAACACATAGCACTGATGAAATTGAGGTTATCATGGAGCAAGATAAAGAAAAGCCCGATACCATGATTATTAACAGTCAAAATACAATTCTTGATGTTTTACTAAGCCACCCAGTGAAGATTGAGAAGATATTGGACGGGAAAAATACTGCATATGATATTCCAAACCAAAACTTCGAGAAACTTGAGGCTAAAGATGAGAGTAGTTACTATTTCTGGGTAATCCAAGAAATAGAAAACTCTTTTGTAAAGGATAAAAAACAACACCTGAAAGTAGCATATTAATAAATGGCTGAACCTAAGATTGATCCTGAGTGGAATGATGGAAACGATGATATCCGTTCACAGCTAAAAGCACTTTTGGCTGTAGGTATCCCCTTGATTCTCATCATAGGTGCCCTGATTCTCAGTTTGAGCTATTTCAAGGGTAGTACTTCGCTGGGAAAAGAGGGACAGAAGGATGTATATTCTCCAGTAAAACAAGAAAACGAAGGCTTTGTGGGCAAAGCGAACAATCTGCTGCTAAAACTGCTACAAGACTGTGACAGCAGTATAACAGCTACCGATTTGGCTTCGCTGAACAAAAAATACCGCGCACTTACCTTTGCACTTCCATACAGTGAGAAACATAAGGCTGTTATTGAAGCATCGGATCTGAGATTAGTGGGAATTAATGCAGAACGCATTAAAAATGAAAAAGACCGTATGTTCTATTACAACAGCCGTTTACCCCAGCTGTTGAAACAACAAGAAGAACAAAAAGATGAAACCTTCTTCAAACTTCGTTTCAATTCTTTAATGAAACAAAGAAATGAAAATGCACGTCCCATAGAAATCACCACACTTGAGGTTATACCAGGCATGTTCAAGGTTGCACTTAGTAAAGATCCTTGGGTTGGTATTATAGAGGGCAATAAAAACAGCCTATTTAATGAAGATAGCTATATTTTCCTGTCTTTCGGAAGCAGCGTTTTGCCATTACCAATTAAAAAGAACCATCGCTCCGATGGTATTTTAACTACATCTTTTACAGCCTCAATACAGGATGCAGAATTATATACATCTAGTGGTAAGAATATCTCCTATTATGACTACTACAAATTAGCCGAAAATACAGAAAAACCTGCAAAGGATATTAAGCTAAGTATTCGAGAGACTGCTAAATCCCAAGAATTAGGAAGTATTAGTTTAAGCTGTGACTCCAGCACCATTCAAGTAAGTTCGAACTTGACAATCCGCGTGTTCCGTAAGCAGGGAGAAATGGTGGAACTGAATCCGGAAACTTATAGTGGAAGTCAGCTGAAAGATACAATCAGTATAGAAAACGGGCTGAAGTTTGTAGCCTATAGTAAGCAAGGTAACAAATATGGAGAATTTACAGTGAACACCAAGGACCCAACCCGGATACTGTCCTGCCTTATACAGACTAATGTGGGACGTCAACGCTATACCTTGTCACGCAACATGACTGATTTGTTCACACAGCAACTAGTAAGAGGGGTTTCACGAAACATCTCTAATTCATACAACGTGGATACAGTAAAGCTGAGTGTAGATCCTCTTCTTTCCAAAGAGTTTGAGGAAGAACTGAAAAGTCACATTAAGGTTATCATCCAATCTGTGAATAACAAGAAGAAACAAATGATAACCAAATATCCGACACTCGTGAAAGGATGGCAGGATCATGAACTCTATGACATATCTATGACCATTATGGATATGGCTACAGGTGATGTAATTGCTTCACCATTTTATACTTCACGATTTGATGACAAGGACTATCCGGAAAATCTATACCTTACAACCCGGAACCCAGCTCTTTCCCGTAGATACATTGGCTCCACCTTTAAGCCGATGCTAGCACTTGCAGCAGTGGAAGCTAATCCGAAATTACTGAATCTGGATACTCATACTGCAAAATCCTATAGTTTGAATGAAGACAAGACCACGGCTACTTTCTTCGGTAGAAACGTGAACAGTTGGGCTAAAAAGTCACCGTCTCACTGGTACGGCTGTACCTTTGTGGATTTTCTTTCACATTCTGATGATGTTTATCCTGTAGCTTTAGCCACCCTAGCCATGACTGGTAAAGATTTAGACGGAAACAAAGTGACAACACTTCCTGTGGATGAAAAAAACAATTTCTTTACCGTCAATAAAAAGAACAACCGACTATTGTTTAAAAAGGATAATGATGAGAATGCAGTAGACATACGTAACCATGCTTTCACGACATGGCTCAGCTACCTATATGCTGCAAATCAGGAACAGGAATCCCCTACCGATACCCTTTTCCGGAATCTCACTGCTAAGAATAATCTGGATGGAGAAAGCCGTCAATTTGGTCTGGATGAAGTAAGTTTCGATGCCACGAACTTACACATGGAACGCTTTTTGGATGGTGACAATTTCCGTTCCAACCTGGCACCTTGGGTGTTAGGGCAACGAGACAACGAGTGGAGTTGTATTAAACTGGCAGAGGCCTGGAGCCGAATGCTCAGCAAACGTGATATCAAGGCATCTTTCATTAAAGGTTCATCTGAGCCCCAAGAACTGATAACAAGAACGGTGAGCAATAATCCCCCCGTATCCTTCAATTACGTGAATCCAGACCTGAACAAGGTAAACAGTACCTGGAATTCCTTCTTGGAAAAATTCCAGACCGCCCAGTCGAATACCGGTAGCAATACACTGATAAAAATGTATAATCAGGTAAAGGCTTTGAATACAAATGTGAAAACAGATCTGGTGCTATTCTCTAAAACAGGTACCCCTGATTCATATATCCGTGACGAGTTCCATGTCTTAGGAGGGAACAACCGTCATATTGATATCGGAATGTACACCTTTGCTCTGATGAGACAGGGAGAATATGACAAAATAAAGAATTTGAAGCCAGGGCATGGCATCGTATGTGTCATACGTGTAACCCGAACCTATGAGTGCAGATACTGCCACAGTACTGACAAGCCTTGCAAGTACTGTGAAGAGTTTGACGGATTGGATTCAGGTAACGCTCGTGATTTTCTGGCTGCTAGTCAGACACGTCTGCGTAAGTTTTATGACATGACAAAGTCTTATTATTAGATGTGAAAATCATGGCAAGAAAAAGAAAAAAAACATCTAAGGCAACGAAATTCAAACGTAATGCACTAAGAATAATCAAGACCTGTTTTATGATCTTGGTTACAGCTATTTTGTTGTTTGCTGCTGCCATGCATTTGCCTGGTCTAATTAAACGGTATTGGAAAACTCCTTCTAGAACCACACAGGTAACCACAGTTTCCAAGAACTACAATGGAATAGATATTTCCAAGTTCCAAGGTTCCATAAATTGGCAGAAAGTGGCCCAAGACAAGAAAATCCAGTTTGTCTACATAAAAGCCACAGAAGGTGCTACTCATTATGACAAAAAATATGAAGCTAACCTTCAAAAAGCAAGAAAGGCCGGATTAAAAGTAGGAAGCTATCATTTTTTCACCTACCGCAAATCTGCCAAAGAGCAGTTCAATAATTTCAAGAAACATGTCAGGAAAAATGAGCAAGACCTAATCCCTATGGTGGATGTGGAAAAAACTGGTAATAATGGAGCTACCCGTGAAAAACTACAAAAAACTCTAAATGAATTCATGCAACTGGTCAAAAAGGAATACGGGAAATATCCACTACTATATAGTCAGTACCACTTCTACAACAGATTACTTGCACCTGAATTCAACAAGTATTATATTTTCATTGCCCGCTATAGTAATCAAGAGCCAATTCTTCATGGTGGTGGTAAATATAATATCTGGCAATATACTGAAAAAGGAAAAATAGAAGGTATCAGTGGTTATGTAGATTTAGCCAGATTTGGGCATGGAACCACATTGGCAGACATTTCACTGTAAATCAGAAACGGATGTTCCAGAATAAATCTAGAGCATCCGTTTCCCTAATATTTAGCAACAAACGAGTTTTTTTTAATCAAATGAACAGGTTCACGCAACCAATGATGGTTCCTAATCCTGCACCCAACCATACGATAGCTTTAAGTTCCTTGTCCATAATATCGAATATCAATGGCTCTATTTCTTTCATATCCATTTCATTGATACGCTGCTCCACAATCTGACTGATGTTCAAGGCATGCAGTACTCTAGGCAGACGCTCCAGAATAAGAGTACGATAAATGGAAACCACAGTAGTCTTGAACTGCTCTATCTGCTCATCGTGGTCCTGGAAGATTTCACACATATGTAGTCTAAGCAAGTCCTTGGTCTGGTCATGAACCAGATTATGAACCATCTCGGACGAATTATTCTGTATCATGGAGTTTATCTCCTTGGCAAGCAATGGCTCTGCTATGGAAACTATAGGTTTCATAATCTTATCGGCACCGAATAAGCCCAACAAACTATTTGCGGTCTTGTCCACTGCATGCTGTATGGTCATGCTGGCAATCTTATGCCCGAAATCGGAAGCAGAAAGCTTCTGAACTATCATACCTTCCAGCTCTGTGGAAACATTGTCTGCTATCTGCTTGATTTCTTCCTCTGTGAGATAGTGGGTGAGGAAGGAGCGTAGAGATTCAGGATTATCCTTCTGATTCTCCACAAATTTGTCTATGGTACGGGTTATCTTCTCCTGTATCTCATCGGAAAGCAAGGTACGTTCCAAGACTTCCCTATTCATCAGATTCTGACTGATGGCATCGCCAAGTGCCTTAGCTATACGAGTCTTTTCCTTCGGAATAATACCCGGTGTAAATGGTATTTTATGCCCAAATATGTATTTCGCCTCATGAGGACGGAACAACATTTTGATGGCAATATCATTGGTTACATAACCGATGATACCTCCTACTATGGGAGTGACGAGATAAGTTATCCACATTTTCCTTTTACTTTTTATGTTTCATTTTCCTTCATCAGAAGAAATTCCATAATGGATTCATCAAATTGTGTGCCAAAGTTATTTTAAAAATATTGACATTTTACTTTGACACCCTTGACCGTGACACTTTAACACCTTCTAGGGAAATTTTTCTGGCTAACTGGAGAAATATTTTTCTCTAACTGGGGAAAAATATCTGCTCTTCATAAGACTGAAAAACAGAGTTAGAAAGTTAGACGAGAACACGGTAAAATATATTTACACCTACGTAGAAAAAGAGCCACAGATATTCTGCAGCTCTATTTCTGTATAGCTAAACTATCAGACTTCTTCAATAATAGGCTCCTGCTGGGCTTTTAAATCCTCATAGAAGGCTGCCTGTGAAGTCTCCACATACGGAATGACCCAAAGAAAACCAATACCGAAAGTAAGAACAGCTAGAATGGCCCAACCGATAAAGCTCAGGTGTAGAAGGAACAGCCTCAGCTTATGACCCTGCATCATCTCCATGCTTTTCTCAATAGCTGCATTGTTCTTCAGTTCAGGATTGTCCTTCAGAATGTATTCAGTCATAGAGTAAGAGTATGTCTTAATGATACCTGGAATGATAAGGAGCAAAGTCCAGAGGACAATGTATATATATTTAAGGGCTAAAGTACCCCAGATACGACTTTTATACCCGCTAAAAAGTGTCTCAATTTCCAGGGAGTTTCCACGGAACACATCCAAAAAACCAATTATCATGCCATAAGCCAGAGGGCAGATTAGCAGCATCCCTATAAAGCTAGTGCCAAACATGAGGCCTTCATTCCCATAGTTTGCACCTGAAATAGAGGAAATTATACTCGCAACAATGCAATAAACGAAAGTAAAAAGAGCTGATACTGCCCATTTACCTTTTAAAGCTGCACGTGCCTCAGCACGTAAGATACTGTTTTGTTTCATAGTGTTTAACTTAGAAAATAGTGTATGTAGGAAAAGGGGTTATTATCTATTACTGGCAATCAAGAATCTTCTGCATCATCTCCCTTTGCCATTTTTTTCTTTTTCAGGCGACCTGATTTTTTCAGAGCCTCGTTGAGTATCCACTGAATCTGCCCGTTGGTGGAACGGAATTCATCAGCAGCCCACGCCTCGATAGCATTCATGGTTTCGCTATCGACGCGCAGGATAAAGCTTTTTGATTTTTCTTTCTTTTCTTTCTCAGACATAGATTAATGGTTCAAAGTCCCTGAATTTATGACTGGCTGTGCGGGTTCATCTGCACAGAGAACTACAAGCAGGTTGCTCACCATAGCTGCCTTCTTCTCTTCATCAAGTTCCACAATGTCCTCATCACCTAGTTTATCCAAAGCCATCTTGACCATGCCTACTGCACCCTCAACAATCTTCTCACGAGCACTGATGATAGCCTCAGCCTGCTGACGACGAAGCATGACAGCTGCAATTTCCGGTGCATAAGCCAAATAGTTGATACGGGCTTCTGTAACTTCCAAACCTGCCATGGACAAGCGTTCATTCAACTTATTCTCCAAAACCTGATTGATTTCCTCACTACCATCACGAAGAGTCACCTCCTTGGTCTTAGTGTCATTATTGTCATAGGCATACATACCTGCCACCTGACGAAGAGCAGAGTCACTCTGTACTGCCACGAAATTCTGAAACTTATTCATACGTGCAGAAGCAGCACCACCTACGGTTGCAGTATTAGTCACATCGGTATCTATATCGAAAATGGCTTTATAGGTGTCTTTCAGTCTCCAAACCACTACCAGACCTATCAGAATAGGGTTACCATTCTTATCATTCACCTTGATAGGCTCAGCATTCAGGTTTCTGGCACGAAGGGATACGCTCTTCTTAGTCATTAATGGATTTACCCAATAAAAACCAGTCTTACGGAATGTACCCACATAACGTCCAAAGAAAGTAAGAACTTTAGCCTCGTTAGGTTCCTGCATACAGAATCCACAACTGAAGAAAATAAAGGCAATAAATAAAAGGACGCACAGAATGACACGACCTACACTGGGATAACTTACAAGCTGTATGAAAGTCCAAATGGTAGCACAAAGCAACAGTATGTCAATAACACACATGAGGAAACCATTCAGGTAACCTCCCTTAAATTCGGTTTCTTTTGATTCCATAGTTTTCTTATTAATTGTTTTATTTAAATTGATATCATTTTGATATCGCAAAGATAGATACAAAATAAATTATTTCCAAACAAAATTGGGAAAAAAAGAAGCAAGCCCCCGAAATATTTCATTTCAGAGGCTTGCTACCTTATTAATTAATATGATTACTATTTCCCAATCAATTTTACAGGACCCATCATACCAGAAGGCTGCAATGGTGCATCTGCTTGATAGAACTGCAAAGAAGTATATATGATTTTCTTTTCCACACCAGGCTGAGCATCGCCAATTAGACGATTTACCCAAAGATTTGTGACGATGACTTTCAGGTCGTTTTTACCAGGTTTAAGTGCTGAAGTAATATCCAGCTTAAATGGTGCTTTCCAAACGACACCCATGTTTTGCCCGTTGACAAACACTTCAGCCATGACACAAACCATACCCCCATTCATCCAATGCCACCATACACGTGGCCTTGCCTCTTGAGGAGGATTTTGGAAATTCTGCTGTAGATTCTGGGCCAAGGAAGGCATACAAAGAGCTACAAACAAAGTAAATAAAACAGTTATTTCATATGTTTTTTGACCAATTAATTATGACTTATGACCACATTTATCTTTTAGTACAATACTCTAAACTTTTGTGCAATAAATGAAAAACCGTATCTTTGTACCTCAAAAGTAAAAAACATGGCAGACAACTATCTCGAAAACCAATACGAAAAGTACCTTGAGAAAAAGGCAGCTTGGGAAAAGAAAAGGAAAAAAAGAATTAAATCTCCAACGTCAAGCCATCGTATGCCAAGTGCATATAAGCAGGAAGATCCGCGTCGACCTGAGCGTGAAGACCTATAGAATGTGACATGTGAATAAGATAGGTTGGTGGACAATTCAAACGCTCTGCAAACCGGATAGCATCACTTACACTCTGATGGGTAGGATGAAACTCTTTACGCAAAGCATTTTCAATAAGCAAATCGCAACCCTCTATGATAGGCCAACCCTCTTCTGGGAATTTGGTCATGTCTGTAATATAAACTACATTATTCAAACGATAGCCTACTATAGGCAAGTCCCCATGCATGACACGAACAGGGGTTATTTCTATATCTCCGACCTTAAACGACCGACCAGGTTCAATATCCACCAAATTGATCTTAGGAACACCCCTATATAATGTTTCCCTAAAACAGTAAGGAAGACGCTCACGAAGTTTTTGACTCACATCTGCTTCACAAAAGAGGTTCACATCACCAAACACACAGAAAGGTCGAAGGTCATCTATCCCCCCCACATGATCATAATGTTCATGAGTTATTAATATACCATCTATCTTCTGATAAGGCATGAACTGAATAGCCTGCTGACGGAAATCTGCACTACAGTCCACCAAAATACGAGTAGTTTCCGTTTCGAACATAGAAGAACAACGAAAGCGACGATCACGAAAGTCTGTAGACGTACAGACACTACACTTGCACCCCACTTGTGGTACCCCTGTGCTTGTTCCTGATCCCAAAATCGTGATTTTCATTTTATTCACTCGTATCTTCGAAATTAGTCAAAATCCAAGTGTTTTCTTTCTTATGGAATGTCAAAGTATTATTGAAACCATTGGTACTACCACGGAAATTGACAATTTTATCGGAAGCACCTGCTGCATTTTGACCATAGTTTACTTGAGTTAAAGTTGTGGTAGGTAACTTTGGCTGATATGCGAACCACTGGTCCACATCAATCTCAAATTCCACCGTACGAAACTCATCATCTGGGTCAAAAGTAATGAAATTCAATTTAGGAGATATGTGTTCACGCTGGAAGACAGAATCATTAGCAAATTTTTGATAAAACTCCAAAAACTCAATAGGCTCAGACTGTTCATTGAAAGGTTCTTCTACAATCTTGTAAAGAATCCAGAAACCTTTCTGGTTACGAAGGAAGCAATAGCGTTTAACTTCCTGACGGTCCAAATAAAGATATTCCATGCGGACACGGTTCAAAGAAGTATCCTTGTCTAATTCAAAATCCTTTTGGCTGTTGTATAATACTGAATAGAATTCCATGTTACTGAACAGAGGCTCTTTCCTCCATTCAGTCCTTTTGATTCTTATCTTCTCACCATCCTTAGTATAAGGCAGAGGAAACGCAGTTCGACGCATTTGGACCATACTGTCCTGACAATAATTAAACAAGAAGTCATCGAATACCTCATCAGCACGAGCTGGCAAGGCTTCAGCAACCTCTTCTTGAGTCAAAGTATCCTGTTGAACTATCTGTTGAGTATCTACCGGCAGTCCCTCATTGGTATTCATTTCCTCCTGTTTCTGTGTTCCTGTACAAGCCACAAAGAAAACCACCAGAAGCATGAATACACATAATAACTTTTTCATACAACCTAAACTCATAAAAGTGTTGCAAAAATACATACTTTATTTGAGATTTGCGTTTTAAATTGCAATTATTTATTTAACTTTGCACAGATTTTTTAGAAAACAATAATTTTGCTATGATAGAGAAGATTCAAAGACTTCTGGCTGAAGTAGAAAATTTGAAAGCACAGAATGCTGAAGAACTAGAAGCACTTCGTATTAAATATTTGAGTAAAAAAGGTGAAATCAGCGCACTAATGAACGACTTCCGTTCTGTACCTGCAGAACAGAAGAAGGAATTGGGAATGAAGTTGAACGAACTGAAGACGAAAGTCACCAATCATATCAATGAATTAAAGGAGCAGTTTGCCGCTCAGGACACTGGAACTGATGACTTAGATTTAACCCGAACAGCTTATCCAATACCTTTAGGTACCCGTCACCCACTGAGCATTGTCAAGAATGAGATAATTGATATATTCTCTCGAATGGGCTTCACCTTGGCAGATGGACCTGAGGTAGAAGATGACTGGCACGTGTTCTCTGCCATGAACTTTGCTGAAGATCATCCAGCACGTGACATGCAAGACACATTCTTTGTAGAGGCTCATCCTGATATCATTTTGCGCACTCACACATCATCGGTTCAAGCCCGTGTAATGGACAAGCAGCAACCTCCTATTCGTGTTATCTGCCCAGGACGTGTTTACAGAAACGAAGCTATTAGCGCACGTGCACACTGTTTCTTCCATCAGGTAGAAGCTCTCTATATAGACGAGAATGTTTCTTTTAGTGATCTGAAACAGGCACTGCTTATCCTGGCACAGGAACTTTTCGGTGCAGATACCAAGATTCGCCTTCGCCCAAGCTATTTCCCATTTACTGAGCCTAGTGCTGAAATGGATATCAGTTGCTTCCTTTGTGGTGGCGAAGGATGCTCATTCTGCAAAGGTACTGGATGGGTGGAAATTTTAGGATGCGGCATGGTTGATCCAAATGTCTTAGAACTAAATGGAATCGATAGCAAGAAATATAGTGGATGGGCACTAGGAATGGGTGTTGAACGCATAACAAACCTCAAATATCAGGTAAAAGATTTGCGTATGTTCTCTGAAAATGACACCCGATTCCTGAAAGAATTTGAATCAGCAAATTAATAATTAAATAATAACGGAGGCCAACCTTTGACCTCCGTTATTTGTAACGATATGGGAAAAAGAGAATTCTATAATCAAGTCATCGCTCGTTTTGAAGAGCATATGCCGATAGCTGAAACGGAGCTTCAATATAATAATGCGTTTGAACTGTTAGTAGCTGTCATTCTTTCTGCTCAGTGCACTGACAAACGAGTCAATATGACTACACCGGCCTTGCTTCATGATTATCCTAATGCAGAAGCAATGTCAATGGCTACTCCAGAGATTATCTATGAGTATATCAAGAGCATTTCCTACCCTAACAACAAAGCCAAACATTTGGTAGGTATGGCAAAAAAGCTTTTAAAGGACTTCGACGGAGAAGTTCCAGACAATAGAGATGACCTGATGTCACTTCCAGGTGTAGGCAGGAAAACTGCCAATGTGATAGAATCGGTTGTATTCAACAAATCGGCTATGGCTGTAGACACCCATGTCTTCCGAGTAAGTCATCGTATCGGCTTAGCACCTCAACGATGCACCACTCCGTTAAGTGTGGAAAAAGAACTGGTTAAATACATCCCTGAAGAAAAAATACCCAAAGCCCATCATTGGCTTATCCTTCATGGAAGGTATGTCTGTACAGCAAGAAACCCGAAGTGTCTAGACTGTTTCTTGTCAGACCTCTGCAAGGATTTTCCCAAGCAATCTCTTTTTGCAAAGCAGAGTTCACAAAACGCTGTAAAGCAAAAGAAATAGCTAATTTTTTAAAGAAAAAATTCTTTTTTCGTAGAACAAATTACTAACTTTGCGGAGATTAAAGATTATGCGACAATTTATTAACTCATTTAATAATAAACAAGATGACAATTGACGATTACAAATTTGCTGGCAAGAAGGCTATCGTACGTGTAGACTTCAATGTGCCATTGGATGAGAACGGTAAGATTACAGACGATACCCGTATCCGCGGTGCTCTTCCTACCTTGAAGAAGGTTTTGGCTGACGGTGGTGCTCTGATTATCATGTCACACATGGGTAAGCCAAAAGGCAAGGTTAATGCAAAGTTCTCTCTGGGTCAGATTAAGGACGCTGTAGCTGCAGCTCTGGGAGTAAAAGAAGTTAAATTCGCTCCTGATTGCGCTAAAGCTGCCGATGCTGCAGCTGCACTGAAACCAGGCGAGGTTTTGTTGCTTGAGAACTTGCGTTTCTATCCAGAAGAAGAAGGCAAGCCAGTAGGTATCGACAAGGAAGATCCTGCATATGATGCTGCTAAGAAAGAAATGAAGGCTCGTCAGAAGGAATTCGCTAAGACATTGGCTTCTTATGCAGACTGCTATGTTATGGATGCATTCGGTACTGCACATCGTAAACATGCTTCTACTGCTGTTATTGCTGACTATTTCGATGCAGACAATAAGATGTTAGGCTACCTCATGGAAAAGGAAGTTAAGGCTGTAGATAACATCCTTAGTGACATTAAGCGTCCATTCATTGCTATCATGGGTGGTTCCAAGGTTTCTTCAAAGATTGGTATTATTGAGAACCTATTAGGCAAGGTAGACAAACTGATTCTTTGTGGTGGTATGACCTATACATTTGCTAAGGCACATGGTGGTAAGATAGGTGATTCAATCGTAGAGTTGGATAAGTTAGATGTTGCTTTAGGAGTTGAGGAACTGGCAAAGAAGAATGGCGTTGAGTTGGTTATGGCTCCAGATGCTATCATTGCAGATAAGTTCGCTAACGATGCCGTTCAGAAGGTTGCTCCATCTGACAATATTCCAGAAGGATGGCAAGGTTTGGATGCTGGTCCAGAAGCTCAGAAGAAGTTTGCAGAAGCTATCAAGGGTTGTAAAACTATCCTTTGGAACGGTCCTGCAGGCGTATTTGAATTTGACAATTTCTGTGATGGCTCACGTGCTATCGGCAATGCTATTGCAGAGGCAACTGCAGAAGGTGCATTTTCACTCATTGGTGGTGGTGACTCTGTAGCTTGTGTTAACAAGTTCGGTCTTGCAGACAAAGTTTCCTATATCTCTACTGGTGGTGGTGCCCTGCTTGAGGCAATTGAAGGCAAGGTTCTTCCAGGTGTAGCTGCAATCAAGGGATAATCTTCATTAGAATACTTTTAAAAAAGAGGGGCTATTTCATATTTCCCCTCTTTTTTTTTGTCTTTAACTAGGGATATTGTATTTTTGCTGACATGAAACGAATAATCCCTTTCTTTATTTTGATTATTTTGGGAGTAGTCATAGGATGTAAACCTAATCAGACTAATCCGGAATCACATTTAGCCGACTCGCTACGAGAGAATTCCATTACACTGAAAATAGGCTATCTCCCAACTCTTGAGTCTCTTCCGTTTCTTGCTGCCGAGAAACTGGGGTACTTCAAAGATTCCAAAATCAAACTGCTCCGTTTTGATGCCGGAATGGACTTGGACACTGCTATCCTTAACAATCGCGTACAATGCATAACTAGTGACCTGTGTCGGGCAATCTTACTAAATGAGACCAATCCCAGTATTAAAATCATCAGCAGAACACAAGGGGGATATCAACTAATAACGGCAAAAAACCAACGTATCAGAAAAGTAAAGGATTTAAAAGAAAGACTTATAGCTATTGCACGTAATGAGATTTCAGATTGCCTGCTTGACAAATTATTGGAACATGAGCAAATTGGCACAGATGTTGTAAATCGCCCTCAGATAAACTCTCTTCCACTTCGTAAGCAGATGATGTTTTTCGAAGAATTGGATGCAGCAATGCTTCCAGAGCCATTTGCCACTGAATGTCTGCTAAATGGAGACCATAGCATAGCATCCAATAAAGACATTGACACTGAATTAGGATGTATATTGGTAAACAAACAGGCGTCCTCGGAGTTCTTGGATCAGATGAATGTAGTGGCACATGCTTACAATGAAGCTGTGAAATACCTTCAAAAGAACAAGGTTAATCTAGCCAATTATTATGACATAACATCTGAAATAGCCGACACTTTGGATTTTCCTAGTTATGAGCCATTAACACTCCCTAGGGAAAAAGATATTGAAACTTCTATCAAATGGCTAAAAAGTCGTGATTTGGTTCCAGGACAATTAAGGATAGACCATATTCTGGAAGAGCGTTACATAAACAAATAATTTATGGATTTAGCTACTTTCAAAAATTACTATAGTGACATTTATTCTGCTCTTGGGGAACAGCGCTTAAACCAAGCACTAAAACTCCAAGAAAACTTACTTTATACAAATCCTACATGGCCCTTTCTGGATGAAGTCATCCATATCCGTCAAGCCTACGAAGGATTATTAAAATATATGGAGTTGGGATTGAAGGATGAATCCCGACAATCCCAGTTTCAAATACTGTTGCAACGTACCTACAAATTGTTGCAACAGATGAAAAGACATTTTTTGATAGAATCACAGAGCACTTTATACCGTAAGACATGGCAAGCCGTAAGGAGACAAAGCTATCAAGATTGGATGACGCAATTGGAACAAGCCCAAGTCTCCGAAATGATGTACAAGCAAGACAAAGAGGCATTCAAGAAAGAATTAGAAAACCATGAAAGAAGCCTAAATGACCTATTTAACCAAATATGGACATCCGGTTCATTCTCTGACATGGATATCCTAGAACTTCGTGCCATGTTGAATTCTGACCTAATTGCCAAGGATGACAAGCTTTTATGTATTTCAGCCTTGACTTTGCAACAAAGTTTCTGCCCTGATTCCAACATCTTATCTGTTTTGCTGGAACTAAGCATTTCAGACAAGGCAGAGATGGAGATAAAAGTAAGGTCAGTCATTGGTTGGTTACTATGCCTAATGCTGTATGAAAAAGAATATCTGCTTAGTGAAAATTGCCAAAAGCTGATTATGCAGAATTTTCAGACTGACAATAACCAACAACTTATTTGTAACGCTCTGAACGATTTCTATCTTTCTTTAGAAAGCAAAGAGTTGATCAATAAAGTCCAAAATGAGATTCTTCCTTTGCTAAACAACGAGGATTTGTTTACTGGAAACAAAGATGACATGGAAAAGATTCTCAAATCTTCAATGAAGAAGATAGAGAAACTTGTCAATTCTGGAGCTGACATCCAATTCAGTTCCTTTTTCCAAGACAAAAACTACCCTTTCTTCAAGCAGACTGCAAATTGGTTCCGTCCATTTAGTGAATGCCATTCTGAGACAGAACTTTCCATGCGTGAAAAAAAGATGGAGAATCTAAAAGTCCTGTTAAAAAACCCAAGTCTATGTGACAATGACAAATGGTCTTTATTCTTTAAGACTAAAGGAATTAACATTCCATTAAATATACAAGGTCTTAGCCCTGAAGATATGGAGAGTCTAGACTTTACAATCACACCTGAAATATACAGTAGGAACTATATACACGACTTATTCCGATTCTATAACCTCTACCCCTATCGTTTGGAATTCATCAACCTTCTAAAACAGAATTTCAGTCCAGCGAAACATACCTTCCTGCTAAAACTTTTATATAAGGAATATCTGTTTCTCTTGGCACGTATTCTTTTCAGCAATAAAGTCTACATGGATTGTATCTTTGTTGCTAAGAGGTTCTTAAATGATGAAAAATACTCATTACAAGCAAATAAATTAATTGCAGATTCTTATCGCTTGAATAATGATTATGCACATGCTATAGAATACTATCAACAAGCTTATTCCCTAAAGCAAGAAGATGGAACTCTTTTCTTGCTGGCCCAATGCTATAAGCAAACACATAATTTCAAAGAAGCTGCAGAAATTTATCGGAACTTATATGAGAATAAGCCAGAAGACAAAGCAATTTGCAAACTTTATGCAAGCAGCTTGATTAAGAATGATAACACGAAAGAGGCAATTCCACTTCTATACAAAATAGCATATCTGGATGAAAAAGAATCAGATTTTGCTCAAGGTTCTCTTGCTTGGTGCTATCTATTAGAAGGTAAGCTAGAAGAAGCATGGGCTGCTCATGAGAAGATAAAGAACAAGACACTTTCCGACATGCTAAATGGAGGGCATATATGCTGGGCCATGCGAGACTATAAGAATGCTATTGATTTCTACAAATATTTCTTAACCAAAAGCCCTGATAGGACAAAAGCTGAAGATGATATGGAGAGTGATCTTAAATATATGAAGAAATACGGACTAAAACGTTTTGAGCTACGTCTTATTTTGGAAATTTGTGATAATTAGAGACAAAAAGAAAGCATAGAAGCAATCTTACCTACAAACTTTCGCCACCAAGAACGTTGTTTCCAAACATCATCAGTAAGGACACGACTGTCTTTTGCGTCGTTCTCAAACATTGTCACTAATTCACCTGTAGTAGACTTATCAAAAATCACAACATTCAATTCATAGTCATAACGAAGTGAACGGCTATCCAAGTTTGTAGAACCAACTGTACAGAATTTATCATCCACCATCATGATCTTGGAATGATGGAAACCACCATCATAAAGATAAACAGTAGCGCCACGCTTACGAAGCTTGTTCGCTTCATTATATGCAGCATCAGGTGTAAAAGAAATATCGCTCTTACTAGGAATCATTATTTGCACATCAACACCACGGTCGATTGCCCGCTTCAATGCTTTTTTTACCTTGTGAGTGGGTGCAAAATAAGGATTAATCAAAAGAACCTTTTCATTGGCAGCATCCAAGGACACAGAATAGAGTTCGCGCATTATCTTGGGAGTCTTCTTTGGGACTCGGTCCAAAACTGCAACAGATACATTATGCACCTTGGATTCCAAAAGAGGATGCAAAGATTTAATATTACCATCATCGTCTATAGCATAATTAACAGGCCCAGCTTTGTATTCACCTGACTCCCTAGCATCCTTCCGAAGTTTCAAATCCATTAGATGAACAGCGTTATTCCATTCATTCGGAGTTCCTTTCAAATGAAGAATCAAAGAATCTTGAGCATTAATAGGCTTAATCTTAGCTGGTTGTTTGTACTCATAATTTCGCAAATCCTGTTTCGTTTCCCTTTCCCAAGCATCTAAAAAAGCACCCTGCAGATCTTTTACAGCACTACCTTCAATACGAACATGCATGTCACGCCATTGCCCAATTTCAGGTAAACCTACCAAATAATAATCAGCAACATTCATTCCACCTGTATAAGCGATTTTATCATCGACTATAACAATTTTTCTGTGATCTCGTGGAAAAATATGATTGACCCATGGGAAAACAACAGGATCCCATTTGAAGATTTCTATTCCTAGATTCCGAATTGCTTTTACATGACGATTCTTCAAAGGACGATTATTGCTCATATTTCCAAAGGCATCATAAAGAGCACGAACACGCACTCCTTGTTTTACCTTTACAGAGAGCAAATTAAACAACGCATTGGCTATAGAATCATTACGGAAATTAAAATACTCTAAATGAACAGATTTTTGGGCATTACGGATAGTTTCAAACATGTCTGTAAACTTTTCCTCACCACTCTTCAATAATTTAACTTGATTGTTCTTATGAATATCAATGCCTTGGTTATCAACCCAGTAATAAACGATAGTATCACTGGGCAGACGTTCCTCCTGTGCTAAGCAAATAACAGACATAAAGGATGAAACCAAAGCCAAAAAGAATCCATATAGATGCTTCATTCTCCCAAAAAAGTTATGCAAAGTTACTGCAATCTATTGAGATTGCAAAATTTGGGAACATAAAAGGGGGCTTAATTGCCCCCTTTTATGTTCTATTTATCTCATTTATGCTCTTTCCAAAGTTTAGTCATATCTTCCAAAGTCTTTCCTTTTGTTTCAGGAACCATCTTCCATACAAAGACAGCCGCTATCACACATATCACTCCGTACAATCCGTAAGTAAACCAATGCCCAAAGCCGTCACCTGGAGTAAGTTCTATATTAAACAGTGGAACGAATGAAGTAGAAACTATCCAGTTGAAAATCCATTGAAAGGCTACGGCTATTGCAACAGCGGCACCACGTATAGTATTAGGGAAAACCTCTGCTATTAAAACCCAACAGATTGGTCCCCATGAAAACATAAAACTAGCAGAATAAACCATGATACTCGCCATACACAGTAACTCCAAAGAAGGATTTCCAAAAGTAACTGCCACTCCAAATGCACCTAGAGCCATCCCCAAAGAGCCTGTTATTAATAACGGCTTTCGTCCCAGCTTTTCAACAGTGAAAACAGCAACCAAAGTAAATGATATATTAACTATACCATTAAATACCGTAACCATCATGGGATCTTCCATACCCATATCTGCATAGATACGTGGAGCATAATACAGAACTGCATTAATACCAACAGCTTGCTGGAATACAGAAAGCATGATACCAACAAAAATACACATCCAACCATATGTAAGCAGTTTTTCCTTCTTCTCTGCAACAGTATTCTTAATCTCAGAAAGAATTTCCTTAGCTTTTGCCGAACCATTGATTCTCGCCAAAACTGTTTCAGCTTTTTGGTCTTGACCAATCATTGCCAAATAACGAGGTGTCTCCGGAACAAAACATATTAATAGAGTAAACAGACCTGCAGGAAGAGCTTCACTTCCAAACATATAACGCCAACCTGTTTCAATAGTCCATGGGTCACTCCCAGGAGCTACCTGATTGATACCATATCCAATGCTTTCAATGACGGGATTAGTATGATCACCTAAAATCAAGAAATTCACAAAATAAACAACCAATTGGCCAAATATAATAGCAAACTGATTCCAAGACACTAGCATACCGCGAATGTTACTTGGAGCAATTTCACCAATATACATTGGGCAAATAGCAGATGCCAGACCTACTCCGACTCCACCAATAACTCTATAGATGTTGAACACAATCAACAGGCTCATACTCGCTTCACCCTTAGTAAAGATGAATGACTCTGGACGCATGCTTCCCAAAGCAGAAATAAAGAACAAGCAACCAGCTATAATCAAAGATTTCTTGCGCCCAAAATTGGTAGATAACCAACCTGAAATACCACTACCAATAATACAACCAATCAAAGCGCTAGAGCAAGTAAAGCCATGCAAGGTATCTGTATATACATTGCCCATTTTCATAAAAAAAGCCTGCAATCCCTTTTCTGCCCCAGAAATAACTGCTGTATCATAACCGAATAACAGGCCTCCTAATACAGCTACAAGCACAATACTGAACAAATACGATTTGTTACCTTCTTTTTCCATATTATAATTAATTAATATATTGTTCTCTTATACCTCACAACTGAAAGAATCAACAATTCCTAATAACTTCTGCTGACCGTCTACAACTAATACCGCATGTATTTTAAAATTGTGCATCATTTTCTGAATCAATGCAATTTTCATATTTGAAAATACACATTTAGGATTTTTTGTCATAACTTCCTGAACTTCTGTTTCAAAAAAACGCTCACGTATACTCTGCATTGCACGACGAATATCTCCATCTGTGATGATTCCACAAATTCGCTCTCCATCCATAATGACACAAAGACCCAATTTACCATCACTTACATGTAGGATTGCCTCTCCCAAATGCATAGTAGGTGGAATGACAGGCAGATTGTCTCTCCGCATCACATCTCCCGCAGTAGTTAATAAGCGACGCCCCAGACTGCCCCCTGGATGAAATTCCGCAAAATCATTTGCCTTGAAATGTCGAACCTCAATAAGTGCACATGCCAATGCATCACCCAAAGCTAAAGTAGCCGTAGTAGAGCTCGTTGGAGCCAAATTCAAAGGACATGCCTCATGATCAACAGAAACACAAATGTGTGAAACGCTATTCTTTGCCAACAATGAATCTCTATTTCCCGAAATGCCAATAATAGGAAGTTTCCGATGCTGAAAATAAGGTAGAAGACGAAGCAATTCATCTGTTTGACCTGAATAACTTATCATAATCACGACATCGCCATCAGACACCATGCCCAAATCTCCATGGAAAGCATCCAAAGGATTCATAAAAAAAGCAGGTGTTCCCGTACTTGATAATGTAGCTGCAATCTTGTTAGCTATATGCCCACTCTTCCCCACACCTGTAACGACAACCTTTCCTGAACAATTCAGGATCAAATTCACCGCATTATCAAAGTTCTCATCAAGTTGGCCAATAATTCCAAGAATAGCCTCTGCCTCATCCCGTAAGCACTTTTCTCCAATACTTCTAACATCTATCATAACAAAGACACTATTACTTTTTCAAGATCACTTAAAAACAACATGTTAGGACCATCACTTTTTGCACATTCAGGATCTGGATGAGTTTCAAAGAAAAAGCCATCAGCACCAAATGCTTTGGCTGCTAATGCCATCATTGGTACAAACTCACGATTCCCAGTGGTACATCCTCCACCACCACCTGGACGTTGGACTGCATGAGTACAATCCATAATAACAGTGGAAGTCCATTGATGCATATCTGGAATATTACGGAAATCTACGACTAGATTATTATAACCAAACATATTACCACGCTCTGTTAGCCAAACCTTATCATTACCACTATCCACCACTTTCTGCAATGGATACTGCATATCCAAGCCACTCAAGAATTGGGCCTTTTTGATATTTACAATCTTCCCTGTCCTAGCAGCAGCGACAAGTAAATCGGTCTGACGGCAAAGGAAAGCAGGAATCTGAAGCACATCTACTACTTCTCCTACGGGAGAAGCCTGATAGCTTTCGTGAACATCAGTTAAAAGCTTCAGCCCATATTTTCCCTTAATATCACCTAGCATTTGGAGACCCTTTTCTAGACCAGGTCCCCGGAAACTATTCAAGGAAGTACGGTTGGCTTTATCAAAAGAAGCTTTAAAAATTATATCTAAATTATATTTCTGATTTAGACGTACCAATTCCTGTGCAACAGTTTCCAACACATCCTTGCTTTCAATCACACAAGGCCCCGCAATAAAAATAGGCTTTTTATTAACTCCAAATCCCATAAAATAAGGTTTACACATAATAATACAAAGGTAACTTAATAGATTGACGAAGACAAACATAGCTTATAAAAAAAAGTTTTTTTTCACTTTTTTATCTGAATTATTTGGAGGATTTAAAAATTGTTGTACCTTTGCATCGCTTTTGCAAACAATCATGCTATAAATAGCTTGGAGAGGTGGCAGAGTGGTCGATTGCAGCGGTCTTGAAAACCGCCGTACTGAGAGGTACCCGGGGTTCGAATCCCTGTCTCTCCGCCAAAGTAAAAGCATCGGGCGTTTAGCTCAGCTGGTTCAGAGCATCTGCCTTACAAGCAGAGGGTCGGCGGTTCGAATCCGTCAACGCCCACCTAGGAGTTCAATAGAACTCCTTTTTTTATGTGCCTATTTTTGACTTTTAAATAAATTGCAGTAGCTTTGCAACTATGATATACCCAACCAACTACGAACAGAAAATCGGGTTTGATGAAATCCGACGCATATTAACAAACCGGTGCCTCAGTAACTTAGGTAAGCAAAAGGTTGAAGAAATGATCTTCTTATCTAAATTTGAGGACATTCTTTCTTCGCTTAGAAAAGTACAGGAATTCGTGCGAATTGAACAGGAAGAAACAGACTTTCCCATCCATTTTTTCTTTGATGTTCGCGATGACCTTAGACGTATCAGCTTAGAAGGAACTCATATAGAAGAGCAAGGTTTATACGATTTATGCCGTTCATTGGAAACCATAGAATCTATAGTCCGCTTTCTTCACCGTAATGATGCAAACCAAGAAGAAGACTTGCAGACTCAGAATTTCAGCATCCAATCCAAAGAAGAATCCAATCCTTACAAAGCAATGCTTGCCAAGAAAAGAGGAAACAAGCGTATCTTCATAAATGGTCAATGGATTGTAAAAGAAACTGATAAAGAAGAGAATGAAGAAAATGCCAATAAGGTATCTACTTCAGAACCTAACCGAAAAGGAAACTGCAAATATCCAGAGCTCAAAAAAATCACACAGGGGGTTGCCATCTATCCACAATTGACAAGACGCATACATACCATTCTGGATGATTATGGGAAAATAAAAGATAGTGCATCTCCTGCATTGGCCCAAATTAGGAAAGAAATAGCAGGAACAGCTGGAAGTGTCTCCCGTATTCTCAGTCAAATTCTAAGAAATGCACAAAGCGATGGTGTCATTGACAAAGATACAGCTCCGACCCTTCGTGATGGTCGATTGGTCATTCCTGTGGTTCCTGCCATGAAACGCAAAATCAAGGGTATTGTACATGATGAGTCTGCTACTGGCAAAACTATCTACATAGAACCCACAGAAGTAGTAGAAGCAAACAACCGCATTCGCGAATTAGAAAGTGAAGAGCGGAAAGAAATTATACGTATTTTAACCGATTTTACAGATTTAATCCGCCCTATAGTACCTCAATTACTTAACAGCTACGAATTCCTTTCTTTAATAGATTTCATTCGAGCTAAGGCCACATGGGCTATTGAAATCAA
The DNA here is from genome assembly GCA_900316585.1 of uncultured Prevotellaceae bacterium. GTDB lineage: Bacteria > Bacteroidota > Bacteroidia > Bacteroidales > Bacteroidaceae > Minthousia. The sequence goes on along the minus strand of ONDM01000005.1, from coordinate 138,303 downwards.
TGCCATTTTACCTGAAATAGAAGACCGGTCCCAAATATACTGGGTACAAGCAATCCATCCGTTACTGAAATCTTCGTTGGAAAAACATGGAAAGCAAGTAGTTCCTTTGGACATAAAACTAGAACTTGCTAAACGCATTTTATTGATATCCGGACCCAATGCTGGTGGAAAATCTGTTTGTCTTAAAACTGTAGGCCTTTTGCAATACATGCTTCAATGCGGTTTGCTTGTACCCATGAAAGAAAGCAGCAAGGTTGGTATATTTGAAAGCATAATGATAGATATTGGCGATGAACAAAGTATAGAAGATGATCTAAGTACTTATTCTTCTCACCTTACCAATATGAAAGTAATGATGAAGAATTGCGGTCCAAGGGTATTATTGCTTATTGATGAATTTGGTGGCGGAACAGAGCCACAGATTGGTGGTGCTCTGGCGCAAGCTATTCTTCACCGATTCAATGACAGGAAATCTTTTGGTGTGATTACGACCCATTACCAAAACCTTAAACATTTTGCAGAGGATAATGATGGCATTGTGAATGGAGCCATGTTATATGACAGACACCAGATGCAGGCCCTCTATCAGCTGCAAATTGGCAATCCTGGCAGTTCATTTGCCGTAGAAATAGCCCACAAAATCGGCATTCCAGAAGATGTAATCAAAGAAGCAAGTGATATTGTTGGGCAAGAATACATCAATGCAGACAAATATCTTCAAGACATTGTCCGTGACAAACGTTATTGGGAAAACAAGCGCCTTGCTATCCACCAAAAAGAGAAGCAGATGGAGCAGACACTGGCAAAATACCAAGAAGAAATTGAGGAGCTGCAAAAGAACAAGAAAGAGATTATTCGTCAGGCAAAGGCTGAAGCCGAATCTTTATTAAAGGACAGTAATAAAGTCATTGAAAACACTATCAAAGAAATTAAGGAAGCACAAGCAGAAAAAGAACGTACACGCGAGGCAAGGCTACAGATTAAGGAATTTCAGAAAAACCTTTCTGCTGATGATATGAATGCCGCTGAAGACAAAATTGCAAAAAAAATGAAGCAACTTCAAGAACGGCAAAACCGTCGTGCTGAACGGAAGGAAAAGAAAATTCTACAAGATAAGAACGAATCGGAAAAAACTAGAGTTAAGACTGAGAAAAAACAAGACGATTTTCAACTTGGAGATAAAGTTAGGATAAAAGGGCAAAATGCAGTTGGAGAAATAATATCCATAAATGGGCAAAATGCTACTATTAATTACGGAAGTATGCATACGAACATAAAACTCCAAAGGATTGAAAAAGCACCTTCGCAGTCAATATATGAAAAGCCAAAAGCTGCGACATTCGTAAGCAAGCAGACACAAGATTCTGTATATGAAAAAAAATTACAATTCAGTCAGGATATCGACGTAAGAGGAATGCGTGGTGATGAAGCTATCCAAGCTATCACTTATTTCATTGATGATGCCATTGTTCTTGGTGCTAGCAGAGTTAGAATATTACACGGCACGGGTACAGGTATCTTGCGCACACTCATTCGTCAATATCTGAAAGTAACACCAGGTGTGAAAAACTTTCATGACGAGCATGTACAATTTGGTGGTGCAGGAATAACTGTAGTGGATTTGGAATAAAAGAAAAAGGCATCGGTACCGATGCCTTTTTGAGCCTCTTGTCGGATTCGAACCAACGACCCCGAGATTACAAATCACGTGCTCTGGCCAACTGAGCTAAAGAGGCGGGAGGGTAAGCTTACTATATCGCGCCGCTACAACCGACTACCTTTGCTGCGATCAAGCCCTGGAGGATTCATCAGGAGCTGGCCGTATAGGACTTACCCATTTTGCGGGTGCAAATGTAATGCAATTCTTTCATACTGCAAAATTTTTTTCCTTTAAAAAAAATAGACCTTTACTAATCTTAATTTCTCCTAATTATATTAGAACCTCATTTTTTTTTCATACCTTTGTATTTTAATTATAGAAAATAATGGCAGAGAACAACTATTCAGAGCTAATCAAGAAAGCTAGCACAATAAATGGTGCATACATTGGATGTATGTGGCTTGCTTCATTTATATGCATGGCTAATGCAGTTACATCACCACTGCTTTCTTTGCTAGGTTTAGGAATAGGTATTGGTTCTCTTTTTGCCATCATCATTATGGCTTACCAATTTTACTGGAAAACATGTCATGGGGAGCTTCCATTCCTCAGTTCATGGTTCTTGGTACTACTGATTATTCTATATGCCAGTATAATGATGGCATTTGGGGTGTACATCTATATGCAGTTCTTTGACAACGGTAACTTTGGAGCCTATTACGACCAGATGTTGAAAGAAACTGCCACAAAGGCAATGATGGATCAGATTTTTGCTAACTCCGGGTTAACTAGTGAAGATTTTGTGGCACAAATAACTTCTCTTTCCCCTATTAGATTGGCACTAAACCTTCTGGAAAGTAACATTTTCCTGGGTTTCCTGATATCTTTGCCACTAGCCTTACTTTCACGCATAAAATTAGGCTCTTCAGCAACAAAGTAAATAAGTAAAACATGGATATATCAATTATTATACCACTTTACAACGAGGAAGAATCACTTCCAGAATTACATGCTTGGATAGATCGTGTAATGAACGCTCATGGATTCTCTTATGAAATTATCTTCGTTAATGACGGCAGTACAGACCACTCGTGGGATGTCATTGAGGAGTTAAAAAAAGAACATGATGAGGTCAAAGGCATAAAATTTCGTCGCAATTATGGTAAAAGTCCTGCTCTTTATTGCGGATTCAAGCGTGCAAAAGGTGATGTGGTTATCACTATGGATGCAGATTTGCAGGATTCTCCTGATGAGATTCCTGAATTGTATCGCATGATTACAGAAGATAAATATGATTTAGTTTCGGGATACAAGAAAAAAAGGTACGACCCCTTGAGCAAAACAATTCCAACTAAATTATTTAATGCCACAGCTAGAAAAGTAAGTGGGATCAAGAACCTTCACGATTTTAATTGTGGCCTAAAAGCATACCGTAAAGAAGTAATAAAAAATATTGAAGTTTATGGTGAAATGCACCGCTATATTCCCTATTTAGCTAAAAATGCAGGCTTTGATAAAATTGGAGAGAAAGTGGTTCATCACCAAGCTCGTAAATATGGAAAAACAAAGTTCGGTTTAGATAGATTTGTTAACGGATATCTTGATTTGATTACATTGTGGTTCCTAAGCCGCTTTGGCCGTAAACCCATGCACATCTTTGGCCTTACGGGCAGTCTGATGTTTTTCATCGGTTTCATAGCTGTTTTAGTGGTAGGTTTTGGCAAACTTTATCAAATGTATGCCGGGCTTCCATATAGGCTGGTTACGGACAATCCTTGGTTCTATATTGCCTTGACCATGATGATTCTAGGAAGCCAATTTTTCTTAGCAGGCTTTGTAGGAGAACTAATAAGCAGAAGTTCTGAAGATAGGAACAACTATCAAATAGAAAAAGAAATCTAGCCATGAAATATTTAAGAAAGATAGTTATTTGTTTTCTTTCCATTTTGGCTATAGCAGGATGCGATGGAGTAGACTGCCCACTTAACAATATAGTATATTCAACCTGGAGTTTCTATGGTAATGGCTCCATTGTAACCATACCTGACACTGTGTACGTATATGCTAAAGTAAAAGGGGTAGATACCTTGCTCATTAACAAGTTGTACAATGCAAGCAGCATGAATCTTCCACTTAGTTATTACCAACCGGCTGATACTTTTACTCTGGAGATTCATCAATATGCTGACTCTGAAAGCTATGAAATCTATTCTGATCAAATAATAATAAATAAAGATAATCTGTCCCATTTTAATTCTCCCGAATGTGGAGTATGGCACGAACATAACGTTACAGGAGTCATAAACACTACTACAATGATTGACTCTATACAAGTAATACGAAAGAAAATAGATACCGATGAGCAAGAGAATTTCCGCATTCATTTTAAGTAGTCTGTTATCAGTCTGTCTTCTTTTTGCACAAGAAGGGACTGCCAAACAGGCGATTAAAAATGAGGCTGACAAATTAAACCAACCTGCATTTTTCCAAGGAATGGCTATTTCTTTGGAAATCGGTGCCCCATTAGCTCATCTACTTGGAACTGATGCAATGACAAGTGAGGCTGGCCTACGACTGAATTTCAAAAACAAATATTTTCCTATAGCAGAGTTAGGTCATTCAAAATATGACACGACCAACGAAGATACTCAAATCCATTTTAAAACCAATGCACCCTATTTCCGCTTGGGTATGGACATCAATATGCTAAAAAACAAATTACAAGAAAACAGACTCCTCGCAGGGTTCCGAGTAGGATACAGCACATACAAATTTAATATTGATGGCCCCAATATGACTGACCCAATATGGGGAAATACAGGTCCTCTATCCTACGAAAATATTTCCGGCAAGCGATTATGGCTGGAAATAGTATTTGGACTTGAATCTGCTATCTTTAAGCATTTTCATATGGGTTTTTCTATCCGATACAAGCATAAATTACACGAAAAAACTCCTTCGGAAGCGAATCCATATTATATCCCTGGATTTGGACATACTGATAACGGTTTTAGGGCTACATACAATTTATACTTTGATTTAACCAGAAAAATTAAGGGAAAAAAGTAAACTGACATGGATAATCAGAATAAAGCCACAAAAAGGAACTCATGGATATGGAAATTACCTTTCCTTGTATTGCTTATTGTAGGAACTATCTTCATCATCAATAAGCAAGCTACTACTCCATATATCAAAAATAGTGGAATGGTTTTCGGCACATTCTACAACATCACTTACCAAAGTAATACAGATCTTCAGAAACAAATAGAAGAGGTCTTAGCCTTGGTAGACCAGTCACTCTCACCTTTCAATGAAAAGAGCATCATTACTGCGGTAAACAACAATGAAGACATTGAAGTTAATGATATGTTCAAAGATGTTTTCCAGACTGCCATGAAAGTTTCAAAAGAGACCCAAGGAGATTTTGACATCACTGTTAGCCCTTTGGTAAATATCTGGGGATTTGGTTTTAAGCATGACCTGACTCCCGATAGTGCCAAGATTGATAGCCTACGTGAGTTTGTGGGTTACCAAAAAGTGAAATTAGTAGGGAATAAGGTTATAAAAGAGGACCCAAGAATCATGCTTGATTGCAGTTCAATTGCAAAGGGTTATGGAGTTGATGCAGTAGGTAAGTTCCTTGAGAAAAAAGGCATACGCAATTATATGGTAGAAATTGGAGGTGAAGTCTTAACAAAAGGAATATCTCCTAGAAAAGCAGACTGGCGTATTGGAATCAGCAAGCCAATTGAAGATTCATTGGCTATCAACAATGAACTGGAAGATATTATAACCCTGAAAGATGAAGGTATGGCTACATCTGGTAACTATCGCAATTTCTATTATAAAGATGGACAGAAATATGCCCATACAATTAACCCCCATACAGGTTATCCTGTACAGCACAGCCTACTTTCTGCCACAGTCATCAGTGGAAATTGCACTATAGCTGATGCCTATGCAACATCATTTATGGTAATGGGATATGAAAAGGCTCTTAAGTTCTTAGAAACACACAAGAATCTTTCTGCATATTTCATTTATTCCAATGATAATGGGGACACACAAGTATACTATAGTCCTTCTCTTAAAAGCAGATTAGCACATTTAAGTGAAGAACAATAACTGAAAAAAATGAAGAACGAGTTTGAAAATAGCATGATGGAGCGTTTACAAATGCTTCCTCTTTTCCAAGGTATGGCAAACAGTGACATGAATTGGATTATGGAGAAACTACGCTTTGATTTTTCTAAGGTTTCAAAAGGTACATACATTGTCAAACAAGATGAACTATGCAATTCACTTATCTTCATTTTAAACGGAGTGGTCAGGATAGAAACTGAAAGTCCCAACATGCTATACAGATTCTATGAGAAATGTGTAATACCAACAGTGCTTCAACCTGAAATGCTTTTTGGGCCACGCACTCAATATACACATAGCTTCTATGCATTGGAAGACACAAGCATCCTAAAAGTCAGCAAAAAAGAGTTTTGGGAATATCTTGTTGGTGATGAAGTATTCCGCCTTAATTTTATTAATAGAATCAGTGCTGAGGCTCAAGATGCTGAAAAGACTTTATGGTCCATAGGAGGTGGAACCTTAGAACAGCGTATTATACGTTTCATCCTCCGTTTCTGTCGAAAACCCGTTGGTGAAAAACTTCTCAAAATTAAGATGGAAGACTTAGCCTTTGAAATGAATGAAACAAGAGCTAATGTCTCTAAAGTACTTAATGACTTACAAAAGCGAGAACTAGTACATTTGAAACGTTCTGCCATAGAGATTCCCAAAATGGAATTACTCTATCAGACTTTATAATTATCAAGAATGAGAAAATTTGATTTTTCAAAACCATATAATACGATTCATAACGTAACCCCATTTGATCAGATTCAAGTGAGTGACTACGAGCCAGGTATTATGCAAGGAATCAAGGAAGAAGATGATGAGATTGAAAGCATCATAAATAATCCAGATATCCCTACATTTGAAAATACGATTGAAGCATTGGAAAAAACCGGACAAACATTGCACCGGGTAACCAATGTGTTTTTCAACCTGCTTAGCTGCGAAACCAATGATGAGATGGAAGAGATTGCCAATAAAGTTCAGCCTGCTCTTTCTGAGCATAGCAATAATATTGGCTTGAATGAAAAATTATTTGCTCGTATTAAAACTGTTTATGATAGCCATCCAGTCTTAAATAATGAGCAACAAAAATTATTAGATGAGACCTATAAAAGTTTCGTCCGTAGAGGTGCCAATTTAAGTGCCGATAAAAAAGAAACTTTTCGTAGAATCTCTTTAGAAATGAGTCAAAATGCTCTTCAATTCCGTCAGAATTCATTAAAAGAAACCAACTCTTACATTCTTCAGGTAACAGACAAAAACAGATTGAAAGGCATGCCAGAGACTTCATTGGAAGCTGCGGCACAAACTGCCAAAGAGAAAAATCTAGAAGGATGGGTGTTTACACTACATGCTCCAAGCTATGGCCCTTTCATGAGTTTCTGCGAAGATAGAGATCTTCGCAAAGAACTATATTTGGCATACAATACAAAATGTGCTCATGGTGGTAATACAGATAATCAAGAACTAGTCCGAAAGTTAGTAAATGGCCGTATTCAGCTGGCTCAGCTACTAGGATATCCTGATTTCGCATCATACGTTTTGGAGAATAGGATGGCAGAAAATAAGAACAATGTCTTCAATCTTCTTGAAGAGTTGTTGGATAAATATCGACCTTCGGCAGAAAAAGAGGTTAAGGCCATTGAGGATTTGGCCCATGAAATGGAAGGAGAAGATTTTCAAATGATGCCATGGGACTTCTCTTTCTATAGCGATAAACTGAAACTAAAGTTATTCAACATCAATAAAGAAATCCTTCGCCCTTACTTTCAAGTAGAGAAAGTCATTGAGGGTGTTTTTGCTTTGGCTACAAGGCTTTATGGAATAACATTCAAAGAAAACAGGGAAATCCCTGTATTTAATCCAGATGTAATCCCTTTTGAAGTATTTGATAAAGATGGCAGTTATCTGGCAGTTCTTTATACCGATTTCTACCCAAGAGAAGGGAAACGCTCTGGAGCATGGATGACTTCTTATAAAGAGCAATGGATAGAAAAAGATGGTACCAATAGTCGGCCTCATGTTTCAATAACAACTAATTTCACTAAGCCCACATCATCTAAACCAGCCTTGCTGACACCAGATGAAGTACAAACCTTTTTGCATGAGTTTGGGCATGCATTACATGGCATATTTGCCAATACAACCTATGAATCATTAAGTGGTACAAATGTATACTGGGATTTTGTAGAACTTCCATCACAATTCATGGAAAATTACGCTAATGAGAAAGAATTCCTAAACACCTTTGCCTACCATTATGAAACCGGTGAAGCGTTACCTATAGAACTCATCCAACGTATAAATGATTCAAGAAACTTTAATGTGGCCTATGCATGCTTAAGACAAATAAGTTTTGGATTGCTTGATATGGCTTATTATACACGTAAAGAACTATTACCCCAGGACACCGACATTAAAGCATTTGAACAAAAAGTATGGGAAAGAACAAAATTACTCCCAATCATTCCTGAATGTTGTATGAGTACTCAGTTCAGTCATATCATGACAGGTGGTTATGCAGCTGGTTATTACAGCTATAAATGGGCTGAAGTGTTGGATGCAGATGCATTTGAATACTTTCAGGAAACTGGCATCTTTAATCAAGAAACAGCAAATAAATTCAGAAACATGTTATCGAAAGGAGGCACTGTTCCACCTATGAGACTCTATGAAGATTTTCGTGGAAAAGCTCCTTCCATTCATGCATTATTACATAGAAACGGTATTATATGAGAGACGAAAAAAACAAGCAGAAGGACCTTGATCTACGTTACCTGCGTATGGCAAAGATTTGGTCTGAAAACTCCTACTGCGAAAGAAGACATGTTGGTTGTCTAGTGGTAAAGGACAAGATAATCATTTCTGATGGGTACAACGGAACCCCTTCGGGCTTCGAGAACATCTGCGAAGATGAGAATAATGTTACCAAGCCATATGTACTGCATGCTGAAGCCAATGCCATCACTAAATTAGCACGCTCAGGTAATTCTAGCGATGGGGCTACTATGTATATTACAGATTCTCCATGCATTGAGTGTGCCAAACTCATCATTCAAGCAGGTATTAAACGGGTTGTTTACTCCAAAAAATACAGACTTGAAGACGGACTTAACCTTCTTAAAAGAGCTAATATTGTAGTTGACTATATAGAAAACAAAAATAATGAGCCAGAATAAAAGTACTCGCTTTATTCCACTTATCATCGCTATTAGTGTAGTGATAGGAATACTATTGGGCACCTTTTATGCCCACCATTTTTCAGGCAACAGATTAAGTATCATCAATACGAACAGCAATAAGTTGAACGACTTACTCCACATAATTGATGATCAGTATGTAGACACTGTAGATTTAAGCAACTTGGTTGAAAGAGCCATGCCTGAGATTTTAGGAGAGTTGGACCCACACTCCATTTATATCCCTGCACAAAAGTCTCAAGAAGCTACCGATGAATTAGCAGGCAGCTTTTCTGGAATTGGTGTACAATTCACCATCCGTCAGGATACTATTTATATAAATAATGTAATTAAAGGAGGTCCTTCTGAGAAGGTTGGACTATTAGCCGGCGACAGAATTGTCAAGGTTGATGGTGAAGATTTTACAGGTGAAATCGTCACCAATGAAGAGGTATTACACCGGTTAAAAGGAGAAAAAGGGTCTGAAGTGAAACTAACAGTGCTACGTCGGGGACAGAAAGATTTTCTTGACTTCACAGTAGTGAGAGGTGACATTCCCGTAAACTCTGTAAAGGCTGCATACATGATTAATAAGGAAGTGGGATACATGCAAATTGAAAAGTTTGGTGAAACCACTTATCCTGAAATGCTTGTAGGATTAGCCAAACTAAGACAAGCTAACTTTAAGGGGCTTATAATTGACCTTAGGGGCAATACGGGTGGTTATATGGGTGCTGCAATCCAAATGGTAAATGAATTTCTGCCTGCAAACCGACTGATTGTTTATACTGAAGGACGCAAGTCTGCACGCCAGGAATATAAAAGTGACGGAAGAGGTAGCTATCAAGATCTACCTCTAGTAGTATTGGTTGATGAAGCTTCTGCTTCAGCAAGTGAAATTTTTTCTGGAGCTATCCAGGACAATGATCGAGGTATGGTCGTAGGACGTAGGACTTTCGGAAAAGGTCTAGTGCAAGAACAAGTCGAATTTGGTGACCATAGTATGATCCGTCTAACTATTGCCCGATATTATACACCTTCAGGCCGTTGTGTGCAGAAGCCATATAAGAAAGGACATGACGAAGACTATGAAATGGATATTTTAACACGTTATCAACGTGGTGAATTCTTCTCTGTAGACAGCATTAAACAAAGTGGCAATGCTTATGAAACAAGTATCGGTCGGAAAATCTATGGTGGTGGTGGTATTATGCCAGACTACTTCGTTCCTCAAGACACTGTTAACTATACTAGCTACTTCCGTATGGCAAACCAACAAGGTTTCATTATCCAATACACGTACGAGTATACTGATGACAACCGTCAGACACTGAGCAAATATGACACATATGAAAGTTTAGTCAAATTCCTTGCAAAACAGAATATTGTAGAGCAGTTTGCTAATTACGCTAACAAAAAAGGGCTAAAACGTAGGAATCTAATGCTACAAAAGTCTATAAAGCTATTTGAGCGGGCTCTCTATGGGAACATCGTTTACATTATGCTAAACGACGAGGAATATGCAAAATTTGTGAATGAGAGCGATCCTACAGTATTGAAAGCAGTTAATATCCTAAAGAATAACGAGGCATGGCCAAAGGTTCCCCAAAACGTGGAAAGCACTCAACCTGCAAAAAAGACTAACGGAAAATAATACGAGTGATAACTTGAGCGCCAACGGCTTCATTCAAACGTTGAATAAGCCGTTCGCGTTCCATCATAAGATTGTTTCTAAGAGCGGGAGACTTTATTTGTACATAGAGTGATTGATTCTTAATATAAACCTCTCCTGTATATAGAGCAATTCCTGGGCCTAATATTTCATTCCACTTCTGGATAACACGGAATTGGTTTAGAGGAGTCTCTATGCCTTCCTGACGTAAAAACTTGCGAAGGACATCTCCTACAGATTCTGCCTTACCTCGCCTCATATTCGCTTGGTTATAAAGCCATTCTCAACAGAAAACAAACTATGCTCTTCCCCTATTTTCTGAAGAATAGAATCTAAATGATCTCTATTTGTATCTGTAATAAAAATCTGCCCGAAATTATCACTTGCAACCAAGCGTACAATCTGCTCAACACGACTGGAATCCAACTTATCAAAAATGTCATCCAATAATAGAAGTGGAGTCGTCTTATTGCCAGTGCGTTTCAGAAAATCAAACTGAGCCATCTTCAAAGCTATCAGGTACGTTTTGTTTTGTCCTTGGGAGCCTTCTCGCTTAATGGAATAATCACCTATCTGCATTACTAAATCATCCTTATGCACACCATGCAGAGAAAACCCCATGACACGATCCTTTTCTCTCCCATTTTGGATTGTAGCCAATAAAGGGCCTCTGTCTCCATGAGAAGTATATGTCAGAGTGACATTTTCTTTATCCTGAGAGATTTGCTGATAAAAATCTTGGAATATTGGAGTAAAATCTTGAATGAAAGCCTTTCTGCACTGATAGATCAATTCGCCATTTTCAGCCATGACATTCTCCCAAAGGGAAAGCATGTCCAAATCAATATCACCTTCCATTTTCAAAATAGCATTTCGCTGCTGAAGAGCCTTCTGATACCTCAATAGCGCATTCAAATACACCCTGTCATATTGAGAAATGACCATATCCATGAAACGACGTCGTTCCTCACTCCCACCTAAAATAAGTTCCTGGTCAGCTGGGGATATTAAGACAATTGGAATTAGGCCTATATGATCTGAAAGACGCTTGTATTCTTTTTTATCACGTTTAAAACTCTTCTTTACCCCTTTCTTCATGCCACAAAAAATATCCAGTTCTTCTGCATCCTCTTTTTGATAATGCCCCTGAAGTACAAAGAATTCTTCCCCATGACGTATACATTGAGAATCGATAGGATTCCCACTACTTTTGCAGCAAGAAAGGAAATAAATGGCATCTAGCAAGTTGGTCTTCCCCTCACCATTCTGTCCAATAAAACAGTTCACCTTATCTGAAAATTGGAGTTCAGCATCGGCTATGTTCTTATAGTTTAATATCGAAAGAGACTTCAGTATCATAGGTCTTGCAAAAGTAGACAAAAGGATTGGATTTAGCCGAATAAAAAACAAAAAAGTTGGTCAAAAAGCACTGTTGAATGAAAAAGAATGGAATTTATTTCTCTGTTTGAGGGAAAAGAATTAATTTTGTCCGCATTTTGAGAGAAATGGTCATTAAGAATAATAAAAAATAACATAAAATGGTAGATCAAAAGAAGAAAAACGAGTCTTTGGAATTGGAAGAAGCTATTTCCAAATCTGAAGCTTTTGTCCTAAAGTACAAAAAACCACTTATTGGTGGTATCGCAGCAATCATCCTAATTATTGCAGGTATTTTGTGCTACAAAAACTATTATTCAAACCCTCGTGAAGAAAAAGCTTCTGCTGCAATGGCTAAGGCAGAAGAGCATTTCCGCAACAATGATTTCGAAATTGCACTGAAAGGCGATTCTCTGGGCACTCCTGGTTTTCTAAAGATCATCAGTGACAACAGTGGTACTGATGCCGCTAATATTGCCAAAGTATATGCAGGTGAGTGCTATGCTCAGCTGGGACAGTATAAAGAAGCCATTGATATGCTGAGTGGTTTTGACGAAGGTGACCAAATGATTTCACCTGCAGTTTTAGGAACTCTTGGCAACTGCTATGCACAATTAGGGCAGCTTGACAAAGCTGTATCTACCCTATTGAATGCAGCTAAAAAAGCTGACAACAACAGTTTGAGTCCTATTTATCTTATTCAAGCTGGTGAAATACTTGAAAGCCAGGGTAAGAAAAAAGAGGCTTTAGATGCTTATCAGCAGATTAAGGATAAGTATTTCCAGTCATTGCAATATCAGGAAATAGACAAATACATTGATAGACTGAAATAAGTTGAATTCAATCATCATAATTAGAAGAGGGCGGAATTTATTTCTGCCCTCTTCTTTTTGTAAAGTATTTTCACTAGAAAGAAGGAAGAATAGCTGAAATGCGATAGAGAGGGATTAGAAGGCAGGATTTTTTTCCCTAACTGAGGAAAAATTTTTCTCCAGTTAGGGAAATGATTTTTGCCAGAAAGCGGTCAAATAGCCCTGGTCATTATGGTCATTTTATAGATGCACTATTTGTCATTATTTCGGAAGAAGCCCTACACAATTCCCAAAAATAAAAATTGAAAAATGTTTGGAAGTTCCAAAAAATGTCGTATCTTTGCATCCGCAATTTAGAAAAACAATTTTGAATTGTCGGGCATATTCCAGAGTGGCCAAATGGGGCAGACTGTAAATCTGCTGGCTTTCGCCTTCGGTGGTTCGAATCCATCTGTGCCCACTTTCATAAGGTTGCGGAAGTAGCTCAGTCGATAGAGCACTAGCCTTCCAAGCTGGGGGTCGCGGGTTTGAGCCCCGTCTTCCGCTCTAAAAGAATCAGATATTTATCTGGTTCTTTTTTTGTATCCAAAATTCTCTCTATTTTAATAAATAATCCAAGGATTATGACTATCTTTGTAACAAACAAAAACTACCGTTACTATGAAAAATAAGAGACTTATTTGCTCCTACATTGCATTCATCTTATGCATGAGCTTTGGAATCACCAAAAGTTACTCCCAAGAATTTGCCCAAGCAAATCCTAAAGACATCGCATTGTACCCTCAACAGAACGCCTGCCGTAACATGTTGGATATATCTGGTATCTGGCAATTCAAGAAAGATGAAAAGAATATTGGAGAAAGCGAACAATGGTTTAATGGTCTGACCAATGCCGAGCAAATTGCAGTTCCCGGAAGCTGGAATGATCAGCATGAAGGTGACCATAATTATTTAGGAACAGCCTGGTATGAAGTTGAAACCAATATTCCAGAAAGCTGGAAAAACGACAAAGTTTATATCCGCATAGGATCTGCTGTTTATATGTCAAAACTGTGGATAAACGGTATAGCTGTAGGGCAACATGAAGGCGGACATTTACCTTTCGCCTTTAATATCAGCGACAAGATTAAGTGGGGTGAAAAGAATCGCATCACAATTGAAGTTGAAAATGAATTAAAGCCAGACCGGATTCCTAATGGAAATGTCGAAGGTGGCAGTTTTTCTAATTTCCCTGCATCAAACTACGATTTCTTTCCATATGCCGGTTTGAGCCGTAAAGTATATTTGTACAGCGTTCCTCAAAATGCAGCAATAAAAGATATAACCATACAAACAGGTTTCGAAGGGAACGTTGGAAAACTTTCTGTACTGATAGAAAAAGAAGGGAATGTAAGTAAAGGTGTCTTGAACATAAAAGGTCATGGCGTCAACAAAGATGTTCCTTTTTCACTCCGAAACAATCTGGCTGAAGTTAAAGCTGACATTCCGAATGTTGAACTTTGGTCTCCTAAAAATCCTGCTCTTTACGAGGTAACCGTATATTTAGGCAATAAGAAATCACCTGCCGATGTCTGTACCTTAGAAACTGGCATAAGAACCATTAAAGTCACTCAAACACAAGTGTTGCTGAACGATGAGCCAATCCTGTTGAAAGGCTTTGGTAAACACGAGGATTTCCCTATTTTCGGTCGTGCGACTACCCTGCCTGTCATGGTTAAAGACTATAGCTTGATGAAGTGGCTTGGAGCCAACTCATTCCGCACTTCTCACTATCCATATAGTGAAGAATATTACGAAATGGCTGACAAAGAAGGATTCTTGATCATTGATGAGACCCCCGCTGTGGGACTTGTTTTCTTCGATGGAGATGAGGCTATCGAAAAAAGATACAAGCAAGCAGAATTTGCATTGAAGGAAGTAATAAGCCGAGATAAGAATCACCCTTCCGTCATAGCTTGGAGTGTAGCTAATGAGCCAAGCATAAAAGATCTCGCTGCAACTTTTCGTGGAAGTATAAGTGAAGCCACCCAGAAAGAAGTATCAGAAGGAAGAAAGACGCTCAGTGGATTAATGAAGAAGGCAAAGGAAATTGATCCGACTCGTCTGACTAGTTTCGCCTGTGTCATGGGAGGTCCGTATGACTGGATGACAGATTGTGATGTTATCTTCCTGAACCGCTATTATGGGTGGTACACTAATGTAGGCAATTTTAATATGGCACGTGCTTATCTGAATGGTGAACTGGATAAAATTCACGAACAATTCAAGAAGCCTATTTTACTAACTGAATTTGGAGCCGATGCCATAGCAGGAAGCCACGGAACCGAAGATGAAATCTTTACAGAAGAATACCAAAAGAAAATGATAAACATGTATTTGGATGTAGCTAACTCAAAAGAATACATTTTTGGCATGCATATTTGGAACTTTGCAGATTTCCGCACAGCACAAGCTATTATGCGAGTCGATGGTATGAATTTGAAGGGTGTATTCACACAGAACCGTCGTCCTAAGATGGCAGCTCATCTTCTACGTGAAAGATGGTTTGGAACCAATAAATTCTAAAGCTATTTTCTTTGGGGAAAAGATTTGTTTTTATTACCTTTGCCAATGCATAAAAACGAAAAAGAAATGGGAAGAGTATTAATTATTGGAGCAGGTGGAGTTGCTACTGTCGCAGCACACAAGGTAGCACAGAATCCCGATGTGTTTACAGAGATTATGATTGCCAGTAGGACAAAGGCTAAATGCGATGCTATAGTCAAAGCGATTGGTAATCCAAACATTAAGACTGCAAAAGTAGATGCAGACTCCGTAGAAGAATTAGTTAAACTTCTTAGCGACTATAAGCCAGACATAGTCATGAACTTGGCATTGCCTTACCAAGATCTGACCATCATGGAAGCTTGCCTCCAGACTGGATGCAATTATCTAGACACAGCAAACTATGAACCGAAGGACGTCGCTCACTTTGAATATAGTTGGCAATGGGCTTTTAAAGAGCGTTTCGAAAAAGCTGGTCTGACAGCCATACTGGGATGTGGTTTTGACCCAGGAGTAAGTGGTGTTTACACTGCATATGCAGCTAAACATCATTTTGATGAAATTCAATACCTGGATATTGTAGACTGTAATGCGGGCAACCATCATAAAGCTTTCGCTACAAATTTCAACCCAGAGATTAACATCCGTGAGATTACCCAAAAGGGACAATACTATGAAGATGGTGAGTGGATTGAAACAGAACCAATGGCTATTCACAAGCCACTTACTTATCCAAACATCGGTCCTCGTGAAAGTTATTTGCTTCACCATGAGGAATTAGAGTCTTTAGTCCTGAACTACCCAACCATCAAGCGTGCACGCTTCTGGATGACTTTCGGTCAGCAGTATCTGACTTATCTGGATGTCATTCAAAACATTGGCATGTCTCGCATTGATGAAGTAACCTATGAAGCACCATTGGCTGAAGACCCTACAAAAACAGCAAAAGTGAAAATTGTACCTTTACAGTTCTTGAAGGCAGTCCTACCTAATCCACAAGATTTGGGTGAGAACTATGAAGGCGAAACATCTATAGGTTGCCGTATCCGTGGTCTGAAAGATGGAAAGGAACAGACCTATTATGTCTACAACAATTGTTCACATCATGCAGCCTATTTGGAAACAGGCATGCAAGGTGTAAGTTATACCACTGGTGTACCTGCCATGATTGGAGCTATGATGTTCCTGAAAGGTATTTGGAAAAAACCAGGTGTATGGAATGTAGAAAACTTTGATCCAGATCCATTCATGGAGCAGCTCAACAAACAAGGTCTTCCTTGGCATGAGGTCTTCGGAGGTGATTTGGAGCTCTAATAATTATCACACAAAATTTTAACTTTATTACATGGCAAAAAAAGAAGTGATGAACACTGCAGGAAACGAAAAGCTCAAAGCCCTGCAGGCTGCTATGGACAAAATTGAAAAGAACTTTGGAAAAGGGTCTATCATGCGTATGGGCGATGAGCACGTAGAGCATGTAGACGTAATTCCAACCGGTTCACTAGGTCTTAATGCAGCCCTTGGCGTAGGTGGATATCCACGCGGCAGAATTATTGAGATTTACGGTCCTGAATCATCAGGTAAAACCACATTGGCTATTCACGCTATAGCCGAGGCCCAAAAGGCTGGCGGTATCGCTGCCTTCATTGACGCAGAACATGCATTTGACCGCTTTTATGCGGCTAAACTTGGCGTGGATGTTGATAACCTTTGGATCTCTCAACCAGATAACGGAGAACAGGCATTAGAGATAGCAGATCAATTGATCCGTTCTTCTGCTATTGATATTATTGTTATCGACTCTGTAGCAGCTTTAACCCCTAAAGCAGAAATTGAGGGCGATATGGGTGATAATAAAGTCGGTTTGCAGGCACGCCTAATGAGCCAGGCTTTGCGAAAACTGACTGCTACCATCAGCAAGACTCGTACTACCTGTATCTTTATAAACCAACTTCGTGAGAAAATAGGGATTATGTTTGGCAACCCTGAAACCACTACTGGTGGAAATGCGCTGAAATTCTATGCAAGCGTTCGTTTAGATATCCGCCGTGTAACGAGTCTGAAAGATGGAGATCAAGTTATTGGTAATCAGGTCCGTGTAAAAGTTGTCAAAAACAAAGTCGCACCACCATTCCGTAAATGTGAATTTGAAATCACCTTCGGAGAAGGCATCAGTAAAATTGGTGAAATCATTGATTTAGGTGTCGACAACGGCATAATTAAGAAGAGTGGTTCCTGGTTTAGCTATGATGGTAACAAGTTAGCTCAGGGCCGTGACGCAGTAAAGAAACTGCTTCAAGATAATCCAGAATTAGCCGATGAAATTGAAAAGAAAATTATGGATATAATTGTTGGAAATCCTTCAGAAGTTATATCCAGTGCCGATGCCGATGATGAGTTCCAAGAAGAACCTGAAGCATAAAACTAGAAAAGGATGGGGAAAGCCCCATCCTTTTTATTTTAGTTCATCAGAACGAATACCTAACCCACTCATTACAGAGTAACCTAATATTTGCTGCTTATATTTTCCAGAAGGTATAAGTCTCATGGTGAAAAGTGTAACCTGAGCTTTCGTCTCACCATTTGCTGTTTTACAAATTTGAGTTCCATAAGCATCCATATCAGCAATGACCAAGATATGTTGAGTCTTATCTGATTCCATCGCTGCCTTTAAGGCGTCGTTCATAAATTCGCCTCTGGAAACAATGTCTTCAATTGGGAAACTTCCCAAAGAAAATTCACCTAGACGATCCTTGAATGCCTTTTCGCTTAAAAATTCCTTAAAATCTCCCGGATTAACAAACTTCAGACCCTTATTCCCTTTTTTGTGAAGAAATGCAACGAAATTATCATGCTCTCCTTCTTTTACCTCCACATCCAATAGCAAACAATCTAACCAATGGCATAAATCAAGTTTTCCTAAAGGACGGTTAATCATGCGTTCAAAATTAGTGATGAAATCCTGAACCAATGAATCCAAGAAATCAGCATCAACCAAGATCACATTTTCACTCCATTGCATTTTCTGTTCCATGGCTATAAGAATTTTCGGCTACGGAAGAACCAATAGAAAGCTACTGTTATAATAATAGAGACAATGACTACAAGACCAAAACCCCACCAATCATTTTCCATACTGTTAACCAGATTCATACCAAAAGCACTGGTTATCAATGTAGGCACCATCAGAATCAAGGAAATGCCAGTAAGAGTACGCATTACCTGACTCATGTTATTATTAATGATATTGGCATATGTATCCATAGTGGAATCCAAAATATTGGAATAAATTGAAGTGGTCTCTCGGGCCTGATTCATCTCAATATTCACGTCCTCAATCAAATCTGCATCAAGCTCATCTATAGGCAAACGGAATTTCAATTTGGAAAGCAACGTTTCATTACCACGAATAGAGGTGACAAAATAAGTCAAACTATCCTGAAGACGAGAGAAATTAATCAAGTCAACATTATCAATGTTGTGATCCAATGAACGCTTGTACTGCTCTATTAAGGTACTGATTTGCTTCAATCGCTTCAGATACCATACAGCTGATGACAAGAACAGACGGAACACCATTTCTGGTGGGTCAGCTATACCCACCCCACGACGCTGCTGATGAATCAGAAAATCATTCATCATATCTGTTTCAAAGTTACAGACTGTAATAATCAGACTATTCTTTATTATGATACCAAGAGGTATGGTAGTAAATGGCGTTCTTGATGGTATTTCCTTTGCATAAGGAATACGCAAGATAATCAAATACCAACCCTCGTCAATTTCATAACGAGAACGCTCTTCAATATCAGCAATGTCATTCAGAAAATAATCTGGAATCTTGATCTCGTTTTCCAGATATTGGCAGTCTTCTGCCGAAGGACAAGTAACCTGAATCCAACTATTAGAAGTAGGTTCTTCCAGTGGACGCAGCCCTCCTGCTATGTTCCAGTATTTGCGCATGTTTAAAATTCCTCCATAAATTTAGAGAGACGGAGGATTGGAATTGCGCATCCTCTGTCCCTTAGCGTTTGTAATTTTCCGGGTAATAATCGTCCATAAATGTTCAACATTGATTAAACTAACTGCAAAGTTACAAAAACTTATTTTAAATTTTCAAAATCAAGACATTTTTTCATAAAAAAGAGCGTTTTTCTCCTTTGAAATAGGACAATTTGACACATTATTACACTTGGTAAAGGTTTTGATATTGAAAAGTCATAAACCAATAAAAATAAAAAAGGAGATTTAACTATGAACTTCGAAAATTTTACAATCAAAGTACAAGAAGCTATTCAAGAAGCAGTGAATCTTGCTCAACGGAATGGCCAACAGGCTATTGAGCCTGAGCACTTGATTTGTGGAATCATGAAGATTGGTGAGAATGTCACCAACTATATTTTCCAAAAATTAGGTGTGAATATTCAACAACTGACAACCTTGCTGAATCATCAGATGATGAGTTTGCCTAAGGTTCAGGGAGGTGATCCTTACTTAAGTAGGGATGCAAATGCCGTTCTTCAGAAATCTGAAGATTATGCCAAGGAAATGGGTGATGAATTCGTATCCATCGAGGCTGTACTTTTGGCTCTATTCAATGTCAAGTCGTCTGTCTCTTCTATTTTAAGAGATACAGGCATGACTGAAAAGGAACTCAAATCAGCAATTCAGGAATTAAGAAAGGGGACAAAGGTCACATCCAAATCTAGCGAAGAATCTTACCAGTCTCTTAGTAAATATGCCATAAACTTGTGTGAGCAAGCTAGGAATGGTAAACTTGATCCTGTTATAGGCCGTGATGATGAAATTCGTAGAGTACTTCAAATTTTAAGTCGCCGTACCAAGAACAACCCTATATTGATAGGTGAGCCCGGTACTGGTAAGACTGCAATTGTGGAAGGACTTGCTCACCGAATCATCCGAGGCGATGTACCAGAGAACCTGAAAGATAAACAGATTTATTCACTAGATATGGGTGCCCTGGTTGCTGGAGCAAAATATAAGGGTGAATTTGAGGAACGGCTGAAAGCTGTCATAAACGAGGTTATCAAAAGTGAAAATGTAATCTTGTTCATCGATGAAATTCATACTTTGGTAGGAGCTGGTAAGGGAGAAGGCGCTATGGATGCTGCAAATATTCTGAAGCCTGCACTGGCTCGTGGTGAATTACGGAGCATTGGTGCAACCACTTTGGATGAATACCAGAAGTATTTTGAGAAAGATAAGGCACTGGAACGTCGTTTCCAAACTGTGATGGTCAATGAACCTGATGTTCCAAACAGCATCAGTATCCTCCGTGGCCTGAAAGAACGATATGAGAACCATCATAAGGTTCGTATCCAAGATGATGCCATAATTGCAGCAGTTGAACTAAGTAACAGATATATTACTGACCGTTTCTTGCCAGATAAAGCTATCGACTTAATGGATGAAGCTGCAGCAAAACTTCGAATGGAACGTGACTCAGTTCCTGAAGATCTAGATGAAATAAGCCGTCGCCTTAAACAGTTGGAAATTGAGCGTGAAGCAATCAAGCGAGAGAACGATGCGCCAAAGTTAGCACAACTCAATAAGGAAATTGCAGAACTCCAAGAAGTAGAGAATTCGTTCAAGGCAAAGTGGCAAAGCGAGAAGAATCTAGTAAATAAGATTCAAGAAAATAAGAAACTCATAGAACAGCTAAAATTTGAAGCTGAACGTGCCGAACGTGAAGGAGACTATGGTAAAGTCGCAGAAATACGTTATGGAAAGCTGAAAGGGCTGGAAAATGAAATAGCTGAAATCCAGAAGAAACTGAAGGAACAGCAAGGTGATTCTGCAATGATTAAAGAAGAGGTAACCGCTGAAGACGTGGCTGATGTCGTGAGCCGTTGGACCGGTATTCCTGTAAACAGAATGCTTCAGAGTGAGCGTGAAAAGCTTTTGAATCTTGAGGATGAACTGCATAAACGAGTTATCGGTCAAGATGAAGCTATACAAGCAGTCAGTGATGCTGTCCGTCGTAGCAGGGCTGGTTTACAAGATCCTAAACGGCCTATCGGCAGCTTCATTTTCTTAGGAACTACAGGAGTTGGTAAAACTGAGCTGGCAAAAGCCTTAGCTGAATACCTTTTCAATGATGAATCATTAATGACTCGAATTGACATGTCTGAATACCAGGAAAAGCACAGTGTAAGTCGGCTTATAGGAGCTCCTCCAGGATACATCGGTTATGATGAGGGTGGTCAACTTACAGAGGCTGTTCGCCGCAAACCATATTCAGTGGTTCTATTCGATGAAATAGAAAAAGCGCATCCAGATGTGTTCAACATCTTACTTCAAGTATTAGATGATGGTAGATTGACGGATAATAAGGGACGAACTGTGAACTTCAAGAATACCATTATCATTATGACAAGTAATATGGGTAGTAGTTACATTCAGAGTCAGTTTGAACAGATAAATGATAACAATAAAGAACAAATAATCGAAAAGACAAAAAACGAAGTTCTGAGCATGTTAAAGAAAAACATCCGTCCAGAGTTTCTCAACCGAATCGATGAAATTATCATGTTCACACCATTGAACAATGAGCAAATTGAGAAAATTGTCCAGCTACAAATTGACAAAGTCATAAAAATGTTGAAGGAAAATGACATTACACTAGAGGTTACAGACAAAGCTATCAAATGTCTGGCTAAAGCTGGATTTGATCCAGAATTTGGAGCGCGACCAGTCAAAAGAGCTATTCAACGTTATTTATTGAACGATTTAAGTAAAAAGTTATTGGCAGGAACTGTGAATTCAGAACACCCTATTCAGGTTGATGCAGAATATGACGAATTGGTTTTCAGTAACTAGTCTGCTAAATAAAAAAAGAGCCTCGTATTATCTACGGGGCTCTTTTTTTACTCCTCATCATCTAGATCCCAATCGAAATCATCATCCAAATATACAGGTGTAATAAAATCATCCAAATCACGACGGTCCTTCTTAGTAGGCCTGCCCATACCACGGGCACGGTTTACAAAACCACTTATACGGTTCATCTCCAACAATTCATATTGGTCTGGTGTCGTCACATTCTCAAGAATCTCAGGAACCAATTTTGCACCTACCCTATTCTGAATACACTTCAACACTTTAAATGAATAAGTAATAGGTGGTTTTCGCACCTGAATAACTTCACCCTCCTTAATCATCTTGGATGGCTTTTGCTGCACACCACTAATCATTACCCGACCTTTTTTACAAGCATCCGCTGCAATAGTACGAGTTTTAAAAATGCGTGCTGCCCATAACCATTTATCCAATCTTGCTTCCATTCTTATTTCTTGTTATATTGGTTCATGGTAATCTCCAATCCTGCCAAACAAAAACTTTTAATCATGTCCACAGCTTGGGTTAAACGATCATCCATTGTTTTCATATCCTCATCTGTGAAATGTCCAAGTACATAATCCACCTGGCCCCCACGCGGATAGTCATTCCCTATTCCAAAGCGTAAACGAGCATAATCCTGAGTCCCCAATATCTGAGCAATATGCTTCAACCCATTATGCCCACCATCGCTACCCTTCCCCTTCATTCGAAGTTGGCCAAAAGGTAGAGCCAAGTCGTCCACAACCACCAACAGATTTTCTAATGGAATTTTTTCCTGCTGCATCCAATAGCGAACTGCGTTGCCACTCAGATTCATATAGGTTGAAGGCTTCAGCAAAACCAATTGACGACCTTTTATAGACGTCTGGGCTGTAAAGCCATAACGGCCATCCATAAAAACGAGATTGGATGCCTTTGCAAAGGCATCCAAAACTCTAAATCCTATATTGTGACGGGTTTCGGCATATTCACTGCCTATATTACCCAATCCCACAATCAGATACTTCATGCACAAGCAATCAATTAAGCTTCAGCTTCAGTTGCTGCAGCACCACGAGCGGCACGAGTCATACGTACAGAACAAACTACGACCTCTGCAGGAGTTACTAATTCCAAACCATCAAATGAAAGTTCAGAAACCTTAATAGACTTGCCAAGTTCCAATTTAGTTACATCAATATCAAGCTTCTCTGGAATATCAGAGTAAAGAGCCTTCACCTTCAACTTACGAACCTGAGCAACCAATTTACCACCAGCACGTACACCAGCAGCCAAACCATTCAGTTTAACAGGAACATCCATTACAATAGGTTTGTCCTCTGTAACCTGATAAAAGTCCACATGCATAATAGTATCCTTAACTGGATCAAACTGAATGTCCTTCAAGATAGCCTTGCAAACCTTGTTGTCAACAGCCAAATTAACAAGATAGATATTAGGAGTATAAACCAAATTACGCAATTCTGCATTAGTTACAGCAATCGGAGTTGCAACAGGTAACCCCTTATCATCTTTCTCTACTCCATACAACACGCAAGGAACTGCATCAGTCTTACGTAATTCACGTGTACTCTTCTTGCCAGTCTCAGCTCTCAAAGTACCTTTTACATCAATTGTCTTCATAATGTGTTACTCTAAATTAAGTTGTTAATACTATGCTTAATTCGCCATCACACGGTGGTTCTACCACAGATGCGTAAAAAAAGCGGTGCAAATTTATAAAAATTCAAAGTCTTGGCAAAGTTTTCAGACTTAAAAGTCTAAATTTATTTTAATTTCACCACCTAAATCATTATCTTCCTCCGCCCTAGGAGCCATTTCACCTTGTTCTTTAGCAATAAAATCTATAGCCTCCTGAAGTCCAGCCATGAACTTCTGGAAATCTTCTTGATACAAAAAAATCTTATGTTTGTCATAGGTCACAGTAGCATTGTCACCTTCACCAACCACAATTTTCTTGCTTTCAGTAATAGATAGGTACATCTCATCCTTACGTGTCTTTTTTACATCCACATAATAGATCCTTTTACCTGCCTTAATGGAGTTAGAAAAATAGATTTCACGATCCATCTCATCAGCACTTTTCTTTTTCATCTCTTCCATACTCATATTATCTCCTTTTATTCTGTTATCAGCTTCAAAATTCAAAAAAAAACTTTATCAATGCAAGTAAATAGAACGAAAGTTTACCTATTACCCTAAAAAAAAGGTATAATTTAGGCCATATGGGGATTTTTACGTAAATTTGCACACTATTAAATATAGAAATCAAAATAACGGTATGATTAATAGAGAACTAATTCGCTTAAAGATTGTTCAGATCATTTATGCGTATTATCAAAATGGGAACAAAAATATAGATGCAACAGAAAAGGAGTTGTTTTTTAGTCTGTCTAAAGCATACGATCTGTACAACTACCTACTACTTCTGATGGTAGAAATTTCCCATTTAGCATCTCTTAGAGTAGAGGTGTTGGAAAAAAAGAGCGAGAGAACAAAAACAGAAAAACCTAATCGGAAATTTGCAGATAACAGATTCATCGCTCAACTTGAAAGTAACAAGATGTTGCAGGAATTTAACCAGAACCAGAAGAAAATCTGGGATCTTAATGACTCATTCATCCGGACTACATTAGATGTCATCGAAGACAGTGACATTTATAAAGAGTATATGGAAAGCTCACAAAACAGTTATGAAGAGGACCGGGAAATTTGGCGTAAAATATATAAAAATTTCCTTGCCTATAATGATGAACTGGATGCCTTTTTAGAGGAACAGAGCCTTTATTGGAATGACGACAAGGAAATAGTAGACACCTTTGTATTAAAATCTATCAAGCGCTTCGAGGAGAAAAATGGTTCTAAACAAGAACTTTTGAATGAATACAAAGATGAGGAGGATAAGGAATTTGCACGCAGATTATTCCGCAAAGCTATTCTGAACTGCGATTATTATATGCATCTGATTGGAGACCATGCCCGCAACTGGGATTTAAACCGTCTGGCTTTTATGGATGTCATTATCATGCAAATTGCACTGGCTGAAATGCTTACATTCCCCAATATTCCGATTCAAGTAACTATCAATGAATATGTTGACATAGCAAAGCTTTATAGTACTCCCAAGAGTGGAGGTTATGTCAATGCTATCCTTGACAACATAGCTAAAGAACTTGTAGCTGAAGGCAAATTATTGAAATAAACATTTAAAATTATATAATTATGAATCTAATGACTATTTTATTACAGGCAGCAGGTGGTTCCACCATGTCTTTTTGGGTAATGATCATTGCTATGATCGCTATCATGTATTTTTTCATGATTCGTCCACAACAGAAACGTCAAAAGGAAATTCAGAATTTCCGTAATTCTCTAACAGTTGGCCAGGAAGTCATCACCTCTGGTGGAATTTATGGTAAAATCACACACATTGATGACGCCTCAAACACAGTGACTTTGGAAATTGCTACAGGCGTTAAAATTAAGATGGACAAAGGCAGTATTTTCCAGAATGCTGCAGCCACTCAAGAAAACACTGGCAAATAATAGATTATAATCCTGCAGGAAACATGATTACCAGACTGAGTTTGGTATGGAGAAAGGTAAAAAGTGCTTTGTTCAGTAAAACGAGCAAGGAACTTTTTATCTTTTTGTGCTTTTTCATCATGTCTGCAGTTTTTTGGGTATTACAGGCACTCGATGAGGTAAGAGAGCAAACCATAGACATTCCTGTAGCTTATAGGAACGTCCCAGATGATGTGGTTATCACTTCCAACCCTCCAGATGTTCTGAAAGTCTTAGTACAGGACAATGGCATGAATCTGCTGAACTATCATCTCCGTAGATCCGTTAAACCAGTAATATTTGACTTCAATGACTTTGAGGGTAAAGGTTACCTGCTAAAAATGGAGAATGCTGATATTCAAAAACAGATTATAGATAATCTTAACAGTTCCACCAAACTGATCAGTTTCAAACCTGAGAATTTTGATGTAGTGTATACCAGAGGCAAAGCGAAGAAGGTTCCAGTACGTCTTACAGGTAATGTTACAGCTAAACAACAGTATGATATTACAAATGTTGAGTTGAATCCAGATTCTGTCATGATCTATGCTCCGCAGGAAGTTTTGGATACGATCACTGCCATGTACACAAACTCTGTAACTTATCATGAACTCACAGATAGCCTCAGCTTTCAGTCTGAGCTGCAAAAGTACATGAATGTAAAAGCCGTTCCCAATAGAGTTAAAGTGAAAATCTTTGTGGAACAACTCACGGAAAAAACACTTGAGGTTCCTGTTAATGCTATCAACGTTCCTGAAGGCAAAGTTTTACGTACCTTCCCAGCAAAAGTCAAAGTTACTTTCCAGACTATCCTTTCGTATTATAAAAACGTCAATCCAAACAATTTCATTATCCAAGTGGATTACAATGATATTGTGAAAAATCCATCATCGCCAGCCAAGCCAACAGTATTGGCACCTTCTATCATCAAACATATGAGAATATCTCCTAAGGAAGTGGATTACCTGCTAGAAGACGAACCATAACAATGAAACTGAAGATTGGAATTACAGGAGGTATTGGCAGTGGTAAAAGTTATGTATGCCATTTAATGAATTGTATGGGCAACATTCCTATTTACCAATGTGATGAGGAAGCCAAACGTTTGAATGTTGAAAATTCTGTCATCAGGAGGAAATTTATAAAGCTCATGGGGAAAGACGTTTACAATGTAGATGGTTCTCTGAATAAATCTATTGTCATAGATTATCTCTTCTCCTGCAAAAATCATGCTGATAAAATTAATTCTATCGTTCATCCTATTGTTTTAAATGACTTCCTTAAATGGGCAGAACGACAAGAATATGACATTGTAGGTCTAGAAGCAGCCCTTCTCTTTGAGGCTAACTATCAAGATTCGCTAAATTATACGATTTTAGTAACAGCTCCTGAGGATCTTCGCATACGTCGAATTCTGAAGCGAGACAATATCACAGTAGATGCAGCAAAAAGCCGTATCCGTATGCAATCTACAGATGAAGAAAAGAGAAAGCTAGCAGATTTTATCATTGTCAATGATGAGCAAACACCCCTTGAAGGACAGATTGAAAAGCTTTTAGAGTTTTTAAGAAGCAAAACCTTGTGAGCGTCAAGAGAAAACCTTACTTTTGCACAAATTAAATAAGGACAAAAACTAATAATTAAAAAAGAATAACATGTTGCAAAAAATACTAGCTATCTCTGGTAAGCCAGGATTGTATAAGTTGATTTCCCGTGGAAATCGTTTCCTTATTGTGGAAACTTTGGACGACAAGAAAAAACGCATGCCTGCCCAAGGTGCAGACAAAGTGATTTCCTTAAATGATATTGCGATGTATACTGAAGACGAGGAAGTGCCTCTGCCTCAAGTTTTCGAAGCTATTAAAAAGTTGCAAGATGGGAAAGCTATAGAAATAGACTGCAAAAATGCTGATAAAGATGAATTGTTCGGCTTTTTTGCTGAAGTACTACCTTCTTTTGACCGTGACCGGGTTCACACATCAGACATCAAGAAACTTATCCAATGGTATAATATATTATTGGAGAATGGAATTACAGATTTTGTAGAAGAAAACAGTAAAGAAGAATAAAATTCTTCATAACTAAACTAATAATGAAAAGGGCAAGTTTTAAACTTGCCCTTTGTCTTTAAATTATAGCTGTAAGGATATTTTCTTGATATTATCAACTTCACCCACAACCCAAATTACATCACCATCCTTTAATGGTGTATCCACATCTGGAGCACGTAAAGCTTCTTCTCCTTGTTCTAATCCAACCACCATACAATGATATTTATTACGCAAACCGCTTTCACGAAGAGTTTTTCCACAGAGATATGAATCCTCAGTTACAACTAGCTGACGTAATTTCATCTCATGCTCCTCTATATTCATGTCTGGCTCATAAACCTGTCCATTCATATGAGTCACAAAATCTTTCAACTGTTCATCTGTACCTATAACCTGAAGTTTGTCACCTGGATATATAACATCCGTACCCTGTGGTATATTGAACCTTCGGCTGCCACGCTGAATAGAAGAAATATGTATCCCGTATTTCTTTCCCAAATCCAAAGTCTGAAGTGTTTGTCCACCCCATTTACTATCTTCTGGAATACGCACTTCAGTCAAATGCAAATCACGAGAAAGAAGACGCCCTGCAAATTTTGGTTGCTTGATACCCTGGTACTCTGCCCTAATATCCCGAGAACGGAGATTCTCATTAAATGTTTTCTCCATCTCCTGAGTACCTGCTTTCAATTTCTTTGAGGCAAGAATTGCCCCAATAGCCAAAAAGGCCAACAGCAACAATAAACCTGTAGAAAGGTTTATATAATAGGTTATAATATAAGAAACAACCACCATTGCCAGTAGGAATCGGAACACAACCGTAAACACCAAAGGCAAACGATTCATACGCGAAGAATGCCACAACTGGATAAATTCTGCAGAATTATTCTTCTTGACTACCAACAGACGCAAGAATGGACTTACCAGCAATAATGACAATAGACATGTCACATAGCTCACAATGGAAGCTGGAAATACTTTGCTCAAAAAAGGATATAGTCCATGCTCCATTATCAGAACAACAGCAATAGAAAGAATCAAGTAAACACCTGTATTACGCAAAAGTGACATCAAAAAACTATGCCATACACTGGAATGTGAATAAGAGGACACATCGTTGCCTGTAGCATATTTCTCCAATAATAA
Source organism: uncultured Prevotellaceae bacterium (assembly GCA_900316585.1). Classification (GTDB taxonomy): domain Bacteria; phylum Bacteroidota; class Bacteroidia; order Bacteroidales; family Bacteroidaceae; genus Minthousia. Next base: position 109,363 of record ONDM01000005.1, on the reverse strand, counting down.
TTTGATTCGAACGGGTAAACGTCTATCTATGAGCTTATAAGCAGGTTCAGACAGCCGAATCATATATGGAGTCAAGAATGTGGTTATTACAGATACAGCCACGACAATTGGATAAAGATGAGAACTGGTAACCCCCAATGATACACCTAACGAAGCGATGATGAAAGCAAATTCACCAATCTGTGCCATGGAGAAACCACACTGCATAGCAACCTTTAGGGTCTGACCTGAAAATATGAAACTTATACTACCAAATATTGCCTGGCCAAATAAGATAGTCAGTGTGATTACCAAGATAGGTAACCAATATTCAATCAGAATTGAAGGATCAACCAACATACCAACTGAAACGAAGAATATTGCACCAAACAAGTCTTTTACAGGAGTTATCAGCCTTTCTATTCTCTCTGCCTCTATTGTCTCCGCTAGAATACTGCCCATCATAAAAGCACCAAATGCAGAACTGAATCCCGCATAGGAAGCCAATACTACTAAAAAGAAGCAAAGCCCTAAAGCGACAACCAGCATAGTCTCATCACTCATCTGGCTCCTATTCTTCCTAAAGAAAACTGGAATCAGATATATTCCCACTACAAACCAAAGTACAAGGAAGAAGACCAATTTCAACATACTGAGCACTAACTCTGAACCTTCAAAATTGGAACTAACTGCCAGAGTTGACAACACAACCATCAACAAGATAGCAAGAATATCTTCCAAAATAAGAACACTGAGCACAAGTCCGGTAAATCGTTGCTGTCGAAGTCCTAAATCATCAAAAGCCTTGTAAATAATAGTCGTAGAAGACATAGCCAACATTCCTCCTAAAAAGAGGCAATCCATTTTTGACCATTCAAAAAATCTTCCCGCCAATGTACCTAGACTAATCATAAAGAAAATGATAGAACAAGCTGCTATGATTGGAGCTGTTCCCATTTTCAGAATCTTTTTGAAACTGAACTCTAGTCCTAAACCAAAAAGAAGGAATATCACACCTATATCCGACCACATCTGAATATCACTCATGTCCTGAACTGATGGAGTATAAGGCATATTTGGACCAGCCAAAAAACCGGCCAACACATAGCCCAGCACCAATGGCTGTTTTAGACGCTTGAAAAGAATCGTCGTAATACCAGCTACTGTCAGAATCAGTGCTAAATCAGAAATAAGTGCAGGTACAGCTTCTCCCATACTTAATATTTTGCTTCAACCAATGTTGCTATATTTATCATTGTTTCCATTGCTTTTTCCATAGAATGAATAGGCACAAATTCAAAACGCCCATGGAAATTCAAACCTCCTGCAAATATATTAGGGCATGGCAATCCCATAAATGAGAGACGAGCTCCGTCAGTACCGCCACGAATTGGCTGTACTTTTACTGGAACTCCTGCTTTTATCATGGCTTCCTTAGCAAAGTCTACAACATACATAGCTTTCTCTATTTCCTCTAACATATTGTAATACTGATCACGTACTTCTGGGTTCACACGATCAGCACCATATTTCTCTGCCATAGCCTTAGCAGCCTTCAAGAAAGTGTCCTTACGGTTCTCAAATATATCACGACTATGATCACGGATAATATAACGGACAGTTGCATTTTCCACATCACCATGAAGATCTATTAGATGATAGAAGCCCTCATAATCTGCCGTATGCTCAGGACTCTCAGCGCCTGGCAACAAAGTTGTAAACTCAATTGCCAACTTCAACGCATTAATCATTTTGTCTTTTGCATAGCCTGGATGTACATTACGCCCTACAAACTCTACCTTAGCAGCAGCAGCATTGAAATTTTCATACTCCAGTTCTCCTATTTCTCCACCATCAAAAGTATAACCCCATTGACAACCAAACTTAGCCACATCAAAATGATCTGGTCCTTCGCCTATCTCCTCATCTGGAGTAAAGGCCAATCTAATCTTACCATGCTTGAGTTCTGGATGTGCCTGCAGAAAGGCTACTCCCTGAACAATTTCTGCTATTCCGGCCTTATCATCCGCACCGAGCAGAGTAGTTCCATCTGTTACAATTAGTTCCTGACCTACATAATGAAGCATTTCAGGGAACTGGTCAGGAGACAGAAAAATCTGTTTCTCTGCATTCAATAAAATATCACCTCCCTGATACTTCACTATTTTAGTTTTGATATCTTTTCCACTGGCATCCGGACTAGTATCCATATGAGCGATGAAGCCAATTGTTGGTACGCCCTGCTTTTCTGTATTAGAAGGTAATGTCGCATAAACATAACAATGTTCAGAGAGTTCCACATCTTCCAAACCCATGCTGATTAGCTCATCACGTAAATACTCAGCCAGTTTAAACTGCTTGGCTGAACTAGGATGAGTTCCTGAAAACTCATCACTTTGTGTATCAAAAGACACATATTTTAGAAATCTGTCTACTAATTCCATAATGTCAGTTCAAATTTTATTATTCTACGCAAAAATAAAAAAATTATTCCAATTTATGTACAATAACCCAGTGAAATATCCGTTAAAACATCTGTCAGCTTACCAACACCAGGTTAGCCATCTCCATATTGTTTCTAACGGGCCACGTTGATGGAATTTTGCCCACTGATGAAGAATGATAATCTGTACCACTACTATTCCAATACCGACCCAGAATGACCAGAAACTTCCTAAATGCAAACACATACCTAAACCCCATCCATAAAAAATGAAGGCTCCTAAAAGTGATGACAGCAGATAATTTGTCAGACTCATACGGCCAAAGAAACAAATCTGACCCAAGAATTTCTTAAACCAATCAAAGGCATACCATAAAAGCGTAACACCAGAAATATAGAAAAGAGTTTGTGCCCCTTTCAATATTGGAGTTAAAATCGGACTCAGGCTTGGCTCACCTCGTTGTGCTCCAAAACCAAGATCTATATTATTTCCTACAAAAGTGATTATTAAAATAATTACAAATACAATTCGCCAGATTTTCAAATGATTACCCTCATTATAGAATAAGCGGTAACGGCCAAACAGAATACCCAAATAGAAAAGGCCTAAAGTCTGAGTTGCACGACCTGTCAGCAAATAGAAAACCCAGTTATTAATAGGACCAACTGTCAGGTTTGCCCATGCATTTTCAAGAAATGTACCATTAATGTGAGCATTTCCAATCACATCCCATTGTGCAGCCTCCCAGCCACAGACCTGCCAACCTGTAAAATAAGTGATGATCTCCAATGGCTGAATCAGAAGGAATATGGTAATAGCCCACAGCCATTTGTTACTTAGATATCCTGCTGGAATCATAAGTACACCCAAAATGGCATAAGCCTGCAAAATATCACCATCAAAAAGAGCCAAATTAATCGTACCGAAAATAAGTAGCCAAAACATTCGCCATAGGAACCGTAAAGAAAAATCCTTTCCTTTTTGCTCTTGATTATCCCTTTGGATGAAGAAGCTCAATCCGAACAGTATTGCAAATATACCATAAGCCTTGCCTGCAATGAGTGTCCCCATAAAACGGAAGAAATCATTGTCCCAAGAAAATGAATATGTAGGTGTAGGTCCACTGGTGTTCATGTGTTCCATGGCATGATAGACAATAATACCTATTACGGCAAGACCTCGTAATGCATCAGCCACTTCAATTCGAGAATTTTTAAGTCCTTGTGTTTTATACATGGTTCTATTTATTAATATGTTTAGAATTTGCGTGCAAAGATAGAGATTATTATTGAGCTGTACAATTTTATATACGCCTCAAGCTACTTTTTTGTTTCTACAAAAATGACTCATTTCCATATTTTTTATAATTTTGCAAAAGCAGAATCATAGACTTTAAAAGTCAAATGACATGTAAAAATCTATTTATTCTGGAAACTGCAGTTCAGTATTTATATCAACTAGCACAAAGAATTTCAAATAAGATTTTATGAGAAGAATTTTACTTTATCTTTTGTTTTGTACTTGCAGCCTTACTCTTTGGGGGCAGAATGGATCATTTAAACACCCTTGGACAGGAAAACACATTGGCATTATCGGCGATTCAGTAAGCGATTCCATTTACTGCTATCCTGAAGTAAAACGATACTACACCTATTTAGCTGATTGGCTAGATGCCACTACTTATAGCACTGCCATCAGTGGTCTAGAATGGAAATCTATTCCTTACCAACTTGAACAAATGGATAAACGCACAGGAGGTCGTGACTTGGATGTCATCATAGTTTTCTTAGGTACAAATGATTATAACATGGGGGTGCCTATCGGGAAATGGTACACTGAAGAAACCTCACAAGTTGAAGCTGCCACTGGTGAGATGAAGCAATTTTATATCCGTCAACACCGGCAGCTGGTGATGAATGAAGATACCTACTGCGGACGTATAAACCTTGGTATTACAAAAATCCGTCAACAATATCCCAAAGCAACCATTGTGCTCCTCACCCCACTTCACAGGGCACTTTTTGATGCAGGGGACTACAATCTTCAACCCGATGAGCTCTACCATAACAAATGTGGAGAATATTTAGATGCTTATGTAGAAAAAATTAAAGAAGCAGCTGACATATGGTCTGTATATGTTATAGACCTGCATAGTGTTAGCGGAATAATGCCCCTTATGGAAGAACACGGCATTTATATGTCAGGAGAAAAAGATAAACTGCACCCTAATGCTGCTGGGCATGAAAGATTAGCAAACGTATTACTTTACCAGACATTTTCTATGCCTTAACGTAAATAAAAAAGCATCCTATCCGGATGCTTTTTTATTTCTGGACTTCTAGTCTATAGCCTTTACCTGGTACATGAAAATCTTTCATCAATTCAATATACCATTCTGAACGACTTCGGTCTGAATTTCGCATACAAAAAGTTTTCACTATTGGCGATTCCACTTTTCCTTTCTTATAAACTAAAATGTAACGCTTAGGTTCTTTTTCTGGTACCGACTTAATTTGATATTCTTTATACAATTGAAAACCTGCAATCCTAGCTTCAGCTTTAAAAACAGACAAGGCTTCTGGTGGTACATTTGTTGAAAACACGCCATTCTCTCTTAACAAATCAAATGCACCCTGAGTCAATACCGAAAAAGGAAGCGATGATGAATGACGCGCTCTTTCACGTCCCACATTCGGATTTATTAAACTTTTGTCAAAATAAGGAGGATTGCAGACTATACAATCAAAGATCGGCTCTTTATATCCCTTCAAATAATCCTGGAATGTGGCATGAATCAAATGAATGCGACCACTAAAGGGAGACATACTAAAATTGTATCGAGCATCGATTACGGCATTTTCATCCATCTCAATTGCAGTAATCTCAGCTTCAGAATATCGTTGTGCAAGCATAAGAGACAAAACACCTGTACCTGTACCAATATCCAAGATACTACTGCCACCTTCTGATAATGCACCCAACAGATCACTATCAGTACCTACTTTCATAGCTGCATGATCTTGGCTGACACTAAACTGCTTATATCGGAATACATTATCGGGCATTGATTACAATTTTAAATCTTCAGAGAGTCATTTTCCCTAAATCATATTACTATTTTTCTGCTACAAAATTACAATGATTCTTGATATAATCCAATAAAATAATCAAACTGATTCTCTGAGATTTTAAGAATATACATATTATTAAAAAAGTAGAGAACTCAGTTCTCTACTTCAATGTGTTAACTTAAAATCAATACTATAAAACTTCTAAAACCTATTGTATCACTACAACAAAATCACTAACAACACTACAATGTAGATGCCTTTTGTTATTCCTAAATTAATCTCTTTACCTTTATATAATACCTAATATCTTCCTTTTCCTGCTGCAAAAATAGAAAAAACATCTTATCTCAGCAAGCTTACGACCGAATTGTGCTCGCAAACAGTATGTTTTTTGACATATATCAAGTTTATAGAGTTCCTAATGGCAAAGAAAAGAATAATACAACGCATTTGATTGAATTATATTTGTTTATATCTATAGATAAACATTGTTCTTATAAATAGCTACAACCAAACTATAATTATATTATTGAAGTATTATTCTATATTCCACAATAAAATGTATATTTGCAACATAATACATCTAATTTTATAATCACAAATTTATGGAATACAAATTTTGCGGAAATAGTGGACTGCAACTCCCCAAAATTTCACTAGGACTTTGGCACAACTTTGGTAGTGTAGATGATTTTGAGAATGCGACAGCCATGATTTTACATGCTTGGGAAAATGGAGTGACTCATTTTGACCTTGCAAATAATTATGGTCCTATTCCAGGTTCAGCCGAAACAAACTTCGGAAGAATCTTCAAGGAACATTTATCAAGCCATCGTGATGAAATGTTGGTTTCGTCCAAAGCAGGTCATGACATGTGGCCTGGACCATATGGTGACGGTTCTTCTAGGAAAAATCTCATAGCAAGTTGCAATCAAAGTCTGAAACGCACAGGACTGGAATACTTTGATATTTTCTACAGCCATCGATATGATGGAGTAACTCCTGTTGAAGAAACGATGCAGGCACTGATAGACATTGTCCATCAAGGCAAAGCGCTATATGTGGGTATAAGCAAATACCCACCAGCACTACAGCAAAAATGTTATGACATCCTTGCCGATGCACATGTACCTTGCCTCATTAGCCAGTATCCATATAGTATGTTTAATCGACAAATTGAAACAGATACTATAGAGATAGCAGCTAAGAATGGAAGCGGGTTTATCTGTTTCTCACCACTTGCACAAGGACTTTTGACAGAAAAGTATTTGAAAGGAATTCCTCAGAACAGCCGTGCAGCTAAATCCACAGGATTTCTTCAAGTCGATGAGGTCACTCCAGAACGAGTTGAAGCAGCCAGGAAACTAAAGGAAATAGCTGAAAAACGTGGACAGACTCTACCACAAATGGCACTGGCATGGATTCTAAGAGATAAACGTATAACAAGTGTAATTGTAGGAGCCAGCAGTGTTAAACAACTGGACAACAATTTACATGCTTTAGATAATCTCACATTCACTGATGATGATTTAGCTGAAATAGAGGTTATCTTAAAAGATCCCGCGTTACAAATGCACAAAGTGTAAGCTCTTGACAGATAAAAAAAACGCTTCATGACCATGAAGCGTTTTTTTATCTGTGACTCCGATGGGACTCAAACCCATGATCTTCAGAACCGGAATCTGACATTCTATTCAACTGAACTACGGAGCCTAAATCGCATGCAAAGATAAGTTTTTTTTTTCATTTCTGCAATTCCTTATATCATTTTATACCTTTTTTTAAAACTGACATTTTGAATGTATTTTCTTCTGTTTGCTAAAATTTTCACACTTTCATTTGCACATTACAAATAAAGTGTTATCTTTGCAACCCGATTTGAGACAGATAAAAAAGAACAGCAAACAATTATCATGAGTAATTTAATCATACCTAAAACATACAAATCACTAGTTAGTGTAGAACAAACAGAATTGGCTATCAAGCAAATAAAAGATTTCTTTCAGGCTAATCTGTCCACGGCACTACGACTACGTCGTGTAACTGCCCCCCTCTTCGTTTTAAAAGGCTTGGGCATCAATGATGACTTAAATGGTGTAGAGCGTGCCGTAAACTTTCCGGTAAAAGATTTAGGTGATGCTAATGCTGAGGTCGTACACTCCCTTGCCAAATGGAAACGTTTGGCACTAGCCGACTATAAAATAGAGCCAGGATATGGTATTTATACTGATATGAATGCAATCCGCGCAGACGAGGAACTTGATAATATCCATTCACTATATGTTGACCAATGGGATTGGGAACGAGTTATCACTGCAAAAGACAGGAATATCAAGTTTCTGAAAAGAATTGTATGCTCAATTTATGACGCTATGTTACGCACAGAATATCTGGTAAACGAAACCTATCCTCAAATTAATCCGATTCTTCCAGATGAGATTCATTTTATTCATGCAGAAGAACTCCTTCAGAAATATCCGAACCTATCTTCCAAAGATAGAGAAGACGCTATCTGCAAGGAATACGGTGCAGTTTTCATCATAGGAATTGGCGGTAAATTAAGCAATGGTAAAGAGCATGATTTACGTGCACCAGACTACGATGACTGGACCACAGTAGGAGAAAATGGGCTACCAGGTTTGAATGGCGACCTGCTAGTATGGAATGAACTATTGGGTCACGCATTGGAGCTTTCTTCTATGGGCATACGAGTTGATAATGAATCCCTGCTTCGTCAATTGAAGATGAAAGGTAAAGAAGACCGCCTAAACCTATATTTCCATAAACGTCTCATGGAGGGGACTTTGCCATTAAGCGTAGGAGGTGGTATTGGCCAGAGTCGCTTATGTATGTTCTTACTACACAAAGCACATATCGGTGAAATTCAGGCTAGTATCTGGCCTACTGAAATGCGTAAAAAATGTAGAGAAGCAGGCTTCCCTTTAATTGGATGATAGAGAATAGAAACTGATACAAAATTGGGCTACCACTGAATAGGTGGTATCCCGTTTTTTTCTAGGTAAGCATTTGCCTGACTAAAATGGTGATTGCCAAAGAAACCACGATAGGCAGACAAGGGAGATGGATGAGCTGAGGAAAGTACCAAATGCTTGTTACGATCTATAATAGAGCCTTTTCGCTGAGCATAGCTTCCCCACAGAATGAACACCAAATGTTCCCTATGCTCATTTAATTGACGAATCACAGCATCTGTGAACTCTTCCCATCCTTTATTCTGATGACTACCTGCCTGATGAGCACGAACGGTTAGCGTAGCGTTAAGAAGTAGAACGCCTTGTTGAGCCCAACGAGTCAAATTACCACTCGTAGGTATAGGAGTCCCTATATCATCATGAATCTCCTTGAATATATTCTGCAAAGATGGTGGAAAGGGAACACCATCATTCACGGAAAAGCATAGACCGTGTGCCTGCCCAGGCTCATGGTATGGGTCCTGACCAATAATGACCACACGAACCTTATCAAATGGGCAAAGGTTAAATGCATTGAAAATAAGTCTGCCGGGAGGATATACTATTGTAGTGGCATATTCCTGACGAACAAATGAGGTCACATTCCTAAAATAGGGTTTTTCAAACTCACTTTCCAACTGGGCTTTCCACCCACTTTCTATCTTGACGTCCATAATTGTCTGATTAATACCACTGAACAGAATTATTCGCTGCATTACGCTTATCGTACTTCAATGCATCGGCTAGTGTTCCAGCTGAAGCACGAATAGTAAAATTATATGAAGTATACCCATATGAACTGAGCACCAAACCACCTGAAAGTTGGAAACAGTGCAGATCTCGGCTAATATTAATTGTAGTTGTAGACAAACGATGATTCGTAAAGTCATAACCACTAGAATAGCTGCAGTTCCATGCATTAGAAATCTTCAATGTTCCAGAGAAATTGAACTGATGATTCAACTTATATGGATAACGCATTCTTTTTTCATTAAATTTAGAGCGAGTGCGATTTTCAGACATAGTCACACTGTAAGAAAGAGAAAGCGTCCAAGGCATCTTGAACTTCATATAACCATCTTCATCCAACTGGGCTGATTCATTATGGCTTGCACCTCGACCCTTCAACTGTTGCCTACTGCTTTCCTCCTCTTCTCCTTCTTCTCCATCCTTTCCGTTATCCTTGTTTTCTTCTTTATCTTTTTTCTTCCTAAACAGATTTAGGACCTTCTCATTGTCCAATGTGTAGGATAAATGCTGACTCATACCCTGGAATCGACCGAATCGTCCATAACTATACTCCGTATGGGGACCGACATAAACGTTACCATCCTTATCAAGTTCGTAGGCATAAGTTGCAAACACTGCATTCAAGTTGAAAGTATAACTTTTGGTAAGCTTTAATCGAAGATTCATGGAAAGGTCACTCCATGGCTGAATTTTTGCCGCTGTGTTATATGACATGTTCATACTCAGTTCATCTATCAGACTAACCTTTTTGATGCCTGTAGAGTCTTTGTCGCTCTTGACTTTCATTTCCAGATTGTTCGACAAACTGAAAGAAATGCTACCTGTTTTTCCCATGCCAGGCACACCATATAATCCCATGCTATATGGAGAATAGGTCACAGTTGACACATTCCCATCAGCATCTGTCTTTACATAAGTGTCATAATAACCATATCTGCTGGCAGAGAAATCCGGGGCATAACTATAGCCTATTGATGGTGTTATTACATGCCTGATGGCTTGAATCTTATCCCCGAAAACTTTCCATGGTCTGTACATACCATAAATCTTGGTATTGGCAGACACAGCCAAGTTCCAATTATAAACTCGATTGAATGACGTTGTTGTATCTCGCACCTCAACCTGCTTAACTGCATCCCAAGAACGCATTTCTTTCTGAGTGTACCAACGGGAAGTATAATTGAATGATGGTGTGATATTGATATATTTGAACAGCGTAAATGATGCACTCACCGGAATAGAGTGACGAAAACCATTTCTCCAGTCCTTAATCAAATTAGAATGAAATATCTTATCCTCCTTGGTGCTTATGCTGTTACTCATCTGTCCAGTATATCTAACAGCAATCTTCTCATACCACCTTTCTTTGCCAGCTGCACGTTTACGCTTGAACGGATTAAATCGAGCTAAAGTAATGTTCAAGTCCGGCAAAGTCAAAGTAATACTGGAATCACGGGTCGAAGTAGAGACGTTTGCACTAGTGGACAAGGTCAGGCCTATTTCAGAAAATGTTCGTGAGTAACTTATACTTGATGTCTTTGTACTCTGCGCATATTGCGTTGGATTGTAAAGAGAGGACATAGACGTCTTGTCATAAGCAGACGTAGAATAATTCACACTGGCAGAAAAAGTGCTGTTTGGACTTGCCTTTGCATCTTGAGAATGAGTCCACTGAATACGGAAACTCTTTGTTTTTGAATAATCAGGGAAATACTTGTCTCCAGTAACAAAGACCTGATAATCCGCATTAAAACTGCCTCTATAACGATATCGTTTATTGTAATTTGTCGATGCTGAAAGTCCCCAAGATCCTTTGGTATAGATTTCACCCAAAATTTTCAAATCAATACGGTCACTGATGGCAAAATAATAGCCACCCTCCCGGAGATAAAAGCCACGGGTGTTGTCATCACCATAACTAGGCATGATGAAGCCTGAGGAATAATTGCTATTGGTGAAAGGGAAAAAGCCAAATGGCAAGGCTATAGGCAAAGGTACATCCTCAACAACCAGCCAAGCTGGACCAAAGAACACAGACTTTTTAGGTCGAACTTTCGCACGGCTCAAAGCCAGATAGAAGTGTGGATGCTCTTCATCACAGGTTGTGTACTGTCCCTTTTCCAGAAACATCTCATCCTCAGCATTCTTCTTGCTTCTCTCAGCAGTCAAAAAACCCTCATCCTGTTGGGTGTCAACATTAGTAATATAGCCTTTACCCGACTTGAAATTATAGCTCATACTTTCAGACCGGTACTCACTCTCTCCTTGGCGAAATACAGGCTTACCCGTAAGAGCACCCGTTGAATCTGCCACTCCATTGGCACGTACTATATTACTATCCAAATTAATGGAGATAAGTTCAGACTGAAGCTCCATATTCTGATATTTCACATTACCCTCACCATACATATAGATGTTGCCAGAATCCATGAAATACCAAACTGAGTCTTTTGCTTCATATTGGACAGGGGATTCTAGTCCATCTTTCTTTTTTTGAACGGTATCTGAAGCTAAAGAATCAGCAGGAAGGGACAATCCTCGCTGTACCAAAGAAGAATCAGCCACTAGAGAATCCAAAGCCAAGGAATCGATCACTTCCGTTGGATTATCCATATCAAGAAGAGAATCTCTTAGTGCCCTTTCTGCCACTGCCTGACGGATGGAGTCCATGGGATTTGTGTAACTACGACGTTGGCTATTCCTAGAACGGCGAGCCTGCATACGCTGGCGGACAGGTAAAGTATCCTGAGGTATTGTATCTGATATACCTTCTTTTTTCTGAGTAGGCCGATGCTGGTAAGGCATAATACCATCCGTAGCTGCTTGAACAAGCAGCACCACCGACAATAAAGAAAGTATATAGAACAAGCGTTTCATTTAAACTGCAAAATTACATTTTTAACCTTAAATTTCCCCCATAAATGAATAAAAAAAGAGATTTTTAAGAATTATCAACCAAATCGACGCAGCCATTCCTGAAATCTTTCCACCCCTTCAGGACCAAATTTGGCCAGACTGTTGATTGCCTGCTCTGGTGTTTTCTCTATTTCAGGACGAGTTTTTGAGAAGAATTTGTCAGCATAACAAATAACCTGTTCCTCCATGGATACAGGTAATAGTTCCCTATGAGGCACAGGTAAATTCTGCTCTTCAATCTGTTTAAGAGTCAAACCAGCTCCAGTATGCCGTTCGCATACCAACGCATGACATGGCCATCCCTCCTTACGGAGTATTTCAGCGCCAATACTTCCATGACAAATATATGGTTCAGTACCAAAGCACTGAATTCCAGGTGCATTTGTTAAGAAAATACCCAAATCATGGAGCATAGCAGCTTCCTCCAGGAACTCTATGTCCAAGTGAAGCTCCGGATGTTTCTTTGCTACCTCCAATGACTTATCTGCCACTTTACGGGAATGAACCATCAAAATGCGTTTTAACTCATTGTCTTCTGGATAGTATTTATCTATAATCTGCTGATAGTCTCTCATGACACAATCTGACTTAACCAATAATTTTGTGCAAAAATACACCATTTCCTACAGAAAGCCTTATTTGAAAGAGAGATTTTAAGTATATTTGCAAACAGAAACGAAAGATTAAAAAAAATGAAACGGTTTGGATTGTTACCAAAGATTTTAATTGCAATTGCATTAGGTATTATATGCGGTATTTGGCTGCCTACTGGTGCTGTACGGATATTTAGTACTTTCAACTCTATTTTTGGCGAGTTCCTAAGTTTCATCATTCCTCTTATTATTTTAGGTCTTGTGGCTCCAGCAATAGCAGATATAGGTAAAGATGCTGGAAGACTACTGATTCAGACTGTAATATTGGCTTACGGTTTCACGCTTCTAGCTGGCATTCTTTCTTATGGTGTCAGCGTTACTTCTTTTCCTTCTTTCATTGACACCCGTGTAGATTTTGAGGTTCAAAGTAAGGCCGTGACACCCGAACCATTCTTTACCATTTCCATGCCTCCGCTTATGACTGTGATGACAGCACTCATCCTTGCTTTTACGTTAGGTTTGGGAATGGCCTATATTAATGGGACCAGACTCCAAGAAGTCTGCCAAGAATTCAAGGATATAATAATCAAGACCATAGAGTCTGTCATCATTCCACTGCTACCTATTTATATTTTTGGAATTTTCCTAAGCATGACAGCTACAGGGGAAGTCTTTCGAGTGCTGAAAGTCTTTGCTGGCATTATTGGCATTATTTTCCTGCTCCACATTTTTTGGCTTTTACTTCTGTATTTCATTGCCGGGGGTATTGCACGAAAGAACCCATTACGTCTATTGAAGAACATGTTGCCTGCCTATTTCACGGCATTGGGTACACAAAGTAGCGCTGCCACTATACCGGTAACTTTAGAGCAGACACGTAAGAATGGAGTTTCTGATGGCATTGCAGGTTTCGTCATTCCTCTTTGTGCCACTATTCATCTATCTGGTAGTATGTTAAAGATTGTGGCTTGTGCCGTTGCACTCATGATGATGCAAGGCATTCCATATGGTTTCAACCTTTTTTTTGGCTTCATCTGTATGCTGGGAATCACTATGGTCGCAGCCCCAGGAGTTCCAGGGGGTGCCATCATGGCAGCATTAGGTGTTCTTGCCTCTATGCTTGGATTTGGTGAAACAGATCAAGCATTAATGATTGCCCTATATATTGCCATGGACAGTTTCGGCACGGCATGCAATGTCACCGGAGATGGAGCAATTGCCCTGATAATAGATAAACTTACATTAAAAAAGACAATAAAATAGTGGGATAAAGACTTCATTCTTTTAAAAAAATAAGTATTTTTGCATTCAGTTTTGAATATGAGAAAAAGAATCCTCTATATTGCCTTATTCTTAGTCGGTTTTTTCATACCGGCTATCTTGCTAGCAGAGCCACCTGCAAAAAAATTTGTAGTGGTGATTGACGCTGGCCATGGAGCTCATGATGCTGGTGCCGTCAACCGAAGACTTAAGATCAAAGAAAAAGACATCAATCTGAAGACTGCACTGAAACTGGGAAAACTTATAGAAAACAATTGTCACGATGTGAAAGTGGTCTATACCCGTAAAAAGGATGTATTTGTAGAACTGCATCGTAGAGCCCAGATTGCGAATAATGCAAAGGCGGATCTCTTCATCTCTATCCATACAAACTCTGTTCCCAAAGGAACAGTCCGTGGAGCTGAGACCTATACATTGGGTATGGCTCGAGCAGAAGAGAATCTTGCAGTAGCAAAGCGCGAGAATGAGGTAATCCTTTTGGAAAGTAACTATCAAACAACATATAAAGGATTCAATCCGAATTCTTCTGAAAGCTACATTATCTTTGAATTTATGCAAGATGCCAACATGAGTCAGAGCGTCAGTTTCGCTAAAAAAGTGCAGAGCCAGTTCAGTAATAATTCCAAACGCATCAACAAAGGAGTTAAACAGGCTGGATTCCTTGTACTTCGTGAAACTTCTATGCCAAGTGTACTCATCGAGTTAGGATTCATTTCTACCGACGACGAGGCTCAGTACCTGATTTCTGAAAAGGGATCGTCTTCCATGGCTCAGAGCATCTATCAAGCATTCATTTCCTATAAGAAAGGGAAGTCTGGTGGCATTTCAACAGATGTTGAAGCTAAGGAGCCTGCGCCTGCCCCTATTCAACAAGCAGCAGAAGAAGAAACTTCCACAGCTGCACCCGCAGTAACACCAGCCAGTCAGCCTGCAAATAACGAACCTGTCTTCAAGATACAGATTCTTACTTCAAGCCAATTACTCAAAGCTGGTGATGCAAAATTCAAGGGATTGAAAAACGTAGAGAACTACAAGGAGGGTAATATCTATAAATACACCTATGCAGCCTCTACAAATTACAATGAGGTACTGAAGAAGAAGAAAGAAATAACTTCCAAGTTCAAAGACTGTTTCATCATTGCATTTAGAAATGGAGTGAAGATGGATGTAAATGAGGCAATTCAATTATATAAGACTAACAAAAAATAAATACATCATATTATGAAGAGATTTTCCAAAGAGATTGCATTAGGTCTTGCAGGAATCCTGACCATTGGCATTTTGTACTATGGTATCAGTTTTCTAAAGGGTCTTAATCTTTTTACAACAAACAATGTCTATTATGTTGCTTTTCAAGACATTGGAGGTTTAAGCAAGTCAAGTCCTGTCTATGCTGATGGTTTCAGCATTGGTGTGGTTAGTGACATTAATTATGATTACAGAAAAGGCGGTGTTTTTGTCCAAATTGATATAGACAAGAATCTGCGAATTCCTGCTGGAAGTAAGGCTGAGCTGGAAAAGGAAGTGTTGGGTACAATCAAACTGCACATTCTTTTGGCAAATAATCCTCGTGAAAAGGTGCATCCTGGTGACACTATTCCAGGAGTTTCTGCAAGTGGCTTACTCCAAAGTGTTGATGATGTAATACCTAAGTTGGAAAATTTGTTGCCTAAGATGGATTCTATCCTGATATCGATAAATACCCTCTTAAGTGAACCGAGTCTGAAAAATGTGCTCATCAACACAGAAAAAATGACTGCCAATTTAGCAGTCACCACTGCTAAATTGAACCAATTATTGGGCAATGACATGCCTAAATGGACTAATAAGCTGAACAATGTATTGGCCAATGCAGATACCCTGACAAATCAGTTGAATGACAAAGTCAGCCAATTGGATGTTAATACTTTGATGACCCAGGTAAACGGAACTCTCAGCAGTATAGAAACATTAAGCAAGAAAATGACTAGTCAGGATAATACTATTGGACTGCTTCTTAATGATCCTTCCTTATATAATAACCTGAATGCTACAGCTGCCAATGCATCAAATTTAATTGATGATTTGCAAAATCATCCAAAGAGATACGTGCATTTTTCTTTGTTTGGGAAAAAAGACAAAAAGAAGTAATTTAGATTTATTCCAAATAACAGAAGGGGCTCATTTTTATTTTTCACAAGTACTAACTAGCTGAAAATTAAAGTCAAAATGAGCCCTTTCTAATTTTCTTTACAAATCAATATGTGTACGTGCCCAAGAATTACAAGTGTTTAAAATTTAAGTACTTGTATTTTTGCAAATTCTATTGATTTATGGGTCTTTTAGGGCTATATCTAAGGGGTTGAAACTCAAAACAATAAAAAACTATTGAAAACTCAAAGTAAAAATCGATTTGTTTTTAAAAAAAAACTTTTCGAACTTTGCATTCCCGGTAAAAACGAGAATTTACTTTTCACCATGAAAAACAATATTCAGCTATATTGGAGTCAATGCTTATCCTTCATTAAAGATAACATTGCTGAAGAACCATTTAAGACATGGTTCGCTCCTATTGTACCTGTATCGTTTCAAGATAAGGTGCTGACTATTGCCGTGCCAAGTAATTTCTTCTATGAGTTTTTGGAAGAACACTATCTGGACTTGATGAAGGCTGCTCTGAAACAGGTCTTCGGGGGAGATGTCAGCCTGATGTATGACATCATGGTGGACAAGAGCAATAACACTCCTATCCATGTAGAGTCTACAAATGCAGTCACTTTAAAGCAGAAACAAATTGTTGATGGCAATAAAGTAAAATCTGAAGAACTATTCAACGATTTGGATCCACGTTTGAATCCTAGTTATAATTTCAGTAATTTCATTGAAGGCATAAGTAACAAGCTTTCCCGCCAAATTGGTCTTAGCGTAGCTGAGAAGCCTGCTCATACGGCTTTCAATCCACTGTTCATCTATGGTCCTTCTGGTGTGGGGAAAACTCATTTGGTCAATGCCATCGGTACTCAAATCAAGCAACGCTTCCCAAACCTGCGGGTTCTTTATGTATCTGCTCACCTATTCATGGTGCAATATACTGATTCTGTAAGAAACAACACCTACAATGACTTCATGAACTTCTATCAGTCCATTGATGTTTTGATTGTTGACGACTTGCAGGAACTTTCAGGCGTAACCAAAACCCAGAATGTATTCTTCCATATCTTCAATCAACTGCATCAAACCGGCAAGCAGCTTATCTTGACTGCAGATCGGTCGCCAGTAGAGATGCAAGGCATAGAAGAACGCTTGCTCACTCGGTTCAAGTGGGGCATGTTGGCTGAGATGGAGAAGCCCAATGAAGAATTACGCCGTAAAATCTTGTTGTACAAAGTTCATCACAATGGTTTAAATATCTCTGAAGATGTAATCAATTACATCGCTCATGTTGCTCAGGACAGTGTACGTGATTTGGAAGGCATTATCAATGCCTTAATGGCTTACTCTGTTGTCTTCAACAGCAACATTGACATGGCATTGGCAGAGAAAGTTGTTAACCGCACTGTGAAGTTTGTCAAGAAAAAGATTACCATCGAAGATATTATTCAGAAGTCATGCAGTGCTTTTGGCGTCAGTGAGGAAGATGTATATAGCCAAAGTAGAAAAGCTAACATTGTCAGAGCACGTCAAGTGGCCATGTTCCTGGCACAGAAACACACAGACCTTTCCACTACCCGCATTGGTACCCTTATTGGCAAGAGAAACCATGCAACAGTTTTGCATTCCATCAAGCTCATTGAAGACCAGATAGACCTGATCAAAGACTTACGAAATAAGGTAAACGATATTGAACTGGAACTGAAAAACTGATAAACCTCAAGTGGCAAAGAAAACTTATACACAAGAACAAGTTTTAGAGGCATCCATCCGTTATTTTGAAGGAGAGGAAGCCGTAGCATTGGCTTGGTTGAACAACTATGCCAAACGAAATGCTGATGGTCAGCTTATTGAACTTACCCCTACAACTATGGATTGGCACATGGCCAAAGACTTGGCTACCATCTCCACCAAACCTAGAATAACCGAAGTCCGTCCTAAAGTCCTGGAATGTGATGTTGTCCGCTTCCAAAACAATAAGGAAAAATGGGTGGCATTCGTGGGACTACTTGATGGTTATCCGTATGAGATCTTCACTGGCCTTCAAGATGATGAAGAAGGTATTATTCTTCCAAAATCGGTAGTCAGTGGGCGTATTATCAAGAATCTGGATGAAAATGGTGTAAAGCGCTATGACTTTCAATTCCAAAACAAACGTGGTTACAAAACCACTGTTGAAGGTCTCTCTGAGAAGTTCAACAAGGAATACTGGAACTATGCCAAACTGATTTCAGGGGTTTTGCGCTATAGGATGCCAGTGGAACAGGTTATCAAACTAGTAGATTCCCTGCAGTTTGACAACGAGAACATCAATACCTGGAAAGTGGGTGTGGAACGTGCTTTAAAGAAATACACGAAAGACGATCCTGAAACTGATGAAGTAAATGATGACATTTAAAAACAGTTACATCCATTTGAAAGATTTACGCTTTTATGCTTTTCATGGAGTTCTTCCTCAAGAGAAAAGCATAGGAGCGTATTTTAATGTATCAATCTGTGTGAAGGTTAACATAGAAAGAGCAGCCCAAACTGACGAGATTAGTGACACAGTAAGCTATGCCGACATATACCAAATAGCAAAGGAGGAAATGCAGATAACATCTAAATTGCTAGAACATGTGGCAGGCCGTATCTGCAAACGGCTTTATAAAGACTTTCCTAGCGTAGAAGCTGCGGATATTACCATAGAAAAAGAAAATGCTCCGATTGGAGCCGGAGCACAAGGGTTGGCAGGCATTACCCTACACACAGTCCGTTAGAACTTTAATATGCGTGAGCCGTCAGGCTGTTCCACAATTTCCACTTTAACAGCATCCAGAGGCAACAAGTCCTCCACCAACTCAGGCCATTCTATAAAACAGAGTGCACCACTGTAAAAGTAATCTTCATACCCCATATCATAGACCTCTTCTACTTTTTTGATTCGATAGAAATCAAAATGATAAATCAGTTCCCCAGAACCACTTCTGTACTCATTTACAATAGCAAAAGTAGGCGAATTAATTACATCTTCCACACCAAGACATTCACAGACCGACTTAATGAAAGTTGTCTTGCCCACACCCATACTACCATAAAATGCAAAGACCACATTGTCGCCCATGTTAGCCACAAACTCCTTAGCAGCTTCATTTATTTTATCTACAGACTCTATCTTTATTTCCATATTACTTTCTCTTTTTCAAAATCACACAAAACTTTACGGCTAAATATATCAGTACAGAAACCAGAATAATACAAGCTCCTGAAGGAACAT
This sequence comes from uncultured Prevotellaceae bacterium, assembly GCA_900316585.1. Lineage (GTDB taxonomy): Bacteria > Bacteroidota > Bacteroidia > Bacteroidales > Bacteroidaceae > Minthousia. Next base: position 89,971 of record ONDM01000005.1, on the reverse strand, counting down.
TCCAAAAATAAGAAAAGAACAAACCACCCAAACAGCTTAAATATCCAATCAGAATGGAATACCACATCATTCTCTTATAGTCATGAGTAAACAGATTAGCTGTACCTTGAGGTATAGTAAGCAATGACAAAACAAGTACAATTCCTACCATACGCAAGCAAGCCACAATAGTCAATGCAATGAAACCTATAAGCAGATATTCCATGCACTGAACCGGCATGCCTTGTGAACGAGCGAATTCACGGTCAAAGGCCACATACATAATAGGTCGCAGACAGAAACTAAATGCCAACAAGGCTATGAATGCCAATATAGCCAATGCCCAAATGTCTGCCGTAGTAATGGTCAAGATATTTCCAAACAAATAAGAAGACAAATCAGGAACAAATGACGGACTGAGGAAACTAAAGATAATACCCACACTCATGCCTAATGTCCAAAAGACAGCAATAGCTGAATCTTCGCGCATATCATCGCGAGTGCTCAGCCACTTTATACCGAAGGCACTCAGTACGGTAAAAACCATAGCCGACCAAATGGGCGAAATGCCAAAGTATACACCTAGGCCTATTCCTCCGAATGAGGCATGAGTAAGACCTCCACTAATAAACACCAGACGGCGAGTAACGATATAAGTACCCACAATCCCACATAGAATGCTGGCTAAGAAACTGCCTAACAAGGCATTTTGAAAAAAAACATATTGGAGAATATCCATTCTTCAGCTCGTCTTTCTGCGTTCACCAACAATAAGAAATACTTCATCTTTCAGGTCATCAGGCAGTTCTACTGCACGAAGTTGCAAGGAACGCACCCAACCTGCCACCTCCACTTCCTGCATGGTATAGAGTACCTCACGGAACTCATCCACCTCTTCTTCTGTATAGGCATCAGAGGCACGACCCTGAAAACGATCTAACTCCTCATCATTGTAATACTCTATCTGCTTACTTACTGCAGCCAACAGACTATCTTTCTCACATACTTCATGCTGGCCACAGCACTCCATACTCTGCACCTGCCTAATATTAGGAAACTCTTTCAGTTCCCCACTATCTATCTTCTTCTGAATCTTACGATTGTTCAAATAGCTGAAAAACAAAGCTGTTATTGCTCCTATCAGCAGAAGAGCAACTAAAATAACAACTACTTTCATGATTCTTCAACCTCCTCTATTGTAAAGCCTGCCATTTTCAAATCATCCCAAAAATGAGGATAAGACTTACTTACCACACCTGGATCGGCTATGCGAATTTCTCCCAATTTAATGCATGCAGGTGCAAAAGCCATAGCCATACGATGGTCTTTATAGGTTTCAATAACCGGACTCTTTTGTTTTCGGCAACTTCCACGTTGCCACATCAGGTCACCCTCACCATCATCGCCACCACGAAGCACATAACCTAGTTTCATCAATTCTGCTTTCAAGGCTTCTATACGGTCAGTTTCTTTTATATGCAGACTTTCCAACCCTGTATAAAGGAATGGAAAATCCCCCAAGCAAGATGCCACGACCATTGCCTGTGCCAAGTCTGGGCACTTTGCAAAATCAATATTTTGGCTTTTTGATGAATAAAAATTATGTTCAGCCTTAATCGAATTGTTCGCTCCATTGAAGGCACAGCCAAGACGATCGAAAAGAAACATTCCTACAGAATCTCCTTGTAGACTTTCTACAGTCAGCCCTGGCAATTTAATGAGATCTTTGTTTCTGATACCTCTAAGAGCAATAATCTCAAACCAGAATGCAGCAGCACTCCAGTCTGATTCTACGACGAACTCATCTAATTCATAATGATAGGGACTAGGCTTAACTTCAATAAAGGAGACATTGTCTCTCCACTCTGCATCCGCTCCGAAATGACGCATCAGTGCCAACGTCATCTCTATATAAGGACGAGAAGCGACCTCACCATCCAACCTGAGTTTCAGTCCTGTACTCAACATTGGGCCTATCATCAGTATGGCTGAAATATACTGCGAACTAACACTGCCATCCATATCCAAAACATCGGTACAAGCCAATTTTTTTCCATGAATTCTCAAAGGAGGACAACCTATTTCACCTAGATATTCTATGTCAGCCCCTAAAGTCCGCAAAGCATCTACTAATACCTTTATTGGTCTCTGCTTCATACGTTCTGAACCAGTAATTGTATGTATCTGACCTTCCAACTGAGACAAATAGGCAGTCATAAACCGCATGGTGGTACCCGCAGCACCCACATCGATAATATCTGGCAATTCAAGCCCCGACAACATGACATTCGTGTCATCACAATCAGACAAGTTCTTTATCTGAAAATTGCAACCACTTAAGGCACGGATAATCAATACCCTGTTACTAATACTCTTTGAAGCAGGGAGATTAATAGTAGCCCGTATAGGATGTGTAGGGGGTTTTACAATATAAATCATTCTTATCTGAATTAGTGGATGCAAAGTTACAAAATTAAATGATAAAATTTGGATTGGGACAAGGATTGTTGTATTTTTGCACTAAATTTCGTGTTCGGGGTGTAGCTCAGTCCGGTTAGAGTACGCGTCTGGGGGGCGTGGGGTCGGCAGTTCGAGTCTGCTCACCCCGACAAAAGAAAGGAAACAAAACCATTCCCCCAAAAGACTAAGAGAAATAAAACCTCTTAGTCTTTTTTGCAATAATGACCTTCGCACTTCCCTAACTTTCAGTCCATCTTCCCTTCATAACTGTTAAAAATGGATTGTGCCGTGTTTTGGACAATATTCTTTAAAAAACTTATCAACAACTTCTTTAAAATTCCCATTTTTATAGACTTCCTTCCTTTTTTTTTAATTATATTTGCGTTCGATAATAAATAACTATTTTTAACAATCTCTATCTACTTATCAAAAAGGAATTATATGAAAAAGCATTTAATTCAGTTCCTGATGGTCTGTGTACTTTCTGTGCTAAGTACTTCTGCATGGGCACAGACCACCGTAAAAGGTATTGTGGTAGATGCCGAAACCACTGAGCCATTGATTGGCGCAGCCGTTATGGAAGACGGCACTACTAATGGAACAGCGACTGACATTGATGGAGCTTTCGAACTGACAGTTTCCAGAAGTGGCTCGCTGACTTTAAAGTATGTGGGTTATAAAGACTTAACCCTAAAAATCTCTAGAACCGGCAGTGTTGTAGACCTTGGTACTATCGCCATGGAATCTGATGCTGTCATACTGAAAGATGTTGTCATTACTTCTTCAGTTGCCGTTGCCCGCAAGACTCCTGTTGCCATGTCTCAGGTACCTACCCTCTATATAGAGGAAAAGCTGGGTTCTCAGGAATTCCCTGAAATCTTGAAATCTACCCCTGGTGTGCATGCCAACAAACAGGGTGGTGGATATGGTGATTCCGAAATCTATATGCGTGGTTTCGACAATACCAATGTAGCTACCATGATTAATGGTGTCCCAATGAATGACATGGAGAATGGTACTCTCTACTGGTCTAACTGGGCAGGTTTGAGCGACGTAACCCGAAGCATGCAGACTCAGCGTGGTTTGGGTGCTAGCAAAGTTTCTTCTCCATCTGTCGGTGGTACCATTAACATCATCACCAAAGGTCTGGAAAGCAAACGTGGAGGTAACATCTCCTATTCCATGGGAAGCAACAATATGAGCAAGATCCTCTTCACTGTCTCCACTGGCATGAGCAAGTCAGGATGGGCACTTACCTTACTGGGAGCAAAACAGGAAGGTGATGGTACAGCTCAAGGACTTGAATTCAAGGGTTACAACTACTTCATCAACATTGCCAAGAAGATCAACGATGATCATCAACTCTCATTAACAGCCTTCGGTGCACCCCAAGAGCACTATAAGCGTGGAAACAATTCAGCTTTGACCATTGCAAACTGGAAAATGGTTGAAGAAAAGTATGGAGTTACGAACTATCGCTACAATGCAACCTACGGCTTTGACCAAAATGGCCAGCGTAAAAGTTCTGACTACAACGTATACCACAAGCCACAAATCAGTTTGAACCACCAGTGGGCTATCAGTGACAAGTCCTCATTAAGTACTTCTGCCTATGTTTCCATCGGACGTGGATATGGCTATGCAGGTGAGGCAAACAGCAATTTTGCTGATGCTGAAGGCAACACATATACCTACCAAAGTTGGTATGGCGGTCGCTACGGTCAGTTGTACAACACCTTCCGCAAAGCAGATGGTACGTTCGATTATGGTGCAATCAATGAAATCAATCAGAACAGCCAGTATGGTTCCCTGCTCGTCATGTCAAAATCCAAGAATTATCATGACTGGTATGGCCTCCTTTCCACATTCACCACAAGCTTCGGTAAGCACATTGACTTCTATGGTGGTGTAGACTTCCGCTATTATAAAGGTACTCATACAAATGACATTCTTGATCTTTACGGTGGCGAATACTATATAGACGAGGCCCGTGCAACTGTATCTGCAGCCAATAACAGAAGTGCAGCAAGCAGTTCCTGGATTTATGAGAAGCTGGGTGTAGGCGATGTTATTTACCGTGACTATGACTCATATGTAGTTCAGGAAGGTGGATTCTTCCAGGCTGAATACAACTATGATAAACTTTCTGCTTTTGTTGCAGGTTCTTTAAGCAATACTACCTATTGGCGTTATGACCGCCTCTATTATGATGCAGAACATGCCAAATCTCAGACTACAAGCTATCTAGGTTTCACTGCTAAGGGTGGAGCAAACTACAACCTGAATGATAATCACAATGTCTTCGTAAATGTGGGTTATATCTCTCGTGCTCCTAAATTTGCCTATGGCGCATTCATGACTTCTACCACTAGCAATGTCATTAACCCTAACGCAAAGAACGAGAAGATTTTCTCTGTAGAATTAGGATATGGCTTCAAGAATGACTGGTTGACAGCAAACTTGAACACATATTATACAAAATGGTTGGATAAGACCATGACCAAAACAGGTACATTGGATAATCAGGAGACCTATTACATGAATATGACAGGTGTAAATGCCTTGCACAAGGGCGTTGAACTCGAGTTCAAGATCAAGGCTACTCCTTGGTTAGACTTGTCAGGTATGTTCTCTATCGGTGACTGGAAATGGGACAGCAATGCGACAGGTTATGCATACAATGACCAAGGTCTTCCTTTAACTGCCAAAGGTGAAATAGCAAGCGATGTAATGGCACCAGATCATGCCTGGGCTATCATCAACCTGGATGGAATCCGTGTTGGCGGTTCAGCACAGACTACTGCAGCCTTAGGAGCTGACATCAAGATTGACAAACATTTGAGCCTTGGTGCCGACTGGAACTTCATGGGTCGCAACTACTCATATTATTCTTTCTCTGGAAGCAACTTGAGTATAGGTAAAGAGCTGACTATCGCAGAACCTTGGAGAGTTCCTGCAGCTTGCACTGTTGACCTGAACGGCCGTTACAAGTTTAAGATTGGCAACTTAGATGCCACATTCAGCGGTAACATCAACAACTTGTTGAATTACCAATATATCCTAAAGGCTTGGAATCCAAGTTCACTGACCACAGTTGCTGATGAAACAAATATCTACTGTTTCTTCGACACTGGACGTACATATACTTTGAGACTTAAGGTTGCATTCTAATCCCAATAGCGTATAACAATATGAAAAAATATATTTATTTATCAGCATTCGCTCTGGTTGGATTACTTTCAGCTTGTAACGATGATTATGTGGATAAGTTCGATATTGATTACAAACCTACAGATGTAAAGAATATCAACTATACCCTGACTGCAACAGATTATGCAAGCATCGCATCCAATTCCACCAATCAGGAAATTGCATTGGCCAAGGATCCAGAAGGAAAAACTGGTGTGATAGCTCTGAATGCTGTTGGCACAGACAAGTACTTTACCGATGCAGCTCCAGCAGATGAGTATATTCCTGCTCTGCTGGCTAGCAAGTACCCTAATGCAGATTTAGGGTCTAAGTTCAACATTACATACAATAATTTCGTTTCTCCTTCTGCCTATCTCTCCGAACTGAATGACATCAAGAGCTACACACTCACATCTGATGACTATGCTGTGGTTTGGGGCAGCGCTGTAAAGGCATATTACCTGTCACCAAACTCTATCAACAAACTACCAGACATCTTGTCTAGCAGTGTCGAGGACGCAGAAGCTGGAGATCTATATGTAGTGAACTATGCCTACTCTACAACTGAGCCATCCATCGGCGGAGGTGGAGGCGAAGATGTAGAACCCACCTGGCAACAGGTGCAGCCACTGGCACGTGCATTAGGTTCATATTTCAACTATGTGAATGTAGGACCTATCGACCTGTCCGAATTTAAGGGACAGACTGTCAATGTCGGTATTCGTTACACTTCTACCACAACAGCAGCTGCCACTTATGAGGTGCAGAACTTCAAAGCTGGTTCAGTACCTTATACAAATGTGTTACTCTATGCTGAGCAGGAAGATGGTTCATTTAAGAAGGTGCAACGTAAGGCTGAATTCAATGGAGCCGGTAAGTATGTCATTGCAGCACTTTGGACTGACGGGAAAGTTTACCCATTTGGACGCATTGCCGATGACAAGGGCTATGGCTATGTAACCCCTGCTCCTATTGCTGAGGAAAATGGCGTTATCGCTGCAGCCGATGCTGCAGACCATGTGGTTACCCTTGCAGCAGGAACTACTGAAGGTACTTTCACCATTCAGAATGCTATTGGCAAGTATTTCTACAATTCTGCTAACAGCAGCGGTAGTTATTACAATTCTTTCAATGTCAGTGACGAAATTGGAGAAAGCGGCTATGAATGGACTATTGAGAATGTGAATAGCAGCAATGACCAGTTCATCATCACCAATACACTCAGTGCAAACCTTATCCATTGTACAATATACAAAGGTACCATTGAATTTGGAAACTGGCCTGTATCCAAGACTGCAGGTAATGAATATGTAAGTAACACACTTATCAATGATGAAGGTGGTTTCTCAGTATATGACATCGATTTGGGCGGTATGACAACGGCACTTTGGAATAACAACAACTATGGTTGGGTGGCTACTGCCTACATCAGCTCTACTAAAGAAAGATTTGCAACCGAAAGTTATCTGGTATCTCCTGCCTTTGATATTGCTGAAGATGCTATAGCTCCTTATTTCACTCTGGATGAGACATTCCGTTTTGATGGTGCAGAAGCTATCACCTATTGGGTTTCCACAGACTACAACACTGTTGGAGCAGGAACCCGTGCCGACGCTCAGGTTGCGTCAACCGACGCTGTTCTTTACCAATTTGATGGTGAGCATTGGAAGGAGTATAAAAACAGTGATGCAAATATCGCAGTATTTGGTCCTGCTGAATATGAGGCCCTAGGAAGTACCACTGTAAGTAATCCTGACTATGTAATGCCTATTTACTTAAGCAAAGTCTATCCTTATGCTGAGACTGGAACTAAGGCTGCTGTCATCTACAACACTTCAAAGGGTATGGTAGCAAAAGAATTCTCACTCAGTGAACAAAGTGAGTGGGTGGCAACTCCTACTTACACCACTGAGACCACCACATTCTCTGTAGATACTGACGGTATCAGCGCCAACTTGAGTGTCTATATCGATGATACATTGACCGACGGCTCTGATGGTGGTTTCACTGCGCAGAATGTGAAACTAGGTGATGGAATGACCTTTGTCTGGAGAACAGATGCAATCTATGGCTGGAGAGCTTCAGGATATGCGAACAAGACCAACAATGATACGGAAGCATGGATTGTTTCTCCATCCATGAACTTCAAGAAGGCAGTTCAGCCATTGTTGAGCTTCGATGAGGCATACAACTATCTGAACGGAGCTTCACCAACAGATTATTTAGGCGTTCTGATTTCCACTGATTATAATGGAGATGTAACCACTTGTACCTGGAGCGACCTTACTGGCAGTGTTCAAGCATGGTCTACCGGTGCTTGGGACTACGTGAACAGTGGCAAGATAGATTTGACTCCATACATTGGTGGCAGAGCTGTTATCGCATTCCGCTATAGAAGTGACGCAAATGCAGCTGCTACTTGGGAAATAAAGAACCTGAAGGTTGTAGAAGCATCCTATGTAGGCAATTAATCATTAATCGATAATACATGAAAAAAATATTATCATTATTAGTATTGGCCATGGGCCTCAGCGTTTTTACGGCATGTAATGACGATGAGGTTCCAGCCAATGGCTATATTGAAACTACAGAAGAAGGCTCCTCTACCATGATCCTCAAGGGATATATCAGCTCTTCCCAGGGATTCTCTGTACTGCAGCCTTCTGGATTCGCTGCACCGGTCTATATCAAGGATGGCAAATTGTATGGCAAGTTCTACAACTTTATCCGAACTACTGATACCAAATTAGATGCCATGATCACTGTCCCTGAAAGTGGAAACTGGGAATCTGAGGTAGGCATCTATGATAAAGCCACTTACTGGGCTCGCTATGCAGGTTCTATCTACAAATACATCAAACTGCGTGTAGCTTACATTGATGGAAATAACGTGGGCATAGAATATGTGGTCAGCTCACATTCCACTGCCCGTCCAAACAGCAACTCCAACATGGAAAATCCTGACCAGACGGCATGGGAACTTGAGATTCCACATCTAGACAGTAATAATTTTTATGCACCTCATACCGTAAAATTCGAGGGTAATACCTACATGAATCTGGCCATTGAATGGGATTCATCCCTTCGCCATGCGAACTGGGTAGCATTCTACTATGACAGCAATACGGCTCGTTCATTGGTATCACGTGGAAGCAACTGGGCTTGGGACCCAGCCATTCCAACCTCTCTGAATCCTGTACAAGAATCTGACCACAAAAGCGATGGCTTTGACAAGGGACACTTATGTGCCAGTTCAGACCGCCTCTTTAGCAGTGAGGCCAATGACCAGACCTTCTACTACAGCAATATCAGTCCTATGACTCATCGTTTCAACAATGGTTTCTGGATAGGTGTGGAAGATGTAGTCAGCAATTGGGGACACTCTACTATAAAAACTACTTATGACAAGGTCTATGTAACAAAAGGTGGAACACTCAATAACCTGCTCAAGAACTTTGTAGGTAAATATGCCGGAAATGATGGTATAGTTCCGTATACCAATGCTGACGGTCTAACCAAACACGGATTGGCAGTTCCTGCATACTACTATGCTGCAGTCTTGGCAGAAAAGGACGGTAAATATCAAGCAATTGCATTCCTGGTTGAACACAATGATGATCTTTCGGCTAATCCTTCAGCTAATGAACTGAAGTCCAAGGTTGTCACCATTGATGAACTGGAAAAGTTTACCGGTTTGGATTTCTTCTGTAACTTGACCGATGAGGTGGAGGAAGCAGTAGAATCTACAGTTGACGTTAACCTATGGGAATGGTAATAGTTACCTTAATAAATAATAAAGCAACGGAATTTGTGTTCCGTTGCTTTTTTTATTCCTTTTTTTACAATTCTTTCACAATTATTCCCTATCTTTGCGACGAATTTTAACTAACACTATTAACTAAACAACATTCACTATGTTTAAAAAGGTAAAATTTTTGTTGGTTTCAGTTATGACATTGTTCGCTACACTGGCTAGTGCACAGGTTACTACAGCATCACTCAGCGGTAAGGTAGTCGCTGATGGTGAAGATGTTATCGGTGCTACTATTCAGGCAGTGCACACTCCTTCTGGAACTTACTATGGAACCATCACCAACATGGATGGTCGTTTTATGATCCAAGGTATGCGTACCGGTGGTCCTTACCGCGTAGAAGTTTCTTACGTAGGTTATCAGACCGTCGTTTACACAGACGTTCAGCTTTCGCTGGGTGAAACCTTGAATCTGGATGTGACCCTGCAGTCTGGTGTGGAGTTGAATGAGGTCATCGTTACAGGTACTCGCAGCAAGTTCACAAACCTGAAGACTGGTGCTTCAACCAACATTTCTAACACTGAAATGATGAGCATGCCTACAGTAAACCGTAGCATCGCCGATTTGACTAAGCTTTCTCCTTATTCAAATGGTATGAGCTTTGCAGGTGGTGACGGCCGTTCAACGAACTTCACTGTCGATGGTGCAAACTTCAACAACAACTTCGGTCTTTCCCCTAACCTTCCTGGTGGTGGTACTCCTATCTCCATCGATGCCATTGAGGAAATGCAGATTGTAGTCGCTCCATACGACGTGCGTCAGTCTAACTTCGTAGGTGGTGGTATTAATGCGGTTACCAAGTCTGGTACTAATACCTTTAAAGGTACTGCTTATGGATATTACACCAATCAGGATCTTCGTGGCAACAAGATTAACGGCGAGAGTCTAGGAAAGCGTGAGAAGGAGTCAAGAAAGACTTATGGTTTCACCCTGGGTGGTCCTATAATCAAGAACAAACTGTTCTTCTTCGTGAACTTCGAATCCAACAAGGATCCTAAAGAAGTTATCCAGTATCGCCCAAAAGAAGACAAGATTCCTGTCTTAAAGCAAATCAAGGATAAGCTAATCAACGACTATGGCTATGATCCAGGTTCATGGGACAGCTATAACGGTGGAAACGAAAGTACTAAGTATTTGGCTCGTCTGGACTGGAACATTACTGATAAACATAAGCTTGCCTTGCGTTTCAACAAGACAAATTATCTAGCATGGGACGATCCTAACGGCAACTCTTGTGATGACAACTACCGTAACCGTAGCTTCAACCGTGCCAGTGAGGTTTCTACTGCCTTCTCCAACAACATGTTTTACCAGAAGAACAATGTGACTTCATTCGCTGGTGAATTAAACAGCCGTTTCACTGATAAGATTTCCAACCAGCTGATTGTAACTCACACCAACATTGATGACAAGCGTGGTTCTGATTCAGCATTGTTCCCACACATCGATATTATGTCTGGAGACATCAGTACCGGCAACTTCATTCCTTATGCATCCTTAGGTTATGAGTTGTTCACTTATAACAATGGTGTAACCAACAAGACCACCAATGTTACAGACAACTTTACTTACTACAATGGTAACCATAAGATTACAGCAGGTTTCCTCTATGAGTATATGACTGCTACTAACTCTTATATGCGTAATGGTACAGGTTATTACCGTTTTGCAACTGCTGAGGATTTCTTGAATGGCAATACTCCTTTGAGCTTTGCATTGACTTACGGTTACGATGGTAATCCTAACCCTGCAGGTGTAGTTACTTATAACCAGTATGGTGTATATGCACAGGATGACTGGAACATTACTCCAAGGTTTAAGTTGAACTATGGTCTGCGTGCCGATGCTTTGGTATTCGACAATGACAAGATTGTCACAAACAATGCCATCAAGAACTATGATCTGGGCGGCCGTTCCATCGATACCGGTAAGTACCCATCTACCCACCCACAGATCTCTCCACGTATAGGTTTCAACTGGGACATCCGTGGCGACAAGACTTTGGTTCTCCGTGGAGGTACCGGTCTGTTCATGGGTCGTCTGCCACTGGTATTCTTCACCAACATGCCTCAGTATAGTGGTACTATTCAAGGTAGCGTTGGAAAAGGTAATTATAGCTCAAGTATCTCTAATGGACAAGTGGTTTATACCGATAAGCAACTTGAAACTCTGAACAAACTTGTTTCTGGTGGTAAGATTGTAACAGATACTAACGAAATGATCCGCATTTTAGGCTTGCCTACTTCTTATGATCCAAATAGCACCGCATTAGGTTCCCAGTCTTACATCTCTGGTGTAGATCAGGACTTCAAGATGCCACAGATCTGGAAGAGCTCTATCGCTATCGACTATCAGATTCCAGCAAGCTTCCCATTGACACTGACTGGTGAGTTCATGTACAACAAGACCATCTATGGTACCATTGTATCAGACTGGAACATCAACACTAAAGCAGTAGAGAACGCTGGTACAAGATTCAGCGGTCCAGACAATCGTTTCGACTATAAGGGTATCAGCAACTATACTTACGGTCCTACTAGTGCATACGTAATGACCAACACCAAGAAAGGTTACGGTTGGAATGCTAACATTACTTTGAAGGCACAGCCTACTGAGAACCTGAACTTGATGCTGTCTTACACCAAGACTGAGTCTAAGGAAATCACTGGTATGCCAGGTTCTGCCGCAAACTCTACCTACACTGGTCTTTACACCGTTAATGGTGCTGAGTTCACAGGCCTGCAGCGTTCACAGTATGTAATTCCTGACAAACTTCTGTTCAATGTAAACTACTTCTTGCCTTTCAAGGCATTCCATGGTGAAGGTTTACACATCAATGCCATTTACACCGCTTATTCTCCAAGAGGTTATAGCTACATCTATTCCAATGACATGAACGGTGATGGCAACAGTGCAGACTTGATGTACATTCCTAAGGACAAGAATGAGATTGTCTTCACTTCTGATGCAGACCGTGACGCATTCTGGACCTTCCTGGAGCAGGATAAGTATCTGAGCAGCCACAAGGGCAAGTATGCAGAGGCTAATGCAGGTCGTTCTCCTTGGGTTCACATGCTGGATCTCCGTTTGTCTGAGGACTTCACTTTCATGATTGGCAAGACTAAGCACACCTTCGAGTTGAGCTGCAGCTTCCAGAACGTACTGAACATGCTGAACTCCAAGTGGGGTGTTGAGAAGTTCTCTTGCTACCAGACAAGTAACGATATCAACGTAGTTTCTCCTCTGAAATATGCAGGAAAGAATGATGCAGGTCAGCCTACCTTCAGTTTCAACAAGGTGAACGATGCATATCCTACAGATACATTCAATAAGTATTACACCAATACAAATCAGACTTGGCATGTCCTGTTCGGTTTGAAGTATAGATTCAACTAATTTATAGCTAACATAGAAAAGAGCCGCTTTCCAATCTGGGAGGCGGCTTTTTATTTGCCCACCGGGTATAACCGCTCCTTTTCCCTGCATACTACTTATAGGCCTTTCCTAAAACAAAGAAAAACTGGCACAGTTAGTCTGCAGTGATTGTGATCCCTTTCCTTCCCATAAGAATCACCGGGCCAATACAGCATCGCATCCCAGAACGTAGTGTGTAGTTTTTCCCTTTCCTAAAAGAAAAAGTAAAGCATGCAGTCGCCTGCTGCTGGAGCGTGGAGAGCAGAGCAGGACTTAAACACACTAGCTGTACTGACCTGGGACATTTCAGTCCCGGAACATGCTTACCAACTCACTTTAGTTGGTAAGCAGTCCACTAAACCCTATTTTCAGTGCTGAAGGCGTACTGGTAGCCAAGATACGTGTTGGGGAACTTGGAGGACAAAGCTACTTCCTGATATGTTGTCCACTTTTCCCTGCAAAGTTAAAACCACCCATCCCCTATTAACAAAAAAGGCTGATAATACGAAAGTTAGGTCTAAAGATTATAAGGAAGAAGCACATAGGATTATACAATCTCATCATCGGGCAGCTGGAGTTGCCCGATTGGATAGTTGGAATTGTCCGATTGGCTAGCTCCAGCTATCCGATCGGGTAGCAAGAACTGTCCAATTTGGGAATAATCGCAATATTAAATGGATTTGATAGCTAATTCCATACCCAAATTAAAATATTTATTGCGATAATAATGCTGGAACACTTTTTGTCATTATCTTTGTGATACAAAAAGAAGAAAATATAAACCTGTAAAATATAAGATTATGACAAAGAAATTAACCAAGTCAAATGACAAAACTGTAAGTGGTGTATGTGGTGGTATTGCAGAGTACTTTGACTTAGACCCTACACTGGTAAGAGTGGCATATGCTATATTAAGTGTATTCAGTGCTGGTTTCCCTGGTCTGTTACTCTACATTATTCTGGCTATAATCATGCCTAACAAATAAGGAAAATGTCCAACGTGATTCAAAATAATAAGCCCTCTTAGTTTGCGAACTAAGAGGGCTTATTGTTATACCTATCAAGATAGAGGGAGTTCATGAGAATTCTTGACTTCACCCAGGACAAATGAGCTGTTCAATGAACCGATGCAGTCAAGTTCTCCTAGAATACGAAGTACAAATTCCTGATAATGTTTCATATTCTCCACATAAATCTTCAACATGAAATCATACTCACCACTTATGTTGTAGCATTCCACTATCTCAGGAATCTTTTGTACAGCTTCCATGATACGTTGGCTGTTCTCAAAAGTATGCTGCTTCATACTGACATTACAGAACACGACAAAACCCCTATTCAACTTTTCAGCATCGAGCACAGCCATATACTTCTTTATATACCCTTCACGCTCCAAACGTTTTACACGCTCAAATACTGGAGTCTGGGACAAATGTACAATTGCAGCCAGTTCCTTTGTCGTCAAACGGGAATTCTCCTGTAATCGACGCAAAATCTTTAGGTCAACCTCATCTAAATCCTGAATCATAACTTACTATCCTATTTCTCTGTTCAAACTAAAAAGAATAAAATTCTAATATCTTCTACTCTATAGATAGAATTCAGAATGATTATTCTAAAAGCATATGCAAATATAGGTATTTTCTCCATAATTTCAAATGTTCTTGGAATAATATTTCAATACCCCTACCTTTGCACATGTAAACCAAAAACAATTAATTTATGTCACAGAAAAATTTACACCCAGAGACTCTTGCAATCCATGTAGGACAAGAACAGGCAGATCCAACAACAGACTCACGCGCTGTACCTATTTATCAGACTACATCTTACGTATTCCATAATTCACAGCATGCAGCTGACCGTTTTGGCCTTCGCGACGCTGGCAATATCTATGGCCGATTGACTAATTCCACCCAGAGCGTATTTGAAAGTCGTATTGCCGCGCTTGAAGGAGGTACGGCAGGATTGGCAGTCGCATCTGGAGCCGCTGCAGTTACTTATGCCTTGCAGAACATTGTCACCTACGGTGACCACATTGTAGCAGCAGATAACCTCTATGGTGGGTCTTATAATCTGATAACCCACACATTAACCAACCAAGGCATAACCAACACCATAGTAAACGTCAACGACCTGGATGCATTGGAGAAGGCAATCCAGCCGAATACAAAAGTCATCTACGCAGAAACCTTTGGAAACCCAAATTCAAATGTCCTGAACATTGAAGGTGTGGCAGCTGTAGCGCACAAGCACGGAATTGTATTCATCGTAGACAACACCTTTGCCCCAATTCTTATCCAACCTTTGAAACTGGGTGCTGACGTCGTAGTAATTTCAGCTACAAAATTCATTGGTGGACACGGTTCCAGCCTTGGAGGAGTGATTGTAGAATCAGGTAAATTCGACTGGAAGGCAAATGCTGACAGATATCCTACCCTAGCCAAACCTGACCCATCTTACCACGGTGCTGTATTTGCTGATGTTGCAGGACCTGCTGCATTTGTGACCCGCATACGAGCTGTCATTCTTCGAGACACAGGTGCCACTATTTCTCCATTCAATGCATGGATTCTCCTCCAAGGCACAGAAACTCTGCCTTTGCGTATAGAGCGACACACAGAGAATGCCCTAAAAGTGGTGAACTATCTGGCACAGCATCCGAAGGTGGCAAAGGTGAACCATCCGGCTATTCCATCCCATCCAGATCATGAACTCTACAAAAAGTATTTCCCTCATGGAGGCGGAGCTATCTTTACCTTTGAGATTAAAGGCGGCCAGGAAGCTGCGTGGAAGTTCATTGACTCACTTCAGATTTTCTCCTTACTGGCAAATGTGGCAGATGTGAAGTCACTGGTCATACATCCAGCCACAACCACCCATAGCCAAATGACTCCAGAAGAACTGGAAGAACAGCACATCACCCCTTCAACCATCCGCTTAAGCATCGGCGTAGAGCATATTGACGACATCATTGGAGACCTGGAGCAAGCATTCAGGAACGTCTAAAAAAGGCCATATTGATTAAAAAAAAAAAGAGAGCACCGATTGGTACTCTCTTTCTTACTTTATATGCTTTTTGCATCACATCATTGAAAGTTCCTTTATATCCTTCAGTTCCACCAGTTTATTCACAATGGCATATATTGTCAGACCTGCAGCAGAGTGAATCTGAAGTTTCTTTGCTACATTTTTACGATGAGTCAACACGGTGTGGATAGATATACAAAGATGATCTGCTATTTCTTTATTCGCCATGCCTTTAGCCACACAAGTGACAATTTCTTTTTCCCGCTTGGAAAGTCCCTCTTCCTCTGCAGGCTCAGCCATATTGTCCTCCATTGAAGTTGCAGTTCTGGATACTTTTCGCTCCAATAAGGCTACAGCAGGAATAAACAACCGATTCTCAATGGAAGTATGCTGACCAAGGTCCTGCTCGGTTGTAAAGATATCAAACAGGACAGAATAGAAAATATTATTGTCAGCCTGAGTAGGGTAATAAGTAATGATAATATTCTTTAGTTCCTTCAGCTTTTCTTCAACATCATCGTGACGACTGGCAAAAACGTGGATGTTGAAATTCTTCTGCACTCTTTTCTCCATAAGTGCTTCCACATAAGGAAACACCTGTTCATTCTCGTATGCCATGTGCTTACGTACACCCTCAAGAAAAGCATCAAAGAATTTGAGAATCAAGAATGAAATCTCATTCGTTACAGAACAATCAATACTTTCTATCAGTTTGCGACGGATGTTGGGAAATTTAAAATCCAAGAAATATGTATGTGCATTCTGCAAATAGGCCATAAGAGTAGGAATATGCAGTGATGATATCATTTCCGAGGTCACGCTGGATTCATCATCTAGGAAATTCACCACATTCAAAAAAGTCTTGGTATCTACCCCACTGTTTTCACAGACCTCTGATACTGTTTTATCTCCAAAACCAAGAGCAAGGCCAAAACGGCTCATCACTTGCAACAATTTATAGTCGCGGGTAATGACCGAGCTCATTCTATCAGTAGCTTTATACCCCATAAGTATTAGTTTTTATTTCAAATGCAAAGATACCACTTTTATTTAAAAGGTTCCAGAACTACTTACTACCTTATAGAATAAATACCCACTTTAAGGTATAAGTATAACGTAGAATCACCTTAAAAAATTAACCACAAAAGTATTTTTTTTACTACATTGTGGGTATTGCCTGCCTTGTAAAGTCAGCTTAACTTTGCACTATTAAAAATGTGTAAAAACGTAAATAAAAAATTATATGAAAGGAAAATTATTATTTACAACCCTAATAGCTTGTGCACTTTCTAGTTCTGTCATGGCTCAGACTGAAGAAACTAGAACAAAAGAGACAAGACTTACAATAGGTGGCTACGGTGAAGCTGTAATGACGAGAAATTTTTACAGCCAACACTTCAACCGGTACAGAGATCCAGAAAGCCATGCAAATGACGAAAGCCATGGCCAGTTTGACATTCCACATGCAGTATTAAATCTTGGCTATAACTTTGGAAAAGGCTGGACTTTTGGCATGGAGATAGAATTCGAGCATGGAGGTACAGAATCAGCTGTTGAAGTTGACGCTGATGAAGCTGGAGAATATGAGGCAGAGGTAGAACGTGGCGGTGAAGTAGCCTTGGAACAGTTCTGGATAAACAAAGAATGGCTCAACGGCAAACTGAACCTCAAATTCGGTGAATTAGTGATTCCCGTAGGTGAAACTAATGCACACCACATGCCTAATGAGTTCTTTACTGTTTATCGCCCAGAAGGAGAGTCTATTATTTTCCCATGCACTTGGCATCAGGTAGGTGCAGAACTTTGGGGACGTATTGGCCAATTTGGTTATGAAGTACTGTTTACCAGTGGACTGGATTCTGAAAGATTTGGTTCACGGTCTTTTATACACGATGGTGCAGCAAGTCCATACGAATTTAAGATTGCAAACAGTTATGCCGTTGCCGGACGTATTGACAACTACAGTATTCCAGGCATGCGCCTGAGTTTGAGTGGTTACTATGGCAATTCATTTAAAAACACATTAAGAACTGTAACTTCAAGCAGGTATGGCGATGTAAAGGGAACTGTAGCTATCGGAGCCTTCGGCTTGAACTATAGAGGGCACAACTGGATTGTACGTGGTAATGCCGACTTTGCCTATTTGAGCGATGCCAGCCTCATTACCTCATTTAATAATTCATTCCCTACCCATAGTGGCCAAGACGGTTCTCCTTCCAAGCATCAGCCTATAGGCAGTCACGCTTACTCCTATGGAGTGGAAGCAGGATGGAACATTTTCTCACAGTTCGAGAACATTCGTAGAAGCAATGAGAAATTATATATTTTCGGTCGATTTGAAAAGTACGACTCCATGAGCAGTGGAAGCCACATGGAAGCCTATCGCTACCTAAAGGTAAGCCGTATGGCTGTGGGGTTAAACTACATTCCATTGAATGGCTTGACTATCAAGGCAGAGTATAGCAAACGTTTTCTTACCAAAACATACAATGACGAGCCTAGTGTAAGTATTGGTGTGACATATGCAGGATGGTTCAATCTCTAAACCAGCATTGATACAGAATAAATCAAAAACATATTAATATTTAGCAAAATGAAGTATTTTAAAATTATGTGTTTTGCCCTTATGGCAATCATGACATGCTCTGTTGTAACGTCTTGCAGCAGTGATGATAATAACGATGGGAAAGTAGTAACCCTTCCTACCATTCAGGAGCTGGACAGTCAGAATGCTACTATTAAAGTAGGTACTAAGACCTCTTCAGCAGATGGCACTTACACTTTGAAAAGCGGAGACCAAGTAACTGTCGTCAGTGGTGTCGTTGTTTCCATCAAGACTGCAGCTGAAATAGCCGCAGAGGAAGAAGAAACCAAAAGAAACGAAGCTTTGACTGCAGCCAATCAGAATTTTGTACAATCTACCGTAATTCCAACATATAAGGGTCTGGCAGATGTAACAGAAATTATGATTGAAGCTATTGAGGCAATTGTTGATGGCGGTGATGATGAAGTGGCAGAAGCTTGTGATCTCTGGAAAGAGGCCCGTCAGTATTGGGAGTGGTCAGAGTCTCACCTGTTTGGCGCTGCTTCCGGCTATAGTATAGACCCACATATTGACACGTGGCCATTTGACCGCACTCAGTTTGAGGCATATATGAAGAAATATAACCCTGCTACAAATGAGAAAGATGCTGCCATCATCGATGAAGCTATCGCTACCGGACAAAATCTGACAGGTTTCCATGCTGTAGAATATCTGCTTTTCCGCGAAGGTCAGCCACGTAAACGAAAAGACATTAATGCCGATGAGCTTTATTTCATGGAATCTGCAGCAAATGACCTCTATTTGAATTCATGTATTCTTGAAGCTGCTTGGGCTGGCCTTAACAATGTTTCTTCCGAACGTCAAGCATTGTTGGCAGAAGCTGAGCGAGAGCCTGCTGATGATTTTGGCTGGGAAATGAGCAATGCAGGTAAAGCTGGTTCTCGCTGGAAAACCATTCTTCAAGGCTCTGTCCAAATTATAGAAGGCTGTTCCGATATCACTGACGAAGTAGGCAATGCCAAAATTGCCAGTGCTTACAAGGAAGAAGATACCTCTTACATTGAGTCTCCTCATGCATACAACTCAATCACAGATTTTTATGATAACATCATTGGTGTAAAGAATGCCCTGTATGGCTTATCTCCTTCCACCGACAACTACAATGTGCATGCAGCAGCCACAAATTCTATAATCGGCTATGCTCTGACAAATGCAACTCTGAAGGCTCCTGCTGAAGATGTAATGTCAAAGTTGGAAACAGCTCTTGAAGCCATCAATAAAATGGTTCGTCCTTTCGTAAAGAACTATAAGGACCCAAGTTGTGGTGAAGCTATTAATGCATTGGAAGATCTTGATGAGGCATTAGGAGCTCTTGCAGATGCATACCGCAAACTAGAATAATCGGAAGTGTTTAATATTTATACTACTTAGTTCATATAACTTATATTTTATGAGATATATTAAGATTCATATATTTGCTCTAGTCGCATGTCTAGCCCTAGCTGCTTGTGACGATAATGAGATAAATATTACTCCACAACCAACTCCAGATCCGGATCCGACACCAGATCCAGAACCCGAATATGTAATCAATGAAGAAGAATACTACTCTGGTGGAGAATTAGGTACCGTATTCAATGCAAGTTCATATGCTTTCGCTCAGCCGACCCCAGCCGTTGAAAATGCAGGAATGCACCAGTCTTTCATGAATGGTGAAAGATTCTTTGAACGTGATTTTCATCAGACTAAAGGTACCTTATTCGAAGGCCTTGGCCCGTTGATGGTACGAAACGGCTGTCTCTATTGCCATCCAAACTATGGATATGGAAAGAGAATGGACAGGTATAAGGCTACAGACGGTGGCAATGGCTACCTGCTAGTGTTTTATGACAAAAGTGACGATTCTTATCTGACCTCACTTACTGGTATGCCTCAGACCTTGGCTGTGAAACCATTCAAGGCTCCATTGGATGAGAATCAGATTAATATCCAGTGGCTGGAATACACCGATGAGTGGGGCAATAAGTTTGCCGATGGTGAAACCTACAGCCTGATTTACCCAGAAGTGACAGTTCCTGAAAGTGCATTCTATGTACCTATCCAGAGTAGGAACGGCACACTAACCATGGACCAGGTTGGCATCCGTTTGGAATCTACAATTGGTGTATATGGCACTGGGCTGCTAGATGCCATTCCTGATGATTCCATTGTAGCTCAATGGGCAGCCGAAGACAAGTATGTAACCTTAAATCCTGCCTATTGGAACAGCGACAGTCATACATGGAACAGTTATTACAAAGGCTTGTCAGGTGAACCTTATGTGCGTCGCTTCACTTATGCCATGAGCCGTGGTCCACTGTTGGATGCCGCTGGTGCTAATGCCATCTGGAATATCACCAATGTGACTCGTGACGACCGCAGATACCACTACATGACTGCTGCCTATGCCAAGACTGCATCTGAAGACCCAGAAGTTCAGGCTGAGTTTTACAACTATTTCCCGGAAGAGAAGACAGACAAGGGTGTAAGATACGATATCTATCGCTACCTGATGGGAAGAGAGATTACAGAGAATGAAGATGGCAGCTACACCACAGGTGCTGCAATTGCAGACGTTGACATGACTCATGATGAATACAGAGACTTCATGATCTGGCACCGTGGTCTTGCAGTTCCAGCTGCTCGTAACCTAGACAAAGACGAGGTGAAATTAGGGCACAAACTATTCCGTGAACTAGGATGTGCGACTTGCCACCGTCCATCATGGACTACAGGAGATGATCATATTCAAGATCCTAATAATACAGGAAGCAATGTCAATGGATTCAGTGATGAAGACATGCCCCGTTATCCACACCAGAAAATCTGGCCATACACTGATATGGTACAGCACCGCCTGTTCATGGTGAACGACATCCGCACCGGTTGGTGCCGCACCACTCCACTGTGGGGCCGTGGTTTGTCACTTCTAGTTGCAGCACATCAAGACCGCCTGCATGACCGTCGTGCCCGCAACGTTTTGGAAGCTATTATGTGGCATGGAAGCAAACAAAGTGATGCCCGTAGTTCAGTAGAAGCTTTCCGCAAGTTAAGCAAGGAGGAACGTGATGCGGTTGTCACATTCATCAATTCCATCTAAAAGGAGTTAACTCAAATGATCTAAAAAACGTGCCTTTGAAACCAAAGACACGTTTTTTTATGAAATACCCACATATGGTTATTTCCTATCTATCTGAAAAGATGTACCTTTGTCTCCGATATAAGCAATACACTATATGAAATTGAAATATCTGGTATTTACACTATTTTTACTGATTATAATAGTTCTTATTAGTGCCTCCTTCATAGAGAAGATTGAAAGCAGTTCCACGGCGTTCTCCTTAATCTATGGGTCACTATGGTTCACCATTCTATGGAGTCTTCTTGTCATTACGGGAGTGATATACATTATCAAATGTAAACTATTCAAGCGCCCCATTACTTTTGTACTCCATATGTCTTTCGTCCTTATCCTGCTAGGAGCCGGCATTACACATTTCTTTGGAATTCAAGGTTCCACTCACCTTAGAAAAGGAGAAACGACAGACTATTTCATCACTAGTGACCACAGAATAAACAAGTTTCCTTTCACTTTGAATCTGATAGACTTTCAAGTGGAAAACTACCCTGGCACCCTATCTGCCATGGACTATGTCTCCATCATCAAGGCTGAAGATAAAGACATGCAAATATCCATGAACCACATAGGTCAACATAGAGGCTACCGTTTCTATCAGTCTGGATATGACAGTGACGGTGAAGGTACCATGCTTTCTGTAGCCTATGATCCATGGGGTATTGGAATAACCTACACTGG
This sequence comes from uncultured Prevotellaceae bacterium, assembly GCA_900316585.1. GTDB lineage: Bacteria > Bacteroidota > Bacteroidia > Bacteroidales > Bacteroidaceae > Minthousia. Next base: position 67,686 of record ONDM01000005.1, on the reverse strand, counting down.
GTATGGACTACTTTTCCTTTCGATGCTAATGTTCCTTATATCACCCAAAGAGGGCTTTAGAAAACTATTGAAAAACAAAGCTGTCGCTGTAATCTGCCTTCTAGTACTGACCAGCAGCATACCAGTAGATGTCCAAGCCAAAGAACCCAGAGTCCTTCCTAAAGATGTAGCAAAGCAGTTGGGTAATCTATACACATATTATAATGGTCGCGTTTGTCCACTTCAGACTGTAGCTAAAGACTTTACCACCAAGCTGTATGGAAAGGCATCCTACAAAGGATATTCTTCTGAACAAGTTTTCTGGGGCTGGATACTCTTTCCCACTACATGGACAGAAGAGCCCATGATTAAAATAAAAAGCCAGGTGGCCCAAACCATTGGCATTAAAGGTTCCTATGCATCTTACTTGGACTTCCATAATACAGAAGGTTACAAGTTGGAAGAGGTTATGAACCAAATTCACAGTGGACAAGAAGTTGACGGAGCTCAAGCTATTCATGAAGCTGATGAGAAATTGAACGTCCTACTTATGCTATTCAACGGGCAACTACTGAAAATATACCCATATAAAAACAATGATGAACTGCAGTGGTTCTCACAAGCCGACAAACTCCCTGTAGAACTGGAAAACGAAGAAAACAAGGAACAATGGTTCTTCATAAAGAAGACACAAGACTATATGGCCGAGCAGGCTGTCCAAGAGAATTATAATGAGGTGCTGGAAATAGCCAGTAAGATTCTGAAATACCAAAAACAAGAAGCAAAAGGGGCACTTCCTTCAAACAGGGTATTCCATGCAGAAAAACAGTATAATACCATAGACTATACACGCCCCATGGCCATGGCATTTGCCACCATAGGTATCATTCTGTTCTTCATCTACGTTAGACTATGGATTAAAGATAAAAAGCCAAGCAAGAAACTTTCTGTTCCTCTCTGCATCATTTTAGTCCTAGCTATTCTCTATTTAGGCTACCTGATAGGACTAAGAGGGTATATATCTGGACATTTACCATTAACCAATGGCTATGAGACCATGCAGTTCATGGCATTCTGCACACTCATACTGACCCTGCTGCTCTACCGCAGATATACCCTAATCATGCCCTATGGATTCCTACTAACTGGTCTTACCCTGCTTGTAAACATGATGGGACAGAGCAATCCACAGATAACCCTGCTCATGCCGGTACTAGCATCACCTTTGCTCAGCATTCACGTTTGCGTCATCATGCTGGCATATTCCTTGCTTGCCTTCTGCCTGTTCAATGGAATCACGGCCACATTGTTGCCAAAAACACCATTATATGACAAGCAAATAGGACAACTTACCAGAATGAGCAGACTCATGCTTTACCCTGCCCTCTTCTGCCTCACTGCAGGAATCTTTATCGGAGCCATTTGGGCCAATGTCAGTTGGGGACGCTATTGGGGCTGGGATCCAAAAGAAGTCTGGGCTCTCATTACCATGATGATATATGCCATACCCCTTCATCAGGCATCCGTGCCATTTATACGCAAGCCTAAATGGTTCCACCTATATATGATATTTGCTTTTCTGAGTGTACTATTCACTTATTTTGGCGTGAATTTCTTACTAGGAGGTATGCATAGTTATGCCGGATAGACTAGGGACTACCCATATTTTAGTAGACACTAGACATTTCTTCCAGAAGAACCGGTTAAAGAATACCTATTTTTGCGATTGCAGGAATAACAGGAACAGTGTATCTTTGCAGTGTAGAATTTAAGTTATTAGTTAGTTATTTTTTAGTTATTCACTGCACACAGATATTCTGATTACGTAAAACCATATAAAGAAACAATTTTAAAGTAGTGTAAATAACAAGAGAGTTCCAGATTCGCAGGGATGCGGGTCTGGGCTCATTTTTTTATGACCTATTTATGGCTTTTTCTCAATGAGATGTTGTAAATTTGCAGCCGTTTAGGTTTGACAATTATATGACAGCATTAGAAATCTGGTTACTTGGCATAGCACTAGCTATGGATTGCTTTTCTGTATCTATAGCAAGTGGAGCAATTGTTCGCAAAATGAATTGGCAAAATGCCCTGACCATGGCTGTCTTTTTTGGTTTATTTCAAGCCTTTATGCCATTAATCGGTTGGTCTTTAACTTCTAATTTTCAAAAATACCTAGAAGCCTATGACCATTGGATTGCATTCTTCCTGCTATTGTTTTTAGGCATAAAAATGATTCGTGAAAGTTTTATGGAAGAAGAGGAAAAGACCATGAATCCGACTAAACTTAAAGTGATATTAGCACTAGCAGTTGCCACCAGTATTGATGCTTTGGCTGTAGGTGTGTCACTGGCATGTACCGGTTATTCTAAATGGGTCCAACTGGTCTTTCCTACTATTGTTATAGGATTCACATCCTTTATTTTCACCATAGCTGGTTATTTGATTGGCGTTTTCTTTGGGAAGAAGTACAAATTCAAACCAGACTTGCTAGGGGGAATTGTTTTAATCTGCATCGGCACCAAAGTGCTGCTTAGCCACCTTTACGGTTTTAATTAATCATGCTTACACGTGGAATTCTTACCATCTTGCTGCTAGTAGGCAGCAACATCTTTATGACTTTTGCCTGGTATGGACATCTAAAGCTCCAGCAAATGCACATCTCCGACAACTGGCCACTGGCTGGTGTGATTCTATTTTCATGGGGCATCGCACTGGCAGAATACACCCTACAGGTACCTGCCAACCGAATAGGCTTTGTAGAAAATGGAGGTCCTTATTCACTCATGCAACTGAAAGTCATGCAGGAGGTTATCACCCTCATCATTTTTACCATCTTTACCAAAGTCCTATTTGCAGGTGAAGCCTTGCACTGGAACCACCTGGCTGCATTTATCTGCCTTTTGCTGGCCGTATATTTCGTATTCATGAAATAGTAATGGAAGAACTTGGTTGAAGTGCAGCATGCAGTAATGGCGTGTATCCACAGCCATCAGTTGTACTAGCAACTAGATAAAATCGGAATTATCCTAAATCAGATATTAAAACTTTATTGGACATATGACAGTTAAAAGCAAGCCAACTAAGCTCGAACTGCCGAAGAATCCAGAATTACTGGAGAAATGGTGCCTGACCATTTTGGAATCCCTGGAGAGATTTTGGGGAGAAGACTTACCAATGTGGCGAGAAATCGTACTAAAAACCTGTGATGTGAACTGGAAACACAAATATAGACTTCAAGCTCGGAAAGGATTGCTTCATGACATAAATGAATATGCCATGGAATCAATGAATCAACAGGCATTGTTAATGCTGAATTCTAAGCTTCGCCAGGAATTCAAATTTGACCTAAACGATTTATCCAATCGTAACAACATACGCATCCAAAACATCTTGAAGAGAGGCGTTATCCGCAACGAAGAGGAATTCCGGTTGGTATCTGACAAGGTGGAAGAAATCTATGCCGATGACAGTCAGAAGGGACTGGTCAGCAAGCTTAATGACCTTTTGGGCGCATTTGAAAGCATCTAATTCATTAAGAATTTCTTGAACTCGGTAAATTCCTTAGAAAGAGGAATACTCTGTTTTGTCCCTTTCATGAATGCCTGCAACTTGGCAGGGATTTCTATATCGGCACCCAAAATCTTATCCACCGTACTCTTGAACTTTGCAGGATGAGCTGTTTCCAGGAACAGACCTACTTCTCCCTCTTTCAAGCCTTCTTTAAGGGCACGGTATCCACAAGCACCATGAGGATCGCATATATAACCCGTTTCTGCTTGTACTTCACGTATAGTATCCGCAATCTGCTCATCTGAATAAGTAGCACCACTTATATCGGCACAAATAGCTGCATGGTCTTTACCATAAAGGTCGTAAATACGTGCAAAATTAGAAGGATTCCCCACATCCATGGCATTAGCAATGGTCTGAACAGATGGTTTAGGCTCATATTTACCTGTCTTCAAATACTTGAAGAAAATGTCATTAGCATTGTTGGCTGCGATGAAACGCTTCACAGGTAATCCCATTTTCTTGCCAAATAAAGCAGAGCAGATATTTCCAAAATTACCACTTGGTACACAAACCACCAAATCATCAGCCTTCCCCTGTTTTTTCAGTTGTGCATAAGCATAAAAATAATAGAAAGACTGTGGCAAGAAACGAGCCACATTGATAGAATTGGCGGAAGTCAACTTCATGTGTTGTTTCAATTGAGCATCCACAAAAGCATTCTTTACCAATGCCTGACAATCATCAAAGACACCATCAATTTCCAACGCTGTGATATTCTGGCCTAAAGTAGTAAACTGGCATTCCTGGATAGGACTGACTTTACCTTTAGGGTAAAGTACATAGACATGAATGCCTTCCACACCCAAGAATCCGTTTGCAACGGCACTACCAGTGTCACCGCTAGTTGCAACCAGCACATTCACCTGTTCCTTACCCTCCTTTCGGATGAAATAGCCTAACAAACGAGCCATGAAACGAGCTCCAACATCCTTAAAAGCCAAAGTTGGGCCATGGAAAAGTTCTAAAGAATAAATATTATCTTTTACTTTTACCACAGGGACATCAAAGGATAAGGTATCATATACAATCTGCTTCAATGTTTCAGAAGGAACATCCTCTCCAAAGAATTCATCAGCCACTCTGTAAGCTATTTCTTGAAAACTCAGATCCTCAATATGATCATAAAAAGCCTGTGGCAGTAGCTTTATCCTTTCTGGCATATACAAACCCTTGTCACTAGCCAGTCCTTTCACTACGGCATCTTGTAGTGTGGCAAATGATGCCTGACCATTGGTACTATAATACTTCATATCTTATCCTATTGACATAAACAATTTCATGAATGTTCCACACTCAAGCAGCCCATAACTTCCTTCTACACAAGACACCTCATCAAACACTTCCACATTATCCGGTTGGATACCAGGAAAATAAATCAGAAACGGAATTGGCTCACCAGTATGGGTGCGAAGCTCACAAGGAGTAGGATGATCAGGCAGTACACTGATGGCTACAGGCTCTTCCCAGGTCTTAACCTCATTATAGATAGGCCCAACCACTTTAGCATCAATATCCTCAATAGTACGAAGTTTCAACGGTATATCACCCTCATGGCCAGCCTCATCAGGGGCTTCAATATGAAGATAGACAAAATCTTCTTTTTTCAACGCATTCAAAGCGGCCTGCACCTTACCTTCATAATTAGTGTTATAAAGGCCTGTAGCTCCTGGAACTTCTATATTCTTCAAACCTGCATAATGCCCAATTCCCTTAATTAAATCAACTGCTGAAATAACAGATCCTTCTTTAATCTGTGGATACATATGGGTAAGCGATTCCATATTTGGGCGGAAACCAGGACTCCAAGGCCAAATACTATTTGCCGGATCCTTGCCCTCTGCCTGTCGTTTCAAGTTTAGCGGATGCTTAGACAACAATTCATGAGATTTCAGAATCAAACTATTCAACAAATCTGCTGTAGTCTGCGCTTCCGGAACCTCAGCCTGAATAAGTAAAGGTCTCCATGGCTGAAGCGGTACATCATGAGGAGGGGTACATTTCAAGCGTTTGTCACCTCCCTTTACAACCAACAGATGCCGATACTGCACACCAGTATAAAAACGGACAATATCGTTACCTAGTTTCTCATCCAAATACTTTATCAACACATCAGCCTCTTCTGTTGATATATGCCCAGCTGAATGATTTTTCAGAATGTCACCTTCCAAACAGACAATATTACAACGCAAAGCCATATCATCAGGACGCATCTCATAACCAATGCTGGCAGCCTCCAAAGAACCACGTCCTTCATAGACTTTATATTGATCATAGCCCAAAATAGAAGAATTTGCGACCTCACTGCCTGGATGAAAACCATCAGGAACAGTCTTTAAACGTCCACAGCGCCCCATCTTGGCCAACAAATCGATATTTGGTGTATGAGCATACTGAAACAACGTTTTCCCTCCTAAAGAAGGACACGCCCAGTCAGCAGATCCATCTGCCAGAATTATAATGTGTTTCATTACTTTAAACGACCTTATATCTTCCGTATTCAACACTATATGTTGGCAACACTCATGATATCAGCAAATACGCCAGCTGCTGTGACCTGAGCTCCAGCACCATATCCTTGTATTAGCATTGGATACTCTTTATAACGCTCAGTGGTCAGAAGAATGATATTATTGCTACCTTCCAGATTGTAGAATGAGTGTGTACTCTCAACTTCCTTCAATTCCACTCGTCCTTTGCCATTTTCCAATGTAGCAACAAAACGCCAACGCTTATGTTCTTTTTCCAACTTCTTGCGACGTTCTTCAAACTCAGCATCTACAGCCGGAATATTTTTCCAGAAATCTTCCAAAGTACCACTGAAATAGCTGTCTGGCAAGAAAAGATGCGTTTCCACATCGTTTTGATTCATGCGATACCCTGCCTCGCGAGACAAGATAGTCAGCTTTCGGATCACATCTTTTCCACACAGGTCAATACGAGGGTCTGGTTCTGAGTAACCTTGCTCGGTAGCCATTCTTACAGTCTTACTGAATGGCATATCTGCGGAAATGTTATTGAAGATAAAGTTCAACGTTCCACTGAGAACTGCTTCTATCTTTAATATTTTATCACCGCTATTACGTAAGTCATTGATAGTGTTGATAATAGGAAGGCCTGCACCTACATTGGTTTCAAAGAGGAACTTCACACCCCTTCGGTAAGCCAGTTTCTTAAGCATGTTATAATTCTCATAATCGGATGAAGCAGCGAGTTTGTTGGCTGCCACTACAGCTATATTATGTGCCAGAAAGTCTTTATAAAGGTCAGAAACATCCTCACTGGCTGTACAATCAACAAAGACAGAATTGAAGATATTCATACCAATCACGTTGTCACGTAATTTTTGAATATCACTCTCCTCTCCTTCCGTATATAAACGCTCCTTATATCCTTCCAAATCCAAACCAGGACGAGAATACATGGCTCTTCTGCTGCTTGCAATACCTACCACGTTAAGTCTCAGGTTCCTTTCCTTCATCAATCTATTGTACTGCTGCTTTATCTGCTCAATCAAACTGTTTCCTACTGTTCCAACGCCACAAATAAACAAATTCAGTTCCTGATATTCAGACAAGAAGAAGCTATCATGAATAACATTCAATGTCTTTCGCAGCCACTGGCTGTTTACTACAAATGAGATATTGGTCTCTGATGCGCCTTGAGCACAGGCTATCACATTAATACCATTGCGTCCCAAGGTTCCGAACAACTTACCTGCAATGCCAGGTGTATGCTTCATGTTTTCACCCACGATAGCCACAGTAGCCAATCCCTTTTCTGCACTTATCAGATTGATTTCACCCATTTCTATCTCTTTCTGGAATTCATGGTTCAGAACCTCGCAAGCCTTATCTGCGTCCTCATTACGGACACCTATGGAAGTACTGTTCTCTGATGAAGCCTGTGAAACCAGGAAGACGCTGATACCCTCTTCAGCTAAAGTTTGGAAGATACGGGAGTTAATACCAATAACACCCACCATACCTAAACCCGTTACAGTAATTAAGCTTGTATTACCGATAGAAGAAATACCTTTAATACTTTTCCCTCCTTTATCAACTACCTGTCGGATAATGGTGCCCTCACCTTCAGGATTAAAGGTATTTTTTATCAATATTGGTATATTCTTATGGCAGACAGGGTAAATAGTAGGAGGATAAACGACCTTTGCACCGAAGTTGCAAAGCTCCATAGCCTCTATATAACTAAGTTCCTTAATGGTATAAGCTGTGGAAATGACACGTGGATCTGCAGTCATGAAACCATCCACATCTGTCCAAATTTCCAATGCATCGGCATTTAAAGCTGCTGCAACAATAGCTGCAGTATAGTCTGAACCACCTCGACCTAGATTCGTAACTTCTCCGGAAAACTTATCTCTAGAGATAAAACCTGGAATCAAACTCAACTGAGGCTGATCTTTAAAAGTCTCCAAAATTAGTTTATTGGACAATTCCGAATCCAGAATATGCTTTCCCTGTTTCTTCTCAGTCTTAATGAACTCCCGGGAATCAAACCATTTAGCGCCAGTAAGTTCTGCTGCTATACGACTAGAGATACGCTCTCCATAGCTTACAATGGCTGCCAATGTTTTAGGGGAGAGGTCACGAATCAAGAAAATGCCTTGATAAATATCCTTCAATTCGTTCAACAACTCATCAACAACATGCAGTAAAGCCACCTGGCGTCCAGGATCTGTTATGATTGTATGCACCATTTCATGATGCCGAGATACGATTTCATCAAAAGAAGTAATGTATGAACTGTCACCCGATGAAGCCTGAGTAGAGGTATTTATCAACTTGTCTGTGATACCCCCTAAAGCAGAAACCACTACGATAATTTTTTCTCTCTCTTTTGCCTTTTCGACGATTTGCTTGAGACTCAAGATACTCTTAACGGAACCTACAGATGTCCCACCAAATTTCAATACTCTCATGTTGTATATATTAAAAACAGATACGCTATATTTAAGCGTTCTATTTGTTGTTTCAAAATAACGATTGAAAAAAAAGATTTGCCAGTCTATCCTCTGGCGCATATCACGTAGATACGCATTACATTATCCCTAACCCCTAAGGGTTGTGGTGCGTGTGGATGTAGTGGTCCACATCAAAGACATAAATGTTCGCCCGTAGAATGCCATAGTCCTATTAAAAACGCTGCAAATATAGCACAATATAAGGGGAGCACAAAATAAAAAGCAAAAAAACTGCCCCATTCTGTTTACAAATCAACAAGAATGGGGCAGTTTAACCTATAAAATTGTATATTACAACTTAACCTCTACCTTTTTGCCATTATACTTCACTTCAGTACCAGCGGCATCTGGATCATAACTCTGTGTCTTCGTAGCACTTACTGGAATAACTGTAAAGGTTCTTTCCTGAAGCATACCAGGGAAATTGCCTTCTCGGTCACCAATAGTCAATGTCTTAGTCTCTTCATTGTAAGAAACAGGAATCCTAGCAAAACGCCCAGCCTCATAACCATAGTTTACATTCTCATCTTCATAAAGAGTGAACTGGCCATTTGCTCCTTCATAGACATACAGCCTGATATTTTCTGCAGGTTTCTCATCGGAATACTGCATAGATGGTCCATAAGGAAGAATAGCACCAGCACGTACATATAATGGTATGCGTTCATAAGGTGCAGAAACCATCTTGGTTTCACCACCCTTGCTAATAACTTCTCCGGTATAGAAATCATACCATATATTATCTTTAGGGAAGTATACCTCACGCTGACGTGCACCATATACATATATAGGATTAACCATGAGAGAAGGCCCCAGCATGAACTGATATCCTATATTCAGCACATTGGCATCTGCACCAAAATCCATCACCAAAGGACGCATCATAGTATAATCATTATAATGTACCATGGCTGCCAAAGAATACAAGTAAGGCATCATGCGATAACGTAAATTCAAATAATACTGAATGCTCTTGTAAGCAGGATGATTCTCTGGTGCGATGTTCCAAGGCTCACGGAATGGGAACTGACCGTGAGAACGATACATTGGAGCAAAGGCTCCGAACTGATGCCAGCGGGCATTCAGTTCACGCCATTCCTTCAGATCTGCATTCTCTACACCCGTTCTATTAAAGATCTCCTGTGCAGCGGAATAACGGCCTTCCACAGAAAAGCCACCAATATCTTGACTCCAGAATGGAATACCAGAGATACTAAAATTCAAACCTGCAGTAATCTGAGCTTTCATATCCTCCCATCTAGTACCGATATCACCGCTCCAAGTAGCGGTTGAATAACGCTGCAGACCTGGGAAGCCACTACGAGTCAGCAGGAATACACGCCTGTTCTCAGGAGAGAACTTATTTCCATAACCATTCTGGTTCCAATCTGTCATGCCAGACTCAGTAGCCCGTTGACCATCATAAATAGCCTCAGCATTTACAATGGAATAAGTGTTGAAATACTGGTCTGATGAACCTAAGTAGGTTGGGCCACAAAGATCTTTACGGTAACGTAAGTCTGTACAGTCGCGAACATTAGGCTCCGAAGCATCCATCCACCAGGCATCCATTCCCAAAACACCTAATTTCTCATACATCTGACGCCAGAAAATCTTTCTTGCTTCCGGTGCATAAGCATCATAAAATCCATAATGATAACCCGGCCAGATCCAATCTACCAAACTATCCTTAAGAGACTGCTGATACATATATCCCTTTTCATTCAATTCCTTGAAATTATCTGTAGTTGGATAGAATTTAGGCCAGCAACTAATCATAATCTTAGCATGCTGGGCATGAACACTGTCAACCATAGCTTGTGGGTCTGGGAAACGTTCTTTATCAAACTCATGAGAGCCCCAACTTTCCACTGGCCAATAAGACCAGTCCTCAACAATATTGTCAATAGGCAATTGACGACTACGGAAACCAGCCAGAGCTGTTAACAATTCATCCGAAGTCTTATAACGTTCACGGCTCTGCCAATAGCCCAGAACCCATTTAGGCATAATCTGAGCTTTACCTGTCAGTGAACGATAACCAGAAATCACCTCATCCAGATTCTCGCCTGCCATGAAATAATAATCCAACTGAGGAGTCATTTCACTCCAGATTGAAAGTTTCTGCTGAACTTCTTCTGCCACAGGAGCCAAAGCACGCAAGCCACAGTAAGCCTCACCGCCATCCGGCTTCCATTCAATACGAATATTATAATGCTTACCTGCCTCCAGGTTCACATTAAACTTACGGGCATTTGGATTCCAAGCCGTGCGCCAAATTTCTTGTTCCTCGCCTTTGCCTGCCACATTTTCAGTATAGACAGACTTGCCATCGATATAGATTTTCTGATAGCCTGAATAATAATGCAGGAATCGATATTCCCCTGTTGCCTGTGGTACAATTTCACCTTCATAGACAACCGTAGCCTTAGCTAATGGATATTGAGGCAGGTTTTTAGCGGATTTCAGATTCTCAAAGTAAATGGAATCCTCCCTACGAACCAGGACTTTCTCTTCAGGAGAAGAATATGTGCCTGTCAATGCACCTTCTTTACCTTCTTTATCAAACAAGGTGAAAATTTTATTTAACTGCTCATAGTCATTGGGGGTACCAAAACGGCACAGAGAATAGCTATCCAACAATATACCATAGTTCTTATTGGAAACAACAAAAGGAACAGAAACCTTTGTGTTATACTGGAAAAGTTCCTCGTTTTTACCCTTATAGTTCCAATCATCAGCCTGGTGTTGTCCTAACCCATAGAAAGCCTCATCAGATGGAGATTCAAATAGAGTTTGAATAGACCAACCATCGTAAGTTTTATCTTCACCATTGGCTTGAGTCTGAATAACTTGATATGGTTGGAATAACTTACCTCCACCTTTCTGTTCCTGCAGTATAAGGTTACCACTAGGATCAGTAAACCAAACTTCACCAGTAGATGTCAAGACATTAGCCCGAAGACACTTGGTAACCAATACAATGGTATCACCGTTTTCCTCAACAGTATAAGAAGCCTTGTCTGTCTGAGGTACAATAATCAGACTTTGAGGATCAGCAAACTTATCCTCTGCCGTTGCACTTACATGAATTATCTTCTCTCCCATAACTTGAAGACGTACCAGCTTTGGGGCTTTTTCCTGTACCTGTTGCACAGATACAATAATACCCTGATCCGTCTTCTTGTAAGCACCTGTCGTACAGCTTGCCAAGAACAATGCCAATACGACCGAAATAACAAAACTCGCTTTTTTCATGTTTATTTGATTTGATAAATATATTCAGCTAAACGTTCTGCACACCGTTCACCATCCACTCCGGCAGAAACTATACCACCTGCGTAGCCAGCACCCTCACCACAAGGGAACAGCCCTTGAACACGAATATGCTGTAATGACTCATTATCTCTTACAATACGCACAGGCGATGATGTCCGAGTCTCAACCCCTATCATGGTAGCCTCATTGGTAAGAAAGCCATGTGACATTTTTCCAAACTGAAGAAAACCGAGCTTCAACCTCTCGGTAATAAACTTCGGCATCCAGAAATGAAGAGGAGACGCTATTAAACCTGCCACATAACTGGAAGAAGGCAAATCAACACTGAGTCTCCTATTCACAAAATCACTCATGCGCTGTGCTGGTGCCGTTTGTTTCATATTGCCTGCTATCCAAGATTGCCTTTCTAGTGCATCTTGAAACAGCAGAACACTCAGTGGATGGGCTACAATGGAGTCTCCGCTATTATGGGGGTTAATACTCTTTGGAAGATTATCCAAGCTGCTGACAACCTGCTCAGCCTCATCCGAAGGATTAACCTTTACATAATCCTCTATCATAGATCGGATGGATGTCTCTCCTAAATCTTCAGGGTGTAATTCTACTACCATACCAGAATTACTCCACTTACTTCCACGATTGCTTGGTGACATTCCATTGACAACCAATTGCTCTGGTCCGCTGGCAGCTGGAACTACAAAACCACCTGGACACATACAGAAACTATACACCCCACGATTGTCTACCTGATGCACAAAACTATATTCAGCAGCTGGTAGATACTTACCACGACCTTCTTTCCTATGATACTGAATCTGGTCAATCAAAGCGGATGGATGTTCCAAGCGAACGCCTACAGCCAATCCTTTGGCTTCAATCTCAATACCTGAATGATACAGATAACGGTATACATCACGGGCAGAATGACCTGTAGCCAAGATTACTGGACCACGAAACTCACTTCCATCTTCACACTGAATGCCAACTACCTGATTATGCTCCAGCAGTAAGCCCGTCATTTTTGTCTGAAAATGTACCTCACCTCCACTTGCAATAATCTGATTACGCATATTCTCTATGACACGAGGCAACTTGTCAGTGCCAATATGTGGATGTGCATCAGCTAATATACTAGGGCTTGCACCATGCTGACAGAACACATTCAGTATTTTGTCTACATTGCCACGTTTCTTGCTTCTAGTATAAAGTTTGCCATCAGAAAAAGCACCAGCTCCACCTTCACCAAAGCTATAATTGCTCTCACTATCTACTTGCTGGGTCTTAGGAATCGCTGCAATATCTTTTTTACGATCACGGACATTCTTACCTCGTTCCACTAAGACAGGACGAACACCTAACTCTATCAGGCGCAAAGCTGCAAACAAACCACCAGGACCAGCACCCACAATAACGGCTTCAGGTTTTCCTTCCACATTGGGATAATCTACATGTTCATACGGCTCATCCTGAGGATATTCATTCACATAGACACGGACCTTCAGGTTTACAAAAATAGTCCGCTGACGAGCATCAATGCTTCTCTTCAACACACGAACAGCTTGAATAGAACGAATATTCAGCCCTTTTTCACGAGCCAAATACAAAGCTATACTCTGTTCGCTTGCTGCCACCTCTGGCGTCACCCTTATCTGATACTCCTCTGTCATTTATCCAAAAAGTTCGCGTAATGCTTCTTCTACTTTCCTTACTGCAATCAATTCTATCTTGAAATGCTTTTTATCCAGTCCTTGCATATTACCCTTCGGCACTAGCATACGTTTAAATCCCAGTTTCTCTGCCTCAGATATACGCTGCTCAATGCGAGCTACCGGCCGAATCTCTCCACTAAGCCCTACTTCACCAGCCATACAGACATCGGACTCTATACCTGAATCTAGGTTACTGGACAACACCGCAGCAATGACAGATAAGTCAATTGCAGGATCACTTACCCTCAAGCCACCTGCTATATTCAAGAATACATCTTTCTGTGCCAACTTGAAACCTATCCGCTTTTCCAGTACGGCCAAAAGCATGTTCAACCTACGAATATCAAAACCCGTTGCACTTCGCTGAGGATTTCCATATGCTGCAGTGCTAACCAAAGCCTGAGTCTCTATCAGAAATGGACGGACACCTTCAATAGCAGACGATACGGCAACTCCGCTCAATCCTTCATGACTTTCACTTAACAGCAATTCTGAAGGATTACTGACCTGACGCAGGCCATCTGCACGCATCTCATAGATACCTAGCTCAGAGGTGCTGCCAAACCTATTTTTTATACTCCTCAAAATCCGATACAGATAATGTTGGTCACCTTCAAACTGCAAAACCGTATCTACAATATGCTCCAACACCTTCGGTCCTGCCAATGTTCCTTCTTTATTGATATGACCTATCAAAATAACGGGCACATTATATGTTTTGGCAAATTTCAACAACAAGGCTGCACATTCACGGACCTGAGAAATGCTCCCTGGAGAAGAATCCACAGACTCAGTAGAAATAGTCTGAATAGAGTCTATTACCAGCAATTGTGGCTGCGTGTTCTTGACATGGGTGAAAATCTTCTCCAAAGAAGTTTCACACACAATAAGGCATTCTTGATTTTCATCAGTTTCTTGACTTTGCCCTTTAGTCTGGAGGCGATCAGCACGAAGTTTCAGCTGCTGAGCACTTTCTTCACCACTGACATAAAGAACCTTTAAATGCCAAAGGTTCATCACAGTCTGAAGAATCAAAGTAGACTTGCCTATACCAGGTTCACCACCTAAAAGCACTAATGATCCTGGAACGAGACCTCCACCCAAAACACGATTCAATTCGGCATCTTTCATGTCAATGCGAGGAACAGCATTAGTCTCTATTTCACGAAGATTCCTAGGTTTATTATTATCTAACTCAGTATCTAATCCACCTGGCAAAAAACGAATAGAGGCAGAATCTTTTCGAACGACCTGCTCTATATATGTGTTCCACTGACCACATGATGGACAACGGCCTATCCATTTTGGAGATTCTTGTCCACATTCCTTACAAACGTATACAATCTTATCTTTAGCCATGGGCATTCCATTTGGATACAAAGGTAACGAAATATTTTATTAATAAAAAGAAAGAAGCCACCTTACAGTCTAAAGTATCGGGATTAGACAAATAGTGCAAAAAAATGGTCAGCAAACCTATGCTTTCGCTTGCCGACCATTATTATCTTTCTACTATTTCTTTTAAAGGACAAGATTGACACCTATGGCAAAACAAGTCTTGTCCATCTTATCAGAGTCAAATAAGAATTGATGCTTAATCTCTCCGAAAACGTTAACTTGGTCAGTGAGAAAATAACGTACACCTCCACCTACGTTAGTGCCTAACTTATTACGGGTGTCACCATCACCATCACGATTTCTTCCATGAACAAGACAGCCACCCGCTAATGGGTAAATTTCCCACAAATCATCTATCTCTATATTGTAATGAAAATCTGCATCAGCAGAGAATGTGGATCCATTTTCTGTGAAAAAATAATTGAAATTAGGAGCAAAATCCACAAAATCCAGAATTCCAATGGTTATTCCACCTCCTATTCCGAAAGTATTACGTACTCCAACCCTTAAATCTACAGTTTTCAATTGTGCAGAAACAGTAAAAACTGAAACACACATCAACAACGTTAAGAATAGCTTTTTCATAATTTAATATCCTTTTTTTCCAATAATTTGTGTAAAGATACACATATTTTAGGAAAACAAAGTTAAACTTTAAAACTTTTTTAGTGCATACAATCCTTTTAAGATACGTATTAAGACATTTTGTCTAAAATAATTGTGTCACGAACCTTTTTTTGACTAATTTTGCAAAAATTTTTAGCAAATATACGATGAGACTTGATACTAAAACATTATACGAGTTATTAAAGTTCACTTTCCTCTTGACTACACTTTCCCTTGTTTCTTGCAAGGACGATGAACCAGAAACAGATACTAACTACAGTTTTACATTAGATGCAGGCCAACCATCAGATGATGGCTACATCATTTCTGAAGGATTAACATGGAACTCTTCTGACCAAATTGCAGGAATTAATTTAACCCTGTCCCGCAAAATCGAGACCTTGAACTATAACACCTCTTCCCAGAAGTTCTCTGGCAACATGCTGAATATGACATCTGGGAATAATTTTGCATTCTTCTATCCTGCCAGTGCACTTTCTACAGAACATAGTGACACTATTACCCAAGTCCTCTCTGTCATGTCACAAGATGGTACTGAAAGCACAGTTCTGAATTACAGATTTGGATTCTGTTCTTCTGTAACCATGAATGATTTAAGTGTTACAGCCAAGGCAACGATGAAAGCAATTCTGGCTGTAGCAGAAATGGATTTCCATTACAATGGAAGCCCCATCAACGATATTGTCAAAATTGAATTCCGTGCTAAAGAAGGCAGCCTATTTGGCCAGAGAACCTTTAATTTCAGGAAGAAAGTCTATGAAAGTGGTACTAACAACAACATGGTAATTAAGAACAGTAAGGGACTTAATGGGTCTGCAATATTGGCAATGATACCTACAGAGGACGTGCTGATAGAGGCTTCTGTCTTCACTGCTGATGGTTCCATTTACTTAGGCAATAATGCCGAAGAGACAGCCATTGAAGCAGGTAAGCATTACAATTGGACTTTCGACTGTACTAAAGAAAACAGTCTAGCGCATATAGGAGACTATTTTTACAGCGACATGACTGTCTCTTCTGACTTGAACGAGAATAAAAAGTGTATTGGAATTGTATTTGCCTTGACCGATACTGAAGATGGGGATATTAACCGAGCTCTCACTTCTTCTTTCCATGGAAGAATTGTGGCTTTAAATGATGTAAACTCCACAGGTAAGACTTGGTCTACTATTCAGTACAATATCGCAGGCATGCCTGACTTCACTACTGCTGATGGTTCGTTGGAAGAAGGTTTCCTACCATACTGGGATGGGAAATCACCTTCAGCCTATTTTGAAACAGGTCATATAAACCTGTCATTAACAGAAGACGGGCGCATTGACACTTGGCCGACTTCAGGACTTCTCAGTGACTTTGACGGTAAAGAAAATACAGCATATGCAGATTCTTCCGCTATCATTTACGGAGCATGTGGACAAGCAGCAGCTTACAGTATTTCTGGCATCAGCAACAAACGTTGGTACTGTCCTTCAGGTGGAGAGATGGCTTTATTGTATGCCCAGAGCCGTTTGGGTATTCTATCAACAAAGTCACTTCCTCCATTCAATGATTTTGAAGCCAGAGGATACTGGTGCTGTGCAGAACGAGAAGAGAACAGAGCATGGTACATTCAGTTTGCCACAGGAGGAGTATACGCAAACTACAAGCTGAGTTCATACTTTGTGCGGCCATTGTTGCACTTCTAAGCACTTTTGACATAAGAGTAATTCCTGCAAAGAAATGCTCTTGAGACATACAAAAAAGAAGGGAATGGTTATCATTCCCTTCTTTTTTGTCGGGGTAGCGGGATTCGAACCCACGACCCCCTGCTCCCAAAGCAGGTGCTCTAACCGGACTGAGCCACACCCCGAATCTTTTCCATCTTCATGCACGGGAGGAGAGACTCGAACTCCCGACACCTGGTTTTGGAGACCAGTGCTCTACCAACTGAACTACTCCCGTTTCAAGCAAAATGGTGGTAGTCCCTAGGAGAGTCGAACTCCTCTTTAGAGAATGAAAATCTCTCGTCCTAACCGATAGACGAAGGGACCGGCCAATAGATCGTTTCCGACCAAGAGCTGTTTCCGAGAGTTGAACTCGGGACCTCTTCCTTACCAAGGAAGTGCTCTACCACTGAGCTAAAACAGCAAGCTGCTCTTAAGAGAAACATTTTGTTGGCGGTGCGTACGAGGCTCGAACTCGTGACCCCCTGCGTGACAGGCAGATATTCTAACCAACTGAACTAACGCACCATTAGGTTTCATTCCTAAAGCGGGTGCAAAAGTAGGACTTTTTATTTGTTTAACCAAACCAATTATTAAAAAAATCATCAAACATCCCCATTTTTTCTTGTCTTGTGGCTTTCAAGTCAGCTTCCAAGCAATACAATGAGGATGTAACTGCTGAAGATGATTTATTCATTCAATGCCCCACAATTTGGACAACGGCTGTGCTTACTAGGCAATTTATGTCCACAAATGCCACATTCATATCCACCAAATCCTTTGCAACGAGATAAAGCAAATCCAATATAAACTACCAAAAAAAGATACCCGATATAGTAAGATGTAGTAAAGGTGAAAAAGATATAGCACACCACACAGATAGCAGCCAAGCCAACCAAGTATGTTAAAGCATCTACTACAGTCAGTTTCTTGAATACTTCATCCACGACTGCTATAATTAAAATAAGAATGCCCCAGACACAAGTGACAAAACAACCCAGCCCAAATGGCAGAGTAAATGGATTCAGACTTGGATTATAGTAAAAATGAATCCATGTATCAGGCACAAAATGCTGAATAGTGCCATAGAAAGTAGCTGATACAGCTATCAAAATACAAAGTGCAGTGGGATATGGGCTGTCTATATCATTGAAATGAACTATCTGTAATGGCTTTTTCAAAGACATTCGATACAGATAGACCAAGACTGCCATCCCTATCAATAGCAAGAACCATAACAAATGGCTATTACTAAACATATAAATAAAATAAGAAATAGGATCGTCTGGAGCTACTTTATCTAAGAGTTCAGACTCAGGTGTCCAACCTATTGTTTCTTGATCCCTGGCCACCTTAACAAAGATGGAATCAATAGAATCGTGTGGTATAAGAAGATAATCTGCCACCACCAGCAAATCACCTTTATACACAACAATTGAATCAGAATCTTGAGGTTCAGATGAAAGAATGATGGAATCAGCAATTACGGTAAAATTATAATTAATAGAGTAATTATGTTCCATCTCAAAACGCAAGGAATCACTAATGACATCCAAAGAATCAGACATCACATAACTCCGTTCTGAATAGGTACAGCCTATCATAAAGCTGCAAACCAACAATATGAAAAGGAACCAACTACTCCGCTGCATAAACCTTCATCTGGCACTGTTTACAATCAAAATCCAAACGAAATCTTCTACCATCCCTTGAGACCAAACTATAGGGCTCTGTAAATGGAGACTTGTTTCTCTGATGTACAGGGCACCATCCCATCATAAAACGTATGCAATGGCGACAATTCATCAAAGCTCCTCCTTTAACCCCTTCCTTCTCGAAAGCCGGTTCTACTTCCGATGCACCCTGTTCCTTATATACTTCCACAGAAAAACGATTCATGGCATTAGCCAAATAAGTCAGGTTCTGTCCTTGATAATAACCCGTATGCAAAGACGACACTCGTGCCACTTCCTGCCTATAGGTTATTTTCCTTACTTGGACTAATTTATTTACAGCTATCCTTCTTGCCTCTGCCAAATGGGATGAAGGAATAAAATAATTCTGTGAAAATTGTATCTCAATATCATCGGCCTCAAAAGGAGTATTTCCCAATTTGACCAACTGTTTCTTCAGGTTCTCCCGCTGCTCACTATGAGCCAGTTGCTTTTCCATGCGAATAGGTAACGCTACTCTATTCCCATTTTCATCAGTCAATCCCAATAAAAAGCCATCTGGAATTTCCCGAAACACTATATCCACCTTCAACTTTCTTTGAGCAGAAGGACGACTTAGCAAGCGCTCAAATTCATGGTCGTAGTTCCGGTACAAAACTGTATGAGGACGGATATTTACCCTTTCCTGTGGAAAAAGCCTATTCTGTTCTACCTTATTAATACGGAATCCATGAAGTTCTCCCATTTCATCTATGAAACAAACTCCGTCGCCATTATTGAAATGCCTGGTACCAGCCACAACAATAAATCCACCACGGGATTCCTTCACATACCCCATCTCCTCTCCCAAAGATTTTGGAGTGTTAAGAGAACAAATATCACCGTTTCGCCCATGTAAGAAATAGTCTGTAAAACCACGGTTGAAACTTTTGTCAAGCTGCGGTGAGAAGCTGAGGATAGAATGTCCGGAGGAAGATCTTTCATATTCTGTCCTACGACTGAAAATGGCATCCAGTTTCTTCCTATAGTAAGCTGTGACATTCTTGACATATGAATTATCTTTTAGACGACCTTCAATCTTCAAAGATGTCACACCGGCATCCAATAGCTGTTCCAGATTATCGCTCTGATTCATATCCTTCAGGGAAAGTGGATATTTATTCCTGCTGATAACTCTCCCCTTAGCATCCACCAAATCGAAGGGCAAACGACAGAACTGAGCACACTCTCCCCTATTGGCACTACGACCGAAACAAGCCTGTGATGCATAACACTGACCACTGTAACTGACACATAGCGCACCATGTATGAACACTTCCAAAGGCATTTGTGGCACAGCTGCATGAATCTTGCTGATTTCATCAAGAGTCAATTCACGAGCCAATACTGCCTGCCTATATCCCATCTCATACAAATACCTGACCTTTTCTGCAGACCTATTGTCCATCTGCGTACTGGCATGTAGAGGGATAGGTGGAAGATTCATTTTCAACAAGGCCAAATCCTGAACAATCAGAGCATCAACTCCTATCCTATACAACTTCCAGATAAGCTGCTCCACATCAGGAAGTTCCTCATCCTTGAGGATCGTATTTACCGTAACATAAACTCTGACACGATAGAGATGAGCATAATCCACCAGAAGCGCCAAATCCTCCAACGAATTCCCTGCAGCTGCACGGGCACCATATTTCTCTGCCCCTATATACACAGCATCAGCTCCATGTCTGATGGCTTCCATCCCAGTCTCTACATTCTTGGCAGGAGCCAGTAACTCTATCTTACGGCATTCTTTCATCGGATTTGGTCTATATCGTAAGGAGTCATCTGATATACGTAGTAATTTATCCAGTTATTGTACAACAGATTCGCATGAGCTCTCCAGTGCACCAAAGGCCCTTTATCAGGGTCATTGTCACGATAATAATTCTCAGGCACTTGAATAGGTAACCCCTTTCCCAAGTCACGCTTATACTCATTGTCTAAAGTATGAGGTGAATATTCCGGATGACCTGTGATATAAATCTCACGGCCTTCACGAGCCATAGAAATACAGACACCCGATTCCTGAGACTCTGCCAGGATTTCCAGACCCTCTATCTTCTCTATATCCTCCCTTCTGCACTCTGTGTGCCGACTATGAGGCATAAAGAAAGTATCATCAAAGCCTCGGAAAAGTGGACAACGAGGTTTCAGAATATGCTGTTCAAAGACACCAAACACTTTCTTAGGAGTATCATACTTAGGTATACCATAATGATGAAACATTCCTGCAAAAGCTGCCCAGCAAATATACAAGGTTGAAGTGACATGTGTCTTAGCCCAACTGAAGATATCTGTCATCTCAGGCCAATAGAACACTTCGTCAAATTCCAACTGCTCCACAGGCGCTCCGGTGATAATCATACCATCGAAGTGCTGTGAACGCAGTAATTCAAAATCCTTATAAAATGCCATCATATGTTCGATAGGTGTATTCTTGGAGGTATGACTCTTTAACTTCATAAAGGTAATCTCCAACTGCAACGGAGTGTTCGAAAGGATTCGCACCAAATCGGTCTCTGTTGTAATCTTTATCGGCATCAAGTTGAGAATCACAATCTTCAGGGGACGAATATCCTGGCCCTCTGCCCGTGAATTATCCATCACGAAGATGTTCTCATTCTTGAGTAGCTCAATAGCAGGTAATCTATCGGGTAATGTTAATGGCATATTTTAATATTAAAAATCGATTATTACCAAACTGATACTCTTTCCTCTACTGGCAAATAGAGAGCATCACCCTCTTTCACGCCAAAGGCCTCGTACCATGCATTAATATGAGGGAGTGTACCGTTTACACGCCAACGACCCAGTGAGTGAGGATCACTCTTTGTACGGCGACGGATTTCCTCTTCACGGATATTCTGTCCCCAAACACTTGCGTATGCAATGAAGAAACGCTGTTCTGGAGTCAGACCATCGACTGTTTCCAAAGGATTCTCAGCAGTTGCATTCTTGAAAGCCTGGAAAGAAACCTCCAGACCTCCATGATCTGCCAGATTCTCACCATTAGTCAGTTTACCATTAGCAAGCAGACCTGGGAGCACCTCAATCTTGCTGAAGAAATCAGCTAGTTTGTTAGTGCGTTCCTCAAACTTCTGACGGTCCTCTTCAGTCCACCAGTTAGACAGATTACCGTCTTTGTCAAACTGTGATCCTTCATCATCGAATCCGTGAGTCATCTCATGACCAATAACTACACCGATAGCACCATAATTAAATGCATCATCAGCCTCCATATCAAAGAATGGATACTGAAGGATACCTGCTGGGAAACAGATTTCATTAGTAGTAGGGTTATAGTAGGCATTAACAGTCTGAGGAGTCATGTGCCATTCTGATGGATCAACAGGCTTGTTCTGCTTACGAGCCAACTCATCCTTCCAGTTCCAGACACTTACAGCCTTCAGGTTTTCGTACAATGACTTTGAAGGGTCAATTTCCAATGAAGAATAATCCTTCCATTCATCTGGATAACCTACCTTGATAAGGAATGAATCAAGCTTGCCGTGAGCCTTCTGCTTGGTTTCATCACTCATCCATTCCTGTGCATCAATGCGCTCTCCCAAAGCCACCTGAAGATTCTTTACCAACTGTACCATTCTCTCCTTAGCTGCTGCAGGGAAATATTTCTTCACATACATCTGACCTAAAGCCATGCCCAAAGTACCATTTACCATATTAATGGCACGTTTCCATCGTGGTTGCTGCTCCTGTCTTCCTGTCAGGACCTTACCGAAGAAATTGAAATTAGCCTCTTGGAAATCATCAGAAAGCACACTTGCAGCACCTGAAAGGATATTCCAACGAAGATAGTTCTTCAAAGCCTCCAGATTCTCAGAAGCAATCACAGCCTCAGTCTCATGCAAATGAGTAGGCATACCTACATTCAATTCCTTCAAATCAGCACCGATTGTCTTGAAGAAAGAAGCCCAATCCAACTTATTGTATTCCTTGTTGAATTCATCAATTGTCATTTTGTGATAGATATTCTCAGGATTACGCATCTCTACATTGCTCAATGAAGCCTTAGCCAAACGGGTCTCAATACGCAATACATCCTGCATACGAGCCTTTGCCTGCTCCTCGGTGTCACCCAGCAACTTGAACATGGTGACAATGTGCTCCTGGAATTTGTTTCTTATATTCACAGTAGCCTCATCCTCCTCAATGTAATAGTCTTTCTGACCTAAAGAGAGACCACCCTGAGAAATATCAAACAGGTTCTCTTTACTAGATTTCATATCGGCATCAATACCATAACGGAAGAAACCTCCATCACCTACGATGCTCAATTCTGAAACAGTATTGAAGAACTGTGCTTTGTCGGCAATAGCATCAATCTTAGCCAAATCAGCCTTGATAGGCTCAGCGCCTTCCTTGTTCAGACGGACACTATCTGTAACCATCTTGTAGACATCTGCCACTTTCTGAGCTACAGAGCCTTTCTCCTGCTCCTTTGCTATGAGTTCATCTACCAAACCCCGAAGCTGAGTGTTGTTTAGATCTGCCAAAGCATCGAAAGAGCCATAACGGGAGTACTCTGCTGGCAAAGGATTGTTTTTCATCCAATTACCATTGGCATACTCATAGAAATCATCACCTGGTTTCTTTGTCTCGTCACGATTCTCCTTCTTAATTCCCACGCCTAATGGCTTGGTAGATGGAGCACAACTGTAGCATAATGCACCTACAATCATTGCAATAAAATAATTTTGTACTTTCATAATTATAATATATTTATAGTTGTATTTCTTCCAACTCCATGGAGCAAACTTCCCATTTCTCGACAGCTGCATCCAACTGTTTCTTCAGTTCTCCATGCTTTGTATAAAGTGAAGCATCCGAAGCCCCTTCTATAGTGGCCATCTGCTCCTCAATCTCTGCAATCTTAGCTTCCAGCCCTGAAATTTCATCTTCGCAATCCTTCACAGCCTTTTCAGCCTTACGGACACGTTTCTGAAATTCCTTTTGCTGTTCGTACGACAATTTACCTTCACTAGGAGAAGTATCAGCTACTACTTCCACCCTACCAGAAGCCGAAGTACCGCTAGTCAGTTTAGAAGATGACAGCATATCCAGGGAATCCCACTGCTTTTTCTGCAGGAAATCATAGATTCCACCGATATGTTCCTTCACCAATCCTCCTCCAAACTCATAAACCCTAGTGACCAGACCATCCAGAAATTCCCGGTCATGGCTGACTACAATCACCGTACCATCGAAATCACGAATAGCCTCTTTCAGCACATCCTTAGAGCGCATATCCAAGTGATTTGTCGGCTCGTCAAGAATCAGAAAATTCACGGGCTCCAGCAACAGCTTTATCATGGCCAGTCGGCTACGCTCACCACCACTGAGAACCTTAACTTTCTTTTCCGATGCTTCCCCGCCAAACATGAACGCACCTAAGATGTCACGGATTCTGAGGCGAATATCTCCTTTTGCGACCAAGTCTATCGTATCAAAGACAGTAATTTCCTCATTCAGCAACTGAGCCTGATTCTGGGCAAAATAACCAATTTGTACGTTATGTCCTATTTTGATGATTCCATCGTATGGAATCTCATTCATGATACATTTTACCAGAGTAGACTTACCTTCACCGTTCTTTCCCACAAAAGCCACCTTCTCCCCTCTTTTAATGGTGAAGTTCACATTGTGGAAGACCTCATGAGGGCCATAAGCCTTTCTGGCATCCTCGCAAATGAGTGGATAGTCTCCACTTCTTACGGAAGGTGGAAATTTAAGATGCAACGATGAATTATCAACCTCATCCACTTCAATCGGTATGATTTTCTCCAACTGCTTGATTCGGCTCTGCACTTGAATCGCCTTGGTTGGCTTATATCTGAACCGCTCTATGAACTCCTTAATATCAGCAATTTCCTTCTGCTGATTCTCATAGGCCCTAAGCTGTTGCTCACGGCGTTCCGCACGCAAGTTCACAAATTCATCATACTTCACCTTATAGTCGTAAATACGACCGCAGGAAATCTCAATGGTCCTGTTGGTCACATTATTGATGAATGCCCGGTCATGACTAACCAAGACTAAAGCATTGCATCGCGATGCCAGGAAATTCTCCACCCACTGAATACTCTCAATATCCAAATGGTTAGTGGGCTCATCCAGCAGCAAGACATCGGGTCTTTGCAAAAGAATCTTGGCTAATTCTATTCGCATTCGCCACCCACCACTGAACTGACTGGTAGGACGGTCGAAATCCGATCTCTGGAAACCTAAGCCCTGAAGTGTACGCTCCAGTTCTGCCTGATAGTTCAAGCCACCCATCATATTAAACCTCTCGTTCTCATGAGTAAACCGTTCCACCAGGTTCAGATATTCTTCCGACTCATAATCTGTGCGTTCAGCCAGTTCCGCATTCATGCGAGCCAGTTCGTCACGCATGGTACTGATATGCTCAAACGCAAGTTCTGCTTCTTCACGCACAGTCCGAGTATCACTCAGAACCATAACTTGGGGCAGATATCCGATAGTTGTCTCTTTAGGAATAGCGACAATACCTCCTGTAGGTGCCTGAATGCCAGCCAAAATTTTCAGCAAAGTGGACTTTCCAGCACCATTCTTCCCCACCAAGGCTATCCTATCCTTGGAATTTATTACAAAGGAAACTTTTTGAAAAAGAGGTCGAGCACTGAACTCGACCTCCAGATTTTCCACTGATATCATTCGCAAATCAGAAGTAGAAGCCGAAGCCCAACTTGAATCCTACCTGACTATAATCCTGGTCCTTGAAACTCTGGCTATAGTAAACGGCAGGTTCGATGGTTACGGTCCTGCTCAGGAAATAAGCATAACCAACCTCTGCTTTAACTTGAAGGTCATTATAGTTGCCACCTTCAATGTTTCTGAAATTTGAGTGTACATATCTTCCACTTGCGCCCAAATAAATACCATTCTGCAGAATGTAGTAACGAAGGCCAGCCCCAGCAGTAAACTCCTGCAGATGCTTGTTTCCGTAGTCAATGCCAACCTCACCTACTGCAGCCCAGTTGTCTTCAATGAAGAGACCTGCCGTAGCAGTACCAGCCAGACTCAACTTGCTCTGCCCTGAGAATGACAGTCCTACCTTTGAAAAGGAGGTATTGATATAATAAGTGTCTCGCTCAAACTGAGCAAATGTGCTGACTGAAATCATCAGTGCAAACAAGGTAAAGATTACTTTTTTCATTTTTTCTATTTTTAAATGTTTTTATTTATATCGTCTTCACGTTCCTTGGCCATCTTCTCCTTCTTTTTCAGCAGAAAGTACAAGACTATGATAATAGCATAAGCTACGACTACTGTTATGACTTTCTCTGTTGTACTGACCTCGTTATTCCGAGGCAGCAGCCAAACAAACATACCCGTTGTATAGATAAATAGCAACAACGGCACAAACCAAGGTTTTCTACTTCGCAGCATGCTCTAACTTCTCCCAATGTCTTTTTCTTCTGTCACTAAGCATATTCCCTCTCTTGTTTTTCCAATGCAGGAAATAGAGCAAACAACTCAAGGCTACAACCACACCTACCAGATACGGGAATGGACCTTGAATGTTGAATCCCTCAGGTGCTACCAAAATGTAAGTGGTGCAAACCCATACCATAAACAATGCTGGTACCATCGTAACGATAAAATTCTTGCCACTACGAGCCAAAAATGCTGTTACAGTCCACAATGTAAAGACTGCCAATGACTGGTTAGACCATCCGAAGTAACTCCAGATTGTATTGAATCCATCTGGATTAGAAATCTGCCAACCCAAAAGAATGATACAGCAAATGAACATTGGAATACTGATGTACAACCTGTTCTTAATAGCCTTCTGCGGCAGTTTCAAGAACTCAGCAATAATCAGACGGGCACTGCGGAGGGCTGTATCACCACTAGTGATAGGAGCTGCCACAACACCCAGCAATGCCAGGATTCCACCAAATACACCCAACCAGCCGTTACAGATGTTCATAACTACCTGTGGAGCTGAGAAGAACTGAACCAAGGTCTTATCACTCTGAGAAGTAAATGCATTGACTACTTCCGGGGAACAAACTTCCTTCCAACCATCGGCATAGAAGAAATAAGATGAAATAGTAGCCCAAATCAAAGCAATAATACCTTCAGTAATCATGGAACCGTAAAAAATAGGACGACCTTGCATTTCATTCTTCATACAACGAGCCATCAGAGGACTTTGAGTAGCATGGAAACCACTGATTGCCCCACAGGCTATCGTGATGAACAACGCAGGAAATATAGGTGCAGTACGACCGAACTTCTCAGCACCAAGATTCTGCATGCCATCCCAAATCTCAGGAAGGTCAGGCTGACGGATAAACAGGCCTACCATCAGAGCCAATGCCATGAAAATCAAGGAGAATGCGAACAATGGATAGATTTTACCAATTATCTTGTCTACGGGAAGCATGGTTGCTATAATATAGTAAATAAAGATAGCGACAATCCACATAATCTCACTGCCCCAAATGTTTTTCAAGATGATGGCTGGGCTATACACGAATACCGCACCTACCATGAGAAGCAGCAGAACGGAGAATACCAACATGACATTCTTCACTCTCCACCCCAGATAATAGCCTACCAAGCCTGGAAGACCGCATCCTCTGTGATGAAGGGAGAGCATACCACTCAAGTAATCATGAACCGCTCCTGCAAAGATACAGCCAAATACAATCCACAAATAAGCAGAAGTACCGAACCACATACCCATAATGGCACCAAAAATAGGGCCCGTTCCTGCTATATTCAGGAACTGTATCATAAAGATCTTCCATCCTGGAAGTACGATGTAATCCACTCCATCAGCCCTGGAGATGGCTGGAGTAATTCGTTTCGGGTCCGGACCGAATACACGCTCCACAAAACGACCATAGAAAAAATAGCCTGCTATAAGAGCAAGCAATGAAATCACAAAAGTTACCATTTTTTACTTTCTCATAAAATTAGGTGCAAATTTAATAAAAATCTTATCATTCAGCATGACTTTTATCACAGAACTTGATGCGAATCTCAAAAAATTTATAACTTTGCGTGTCCAAAACTAAGAATTAACAGAATGATTAAAATAAAATCAGGCCTTTTGCCTCTTCTCTTTCTTTTTCTTTTCTGCCAGTCTACACTGTCTCAGATCCCTCAACAGAAATATGAGACACGTGCAGTGTGGCTTACCACACTGAATGGATTGGACTGGCCTAAGACCAAAGCCGTTTCTCCTGCCTCCAGAGAAAGACAGAAGAGAGAACTGATTGAGATTTTGGACAAATACCAGGAACTCCATCTGAACACGGTTTTACTGCAGACCCGTGTCCGTGGTTCCATGATTTATCCGTCTTCCATGGAAGGATGGGATCCGTGTCTGACAGGAGAACCTGGAAAGGATCCTGGGTATGACCCTCTGAAATTTGCCATTGATGAATGCCACAAGAGAGGATTGGAGCTACACTGCTGGGTAGTCACCATTCCATCAGGCAATGCCAAAGTACATAAACAACTGGGCAACAAATCTGTGACACGCACTCATCCTAATATCTGCAAGAAAATTAAAGATTACTGGTATCTGGATCCCGGAAATCCTGGAACAAAGGAATATCTAGCCAGTGTTTGCGCTGAGATGACCCGAAAATACGATATTGACGGCATTCACTTTGATTTCATCCGCTATCCAGAGAACAGTGCCAATGCTCTAGACCGGGACAGCTACCGCAAATATGGCAGAGGACAGAACCTAGCAGATTGGCGTAGAAACAATATCACAGCATGTGTCAGAGCCATGTATAAAGCCATCAAGGCCATCAAGCCATGGGTGAAAGTAACTTGTGCACCTCTTGGCAAATACAGAGATACTGATCGCTTTTCTTCTACCGGATGGAATGGTTACAATAAAGTGTATCAGGAATCTCAATCATGGTTGAGAGAAGGCATCATGGATGCTGTCTATCCAATGATCTATTACAAAGGCAACCATTTCTACCCATTTGTGCGTGACTGGCTGGAAAACAGCTATGGACGTCCTGCAGTACCTGGATTGGGCATTTATTTTCTGCATCCTAGTGAGGGCAATTGGGTACTTGCTGACGTTCAGCGTGAAATGAACTACAGCAGAAGCCTGGGCCTCGGTGTAGCACATTACCGTTCCAAGTTCCTGACAGACAATACCAAAGGTCTGTATGATTGGTGCAAAAGAGTTTACTATCCATATCCTGCGCTAACCCCTGGCATGACATGGCAAACAAAGGAGGCTCCAAATTCTCCTTCATCACTGAATGTCAGATATTTGGGCAATGGAGCAGAACTAGATTGGAGCGATGTTTCAGACACAAGGCACAACACCTATGTGACATATAATGTCTACCGTTCAGAGAATGAGGTCGTCAACATCAATGTCCCGCAGAATTTAGTGGCTGCCCGTTTACTGAAAAGCGAATATAGGGACACGAAGGCTGACAGGAAATATTATTATGCCATTACAGCTGTGAATCGCTTTGGAAATGAAAGTGCACCCTTGCAAAGTGTTTCTGGTCCAAAAGCGGAACAATCTGATGTGGAATACTCACTTGGTCAAGTCATACTGACCCCTGTAACCAATGTAAGGGCTGTGCTGATAAATGACCTATCTGGAAGAACCATTAAAGAGGTTCCTTACAGTACAAACATTGATGTTGCAGAACTGGAATCCGGAAGTTATCAGGTGGTTTATGTCACTACTGACAACCGCAGACAGCCAGCCGGAATCTTCTTTAAGTGATTTATTTCACAGGCAATCGAAAGTCCCTTGCAATCTACTACATTTTTTGCCTTTCCTTCTAGGGAAAAATATTTCTCTAGAAGGAGAAAAAAAT
The DNA here is from genome assembly GCA_900316585.1 of uncultured Prevotellaceae bacterium. GTDB lineage: Bacteria > Bacteroidota > Bacteroidia > Bacteroidales > Bacteroidaceae > Minthousia. The sequence goes on along the minus strand of ONDM01000005.1, from coordinate 37,857 downwards.
TTGCTATTGTAATTCTACTCCACCAAAATGTAAGCCAGGTAACACGTTTTCTCAGAAATGGGATTCAAAGCCAAGTAACCACTCACCACCTTTTCGTTCTCCTTAACAAGCGGATATTTTTCCTGCATTTGCTGATGATGAGACAAAACTGAGCCCGGCTTGGAGGAGAAATCAATCTTGAACAAACCTCTATGACCTTCAGCCAGCAGTTTTTTACTCAAAGCTGAGGCGAACTGCCCCATGTTGAAACGTACATTGATTTCCACACATGGATGAATTTTAATCTCGCCCGATGCCGTTTTCACCAGCATCATATCCACACCAAACGGACCAATATACTTTCTGCCTAAATTTTCCGATAAAATCAGGGAAATCTGCTCCTTCAAGCTATTTATGACAGCATTGTCCTCTGCCCCATATTTAGAAAGTATATACTGCTCCAAATGCTCGTCCGTGTCCAGGAGATTACCGGAATATTGTCCATGGTCATTCGTCAAAAAAACAGAATAGCTATTGAAAGATACATGTCCTTCCCCATCGGATACGAACTCCAATGCAAAATCCAAGATTCTTTCATAGCGAGGCTCCAACACCACCCCTCCTTGCATCTGGATGGAACGTTTACACCAATTCTGAAGAGGAACATCAAATTTACCGCAGATAGGTTTCAGTCCCTTGCCACTGCTACTCCAGAGTTGTTTCATGATAACATCAGGATACCTGACAAGTAAATCTTGTATTTCCTCCAATGAGGTGCACAAGAAAGATTCCCCTTCATAGAAACCTGGAGAGGAATCACGGAGTTCTTTCAGCGTGGAGACAGCCAAAGTACGAGAAGATAACAATCTGATTCCATCAATATACTCTCTAGAAGGAAGTTTCACCTTAGAGTCCCACTGTAGAAGCATGCGATAAACGAGCAGGTCCCACCCCCAAGGCTTCACCTGATATTTTTCCACTTCAGGGACTGGGGCTTGAAAATCACAAACCACATCTCCTTCCTCAGCTATCCAACTAGGAAGAAGAGCCAAATCCCTAGCCATCTGAACGGCAGATGCTGGAGGCTGATAATTAACCCGATGATTGGCCAAAGCCATATCATGCCATGGATTAAAGACATACAAAGAAACACGCTTCATTTTGACCACAAAGATAGGGCATTTCAAAATAACTTACAATTCGCCCCACAAAAAAGTATTTAAATCGATTTTTTTTGACAACCCCACTTTGCAAATCCAATAATATATCCTATCTTTGCAAAGAATTAAGAGGAGAAATAAATGGAGGCTTTCTATAGAACCCACGCTTACCTTGTTGAGCACACAAATGCTCCAGTCCGTCGTGCCCTAATGGACGAGATAGACTGGAACGACCGCTTAATTGGTATAAAAGGGACCAGAGGCGTAGGAAAGACCACATTTCTTCTTCAATATGCCAAGGAACATTTTGGTACAGATCGTTCCTGCCTTTACATCAACTTGAACAATTTCTACTTTCAGCAGCGAGGCTTTGCAGACTTTGCAGGTGAATTCCTCAAGAGAGGAGGAAAAGTCCTGCTGATAGATCAGGTTTTCAAGTATGATGACTGGAGTCATGAACTTAGGACCTGCTATGACAAGTACCCTTCTCTTCACATTGTTTTCACAGGTTCTTCTGTGATGCGGCTGAAAGAAGAAAACCCTGAATTGAACGGCATTGTAAAGAGCTATAATCTGCGTGGATTTTCTTTCCGTGAATATCTGAATCTCTACACAAACAATGAGTTTCCAGCCTATTCACTGGATGACATTATATCCAATCAAGAGAAAATTGCCAAAAGCATTCTTTCCAAAGTCCGTCCTTTAGACTATTTCCAGAGTTATCTACACCATGGATTCTACCCTTTCTTCCTGGAAAAGCGCAATTATTCAGAAAATCTGCTGAAGACTATGTCTATGATGATAGAAGTGGATATCCTCCTCATTAAGCAGATAGAGCTCAAGTATCTGTCCAAGATCAAAAAGCTTCTGTATATGTTGGCAGTGAACGGGCCAGGAGCTCCAAACATCAGTTTGCTAGCGAAAGAAATCCAAACCAGTAGGGCCACAGTCATGAACTATATCAAGTATCTGGCTGATGCACGACTAATCAACATGATATATGAGAAAGGTGATGATTTTCCCAAGAAACCTGCAAAAATCGTAATGCATAACACCAACCAGATGTATGCCATTTACCCTATAAAAGTAGAAGAGCAGAACGTGCTGGAGACCTTTTTCCTCAACACCATGTGGAAAGACCACAAAATGAATAAAGGCAAAAAGGGAATTTCATATCTGGTGGATGGCGAACTACCTTTCCGTATCTGCTCTACCAAGCCGAAAGGAAAGATTAATCCAGACATCATTTATGCTCAGCATCATATGGAGTTGGGACATGGAAATATCATTCCACTTTGGCTGTTTGGTTTTCTATATTAGTAAAACATCTTCAAAAATAATTACATAACTATTAATATCTTGTATTATGGCAAAAGAAAAAAAATTCGTAACCTGGGATGGTAACACCTGCGCTGGACATGTAGCCTACATGTTCTCTGAAGTTGCTGCTATTTACCCTATCACTCCATCATCTCCAATGGCGGAGCATGTTGATGAGTGGGCCGCTCAGGGCCGCAAGAACTTGTTCGGTGACACCGTACTTGTTCAGGAAATGCAGTCTGAGGCTGGTGCTGCCGGTGCAGTTCACGGCTCTCTGCAGGCAGGTGCCCTGACCACAACATTCACTGCTTCACAGGGTCTGTTGCTGATGATTCCTAATATGTACAAAATTGCCGGTGAGTTACTGCCAAGTGTATTCCATGTGTCAGCACGTACATTGGCTACTCATTCTCTTTGTATCTTTGGTGACCACAGTGATGTCATGGCTTGCCGTCAGACTGGTTTCGCAATGTTAGCTGAAGGTTCTGTTCAGGAAGTTATGGACCTGTCTGCTGTAGCTCACTTAGCTGCCATTGAGGCACGTGTACCATTTATCAACTTCTTCGACGGTTTCCGTACTTCACATGAGTATCAGAAGGTAGAGTTGCTGGAAGACGATGATGTACGCGACCTGGTGGACATGAAGGCAGTTGCAGAGTTCCGTGCACGCGCTTTGAGTCCAGAGCATCCACAGGCAAAGGGTATGGCAGAAAACCCAGAAACCTTCTTTGCACACCGTGAGGCTTGCAACCGTTACTATGACGCAGTTCCTGCAATCGTTGAAAAGTATATGGCTGCTATTTCCGAGCGTACTGGGCGTGAGTATAAATTGTTCTCATATTATGGTGCAGAGGATGCAACTGATATCATCATCGCCATGGGTTCAGTAACTGAGGCAGCTCGTGAGGCTATCGACTATGCTAATGCAAACGGAAAGAAATATGGTTTGGTATCTGTTCATTTGTATCGTCCATTCTCTGTAAAGCGTTTGCTTGAGGCTGTACCTGAGACTGTTAAGCATATTGCAGTTCTGGACCGTACCAAGGAGCCAGGTTCTAACGGTGAACCTCTATTGTTGGATGTCAAGGATGCATTCTATGCAAGTGGCCGCACACCAGTTATTGTAGGTGGACGTTACGGTTTAGGTTCTGGTGACACTACACCTTCTATGATTCTTAGCGTATATGAGAATCTGGAGTTGCCACAGCCTAAAGACCATTTCACTGTAGGTATCGTTGATGACCTGACCTTCACCTCACTTCCAGTTAAGGAAGAGATGGCTCTTGGTGGCAAGGGTATCTTCGAGGCTAAGTTCTTCGGTCTAGGTGCTGATGGTACAGTAGGAGCCAACAAGAACTCTGTAAAGATTATTGGTGACAATACCAACAAATATTGTCAGGCATATTTCTCTTATGACTCTAAGAAATCTGGTGGTTTCACCTGCTCACACTTGCGTTTTGGTGACACTCCTATCCGTTCTACTTATCAGATTAAGACACCAAACTTCGTAGCATGTCACGTTCAGGCTTATCTGCACATGTACGATGTAATCCGTGGCTTGCAAAAGAACGGTCAGTTCCTATTGAACACAATCTTTGAAGGTGAAGAGTTGGTTAACTACATCCCTAACAAGATTAAAAAGTATTTCGCAGAGAAGAACATAACTGTTTATTACATTAATGCAACCAAGATTGCTCAGGAAATTGGTTTGGGCAACCGCACCAATACCATCCTTCAGTCAGCATTCTTCCGTATTACAAGCGTTATCCCTGTAGATCTGGCTGTAGATCAGATGAAGAAGGCTATCGTGAAATCTTACGGAAAGAAAGGTGAAGATGTTGTAAACATGAACTTCGCTGCTGTTGACCGTGGAGGTGAATACAAGCAGTTGCCAGTTAATCCAAATTGGGCATATCTGGATGATGATCCTGTAGTAGCAAACAACGACCCTGAATATATCAATAAGCTGGTTCGCGTTATCAATGCACAGAATGGTGCAGACCTGCCAGTTTCTGCATACAAGGGCATTGAGGATGGTGCTTGGGAGCCAGGTACTGCTGCTTATGAGAAGCGTGGTGTGGCTGCATTCGTTCCAGAATGGGATCCAGCTAAGTGTATCCAGTGTAACAAGTGTTCATTCGTTTGTCCTCATGCTTGTATCCGTCCATTCGTTCTTGACGAGACAGAGGCTGCAGGTTTCAAGGGTAATACTATCGAAATGAAGGCTCCTGCTCAGTTCCGTGGCATGAAGTTCGTTATGCAGGTAGGTGTAAAAGACTGTCTGGGTTGCGGTAACTGTGCTGATGTTTGTCCAGGTAATCCAAAACTTGGTGGTCCAGCATTGAAGATGGTTCCTTATGATGATTCTTCAGAAAAGGCTGCAGCAGAGGCTGCTAACTGGGATTACTGCATTAAGAATGTACACACTAAGCAGGATCTGATTGACATCAAGCAGAATCCAAAGAACTCTCAGTTCGCTACTCCATTGTTTGAGTTCTCAGGTGCTTGCTCTGGTTGCGGTGAGACTCCATATGTCAAGTTGATTACTCAACTGTTCGGTGACCGTGAAATCGTAGCCAACGCTACTGGTTGTTCTTCAATCTACTCAGGTTCTATCCCATCTACACCTTATACTAAGAATGAAAAGGGGCAGGGTCCAGCATGGTCTAACTCCCTGTTCGAAGACTTCTGCGAATATGGTATGGGTATGGTATTGGCAACAAAGAAGATGAAGAGTCGTATTACTGACACCCTGAATGAACTTATTGCAGACGAGAATACTCCAGAAGAATTAAAGACTGCTGCTAAGGCATGGATTGAGGGTCAGAACGATGCTGATGCTTCTAAGGCTGCAGCTGCAACATTGAAGCCACTTATCGCACAGGGTGTTGCATCAGGCTGTCCACGTTGCTTGAAGTTGAAAGAACTTGAGCATTATCTTGTTAAACGTTCACAGTGGATTATCGGTGGTGACGGTGCATCCTACGATATTGGTTATGGCGGTCTGGATCACGTTATCGGTTCTGGTGAGGATGTGAACATCTTTGTTATCGATACTGAGGTTTACTCTAACACAGGTGGTCAGGCTTCTAAGGCTACTCCTATCTCTGCAGTAGCTCAGTTTGCAGCTAACGGAAAGCGTGCAGGCAAGAAGGATTTAGGTTTGATGCAGGCTACTTACGGCAACGTATATGTCGCTCAAGTTGCAATGGGTGCAGATCAGGCTCAGTGCTTGAAGGCATTCAGAGAAGCTGAGGCATGGCATGGTCCATCACTGATAATCGGTTATGCACCATGTATCAACCATGGTTTGAAGGTTAAGGGTGGCATGGGCAAGAGCCAGGCTGAGGAAGCTAAGGCTGTTGCTTGCGGTTACTGGCATCTGTGGCGTAACAACCCAGCATTGGCAGAAGAAGGTAAGAATCCATTCCAACTTGACTCTAAGGCACCTAATTGGGATGAGTTCCAGGCATTCTTGGAAGGTGAGGTTCGCTTCTTATCTCTGAAAAAAGCTGCACCTGCAGAGGCACAGGAACTGTATGATGCTTGTAAGGCTGCTGCAAAGCGTCGTTACAACTCTTACATTCGTATGAGCAAAATGGATTATTCAGATCCAGATCAGGCTCTGTAATCTGTTTTTGACATAAATCTTAACGGAGACTTCTAATGGAGTCTCCGTTTTTTTGTATAGTCTTTTATCCAAAACTGCCCAAATTTTTCCTCATTATTTGTTTCTTCTATCATTTTGTCGTATCTTTGTCTTCATTAGCAAACAAAAAAGTATATGAGAGAGTTTTTCGCTGCAGATGGATGGTTAAACCTTGCAATTTCCACTATCCAAGACTACATCTGGACATTTCTTCTGATTGCAGTACTATTGGGATGTGCTGTATGGTTTACAATTCGCACCAAGTTTGTTCAGTTCCGTATGATTGGAGAGATGGTCCGTCTTCTGGGTGAAAGCGCTGTAAATGGGCCAACCCACCACAAACACATCTCTTCATTTCAAGCTTTTGCAGTGAGTGTAGCAACTCGTGTAGGGACAGGAAACCTTGCAGGTGTAGCAACAGCTATAGCCACAGGAGGACCGGGTGCCGTGTTCTGGATGTGGATTATAGCCTTGCTAGGGTCTGCCACAGCTTTTGTAGAATCAACTCTAGCACAATTATTCAAACAGCATAGTAATGAGTCGTTCATTGGTGGCCCTGCATACTACATTTTACATGGTTTGCATTCCCCCAAGATGGCAAATGCTTTTGCTGTGATGATAACTCTGACGTTTGCCTTAAGTTACAACTCCATTCAGTCAAACACCATTTGCAGTGCTATGAATGAAGCATTTGGATTTGACAATTTCTATACTGGGATAGTCTTAGCAGCAATCTCACTACTGATTGTATTCGGTGGCATTCACCGCATAGCCAAAGTATCCAGTATTTTAGTCCCAATCATGGCTTTTGGCTATTTTATTCTAACGATTTTCATTGTCATCAAGAATTTCGACCTTATTCCCCATGTTTTCAATGTAATTTTTGAAAGTGCGTTTGGAGTGGGTCCATTCGCAGGAGGAGCTTTGGGAACTGCTATCATGAATGGTGTGAAACGTGGATTATTCTCCAATGAGGCAGGTGAAGGTTCTGCTCCTAACGTTGCTGCCACTGCTTCCACTTCTCATCCTGTAAAACAGGGGCTTATTCAAGCATTAGGAGTTTTTACTGACACAATCCTAGTTTGCTCATGTACTGCATTTGTTATCCTGATTAGTGGGCTCTATAACTCTCCTGAACTTCAGGGAATAGCACTTACACAAAACGCCCTCAACAGTGAAATTGGATCTGCAGGCTCCATTTATATTGCTATTGCCATTTTTCTATTTGCATTCTCCAGTATCATCGGTAATTATTACTATGGAGAAGCTAATGTCCGGTTCTTGTCCAAGAAACAGTGGCCTGTAACTGCCCTAAGAATATTCTCTGCAGGAATCATGGTCATACTGGGTGCTTTGGCATCATTGGACTTTGTTTGGAGCTTAGGTGATTTATTTATGGCATTATTGACAGCCATAAACCTTATAGCCATCACCCTTCTGTGCAAATATGCGTTCCGTCTGCTGGATGATTACCGTAATCAAAAGAAAAAAGGTATCAAAAGTCCTGTATTCCATCGCAGTCAATTGCCAGAAATAGAAAATGAAATAGATTGTTGGGAATAACAAATTTAGCATAAATGTCCTTAATGCAAATAATATTTGTAACTTTGCAACTTGAAATAATTTCAATTTATCATTTACTATTACTATGTTTAACAAGGAAATCTATATTCAAAGAAGAGATAAGCTGATGAAGAGTGTTGGAAGTGGCATCATTCTGCTTTATGGCAATGCAGATGTTCCTTACAACTACGCTGACAATACCTATCATTTCCGTCAAGATAGCACATTCCGCTATTTCTTTGGCTTGGATGTGCCACTTATGGTAGGCATTTTGGATGTTGACAATCACGAAGAATACTTGTTTGCCGACGATGTTGACATAAATGACATCATCTGGACTGGTCCCATGCCATCAGTCAAAGACATGGCAGAAAGCGCAGGTATATATAAAACTGGCAGTTATGAAGAAGCAGGTAAATTCTTGAAAAAAGCCCAAACTTCAGACAGACAAATTCATTATATCAAGCCATACCGCTCGTTTATGCTAGTACAACTTCATCATATGCTGGGGCTTTCTATTTCTGAAATTTCAGAACACGCATCTCATAAACTAGTTATGGCTATTATAAAATTGCGAAGCAAAAAAGAGCCTGTTGAGATTGCCGAATTAGACAAAGCTTTTGAAATAGGTTACTTAATGCATACAGCAGCCCAGCAACTCTGCAAACCTGGGCAAAAAGAACAATACATTGCTGGAGTAATGGAAGGAATTGCAAAAAGCTACGGTATCGGATTAAGTTTTCCTACCATCCTAACCCAGCATGGAGAAGTACTCCACAATCACAAGCCCAATCATATACTGGAATCTGGTAAACTGATGCTAGTAGACGCTGGAGCGGAAAACAATGAAGGCTATTGCTCTGACCATACTCGTACTTCTCCTGTAAGCGGCAAATTTACCCAACGGCAGAAAGAAGTATATCAAATTGTTGTAGATGCTCATGATTATGCCCTAACCGTTGCTAAACCAGGCAACACTTGGAAGCAAGTCCATTTGGATGCCTGCAAAGTCATTGCACAGGGATTGAAGAATCTAGGTCTCATGAAGGGTAATATCGAGGATGCCGTAGCAGAAGGTGCACATGCTTTGTTTATGCCTCATGGCTTAGGTCACATGATGGGGCTTGATGTTCATGACATGGAAAATCTTGGTCAGCAGTTTGTAGGTTATGACGATGAGATCCGTCCATCCTCACAGTTCGGTCTTTCCAGCCTCCGTATGGGACGTCGTTTGGAAGAAGGTTTTGTCATTACTGACGAACCCGGTATATATTTCATCCCAGATTTAATAGACCTATGGAAAAGCCAAGGCTTACATACCGACTTCCTGAATTACGAAGCTATCGAAAAATACAAAGACTTTGGTGGTATACGTATAGAAGATGACGTCATTATTACAGCCGAAGGCTCCAGGTTCTGTGGTGATAAGGTAATTCCTTACCATGTAGATGAGCTAGAAGAATATCTAGCTAACAGACAATAAACTATATGTTTCCCATAATTATTCTAAGTCTATATATAAATAATTAACTATAAATAACAACATGAAAAAATCTGTTTTATTAGCTGCAGTAGTTTTAGCAAACATTAATGCAGCTGCACAAGGGACTCAGCGTCCTCAGGCTCCTCAGCCTAAGTATGTATTCACAACTGTGGATTCAGTAGCTATTTCTCCTGTAAAGAATCAGAGCAATGCAGGTACTTGCTGGGCATACTCTGGCGTTGGTTTTTTGGAATCAGAGTTAATTCGTACCAAGAAGAAGGTCTTTGATTTAAGCGAAATGTATATCGTATTCAATTCATACATGGAACGCGCAGAGAAAGCAGTCCGCACTTCTGGCGATGTTAGTTTCTCACAGGGTGGTTCATTGTATGATGTCACTTACGCCATCGACCACTATGGCATGGTTCCAGATTCTGAAATGCCTGCTGGTGTAATGTATGGAAAAACACTTTCAAACCACTCTGAATTGACCGCTATTGGTGATCCTATGGTACAGGCTATTGCAAAGGGACGCCTTCGTGGTGGTATGCAGGTATCTCCTGATGGTGAGCAACTTTGGAAAAAGGCTGTCCGTGCCGTTCACGAGGTGTATTTAGGCAAATGTCCTGAAAAATTCACTTTTGAAGGAAAGGAATATACTCCAAAGACTTTTGGCCAGTATCTTGGCCTGAAAGGTTCAGACTATGCAAATCTTACCAGCTTCACTCATCATCCATATAGTGTAGGTGAGTTCATTGGCGAAGGATTTGCCATAGAAGTTCAGGACAATTGGCGTTGGGGACTTTCACTGAATTTGGAGCTGGATGACCTTATGCGCATTATTGAAGAGGCAATCAAGGCTGGCTATTCTATCCACTGGGCATCTGACGTGAGTGAACCAGGTTTCAGCCGTCAAGGCGTAGTTACTTACAATGACGAAAAAGCTGAGGAAAGTAAAGTAGGTTCAGACCAAGCTCATTGGGTAGGTGCAGATCCAACTCAACCTGATGCAAAACAAGAACAAAAAGAGGTTCTTCCAAAGCCACAGAAAGTTGTAACTCCTGCAGAACGACAGGCTATGTATGATGGAAAGACTACCACTGATGACCATGGTATGCAGATCTTTGGTATTGCTAAAGACCAATGGGGCAACAAGTACTATATGGTTAAGAATTCATGGGGAGACTCAGGAAACTATCACGGTATTTACTATGTAACTCCAGAATTCATTCGTGCTAAGACTATAAATCTCGTAGTGAATAAAGCTGCCATTGCTAAGGATCTAAAAAACAAATACGGTATTAAATAAATAAGAGCTGAATGAAGAATTCAATCATAATAGCTGCAGCTTTATGCTGCAGCCTCACCGTTTCAGCACAAGGGCAACGTCCTCCGCAGCCGAAGATGCCTAATTTCATCTTCACAACTGTAGATTCTATAGCCATTACCCCTGTCAAGAATCAGAGCAATGCTGGTACATGCTGGGCCTATTCCGGAATCGGATTCTTAGAATCTGAAATTCTTCGTACCAAGAAAAAAGCATATGATCTTAGTGAAATGTATGTAGCATTCAACACCTACATGGATCGAGCAGAAAAGGCTGTCCGGACTTCTGGTGACGTAAGTTTCGGTCAAGGTGGAGACTTCGGTGATATTTTGGTGACCATGGAACAATATGGCATGGTTCCAGATTCTGAAATGCCAGCAGGTGCAATGTACGGGAAAGAACTGTCAAACCATTCTGAACTTTCAGCTTTGACCAATCCGATGGTAGATGCTATAGCTAAAGGACGTTTGCGAAATGGTATGCAGGTATCCCCTGATGGTGAACAACTTTACAAGAAAGCTTTACGTGCTGTTCATGAGGTTTATCTAGGCAAGTGTCCTGAAAAATTCACTTTTGAAGGAAAAGAATACACTCCACTTTCATTTGCTAAGACTTTAGGCATAAATCCCAAAGATTACGTATCTCTTACAAGTTTTGCTCATCATCCTTACAGTGAAGGAGAGAACATTGGAATAGGTTATGCCCTAGAAGCACAAGATAATTGGCGTTGGCAACTTTCATACAATTTGGAGCTGGATGATTTCTGCCAAGTATTTGAAGATGCCCTCAATGCTGGTTATACCATTCTTTGGGGTACAGATGTAAGTGAACAAGGTTTCACACGTCAAGGTGTAGGAGTCTACAACGATGAGGATGCCGTAGAAAGTGCTATAGGATCCGACCAAGCACATTGGGTAGGCATAGACTCTAATCAAGCGTCAAAACTAGAAAACGAGGAAGTTCTCCCCAAACCTCAGAAAGTTGTTACAGCTGCAGAGCGTCAGGCTATGTATGATGGCAAGACTACTACCGATGACCATGCCATGCAAATCTTTGGTGTAGCTAAAGACCAATGGGGTAACAGATATTATATGGTAAAGAATTCATGGGGAGACTCGGGGAATTATCATGGGATTTATTATGTAACTCCAGAGTATGTCCGTGCAAAGACCCTAAATATTCTCATCAACAAAAATGCCATTTCAAAAGTTTTAAAAGCTAAATATGGTATAAAATAATTTTAATACCTGCACTTGGATAAAATGCCGCTATTTCCATTAATTCGATATTGGAATAGCGGCATTTCTTATTATTTAGCACTTATAAATGTAAAATCTTCTCTCCGCTCTTGTAAAGATTTTTACATAACAATCAATGTTATTCCAGAAAAAACAATATATTTGCATTATTAGATGCACAACATATTTAGAGTGTATCTTTCATGTTTTTTAATCAATTAAGACAAACATGTATATTGGAATAGATCTAGGTGGTACAAATATTAAGGCAGCCTTAGTTGATAAGGGTCACCTTGTAAAGAAACTATCAACAGCTTGCCCAGCTTCGGAAAGCGAAGTTATCGTGATAGAAACCCTCTGTGGGCTGATTACTGAGCTTATAAATAAGCAAGTTACCGGTATAGGAGCAGGAATTCCTTCCGTTCTCGACAGAGAGAAAGGTATAGTGTATAATGCAGCCAATATTCCTTCTTGGCAAGAAGTTCATCTCAAAGAAATCTTGGAGAACCGTTTCCAAGTGAAAGTAATGCTAAACAATGATTCTAACTGCTTCGCACTTGGAGTCTCCACCTGTGGAGAAGGAAAGGCTTTCGCGGACATGGTAGGTATCACACTTGGAACCGGGGTTGGTGCAGGTGTTATTGTAAACCACAAACTTTATAATGGTAAAAATACTGGTGTTGGCGAAATTGGTTCTCTACCTTATTTAGATTCAGACTATGAGCATTACTGTAGCAGTACCTTTTTCCCAAAATTCTTTGGCAAAAGTGGTAAAGAACTGTCAGAATTAGCAATAGAGAACGATATAATGGCCCTACAGGCTTGGGATGAATTCGGAAAACATATGGGCAACTTGATTAAAGCGACTATGTACTGCTATGACCCTGAGGCAATTTTTTTAGGTGGAAGTATTGCTAAAGCCTTTGATTATTTCAAAGATAGCATGTGGAAATGCATTCAAGAATTCCCTTACCCTGCAAGTACAGCCCAATTAAAAGTACAGCCATCTACATTAGAAGACGCTGCTCTATTAGGAGCAGCAATGCTTTGTGATGAATAAAACAAATGAAATAAAACCAAACGAACTATGAAGATTTTTAAACTATTGTTTTTAATAATGTTATTTCCTTTGCACATAGCTGCTAAAGACATTCCTCTAACCGATGGCTGGTTATTAAATGGGAAATACAAAGCGACTGTTCCATCAACCATAATGGGAGTTTTGACTGCTAATGGGGAATATCCAAACATTTTGGAAGGTTTAGCTTATAAAGATATAGACCGAAGTAGATTTGATCAACCTTTCATTTATTCAAAAGAGTTTGAACTGACCACTAAAGATCTGGAGGATCATATTTTCTTGCAACTTGATGGAATCAGCTATAGAGCCAACATCTATCTAAATGGTAAATTAGTGGCCGACAAGAACACCATCTATGGCGCATACCGAAGACACACATTGGATATTACCAAATATGCACAGGCATTTAACAAGCTGGAAATCGAAGTCTTCAGAGCACAAAAAGGAGAACCAAATGCAGGTTATGTTGATTGGAATCCAAGACCTGCCGATGAAAGTATGGGTATTTTCAGACCCGTTTCTATCCACATCTGTGGCGATGTCTTAGTTCAAAACCTAGGTGTATCTAGCCAAGTCAACACCTCTACATTGAAAGAAGCATGGCTGCAGATAAGTGCAGATGTTACTAATGTAACAGATCATCCTATTCAAGGTCAAATAATAGGTAAATTCGATGGAAAAACATTCAGTTACCCTGTTGCTTTGGCTGCCAATGAAAAAAAGACAGTACGTTTAAATGCGGATGTAGTTCCGATTCTGCACGTTGAAAACCCTAGACTTTGGTGGTGTAGACAGATGGGAACTCCTGAACTCTATAATATGGAGCTGCAATTCCAAACAAATAATACGACTACCGATAAAGCAAACACTTCTTTCGGTATTCGTGAAATTGGCAGTTATTATACTAAAGAGGGATTTAGAGGATTTACATTGAATGGCAAACAGGTTTTAGTCAGAGGTGGAGGATGGACTGATGACATATTTATGCGCGACGACGATGCACGTTATGAAACACAGATCAATTATGTCTGTGACATGAATATGAATGCCATTCGAATGGAGAACATTTGGGGTACTTCGCAACATATATTTGATGTCTGCGACCAAAAAGGTATCATGGTACTCCCAGGATGGACCTGCCACTGGGAATGGGAAGTATATCTGGGTGTACATTGTGACGAAATCTATGGTGGATTACTTTCAGAGAGTGATCGTGTCCTTATGGGACAATATTTTAAAGACCAGATTCTATGGCTTCGTAATCACCCTAGTATCATCTGCTGGTTCGTAGGCAGCGACAAGTTACCGACTCCAGCCTTAGAACGTGATTACAATGAGATTCTCCGCCAAATTGACCCTACTCGTCCTATGGTTACTTCTGCAAAGAAACTTGAGAGTACCCTCTCTGGCTCAGCAGGAATGAAGATGGAGGGCCCATATGATTATGTAGGTCCTGCTTACTGGTACGACAAACGGGCATTGGGTGGTGCTATAGGTTTTAATACTGAAACAGGCATAGGTGCCCAACTTCCTCAAAAGGAATCACTTATACGTATGTTAGGTCAAAGCCCTTGGCCTATCTCAGATGTCTGGAATTACCACTGTACCGCTTCTGAATCTTCAATGGGTAAATTGGATCGTTTAGTAGAAGTAGTTACTGGACGATATGGCAAAGCTGAGAACCTAGAAGATTTCTTGCACCGTGCAGATTTGGCCAACTATGAGAGTACCAGAGCCATGTTCGAGGCTTTTAGGGTAAATGAGCCTCATACTACTGGTATTATCCAATGGATGCTGAATGGAGCACGTCCAGGCCTTTACTGGCAATTGTATGACCATTATCTAGTGCCTAATGCATCTTACTATTCTGTGAAAAAAGGTAACGAACCTTGCCAACTCATTTATGACTACAATGGAAATATATGGGTAGTTAATGACACTCAACACAAACATGTTCTGAAAGCTACCATGACTATTTACGGGTTAGATGGTAAGGTATTGACAAAAGATTCAAAGGATATTGAATCTCAGCCTAGAGTTCCTAAGAAAGTCTTTAAAGTAGATGAAGTAAAGGGCAATGCCTTCTTGTTTTTAGAATTGGAAACAGATAACAATGTGATCTATAATGACTATGTACTTACCGATAAGCCAGATGTACACAATTGGCAAAAATCGGATTGGATAACAACCCCAATGCTTACATACGGAGATTATAGCAAACTGACAACCTTGCCTTTGGTAAAACCTATTGTAAAAGCATCCGTAAACAACCAGTCTGAACTTGTTATTACCATTCAGAACCCATCTGATATTGTTGCGTTCTTTGTCAGATTAGCACTAAAGGACAAGAAAGGTGAACTGATAATTCCAACATTCTACTCTGATAACTATATCAGCTTGGAACCTCATTCAGAGAAGACCATAATCAGTAAACTTCCAATTAGCACACTTCCTAAGGGATGCAAGTTGACCATAGAAGGTTGGAATATTGAAGAACAACAAATTAAATTATAAAAGACAAAAAGAGGACTAATAGTCCTCTTTTTGATCCATCTAGATTGTAGAGACTTATTCTATTACCCTCCCCATAAAATTAAGTACATTGCTTTGAGCAGAACAAACTTTCCTAGATTAAATAACAAGTCAATAAAGGATAAATTTGTATATCATAATAATACAATCCTTATTTGGATTCAAAAAAAGAATAACACTTATAATAAATGAACGAATACGGCATACAAACTATTTTATTAGAGGTATCTTACTAAACGATAACACCTTCTATCCCATAAAATGCCGCTATTTCTGTTAATTTAATATAGAAATAGTGGCATTTTCATGTTTTTTTAGTATTTTTACCGATTGAATGTGCAATTTCCTCCCGAATCATTTGCACTCCTGAGATTAGAAAAAAGAAAAAATAAATATAAATGAATTACAAATGGAATTACGAACCTCCTACATCAGAACAAATAGAGGCGGCTAAGCTGCTAGCCAAAGAGTTAAATATCAACCCTGTGCTAGGTCGTCTTTTGATGGCACGAGGCATCAACACTGCAGAAGCAGCAAGAAAGTTCTTCCGTCCTCATCTCAGTGAACTCCACGACCCTTTCCTATTAAATGACATGGATAAGGCTGTTGAGCGTTTAAATTTGGCAATGGGTAGGAAAGAAAGAGTATTGGTGTATGGAGACTATGACGTTGATGGTACCACAGCTGTGGCACTCGTCTACAAATTCCTTCTTCAGTTCTATTCAAATGTAGACTACTACATACCAGACCGGTATGAAGAAGGATATGGTGTATCCCACCAAGGAGTAGACTATGCAGCTAATACAGGAGTTAAACTAGTCATCGTCCTTGATTGCGGCATTAAAGCCGTTGAAGAAATTACATATGCAAAAGAAAAAGGTATCGATTTCATTATTTGTGACCACCATGTTCCTGATGAGATTCTTCCTCCTGCAGTTGCTATTTTAAATGCGAAACGCATAGACAATCACTACCCTTATCCTCATCTCTCTGGATGCGGAGTCGGTTTCAAGTTCATGCAAGCATTTTCCATGAACAATGGGATAGAAATGAGCCAACTCACCCCTTTACTTGACTTGGTAGCAGTCAGCATAGCTTCTGATATAGTTCCTATCATGGGGGAAAATCGTGTGTTAGCCTGTCATGGTTTGAAACAACTCAACACGAATCCAAGCGTAGGCTTACGTGCTATTCTTGAAGTCTGTGGCCTTTCAGGGCGTGACATTACTATGAGTGATATCGTTTTTAAAATCGGTCCTAGAATAAATGCTTCAGGCCGTATTCAGAATGGCAAGCAGAGTGTGGAACTTCTGGTAGAAAAAGACTTCCCTAAAGCTTTGGAATTAGCGAATCAGATTAACCAGTATAATGAGACCCGAAAGGATTTGGACAAGCAAATGACAGAAGAAGCCAACGAGTTGGTCGAACAATATGCAAGTCTGAAAAACAAGAAAAGTATCGTTATCTTCAATGAAGACTGGCATAAGGGTGTTATCGGTATTGTAGCATCACGCCTTACAGAAATTTATTATAGGCCAGCTGTTGTTCTGACTAGAACAGATAATATTGCCACTGGATCTGCAAGAAGCGTTTCTGGCTTCGATGTTTATAAAGCTATTGAAAACTGTCGAGATCTCCTGGAGAATTTTGGAGGACATACCTATGCTGCCGGTTTATCACTCAAAGTTGAAAATGTACCAGAATTCACTCAACGTTTTGAGGATTACGTATCTGAACATATTGAGCCAGAACAAACTAGGGCAAACCTCTATATTGATGCAGAACTAGAATTTAAAGACATCACACAGAAATTTCATTTGGACTTGAAAAAATTCCGACCCTTTGGTCCTGACAACCAAAAACCCGTTTTCTGTACACATAACGTATATGATTACGGTACCAGCAAGGTCGTTGGGAGGGAGCAAGAACATATCAAATTAGAATTGGTGGACAACAAATCAAATCAAATTATGAATGGTATTGCCTTTGGACAAAGTTCACAAGCTCGTTACATCAAGACAAAACGGGCATTTGATATTTGTTATACGATAGAAGACAATATCTATAAGAGGGGTGAGCCCCAATTACAAATAGAAGATATTCAACCTTGTGAACCTATCCAATAAGAAATGTACGAAAGCATTCTCAAAGAATACTGGGGTTACGACCATTTTAGGGGCATTCAAAAAGATATAATTGAAAGCATTGGAAATGGGTGTGACACATTAGGCCTTATGCCAACAGGTGGTGGTAAATCGGTAACTTTCCAAGTGCCTGCATTGGCCAAAAAAGGCACATGCATTGTTATAACCCCACTCATTGCTTTGATGAAGGATCAGGTTCAAAACCTTAGGAAGAAAGGCATTAAAGCTACAGCCATCTATTCAGGTTTAACTCGTCAGGAAATCTTGACAGCATTAGATAATTGTATCTTAGGTGACTATAAATTTTTATATGTTTCACCTGAGCGTCTGTCCACACAGATTTTCCAAACAAAACTTCAGCACATGAAAATTAGCTTCGTCACAGTAGATGAAGCTCATTGTATATCTCAATGGGGATATGATTTTCGTCCTTCATATCTGAAGATCGCAGAAATTCGCAAATTACTCCCTAACACCCCCGTATTAGCTTTGACTGCCACAGCTACAATAGAAGTAGTTAAAGACATTCAAGAAAAATTAGAATTTAAGAACGGACAAGTATTTCGTATGAGTTTCGAACGTGAAAACTTGTCCTATATAGTTCGTCAAACCGAAGATAAGGAGGGAGAACTACTACATATACTAAATAGTACTCCTGGTTCTACAATTATATATGTCCGGAACCGAAAATCAACTAAAGAAATAGCCAAATGGTTAGGTGAGCACGGCTTTACTGCGACCTTTTACCATGCAGGGCTGTCTAACACAGAAAAAGACTACCGCCAAAAGGCATGGCATGACGATGAAATACGTATCATGGTTGCAACAAATGCCTTTGGCATGGGCATAGATAAACCTGATGTAAGGCTAGTTATTCATCTTCAATTACCAGACTCTCCTGAGGCTTATTTTCAGGAAGCAGGAAGAGCTGGACGTGACGGATTGAGGGCCTATGCAGTTTTGCTTTACCATAAAGGAGACCGGACAAAACTCCTAAAACACATATCAGAAGCCTATCCAAGCAAAGAGTTTATTAAAGATGTATATGAACATTTGGCATATTATTATCAAATGGCTATGGGAGATGGCTTCATGGTGACTAAAGAGTTCAATTTAGAGGAATTCTGTCTTCGGTTCAAACATCATCCGGTACAAACATATAGTGCTTTAAAATTACTCAGTCAGATTGGGCTAATTGACTATACTGAAGAGCAAGACAGTAATTCTCGATTAATGTTCACTGTAAGACGGGATGATCTTTACAGATTTCATAATTTGGGAGATACAATGGAAAAAGTAATGCAAAGTATTCTTCGTTGTTATGGAGGTGTGTTTGCAGACTATGTCTACATAGAAGAAGAATTACTTGCACATGTTACCAACTTGACTCGAATGGAAGTATATGACAACCTGATGTCACTTTCCAAAATGGGAATCATACATTATATTCCTAGGAAACACACACCATATATCACATATATGCAAAAAAGAATTGACAGAGAACGAATCTTTTTCCCAAAAGTAATATACGAAGATCGAAAAAGTCAACTTCAATTCCGTATCAAATCCATGATAGAATATGCAGAAAGCAAAAACACCTGCAGAAGTGAAATGCTATTACGATATTTTGGTGAAGAGACAATACATCCTTGTGAGCATTGTGATGTTTGTTTGGAAAAGAAAAAGAACAATAAAAGCATCAAATGTCTAAAGGAAGCTAACACATTTATTCTAGAAATACTTAACGACAAAAAGCCTCATCAACTCTCTGAATTGTTACAAGGAGAAGAAAAGAATGTGATAGCACAAGCTATCCGAATACTTATACAAGAAGACATCATCGGTCAAATGGGAAATTCTTTCTATTTAAAATAATAAGAGCATGATAGATTACATTAAAGGTGAATTAACCGAACTCACACCTGCAATTGCTGTTGTAGAATGCCATGGAGTTGGCTATGGAGTGAACATTTCTTTAAATACCTATGCATCCATACAGGGTCACAAAGAAGTAAAACTTTATATTTATGAAGCGATTCGTGAAGATGCTTATGTCTTATGGGGATTTTCGAACAAACAAGAACGTGAACTATTTTTACTTTTAATCAGTGTATCTGGTATTGGAGGAAACACAGCCCGCATGATTCTTTCATCACTTACACCTGCAGAATTAGTGGATGTTATCTCCACAGATAATGCTAAATTACTGAAGAATGTTAAAGGAATAGGCCTGAAAACTGCACAACGAATCATCGTAGACCTAAAAGATAAAATTGTAAAAACAGATGTTGCGAGTCAAAGCAGTACTCTAGGTCTAGGAGAGACAAACTCTGTGTCAAAAGAAGTACAAGATGAAGCAACAACCGCACTTACCATGCTAGGGTTCCAAGCGTCTGCATCTCAGAAAGTAGTTGTGAGCATCCTTCGGGAAGATCCTTCAGCCTCTGTAGAAAAGGTTATCAAATTAGCACTGAAACAACTCTAATCTTTATCAGTTTTCTTGCCACCCTCTAGCTCATCTAATTTTATATGAATAAACTTTATCTGTTCACATGCATCAGCATAACGCACCCGAGCATCATTCAAAATTTTCATCTGCAAATATAGGTCATAAATATCAGAAATAGCTTTTATATCAGTAGGAGTCATTGTTATTGTTTCATTCTTACTTTTTCCAATAAAAGTCAACAACACTTTCTTGCCTACATGTTGTGAAATAAAAGCAGAAACACCAACTTCATGGTCATTACTGAAAACTGCTTCCTCAAGTTTAACACCATTGCTTTCCGAGTAAAAAGTTGCAGAACTGGCAGGAGTTTGCAAAGACTGTCCTTCAGATTCTACTTTCACAGCTTTATGACCTAAAGTACCACAATAAATAGAAGTCAGTGTCAAAAGTCCATGCTCATCAACTTGGGCACGCAACATGTCATGAGCTATTTTGTCCAAAGTCTGCGCCGGAGAAACATAATTACCCACAGTCCCCTTAACTGGTTCTAATACCATCTTTCCCTTCATGCGCTCTACCAATTCCGTTTTCTGCTGAATTATTCTGTCCGACTCCTCTACTGACTGCTGGCCTTCTGCCAAATCAATCTCCAAACGGAGTTTGACTGCTTTTCTTCTAGTGTCAAAAGCCTTAGGATAATTCAAACGGATACTATCTATCTGTTCACGTGCAACGTCATAGGCTCCTTTTCTAAATGCCTGTTCTGCTAAAACATAGTGGGTGTTAGCTTTTTCTTCTATACTATCTGTGCAAGATACCAGACAGAGCAAACCCAAAATAAGAGATATAAGTTGCTTCATATTCCATATTATTATTTTCAAAAAGCAAAAGTAATAAAAGTTCCATGAAAAAACATTATCTTTACACCCGAATTAACAAAAGATGATTAATGAGGGAACTTACACGTGAAGATTTCATCAACGAACTTAACCACACCATTTTTCACCAAATAGGTAATACCGCCGATGAAATTGGCGTAGAATGCTATGTTGTAGGAGGCTATGTCAGAGATCTCTTTCTAGAACGTCCTTCAAAAGACATCGATATCGTGGTGGTAGGATCTGGTATTGAAGTAGCCAAAGCACTATGTAGAAAATTGGGGAAAAATGCAAATCTCTCTGTTTTTAAAAATTTTGGGACAGCCCAAGTTAAATATAACCAAACTGAAATAGAGTTTGTTGGCTCACGTAAAGAAAGCTATAGCCATGATTCCCGGAAGCCTATTGTCGAAGATGGAACTTTAGAAGATGACCAAAATCGAAGGGATTTCACCATAAATGCCATGGCCATTTGTTTAAACAATGAACGATTTGGAGAATTAGTAGATCCCTTTGATGGCGTTTGGGATTTAAGAGATCGACTTATCGCCACACCACTAGATCCAGATATCACCTTCAGTGATGATCCTTTACGTATGATGCGCTGCATTCGTTTTGCCACTCAATTGAATTTCACTATTGAGCAAGAAACCTATGATGCTTTATTTTCCAATAAAGAACGGATTAAGATCATTTCAAAGGAACGAATTGCAGATGAGCTGAATAAAATTATTCTGGCTCCTTGTCCATCAATTGGTTTTGAACTACTTTTCTCTACAGGTTTGTTGGAAATTATTTTCCCCGAGCTCTATTCCCTACATGGTGTAGAGAAAATCAATGGAAGAGCACACAAAGACAATTTTTTCCATACTTTAGAAGTCCTTGACAATATCTCCAAGACTACCCAAGACTGGGAAGATCAAGACCATAAATTATGGATTCGATGGTCTGCAATACTGCATGATATCGGAAAGCCCAAAAGTAAACGTTGGGAACCAACTATTGGTTGGACTTTTCACAACCATAATTCAATTGGTGAGAAGATGGTTCCCGAAATATTCCGTAACATGAAACTTCCACTAAATGAGAAAATGAAATATGTACAAAAACTTGTATCTTTACATATGCGTCCTATCTCCATAGCAGATGACATTGTTACAGACTCTGCTGTCAGACGACTTCTCTTTGAGGCTGGAAATGACATTGATGACCTCATGACATTATGTGAAGCAGACATCACATCCAAAAATGAAAATAAAAAACAGCGTTTCCTAGATAATTTCAAGTTAGTCCGTAAGAAACTCATTGATCTTGAAGAAAAAGACAGAATCCGGAATTTTCAGCCACCTGTAGATGGTAATGAAATCATGGAGGTTTTAGGATTGCCACCTTGCTCTGAAATTGGAACAATCAAAGACTTAATTAAAGACGCCATCTTAGACGGGAAAATACCAAATGACCACGAAGCTGCATACCAATTAATGCTAGAAAAAGCCAAGGCTATGGGTTTATATCCTAAAAGTAAGAATAAATAATAATATAAATTGACATTTAATAAATTTCCGAAATCTGACAGACGAGTTATCAACGTCCTTTTCGGAGTGATTGCCATTTTGGCTATCATCACATCGGTCAACCACAAATCTAAAGACACTATATTTCCAGCAAAGGATAATATAGTAACTTCAAAAAGAAACGTCCCCAAAGATTTTGACTCCATCCGTGAGCTAAAAAAGAGAGCAGAAGAAAAGAGAAAGTTACGATATCAAGAGATTAAAGATTCTTTTGCACGACTAAATGAACTTCGTGCTATCCAAAAAGAAAAAAGGCTAGCCAAATATCTTGCCCTCAAAGATTCGTTCTATCAATTAAAAGAGGAACGAAAGAAAAAAAATGATGAGCGGAAAGCCTTATGGGAACATCGTCAAGACTCATTACGTAAAATCTATCCAAGAAAACTTCAAGAAGGGGAAACCATTGAACTAAATCTTGCTGATAGTATACAGCTTAAGAAAATTCCAGGTATAGGAAGAGGGTATTCCATTGCCATTCTCCAGTATCGCAATAGATTGGGAGGATTCCATAAAAAAGAACAAGTACTAGAAATAGAAGGGATACCACCATCTATCCTTAATTATCTAGAAGTACAAGGAGATGTACAAAAGATAGAGGTCAACAAACTTAGTGTAAACCAACTACGCAAACACCCCTACATAAACTTTTATCAAGCTAAAGCAATTTGGGATTATAGACAGAAATATGGAAAAATCAAAGACATCAATCAGCTAGCACTATTAAATGAATTCCAACCTGAAGATATAGAACGATTATCTCCATATATAGCTTATTAAAAAAGAGGCACATCGATTAATGTGCCTCTTTTTATGTAAAACAATTATTATTCTGTGTAACGAACTATTGTCTGATCACGGTCAGGACCGATTGAGATTATTTTGATCGGGGTCTCCAACTCTGTTTCTAAGAAATCAATGTAAGCATTAAATTCCTCAGGGAATTCATTTTCTGACGTATACTTAGTCATATCAGTCTTCCATCCTGGCATCTCCACATAGATTGGTTCAATATCATCTTCCTTAATGTCATAAGGGAAATAATCAATTTCTTTTCCGCCAATCTTGTAGCCAACACAAGCCTTAATGGTATCAAAATCATCAAGGACATCACTCTTCATCATGATTAATTGGGTAACACCATTAATCATAATTGCATATTTCAAAGCCACAAGGTCTATCCAGCCACAACGACGTTCACGCCCTGTTACTGCACCATATTCATGACCCAAATCGCGAATTCTCTTACCTGTCTCATCAAATAGTTCAGTTGGGAATGGCCCAGCACCGACACGTGTACAATAAGCTTTCATAATACCATAAACTTCACCTATCTTGTTTGGAGCTACACCCAAACCAGTGCATGCACCAGCACAAATAGTATTAGATGAAGTGACAAATGGGTAAGAGCCAAAGTCCACATCAAGCATTGTACCTTGAGCCCCTTCACATAAAACAGACTTGCCCGCCTTCAAAAGATTATTGATTTCATGCTCACTATCAACCAAATGGAATTGTTTAAGGTATTCTATACCTTCCATCCAAGTCCTTTCCAATTCGGTAATATCATATTCATAATTCAAACTCTTCAAAATAGCCTCATGACGAGCCTTGGCAGCCAAATACTTCTCTTCAAAATTATGAAGTATATCTCCAACACGCAATCCATTGCGACTAACCTTATCCGTATAAGTAGGCCCTATGCCTTTGCCTGTTGTTCCAACCTTTGACTTACCTTTAGCAGCTTCATAAGCTGCATCCAAAATTCGATGGGTAGGCAAAATTAAATGAGCCTTCTTTGAAATATGAAGACGTTCCTTCAAAGGATGACCTGAAGCCTCCAATGATTCGGCCTCAGCTTTAAAAAGAGCCGGGTCCAAAACTACACCATTACCAATTACATTTAACTTGTCACCTTGGAAAATACCTGATGGAATAGACCGGAGTACATATTTCTGGCCCTCGAATTCTAAGGTATGACCCGCATTTGGTCCTCCTTGAAAACGAACTACAACATCATAGTTTGGAGTAAGAACATCTACAACTTTTCCCTTGCCCTCGTCACCCCACTGGAGGCCTAACAAGACATCTACTTTCATTTTCTAATTTACTTTTTGGTTTTTTTCTTTCTGCCGGCCCTTTTCTGCAATGCTTTACATGCTGAACAGATGCCATATGTCATTAATGTATAATCACTGATTGAAAAACGCTTATATTTAGAAGTAAGTATCATTGTATCTAGATCTATGTTATAGAACTCTGATATTTTTCCACAGCTAGTACATATCTGATGACAATGAGCATTCTTATTGAAAACTACTTCATAATAAGCCTTCTCTTTTACCATGAACTTGGCAACAAAGCCTGCAGCTGCCAATTCATTTAATGTATTATATAATGTAGCCTGTGATACCCGAAAATGTTCCTCATCTAAATAAACCTTCAACTCATCTAATGTAAAGTGAGACATGCACTGCTGAATACCCCTAATTATAGTAGCACGTTCAGGAGTAAATCTACCTCCCTTTTCTTTCAAATAAACACTAAACGCTTTGGTCAATTCATCGAATTGAGGCTCACTTTCCATGGTTTACACTTTATAGCTCCAAAGGTAGAACTTTTTAAGGAATTATAGAAAAAAAAAAGATGAAAAGTGACAGTGAACTTATAAGCCACATTCAAACATGAGTTGATCCACCCAACCCAAAAGACGTTGCTTTTCTGTTTGGAGAATAGGCTTTATTGCAACTGACACTTCATTTGCCTGTTTTTCTCCTATTTGTATATACTTCCGAAGCAAAATAAATGCTTGTTGAGCAATACGAATATTATCATCCTGCATAGCAGTAACAGCCTGATCTACGAGTTCATATGCTGCCGACTCATTGAAGTCCCGCTTTAACATACAAAGTCTGGTAAGTAATAAAAGCCCACAAACCTGAATAATTTCTCTAGAATCTGAAACCCAACGAAAAGCAATTGTACTTGCGTAAGGTAGTCTCTGAAAAAGATTCATTACAGCTATTTCTGCTATCTCTTGTGTTTGAATCTGCTCTACCCATATATCAGCAACCTGGGGATAGAAACGGTCTACAGGCATTAACATTGTAGCTAATATCTTTGACTCACGTATATTTTCTTTCCAAAGCATCTGAGCCAGTTCGTGATTTGGAGTATACTCAGATGCTATCTCCCGTAATCGAGGGAGTTCTATACCAAAATTCAAATGGTAAACAAGACCTTGTTCCCTCATCTTTGAAGAAGCGACGCCATTCATTGCCAGACGAAACTGGGTTTTTATATCTCTTATTTGATCTGCCAAATCCATATCAATCATTTATTGGTGGTAAAGTGCTGTAATCTCTTCCATAACGAAGCATCTGCTCTGTAAAACTTTCTCCATAAAAAATTTTCACATCCTTCAGATCCCCATCCTTATCCCTTTCAGCTATATACTTTGGATTAATAAAACCTTTATAAGGAGATAGATTCAATTTTTCATAACGTCCTTTGATTTCTTTATGCAAAACTGGATCAATCTTCACTGCATACTTTTCTACAAGTTTCTTTGCACTTTCATAATCTCCTTCGCTTTTAATACGTTGGATTTCAGCCAATAAATCACCGAACAAACAACGCAAAGCCATATAGTCATTAATTCTAACAAAAGTTTTTGAATCTTTCTTTACAAATTCTACTATATTTTTTTCCTTACCATGATCATATACCCAATATGCAATTAATGCCCGATTTCTCATATGAGCCTCCTCCAAATCTTTTCCTAAATCTATGCGGACCAACTGGGTCATTAATCCATTCATCATATAAGTATAGTATTGCGCCTTATAAGCCTCTCTATTTGGAAGTAAATTCAAATCCACCAGTTTTGAGTCACCCATGTAATAGAGTCCAAATAAATCAGCTCGAGCTTCTTCTATTGTAGCTCCATATGATTTCAAAGCATCTGGATCAGTCGAAGGAAGTAATACTCCTGAGCCATGTCCTAAACACTCATGCAGATCAGTATGTAAGTCATCTGTCAAATCATCATATTTATCAATAAGCTCTCGTTCAGTCTGACTATAGACAAACTCCTTCATAAAGCCATTACCATGAGCTGCTTTTTTATAGGCATCAGTCAAATTCCCTATAGTTACACTTTTTGAGCCATGAACACTTCTAATCCAATTTGAATTTGGAAGATTTATACCAATTGCACTTGCAGGATATAAATCTCCTGACAAAATAGCAGCAGTAATAACCTTAGCAGAAACCCCTTTTACATTTTTCTTCTTGAATCTTGAATCAACTGGAGAATGGTCTTCAAACCATTGAGCATTTTTACTAATAACATCTGTACGGTGAGTTGCTACAAGATCCTTAAAATTAACTATAGACTCCCAACTAGCCTTAAATCCTAGCGGATCGCCATAAGTCTCAATAAAGCCATTATTGAAATCAATGCGTGACTCTACATCTTTGACCCAAAGAATACTATATTCATCAAATTTTTTCAGATTTCCGGTCTCATAAAATTCTATCAATTCTTGAATAACTACAGCCTGTTTTTCATTTTCAGCTACATCTTTTGCTTTTTTCAGCCAATAAAGAATTTTATCTATAGCTTCTGCATAAAGCCCTCCACTTTTCCAAACCTTTTCTTTCAAGACTCCCATTTCCTTTACCAAACGAGAATTCAATCCATACATAACAGGAGTTTTATCAGTAGAATCCTTCTGAGCCTCATAAAAAGACTCTGCCTCCGATTGAGAAACTCCATCATAATAATTTGATGCTGAAGTTAACAACAAATCTTCACCTTCAGATTGATTTAGCTTTTTTGCATCTATTGTAGGATCAAAAATAACTGGAAATATCTCTTCACAGAAGTCATCGACACTTTGTCCTATTTGTAAAGGCAATTTTTTAGGTTCTAC
The DNA here is from genome assembly GCA_900316585.1 of uncultured Prevotellaceae bacterium. Lineage (GTDB taxonomy): Bacteria > Bacteroidota > Bacteroidia > Bacteroidales > Bacteroidaceae > Minthousia. The sequence continues at coordinate 10,546 of ONDM01000005.1, read as the reverse complement.
CATTGTAATAAGACTTCGCAAATAATCTGCTGAAAAACCTGGATTAAATTTATCATAGCTATAATGGTGATGGATACCATTGGAAAACCAAATCCTCTTCAAATAGATCTCCATAGCTATAAAATCATCTGTTTTCCTATCAATTCCATTTAATGTATAAATAGCCTCCAGCATTTTACGGATACGCAAATTATACTTACCATTCTGGTCAAAAAGAATATCTCGACCATAAAGAGCTGCTTCTGAAAGATAATATATCAGTTTTTTCTGCTTAAGAGTCAGTTCTTCAAAACCTTCTACTTTATAATGAAGAAGCTGAAGATCTGCAAATTTCTCATCTGTATACTGAAAAACATTCTTCATAATTATATCATCAAAAAAGGAGTGAACTACTTAGTACACTCCTTTGTCTGTTTATTTCTTTATCTTATGTTTCAGCCTGTAGCCTCTAGGAGTCTGACCTGTAAACTTATAAAAGGCTGCATAGAAAGACTGACGATTAGAGAATCCTACCATAGCACCTATGTCTTCTATATTCGCATCAGCATAACGCTTATCAACTAGCAAATATTTTGCCTCCTCAATTCTATGCTCATTTACAAGACTTGAATAATTCTTACCAAAGCGCATACTAACCACTGCAGATATATAACGTGTATTTGTACCTAAATCTGCAGCCATTTTCTTCGCTGAATAATCTGGATCCTTATACTTCTTCTGAACTACGATAAGATTTAAAATCTTGTCATAGAGTTCATCCATCAATTCCGGACGAATCAATGAACGATAAGTAGCATCTTTATCTATTACCTCTGTTAAATTATATTTTCCCATATTTCCCCTCGAATAAACAAAGCTTTGGTTTACCTACGGCCCTATTGAAATACTTTGCAAATTTCGTTGTTTTTTACGACATTTACAAGTATTCATACTTTTTTTTCTTATCTTCGCAGTGATTATGTGATTAACTTATGTTGAGTACACTCAAGTCCTATTTTGGATACAATTCGTTCAGACCACAGCAGGAAGAAATCATCAATCATCTATTAAACAAGAAAGATGCACTGGTACTTATGCCTACCGGTGGAGGCAAATCTATTTGTTACCAAATACCTGCACTTATGCTCGATGGTACGGCAATTGTCGTTTCCCCCCTTATTTCATTAATGAAGGATCAAGTGGAAAGCCTTCAAGCTAATGGCATTGCTGCTGTAGCTTTAAATAGTAACAACACTGACAGTGAAAATCAAAGCATTAGGTATGATTGTAGGATGGGGAAAATAAAGTTACTTTATATTTCTCCTGAAAGACTTATTCTAGAAACTAACGCCCTACTAAGAGATATGAAAATTTCTCTATTTGCTATAGATGAGGCACACTGTATTTCACAATGGGGACATGACTTTAGACCTGAGTATACTCAACTAGGGCAAATAAGAAAGTTATTTCCTAATATCCCCATCGTTGCTTTGACTGCAACTGCTGATAAAACTACCAGAGAAGATATTCTCAATCAACTTAATTTGAACAATCCCAAAATTTTCATTAGTTCTTTTAATCGTCCTAATCTCAGCTTAGATGTTAAGAGAGGATTTAATGAAAAAGAAAAAATCAACACTATCATTCGTTTTATAGATGACCACCCAAGAGATAGTGGTATTATATATTGCATGACTCGCAAAGCCACAGAAAAAGTGGCTATGAAATTGAGAAAAGAAGGGATAATAGCTGGAGTATATCATGCAGGATTATCGGCATTAGAAAGAAACAAAATTCAAGAGGATTTCATTAAAGACCGCATAGCTATTATTTGCGCGACCGTAGCTTTTGGCATGGGAATAGACAAAAGCAATGTCAGATGGGTGATACATTATAATCTTCCCAAGAGCATAGAAAATTTCTATCAAGAAATTGGTCGAGCTGGACGTGATGGTTTACCAAGTGACACACTTCTATTCTATTCATTAGAAGATATTATAACTCTTTCTCAATTTGCCAACGAAAGTGGACAACAATCATTAAATATTGACAAACTCCGACTCATGCAAAATTATGCAGAATCACATGTCTGTCGCCGACGTATTCTTTTAAATTATTTTGGAGAAAATAGCAATTGCCATTGCGGGAACTGTGATGTTTGCAAAAAGCCTCCACAACAGTTTGATGGGACTATCATTGTCCAAAAAGCGATATCCGCAATCATGAGAACTAACGAAAAGATAGGAGTAAGCTGCACTATTGACATATTAAGAGGTACTTATTCTACAGATGTAGTACAACATCAATATGATAAACTCAAAACATTCGGTGCGGGAAGAGACATTACAGGGAGAGATTGGCGTAACTATATGCTACAAATGCTACAAATGGGATACTACGAGATTAACTATTTGGAAGATAAACATATTAAAATTACTCCACTAGGGAAACTCGTTCTTTTTGGAAAGGCAAAAGCTAATTTAGTAGTTATACAAAAAGAAGATTCTACTTCTAAAAAGGATAAGAAAAAAAATAAGATAAACTCAGTTGCTACCCATATTAATATACCATCTTCATTAAGTAAAGAAGATGAGATTCTATTTGAAAAACTCAGAGAGTTAAGAAAGAAATTAGCTGATGAACAAGGTTACCCAGCCTACATTATCCTGTCAGACAAAATCTTACACATTTTAGCCACCATCAAACCAAAAACTATTGATGAATTTGGGACAATAAATGGTATCGGAGATTTTAAAAAAGATAAATATGGAGCCACTTTCGTAGCCCTCATTCTTCGCCATGAGTCACAGTAACTATTTACATTTAGCAAAATATTCCTCTAAAGATGCAAAGGGCATTCCATCACGTACAGCACGTTCAAGCATTCGCTTGGCACTTTTCTTCTTATTCTGATCTAAATACACTAAAGCCTGCATAACATTATAGACAGGGTCATTTTTACTTAAACGGCCCGCTTCTTCATAATCAATCAATGCTAATTCAAACCACCGGGCCTCTCGTTCCATATTTCCTCGGGCTTCATACAAACTCGGATCTGTAGGAAAACGCTCTATTAAATTTGCAAATAATTCTGCAGATTCCTGAAACCGACCTTGCTTCTGACTAAGGATTGCCATACCCAATTCACCTTGTTTATTCTGTGGATAATTCAGTAAAAGACTTTCAAAATCCATACGGGATTCCTGAAACATCTTCAGCTCCATACGCAAATAAGCACGACCCAATAAAGCCAGTTCATTGTCTGGCTGCTGATTCAAAATCATATTAAAATCTTGAAGAGCCTTAGCATCCTCGCCTTTGTCTAAATATATACCTGAACGCTGCTCTAAAACTGGTACTAATTTGGGTTCCAAACTCAAAGCCTTTGAATAACATTCCAAAGCTTCATCTATCTTTCCCATTCGCTCATAAACACTACCTAAATTCCCATAAATCAAGCTATTACCCACATTATTGGGATCTATCTCCAAAACCTGACGATAAAAAATGACAGCTGCCTCAAATCGATTAGTAGATGATGCTGTCAACGCTGAATCTAAAAGAACTTGATATTGGTTTTTGTCCTGAGATTGCAAAGTCAGAACAAAACAAAATGAAAAAAACAGTAATGATAGTCTTTTCATAAATAAAAAATGCTGTTTCTTATCAATTTTAAAACACTGCAAACTTACATACAGAATCTTAATATCGCTTGAAACAGCATTCGATTTTAGAGATTTTTATGCTTTCTTAATGTAGTCTACAATCCAAGATCCAACTTCTTTAGTTCCATATTTTGCACCTCCTTCAACCTGAATTTCTGGTGTACGTACATTGGAATTCAAAGATGCATTAACTGCCTCACGAATCAAATCACCTTCCTTTTTCAAGTCGAAGTACTCAAATAACATTGCTACTGAAAGAATCTGTGCTAACGGATTAGCTATATTTAAGCCCTTAGCTTGTGGCCATGAGCCATGAATTGGCTCAAAAACTGGAGTGCTTGTACCAGTTGATGCAGATGGAAGTAAACCCATAGAACCTGTAATACATGATCCTTCATCTGTAAGAATATCTCCAAAAGTATTCTCAGTAACCATTACGTCAAAGAAACGTGGTTCTTGTATCATACGCATGGAAGCATTATCTACATACATATAATCTGTCGTAACTTCTGGATACTGAGAAGCCACTTCTTGTGCTACTTTACGCCACAGACGACTTGAAGCCAACACATTTGCCTTATCAACAACCGTTACATGTTTTTTACGCTGTAAAGCATATTGATAAGCAACCTTTAAAATCCTTTCGACTTCAGGACGAGAATAATAATTAGTATCCAAAGCATCTTCTGTCCCAAGAGTTTCATTATATGTAGGCTCCTGTTTCTTACCAAAATACATACCTCCAGTAAGTTCACGGATACAAATAAAATCAGCTCCTTTAACTAACTCATCCTTCAATGGAGATTTGTGAACTAGACAATCAAAAGTTGTAACGGGACGGATATTCGCAAAAAGACCCAACTTTTTACGCATTGCTAAAAGACCCTGTTCTGGACGAACTTTAGCTGAAGGATTGTTGTCATATTTAGGATCCCCTACGCTTGCGAACAATACTGCATCTGCCTCTTCACAGACCTTAAATGTTTCATCAGGAAAAGGGTCACCCACTACATCTATAGCATGAGCGCCACAAAGAGCCTCTTCATAGCTCACTTTATGACCAAACTTTGTTGCCACAGCATTCAACACTGCAACACCTTGCTCCATAATTTCAGGCCCAATACCATCACCTGCCAAAACTGCAATTTTCAAATTCATATCCTATCTAATTAAATATTATTTTGCCTTTTTTCTTAAATATCTTCCGTAAATTGTAAAGCCTGTCAATACAGTGGCCCATAATAAACTCACCAATAATTCATATTTCCAATCAATATATCCTCCACCTGTAAAATACGCTTTTATTATCATACGAATTATAGTGATTGATATAAACTCCAGAAAATAGATCCAATACCGTTTATTTGTCATTTCTCGACATTATTATAAATAGGCTCTATTATATTTAACAATTTTATAGTAGCCTTAATGGCCGCTTCTGTTTGATCTGCATCTAAAGCATGAGTTCTAAATGATCTTTCATCAAATACCCATTCTATAGAAGTTTGTACTAATGCATCTGTACGTCCCCCAGGAGGAATTGTTACACTATAGTTTGATAGCCATGGAAACTTTCTTCCCAATTTTTGTTTGTAAATATGCCGAATAGCACGTACAAAAGCATCAAACTGACCGTCTCCCGTAGCATTTTCCTCATAAACTACACCATTGACATCCAAAAGTATATTAGCAACAGGTCTTAATCCATAAGCAGTTGAGACCATATAACTTACCAATCGAACCTTTTCATCTATTGTATTGTGCTTAAGCACATCGCTAACTATGTAAGGCAAATCATCCTGAGTGACTAATTCCTTTTTATCACCTAATTCAATGATCCTAGCTGTTACCTTACGCATAGCTTCATCATTAAGCTCTAAACCCAACTCTTCAAGATTTTTCCGAATATTTGCTTTACCGCTAGCTTTTCCCAATGCATATTCACGCTTGCGACCAAATCGTTCCGGAAGCAAATCATTACAATACAAGTTGTCTTTGTTATCACCATCAGCATGAATTCCTGCGACTTGGGTAAAAACGCTACTACCTACAATAGGCTTATTGGGTGGTATAGCAATGCCAGAATAACTTTCTACTAAATGAGAAACCTCATTCAACTTTTCTTCACGAATACTAGTTTTAGCATTAAAATGATCCTTTAAAATTGCTTGAACACTAGCAAGAGGAGCATTTCCCGCACGTTCTCCTAATCCATTAATAGAAGTATGCAATCCCTTTGCACCACTTAAAACCGCAGCTAAGACATTACTTACTGCCAAATCATAATCATTATGGGCATGGAAATCAAAATGAGTGTCAGGATAACGCTTTCTCATCTTTCGAAAGTACTCTATAACTTGAAGAGGGTTTAAAATACCTAAAGTATCTGGCAACATAAAACGTTTAACCCCTTCTTCTTTCAACCCATCCATCAACATAAATATATACTCTGGAGAATCCTTCATTCCATTACTCCAATCCTCCAAATATACATTTACATCGAATCCTCTTTCATGTGCCATTCTGATATTTCTCAATATATCAGCAAGATGTTCTTCAGGACTTTTCTTGAGTTGCTCCTGACAATGCCGTAAAGATCCTTTCGTAAGTAGATTAATTACACATCCACCGACCGATTCTATCCAATCTAAAGATTTTCCATCATCTACGAAACCCAGGATTTCTACTCTATTCAAATAGCCACGGCGCTTAGCCCAACGACAAATATGTTTTGCCGAATCCAATTCACCATCAGATACACGGGCAGAAGCAATTTCTACACGATCTACATTTAATTCATCCAATAGCAAACGGGCAATCTGCAATTTCTCATGAGGAATAAACGACACGCCACTGGTCTGTTCACCATCACGCAACGTGGTATCCATAATTTCTATCTGAACCTGTTGCTTCTTATTATTTGCTTCCAGATGATTCATTTCTGCTGTTCGTATGTTTCTATTTTTTCCTTATTCTCCAATAAGAAATCAATATCATCTAATGCATTCATCAAACAGTATTTCTTGTAACCATTGATTTCGAAATACTCGCTATGTCCAGTCTCTTTATTTGTTACTATCTGATTTGGAACATCCACAATCACCTTAGCCTCAGGATTTTTAGAAATAGTATCAAACAATTCCTGTTGGAATTCCTTGGTAACAACAACTGGTAAAACAAAACAATTTAAAAGATTGTTTCGATGAATATCTGCAAATGATGAAGAAATAACCACTCGTACTCCATAACCAGCTATAGCCCATGCTGCATGCTCACGAGAACTTCCAGAACCCCAATTCTGCCCTCCAACAATAATTTCATGGACTCCTTCATGCGGAGTCTCAGAAAAAGCAGGCAGATTTAAAACAAAATCCCGATTAGGCTTACCTTCCGCATCATAACGTAAATCATGCATGAAAGCATTACCAAAAAATTTCGGATCGCGAGTAGTTGAGGCTAAATAACGAGCTGGAATAATTAAATCTGTATTACAGTTATCAATTTCTATTGGAATACAAGTAGAATTTATAATGTTGAATTTAGCTTTCATATTTAAATTTTTCTTGGATCAGTAATAACACCAGTAATTGCACTTGCAGCAGCAGTCAACGGTGAGCAAAGGACTGTACGAGCACCAAGCCCCTGACGACCTACAAAATTACGATTACTTGTTGAAATAGACAACTTTCCTGCAGGAACTTTATCAGGATTCATAGCTAGACAAGAAGAGCAAGAAGGTAAACGAAGTTCAAAACCAGCTTCTTCCAATATTTTATCAATTCCCTCTTCTATAATCTGCTTTCGAACAAGCCAACTGCCTGGGACCAACCATGCTACAACACTATCAGCTTTTTTCTTTCCATTAACAATACTGGCAAATGCTCTAAAATCCTCAATGCGACCATTTGTACAAGCACCTAGGAACACATAATCAACGGGATGCCCCTCCAATTTTTCCCCAGGACTAAACTGCATATATTCAAGCTGTGAGAGAAAACCTATTTGATCAGCTTCAGGTATACTATCCAAAGTCGGAATTCTACCATCTATTGGAATTCCTGCCCCTGGATTTGTTCCATAAGTAATACGTGGAACTATATCTTCAGCCTTGAAAGTAACCTCTTTATCAAAAATAGCATCATCATCACTTTTTAATGTTTTCCAATATTTTACAGCATCGTCCCAATCTTTTCCCTTTGGAGCATACTCCCTTCCCTTGAGATAATTAAAGGTTATTTCATCCGGAGCTATAATGCCAGCACGACTTCCCATTTCAATAGACAGGTTAGATAAGGTCAAACGTCCTTCCATAGAAAGATTCCGAATAGTAGAGCCTGCATATTCTACCACATAACCAGTGGCACCAGATGTTGTCATCTGAGCCATGATATAAAGAGCTATATCCTTTGCACTAACACCTCTTTGTAAAACACCTTCTATGTTAATGCGCATAGATTTAGGCTTTTGCTGAAGAATACACTGACTTGCAAGCACCTCAGCCACCTCACTAGTACCAATACCCATTGCTAAAGCACCAACCGCTCCATGAGTGGATGTATGAGAATCACCACAAACTATGGTCATTCCTGGAAGAGACAATCCCTTTTCTGGACCAACAACATGTATGATTCCATTATCCTTAGAACCCATTTCAAAATGAGTAATACCAAATTCTTTGCAATTTTCTTTTAATGTTTCAACCTGTTTACGGCCAACGGGGTCATTAATAAACTCTTGTTGATCGGAAGGTGTGTTATGGTCAGGCATGGCAAATACCTTATCAGGGCGGAAAACTTTGATACCTTTATCACGCAAAGTGTCAAAAGCCTGAGGAGTTGTTACCTCATGGCAAAATAGCCGATCAATATATAATTGAGTAGGCCCATCCTCTACAATCTGAACTACATGAGAATCCCAAATTTTATCAAACAATGTATTCATTACGAGTTATAGTAATTACTTATTAACAAATTTATTGATACAATCTATATATGCCTCCACTGATGCTGCGACTATATCTGTATTAGCTCCAAAGCCATAGTAAATATGTCCATCGTATTCTACCTGCATATGAACTTTACCTACATCATCAGAACCTTTACTGATAGCCTGAATTGTGAATTCCTTCATTATCATTTCCCGATTAATGATCTTTTTCAAAGACTTAATTGCTGCATCAACAGGACCATTACCAGTTGCAGTTGCTTCAAATTTTTCATTCGCAATCTTTAAACCAATACTTGCCACATTACGAACACCCACACCACTTGTAACTTGAAGATAATCAAGCTTAACAAAGTGATTTGCGCTTCGGTCAGCACCAGCAAGCATTAATATATCATCATCTGTAACATCTTTCTTTTTGTCAGCCAACCTCAGGAAATCTTCATAAATTTTATCAAGTTTTTCATCGTCAATATCTATACCATTAACAAGAAGACGATGCTTCAAAGCAGCTCGACCACTACGTGCTGTCAAAACTATGCTATTATCGTCTATACCCACATCCTTTGGATCCATAATTTCATATGTTTGGGCATTTTTTAAGACACCATCCTGATGAATTCCACTAGAATGTGCAAATGCATTCCGCCCTACTATAGCCTTATTCGGTTGAACTGGCATATTCATCAAAGAAGATACCATGCGACTTATAGGATAAATCTTTGTGGTATTTATGTTAGTGTCAATATTGAGATAAGGATGAGTTTTTAAAGCCATAACAACTTCTTCCAATGAAGTATTTCCAGCTCTTTCCCCAATTCCGTTTATAGTGACTTCTACCTGACGAGCCCCATTAAGAACACCTTCAAGAGAATTTGCCGTAGCCATGCCTAAATCATTATGGCAATGAGTAGATAAAATTGCTTTCCCTACACCCAATCCGTCTACATGTTCCATTAAATATTTGATTTTGGAACCATATTCAATTGGGAGACGAAAGCCTGTAGTATCAGGTATGTTTACAACTGTTGCACCAGCCCGAACAACTGCATCAACGACACGAGCTAGATACTCATTATCAGTGCGTCCTGCATCTTCCGCATAGAATTCAACGTCTTCTACAAATTTTTTCGCATATTTAACAGCAGCCACTGCACGTTCAATAATTTCATCTCGATTTGAATTGAATTTATACTTAATATGAAAATCACTAGTTCCAATGCCTGTATGAATACGCTTATGTTTCGCAAATCTTAAAGCTTCAACTGCTGTATCTATATCCTTTTCCACTGCACGAGATAAAGCACAAATTGTAGGCCAAGTAACAGCTTTAGAGATTTCAATAACAGAGTTAAAATCACCTGGACTAGATATAGGAAATCCAGCCTCTATGACATCTACTCCCAAAGCCTCTAATTGTTTTGCCACTTGAATTTTCTCTACAGTATTCAATTGGCAGCCTGGCACTTGTTCTCCATCACGAAGAGTTGTATCAAAAATAAAAAGTTTATCAGCCATATTTTAAACATTATATTCTCATTAAAAAAGCCTTTCACACAGAAGTGAGAAAGGCTTAAAATATATTCAACACGATATTCAAACACAGAACTCACTTCCAACTACACCTTGCAGTCGAATATTTAGCGCAATTAGTAAAATATTTGAATAATTTTCAATCATTGTAAATCTTCTTCTAATAAAAGTGTTGCAAAGATAAATCTATTAAGTGACATAGGCAAGCGAATTATAAGTTTTTTAATCGGAATGATTACAAATTATAAGCTAACCAATTGGTATTTCTAATAAAAATAAAGAAAAAGTATTCAATTTGGGATAATTCATAATTGCAAAAAACAGATACAAAAAAAGAGACCTCAGGAAATGAATCCTGAGGTCTCCCGATTGATTAAGACGGCGCCTACCTACTCTCCCACATTGCATCGCAGTACCATCGGCGT
>ONDM01000016.1 GCA_900316585.1 uncultured Prevotellaceae bacterium | reverse complement strand
AGGAAAGAGAGTCCTGTTTTTAGCAAAATTCATGCAGCCGGTGAATTTCTTTTTTGGTACTTTTTTCTTTTTTCATGAAAAGAAAAAAGCTACTGGGGGGTTGGGGGTAAAGCCCCCGAAAAGAAGGGGACCGGGGAAAACCTTCCCCGAAGGAGGTCACGGGGGAACTCCCGTGCAGGGTCCGGGGCAGCGCCCCGAAAGAAGAAGCCTGAGGAACCCATTCCTCAGCCCCGAAGATTACTAATCTTAAGCCCCGAAGATTACTAATCTTATCGCCTGAAGATTACTAATCCTCAAGGCTCACCTAAGTATTCAAAAATAAGCCTTACCTGCAGACTCGTGAAGTAATGCTGGTTCGTCCTATAGCCAGACTCCTGGAGCTTCTCCAACAGCTTCCGGTTCCCCTTGATCCAAGACATCAGCCGGTTCAAGGCACTGTGGTTTGTGGGGCTCAAATCCGGCGCATAGGCCATCGCCAATTCGCTCTTCGTGTAAGGTCTTATCTCCATATTATTTCCTTTTTTCTTTACGCAAAGATACACTTTTTTTCGAACATACGAAAGCCCTTTTCTCACAGATTATCACTTAATCTCATACTTTCTTATAAAGCATTATTTGTTCTCATAATTAGGGTGTTATGACATACTATCTTTGCATTGTGAACGATGATGAAGCGCGCCATCGGGAAGTCACGTATGTCAAACTAAAACCGAATAAGAAGAATGGGAAAAATCAAGTATTCCATTGTGCAACGCACGGTTAATCTGGCCGAACAAGCATTGGCCAAACAGAACGGCACCGAAGACAGTTTCGTGCCCCAAGTGAAATTTTATGGAGCTGCACAGCAGACCGACTGTCTCACGCTGGACCAGTTCGCCAAGCACATCAGTGAGCACCACAGCAAGTACGGTAAAGGCGACATCTACTGCGTACTGGTAGAGATGGTGAGCTGTATGCGTGAGCAGCTGCTCCTAGGCAACAAGATCTCCCTGGGCGACATGGGTAGCTTCTACATCACCCTCTCCAGCAAGGGTGCGGAGTATTACGACGAGTTCTCTGCTCAGAACATCACCCATGTGAACGTGCGCTGGGAACAGGGTCAGCAGTTCAAGGACCTACTTACCGATGCCAACTTCGAGCTGGTAGAGACTCGCAAGGCAGCCGCAGCTACCATGAAGCAGGTACGCGAATCCTACCCAAGCCGACCAGAGGAAGAGAATCCAGAAGGTAATGGCAACGGTGGTTCATCTTCCGATAACGGAGGCACTACCCCAGGCGGTTCAGACACCGGTGACAATACTGGTGGCGGAACAACCCCAGGAGGCAATGGTGACGACGACATGGGAGCTTAACCGTTTAACCTGACTAGGGCTTGAGGCCAGAGCTTTGAGACCGGAAAAGGAGGCGCCTCCCTCTGGTCTCCGGCCCGGTCTTAAAAAACCGAACTAGTCCATGAAAAGAGTGATTATCAAGCTATTAATTTTATTAACAATCAATTCAAATTTCAAGAAAATGAGTGTAGAAAAGAAGAACATCTGGACCGTGATTGTGAACACCATCCTTACCCTCATCACTGGCATTGCCAGCGTATTCGGACTGGGCGTGATGGGCTAATATGAACCCGTAAGACAAGGCAATCATGATGGAAGGACAATACCTCACAGCTCACTTCTGCCTGGAAGAATTCACGCAGAGTGCTACAGCCGCTAAGCATGGCATTTGCAACGAGCCTCCCATAGATGCCATCTCCAACCTCCAGAACCTGTGCCAGCAGGTTCTGGAGCCCTTGCGGGAGCACTATGGAAAAGCCATCCACATCAGCAGCGGATACCGCTGCAAAGAGCTGAACCGCAGGGTAGGGGGAGTGGCAAACTCCCAGCACCTGAAAGGCGAAGCCGCCGACATCCTGCTCCCCAGCGTGGCCCTGGGCCGCGAATGGTTCCGCTGGATTCGGGACCACTGCACCTACGACCAGCTCCTGTTGGAACGAAACACCGCCGGCCAGTACTGGATCCACGTCTCCTGCAAAAGGGACCTCACAAAGAACAGAAAGGCCAGTGCAGCCTATAAGAAATAAGAATCCGCCCCGTTATAGCCTTTGCTATAGTGGGGCGGATTATTCATCCTCTTCCAAGTTATGTATGGTAGTTTGTAGTTCCTTCTTAAACTTCAGCCGGGCTGTATGATTTCCTGCCCTACGCAGCCTCCTGAGCCTGGAACTTTGCTCCTCGGCCACTCCAAACCGATTTCTGGACAATGCGATTAACCCCTTACCAGCCTTTCCTTTTCTCAGCCCGGATGCCTTCGTTCCCTTTGGGTGCCGAGTGTGTGCTGATACCGCCTTCTCCAGTTCCTGATAATGCTGGTTCAAGGTAGAGAGCACCGTCACGCCGGTCTCCTCGGCCAGTTTCTCACGAGACTGGTGAAGAGCCTTCATCCTTAGCTTGAAAGACTTTTTGCTGTGAGTAGGGGTTTTCATTAAAGATTACATTCGATTATGGTTGAATAATATATCTACTATGATCTATATTATGGTTTAAACAGTTAAAAAGCCTGATCCTTGCGCAAGAATCAGGCTTATCATTTCCTTTTAAAGTGCATAGAAAATAGCCGTAACTATTTATTGCACTTGGTTAAACCTTTGTAAAGGTACTATACTTTAATCAATTTAACAAACTTTTAATAGATAAATTATAGATTTTTTGCATCTATGCCTGTATTTTGAGTGATTATTTTTATCACATTTTCATCTTTTATACAATTAAATGCTTCCCTAAGTCTGGTACACATTTCTTCCATTCTATTTTTAGAAACTTGACCTAATAAATACTTTAATACCTCAAATGTCCCACTTAGATTGGTAATTTGGGATCGATTAAGTTTCACAGGATATGCATTAGTCAAAGCTCCAGGAACCTTATAGTCAAAAATCACTTTACCATGAGCACAACTATTACGTAAACGGCGGATTGCATCCATATAATCAGAGAATTGGTTAGGAGAATTGATACCAAAATGCTTAGAAATTCTACTCCTTATGATACCATTCTTATCCTTGAGATTATTGAATAATTGAATTACAATGCCTAAAGACATAAATTCTATAGCTTTCCAAGCAGGCGCATATTCCCGATGGTGTCTTGTTTTGTCAAGAGCAATTACCGTTTCCTTATCCAAATCAACAAGTGCTCTTTGGAACTCATCGCTTTCTAAAAAATCTGTTTTTACACAATTACTATTTACGTACCAGAAAGGATCATCTCGAAAATAGTTAGATGCATGATAAATGAGCTTTGTCCTAAAGTTTATTTCTATTCTGCTAATATATCTCAGAAAGATATTCCTAGCGTCAAAATCGAAGTAATACAACTGTATGACATTCTCAAACAGAGAACCTTCTTTAAATTTGTGATCTCTTTTTTCTTTTCGAGGGAAGGTGACTTCAAAGGGAAACCAATAGAACCCCAATCTATAATATCCAATATCTAGTAGATTTTCCTTTGCTTTTTTTTCATTCTCTTCGTTGCCGAAGTTCATTCCTCTAAATTTAAGCAATTCAATTTGCTCTTCAATGGTGGTGGCGAATTTTACTGTTTCTTTGCCCATGTATTCAATTTAACGAGGCGAAAGTACAAAAAATATCAGTATATAATCAATAAAACATAAAAAATAATAGAAATCTACGTCATTTTTTTATAATGAAAGACTATAGTGATATCTATCGTGCCATAGATTTTGGTCCGTTCCAGAAAGATGGGATAGGGTTTATAGTGAGATTTCCCGGATCATCCATGACGAAGAAGCTTGGTTCAATCATAAGGCCAACTATGATTATATACCATTTGATGACGCATTTACAATTAAAACTATTTGAGAATGAATGACTTGAATGAAATATTTGTAGCGATTAAAGATAAAGAGTACGTACGGGCAAAGATAGAAGACCTATGCCAAAATAACTTCGAGCTTTCTGCAAGGAATTAGCAAATTGGTTAAAGTCAAAAGAATCAATATCCATACTTCTTCCGTTAGACAGTGGTTTTTGGACACTCCCTTTTATCATTTTCTATCCGATGCTAGCACTTCTTGAGAAAAGCGTTCTCTTCTTTTACTTTCTTGATGTATTCATCTATTTTAGGTACTATATTTTGGTTTACCATATCCATCAAGCTATGGCAATTACCGAACACTTGATTTACAAAATTTAGATCATAAGCAGTATCTAACATTGCACGAAATTCAGAATCGCCAAGAGTAGATTTTAAATTTATGAGTTCTTTTGCCCTTTCATGGAAGTCTGTCTGGCTATTCAAAACCAAAGTCATAGAGTCACTCATTCCTTTAATTTCATTCAATAAGCCATCCAACTCATCTTCTTTTAATCCTTGTTTCTGAATCTTATCTGTTATTTCTTTGGCTCTCTTTTTAGTATTTTCTATTAGACCAGATGCAACCACTATCTTGTTATATTCTTTTTCAAGTTCCATAAAAGGCGATTTACCTAATCTCATCAGTTCAAGTTTTCTCACGATCATCTTTCTAGTCCAATCTCGATATAAGAAGCCATCTATCAGTTCATCAACGTCTGTAACTCGATTCCCATTCACTTTGTTCCTAATCAACATATATATAATTGCCATTAGAACAACAATAGCAAATGTTATTTCAAACTCATCCGAAAAACCGAAAGTCAGATGTTTTAACCCACCAAATAATGGTAACAAAAGAGTGCCACCAACAAGGAACATCAACAATTTATTTATCCAATCAAGAGCAGAAACTCTAAAGGTCAAGAAAGTAGTTACTAGTTTATTTCGATAAATTATAATCGATATAAAAGACATCACTAAAGGGACAAGAACAGCTACGCACCTTACAATAGATTCAGTTGCTGCCCCTACTACTATCCCCAATATCGTCAAAGAACTATAAATCCCCATAAGACATAAAAGCAAAGTCATTGGAGCTATATTCTTGAGCCTTTCCACATGTACGCTATCGCCATATATTACCATTCGAATTAGTTCTGCTAAAAAGATAATATACAGCGCGATGGGACAAAATACTGTGAATATATAGTAACACAGAAGGAGATTAACATTATCTATAGTTTTAAGAGTAGTATATACAAATAGAATCAAAGCAAATGCAGAACCAGTTAAAGCCCAAAAAGACCATCCTGGGGCACCACTTTTGCTTTCTTGCCTACCTCTTTCTGAATAAAGAAAAGACAAAAAGTCATTATCGCTTAATTTAGTTAACTCATATAAATTTTTCATGATTCTCTAGAATGTTTGCATACAGTTTAATCTTCGGGCAGACTTTTTTTTCACCCTCCCCCCTGTCTGTTCGTCAGACATCTACTGGCTACTAATTCTTCAAGGTGGAGTCTTTGTTTTTCGGGCAAAGTACAATCTTTCGGGTATATTTTGCCCAGTTGAGAAGACCACGGAACTCGACTTTGTGCATGTCTGGAAAATGATAACATACCGCAATGTAAGCTTTCTGTTCCTTGTAGCCCATCGTCCAGTTCTTTTCATTGGTTGTTGCCATAGTCTACACTACTTCCAGCCCTTTGAGATATTCCATCAACCTTCCAAGTTCCGAGTAAGTGTAATTCCGGTTCAAAGTTTCTTTTTCATCCACAGACCGATTTGCATTGGCCACAGCTTCTTCAAGACTACCTCCATTGCGTTCAAAGTAACCGTGAAGACCTTTGGTTTTGATAAAAAACTCTTATGTCTTTTGATACTCGACACTCTGGTTCAAATCTTTGAGCAATGACTCTTGTGTCTCGTATGGACGTGAGGTGTACCGGAAATAATAGAGGAAGAACAATTCGGTGCAGCGGTGAGTCTCGAAAAACTCGACCTCGCAGTAGATACCTTTCTTTGGTTTGTCAATAGGCTTGGCATACTTCGCCTTCAGTTTCTGGTATTGTGAACGCTCTGGCTCCTTGTCCTTCGTGTCCATGTCGATGATGCAGAAAATATGGTTGTACCCCATTGCTACACCCTCTGCTATCTTTGCATCCATTTCTTTGATGTTGGTATGCTTAGGATAATCAGGCTTGATGGTCAGACGCTTAAATACATCGCATAGGGACTTGAAATAGAAGAATTCCGTAGGTCCTTCCCCCAGGATAAGCGCTGTCTGTCGTAGCTTTCCCATGTCAATTCTCCAGATTTATAAAAATACTACCTAATTCTGGTTTAGCACCTAGTCGGCCAATACGATATGAATTATATAGCGACAAATTCTTGTGTAAACCGAAGGAGTCGCCACGGGCATATTTAGATGAAGCAGTCTCCTTGTTCTTCTCAACAAACCACACCACGCCTCTGTTCTCGTTAATCAAATCCTGCGAAAGAAGGGTGGTCTCCTGACTCGTGATAATAAGCTGCGACTTATCGGAGTTAAAGATGAATACATTGAGATAGTAGTACAACAAGTCGTTGTGCAGATCCTCGCCCAGTTCATCAAGATAGTATACGTGAGGACTTGTAATCAAGTCGTATAATGTATCCAATATACGGATATACTTCTGAGTACCCTTTGACTGCCATCTGAGAGGAATGGCAAAATCGCCATTATCAGAATGATTCAAGAAAGTGATGGAATCTGTGGTTGGCTTCAATAGAACATCTTTCATCTCTTCTGGAATATTCTCCTTCTGGATACGCTCGCGGAAATCATTTGGCACAATGCGGTCTTCCACGATAGGAAGATATTCCAAAATGTTCAGGTCAGCCTTCTGGAGCATGGTGTTATAGAACTTACGCTTCTTAGGATTGACGTAAGCATCCTTTAAGATTTCAACAATGCCTTTGTCACCATCACCATCTATCTCATGGTAGTTGTCCATAATCCAAGCATGAAGTGTGTTGAACGGAGCAATATCTTCTTTCAAAGCAGCCTTTCGGCAAACTGACAATACACTGTGATTGTTCAGTGTGTTTTCACGTATACTCTCTTGTGTTTTGATTTGGAGTTTGAGACTCGCACCAAATTTGATGTCTGCCTGTACATTCTCACCCACAAAACTACGCTCGTAGAACAGAGACTTAGATTTGTTTGGGTAATAGTACAAGGCTTCACTTAAAATGTGATTGTCGTTAAACTTTATATCGTAGTCGTATCGGGTGCCAACTGCATAGAATGATACATGCATTTCTGTTGGTTCATCTTTGGTGAGCACAAATGGAATGCAGCCACCGATTCCTAAGGTTGCATCCGACTTAGGTATGACTAATAGACGGAATACCTCATTCATGGCAATCAGCATATTCGACTTGCCCGAAGCATTTGATCCATATAGGATACCTAACTTGTACAAGAACACACCATCAGCAATTTCGGTGACAAGTTCAGAAGATGGCCCCTTGGTCACGAAGCTTAATTCCTGTTTGTCGCGAATAGAAAGGTAGTTCTTTACCCAAAAATTTCGTATCATACTTCAATATTTTATTTATTATCGTAATTATTCTACAAAAAAACAAATATTATTTGAAATAAATGATTTGTAAATCACCTATTTTGGTAAGTTTATTACGATTTTATATTTATTTAACTATATTTCAAGGGGGGATAGAAACTTCTCACCATTTTATGGTTTGAAATTTTTATTTGGTTGTTCATTACCCTTCTTTTGCATCAGCAATATTATTGTACTGGTAGAAAAACGATTTTTTTACCTTTAAGCTTGATCTCGTATACGTAACATAAGTTATAAATACTACTGCTGATTCTAAAAGTGTTGTTGCTATTATATATATGAACAACTACCTGTAGGTAAGCTTATAGCGTTTCAACGAATATTTACTGTAAACAAAATAATGGCGCGCCAATTTAAGACGCGCCATTATTGTTTAAATATTATTTCTCTCCCTCTCACAAATACCTCACAACAATAGATTGATAGTTCTTTAATGATATTTGAAATAACATGTCCTTTTTTACCAGCTTTGAAATTATTTTTCCTGGCATAATCAGATTTCAAAACATTTTAATTTAAAAATTTGATAGTTATTTATTGATATTGTTGATGATGTCTTTAACCACGCTCCAGCTTTTTAGCTTTTCTTCAAAGGTAATAGCCATTGAGTTAGAGGTAGATGGCAAAGAAAGGATCTTATATTTCTGACTTAAATCAGCTATAGAAAAGTTCTTCTCAAATACTTGTGTGGTCTTGCCAGTACCATTTAAGATAATCGTTGTTATTGTAGGGTGTAGGAATAAAAACTTTTCGATTTCATTGGGCACATAGTCTTTTATGCTAGTATCGAGGCTACCCTCCCTATCTGCTTCTTTCATACAATCCCATAGAGATATATGATGGCTGAAGAGAAACTCTTTATCG
>ONDM01000017.1 GCA_900316585.1 uncultured Prevotellaceae bacterium | reverse complement strand
GTGGAGTTCCACTCCCACCCCATCCGGCTGTTAGGCTTGGGCGTTTCCAATCAAAAGAACGCCACACCACAAGAAGAAAATCAATGGATTGAGCTGGAATTGGAATTTGAGCCGTGGCCAGATTGACATTCTCTAGCCAAATATATCGTAGCAAGGTCGTTTGAAAGTCGTAGCATAGGCCTTGCATTGACCGAGCCGAGAGATAGCCGAGACCTTCGGCTGGGTTCGAGATAGATTAGATGATTTTTCGGCAGGATAAGAAGAGGGGTAGAACACCCCAAGGAGAGTGGTTCTATAAAGAAATGATAGAGGCAGCACTTGAGCAATTTGACAATGTCTGGATAGGTAAGTTCTGCAAGAACTGTGGCCGCCGTGAGTATTGTGCAGATCCGATTACTTAACCAAAAGTTAATATAGAGGTGGGCGTGAACGCCGCCACACCCACCTAAAGAACTAACCGATCTTCTCACACGTCAAATATGACATAGTCATCTTGGACTTATCAAAACTGGTAGAATACTTGGTGTTAAAAGCCCGTGCAATAGCTTCTTGATTCTTTGTCTGGCCAAGTGGGGGTGTTGTCGTCTGAGTTGACATTTCAATAAACATCCCTTTTACCAATTGTTTTCCGGAACCCCAGTTCCAATTGTTTTTTGCAGAAATTTTCCAGAGTGGCATAACTTTTTTGTTTTAAAGTTAATATTAGGCTGTTATCTCAGCCATTAATTGTATCTTCAGTTGCTCAACAATACAATTCCACAGGCTGGAATTTTGGAGTTTACCAGTGGGTATGTAATTCTTGTATTTCTCATAGAACTCCATACCCGTATCTTCAAACAGATGATGAGGGTAGATGTTGATAATACGTTCCCAATCCCATTTGTCTGCATACTTTTCCAGCAATTCATGTGTCATTTTTAGATTTCTATTATCTGACAGTTCACTCCAATTCCATTTCTCCTTAAAGGCATCCAGGAAGGGTTCTGTCATGACAGCTTCACTAGCATATTCAGAAAACTTGTTCCAGTCTATTCGATTCTTGAACTTCTGAACCATGGGAACAGTCCATACCACGTTACTGTTACATGAAATCTCATGCCAATCGACTTGATCCTGATATTTCTCCAACAATGCTTCTGACCACGAGAAATTTTCGGAGAGTTCTTTCCATGCCTCAGAAACTGCCGTCTGGTGCATGAA
Organism: uncultured Prevotellaceae bacterium; assembly: GCA_900316585.1. GTDB lineage: Bacteria > Bacteroidota > Bacteroidia > Bacteroidales > Bacteroidaceae > Minthousia. The sequence continues at coordinate 2,274 of ONDM01000017.1, read as the reverse complement.
ATCATTACTTAAAATCTTTGTTGCCATAATCACTTTTTTTATTTAAATGAATAATATACTGCAAAGATAGCTCAGGGTTATGCCGTTTTAAGGCACAAGATATAATTATTTCATTAATTTCTTTCCTAAATGTATTACATCACCAACTATTTTAATATTATCTTTATCTATGACATCTGAAGAAACGAGGCATAACCCCATACGCTTACATTCCTTAATGAGAATATTAAGTTCTGACTTTTGACTCTTGCGGGATTCCATTATCGCAGCCATATATTCAACAGGATAATTAGCTTTGAGATATGCAGTCTGATAGGCAATCCATGTATAGCAGACTGCATGAGACTTGTTAAAGGCATAGCAACCGAAATGTTCCCAATCTTTCCATATCTTTTCCAATAATCTAGGATTATGCCCATTCTTCTTTCCTCTCTCCATGAACTGGGGTTTTAGTACATCTATGATATCTTTTTTCCTTTTACCTATAGCTTTGCGCAGGATGTCACTTTCTTCTCTGGTAAAATCCGCAAGCAGACGGGAGAGCATCATTATCTGCTCCTGATACACAGTTACACCATAAGTATCTTTTAGATATTTCTCCATACATGGAATGTCATAGGTAATTTTGTCTCTTCCATTCTTTTTTGATACGAATGCTGGAATGTAGTCCATCGGACCTGGGCGATAAAGAGCATTCAAAGCAACAAGGTCATCAAACACTGTTGGCAGGAGGTAACGAAGCCACTTCCTCATGCTTGATGATTCAAACTGGAAAACACCAATGGTATTACCTTGTTGATATAGTTCAAAAGTATTGGGATCGTCTATAGGAATCTCATCCAAATTGATGTCAATTCCACGAGAATATTTAATGTTCAAGAGAGCATTCTTTATTTCTGAAAGTGTTTTCAGTCCTAAAAAGTCCATCTTCACAAGGCCAGTAGACTCAATGCGCATTCCATCATACTGAGTACAGACAATACTATTCCCTTTCTCATCTGGATTGTCAGTAGTAAATACAGGAGCCCAGTCGCTTATTGGGCCTTGACTGACAACAAACCCACAAGCATGAACACCTGTTCCACAAATCGCTCCTTCCAGTATTTTAGAATACTTGATTAGATTTCTCATAGCTGGTTTCCGTGACTTTTCTGCCTTTTTAAAGGCTGGGACAGTAAGACAAATGTTCGTCATATTCATTCTCATCCAATTCGGCAGATATGGAGGTATCTCTTCGCATAAGGATTCCGACACTGAATCTGGGATTTTTTCCAGTTTAGCTACATTCTTGATGACTCTTTGGGGGTACATTGTTGCGAATGTGACAATATGGGCACAACAATCCTTCCCATACTTGTCTTCAAGATATTTATGAGCAAGAAAACGTCCTTCTTCATCAAAGTCTATGTCAATATCAGGTAAAACATCACGATTCAAATTGATAAAACGCTCAAATAGCAAATCGTATTTCAAAGGATCTATCCTAGTTATTCCTAAGCAGAATGAGACCAAGCAACCTGCTGCAGAACCACGACCTGGTCCAACCATTACACCATAGTTACTTCTCAACGAGTTTACTAGATCCTGCATTATCAGAAAGTATCTGGAGAACCCTTTTGTCTTTATGACATGTAACTCGAACCGAAGCCTGTCCTCCACATCTGACGGCAAAGGTTTTCCATATATCTGATATGCTCTATCCATGGAAATCTTTTCCAGATAGTCATGCTCTAACATAATCTGATATAACTCGTTTATTCCTCCTAATCGGTTAATCCTTTCGATGCATTCTATTTCAGACATGCATTTTTCACCATTTTCATCACAAGAAAAATCATGCAGAAGAGATTCTTCTGTATATTTCTCGCGCCACTCCTTTTCTGTTCCGAATTCAGTTGGAATTGGAAATGCTGGCAATACAGGCTTATGATCGATGCTGTATAGCTCAATCTTATTCAGTATATCAAGTGTATTGGATAATGCCTCTGGAATATCCTCGAAAACAGTGGCCATCTCATCATAGGTTTTAAGCCATTCCTGCTTAGAATAATAGGTTCTATTTGGTTCTTCAAGTTCTTTACCTGTTCCCAAACAGATCAATCTGTCATGAGCTTCTGCCTGGTCTTGATTAGCAAAATGAACATCATTTGTGCAAACCACTTTAATACCATACTCTTTGGCAAGTTGCTTTAACTGTCGGTTAACCTTCTCTTGACACTTGTATTTTTCTCGATTGGCAATGATGGAAGAGTCTTTCACCTCATGGCGTTCCAA
>ONDM01000004.1 GCA_900316585.1 uncultured Prevotellaceae bacterium | reverse complement strand
CGCTGTTGCTGTGGGTAATCCGTGCCGAGTGGTCAGGATGCGTTTTGACGACGAATTCATCGCCTTTCTGCTGCAACTGAAATGGTGGGATTGGGACATTGAGAAAATAGAGCGCAATTTCAAAGTTTTGTCAAGTGGTGATTTATCATTGATCAGAAACCTATAAATTCTCATTTATCAAATAGAACTGTATGACAAAGAAACAAGCAATACAACTGTTCCAAGATAGTAAAATTCGTACTGCATGGGACGATCAGGAAGAGAAGTGGTACTTCTCTGTAGTAGATGTGTGTGGAGTGCTGACCGATAGCAAAGATGCTTTAACAGCACGCAAGTATTGGAACAAGCTAAAACAGCGATTAAAAGAGGAAGGGAATGAAACGGTGACAAATTGTCACCAGTTGAAAATGCGTGCTGCTGACGGCAAGATGCGCTTGACCGATGTGGCTGATACAGAACAACTTTTCCGCATCATCCAATCCATTCCTTCGCCCAAGGCTGAGCCATTCAAACAATGGATGGCACAGGTTGCCAGTCAGCGCATTGACCAGATGCAAGACCCTGAACTGAGCATCGACCAGGCCATTATCGATTACAAACGCTTAGGTTACAGCGACGCATGGATTAACCAGCGCATCAAAAGTATTGAGGTTCGAAAAGAACTGACCGATGAATGGAAACGTACAGGCGTGCAGGAAGGATTGGAATATGCTTCACTTACAGACATCATCACTAGAGAGTGGAGCGGTTTTACCACCAAGCAATTCAAGCAATTCAAGGGACTGAAGAAGGAGAATCTGCGCGACAATATGACTAATCTGGAGATAGCCCTCAATATCTTGGCGGAAGCTTCAGCCACAGAACTTTCCAAACAACGTGACCCTAAAGGTTTTAATGCACAAACCCAAGTGGCAAAAGATGGCGGTAGCGTAGCTAAAGCTGCACGTAATCAACTGGAGAGCAAACTTGGCCGAAGCATTATCTCAAATACCAAGGCGAGTGACTTTCTGTTGTCTGAAGGTTCAGAAGAAGACAATAAAGAAAAGTAGTTCTCATTTATGGAAGAAATCAAGAAACAGTTGGGGAATATTGGGTTTGAAATTTAAGAGCGTATGAAATTCAAGAAAATAGAAAAAGAGTTTATGAGAGCCCTTGTGAAATACAATGACTCTGTAAATTCTATTGATGAAGTCTTGAATGAAAGCAGATTATTGGAGAAACGGGAAGTGGCTATAATTCCTTACGAAAGAGAAAATCTTGTGTTTTATAATCAAGAAAAATATAAGAACGAAAAAGAAATTTATGCATTAGTTACCGAATTAGTTTCTTTGATAGATTTATTAGTAAAAGAACGATATATAATTCCAGTTCCTATGGGCCATTCATTTCCCTGCGTTATAGGAAGAAAAAATGCTGTTGAAGTTAAACGTTCTCTTATTTCTATTAATAATGGGCGTGAAAAAGTGTATTTACCTCAATTTGGGAGATACTGGAAAGTAGGAAATGATTCATATATATACACTTATACAAATTGCCCGGAAGAACTATTACCAATAAGAAGGAATCTTAGAATGTCTTATGCGGTTAGTCAAGAACTCAGAGAATTAGTAAAGAATGGGTTTAAGACAGAAGAAGATATTAGGTATAGAAATCAGCAAATTGCAACCTGGGCTTCTATTGCAGTTGCTTTCTTTATTGGTCTTGCTGGTATTTTAAAAGATAAGATTATTTGATGATGGAGTGGAAGGAAATACATTTAGGAGATATTGCAACCATAAAAGGAGGAAAGAGGCTACCTAAAGGTGTGAATCTTGTCTCTTCTCCTAATTCACATCCATATATCCGTGTTCGTGATTTAGGGTTAAAGAAAGTTTTAGAGTTGGATTCCTCATATGAATATGTTGATGATGATACGCAAAAACTTATATCGAGATATATTGTTAATACAGGAGATATAATTATTTCTATAGTTGGAACTATTGGCTTAGTTGCTATTGTAGGTAAATCTTTGAATAATGCAAACCTAACAGAAAATTGTGTTAAACTAATTGATATAAACAATTTTGATAAAGAGTTTCTTTATTATTATTTAATTTCTGAATTAGGGAAACAGGAAATTCAAAAAGGTATTGTTGGAGCAGTTCAAGCTAAGTTGCCAATAAAAAATATACAAAACATAATTGTAAAAGCACCAGATATTTTACTTCAGCAAAAAATAGCCTCCATTCTTTCCTCCCTAGACGCTAAAATAGAAAACAACAATAAGATTAATGCGAATCTGGAAGCACAAGCACAGGCTTTGTTTAAGAGTTGGTTTGTAGATTTTGAACCTTTCCAAGATGGAGAGTTTGAAGATAGTGAGTTGGGAAGAATTCCTAAAGGGTGGAAAGTGGGGACTTTAGAATCCCTTTGTTCATTTATTTCAAGAGGTTTATCCCCTAAATATAGTGACGAAACAGACCAGTGGGTTTTAGGGCAAACTTGTGTTAGAAACAATATTGTTTCTATGAAGAATGCCAGATTACATAAACTAAAATCTCCAACGGAAAAGAAAGTGAAGCAATGGGATGTATTAATAAATTCTACAGGCATTGGTTCTTTGGGTCGTGTTGGAATTATTTATTTTGATTCAAGTAATGTTGCTTTTGATTCGCACTTGACTGTAGTTAGGGCAAAAGATTCTATTTATAAATTTTATATAGGTCGTAATTTGTTAAATCGGCAATTAGAAATAGAAAACATGGCTGTGGGTAGTACTGGTCAAACAGAATTACCCCGTGAAAGTGTAAAACAAATGAGAATTGTAATTCCAAGTGAAGAAATTCTTTCAAATTTCAATTCTCTTATAGAACCTATTGGATTGTTGATGTTTAGGAATCTTGAAGAAAATGAAATGCTTGCTAAAACCCGTGACACCCTGCTTCCCAAGCTAATGTCTGGAGAAATAGAAGTATAAAAGCCAGTAATAACCTTGTTGTTATGAATATGATACATTTCACCGAAGAGACCTATGAGAAAGCGCTCATCAAGCTCTTTCAAGATTTGGGTTACACGTACAAATCGGGGTACGATGTGGATCGTGACCCCCATGAACCATACTACCGGGAAGAGCTGGAAAAGCAGATTCGGAACATCAACCCCGGAATACCCCAGGAAGCCATAGACGAGGCCTTGCGCAAACTCTATGACATGAACGACTTCACCCTAATTCAGAACAACGAAAAGTTCATGGATGCCCTGCAGAACGGATTGGAAGCCGAAATTCCCTGGTATGGTGAAATGCGTACTTACCGGGTGAAACTGGTGAGCTATAAATATGTGGATGCAAACTCGTTCCTCATAGTGAACCAGTGGAGAGTGGAGGAAAAGAACAATAAGATAAGACTGGACCTGGCTGTGCTCATCAATGGATTGCCTCTGGTGGTGATAGAACTGAAAACTCCTAGCGGGGGAGCTAAGGCACACGATGCTTACATGCAGATAAAGAACTATCAGCAGAAATGCCCGGTGCTCTTTACCTATAATGCGTTCAACGTAATCAGCGACATGGCCAAGACCAAGGCTGGAACCATCACGGCCAAAGAGGAACGCTACATGGAGTGGAAAACCAAGGACGGAAGCTATGAATCCACTCAGTTTGCCGACTATCGCACGTTCTTTGAGGGCATCTTCCGGAAAGACTGTCTGCTGGAAATCATTCACGACTATATCTGCTTCGACAAGAACGAGGGGGCTGTGGCTAAGATATTGGCTTGCTACCATCAGTATTATGCCGTGAAGAAGGCCGTAATGCGTACCTACCCGGCTGTGAAGGGTGATGGCAAGATAGGTGTGTTCTGGCATACACAAGGCTCAGGAAAGAGCCTTTCTATGGTGTTCTTTGCACACCAGCTTATACAGAAGTTCCCGGAAATAACCATCGTGGTGGTCACGGACAGAAAGGATCTGGACCAGCAGCTACAAGGACAGTTCAGCCGTTGCCGGGAGTTCCTTCGTCAGACCCCAGAGACTGCCGACAGTCGGGAGGACCTTATCTCCCTGCTGAAGAACCGCAAGGCTGGTGGAATCATCTTTACTACCATTCAGAAATTTGAGGAGGGAGAAGGGCCATTGAGCCAGCGCAAGAACATCATCGTCATGACCGACGAGGCGCACCGGAGCCAGTATGGTGACGAGCATTGGGACAGTAAGGATAATCGCATGAAGAAGGGCTTCGCACGGCTGATGCGTGAGGCCTTGCCGAATGCTTCGTTCATAGGGTTCACCGGAACACCTATCAGCAACAGGGATAAGGATACGCAGGAGGTTTTCGGAAACTATATAGATGTCTATGACATGACTCAGGCTGTGGAAGATGGGGCTACCCGTCCGGTTTACTATGAGAGCCGTGTGGTGAACCTGAAACTGGATGACGATATCTTGAAACAGCTGGATACTGAGTTTGAACTGCTGGAGGAAGGCGATGAGGAAAGCCAGGTGATGAAGACCAAGCAGAACCTGAGCCACCTGGATGCCGTGCTGGGTGCCAAGGAAACCATCAACTCGCTGGTGGATGATATTCTGAAACACTATGAGAACTACCGGGCCAATGAGCTTACAGGCAAGGCCATGATAGTGGCTTACAACCGTACCATTGCCATGAAGATATTCTTCCGTATCCTGGAGCTGAGACCGGACTGGCAGGAGAAGGTGAAGGTGGTAATGACATCGAGCAACAAAGACCCGGAAAGCTGGTCGAAGTACATAGGGAACGACCACTACAAAAAGGAGCTGGCCAAGAAGTTCAAGGACGACAAGGACCCGATGAAGATAGCTATCGTGGTGGATATGTGGCTCACGGGATTCGATGTGCCGTCATTGGCTACCATGTACGTGTACAAGCCGATGGCCGGACACAACCTGATGCAGGCCATTGCCCGTGTGAACCGAGTGTTCCCTGGCAAGGAAGGTGGTCTGATAGTGGACTATATAGGAATAGCACAGGCCTTGCAACGTGCCATGAAGGATTACACGGGGCGCGACCAGAAACGCTTCGGTAACCCGGACATTGCCAAGACTGCACACTTCACCTACAAGGAGAAACGGGAAATCTGCCAAGACCTTCTCCATGGCTTCAAGTACACATCGTTCTATACAACCACCGATGCCGACAGAGTGGACCTGATAAAGGATGCTGCCAATTTCTTCCTGGAAGTGGGCAAGGAAGAGGCCAAGAAGAACTTCCTGAAGGAGAGTGCCCTGCTGCATAATTCAGTCACCCTATGCAAATCCCTACTTTCCAAGACGGAGCTTCTGGAAGTGGTGTTCATGGATGCCGTGCGTGGCTTGCTGCTGAAATGGGAGGCACCCGGGAAGATTCACAAGAAAGAAATCAATCAGCAGATATCCAACCTGCTGAAGCAGAGTGTGAAGAGCGATGGCACGGTGATCAACATCTTCCAAGGCAAGGAAGTGGAGTTCTCCCTGTTTGACGAGGAATTCCTGAAAGGCATTCAGAAGATGAAGCAGAAGAACATGGCCGTGGAACTGCTGAAACGCCTGCTGGCAGAGCGTGTGAGCCTCTACAAGCGTACCAACCTGGTACAGAGCGCCAGGTTCTCCGATATGCTGCGAGAGACCATGAACCAATATATAAACGGCCACATTACCAATGCCGACACCATAGAACACCTGCTGAAACTGGCTGCAGAGATAAAGGCCACCGAGGAAGAAGGGAACAGCCTGGGACTGTCGCAGGAAGAAAAAGCCTTCTACGATGCCTTGACTCGCCCGGAAGCCATCAAGGACTTCTATTCCAACGACCAGCTGGTGGAACTCACCAAAGCCCTGACAGAGCAACTGAGGAAAAACCGCACCATAGACTGGAAACAGAAAGAGAGCGCCCGTGCCAAGATGCGCGTGATGGTGAAACGACTGCTCAAGCACTACAAATACCCACCCGAAGGCCAGGAACAAGCCCTCCAGATGGTCATGGACCAGTGTAACCAGTGGGCCGACGATGAAGACAACTACGAGGATGATAACGTGGTGAACATGTACACCCCGATGGATGAAGCGTGGATGAAGGCTGCGGAGTGAACCTCTATTGGAACCTCTCCCCTTTTAACACTGACAGTGTTCAACTCGTGAGCGTCACTCACGACTTCAAATTCCAAGCCCACAAAAGCTAAAATTCTTTCCAATTTTGAAAGAATTGGAAAGAATTGACAATTTCAGTCCATCCTACCCCATCCCTTAAACTATCAAATGGTGTGTTAAAATCTAAAGAAATTCCCAAATTAATTCCCTGATTTGGGAATCTTTTTATATTTTTGCGGTATAATTATGGAAACAAAAAATGAAACTCCTGCACCTTTCATGGCGGTTCATCCCGGAATGATGATCAAGCCGGAACTGAGGGAACGGGGTATCAACCAGAAGGAATTTGCCCAGATGCTGGGTACTCAGCCCTCCCATCTGAGTGAACTGCTCCGTGGGAAGCGTGCGCTTAGTGCAGATATGGCAGTAAAGATAGAGCGTGCCATAGGTATTCCGGCAAAGATTCTGCTGGCAGCTCAGGCACAATATGAACTGGAATCTGCTGGCAGCAATGCCAGTGCATCGGATTCCAAGTTTGAAACGGTGGAACTTACTATTCCGGTAAAGGACCGCAACCTTCTGCAGGAACTGGTGCGCAAGTTCGGATGGGCTTGTGTGTTGTAATTGCCAAATGGAACCTGTCCCCACTTGACAGGAAAATACTATATCTGAAATAACATGATAGACAATAAAGTTCGAAACAGAATCACTGGCATTGAAAAACTTCCAGATAGTGTGGATGAAGATTTTCATGACTCCACAATCTTGTATATGAACTATAGTCCTGGGGATTACTATGGGCAGGTTGATATTGCATTAAAAACTTGGAGTCATGAGAATGATGAGACTCAGGACATTATTGTAGTTTTCCATCTGGAAGATATTAGGGAATTCCGCATCAAGAACCAGATATGCAATTTTACAACTTGCCTGACTATTCGGGAAAATAAAAATCAAAATATTGATTATTGGAAAGGCAGTATGGATTTCTTGATGGATGAAATCAATGTTCGTATTTCCGCACGAAAAATAGCTATTGTCTCAGTTGAACCTTATGAGGAGTAGATATTAATTCTTCTACCCAAGATAAATTACCCATCACCCAACATGATAACATCAGAAAGTACAAACAAAGAATTTCAGCGTTTCTTTGACGAGCATAGAGAAGAACTTAGCCTGCGCCTTGCTGGTCTTCTAAAGAATAAATATAGAAGAGCTATTATCTCTCTGCTTAAGAAGGGAGCAGAAATTCCTCCTATATGGGGCATGTTGAAGTTGCCCGAAGCTACTCTCTACCAGCTTCCTATTGGAATAAAACCAGCAAAGATAAACTTTGACGTAACTTCTATTGCTAGCTTTATGGTGATGAAAGATTTAAGGAAACAAACTCCTGTCTTAATCACTGATTCAGAGCCGCGTGTTATCATGTATAGTGCTCACGCCATGGCTAGATATAAAGAGCGTATGGGCATGGATCCTGAAACTGATTATCTGGATGTGTGTAAACAAATGTTCCTAAATGGTTGTAGCAGACCTAAACTACTGGCGGACATGAGTAAAATCTACGGAACCGATATTAATCATAGACAAATGTACTTCATCACAGTGAATGGAGTATATATGGGCTATGTGGATAAAAAAACCGAGGTTTTATATGCTGATTCATTTTTAAGTACCGAAGACCTGGGAGATGACCAGCTATACCTTAATGCCAGCAAATCGGAAGACTTGGCATTGTGGAAGGAGATGAAAGAAGCCTATGCAAAAGGAGAAATAAACTTGAAGGAGCTCAAAAATTATACACAATATACTACTTATACTGACATTGGCATTTCGGATGGACAAATAGTTAAGCTTTCTCCTGAAGAGCTAAGGATTCAGAATGAGGAAAACAAAAAAGCAATAACAGATCCTGAACTTATAGAAAAGCAAAAGGAAGAAAACAGGCAGAGATATAAAAATAAAATTCAACGAAAAGGGTATAAATAAAGAGGACTATTTCTACTAGAACCTCTCCCACTTGACATGTAAAGTTACCCCGAATAGTAAACATCTTTGGAAAACGTAAAATATGTCTATGCGAAAATCAGCCAAAATGATAACTGACGATGCCGTAAAGTTCGTTACAGGAATTGAAAATATAGAGGTCTTCCTTAAAGAAAACGATGAATGGCAATTTCACTTTTCGAAAGTAACAGAGATTCATTGGAACAGCGAGAAAAGACAGCTTGACGTGACAATTAACCCTCCTTGCTGTGAAGGCATCGAGTATGACCGAAAGAAGGTAGAAGTCTTTCTTGATTTCCATTTCACCGATGTTATTGATCTGAAATGGGAATATACCCAAGAGGATTTTGCTGATGAAATCTCAATGAAAGAGTTCTACGGGTTTCTTGAAACGTGGTTTGATTTTATCACACTAAAAATCACGTCAAAGGGGGTAATAGTTGACAAGCCGAGGTTTGAACCTCTAAAAGGCTACTAGAACCTCTCATACTCTTCCTTCGTTAGAACCGTGCTGAACAGCCACGACTCATTGAAATCCTCATCATCGTAGCGAATTTCCTTCTCAGGACAGCCCTCTCGCTTGCAGAAATAGTTTGTGCCCCCATCTTTATCAATGCACCGGAAAGCAAGGTTTACACGTGGGTTGAAAAAGAAGCACTCGTCATGATTGACTAAGTACTCGTGAAACTCATTAGGACTTAAATGTCTCATACCAAATTCTTATTACCTCTGCAAAATTAAAGAAATTCCCCAACTAACTTCCCCCTAATCCGGCAATCTTTTTATATTTTTGCCCTGTAATTATAGCATCAAGATCCATGAGAAAAAATACTTTTTACGTAAGCATAGTTGCCTTACTGATGCTGTCACTGGTTTCATGTAATGGAAAGTCTGGTTCTTCGGGAGATTGTGACACGTGTGAGGGAACTGGATACATAGTGCAGGAATGTGAGGATTGCGATGGTAAGGGATATACCATGGCTGAATGTGAAGCTTGTGACGGCAATGGCTATATAGAATGCCTTACGTGCCTGGGCAGTGGCAGAGAGGATTGCTTTCACTGTGGCGGAAACGGCTATGACTCCCTGGGTGAGGAATGTCTGTTTTGCTCTGGCAAAGGATATAATGATTGCAAGTCTTGTAACGGGGACGGACAGACAGCCTGCGACGAGTGTGGCGGATATGGCGAGGTGAAAGTGGAATGCGAGGCTTGCGAGGGCTACGGTGAAATTCAAGAGACCTGTGAGGACTGCGGAGGGGATGGAAAGAGATAAATGATAAGAAAAACCATGAAAAAGACATCTTTTAGTATTTTATTGACAGCTTGCATCTTTGCCCTGGCTTCATGTTCCGGCAAGGCCGAGCAAACTACAGTAACTGAAACCGACAGCATTTCAGGAACGTTATTAAGCGATTCATTGATTTTCAGTTCAAACTGTACGTACTTTTTCACTATTGGGAAGAACTTGTTCCTGTCTAACGCACTACAAGTGGAAGATTGTGCCTATAGGGTTGTTGACCTTGAGTCAAAACAGTTTATCGACAAGTTTGGCTACTTTGGCACCGGGCCTGGTGAGTTCTTCAACCAGGATTTTGCCGGTAAAACCCTAGACAATGATACCATCTATGCCTACGACATTACTTTCAGAAGAATACAGGTACTATCCAGAAAGGAAAAGACTACAACTTACCAGTATGCCTATAGTCTGCCTGTAAAGACGAAGGACGACACCTATTTCTTCAATATGAGAAGGCTGGAGAACGGCTATTACGTAGGTCAGCCCCTTTCAGGAAAGTATCCGTTCTTCATTTTACTTGACGCCTCTGGGAAAGAGGCCGGAAGGTTCGGGAAAATACCCGTGATAGGGGAATATAACGAGGTAATAGATTATATGAGGCTGACAGGTAGTCTGGAAGTATCAGAAAACAGTGTGTACTTCGGAGGGGACTCCTTCGGCTACCTGGCACGGTATGATGTCAATGACAGAGGAGAAGCTACACTGGTATGGGAGCAGTATCTGTCGGAGCCTCAGTATAAGATAGAGGATGGGCGATTATTTCGGGATATAAAGAAGAACCTGGAAGGCTTTGGCGGACTAACTACGGTAGGTGAATACGTTCTGGCAACCTATAGCGGAAAGCTTGACCCCGGCATAAAAGGTATATTAGAAGACCCTGGCGCAACTCTTCCAGAGACTCTAATCGTTTTTAGAAAGAAGGATGGGAAGGAATTACGAAGACTTCACCTTGACAGACGCGGCTCCCGCTTGGCCGTCACAGAGGATCATAAGACGCTTATTATGAGGTGCTATGACCCCGAAACTTCATACTGTCTATATGATCTGGAAAAGATATTGAGTAATTTAGAGTAATGGAGAAGAAAGGGCATTTGCAGTAAAACCTTGCAATATTTTGAAAAAAAAACACTTTTTTTTTAAATTTGCATGAAAGAAAGAACTATTCAGTCTCAAAACAGATTTTTAGTATAAAGGAATGAAAAAACTTCATCAGATATCAGCGCTTCTGGCATGTTTGGTATGCTGCCTAATGACGGGGTGTACTAATGATACAAAAAATACTGCCGAGAAGGAGGGTGTAGAAACGGTACTACCCGATTCCCCTCCCGAAGTAACTGTGATGGAACTGAAGGCACAAACCTTCCATCATGAACTGGTAAGCAATGGAAAAGTCACTGCCGGAAGTTATGTGGACCTCAACTTCCGTTCCACCACAGAGCGCATAGCCCACATCTACGTGAAGAACGGAGACCATGTGGCTGCCGGGCAAAGGCTGGCCGACCTGGATACCTACACACTGCAAAACAGGGTGGCACAGGCAGAAAGTAGCCTGAACCAGGCCAATCTGGAACTGAAGGACGTACTCATAGGCCAGGGCTATAACCCAGATAACATGAACAATGTCCCTGCCGAGGTGCTGAAACTGGCTCAAGTAAAGAGCGGTCATGACCGAATAAAGCAGGAACTGGAACTGGCTAAGTATGAACTGCAGCATGCCACACTTACCGCACCCATAGGCGGTGTGGTGGCCAACCTCTTTACAAAGGTGCACAACAAACCTACCTCTGAACCTTTCTGCCGGATTATAAACAACAGCTCCATGGAGGTGGAATTTACCATCCTGGAAAATGAACTGGCGCTGGTGAAAAGAGGCGATGAGGTGGACATCGTTCCATACGCCATGCCGGAAATATCTGCCCGGGGTACCATCTCTGAGATTAACCCTGTAGTGAATGAAAACGGTATGGTGAACGTAAAAGCTAGAGTATCGGGAAGCACGGGGCTATTCGATGGTATGAACGTGCGCATAAGTGTAAAACGTGATGTGCCAAACCAGTGGGTGGTTCCTAAGACTGCCGTTGTGCAGCGTTCTGGAAGGCAGGTTCTTTTTACCCTGAAAGATGGCATGGCTCAGTGGAAATATGTGACCACCGGCCTGGAGAATCTCACGGAATATACGGTGACCAGCCGGGACCTGGAGGAAGGGGAACTGGTCATTACCACGGGAAACGTGAACCTGGCCCACGAGACCAAAGTGAAAGTGGTAAAATAAAGCATAGATTCAGGTATGGTAGAATTCCTGCTTAAGAGACCCATCTCAGTGCTGATGGCCTTTCTGGCCTGCTTCATCGTGGGTGTGGTGGCGTATTTCACGCTGCCTGTTTCCTTGCTGCCCGACATAGCCATACCGCAGATAACTATCCAGGTGGAGGGGGAAAATATCTCGGCCAGGGAACTGGAAAACACCCGTATGGCTCCACTCAGACGTGCCATGCTGCAACTTTCAGGCCTGAACGAGATTAAGAGTGAGACCCGCGACGGAAGTGGCATCATTCACCTGTCTTTCCAATTCGGCACAAGAACGGATCTGGCCTTCGTGGAGGTGAACGAAAAGATAGACGGTGTGATGAATTCCCTCCCCAAGGATGCCGTGCGCCCTAAAGCCATCAAGGCCAGCGCTACCGATATTCCTGTCTTTTACCTGAACCTGACCCTGAAAAGCGACAGCGCTTTCCAGCAAACCAGTGAACAGGCATTCCTGAATCTGGGCGAACTGGCAGAGAACGTCATACGCAGACGCATAGAACAGCTCCCCCAGGTGGCCATGGCCGATGTGACCGGCATTCCCAAACGTATGGTCCAACTCACTCCAGACATGAACCGGATGCAGAGCTTGGGACTCACCATAGAGGAACTGGAGAACGTGCTGAAAAGCAACAACGTGGAGCCTGGAAGCATGCTGGTGCGCGACGGATACTATGAATACAACATACGAATAGCCTCGCTGCTCAGGACCGCTGAGGATGTGGAGAATATCTACCTGACCAAAAACGGACATATCCTGCAGCTGAAAGACATCTGCCAGGTAAAAGAGGTTTCCCAAAATGAGATGGGACGTTCTGTGGCTGATGGGAAACGTGCCGTGACCCTGGCTATCATCAAGCAGAGCGAAGAAAACATGGATGGGCTGAAAGAAGGGCTCCAAGAGACACTGGACTACTTCACCGAAGTCTATCCCGATATAGAGTTTACCATCAGCCGGAACCAGACCGAGCTGCTAGACTATACCATCTCCAACCTGAAGCAAAACTTCGTCCTAGGATTCATCCTCATCTTCATCGTAGCCATCCTGTTCATTGGCGACCTGCGATCTCCACTGGTGATAGGCATTTCCATGGTGACCTCCGTGGTCATCACCTTCTTCCTCTTCTACCTGTGCAAGGTCTCCCTGAACATTATCTCCATCTCTGGACTGATTCTGGCAGTGGGTATGATGATAGACAATGCCATCATTGTAACGGAGAATATAGGGCAATGGAGGGCCAAGGGGCTGACCCTGAGAAAGGCATCAGCCAAGGGTACCACCGAGATGATTACCCCTATGCTGAGTTCCTCACTCACTACCATAGCCGTATTTGTGCCCCTGGTGTTCATGAGCGGAATAGCAGGAGCCATCTTCATGGACCAGGCGTTCTCCATCTCTACTGGTTTGCTCACCTCTTACTTCACCGGAATCTTACTGCTGCCCGTGCTCTACCTGCTGGCCTACCGCACAGGGCTGAGGAAACAAAAGGCAGAAAGCAAGCATGAATGGGTGAACAATTCCAAGATGGAAGCATGGTATGAAAAAGGCATCAACAAAGTCTTTTCGCATGAAAAACTGTGGCTGCTGGTGGGGGCACTCACTATTCCACTCTGTGTGCTGCTCTTCTTCGTACTGGAGATAGCCCGTATGCCAGAGATAGATCAGAATGAACTGGTGATGAAGGTGGACTGGAATGAAAACATTCATGTGAGTGAGAACAGCAACCGGGTGAACAACCTGCAGAAAGAGGTGAACAACCAGGTGACTGAACACACTGCCTATGTGGGCCTTCAAGACTTTGTGCTGGGCAGTGAAGGTGGCCAGGGAACCACCGAGGCTGAACTGTATTTCAAAACGGAGAAGCCTAACCAGATAGCTCCACTTCAGCAGAGGCTGGCTGAATACCTGAAACAACACTATCCTGAAGCCAGCGTGTCCTTCTCTCCACCCATGAATATCTTTGAGAAACTGTTCGTGACTGGAGAACCCGATGTGGTGGTTCAGCTACAGAAAACACAGAAACTGGTGGCTCCCACCCCGGAGGAAATCATGCAGCTGGAGGCTGAAGCCGAGCGCACCACCGGCCTGGAGCCAGAGGGCATAGCCTTCAAGGAGCAGATAGAACTGAAAATTGACCGAAATAAGCTGCTGCTCTATGGGGTAAGCTATGACGAAGTGAGCCAGACCCTGAAAACGGCATTCCAGAATGAACAGGTAACCACGCTGCGTTCCTACCAGCAATACCTTCCCATAACCATTGCAGGAAGCGAAAAGACCGTGGAGCAGGTACTGAGGGAAACACTGGTGCGTAACTCTTCTACCCCTCAAGCTTATGTTCCCCTCCAGAGCCTAGTGTCTGCCCAGCAAAGACAAGACCTTAAGATTATAGAGGCAGGACGTAACGGGGAACACATCCCACTGAGGTTCCAGGAAGTGAAGGATGTGCCATCATTCATGGGCAAAATCAGGGAGTTAGTAGAGAAAATCGGCAGTTGGGATCTGACATTCAGCGGAAGCTATTTCCAGAATCGCAAGATGATGGGCGAGCTGGTCATCATCCTGCTTATCAGTGTGCTGCTCATGTATTTCATCCTCAGTGCCCAGTTTGAGAGCTTCCTTCAGCCCCTCATCGTGCTGGCAGAGATTCCTATGGACACAGCATTTGCACTGCTGTTCCTGCTGCTCACTGGGCAGACCCTGAACCTAATGTCTGCCATAGGTATCATAGTGGCATGCGGTATAGTGGTGAACGATTCCATCCTGAAAATAGACAGTGTAAACGAGCTGCGCAAGCAGGGTGTTCCGCTGTTGGAGGCTATCCATACGGCAGGACGCAGAAGGCTACGTGCCATCATCATGACTACCCTGACCACCGTATTTGCCATGCTGCCGCTGCTCTTTACCAGCGATATGGGATCGGAACTCCAAAGGCCGCTGGCCATAGCCATGATAGGCGCCATGCTGGTGGGTATGCTCATCAGTATGTTCTATGTTCCACTCCTCTATTGGATCATATACAGAAAGAAATGAAAAAGACAATCCTCATACTCCTGGCAGCATTTATCCTACTGCCCCTGCAGGCTCAGCACAAGTTGAAACTGAACCTGAAGAGAACCATAGAGCTGGCCAACGACAGCTCCCTGCAGGCCTTTATGGCCCAAAACCGGTACCTTTCCAGCTACTGGCAGTTCCGCTCCTTCAAGGCCGAGAGATTGCCCAGCTTGAGCATGAACCTCAGACCGGCATCGTACTACAGGTACATCACCACACGCTATGACTCCAACCTGGACCGGGATGTGTACCGTAGCCAGCAGACCTTCAGTGCAGGGGCCGCTCTTACGCTAAGTCAGAACTTCGACCCGCTGGGTGGTTCCTTCTACCTGGAGACAGACCTGGACTATATGAGGGCCTTCGGTGTGAACAAGGCCAGCCAATTCAGTGCCACCCCTATCCGTATAGGCTATACCCAGAACCTGCTGGGCTTCAACGCGTTCAAATGGGATAAGAAAATTGAACCGCTAAAGTATGAGAAGGCTAAAAAACAGTTCCTCTACAACACCGAGGCTACTTCGGAACAGGCTGTGAAACATTTCTTCAATCTGGCCTTGGCACAGGCTAAGTACCGACTGGCCAAAGACAACCAGGAGAGCACCGATACCCTTTATGCCATAGGTAGGATGCGACATAAGATAGCAGCCATATCACAGGCTGAGCTGCTTACCCTGCGCCTAGATAAGATCAATGCTGAGAACACCCTGAAAAATGCAGAAATCAGTGTAAAAAGGGCCATGCAGTCGCTGGCTGTCTTCCTGAACCTGGAAAAGAACACGGAGATAGAGCTGGAACTCCCAGCCATAACGGGACTAATCCATATAGCCTCAGACCAGGCACTGGCACTGGCGCAGAGCAATAACCCTACTTATCTGGAACAGCAGCAGAACATTCTGGAAGCGGAGCAGAATGTGAGCAAGACCAAGATCCAAAGTCGCTTCAACGCCAGTCTGAGTGCTAGTGTGGGACTGAACCAGGTGGCCGACAACTTCAGCAACGTCTATAAACATCCACTCAGTCAGGAACTGGCCACCTTGACCATCTCCATCCCCCTAATGGACTGGGGTGTGAGAAAAGGAAAGTACAACATGGCATTGAACAATCTGGAGATAGCCCGCATTCAGGCTCGCCAAGAAGCAGTAAGCCTGGAAGAGGACCTGCTTACAACCCTAAGCGACTTTGACGTGCAGCAGAATATGCTTTCCAGTGCCCTAGAGGCGGTGGACCTGGCAGAGCAAGCCTATGAGCAGACTCGCCAACGCTTCATCATCGGCAAGGTGGATGTGAACAGCATGACGCTGGCACAAAACCGTCAGCAGGAGGCACAGCAGAACTACATTCAGGCTCAGCTCAACTACTGGGCCGACTACTACAAGATACGCAAGCTCACCCTGTTCGACTTTGAGAGTGGCTTCTCCCTCTCCGATAAGTTTGACTTCAACCTAGGAAGATACAGTCGTTAACATTCAGCCTCTGGAAAAGAGCATGAAAAGAAAATACACCTTCTCTGCTTTTACCGTCATAGTGACTTTCTTTTGCCTGTCACTGATGGGACTGGCGCTCCTCCCCCAGCTGCCGGTCAAGCTGAACCCGTCGCGCTCCCTACCTAGCTTAACGGTAAGTTTCAGCATGCCGGGAAACTCGGCCAAGGTGGTAGAGCAGGAGGTGACGAGCAAGCTGGAAGGGCTGTTGTCCCGCATAGAGGGTGTAGAAAACATCAACTCCACATCGGACAACGGTAAAGGTACCATCAGCCTGCGTCTGGACCGCCATGCCGACATGGATGCCATCCGTTTTGAGGCTTCCATGCTGATTCGTCAGTCCTGGAGCCAATTCCCGACAGAGGCCAGCTATCCTGTCATCTCCCAACAGCAGACCAGCGACGACAATGAGGAGGCCACCCCTTTCATGACCTATACCCTGAACGCCCCCTCCAGCCCTATCCTGATACAACGATACGGGGAGCAGCACATCAAACCTATCCTAGCCCAGATTCCAGGGGTGTACAAGATAGAACTGAACGGAGCTACCGATATGGAGTGGAGGCTGCTATATGACGAGCTTCAGCTGGAACAACTGGGGCTAAGTGTGGCAGATGTAACGCTGGCCATCCGCCAACACTACGACAAAGAGTTCCTGGGCATTTGCCAAGTGAGACAGGATGGGAACTGGCTGGAGGTTATCCGAAGCGGGGCCGATGAGGCTGAAGGGTTCAACCCCTCGGAAATACAAGTCAAGACGCGAAGCGGAAAGATTATAGCACTGGACAAAGTCCTGAAAATAACCCACGAGGAAGCTCAGCCTACCCAGTACTTCCGTATCAACGGATTGAACTCCATCTATCTCTCCATTTTTGCCGAGGAGGGAGCCAACCAACTGGAACTTTCATCTCTGGTAAAAGAAAAGATGGCCGAGCTGGATGCCAATCTCCCAAGTGGCTATGAGACACACATTACTGCCGATGAAACCGAGTCTATCAGGAAGGAACTGAACAAGATCTACCTGAGAACCAGCCTCACCGTACTTATCCTTCTGCTGTTTATCGCCCTAATTACGTGGAATCTGAGGCATCTGCTACTCTTCGTCATCAGCTTAGCAGTAAACCTGGCAGTGGCTTTCATCTTCTACTACCTCTTTCGGCTGGAGATACAGCTCTACTC
Organism: uncultured Prevotellaceae bacterium; assembly: GCA_900316585.1. Lineage (GTDB taxonomy): Bacteria > Bacteroidota > Bacteroidia > Bacteroidales > Bacteroidaceae > Minthousia. The sequence goes on along the minus strand of ONDM01000004.1, from coordinate 248,639 downwards.
GCTGGCAGGCATCACCATCTCGCTGAACCTGATAATAGACAATACCATAGTGATGGCAGACCATGTGCGGAGAGAGAAAAACCTCAAGGCCTTTCTGTCTATCCTGGCCGCCACACTCACCACCGTAGGGGCACTGGCCATCATCTTCTTCATGGATGAGAAGATCCGACAGAACCTGCAGGACTTTGCCGCTGTGGTCATCATCAACCTGCTGGTTTCCCTGGCTGTAGCCCTCTTCCTGGTTCCTGCCCTGGTAGAAAGGCTAGGACTGGATACTCCCCCCCAAACAAAACGGGGAAAATGGGGACTACGCATCAAAAGGGGGGTAGTCCGTTTCACCCACCTCTATGAACGGCTCATCTGTTTCCTTTGCCGTCATAGGGTGATAGCCACCGTAGTGATAGTGCTCATCTTCGGACTGCCCGTATCGCTTATCCCTAAAAAACTGATAGACAAAGACTGGTTCAAGGACGGTGTGTATCCCGTGATGCAGACAGCGCTGGGAGGAACCCTTCGCCTCTTTGTGGACAAAGTGTATGAAGGCAGCTATTTTAACCGCACCGAAACAGAACCTATCCTCTACATCAATGCCACCCTACCCCATGGGAATACGCTGGAGCAGATGAACACCCTGGTGAAAAAGATGGAGACCTTCCTCAGTGAATACAAGGAAATCAGCCAGTTCCAGACCTCCATCTATAGTGCCAACCGAGCCCTCATCTCCGTACATTTCAAGAACTCCGTGAAACGCACGGTATTTCCCATAAGTCTGAAAGCAGCTGCCACCACCAAGGCCATGGCACTAGGCGGTGGCTCCTGGAGTTTATATGGGCTGGAGGACCAGCCGTTCTCTAACTCGGCAGTTATCAATGCAGGAATGTTCCACATTAAGATGATGGGGTACAACTATGAAGAGCTCTCCCTCTGGGCAGAGAAGTTGAAAGCCCTGCTTCTTCAGCGCCCCCGAATCAAGGAGGTGCTTATCCGCTCTGAATACTCCCGCTGGAGGGACGATTACACCGAGTTCTATCTGGAGCCGAACAAACAACGGTTACAGCAGGAAGGGCTAACCATCAGCAGCCTGTTTGCCGCCCTACAGCCCCTTTTCATGCACGACTATATAACGGGCAGCATTCTCTATGAGAACCAGCAGGAATACCTCCGGCTCACCTCTGTTCAACACCAAGATTATGACACCTGGTCACTGATGAACAGGCCTATAGCTATTCACGGAAGAAACTACAAGCTTTCTGAACTGGCCAAGATAACCCGAACACCCGCTGCACAGAAAATTATCAAAGAAAACCAGGAATACGTACTCTGGCTGCAATATGACTATATGGGTAATGGTGATCGTGCAGAGGAGTACCAGAAAGAAGACATCCAGACCCTACAGGCACAACTGCCAATGGGCTATACCATAGAAGGACAGGACTTCAGTTTCCGTTGGAACAAGAAAGACGCGCAACAGTACTGGCTGCTGGCTCTTATCGTGGTGATTATCTTCTTCACCACTAGCATTCTGTTCAATTCCCTGAAACAGCCGCTGGCCATCATCCTGGGGGTACCTATCTCCTACATCGGCGTGTTCCTTACCTTCTACCTCTGGAAACTGAACTTCGACCAGGGAGGTTTTGCCAGCTTTGTTCTTCTGTGTGGTATTACCGTGAATGCCAGCATCTATATCCTGAACGAATACAACAACCAGCGAAAACTTCATCCTGGAATGCCGGCGCTAAAGGCTTATACCAAAGCATGGAACATTAAGATTATCCCTATCTTCCTCACGGTAATCAGTACCATCCTGGGCTTTATCCCGTTCATGGTGGGACAGGTGAAAGAAAGTTTCTGGTTTCCACTAGCTGCCGGAACCATAGGAGGCCTTATCGCCTCCCTCATTGGCCTGTTCATCTGGCTTCCAGTGTGGACACTCCCTAGAAAAACAAAAAACCGCAACTGATTAAAAATCAACTGCGATTCAGTGTGCTCGGAGCGGGACTCGAACCCGCACAGGCATTACTGCCCAAGGGATTTTAAGTCCCTCGTGTCTACCATTCCACCATCTGAGCGACCTTAGAGCGGAAAACGAGACTCGAACTCGCGACCCCAACCTTGGCAAGGTTGTGCTCTACCAACTGAGCTATTTCCGCAACTTTTTTATTAAAAAGCGGTGCAAAAGTAATGGGATTTTTCGGAACATCCAAATTTTGCACCGTTTTTTTATGCTTAACGTCCTAATAACTTGCGTTCAGCTTCCTGCACCTTCTCAAAATGGAATCCTTCCATATTCTGCTTCATCAGGGCCTGTATCTGCTCATTGCACAAGTTTCCGATGCTGCCTTCATGGGTGTGGTGTACTTCCTTAACAGACTGGAAATGACCTGCCTCTATATCCAAACCCACCTTCTTGTAAGCATCGCGGAACGGCATTCCGCTGGCAGCAAGGCGGTTCACTTCTTCCACGGAGAAAATGAAATCGTACTTTGGGTCATCCAGAATATGCTCATTCACCTCTATCCGGTTCACAATGTAGGCGGTCATCTGCAGGCAATCTTTCAGTTCCTGGAAAGCCGGGAGGAACACTTCCTTGATAATCTGAAGGTCACGGAAGTAGCCCGATGGCAGGTTGTTCATGATGAGCATGACCTGCTGCGGAAGGCTCTGAATCTTGTTGCACTTGGCACGGGTGAGCTCAAACACGTCGGGGTTCTTCTTGTGAGGCATGATACTGGAACCGGTGGTGCAGTCGGCTGGGAGTTTCACGAAGCCGAAGTTCTGGGAATTGAACATACAGGCATCGAAGGCCAGCTTGGCGATGGTGCCAGCGATGGAAGCCAGGGCAAAGGCCACGTTGCGCTCCATCTTTCCACGGCCCATCTGTGCATAGACCACATTGTAGTTCATGCTGTCGAAGCCCAGCAGCTGGGTGGTGAGTGTGCGGTTCAACGGGAAAGAAGACCCATAGCCTGCTGCCGAACCCAGCGGATTACGGTTGCACAGCTTATAGGCTGCCTGCAGGAAAAGCATGTCATCGGCCAAGCTCTCGGCATAGGCTCCGAACCAGAGGCCGAAGCTGCTAGGCATGGCTATCTGCAGGTGGGTATAGCCGGGCATGAGCACATCCTTGTAGCGGTTACTTTGCGCAATGAGTTCCTCAAAAAGGTTATAGACCTCTTCGGCTATCTCATGGAGCTGGGTACGGGTGAACAGTTTCAAGTCCAGCAGCACCTGGTCGTTACGGGAACGCCCGCTGTGGATTTTCTTTCCCACATCGCCCAGCCTGCGGGTGAGCATGAGTTCCACCTGGGAATGTACATCCTCTACCCCATCTTCTATGACAAACTCACCACGCTCGGCAGTAGCATAAATGTTCTTCAGCTCTGCCAGAATCTGCTCCAGCTCCTGGGCTGTGAGCAGTCCGATGGTCTCAAGCATGGTGGTATGAGCCATGGAACCCAGCACATCGTGCTTGGCCAGATAGAGGTCCATCTCACGGTCACGGCCCACGGTAAACCGCTCTATCTCTGCAGTCATCTGCACATTCTTTTCCCAAAGTTTAGCCGCCATATCTATGCATTTAGGTTATTGCCATAAGGGATCATCGTCAACATGTCGGCAATCTTCTCCACGGCCTCGCGCAGAGGTTTCTCTGCCATCTTCCGGATAAAGAAGTTCAGCTCTGCTCCAAGGGTGAGCCGCATCTTGCAGCCTCCCGTAGAGACAGGGAGCAGCTGAATCCACATGTTCAACGGCACGGGTGAGTTGACGGTCTCAAACTTGAGGGTCTTGTTCAGCTCACGCTCTATGATCTGCAAGGTGATATTCCCTACAGGGTTGATATCCAGGCTCACGGAGTCTTCATCGAACTGCATGTTCTGCAGCTTTTCCGAGATAGACTGGAACTGGCTCTCCGATACCTTTCCCCCGGAGGCGTTCATGGCTGCCTGCTGAAAATTAGGGTCAGCGAAACGCTCCTTCAGGACGGACAGATTACGCAGGTCGGCCATCTTGCCGTACACAACCTCCAACGGATAGGAGATATATTTTACTTCACTTTCGAATTTTTCCATATCTACTGATTATCCCTCCCAATGTGAAGGGTCCTTACGCCACTCATTCAGGACAGGAATGTCGGACTCACTGATGTAACCTGTCTTGAGTGCCACTTCCAACACAGCCTCATAGTTGGTCAAGGTAACCAATGGCACCTTAGCCTCCTGGAAGGCCTCTACTGCCACGCCAAAGCCATAGGTGTAAGAAGCTACCATGCCCACTACCTCGCAACCGTTCCTACGGATGGCATCTACTGCCTTCAGGGAACTGCCACCGGTAGAGATCAGGTCTTCTACGACTACCACCTTCATGCCTGGCTTCAATTCACCCTCGATGAGGTTCTCCAGTCCGTGATCCTTTGGTTTGGAGCGGACATAGACAAAGGGGAGGTTCAGCAAGTCGGCTACCAGGGCTCCCTGTGGGATGGCTCCAGTGGCTACACCAGCTACTGCCTCTGCCTCTGGGAACTTCTCCATGATGACACGGGCAATCTCAATCTTGACAAAACTGCGGAGCTCTGGATAAGAGAGCGTCTTGCGGTTGTCGCAATAGAATGGAGACTTCCATCCACTGGCCCAGGTGAATGGGTTATTTGGCTGAAGCTTAATGGCTTTAATGTCCAAAAGCTTACCTGCGAATATTTTTTCTAAAGTTTTCATAATTATACTTTTAAGAATTGCGTTGCAAAGATAGGGATTTTTCAGCAATCTTCGGGTACATCATCCTCAATTTTAAGTAACGGATAGATATATTTGGGTTCGAAGCCTCGGCTCACCCCAAAACGCAGGAGCTTGGCCTTCCCCTCAAAATCGTCCTTCGCCCGGATGGCTTTCTTCTTGGCTTTCAGCAAATCCCTCAAGGTGCTGATGTACTGTTTCTCATCGATGGCATCGAGAAGGGGGGCATAGATGGACTCCGGCACCTGCTTGCTCCAGAGTTCCTGACGGATCTTCAGCCTTCCCCAACGGGCAAAGCGGAGCTTGTCGTGGATGAAGGCACGGGCATAGCGCTCCTCATCGATGAACTTCTCCTCGCAGAGCCGGGCAATGACACGTGCCACCAGTCGCTCATCGTCGGTTCCCCGGAGGAGCTTGGAGCGCACTTCAGCGGAGCAGTGCTCCGTACGGGCACACATGGACGCCCCGATGTTATAGAGTTCTGATTCTGTCAGGGATTTCTTTTCTTCCATCGTTCTTATTTCTTTACACCTTTCACCATGCGGGGGTTACCAAACCGGTCAGTGCGAAGCTCCACATCGCAGTAGCCCTGGGAACGGAACAACGCACAGGTCTCTTCCCCGAAGCGCTGGTTTATCTCCACAAAGATAGCCCCTCCGCTTCTTAAGCACTGTTGTCCCTGTTCCCCTAATACCCGGTAAAAGAGCAGGGGGTCTTCCTGAGGGACGAAAAGAGCCATCTCCGGTTCATATTTCTTTACATTGTCGGCCAGGCTTCCTCGCTCTTCTTCGGCAATGTAGGGAGGGTTGCTCACCAAGGCATCCAGCCCTTCCACCGTCAACGGGGAAGTGAGCAGGTCCTGCTGCAGGATTCGTACCCTACTCCCGAACTGCTCCGTATTCCTTCGGGCATACTTCAAGGCATCGGCAGAGACATCGATTCCCGTAACCTGGGCATGAGGCAGACCGGCTGCCAGTGCAGCAGCTATACAACCACTGCCGGTACACGCGTCAACTAGGGAAATATTTTTCTCCTTTGGGAGAGTGGAAATAACCCACCCCACCAGATCCTGTGTCTCAGGGCGTGGAATCAGCACTCCGGGACCCACTTCCAGACACAGTCCGCAGAAATACTCGTGCCCCAGTACATACTGGAAAGGTTCCCCGGAAAGGATACGCTGAACCAGCTTCTCCAGCAGCTCACGCTTATGGGCAGGCAAGTCGGTTTCAGCCGAAGCGAAGACCTGCATGGGGGAAAGCGACAAGGGGGGCTCTTCCAGAAGCCTCCTGGCCATGGCACGGGACTCCTCCGGAGAATATACCTTACTGAGCTGATGGATGAGATGAGTGAGTAGCAGACCCATGATTCTTAATTTTGGTTACAAAGATAGGATTCTTTTATACACAAATTTACATTAAGGTTGTAAAAATCATTCAAATTTTCTTTAATCTTCGGCAAAAACGGCCCTTTTACCTATAAATTTTTCTAATTATCCCCACCCGATTTCGCCCAAAACAATATTCTTTGTACTTTTGCATCTTAGAATTTTAACAGACGAAATATCTAGATGAGAAAAAGTATATATTTACTGCTTACTTTCTTTGGCCTGGCTCTCGGTCTGACTTCCTGTTTCAAGGATAAGGAGACTGACTTCTCTGGCTATAATAAATGTGCCATCACTGCGATTTCACTGAAAGATTTAGAATGGACAGACACTGTTCCCGACCAATATGGGGCAGACAGTCTGGTTACCCATAAAATAACGGGAACAAACTATCCTTTCACCATAGACCAGGTAAACGGGCTTATCTACAACGTGGATTCTCTGCCCATGGGAACTCCGGTGAAAAAAATCCTGCTGAATGTCACTTCCGACGGCAATGCCGTATATCAGCGTACCAGCACGGACGACACGTATTACTACCTGTCGAGCGACACGATAGACTTTACCCATCCTATCAAGGCGATGGTTGTCTCTATGAGCAACAACTATTCCAAGAACTACACCATCAGCCTGAATGTACACAAGCAGCATGCTGATTCCACCAAGTGGAACGTGCAGCGCGAGGCATGGGCAGGCAAGGAGCTGAAAGCTCCAAGAGCAGTGAAGTATGGTGTAAGGGTGGCAGTCTACGGCAAGAAGGACGGCAAGCTGATGGTGACTACGGCCTATGCGGGAAGCCACGACTTCTCCACTCCTGTGGAAGTGGAAGGTGTAAGCAGCAATGCCAGCTACGACAATATCGTCTATTTCCAGAATGCACTCTACATGCTGGACAAAAATGCCCTGTATGTATCCGATGATGCAGTGAACTGGACGCAGATGCAGACCAACACCCCTATCTCTCATCTGATGGGATGTAACACCAATGAAATCTTCGGTGTTTACGATGATTCGTTCATCACCTCTGCCGATGCCAATGCCTGGAACAAGGAATACACGGAACATCCGGAGTTCATTCCAGACAGCAACATCTACAGTATCACTACCTCTTACAGCACCAACCTGGATCTGGAGAGGACCGTTACCTTCGGTCAGCAGAAGGAAAGTACCGATACCATTGCTACAGCGTGGTTCCGTGACAACGGCTATCAGGAGAACTACAGTAATCTGTGGGGATATACCTACATCTCACGAGACAACAACTATGCGCTTCCTAACCTGGACAATCTGGTGGTGATGCTTTACAAGGACTACCTGATTGCCATCGGAAACAACTGCCGGAACAAGGGCTACAAGAGAGCCTTGGACTATGTGTATGTGTCAAAGGACTGGGGTCTCACCTGGAAAGGTCAGAAGGATGAGAAATTCGATACCTACCTGAAGCTTCCATCCTCACTCTACCGGAACGATAAAGAATTTGCCGCATACGTGGACAATGACTATAACCTGTGGATACTCTTTGCCGAAAGTGGTGACATGTGGTACGGATATCTGAACAAAATGAAATTTGCGAAATAAACCTGACGGATTATGGATTCCTATAAAGAACTGATAGACGAGACAAGAATCCCACGGCATGTAGCCATCATCATGGACGGGAATGGCCGATGGGCAAAAGCCAGAGGTATGCATCGTACCATGGGACATCAGGCTGGCGTGAGCACCGTGAAGGAGATTACCGAGGCTGCCACCCGACTGGGATTGGACTATCTCACTCTTTATACCTTCTCTACGGAGAACTGGAACCGTCCTGCCGATGAGGTGAACGCCCTGATGGGACTTATCCTGAGCGAGCTGGAGGAGGAACTGTTCACCAAGAACAAAGTCCGCTTCCGCATGATAGGCGACTTTGACCGTCTGCCGAAGAACGTGCAGGAGAAGATGAAGGAACTGGAAGAACATACCAAGGACTTCACCCGTATGACTGTGGTCATTGCCATCAGCTATTCATCACGCTGGGAAATAACCCACACCATGAAGAAACTGGCACAAGAGGCCAAGGACGGCAAGCTGAACCCGGAAGACATCACAGAAGATACCATCAGCGCCAACCTGAACACCCAGTTCATGCCTGACCCTGAACTGCTTATCCGTACAGGTGGGGAGCTCCGGCTAAGCAACTACCTGCTGTGGCAGTGTGCCTACTCAGAGCTGTATTTCTGTGATACCTACTGGCCAGACTTCCACGAGGAGGAATTCTACAAGGCAATCCATGACTACCAGCAACGTGAACGCAGGTTCGGAAAGACCAGCGAGCAAGTTGTCAATAACAAATAGAGAACAAATGAAGAAAATGAAACATATAAAGTTTTACCTTATATTATTTGCAGTACTGCTCTTGAGCCCACTGGCCGCCACGGCACAGGTGGTGGAAAAGCCTACCATTTCCTATACGGGTAACCCCCGTACCATAGAAATCGGTGGCATCTCAGTGGAAGGCGTAAAGAACTATGAGGATTATGTCCTCATCGGACTTTCAGGACTGACGGTGGGTCAGACCATCTCCCTGCCGGGTGATGAGATTACCTCTGCCATCAAGCGGTACTGGAAACATGGACTGTTCTCTAACGTGAAGATTGAAGCCGACAGTATCGTGGACAATAAGGTCTACCTGAAGATTATCCTGGCACAACGGCCTCGTATCTCCGACATCGTCTATACGGGTGTGAAGAAAAGCGAACGGGAAGACCTGACCAACAAGGTGGGCCTTATCAAGGGTAACCAGATTACGCCGAACATCGTAGACCGTACCAAGCTGGTGGTAAAACGATACTTCGACGACAAGGGTTTCAAGAACGCTGACATAGAGGTGCTGCAGGAACAAGACCCTGAACACGATGACCAGATGGTAGTCCGTATCAATGTGGACAAGAAGGAAAAGGTCAAGGTCAACGAGATTACCGTGGTGGGTAACCAGGTGCTGAAGACCAAGAAGATCAAGGCCCTGATGAAGAAAACCAACGAAAAGGGTAAGCTCAAGAATTTCTTCAAGACCAAGAAGTTCATTGATGAGAAATATGAGGAGGACAAGGAGCGTATCATAGAGAAATACAACGAGCTGGGTTACCGCGATGCTACCATCGTGGTCGACAGCGTGACTCCGTTCGACGAGAACACTGTGAACGTGTACCTGGAAATAGAGGAAGGACAGAAATACTTTATCCGTGACATCACCTGGGTGGGTAACACTGTGCTCATGACCGACGCACTGAACAACTCCCTGCAGATGAAAAAGGGTGACGTGTACAACCAGACTCACATGAACAAGCGTCTGAGAACCGATGATGACGCTATCGGAAACTACTACTACAACAACGGTTACGTGTTCTTCAACGTGGACCCGGTGGAAATCAACATCGTGAACGACTCCGTGGACCTGGAGATGCGTATCACCGAGGGACCGCAGGCTACCATCAGCCATGTGCGAATCATCGGTAACGACCGTCTGTATGAACATGTAGTACGCCGTGAGCTCCGTACCAAGCCAGGTGACCTGTTCTCTAAGGCTGCCCTGGAACGTTCCTACCGTGAAATTGCACAGATGGGACACTTCAACCCGGAAAACATCAACCCTGACGTAAAACCGGATGCAACCAACGGAACCGTGGACATCAACTACATCCTGGAATCCAAGGCCAACGACCAGATTGAGTTCTCTGCCGGATGGGGACAGACCGGTGTCATCGGACGAATCTCCCTGAAGTTCACGAACTTCTCCATGCGTAACCTGTTCAACAAGAATGCCCGCAGACGTGCGTTCCTGCCTCAGGGCGACGGACAGACCTTCACCATCAGCGGTCAGACCAACGGTAGCTACTACCAGAGCTATAGCGTATCCTTCCTGGATCCTTGGTTCGGCAACAAACGACCAAACTCTCTTTCTGTCACTGCTTTCTACTCCAAGCAGACAGGTGTGAGCAACAACTACTATAACAGCGCATACTACAGCGGTATGTACAGCTATATGTACGGATACGGGTACGGAAACTACAACAACTACTACAACAGCTACGAGAACTACTATGACCCGGACAAGAGCGTACAGCTCTATGGTGTCTCCGTAGGTTTCGGAAAGCGCCTGCGCTGGCCTGACGACTACTTCACCTTCAGTGCCATGCTGACCTATCAGCGCTATGCCCTGAAAGACTGGGAGTTTTTCATCATACACAACGGTAACTGTAACAACATCAACCTGACCCTGGATATCTCACGTAACTCTACCGATAACCAGATATTCCCACGTAGGGGTTCAGAGTTCTCACTCTCAGGTACCATTACTCCTCCTTGGTCGGCATTCGACGGTAAGGACTATGCCAACCTGGCTACGAAACCGGGTCCAAACTACCAGGATGAACTGGCTGACAAGTTCAAGTGGATAGAATACTACAAGATCAAGTTCCACAGCAAGACTTATACAGCGCTGGCTGGCGGCAACAAGTGCCCTGTGCTGATGACCCGAGTAGACTTTGGTTTCTTGGGTTCCTTCAACAAGAACAAACGCTCTCCATTCGAGACCTTCTACGTGGGTGGTGACGGTATGACCGGTTACTCCAGCAGCTATGCTACGGAAACCATTGCACTGCGTGGTTATGAAAACGGATCGCTCACCCCATACAACTTTGAAGGCTACGCCTACAGCCGCTTGAGTCTGGAGCTCCGCTACCCGCTGATGCTGGAAACATCAACCAGTATCTATGCGCTGGGATTCCTGGAAGGCGGTAATGCCTGGGCCGATGCCAAGAAGTTCAACCCCTTCGACATGAAACGCTCTGCCGGTGTGGGTGTGCGCATCTTCCTCCCAATGATAGGTATGATGGGTATAGACTGGGCATACGGTTTCGACAAAGTATGGGGCCGCAAAGACTATGGCGGAAGCCAGTTCCACTTCATCATCGGTCAGGAATTCTAAAAAAATACAAAAAAAGCGATTTATTCAGATAAAACATATATATTTGCACCGCTTTAGACATTTGAAACAAAAAACTACTTTAATTTTAATAAAGAGGAAAAATGAAAAGACTTATTTTAATTGCACTTGTTTTGGCTCCACTGAGTTTGTTTGCTCAGAAGATTGGTGTTGTTAATCAGGCAGAGCTTATTCAGGCCATGCCAGAGTATTCAGCTGCACAGACCGAACTTCAGAACACTGCAAAGCAGTATGATGATGAGTTGAAGCGTATGCAGGAGGAGCTGCAGAAGAAGGCTGAGGATTTCGACAAGGAGTCAGCTACCCTTCCAGACGCAATCAAGACTCGCCGTCAGAACGAGTTGCAGGAAATGTATCAGAAGATTCAGACCTATGCACAGGATGCACAGCAGAACATGCAGCAGACAGAGCAGGAGAAGATGCAGGCTATCAGCCAAAAGCTGACTAAGGCTATTGAGGAAGTAGGTGCTGCAGGTGGCTACGCATTTATTCTTGTAGATGGTTCTATGCCATATATCAACAAGTCTGTATGTACTGACGTAACTCCACAGGTAAAGAGCAAGTTGGGCTTGAAGTAATTTTAACTAACCATAAGAAAATGTCGCTCCAGTTTGCTGAAGCGACATTTTTTTTGTTTTCCTTGGAAGAATGGCAAGAAACACGTAATTTTGCATATACTCTAACACAGAAAGAATATGAAGAAACTGATTTTAATCCTGATGCTGTTCCTGCCTTTGACAGCCATGGCACAGAAGTTTGGCTATATGAACTACGACATGGTGCTGAAAGCCATGCCTGAATATATAAAAGCCCAGTCGCAACTGGAAATACTAAAGGCTAAATATACCGCAGAAGCAGAACGCACGGACCAGGAATTCAACCGCAAGTACAGCGAGTTCCTGGATGGGCAGCGCGACTTTCCCAAGAACATCATGCTCAAGCGTCAGAAGGAACTGCAGGATCTGCTGCAGAATGGCGTCAAGTTCCGTGAGGAGTGCGACAAGCTGGTAAAGCAGGCAGAAGAGGAACTCATGACTCCTATCACCAGCAAACTGAACGTAGCTTTAGGGCAAGTAGGCGACGAGATGGCCTTGGAATATATCATCAATACAGAAGGCAGGGACTTCCTGTATATAGGCCCTAACGGCATTGACATCACCAGTGCAGTGAAAGCAAAACTTGGCATCCAGGAATAATGTCCGACAGATTTCTACCCCAGGCTCCCGGACCTATCGGAGTCTTCGACTCAGGCTATGGTGGACTGACCATCCTCAAGAGCATTCGTGAGCAGTTGCCCCAGTACGACTATCTCTACTTAGGCGACAACGCACGGGCACCCTATGGCTCCCGCTCTTTTGAACTGGTCTACGACTTCACCCTACAGGCTGTAAGGCGACTTTTCGAGCTAGGCTGCCACTTGGTCATCCTGGCTTGTAACACGGCCTCTGCCAAAGCCCTGAGAAGCATTCAGCAGAATGACCTTCCCTACCTGGACTCCTCACGCAGAGTCCTAGGTGTGATTCGCCCTACGGTAGAAATCATTGGAAACATTACCCAAAACAGGCATGTAGGAATCCTGGCCACACCAGGTACCATAAAATCGGAATCCTACAACATAGAACTGAAGAAATTCTATCCGGACATGCATGTAACCGGGCAGGCCTGCCCACTATGGGTTCCCCTGATAGAGAACAACGAGCACAACGATGAAGGTGCCGACTATTTCGTCAAGAAATACCTGGACCTTCTGCTGGAGAAAGACCCTCAGATAGACACCATAATCCTGGGTTGCACCCATTACCCTCTTCTTTTGGATAAGATAAAAGCCTATTGCCCTGGACATATACGGCTCATTCCGCAAGGGAACTATGTGGCTGAGAGTCTGGTCAACTATCTGCAGCGTCATCCGGAAATGGCAAAAAGCTGTACAAAAGGGGGACACTGTCAGTTCCTAACCACAGAGTCCCCCGAAAAATTCACTGAAAATGCCACTATATTTCTGAAGGAAGAAATCCATGCCAAGAAAATCATTCTAGGCTAGGATTTACACTTCAGTCCTTATTCATCCATGGATATAAATGCAGGTTCTGGCAGGTGCATACCAGCCATGATCAGATGGTTCTCACGAGCATAGTCCAACAAGCGCTTGCGGGAAGCAGCAGCCTGTTCCTTATCCATATCGAAATTGGCATTGAATTCAGGATGTACCATCTGCAATGCAGCACCATGCATCAGGTCTCCAATAACCAGCAGATTTCCCTTCTGGAAAGCTGTGTGGCCAGGGGTGTGTCCCACTGCATCGATAGCCTTTACGTCATGAGGAAGGACATCTCCAAACTGGAAAAGAGTGAGCTGGTCCTTGTAAATTCCCATGACCTCACGCTGCATGGCATTTCTATCTTCAGGCATATCCTCAACCCATGCCTTGTACTCCACTGCCCCTGCATATACCTTGGCATTCGGGAAGATAGGTTTTCCCTCTGCAACCATGCCACCAATATGGTCACCATGGAAATGAGTGATGTAAATATAGTCTATACTGTCGGGGGTAAGATTATATGTCTTCAGATCCTCCAGCAATAAACCTTTTCTTTCTGCTCCCAGACCTGTGTCGAACAAAATCCATTCTCCATCGGCATGCATTAAGAATGTACTTACCGAGGATGGAATTCCTTCCTGCAGACCCATGAGCTCAAAAAGAGAATCTGGTGCAGTTTGGAACAGGTCACGGTTCATCATGCGATGACCCTCATTATCCTTCAGCCAGCTAACGGTAGTCTGGCCATCACTTAGTACAATAGTGTTCTCGTCAACCTCTACTTCAGGCTGGGTAGCTGTATTCGTATTAGAACTACAACTGAAAAAGGCAACTCCCATCAACATCAGGAGGCCTACTGTCAAATTTTTCTTCATAATTACTTATTTTCGCCTTAGCTGTAACTACTAGTCTTGGCAATTGAAAAAGGTAGCAGATGCACGTTATTCCAGGCATCTGCTACCTTATATGATTTATTTTACTTGCACCAGTAAAAAACCGACAGCCAGATTCACGGCTTTCTGCATATCTGTAGTAAAGCCATGATTCTCACCAGGAAGCAAGTGTAATTCACTGTTACGGTACTCACGGTTATAGCATACACCAAATGTGTAAGGCACTACCACATCACCTGTACCATGAATGACACATACAGGGCCTATATACTGAGTAGCTGTCTCATAGATAGGAAGGGACTGTGCAGTAAGGATATATTCACGTCCCAGCTTTAAACTTCCGAACAGTTCTACGAACTCTGGAGGGTCAGCAGGATTGTACTGCTTGCCCATGGTACTTCCACGAAGGGCATCTTCACGGAGCACTGCAGCAGGAGCCATAAGCACGGCAGACTTAATGACCGACATACCCAACTGCCCGGCAACCATGCTGGCTACCACTCCTCCCTGAGAATGACCAAGGACGGAAATGGATTGAGTATAGGCCTGTGCCTGAGCATACTCAATGACTTTCTTAGCGTCTTCTATCTCATTCAAGACCGTCATGTTCTGGAATAAGCCCTCGCTTTCTCCATGACCATTGAAATCAAAACGGATAGAAGCGACACCATTCTGCTCCAACTTGTCGGCAATTTCCTTCAGCAGACCCTGCTTCTCCTGCTTGTTGCCAGAGAATCCATGCATCAACAGAACCACAGGGCATTTCTCACCATCCCGGAGCTCTGGCTTCTGCACCAAGACGGACAGTTTACCAACAGCACCTTGCAACTGAATCTTCTCGACTGATGCCTGCACTTGAAGGGCAGCCATCAGCAAGAAAGTGCATACTAAACTCTTAACCTTCATCTTTATTTCAGTTCAAATGATACCGTAGACTTGATATCCTTGGAAGAGGCACCTACCAAGACATTGAAAGTTCCTGGTTCTGCCACCCACTGCTTCTTAGTGTCATCATAGTAGCTCAAAGCACTCTTATCCAAAGTGAAGCTTACATTCTTTGTCTCACCTGGTTTCAGTGTCACCTTCTTAAACGCCTTCAGCTCCTTCTGAGGACGAACTAGAGCAGACTGGACATCCTGAACATAAACCTGGACAACTTCCTTGCCTTCTCTGCTTCCGCTGTTTGTTACAGGGATAGTCACGGTAACCTTACCGTCGGCAGTTACCTCTTTCTTGTCGATAGAAGCCTTTCCATAAGTGAAGGTGGTGTAGCTCAAGCCATGACCGAATGGGAAAGTAGGCTGAAGTTTATTCTTGTCGATATAACGATAGCCTACGAACAGACCTTCATTGTATGGCATATCATATACAGGAATCTTACGACCGAATGCCTCCATGAAGATATTTGGATTCTCATGACCTGGGTATTCACCTTCTACATGAGCACCTACCTGATCTAAAGTAGCATAATAGGTGAAAGGAAGCTTACCGCTAGGATTAACATCACCCAGGAGAACATCAGCCAATGAGTTACCAGCCTCGCTGCCCAGATACCAGTCCTGAACAATAGCAGGAACACTCTTTACCCAAGGCATTTCCACTGCATTACCGGAGATGATGACAACAGCCAAGTTCTTGTTAGCTGCAGCCAAAGCAGAAATCACAGCATCCTGATTATATGGCAGGGCAAGCTGCTCACGGTCAGCACCTTCAGCATCCTGATGGTTACTCTTGTTCAAACCACCGATGAAAATAACCAAATCGGCAGTCTTAGCCTCATTCACAGCATCGGCAATAAGCTGCTGCGCAGTACGGGTGTCGCTCAAATCCTGACCAGTAACCACACCATTATACTCACCAGAAGCATCACCTACATAACCACGCTGGTAAACCACCTCTGCGGCATTGCCGATACGAGCCTTGATACCATCCAGTGGCAGTACCTCATGCTGTGCCTTCAAAGAAGAAGAACCACCACCTACTGTCATCATCTTGATGGCATTCTCACCTACAACCAGAATCTTCTTGGTCTTGTTCAGGTCGATAGGAAGCAGCTTTGGAGCCTTCTTTGCTGGAGCATCGTTCTTCAAAAGTACAATACCGTTGTCGCCAATGGTACGTGCTGCTGAGATATGTGCCTCGCTGTTGATGCTACCGAATGGACGATTTGGATTCATACCTGTACGGAAGATAAGGCGAAGAATTCTACGGCATTTATCATTCAGCTCATCGGTACCCACCTTTCCTTCCTGAATCAGTTTCTTGTAAGGATCTGCCAAGAAATAGTTGGCATAGGCATTGCTGGCACCTGTAGTCAGACCGTTGGTCCATGAACCATATTCCAGGTCAAGACCACCAGTTACTGTACCCTCTGTGTTGTGTACAGCTCCCCAATCGGAAATAACCACTCCATCAAATCCCCATTCTTTCTTCAGGACCTGATTCAACAGATAGTCGTTTTCTGACAGCCACTTGCCACCATAGAGGTTGTAAGCACACATGATGGTCCAACTTCCTGCTTCCTGAATGGCAGCCTTGAATGCAGGCAGATAGATTTCGCGAAGCGTACGCTCGTCAAGGATAGGATTGGTGTTGTTACGATTCAATTCATTATTGTTCAGTGCATAGTGCTTTACACAAGTAGCCACACCATTACTCTGAACTCCCTGAATATAAGGAACGACCATCCTGCTGGACAAGTATGGGTCCTCACCCATATACTCAAAGTTACGTCCGTTCAATGGAGTACGGTAAATGTTCACACCTGGGCCAAGCAGCACGGTTTTGTTACGGAAACGTGCCTCTTCACCGATGCTCTTTCCATAAAGCAAGGACATCTCTGGGTCCCAAGTAGCAGCCAGACAAGTCAAAGCAGGGAAAGCGGTGATGGAGTCATTGGTCCATCCTGCCTGCTCCCACTCATCCCACAGCACCTCGGTACGGATTCCGTGAGGGCCGTCGGTACACCAAACCTCTGGAATACCTAAACGAGGCACACCTGGAGAGCTGAACTTACTTTGGGCGTGAACCATGTTGATTTTCTCTTGCAATGTCATGCGGGAGAGTGCATCTTCCACACGGTCATTAATAGGCTTGGAATTATCCAAATAAACTGGAGTTTGTGCGAAAGCCATTGTCGCAATGGCTAAGACAGCAGTTAACAATAAGGTTTTTTTCATAATACAAGATTTAGTTATAATAATTCAGGTTATTCCTTCTTTTCTTTTGTATACGTGCGAGCCTCAACCACATTCACCACATAGTCGCCCATTTTCTCACACTCATTGATGATATCCATATAATAGACACCCATCTGGTAGTTGTAAAGACTGTTGGAAACATCAATTACATTCTGATGCTTCAAGGTGTTACGGTAATTGTCAATTTCAGTTTCTATATTAAAAGACTGCATGGCATCGTTCCACTGCCCCGTGATGAGCACTTTTATCATCTGTGTCAAAGCATTGTTGGCCAATTCAAACATATTGAAGATATGCTCATACTGCTCTGGAGTGAAGTCGCCCTTCTCCTGGGATTTGTGATTGAAGGAACGGGCCAGGTTATAACAAGAGTCACCTATACTCTCAATCTCGGAAACCTCACGGAGCATGGCTTGAATAGTTCCCTTGGTATCGGCACTTAACCGTCCATCCATCACTTCTTCCAGATAGTTTCCTATCTCTATCTCCATGCTGTCACAGATATTCTCATATTTCTCGATACGGGAATATAGCTTCGTGAACTCTTTCTCATCCTTCAACTTAGACAGTTGCTGAACCAGATCAAACATTCGCTGGGTACGGTCGGCAAAATGATTCAGTTCCTTGCGGGCCTCCAATACAGAAAGCTCGGCTGTGCTCAGAATACCACCTGTAATGAAACGGAGACGGAAATCTTCTTCCTCATCTTCTTTCTGAGCCTTGATGAAATAGCAGACAATCTTCTCAATGTAAGGGATAAGCCATATCAAGATGAAAGCATTGGTGATGTTGAACGCAGAATGGAATCCAGCCAGCACAACAGACACATTTGACACATCTGGAGAATCCATGTCGTAACCTACGAGATTGCACACCATCTTCAAGAACCAAGGCAAGATGGACAACACCCATATCACACCCACCACATTGATTAAGAAGTGTGCAAAGGCTGCACGACGGGCCTGCGTATTGGCACCCAATGCTACGATGTTGGCCGTTATAGTCGTACCGACATTCTCTCCAAGAACCAGCATTACACCCTGTCCAAGCGACAAGACCCCTGTAGAACAAAGAATCATGGTAATAGCCATGATTGCGGCAGAAGACTGCACACATAGCGTCAATACCGAGCCTATAATCAGGAAGAACAGAGAATTGAAGAAATTTTGTTCACTGAAATGGGAGAAGAAAGTGCTGATGGCAGCACTGGCATTGGGATCCTCCACCAAGCCAAATCCAGTTTCCTTCAACGTGGCAAGTCCAAGAAAGAGGAAAGCCACACCAAAGAGGAAATCACCGATGATGCGCCTTTTCTTCATATAAGTGAGGATTATGCCAATGAAGAAAGCCGGATAGATGAAATCGCTGATATTGAATGAAAATCCAAGGCTCATGATCCATGCCGTGACTGTGGTACCGATATTGGCACCCATAATCACACTGATACCTTGGATAAGAGTAAGCAGACCGGCATTGACAAATGAAACTGTCAAAAGCGTGGTAGCTGTAGAACTCTGCACCGCTGCTGTGACAAAGACACCAGTGAGCAAACCTGTGAAACGATTGGTAGTTACTGCACTCAACACATGTCGCAACTGCGGACCTGCCAATTTTTGAAGGCTCTCACTCATCGACTTCATACCATACATCAACAGAGCGAGGGAACCAAGTAGCTTAAAAATAACCCAAATCGACATAATCAAAAAATATACTAATCAAAAAACATTATTAATGGATTTTTATTGCTAAATTTACACGGACAATAAATGAAACCTTACGAATATGGCAGAAACACTTAGAATCCGATGCAAAAATAATAAAAAAACCAAGAACATACCACTTGGGAGCACACTTTTAGACGTTTATCACGCATTTAATTTAAATCTTCCCTACGGCCCTTGCAGTGCCAAAGTCAATAATAAAATTGAGGGGTTGGGATTCCCGCTTTACCACAACAAGGATGTGGAGTTTCTGAACATCACCACTGCCAGCGGTATGCGGACGTATGCCCGGACCCTGCTCTTCATTCTTTGCAAAGCAGCCAAGGACCTCTATCCGGATGTGAAGATAAAAGCTCGTGCCATGGTTTCCCGTGGGCTATATATTTCTGCCCTTCGGGATGGGAAAAATATCCACAAGGACGACGTTGCCCGAATTAAAGAGCGCATGCAGGAAATCATAGATGCAGACTTGCCTTTCTACCGTCATGAAATCCCCACCGACGAAGCTATCAAGATGTTTGAGGAAAGAGGGGATATCAGTAAAGTAAGACTGCTGGAAAGCTATGGGAAATTGTATACCACTTACCAAGAGCTGGATGGCATGCCTGATTATTTCTATGGTTCCCTCCTCCCTTCCACTGGACAAATCCATCTGTTCGACTTGGTCAAGTTCAGCGAAGGCCTCCTACTACGTATCCCTAACCGCAAGTTCCCTGATTCGTTGGAAGACATGGTGGATGAACCGAAACTGTTGAATATATTTCAAGAGCGATTCCGTCTGCAAGATACATTTGGCGTCTCTACAGTAGGCGACTTCAACCTGGCATGCAAGATGGGGCATGCAGTGGACCTCATCAACATAGCAGAAGCACTTCAGGAAAAGAAGATTGCTGCCATAGCTGATGAAATCACCAAAAGAGGAAATGTGAAAGTGATTCTTATCGCAGGCCCTTCTTCCAGTGGAAAAACCACCTTCGGAAAGCGCTTGTCTGTCCAGCTACTGGCTAATGGCTTGTACCCGTATCCCATCTCCCTAGACAACTATTATGCTCCACGTGACCGCGTTCCTAAGGATGAGAACGGGGAACTGGACCTGGAATCCCTCTATGCCTTGGATTTGAAATTTTTCAATAAGCAGGTCAATCAGCTGCTTAATGGTGAGGAAATAGAATTACCGAAGTACAACTTCAATCCTGAAGGACATCAGCCTAGCGGAAAGAAACTGAAAATGACAGATAATATGATTCTCGTCATGGAAGGCATACACGGACTGAATCCGAATCTGATGCCTCAGGTTCCCGCTGAGAACACATTTAAGATTTTCATCTCTGCCCTGACTACCATCCTACTTGACGACCACAACTTTATTCCGCCTTCAGACAACCGACTGCTACGACGTATCCTGCGCGACTCCAAGTATAGGAACTGTCCGGCAAAGGATACCATCCAGCGTTGGCCAAGTGTACTTGCCGGAGAAGACAAGTGGATCTTCCCTTTCCAGGAAAATGCGGATGCCATGTTCAACTCTGCCCTCATGTTTGAGCTAGCCATCATTAAAGACAAGATTCTCCCAATCCTTGACAAAGTTACGGAAAGAGATCCTGAATATTCTGAGGTAGTCCGACTGAAGAAATTCCTGCTTTACTTCAATTCTGTAAGCGACAAGGAGATTCCTCCTACATCCCTGCTCCGTGAGTTCATGGGTGGAAGTTCTTTTGAGTACTGAGAATGACAGAATAAAAGAACTGTTCAGTACTTTTGAGATATAAAGATAATTCAATTCAGAGAATTTGAGTTATCTTTGCAGCAGATTTTAGAAAACATGGCTCAGACAAATAAAAACATACAGACACAGGAACAACAGCAAATCCAGACTTTGTCTCCACAGCAAGTGCTGCAAGTACGCTTACTGGAGATGCCTATCCAGGAATTGGAACAACGGATCAACAATGAGTTAGACGGCAATGAAAGCTTAGAAAAAGGACTGGATGACACTTATGATCCTGAAGATCAGAATCCGGACGAAGGCAATAACGAGGATGGCTATGGAGAAGACGTCTTAGTAGACCCTGAAGATAATGATTCCAGCTACGAAGCCACTGAGCCAAGACAGATTTCCGGCAAGGAACCGACCTATATAGAGGATCTTCCACTCAGCAATGACCAGACTTTCTTCGACATACTCACCAACCAGATTGGGGAATTTGACGTAACAGAAAGGCAGCGGAATATTCTACTTCAGCTAATAGGTTCTCTGGACGACAATGGTCTGCTGCAGACAGATCTTTGGAGAATAGCGGATGACATGTCCATCTATAGCGGTGAGGAGTATACTGAATCTGAAGTGCATGAATGCCTGAAGATTCTTCAGCAATTTGACCCACCTGGCATTGGTGCCCAAAGCATTCAGGAATGTCTGCTTATCCAGATTGAGAGGAATGAGGACAGTCCTCTCAAAGAACTGAAACATAAGATTATAGCCGACTGCTATCAGGAATTTACCCATAAAAACTGGGATAAGATTGAAGCCAAACTCAACATTTCTAAAGAAGAAATGAAGTTGGCACTAGATGAAATCAGGAAATTGAATCCAAGACCAGGCATCAGCCTCGGAGAATCAGGGAACCGCAACCTAAGTGCCATCACACCCGACTTCTATGTCACAGTGGATGATGATGAAGACCGTACGATACACGTGATGCTGAACAATTCCCACATTCCACAGCTTCACATCAGCCAGGCATTCTCAGACGTTCTGAACGACTACGAGAAAAACAAGGACCGGATGAGCAAGAAGGAAAAAGAAGAAATTGGCTACATCAAAAGCAAAGTGGACAGTGCCATAGGTTTCATTAACGCCATTAAGAGTCGTCAGAATACCATGCTGAACACCATGAAAGCCATTGTCCACTTCCAGAAAGAGTTTTTTACAGAAGGAGATGAACTGAGCATCAAGCCACTGACGATGAAAAAAGTGGCAGAAATGGCCAAGGTTGATATTTCTACGGTTTCACGTGTCTGCAACCGGAAATACGTAGAAACCCCTTATGGAATCTTTCCGTTGAAGCACTTCTTCGGTGACAGTTTCCAGACTGGTGAGGGAGAAGATGTGGCAACACGCATTATTCGCGCCTACCTCAAAGAAGTGATAAGCAAAGAAGACAAACATAATCCACTGACAGATGAGCAGTTGGCCGCACTGCTGAAAAAGGAGAAAGGCTATGACGTGGCTCGACGTACAGTAGCCAAATACCGTGGGCAACTGAATATACCAGTAGCCCGTATGAGGAGAATTTAAGCACAAGATGAACGAAAAGACACTTATGGGAGTAGCTAAGGCCATATCTTGGTTTTGCTCTCCTTTTCTGGTACCAACTATAGGTATAGCTCTGCTCTTCCTGCTGAGCTACTTGAGGCTTTTGCCATGGTCCTATAAAATCTTGGTGGTGCTGGCAGTGTTCTCTTTCACCTACATCATGCCTAGACTCACCATTTTCATGTATCGGAAAATGAACGGATGGACCTTGCGTGAATTCGGTTCTCGTGAAAAACGTCTGGTACCCTATATTCTAACCATTATTTCCTATCTTTTCTGCCTTACCCTGCTGGAGCGCTTCAATGTTCCTCGTTACATGAGTGGCATAGTAGTAGCTTCATTATTGGCATTGGTACTTTGTGCCATTGTCAATGTATGGTGGAAAATCAGCTCCCACATGGTGTCTATAGGTGGCGCTGCTGGTGCGCTGATGTGCTTTGGAGAACTGTTTGCCTTCAATCCTGTATGGTGGCTCTGCCTGGTACTGATTCTGGCAGGTATTTTAGGAACCAGCCGTATCACCCTCCGAATCCATACCCTAAGCCAGGTGCTTGGCGGATTCGCTCTAGGACTCATCTGTGCATTCATCGGAATATTATATTTTACTTTATGAAACCACTAGTAAGTATTATTATGGGCAGCACCTCTGACCTCCCAGTCATGGAGAAAGCTGCCAAGTTTCTGGACGAGATGGAGATTCCATTTGAAATGAATGCCCTCTCTGCCCATCGCACCCCAGCTGAGGTTGAAAGTTTTGCTAAAGGCGCGAAAGAGCGTGGCTTACAGGTCATCATCGCTGCAGCAGGAATGGCAGCAGCCCTTCCTGGCGTGATTGCAGCCAACACGACCCTCCCTGTCATAGGTGTCCCTATAAAAGGTTCGGTGCTGGATGGTGTAGATGCCCTCTACTCCATTATCCAGATGCCTCCTGGCATTCCTGTAGCCACTGTAGGTATTAATGCGGCTCAAAACGCAGCGATTCTTGCTACCCAGATGATTGCCCTGACCGATTCCACTGTAGCAGACCGATTGGCTGCCTACAAGGAGAGTTTGAAGGACAAGATTGTCAAAGCAAACGAAGAACTGCATAAAGTAGAATTCAAATTCAAGTGTAATTAATGGATCTATTCAATTATTCACGTAGAAAGACTCATGAAGTGAATGTGGGCAACACTCCTCTGGGAGGTTCCAATCCTATCCGCATTCAGTCCATGACCAATACAAACACCCGTGACACAGAGGCATGTGTGGAACAGTCCAAACGCATCATTGAAGCTGGTGGTGAATACGTGCGCCTAACCACTCAAGGAGTCATAGAGGCTGAAAATCTCAAGAACATCAACGCTGCACTTCGCAAGGAAGGCATCATGACGCCATTGGTAGCCGACGTACACTTCAACCCCAGAGCAGCTGATGTAGCTGCACTGTATGCAGAGAAGGTGCGAATCAATCCAGGAAACTACGTAGATTCAGCCCGCACCTTCAAGCATTTGGAATACACTGATGAGGAATATGCTCAGGAACTTCAAAAAATAGCCAACCGCTTCATTCCTTTCCTGAACATCTGTAAAGAGAACCATACAGCCATCCGTATAGGTGTAAACCATGGATCACTGTCGGACCGCATCATGAGTCGGTACGGAGATACTCCCGAAGGTATGGTGGAAAGCTGCATGGAGTTCCTCCGTATCTGCGTGCAGGAGAATTTCAAGGATGTGGTCATCAGCATCAAGGCCAGCAACACTGTAGTCATGGTACGTACCGTACGTCTGCTGGTTCATGTCATGGAACAGGAAGGCATGGACTTTCCTCTTCACCTAGGTGTAACCGAGGCTGGTGACGGTGAAGACGGTCGTATAAAAAGTGCCGTAGGTATAGGTGCCCTACTTAGCGATGGCTTTGGTGATACCATCCGTGTATCGTTAAGTGAAGCTCCTGAAGCAGAGATTCCTGTCGCAAAGGCTCTACGCGATTACATTCTTCTACGTCAAGGTCATGTTTATATACCTGGAGTTGATGCCAGCGAATTCGACTACCTGCATCCATCCCGTAGAGAGACTAAGGCAGTAGGGAATATTGGTGGAGAACATGTTCCAGTAGTGATTAGCAGTCATTTCAAGGGTGAATATATCTTGGATGAGCAGTTCACCCCAGACTATCTCTACTGTGGAAGTGAGTTCCCTGCACATCGTGTCCCGGGTATTCCTTACATAGTAGACATCAGTTCCTGGACAGGCGAGGAAAATACCTATCCAGCCTTCACTACCTATAACAAAGAAGATGAGCCGAGCATGCTGCCGGTTGTGAACCTGGTGAAATCCCCAGTCAAATTTCTGTTCACTACCTATGCCACTCTGAATGACGAAGCTATCGCTTGTCTGAAATTCCATCCAGAATTGGTGGTAGTCAGCCAAAGCAACCATAAGAACCGTCTGGGAGAGCATCGTGCACTGATACATGAGATGATGCGTAACGGGTTGAAAAACCCTGTTGTCATTTTCCAACATTACAATGAGGAAGACAAAGAAAACTTCCAACTGAAGAGTGCTGCCGATATGAGTGCCTTACTGATGGACGGACTGGTGGATGGCATCTACCTGCACAATAATGGCTCCATAAGCACTTCCACCATCGATGCGACTTCCTATAACATACTTCAGGCTGCCCGTACCCGAATCTCCAAGACAGAATATATTTCTTGCCCTAGCTGTGGTAGAACCTTATATGACCTGGAAGAGACCATCAAGCGGATCAAAGCTGCCACTAGCCACTTGAAAGGCCTCAAGATTGGCATCATGGGATGTATTGTGAATGGACCTGGTGAGATGGCCGATGCTGATTACGGCTATGTAGGTGCAGCAAGAGGAAAAGTCAGTCTCTACAAGAAAAAGGAATGTGTTGCCAAGAACATTCCAACCGAAGAAGCCGTGGACCGACTACTTGAACTGATCAAGGAAAACGGAGATATGTAACTAATAAATCCCCAGCACGTCCTGTGTTGGGGATTTATTATATTCATCTCTCCCGAAGAGTAAAAATAGATTACAGAAGGCGTCTGCTAAGATAACGTACAGGATACCACACTGAGAGATATCCTACCACAACCACTGTGACAAACACGATGACTATATCCCAGAAGTGGACGCTAACCGGATAGGAGTCAATAATAAAGTTCCCACTTTCCTGCCCAAGCTTCAACCAGCCAAATTTCATCTGACCCCAGCAAAACAATAGGCCTACAACTAAGCCTAAAACAGCTCCTATCGTTGAAATCATGCGTCCCTCAAACAGGAATATTTTACAAATCTGGTCATCGGATGCCCCAAGATTTCGCAAGGTCTGCACATCTGCCTTTTTATCGATAATAAGCATGGAAAGACTGCCGATGATGTTGAAGCAAGCTACCACCAGTATGAATGTCAGGAACAAGTAAGATAGCAGCTTCTCAACTTCCATAATCCTGAACACATCGGACTGCTGCTCATACTGGTCCATTACTTTATAGCCTTTGCCCAGCTTCTTCTGCAGGTCTCTTTTCACAGCGTTCACATTCACCCCATCCTTACAGCGTATCTCCAAGGCTGTCATTTCACCAGGCGATCCAAAAAGCCTCTGTGCAAAATCTAAGGAAACAAGGACGTAATGGGAATCATACTTATCTTGCATCACAGCAAAGACCACCCCCGGAGACTGGAACTCATCCTGATTGAAACTGGTTGCAGGATTACCCATATTAATACGCTCACCTTTTTTAGGAGCGTAAACCACCATGGGGTTCTCAAAACTGGCACCCACACCCATAGTCCGAGTCAGGTGGATGCCTAAGATGCCATATTTCATCAAGTCATCCCCCAGTTCAAACCGGCCTTCGCCATACAGTATATTATCAATATCCGTAAGTTCCTCAAAATTCTTCTCCACACCTTTCATAGTGACAATTGCCTGTCTGCCACCATAACTCAGCAGGGCATTATCCTCCAACGTCTCAGTTAAGACTTCTATTCGGGAATCCTTCCGAAGGTCCAGCAGCTTCGGGTCATTATGCAGCATGCGCTTTCCTTCTGCAGGAACCACCTTCAGCTGTGGATCAAAAGCAGTAAACAGGCTGGCCACCATATCCTGAAATCCATTAAAGACCGACATGGTGCAAATCAAAGCCATAGTAGCCAGCGCCACCCCACAGACAGAGATGCCGGAAATAATGTTGATGGTATGGTGCGACTTCTTGGAAAAGAGGTACCTGCGAGCTATGTAGAAAGGAAAGTTCATCAGGGAAGTACTTACTTCTTCAAGAGACGGTCGATGTTTTCTATATAATCCAGGGAATCGTCAACGAAGAACTTCAGTTCTGGTATAATACGAAGCTGCTTACCTACCTTTGTCCCCAATTCATAACGTATGGATTTCACATTATCATTCACATTCTTACAGATTTCTTCAGAGCGTTCACTTGGAAAGATGCTCAGGTATGCACGTGCCACACTCAAGTCCGGGCTGATACGCACTGCACTGACAGATACTAATACACCTGGAAGCTGACGGGTCTGGGACTGGAATATGAGACTCAGTTCCTTCTGAATCAGCCGGGAGATTCTATTTTGACGTGTTGTTTCCATAATTCTTTTACCTTTTGTTTTATGCGGCAAAGATACGGCATTTTTTCCATTTTCTTTGTACTTTTGCACAAATCAATAATCACAACAGATGAAGAAGCTATTTTTATCCACCTTGGTCATCCTCTTTTCTTGGGGAGCAAAGGCCGAAAACATTGACATAAGTACTTTCCTCTATGCAGGACCCTACCCCATCCAAAAACCCCTGATGCTGGATAGTGTAGACGTAAATTCAAAGAAATTCGATGAAGCCAGATTACTCGAAACCGTTGTATCCTTCAATGCCTTGGAAGAAGGGAAGACTGTTTCTTCCCAGCATCTGCCAGGCAGCACTGGATTAGCCCTCCACCTGTTAGGATTTACCCTACAGAACACTCAGTATGCCACTGGTACGCTGAAAGTGGAAGGATTAAAGAACTATCAGCTCTTTCAAGATGGGAAAGAAGCACATACAGGCAAGATGACCCTGGAGCCTGGAACACACAACTATGTAATCAAGTATTTGACTCAGAACAGCGACGATGAAAGCATCAAGGTAAGCCTGGAGACAGAAAAAGAAGGTTCCGTGCAGATTGCTTCTTCAGCGGAACGCCTCTATACCCTGATGGATGTCCTTCACGCGACCAGATTCAGCGGAGCATCTGTCTCTCCTAATGGAAAATACATGATTGTGGGTTACAATCAGGTGCAGGCCGGTGGAAGAAGCAGTCATTCTACCAAGATTATCGAGGTAACGACAGGTAAAGTTATAGGAGAACGAGCAGAAAACATCACATGGATGCCAGTAAGCAATCAATACTATTTCACGCGTCACACCAATGAAGGCAGACAACTAGTTGCTGTAGATCCCGCAACTGGAGCAGAAAGAATTATATGTTCACACGCACCAGAAGGCTATTTCACGTTCTCTCCAACTGAAGATTTCCTTATTGTTGCCCAACAGCAAGAAGGACCAAAGGAAAGAGAAGGAATTTACCAGGTTCTGGAACCTGATGACCGGCAGCCTGGATGGAGGAACCGCACTAATCTAGCCAAATTCGACCTGAATACAGGCATTTTACAACCATTGACTTATGGATATCACAATGTATATCCTGAAGACATCTCGCAGGACGGCAAATTATTGCTGTTCGGCAAGTCTGAGAGCCGTCTGACTAAACGCCCTACCACAGTGATGACACTCTATCTGATGAACCTAGAAACCTTGGAGACACAAATCCTTATCGACAAGGATGGCTTCATCAATGGAGCACAGTTCTCTCCCGACGGCAAACAGATTCTGCTAAGTGGTTCACCAGAAGCTTTAAACGGCATTGGAAAGAATGTAAAGCCTGACCAGATTCCAAGTATGTACGACTATCAGTTATACCTAATGAATCTGGAAGACAAGAAAGTCACACCCCTCACTAAAGACTTCAATCCAGCAGTATCTAGGTCAGTCTGGAGTAAGGCAGACAACCAAATCTATTTCAATGCCGAAAATAGAGACTACGTCAGTCTATACCGACTAAATCCAAAGAATGGCAAAATCACCCAACTACAGACTTCAGAAGATTTGGTAAGCAGTTTCAGTCTTGCCTCCACCGCTCCTGTACTCATATATTATGGGCAGGGAGCATCTAACTCCGACAGACTTTACGCTCTGGATACCAAGACATTGAAAACAACACTGAAAGAAGATCTCAGCACCAAGACACTGGCACATATTAAACTGGGAGAATGTAAAGAGTGGAATTTTGTCAATTCAAATGGAGATACCATTTACGGGCGTTACTATCTGCCACCCTCATTCGACCCCAACAAAAAATATCCTCTTATCGTAAACTATTATGGTGGATGCAGCCCTACCGAACGCGCCTTTGAGACTCGTTATCCACATCATGCCTATGCTGCATTAGGCTATGTGGTCTATGTAGTGGAGCCAAGTGGTGCAACGGGCTTCGGTCAGGAATTCTCAGCCCGTCATGTGAACACTGCCGGTGAAGGTCCTGCCCAAGATATTATAGAAGGAACCCAGCAGTTCTGCAAGGAACACAAATTCGTAAATGACAAGAAGATTGGGTGTATAGGAGCAAGCTATGGTGGTTTCATGACTCAATACCTGCAAACCAAGACCGACATTTTCGCGGCAGCCATCAGCCATGCTGGTATCAGCGACCACACTAGCTACTGGGGTGAAGGCTACTGGGGATACTCCTACAGCGAAGTATCCATGGCAGAAAGTTATCCTTGGACTCGCAAAGATCTGTATGTAGACCGAAGCCCTCTTTTCAATGCAGACAAGATTCATACTCCAATTCTTTTCCTACATGGAGATGCAGACACCAATGTGCCAGTAGGAGAAAGCATTCAAATGTTCACCGCATTGAAATTATTGGGAAGAGAGACTGCATTCGTAGCTGTGAAGGATCAGAATCACCACATCCTGGATTACAATAAACGCCAGATGTGGCAGAATACCATTTTTGCCTGGTTTGCCAAATATCTGCAAGACGACTCCAGCTGGTGGGATGCTATTTACGCCCCGAAATCACTCTGAAGACAAGCATAAATAATAAGGGGCCGTTCTCACGAACTGCCCCTTATTATTTTCACATCAAAATGTAAAAAACAGATGATGTCATCTTTAAAACAATCTTTAAAACCCAATCAAAAACTATAGCCTATCTTTAAAACTTACTTATTTACATTTTCATTTGCTGTAGCATAAGTTCTCTCAACTTTTTCTACATTATATTATATAATCAACGTCTTATTTTCAGTTTTCTCCACTCAAATCTTTTTACCCAAATACTAATACTAATTCAAAAACTAAAAAAACAATCTTTTCTTTTACCTTAAATAATCTAATACCCTTATTGCAATCTTTTTAACCTTAACCTAATACTTTGAAACCTTATTACTGTTTTCTGCTGCAAAGATACTGCGCTCTTTGACATTCACATACGCTTTTTTTAATAATTGTGTGCGAAAACAGTATTTTCTTGACATACATCAAGGGAAGTAAAAAGATTATAGATTTTACGTTCCACAAACCAATACTCTCAAATAGCAACATTGAGCTGTCATTTTAACATAAAAATATAAAAATAGCTATCAAACAGACTTTATACAAACGTTGAGCATAATAACAAAGCGTAACTATTTCTCAGTAAAAGGGGCAGCACTCCCATGGAATACTGCCCCTTTATGATTACAGGAGTTTAATTACTTGAAAATTCGTGGAGTAAAATCAGCCAGATACTTACGCCAGTTTCTCCATATATGACCGCCATCAGTCTCATAATACTTGTATGGATAGCCCTTAGCATCAAGTTGAGCCCGGAAATCGGAATTAGCCTTGAACAGGAAATCTGTATTACCACATGCGATATAGAACAAAGCTGGGCGATTCTTCTTGCTGAACAAAATATCCAGTTTCTTGTCGAAGTCACCATAGATAGGGCTTATCTTTGGATCAGTTACACCAATAGCAGCACTGAACAGACCTACATAGTTGAACTTGTCAGGATACTGCTTGGAAATATGCAAAGAGTGGAAGCCACCCATTGATAAAC
Organism: uncultured Prevotellaceae bacterium; assembly: GCA_900316585.1. Lineage (GTDB taxonomy): Bacteria > Bacteroidota > Bacteroidia > Bacteroidales > Bacteroidaceae > Minthousia. The sequence goes on along the minus strand of ONDM01000004.1, from coordinate 218,200 downwards.
CAGCAATGGCTCTACCTTTCTTGTTTGCCTGAGTGCGGAAAGTCTTGTCGATGAAACTAATGATTTCCGGGAAGTCAGTCTCAAACGTACCTTCCATCGTCTTAGGAAGACCCATAGTAGGAACTGTCAATCCTTCAGAACCCTCTCCTGGAGCTGCTTCCATTGAGATGTTACCGTTTGTCATGACAACAATCATAGGCTTTGCCTTACCCTGAGCAATCAAATTATCCAAAATCTGAGTGGAACGGCCCTGAGTGTACCATGCCTCTTCATCACCACCAATACCATGGAGCAGATAAAGGACAGGATACTTCTTACCACTTGTCTCATAGCCTGCAGGAGTATAAACAGTGAGACGGCGATCCATATTTTCCTTTGCACTATGATACCAAATCTTGGAAACCGTTCCATGAGGAACATCCTGAACCTTATATAGATCCACTACTTCATTTCCATCCACATAAAGAAGGTTGGAAACGGTTGATACATCACGGTTCATATAGACATTGTTAGGATCAACCATGGTCTGTCCGTCAACAATGAATGAATAAGTGTACATTTCAGGAGCGACTGGAGTTGGAGTTGTATATTCCCATACACCATCCTTTTCCACCAAGTCTGCCTGTCCTGGCATCTCCATGGAACCGAAGTTTGGAACTTCCACCTTACGTGTTGGCAAGAAATCACCGGTAACCTTGACAGAGATAGCCTTAGGAGCTACAAAACGGAAAGTAACGGTCTTGTCGGCATTGATCTCTGGAGACTTTGCATTTGCTCCACCAAAAAGAGCCTGCTGAGCATAGCTGGAAACACCTGCTGCCAGCATGATTGCGCATATAATCAGTTTTTTCATTTTACTTCTTCTTTAGAGGATTATTTAAACAATCTTGGAGCAAAAATGCTCAGATAATAACGCCAGTTCTTCCAAATGTGGCCACCTTCAGTCTCAACATACTCATAAGGATAATTGTGCTGATCCATATATGAACGAAGCTGGTCCACACCCTGCTTTACAAAATCAGTCTTACCACAGCAAATCATATAGAGTGATGGTTTGTTCTTAGCAGAGAACTGAGTTGCCATCTTGCCATCGAAGTCTGTATAGACATCACTCGTTGGATTCTGATTACCCAAGCCTCCACCTACGGATGCACCTGAGAACAGACCTACATAACCAAACATGTTAGGATAGTACTTGGATATATTCTCTGAATGGAAACTACCCATTGATAGACCGGCAATAGCACGGTGCTTCTTATCAGTATAAGTACGGAAATTCTTCTGGATGAAGTTGATTACATCAGGGAAATGAAGTTCGAAGGCTGCTTCTTTCACTTGTGGGCGATCATTGCCTTGTCCCATACCCATAGAAGGCTGCTTAAGACCCTCTGCACTCTCACCAGGAGCTGCGGTCTGCCATGCATTACCATTTGTCATGACCAGAATCATTGGTTCTGCCTTACCCTGAGCAATCAGATTATCCAAAATCTGAGTGGAACGACCCTGAGTGTACCAAGCCTCCTCATCGCCACCTGCGCCATGGAGCAGATAGAATACAGGGTATTTTTTACCACTTGTTTCATAGCCGGCTGGAGTGTAAACAGTAAGACGACGGCTTGTACCAAGTTCTGGACTATAATACCACATCTTACGAACTGTTCCGTGAGGTACCTTGTTTACAGAATAAAGATTGCCCTTAGAATCCTCTGCACCCTTAACAATGAAATAGTTTGTAACTGTAGCAACATCACGGTTGATGTAGACATTGGCAGGATCGGTAGTACGCTGACCATCCACAATGAAAGAATAAGTGTAATAATCACTAGCCAATGGCTCTGGAGTTGTGAACTCCCATACACCATCTTTCTCAACCAAGTCTGCAGAACCTGCAGTTGCCATTTTACCAAAATTTGGAATCTCAATCATGACTTCTGGAAGAAATTCACCAGTCACCTGAACTCTTCTGGCCTTTGCATCCTTGTAACGGAAAGTTACAGTGTTGTCAGCATTGACCTGAGGAGACACGATCTGTGCACCACCCCACAAAGCCTGTTGTGCGAAAGACACTGTTGCAAACAGTGCTGCACATGCTGTTAATACGATTTTTTTCATGATATAATATATAAATTAGTTGTGATTGTCCTTAAAAATAGATGCTCAAACTAACCAAAGGTTTAATTAGAAGCATCTATTTTTCTTTTATAACCTTAAACTTATTTCAATTACAAGGAGATTGGGCCATTGTATATATATGGAATACCTTCTATAATAGTTTCTATCTTATAGTTATCACCTTCCTTAGTCACTACAAATGCACCTTCACAAGCAGAAGCTGTGTCTACATCACCACTAACTCTATGCAATACAGAAGCACTTTGTTTGTAAGTCCCAGCTGCTACAGCCTCATCGGCTGCTGCCACATATGTACCTTCCGCTAATGTTCCGTCTGTACTATAGAACTCCACATTGAATGCAACACCATTTCCACTAGCAGTCCATGACCAATTCTCATATTTGATAGTAGCACCTGGCCCTGCAAATCCTAAAGCTATAGTATTACCACCCCAGGCTACCCAGTTCATGCCCCACCAAAAGTGAGTTCCAAAGCTTCAGCAGCCCCATCTGGGTCTAAATCAGGAATAGAGCCCTTATACTGAGCATAGATACCTTCCTTACCCTGATCTATAGTGATGGTATAAATAGAACCATCCTTCGTCACTACCACATCTCCATGATCAACCACATTAGTAGTTTGAGCACCATCGGCATAAGTATACCAGAGGGAGCCAGCATAAGCAGTCCAAGTCCATTCGCCCCATGATTCCTCATATTCATAGCCAGCAACATAGCCAGAACCTGGAGAATAGGTTCCCGGATGAAGTTTGCCGTCTTCTGATGCATTGAAGACCAACAACAAGTCATTACCTTCTCCAGAATAGGTTGTATTATAAGTTGTTGGGTCGAAGTTCGTAGTATATCCACCTGTTGACATTAATACAGATAACGTACCGTCAGCTTGAACTTCAGCTCTAAGCAACTGCGTTAGATAGATCGGGTCATCTGGTTCAAACTCCATGGTAACCTCTCCACCATTTATACGATAAGCACTACCATTTTCCGTAAATAGGGCAGACAATGCAAATGTATAGATATCTCCATTTTTAGCAACATTGAATGTTCCACTGGTGACTTGGCTTCCATTGATTGTACTACCTGTAATATAATTTCCATTCTTTATTGCAGAAGTTCCATAGGTATAACCTGTACCAACCAAGTAATACTGGTTGCTAACTAGAACCATATTCAATGTAACGCCTTCACTTGTTCCAAACTGAATTGTAAATGTACGAAGATTCCCATCTTTCGTCTTGTCTAGTACGGAAGCTGAAGTGATATTCAACTGGGTAGGAGCAGCATACTTACCTGTCAACTCATCATGCGAATCCGCTGGATCGCAAGAAGAAAAGCCAACACCCATCAAGGTTATTGTAGCTGCAGCCATCAGGAAAGATTTAAATGTATATCGTTTCATGATTATCGATAATTAATGAACCTTTTATTAATTTTTTGGATTACCAACCTGGATTCTGTACAATCTGATCATTCAGACGAACCTCAGTCCCAGGGAATGGAAGTAACTCATGCTTGTTCTGCTTGAAGCCATAGAGATTTGGATTGGTATTGAATACATGATAAGTCACTTCACCATTAGAACCAATAATCGGAAGATGCTCACCTTGATTCTTCAACAAATCATACGCAATACCCCAACGTGTTATATCCATCCAACGGGTAAACTCTCCGCAAAGTTCAATACGTTTCTCTCTACGGATTTCATCACGGGTATAACCACTCTTGGTAGGAGCCTTGGCACGAGTGCGGATCATATTCATACACTCATCAGCCTTTGACTGGTTACCTGATTCAAAATAAGCCTCTGCAGCCAAAAGGATAACCTCTGCATAACGCATCCAACGAGTAGAATTTCCATTCACGAAACCGTAGCCTGCTGCAGGCATCTGTTCAGCAAGGATACGCCACTTCCACATGAAATAACCTTCATTAATAATAGCAGTATTTACTGAGCATCCCATTTCTTGAACCTGTTCAAATGTCTTCATAGTTGCATTCAAGCGGTAGCCATCCTTGCCTTCCACAGCTACAAAGTCTTCATACAGGCTTTTCTGAGGGCAAAGGAACCCCCAACCTGTAGAATAGAGACCTACACTAGCAGGCACAGTCATTTTATCTGTACGCCAGTTTATCATTAAAGGAACAATATCAGAATTGTTAAAGATATTGTTAGGATCAACTACACGGTTACTCTCGAAAAGCATTTCACAGTTTCGTTGATGTCCATATTGCAATAGGTTCTCATAGTCATCATATAATGCATATTTTCCACTTGACATTACAGCTTCAAACTGAGTAAGTGCAGCACTATAATTTCCCTGCCACATATAAGCCTTTCCAAGCATGGCTTGAGCAAACTGCTTAGTGGTACGCCAAACGTTCTGATCATTCACACCAGCCTTCTCAGGTAGATCGCCAGAGTTAATAGCAGCCTCCAAATCACTGACTACAAGGGCCCATAGCTCTTCCTTCGTGCCATTTGGACGACTATACTCACTTGCCTCCAATTCATGATCCACTACAGGAGGTGTACCCCATAAATTAATCAGATTAAAATAAGCCCAAGCACGCAATACATGTGCTTCTGCTAAGCTGCGATCCTGGATTTTACTTCCACCTAAAACATGTCCTAAAACAACATTACACTTATAAATAACAGAATAAAAGGTCTCGAATAGTCCCTGAACATAGCCAGCCTCTGTACCAAAGGTAAACTCGTTGAACTGTTCCAAATCGGCATTATCATTACGGGCACCTCCTCCACTCCAAAAATCGTCTCCCAAAGAATTCAAAATCATGCTGTAATTAAACACAGCACCACGAAGTTGCTCATAAATGGCAATAGCAGCCTGCTCTGCCTCTTCATCTGTCTGATAAAATGTGGAATAGTCCAACACTCCGTGCTGCTCAATATCAAGCTGTTTTTCACAAGAAGTGAAACCCAATGTCAGCATACAGACACAAGCTAGAATTAATAAATATTTAGTTTTCATTTTCTGTACTAAATTTCGTGTTAGTAAATAGATTAAAGTTTAGAAGGTTACACTCAAGCCAAATACAATCTTCTTTGCATTGGGATAAGAGCCTTTATCCACACCCAATGAAGATCCTACACCTGTAACTTCAGGGTCAAATCCTGGATAGTTTGTAAAGGTAAAGAAGTCCTCCAAAGAACCATAGATTCTCAAATTATCAATAGCTATCTTTTTCAAAATATTCTTAGGAAGGCTATAACCCAGCTGAATCTGCTTAATCTTGAAATAAGAGCCATCGAATACCATTGCGTCAGAAGTCATATACTTATCCATGCTGTTGGCACCAGCACGTGGATTGACTGCCAAGGCATTCTGTTCAGCAGTATTGTACTTACTCCAACGGTTATCTGTAAGAGCTGTCAGTTTGTTAACAAAGTAGTCTGTACGATTCAAACAACAGTAAATATCATTGCCCTGTGAACCTGTACCAAACACAATTAAATCCAATCCTTTCCAAGCAGCTGTCAGTGTAAGACCATAAGTGAAATCTGCCATACCCTTACCAATCTGGGTCTTGTCATTAGCGACAGGAGAGTCTGTTATATTATTCTCTGCATCATAGAACAAAGGATCACCAGTTTCCTTATCAATTTCCGCAAACCGATATCCATAGAAATACCAAGCTGGTTTACCTATTTCAAACCGGGTAATTGCGCCATAAGTATGGAAACCTGCACCATCGATTGCATCCAATGATTCATGAATATAGGTTACTTCATTTTTCAAAGTTGCAATGTTGCCACGAACACCATAACTAAAATCACCTATATGGTCCTGCCAACCTAATTCAAACTCAAATCCCTTGTTGGTGATATTTCCCGCATTAACTGGAGAAGCTGTATTTCCAACTACAGTAGATGGTGTAATACCTGATACAATTAAATCTTTGGTATCTTTCTTAAAATAATCTGCAGTGAAAGTCAAACGATTTCTCAAGAAACGGAAGTCAACACCAATGTTCAGCTGCTCAGAAGTCTCCCATTTAAGATTGTTGTTGCCAGTTGCAGATGGAGAATAAGCATTGATATAATTGCCAATGTTTTCACCTATACCTGTTGGATAAGAACCGCTTTGTGATATTACTGTTGCATAAGAATAGCCTCCCAAGGAAGCTGTGGAACCATTTTGGCCCCAGCTCGCACGAATCTTAAACTGGTCTAGCCAGTCACGGGTTCTTTCCATGAAATGCTCCTCACTTACAACCCAACCAACAGATGCAGCAGGGAAATAGCCCCAACGCTGATTAGTTGGAAGAACACTTAAATCAGCGGCATCAGCACGCAGCGAGAACTGAAACATGTATTTACCTGCATAATCATAGTTCAAACGACCAAAGTAAGCTAGTTTCTTGGTATATGAAGGCTCTGCACCAGAAACACTCTTAGTGGCTGTAGAAGTAGCATATGCTAAATACCAAAACTTAGGAATATCTTGGGTTACACCCATGTCCCCATCGCCACCAGACTTACTGCCAGAAAGGCCATAAGTACGGCTTGAACTGAATGAAGTACCCAACATGATAGAAGCAGTATGCTTACCAAAAGAATGAGAATAATTCAAGAAATTCTCCCACTGATAATAAGTAGGATGATAAGTACTACCCGACAAAGAAACGAAGTTCTGCTTCATAGAATCACTGACATAGTAGTCATGGCTAACACCATATGACTCTGACGCTGCCAAACGGTAACCCAAACGAGAGGTAAATACAAATCCTTTAAAAGGAGTAAAATTAACATATGTAGTACCATTGATATTATGACCGCGATTTTTAGATAGAGAATTATCACGCATAATAAGTGGGTTTGTTGAGTTCGCAAGAATGTAAGGTGAAATGCCATAATAGTTCCCATTACCGTCGCTCAACATTTCACCATGTTCTCCTGCCTTCCATCCATCATAAATGGCACGCATATAAGCTGGCATCTCATCCAAGGTGTAAGTAGGACGAGTCAGAGGATCCAACTGAATAACTGACAACAGTGGTGAACCATACTCTGTACCTTCACTTATAGACTGACTCTTGTAGAAAGTAATCTGATTGTTTGTACCAATTTCCAACCAAGGCTTAACTTTCCAGCTTGCATTAATCATACCAGTCAAACGCTCATAGACATCATGGTCACCTGCCACCATACCATTATTATTAAGATAAGACATGGAAAGATAAAGAGAGCCCTTTTCAGAACCAGCCTGGAAAGTCACATTGTGACGCTGCATCCAAGAAGTCTCGAAAGCGACATCCGCCCAATCTGTATTAGTTTTAAAATCCCAATATTTATAGAACGTTTCCTCAGAAATGGTTCCAGCCTCCATGAAATAATCCATATACTGTTCTGAACTCATGGTCTTAGGAACTTTAGATAGGTTCTGAGCTGTCAATTGGAAGTCATAAGTGATTTTACCGCTACCTTGTCCCTTTTTTGTAGTAATGAGAATAACACCATTACCAGCAGCTGCACCATAAATAGCAGCAGAAGCACCATCCTTTAACACCTCCATAGATTCGATATCGTTAGGGTCAATGCCACTTATATCGCTGGCAATACGACCATCGACAACATAAAGTGGAGAGGAATCTCCATTGGAAGCAACGCCACGGATACGAACAGAAGGAGATGCCCCAGGTTTGGCGGAAGCACTGAGCACCTGTACACCAGCTGTCTTTCCTTGAAGTGCCTGTTCTGGACGAGTTATGGTACGAGCCTCCATATCCTCACTTTTCACTTGAGAAACAGCACCTGTAAGAGAGCTCTTCTTCTGGACGCCATAACCCACGACGACCAATTCTTCCAAAGCCTGGCTGTCTTCTTTCAAAACAATGTTCATTTTCCTGCCAGTCTGAACTTTTACTTCCTGAGTGATATAACCCACATAGGAAATAACTAAGACAGCACCATTGTCTTTTACCGACAACTCAAAATTACCATCCAAATCGGTGATAATACCATTTGTAGTGCCTTTCTCCAAAATACTCACTGCCATAAGTGGTTCACCTTGCTCATCCACAACCTGGCCTGAGACTTTAACTTGAGCCATAATGGCTGGCAAGCCAACAAAAAGGAACATAGCTAAAGCCACAATCCTTTTAAGTCTAAAGTGTTTCATAGATTTTTTTAATAATTAAATTATATAGATTATAGTAAATATCCCAGATTTTTGTATTAAAAACAGCGATGCAAAAATACCGCTAAACAATGTTCAACCACTTTCGGGTTTGTTTTTTAATTTTTCACAGGCGTTCAAATCTTTTCAGATTTGTAAAAAAAGGATTCAAGAACACTGAAAGATGTTTTTTTCCTACTAACTTTGCCATAACTAATATTTACTCCTATAACTATGAAGTTTAAAAACCTCATACATCTCACAATACTTGGAATCCTATTTGGATGTGAAGCAAACTCAACTTCACAAAAAATAGAAGGTCTCACTCTAGAAAAGAGTCCTATCATCACCAATCAGCTCTCCAACCAACGTGTTTCTGGTTTTGCCGAAGATTCTGACGGCTTCATTTGGATAGCCACCTTCCGAGGTCTAAACCGTTACAACGGACATGATTTTCATCAGTACTATTGCAATGATGATTCACTAAGTTTACCAGACAACCAACTGAATACCGTTTTCAAAGACAGCAAAGGCAGAATATGGGTCGCATCTGTTAATGGAACTTGCTATTATACGGATCAAGACAATTTTCATCATGTGAAGATGAAAGAAGGAACCAGTCGAAATGGGACACAACTTGTAGAAAATAGCAAAGGCCGGCTTTTCTTGAATCTAGTAAATAGTTTTGTCCTATTTGATGAAGAAAAGGATGCTTTCGAAAAGGAAATAAAACGTTATGATCCGATGGATCTATACACCATGAGACTCTATATTGACAAAGAAGATAATCTTTGGTCTGTCTGTGGATGGACAATCAGAGAATATGACTCCAACACTTTGGAGAAAAAGGACTCTGTCAGACTTGACAATTTCATGAGACTTTCCTGCATGCAAGGTAAAGACATCTGGATGTATGGAGGTGGAGAGTTTAAAATCTTTGATACAAAAGCCAAAACCTTCAAGCCCATTCCTAAAAGTATTTCTGAAAATACTTTGCTTCATAACTCCACAATCAACTGCATGTATGCTTCTGAGAAGACTGTAAATTTTTTCACTCCAAATGGAGCTTTCATCTTTGCCATTGATACAGGGACCTTTATACATCAGTCTGAAGTAGCTTTTCCTGTTAAGGAAACAGAGTTTTATGCAACTACTGCATTCTCAGATTCTAAAGGCAATCTATGGTTAGGGTCACAAGACCAAGGTTTTACCATACAAAGTTTCCAAAAGAGAACCTTTAACTCCAATACAGGCCTAAGCGTTATGTTGGCAAACAAAAGCGTACCTTCCATCATAAATGATGGAGAGGACAATCTGTGGATAGCCACATCCCATGACGGAGTTTACCGATACAACTATAAAACAAAGCTAACTCAACACTTTGACCTCGGAAAATTCTTTCCAAACCTAAAGAAAGGAGAAACTGACGTCACCACCATTTATTTGGACCGAGAGGGATTCTTTTGGATGTGCATATCTGGAACACGCATAGGAAAATTTCAATATAAAGATGGGCAATTATCCCTTATCAAAGAATATGGAATATTCATGCCTCTCACTATTTATGAAGATGAAAACAGAAACATGTGGGTAGGCACATACAGCGACCTACTTTATTATAAGCCTGCAAAAGAAGATGAATTTAAGATTCAGCGCACTCTAAATAAACCATTTAGTTATACATCTGTTATAAAAGAACTGAAAAATGGAACAAATATAGTGTTGTCTTGGGAGGTCGGTCCACAGAAGCTGAACTCCAGTACCTTTAAGATAGAACCAGTCAAAACAAATGCTGAAGACATGCAACTTGCCATGAAACGAAGTTTATTCCTCCCTACAGATTTACTTGAAGATTCAAGAGGTCGCATTTGGATAGGAACCGTTGCCAATGGTTTACTTTGCTACCATGAAGATACAGGACACATTCAATCCATTTTAGGGATACCTTGCACAGACATCTGCAGCATGCAAGAAGACAATGAGGGGAATATTTGGGTAAGCACAATGAACGGATTATCTAAATACGACACAAAGACTAAATCTTTCAGCACATTTTATGCTACAGATGGTTTAGGAGGGAATCAATTCTTTGACCGATCATCTTGCAAATTGTCTGATGGTACATTGATTTTCGGAGGCACTCATGGCCTTACTATATTCAATCCTTCAGAAACAAATAAAAAAGAGCCTATACCTCTCCTTTTTGAAGACCTAAAAATTCATAATGAACTTGTACAACCTCAAAAAGATGGAAATATAGAAAGTAGACTGACCAATAATCCAACTATATACCTTAACCACAAGCAAAATAGTTTTACCATTTCCTACACAGCTTTAGACTACAGTTCTGACGAACAAGTCAACTATCATTACAAGTTGGAAGGGTTTGACAATTATTGGGTAAATACAAATGAAAGCCGTGAAGCATATTTTGCTAATATACCAGCAGGAGAATACACATTAAAAATAAAAGCGACCAATCATGGTACAGAAAATATTATAGGTGAAAACCAAATTAAAGTTTCTCTTGCACCAGCTCCATGGATGACCTGGTGGGCCCAATTATTATATCTAGTTTCTTTCATTGGACTAATCTACTATTTCTTCCGCAGTTATGTACGTGTCCAAGCATCCAAACAAGAAACTTTGCAAATGGAAAGAGAGAAGGAGCATGAACGCCATGTAAACGAAATGAACATGAGTTTCTTTGCCAATGTTTCCCATGAATTCCGAACACCTCTCACTATTATATCTGGTCCTATTGAACAATTATGCAATGATACAAGTATAGAAGGAGAAAAAAAGCATTTACTTTATATCATACAACGTAGTGTACGTCGTATGCTTCGACTTGTAAATCAAATGATGGATTTCCACAAATTGGAGAATGATACCCTAAAATTAAATGTAAAGCGACAAGATATCATTGGACTGTTGCAGCAATTTGCTGACATTTTCACAATCAACGCGAAAGAAAAGAACATTACTTTCAACGTATATGGCTTTGAAGACAAGTTCATGATGTGGCTAGATGCTGACAAAATTGAAAAAATTACCACTAACCTATTAAGTAATGCTTTCAAATTTACCCCAGCCAACGGAAAAATAACTTTTAGTTTTGACGTCATTTCCCATCAGGAGGCATCCACTCAATTCCCATTGACAAATAAAGATACAGACAGCCAATACATCAAAATAACTGTCAAGGACACAGGCAAAGGCCTGCCTTCTGGAGAAGAAGAAAAAATCTTCGGACGTTACTATCAATTAGAGAACGAGCAGAATGGAGGTTTTCATTTTGGAACAGGCATAGGACTCTACTATGCAAAAAATCTAGTGTCATTACACCATGGATATATTAAAGCTGAAAACCGAAAAGACCAACAAGTCGGTTCTGTCTTTACCTTTATTCTACCCGTAAATGAAAGTTCCTATTCAGAAAGTGAGAGATCCTCTAGGGAAGAAACTCAAACGGCTCTTTTCCCATTACAAAAATTGGAAATAGAAGAAATCACAGATGAAGAAACAGACAACAGAAAAAAAGTATTGGTAGTAGATGACGATACTGAAGTAGTACATTATTTACGTACCATGTTATCTGGAGATTATCATGTTACCACTTGTTTCGATGCTGAATCTGGAATCAAATCCATGCAAGAGAATGCACCAGACGTAGTTATCAGTGATGTGCTTATGCCAAATGTAAATGGATATGAATTCTGTAGACAAATTAAGGAAAATATCCAGCTCTGCCACATCCCTGTTATTTTGGTTACAGCCAAGACAACTACTGAGAACCAAATAGAAGGGTTGAATTCAGGGGCTGATGCCTATGTAATCAAACCTTTTGACCCATCTTATTTGAAAGCATTGGTTCACAGTATACTACAGAACAGAGAAAAGGCTCAACACATTTTGGTAAAAAGCACCCAAACCACTGAGGTTCCCCAAGATGTTTTATCACCTCAAGACAAAAATTTCATGGATGAGCTTTACCACATTATGGAAACAGAATTAAGTAATCCAGAACTAGATGTAACCCGTATCACTGAATTGCTGCATATTTCCCGTACAAAGCTCTATTATAAGATTAAAGGTTTGACGGGAGAGAATCCTAGTGTTTTCTTCCGATGCTACAAACTCAATCGTGCAGCAGAATTGATTAAAGAAGGAAAATATAATCTTTCAGAGATATCCTATATGACTGGATTCAATACCTTGTCACATTTCTCTACCAGTTTTAAAAAACAATTTGGAGCGACACCAAGCGAGTATAAATGACATATTGTTTTCTTCCTTGCTCAATCTTCGCTCATACATTAACCTTAGAACGGAGGATGAGCAAGGAAGAAAACAACTAATATTCTTTATTATTTGGTTTGAATCTTCAATGTTCCTGCCTTCACACCAGAGGATTTAGCCTCCAATGTAATTGAACCAGCAACCTCTCCTGCCTGAATAATGGCAGTCAACATACCTTTAAATGCATGATGTTTTGGCAAATGGAAGAGATCCAAGTTTGTTGCATCACCATTGGCTGCTGCACGGAACTTTCCGTTGCCTTTTACTGTGAAATTAACCAACCTACCGTCGTCAGGACAAAGATTTCCATCCTTATCTACAATACGAACGGTTACGTAAGCTAAGTCACTACCATCAGCAGAAAGGCTTGTACGATCCGCAACCAGTTCTATATGATGAGGTTTCCCTGCAGTACGGATAACCTTTGTTGCCGCCTCCTTTCCATTTTTGTCATAAGCCACAACTTTAACCTCACCTGGTTCATACTTAACATTTTCCCAAATCAGACGATACCGGCGTTGCAAGTACAAAGAATCCTTGCCTTTTAAGGCCTCAGCCTCAGCTGCAGACAGTTTACGTTGCTTGCCTTGACTCTTTCCATTGATGAAAAGCTCTGCTTCCGGATAGCTAGTATATACAAAAACAGGAGTAACCTGGCCTTCACGACCCTTCCAAGTCCAATGTGGCAGAATATGTAAAGTCTCAGCATTCTTGTTCCAATGGCTACGGTACAAATAATAACGGTCTTTTGGCAAAGATGCCAAATCAATGATACCAAACACTGAACTGTGGCTTGGCCATGCATCGGTATCATATGGTGAAGGTTCACCCAAATAATCAAAACCTGTCCATACAAATTGACCCATAGTCCAAGGATAGTCCTCTGCAAGGGCAAAATCTATATCCGGCACATTGCTCCACCAACAAGATTCCAAGTCATAACCTGTGCACTGATGGTCATCATACATAGCACCAGCCTTCAATTCTGCAGGGAACTTATACACACCACGAGAACTGACAGTTGATGCAGTTTCTGAACCCAGCATAAGATTCTGTGGCAACCTGTTGTAACCTTCTACATAACGGCTAGTCCTATAGTTGAACCCAGGAATATCAAGCATAGCAGCAAAACCATTGTTCAGCACATTATCAACCTGATCCATACCACAAGTACAAGGCCGGGTTGGATCCTCACGGTGACAGATATCCTGCAAGAAAGTAGCCACCTGGTACCCTTGCGGACTCCATTGGGTAGGAACCTCATTTCCGATGCTCCACATCACCACACTTGGATGGTTGCGATAGTGACGAAGCATATTCACCATATCACGTTCTGCCCATTCATTGAAGTAACGATGATAGCCACTGTCACACTTGGCAATATCCCACTCATCGAATGGCTCTACCATCATCATAAAGCCCATTTCATCACAAAGTTCCACTAATTCAGGAGCAGGCATATTGTGAGAGGTACGTACTGCATCACATCCCATGTCCTTCAGCAGGGTAAGTTGCCTGCGCAATGCAGCCTTATTAATGGCAGAGCCTAAAGGACCAAGGTCATGGTGATTACATACACCTTGGAACTTACGGAGCTGACCATTTAGCAAAAAACCTTTATCTGGAACGACTTCAATGCTACGGATACCAAATGTAGTGCAATACTCATCTACTTTCTTTCCTTCCACAGAAATCTCAGTGACAGCTTTATAAAGAGCTGGATGCTCTGGACTCCACAATTCAGGGTTCTGAATTAAAAAGTTTTGCTCGAATGGCTTGCCATGGAAAATAGGCAAAGTCTGGTTCTTTCTAGCCACTTCCTTACCTGCTGGAGAATAAATGACCGTATTCAGATTCAGATGCTTACCCTCATCATTCTCTATCGTAGTCTTTACGTTGACAGAAGCATAGCTCTGTTCCACATGAGGGGTTGTAATTTGAGTACCCCAAACCGGCACATGAACCTTTTCATTCGTCACCAAATGAACATTACGATACAAGCCAGCACCTGGATACCAGCGGGAAGACTGCTCCTTGTTTTCCAACCGTACTGCCAAGGTATTGGTTGAGCCATCCTTATTAATAAATGTAGTCACGTCAAAATAGAAGGAATTATAGCCATAAGGCCAAAAACCAGCTTCTTTTCCGTTGACATATACATGAGCCTCACTCATGGCACCATCAAAAATCAGAGTGGCCTGCTTACCTGCCGGCACATCGAAAGTAGTCCTATACCATCCCACTCCAGCATAAGGAAGACCACCTGAACGCCCCGTCTTTTCACTTGGCTCTGTTTCCCCATTCTGCAGTACTTGTACTACTTGGAGGTCATTGGCACGGTCAAAAGGGCCGAAGATGGCCCAGTCATGAGGAATGGTCACACTCTCCCACTGACTATCATTGAAATCTACAGCTGAAGCATTAGCTATATCACCTTTGGTGAATTTCCAGTTCTTGTTCAGAAGAACCTCTGAACGCTGTGCCAATACAGAAAGGCTGCAAAGACAAACTAAGGCAAATAATACTTTTCTCATAATTTATTTAGTCTTTAAAGGCATCCAATATAGAAGATGGGCCTCCTTCAGCAGTGAAAGCACCCATATCATAACTATTCCATTCCGGTTCCATTTTTTTATAATAAGCCGGTTTCCACCAGCCGTTCTTGGTGGAACTATAGTATTCAGGCTCCCAATACAGCACACCTGCACACTTCTCGCTATCTTTTACCGTCTTCATGAAAGAAGAAATGATGGAAGGCGAAGAAGATTCTGACAGCTTTACACCAATTTCAACAATCATCACCTTCACATTGTAGGTTGTACCCAGAGAGTTAACATGGCTGGCAGCCAACTCATTTGCTCTGGATGGTTCCATCTTATTCTTTCCATCATAAGCATTTTGCGGATAATGGCTTAAACCTATCATGTCAAACTTTCCTCCAGCTGCCTTGAATTTAGAAAACCACCAATCCAAGTCTTCATAGGCATTATTTAAATGGACCAAAATTACTGCATCATTGAAAACAGCCTTTGCGGCATCATAGCCAGCATTACTCAAAGATGCGTAATTTGACCAACCATTCTCAATATCTCCTTTGTCTGTCCAAAGTTGACCTTTTGGCCATAACATGCCGTTTCGTGTTTCATTTCCTATTTGAACATAGGCAGGAGTAACTCCATTGTCTTTCAAGGCAGTGAGCACATCTGTGGTATGCTTAGCAACTGCAGACTTCAAATCATTTAAACTGAGATCTTTCCATGCCTTAGGCATTGTCTGTTTCCCTGGGTCTGCAAAAACATCACTATAATGAAAATCTATCATTACATCCATGCCTGCATTCTTGGCACGGATTGCTTTTTCAACCACATCATCTCTGTCGCACCATTTTCCATAATCATTCTCTGGATTTACCCATACACGTAAACGAATGATATTCATACCCAACGACTTCATCAGTTCAAAGCAATCCATTTTGGATCCTGATGCATTATAAAATGGGATTTTATCAGCTTCCATCTCCGTTACCCAGCTGATGTCTGCACCTTTCACAAATGTAGTTGAAGGTGCAACAGGGGCTGCCTGAGTGATATTAACAGACTTCGTGAGATTGCCACATTTTATAGAAACTGAAGAACTACGCTCTGTAGAACCCGTATTCTCACTAACAGTAATGGTCACACTTTTATTTCCGTTGGTACCACTTAATGCGGAAGCAGAGCACCAGGAACTTCCTGTACTAGCCACAGACAAAGACCAGTTTGAAGAGGCAGAGAATGAAATAGACTGGTTCCCTCCAGCAGCATCGAAAGATAATGTTCCACTTGAAGGAGATGATATAGTCAAGGAATATGTGGCTGGCTGATCAGGATCAGTTCCTCCTCCATTGTCATCACCCCCTCCACAAGATGTTAATCCCCAAAAGGTAAACAACAAAATGAAAAATGACTTAAAACACTTCTTAATACTCATAGTTTGTTTTATAGTTTTATAAATTATTTCCTCCATTTCTCCTTAATCTCATCAAGAATTGCAAACAAATCTGCCACGGTTTCTGCCCGGAGCATACGAATGCGTGTATCACGGAAATTATAAAGTCCCTTAAACAGAGGCGTTGCCGCCAAATGACGGCGAATGTGCAAAATGCCCCGATACTCATCTATTCTCTCCACACTTTGCAAAACCTGCTGCTTTAATATGTTCAATTTCCAATCAAAACTCTGTTCTTCTGAAGGCAACAGTTCACCCGTATCTAGATAATGACGAATCTCACGGAATATCCAAGGACGGCCGAAACTAGCACGCCCTACCATAACGGCATCCACCCCATATTCTTCAAAACACTCCTTAGCACGTTCTGGCGTAGTTACATCACCATTGCCAATAATTGGAATACGCATTCTAGGATTCCTTTTCACTTCACCTATCAATGTCCAATCAGCATCTCCTGTATACATTTGGGCACGAGTGCGTCCATGGATGGTCAATGCCTGAATGCCACAATCCTGTAACCTTTCTGCTAAATCCACAATACACATATTCCCGGCATCCCATCCTAACCGAGTCTTAACCGTAACTGGAATCTTCACCGCATCAACCACAGCCCTGGTGATTTCCAACAACAGAGGTATATTTTGGAGCATCCCAGCTCCTGCGCCCTTCCCTGCAACACGTTTTACGGGACATCCAAAATTAATATCCAATACGTCAGGCTTGGCCTGCTCTACAATTTTAGCAGCCTCAACCATGGAGTCTACATCCCTGCCATAAATCTGAATAGCCACAGGACGTTCATCAGGGTGAATAGTCAACTTTTGAACAGACTTATTCACAGAACGAATCAAAGCATCTGCAGAGACAAATTCCGAATAGACCATGGATGCTCCCATCTGCTTACACATCAGACGGAAACCCATATCCGTTACGTCCTCCATTGGGGCCAGAACAACAGGACGCTCTCCTAAATCTATTGCTCCTATTTTCATAATTGAATGGTACAAAGGTAAAGAGAAAAACGAAAACGTCCAACAAATCAGTTGTTGATTTCTATCAGTTTCCCTATCTTTGCAAAAAAGAGTATTGATTATGAAAAAACTTTTACTTATCATAGCCACTTATCTATTCCCTTTGGTTTTCTGTTCAGCCCAAACTTTCCATGGGAACTGGAATGGGCAAATATCTATTGGTGGGCAGAAACTGACACTTGTATTTCATATAAAACCTGACACCTGCACCTTAGACAGTCCAGACCAAGGAGCAAGAGGCATACCGGCAGTGATAGGTTTTCAAACGAATGATTCCATCCAAATCAAGATTCCCCAAATTGGTGCTGCCTATAATGGCAAAAAGAATGGAGAAACAATAGTGGGTAAATTTATGCAAAGAGGCTATAGTTTTCCTCTAACCCTTTCCCCTGGGAATGGAGAAAGGAACCGTCCACAAACACCCAAAGGACCATTTGACTATAACACAAAAGAAATCACATTTAAAAACAATATAGATGGAACTATTCTGGCAGGAACTTTAACTACCCCTAAAATAACTACAGAAAAGACACCCGTTGTGCTCTTAGTCACAGGAAGTGGCCTTCAAAATCGGGATGAGGAAATCTTTGAGCACAAACCTTTTGCTGTAATTGCAGACTTCCTGGCTAAACGGGGTATAGCCAGCCTACGATATGATGACCGTTCCATAGGAAAATCCACAGGGGACGCAACTAAGGCCACCACTGAACAATTTCGGCAAGATGCTGAAGCTGGCATTCTTTATCTCCGCAAGGTAGAAAAATTCAAGGAAGTTGGGGTTATTGGGCATAGTGAGGGAGGCATTATCGCATACCTTCTTGGAGCATCTAAAAACGCAGATTTTATCATCTCTTTAGCTGGTCCAACAGTAAGTGGGAAAAAACTTTTACTTGAACAAAACAGACTTGTGCTAAAAAGTCAAGGAATACCTCAACAGACTGCCGATGATTATGTCAAGGTACTGGAACAAGTCTTTGACCTAAGAATTCAAGGAACTGAATTATCCAACCCAAAGAAAACGATACAAGAAATCATAGACAACTGCAATGTTACACTTCCACCAACACTGCAAAACAATTTAGCTTTAGTCTTGGCACATGATGCATGGACAGACTATTTCCTTTCTCTAGATCCAACTGAAAACATCAAGAAGATGAAATGTCCTGCATTTCTACTTAATGGTGACAAAGACATTCAAGTGCCAGCAGAATTGAATATACGAAATACTCTCCACTTAAAAAACAAAAAGTCAAGAACAAAAATCTACCCTGGGTTAAACCACCTATTTCAACATTGCACAACAGGAACTATAAACGAATACAAAGAAATAGAAGAGACTATTTCTGTTGAAGTTCTGGAAGACATAAGCAATTTTATTCAAAATCTAACCATGTAGACGTTTTCCGATGAAGGGAACTCCCCTATTTAATTGGGGGAAATTCCCCTACTATTTTAGGTGTTTTCTTTTGCAAGAGGAATTTAACCCACATACTTTTGCACCAGAGAATAGAACTAATTATTAACAGTTAAACACCTAAAAAAATGAAAAAGATTTTATACTTCCTTGCTTGCCTAGGATTGACTATGAGTTTGTCTAGCTGTTTTGGTCCTGAATTTTGGGATGATGGGCCACGTCATCATCGTCCGCACCACCATCGTCCGCACCATGAAGTACCTTACCACGGAGGTCCAGGTTACTATGGTGGATGGTAACCAAGCTATAAAGATTGTCTATAATAATGAATTGATTAATTATAACTGTTTGTGTGTTTTTCATGATATAATAGTAAAAAAATAGGCTCGCTGTAATAGCGAGCCTATTTCCTATTATAAAGGCACTTATCTCTTTTTACCTCTACTACTAGCAGGAAGGACCGTGAATATAATACGCTTATAAGTAGTCATGGCCGGAGTTCCCATATCAGTAAGTCGCAAGATCAAATGAATTGTGCTTGCCTCTTTTACGTCAGGAACTACCACATCATGCATATATTTCTCATTTGGTGCATGAGTGCCAAGTAAACTTTCCTTGCAAGTGCCAACCTCTGTGTACTGGAACCAATAAGCACACAACGCATCCCCATCCGGGTCGTAGCTGTTAGAACAATCCAATTCCATTACATCTCCACCATAAACAACCAATTCATCCGGGATATTCAGAACTGGCACTGGATTATGGTTAGCCTCTTCAAATGACTTTGTACACCACAGCATACGACCCGCAAAATCATTCTGAGTCTCATCTCTCCAACGGAAAAGAGTTGCAAACTGTGAGGTAAATTTAGTAGTATCCCTCATCTGCGCAAAGAACGATTTCTTATTGTCATAAGGCTTATAAGTATCCTGTGTGTCTGTCCAAATAGGTCGAGTCTCTGGAGTATGTTCCACACCATCATTGATTGTACTTAGATCTACATTCGGGGTACCCAATTCATAACGGCCACCCCAGCCACCCCAATTAGGATGTTCTGGACTATTTAGACCATTTGGAATCAAATTCAACCATGATGGAGTGTCGCCTTCCATTCCATAGCTGACCTCAGGATAGAGTGCCCCTAATGGACCATGCCCCTGCATGATATTATCCTTTAGCCAATCATAAGATAAAGTTTCATTGTTGATGCCTTTTACTTCTCTATTAAAGCCTACCCATGTGCTTTGGCCATAGCTGATAGGAGAGCAGATATAGAACAAATCAGGAAAGTTTGTACGTATCCAACAACCAGCATCATCTTGATCACTAATGGTATATACACGCAACTTTGCCACTAGTTTCTCCAACTGTTTTTTGCTCTTCTTATCCTTTAGTTTATAAAGAGCCTGAGCCAACACATTCGTTCCACCCCATGCTGTCACCCATAATGGGCGAGGGTCATCCTTCTCTAAACATTTAATTAAGAACTCAGAAGCTTCGGAATCTTTCTTCTTGCCTACACCCTCCATTCCATAAACAGCCAGTCCTCTTTTTACAATACTTTTCAAGTATTCCTCTGTAGGATAGCCTTGCTGATGCTTCAGCAAATTAGGACGAACCTTGCCATAAGCAGTAATTAACTGGTTCAAGATTTGGGGATTAACATTATGCTTCATGTGAGTAGAAGTTGATGCTGCCAAACCTTCTATGTCTATGACATTACTATAAAGAAGTAACCGAATCATTGATTGTGTATCATCTGGTTCATTGCCAATATCTGTCAAGACAAACAGACGATGTTTCTGCTCTTGTGCCTGCACAGCAAAGCAAGCAAATACAAAAACCAAGAATAATAATATCTTACGCATAATACAAATGTCTATTTTTTAACAACGTCAATATAGAATTGAGCATAACGATGCATAGGCCGTTCTGCCTTATCTGTAACCTCCATATTCACTACAATTCTATCTCCAATCTGAGCTGTCTTAGGAACGGTAAAAGTGACGGTAGAAGGAGTACCAGCCACATACGGTTGTTCACTTTGAACTGAGAGGCAACTTCCCAAAACCTTATCACCACCATAAGGAGCCTGTGCAGTAAATGGATTAGCATCCTTTGCCATTGCCGGCTCAACCCACCAATTTACTGACATCTCATTCCCATCTGGATCTACCGCAGAAGCTGTCAAAGTGACAGACTTTCCAGGCTTCACCTTAAAATCAAGAGTCTCAGCCTTTACAATAGGAGCATGGTTACAATTCTCTGGACCTCCAAGAGCCCAATCAGCGCGTGCTGCCAATTCATCAAAATACACTTGAGTATATCTATTATTCATGTGGTTCATGCCTTGACGAATACCAAAGTCTATATAGCCAGAACATCCAAACTGACAACACATCCAGTCGAAAGGATCAAATTCATAACGTGGTCTGCTTGATAGATTTTCCGGTCCCCAACCCAATTTAGCTGAAAGCCCCCAGTCCATATAAGTAATCAAACCATAGTTGTATATCAGTGGTTCCCCAAATACAGCACGGCCTTCACCCATCAGCCAAAATTCACTGAGAAGCTTTCCGTGATTAAACTTAAATGCATCGCATAAGTAATCGCTCTGATAATAAGGCAACACCTCTGGAGCGGCAGTCTTGGCAGAAAAGAACTGACCATATGAACTAATCCGTGCTCTATTATCATTCTGAAGGCCTGGGAACATTTCATCAATCTTACTGTCTGCACGACAGTTATCCTCACCACTACCAGCCAATCTTACCTTGGCAACTACCTTCTCCAAAACTTTAGGCCAATCGGCTGTACCATGATATTTTTCATAGATACTGTATAAAGCACGGACTGTAGTATTTATACCACCCCAGTGCTGAATGTGTAATGGGCGCATGTCATCATCCATTATCAGTTCTTCTATCAGTTTTGAACCCTCCGTCTCAAAGCGATAATCACCTTCAAATTCTATATTACCTACTTTGGTGATACTTCTAAGATATTCAGGTGTAGGATAATTCGGACTATTCTTACTTAAATTTTTATAATCAACCTCATAACAATTCAACATCCTGTCTAAAAAAGTAGGATCCGCTGGACGATAGCTACGTAATTCACCAGCATTAGCTACTGTATGCTCACAATGCTGTGCATTGCATCTGTAATTAGGAGTTATTTCTGCCAATGTATGTTTACCAAGATCACCACTAAAATGGAACATTCCTGCTGTCCATACAATACCAGCCAAATCATACTGGTCGGCATACATGAGGCTCAAAATAATACCATTCATATCATCCACCTCCAAATCTGTGGTGATAATAATTCTTTCCTGAGACTTTTTATCCACTTTTGGCTCCAAATTGACCGCATTTACATATGGAAGTCCAAAACAACCAAAAAGCAAGGTAAAAACAAATAAGACTTTTTTCATCATAAGATTTTGTTAAATTAAGGGTCATTCTATCTTTGATTGCAAATATATCAAAAAAGAAATATAAAATAAAATGTTTCTTAAGAAAAATAACGAAAGCGATATTATTTTGATTTCTTTCGCTTTTAATTTTGGAATTTTACGGAATAGCCTTTCATATTACATTGCAGCATCCAAATAGATTCGTTACAAGAATATCTGTTTTTACATAAAAAAAAACAAATGAAATATCCATTTTAGATTATGCTTTATTTTTCATTTTCAATACTTCCGAAAATAAAAAAAAAATTCTTACATTTGCAACAATATCTAAAACCTTAAAACGAAAATGGCTTTAAACCAAAGAAGAATCAAAATATTGGAGATGATCAAGGAAGATGGTCATGCCAAAGTTCAGACACTAAGCCAGATTTTTGGTGTCAGCGAAGTCACTATCCGTCAAGATCTGGAAGCCTTGGAAAAAATGGATCTTGTGCAACGTGAACATGGAGGTGCTTTTCTAAAAGACTTTGGAAATATTGTACGTACAGGTAAAGTATTTAACCAAACTCACCTGCAAGAGAAACAAGAAATTGCGAAAAAAGCAACGTCTCTAATCAATGAAGGAGACGTCATCATCTTAGATTCTGGTTCAACAACAACCGAAGTGGCTAAGCTACTAGTCGGTTACAATGAGTTGACAGTTATTACAAATGCCATCAATATTGCAAGCATTTTAGGAGAAAACCCTGGAATAACTTTAATTGTAACTGGAGGTGAATTCAAGGCTCCTACATTATCATTGACGGGGGATATTGCAGCAAATACCTTAAAAGGTCTTCATGCAGCCAAATTATTTTTAGCTACTGCAGGTATTTCTTCTACAATGAACCTTACTTATCCAAGCCTTAGTGATTTAGTTGTGAAAAAAACCATGATAGACATTTCTGACAAAGTTTATCTGGTTGCAGACTCACATAAAGTGGGTGTAAGTGCATTTGCCACATTAGGTCCTATTACTATGGTCGACTGTCTTATCACAGATAAATTCATTACAGAAGAAGACATTGCTCAAATTATGGAAGCTAATCCAAAGATTGAAATCATATAACCTAATAATTCAAAAAGAATAGCCCCAGACTTTAATTAGTCTGGGGCTATTCTTTATTAGATAAATGTACTATTTCAACACAAAGGTATTTAATGATTTTGCAGGAAGAACTACCGTTTGATCCTTCCCTTCCAGTTTAATGGTAACAGGCTTATTCTCTTCTGACTGATTGGCAGCTAAGACAACTATACTACCATCTTTATTGACAAATGCCATGGCATCGGAATAACTACCAGCAATATTCAAGTACTTAGCACCAGGAAGCACATAATGACTTGCATGTTTCATCGTATAATACTCTGGAGTCCATATATAGGTCTTGTCTTCTTCCTTTACTGTAATCAGAGAATTCTGATGCCAGCCCCAAGTTGAAGCCTTTCCTTCAAACAAAGAAGTATTCCAGTAATAATACTCATTAACACCATTACCTAAATAATGCTTCATTAAGTCCCAAGAATGCATTGCACCTTCCCAATTGTTTTGTCCATTACCACATTCCTGCTCACTTTGTACCATAGTCAACTCAGGATAAAGTTCGTGTATTTTTGGAAGTGCATCCTTACCAGCCCATTGGAAACCTACACCTTTAATATACTTCTTAGAGTCCGGATCCTGCAACAATGTATCCACCTTCAAATAATCGGCACGCTCAACAGTTCCGAAGTATACTTCAACACCATGTTTTTCCATCTCTGGTCCCAAATACTTTCCAACAAAAGTATTCAAGTCCTTTGAAGTCCAACTGCAAGATGGATAAGGCTGAGCTGAATTTGGTTCATTTTGAGGCATTACTCTTGTCACAGGAATACCCTCTGCTTTGTAAGCATCAACAAATTTACCAAAGTAGCGAGCATAGGCATCCAGATACTTAGGATCCATGTTGAAAGATGTCACGTTTTCAAACCCTTCTTCTCCTGGAACAGCATCATTCACCCGAGGCTCCATACGGAAAGCCAAAGCACCTTGTGAGAAGAATCCAGTTGTAGCAGAGACTCCAC
This sequence comes from uncultured Prevotellaceae bacterium, assembly GCA_900316585.1. Lineage (GTDB taxonomy): Bacteria > Bacteroidota > Bacteroidia > Bacteroidales > Bacteroidaceae > Minthousia. The sequence goes on along the minus strand of ONDM01000004.1, from coordinate 193,666 downwards.
CTTGCTCACCAGGCTTTATTCCCTGTGCCTCAGCCTCCTTTTTAGCCTCAGCCTCACGTCGAGCTATCATCTCCTTCATCCTCTTTTCCCGCTGAGCTATTATTTCAGGAGTCACTGCACGCTCCGCATAATGCTTTCCGTGCAATTTCATCCATTTTGGAGGGCACCATGGACTCGCCCACATAAGTAAATCTGGCTGATACTTTTGAGCCCATTTTATCATCGGAATAATGTTTTGTTTATCCCGTTCAATGGAGAAATCCTTTAATTCAAAATCACCATCTGTGTCATCACAGGAATAATAGTCCAAGGCGAAATCATTAGCACCAATTGACATACGTCCACGTAGGAAATTAGCACCCTTCCCCGGTTCAAACAATTCACTGAAGATCTCACTGAGTTGCTCGTCTGAAAGGACCTTTAAAGATGCCCATCCTAACTCATTGAAACAAGTTCCAAAAACATCGATCGTGTGTGCCGTCAAAGTAGGATCAATTTCAATTGTATTAGTGGTAGTATCTGATGTTACCCCCTCAAGCGACAAGGTCTGCCAAGGATTTTCATAGGTAGAGCTCACCCACTCCGTTAAGGTAGGTGCTGTAGGCTCACTGCAGGCTGCCAGAGCAATTCCTGCAATACTCAATAACATTACTTTTGCTTTCATCTTATTTAATAGGTTTAATGATTATTTTTCTTTCGTAATGCTGTGGCAGAGTCCGATAACCTGGAAGAACATAACGCGCTGTACATCCCAATCCAGTAGTCGCATAATCCAGATTTACAGTGACACCATCCTGTTTCTCAAGTTGATATTGATAAACTGCCTTTGTCAGATTCTCTGTGCTGTAATTAGAAGCTGAGAAATTGAACCATTCATCCATTTGGAACATTAATCCATGACCTTCATTGTCGCAAATCTTCATCCATCGGTTGTCACAACGCAAACCATGATCCTGAGGAATCAAGTAAGGTTCGTACATGTCATCAACCGTAGTCTTATATATGCCAACTTTATATCCGGTCTTTCTGTCTGGATAATTCTCCTGCGGACCACGACCATACCAATTCACCTGTTGTAAACTTGCGTCCAAAGTAAGAGTAAGTCCCATACGTGGCAAGAATGCAGCCTGAGTTCCTTGAGGATCCACCACATGTTGAATCTCCATCGTCCCATCACCATTGATTCTGTACGTATATTCTTCTTCAAATCCTTTATATCTGATACCGAAAATGTAAGCATCCAAAGCACTGGATTGAGGCAGTCCCATCTGAGAGAAGCAGCGGACCTTTATATAGACTTGCCCATCTGATTCACTTGCATTCATTGATATCAAACGACGATTCAGATTATTCAAGTTGCTGGAATAGTATTCATTAGCAACCTGATTTCCATTATACTCTTTCCAAGTAGAATTACGGACACCAAATGCATCCCATCCATCCAACTCATTGGCAATAGGAGCTCTCCAAACACTCAGTTTCAGTGGAGATCTCAGCAGTTCCTTGCCATTCTGTACCATGCTGACAAGTTCACCTTCATTAGAGAATGTATAACTGAACGATGCTCCTTTTACAAGATAGCCATTCTCTGCCTTTTCCAGTTGGACAGTCCCTACAGCCTTGTCTGAGAGCACTTCAGGAACAGACCATGGCAATTCTATCTGATCCCAAGAGATTTCATACCCCTTCGGTGCCCAAAGTTCATCTTGCTTCAGTTTAGAACTGATTAGCAGACGATACTCCTTGCCTGGCTGAATCTGAGGTTTGGTAAATGGGATCCTCATTGTAGTACGGGACAATGGCTCTACATTCAAATTCAACATTCCTTCCTGAATAAGTTTATCATCCTCATAAAGAGCCCAAGAATTATCATAAATATCTGCATTTACAAAATGATTCCGATTCCATACCTCCACTCGCTGGTCATCTACACTATTCAAACTGAAGCTCAATGGCTGGACAGTTTTCTTCATTTGCCATATTTCAGGCTGGACCGTACGATCTGGCCAAATGGTACCATAGGTGCGTGCACCTATTCCATAACTATAATAATCACCTTCCAATTGCTCTTCCTCAAAATCCAGCCACAGGGCTGCATGCTGGGCATTCAGCTCTTCTTCTGTAACCGGTTGAGAGAAGATACCCACATTGTCCAGTTGGGCATCGCAGATATAGACATTGGTTTCCTGTCCATGCTCCTCTTCATTTCTACCAATATTGATAGGGAACGGAGCATTGATTATATTACCACTGGCATTTCCCTCTGCTATTTGATTTCCATCTACAAAGAGTGTCATTTTCTTTCCATCATACTTTGCCAGCACACGATGCCAATGCAGTTCCCAATCAGCAGGAAGCGTCCCCTCTATGGTATATTTGTGACTAGTTGAACCACCCATACCCATCATGAACTGCCTTCTGCCAGCACCTCTTTGTGCATTTGGATTCTCTGGTGCTTTATCGGTATTAATGTAGAAAGTCAGCTTATCCTTCCCATTCTGCTGTACACCCAACTGATAGCTACCCTTGGTTACGAAGGAACCACAACTACTGATAAGTTCACGTGGGAAAACATCGAAACAGATAGTAAGATTCTCACCTGTGATTTCCACATTCTCACCACGATAAACCTCTACCCACTGATCATGCCCATTCAAATCAACTACGTGATTCTTTTTGTTTTTCTTGTCGAATGCAGTTGCTACCTGTGGCAGTTTAGCACGACCCATCAAATGAACCATGGTATTATTAGGAGAAACGTCTTTTATCCTACGGGCTTTCTCCAATAAACCTGTACTCACGAAATCCCATAAAGCACCTCCCATAGTACGGTCATAGGTATAGACACTACGCCACATCTCATCCACATTTCCACCACCGTTTCCTGCCACAGAAATGTATTCATCCATAAATGACGGACGGTTGTCATCATCATCTTTATGCCCCACCTTCAGATCCAAATCGATAGGGGCTGGATAACGTGGTCCAATAATATCCTCTGCCGGATGACTATAGGCATTCCCACCATACATCCAGTACCGAGTTGGGTCATATTTACGACCTTCCTTAATAACCTCAGCAATCATATCCCCCTCACCACTCTCGTTTCCTGCACTCCAGAAAAGAACAGAAGGCTGATTACGGTCCCTTAATACCATACGGCGAACCCGCTCTTGATACATAGCTTTATAAGCCTCATCACGACTGACGAATTCAGTAGCGTGAGCCTCGTCACCTGTCTCATCTATCACATAAAGACCATACTTGGTGGCATATTCCAAATAACGGGGAACAGGTGGGTAATGAGAGGTTCGTACTGTATTGAAATTAAACTGTTTCAGGATAGTAATGTCTTTCACTACCAATTCATCAGTAACATGATGACCTTCCACTCCATCTTGCATGTGAGAGCATTCGGCATTGACCTTCAGCTTCTTGCCATTGAGATAGAAGACACCATCTCTTATTTCCGTCTCTTTAAAGCCAACCATCTGACTTGCTGAATCTACTACTTTGCCACCCTCATCGAGAAGCTGCATTTTCAGCGTATAATAGTCAGGTGTTTCACTGGTCCATTTCAGAGGATTCTGAATCAGTTTTTCAGAAATCAGATTCAAAGTCTTGTCGTTGCCAGAAAAACCACCCTGTGGAGTTTGTAACGTGGCAATCTCCTTTCCGGATTTATCCAACAAAGTGCTCTTTACGCTATATTTGCCGTTTCTGTCATCATACCGACGGGCTGTAGTCACCACCTTCAGCTTCGCATCACGATACTGCTCATCTAGGTCAGTAGTGACATACCAGTCAAACAATCGGGTTTTAGGAGCACTATACAAATAGACATCATCAAATATACCTGCCAATCGCCAATAATCCTGACCTTCCAGATAATAACCGTCACAGTACTTGATTACCAGAACAGCCAATGTGTTCTTTCCTTTCTTCAAATAAGGGGTAATGTTATATTCTGCCGGTTCCTGAGCCCCCTCATTGTAGCCTACTTCCTGTCCGTTCACCCAAATAAAACTAGCCGAAGCCACCTTCTCAAATCTAAGAAAGACCTCTTCTCCACTCCACTGAGCAGGCACCTCGAATGTGGTACGATATGCACCAGAAGGGTTATACTCACGAGGCACATAAGGAGGGTTTGCTTTAAACGGGCTGGTCACATTTCTAAACAATGGGTCACTCCATCCACGCATTTCCCAGTTAGAAGGCACATCAATTAGAGCCCATTTCTTATCAGGATACGAAGTCTGGAAGAAATTTGCAGGGATGCCTTCTGGTGTGTCTGCATAGAAGAATTTCCACTGCCCATTCAGCAACTTGTGGTGCTCTGGAATGAAATAAGCACGTCCTTCCTCTTGCCCCACCTCAAAGACATTCAGATTTTCCAAATAATCATAAAGATGATTCATGAAATCCCTTTGCTGAGCCTGAACTGAGAGAATGCCTAAGCATAAAAACATTCCTAATATATGTCTTTTCATATCACAGATTATTTTTAGGTTAATTAATCAATGAAACTGTAGAAAAATCCATTTCCCGTCCTATCTTCTTAAATGACAAAATTAAATATATTTCTAGAAAGCACAAAACTCTCTTCATGAAAACACTGGTATTTTCATGAAAATGTAAAAACCTTTTACCAAGGAGCATGAAGATTTACAGGAATGTGAATGAAAGGGATAAAAGGCTGGAAATATCTCTCTAACTGGAGAAAAATATTTCTCTAATTGGGAAATAAAATTTACAGAAAGACGTGTCATGCGTGTCGTGTCAAACGTGTCATTTTCAAAATGGGTATGTGTAAAATAAGTTTGACACGTTTGACACGACACGCATGACACCCTTACATGGATACAAGCACTGAATGACGAATATCTTGAGATGAAGCTCCTGTCATGAATACATAATCCCCTTTTTCAATCACCCATTTCTTTGACTCCTCATCAAAAGAAGCCAAATCCTGCTTAGAAACAGAAAGTCTAACCGTTACTTTCTGACCAGGTTCCAAGATTTGCGTCTTGGTAAAAGCACGCAATTCTTTCTCCGGTTTATCTTTAACTGTCCCTATTGGGGCTTTCACGTATAATTGCACCACTTCCTTTCCAGCTACCTTGCCACTATTCGTTACGTCCAACGTAACTACATAGTTGTCACCCTCAGCCACTACTTTCATATTCTCATAAGAGAAGGTGGTGTAAGAAAGTCCATATCCAAAAGGATAGGAAACAGGAACCTTATGCGTATCGAAATGCCTGTAACCCACATAAATGCCTTCTTCATAACGAGTTATTCCGACGTTTGGTTCATCACTATGCTTCCCACTCTGTGGACCCAACTGAACCATTGGCTTTGCATCTACAGGGAAATTAGCTGTAGATAAATGATCTTGCAAACGGATAGGGAAGGTCATTGTGAGTTTTCCACTAGGATTGGCCTTTCCACTTAAAATGTCAGCTACACTATTGCCACCTTCCTGTCCTCCCATCCAAGAGCACAGGATTGCATCTGGCTTATTCTTCCACGACTGAGTCTCTATGACACCCGATATATTCAATACTATAATCACTTTCTTGCCTGCAGCATGGAATGTGCTGCACACACTCTCTATGAGATTTTTCTCTTTCTCCGAAAGGTTAAAATCAGCTTGAGTACGGTCTGCAAATTCTCCAGATGAACGTCCCAGTGTAATCAGGGCTACATCATTGGATGCTACCATAGACTGAAGCTCAACTAGGGAGAACAGCATTTCACCCGGACGTTCTACAGGCAAATAGGCTGCCATGGGGTCAGTACTGGATTGCTTCAAAGAATCCAAACGAGCTTTCTCTGCTTTCAGATAGGCTTCATATTTCTTTTCCATAGAAGCATCTACCGAATAACCAGCATTTTTCAATCCCTCCAAGAGAGAAACCACGTAGGCATGGTGAACATCACCAGAACCAGTGCCACCTGCGATGAAATCATAAGAAGTACAACCAAACAGAGCGACATTCTTGATGCCTGCAGCCAATGGGAGAACCCCCTTGTCATTCTTTAAGAGCACCATACCTTCTGTAGCACTTTGCCTAGTAACAGCTGCATGTGCTTTCAAGTCGGGTTTATTGCTATATTTGTACCCATTGAAACGAGGAGTCTTCATTATTAATTCCAAAACCCGTTTCACATTCCGGTCTATAATATCCATGCTAACCTTACCACTATCCACGGCAGCAGCAAGTTCACGAAGTTGTTTATTACTTCCAGGTTCTATCATATCATTGCCTGCATCCATCTGAGCAACTACATCCAAGCCTCCGAACCAATCGGTCATTACGGCACCATCAAATCCCCATTCATCACGAAGAACATCTGTAAGCAGCCACTTGTTTTCACTGGCATAGACACCATTGATATAATTATAGGAAGACATCACCGTCCAAGGTTTAGCTTCTTTCACTGCAATCTCGAATCCCTTTAGATAAATCTCTCTGAGAGCCCGTTCACTGATGATGGCATTATTATTCTTCCGGTTTGTCTCCTGACTATTCGCTGCAAAATGCTTAATGCTGGTTCCTACTCCGTTACTTTGCACACCTTTTACGTAGGCCGAAGCTATTTTCCCGGATACCAGAGGGTCTTCTGAATAGTACTCGAAATTACGTCCACACAACGGATTTCGGTGGATATTAAGAGCAGGAGCCAACAAGACATCCACTCCATATTCCAGCACCTCATTTCCAATACATTCACCCACCTGCTCCACCAGTTCCTGATTCCAGGTACTAGCTAACGTAGTACCTATGGGGAAATGCGTGCAATAATAGGTAGCACTATCATTCTCACGGGTGGGACTGATACGGAGTCCTGCAGGTCCATCTCCTAACACCATCGTGGAAATGCCCAATCGCTCAATAGGGTAAGTCACTGCACCAGCACCAGGAACTATACCACGAGCCTCACCCACGATAGCCTCGTCTGTATTTTCCTCTCTACCTGCCATACCGGTTCCAACCAATAATTTCACTTTTTCCTCATTTGTCATATGGGAAATCACCTCATCTATAGATGATGACTCCAACTGAGGTACAGTTGAACAGGACACAAACAATAATCCTGCTATAAAAGAATAGATTTTCCTCATGTTCCAATACGATTAACGATGCAAAGATAGAAAAACCCCATAGCTTTACACCTAGCTACGGGATTTTCCAGCTTTACTTATACAATTTAGCTCGCATATCTTTATAGTACTCTTCCCACAAATCCACCTCTGCACGATTTGGCTGAGAAATCAAAATGGCACCATTGTGGAATCTCATGACAGTTTCTTCATCACGACTGTAAATAGGCCAATAAGGCAAAGCTGCCCCATGAGCAGGATTGTCATCTACCTTTTCACCATTGTCGTTTGGATTTCCAGTCTTCACAAAATTAGCAAAATAAGTCGTCATCATCTTGCTTATACCCCAATCCTGTTCTGTAAAAGGCATGAAAGAGAAAGGATGACCAAAGATGAAGGCCATGTCACAAGCATGATTGGTACCCTTGGAAACAGCATTCGGACGAATGGTATTCTTTTGTGGTTGATCCAGATAATACATCCAGATATTTCCCTTACCTGTCTTCTGCTGGAGATTCACCCATGCATAGGAAGGCCATGCAAAAGCCGATTCCCGGAAGATATTACTACGAGCATCCAGCACATCCTCATCGGTTTTAGCTGGATACATAGCCTTAAACTTTGGAGCCCACTCACCGAATCGAGCATTCATTTCCTGCTCATATTCAGCTAAAGTACCTGGACGAGAGAACATATCACCTTCACGTGAATTAGTACCAATAAGAAGATTCACATCATTATATAATCCTTGTTCATAGAGCAAATACTGGTCGCCTGTAATTACATAACCATCTGCATTAGGCCAGCAGTTCCCAGCACCCTCTTCCAAAAATTTCTCTGCTGGGATCTTACGCAAGTCCTTCAGTTTCTTCTTATCCAATCCTAATTTCTTTAAGAAATCCTTACCCTGCTGCTCAGCATTTTTTAAAGAAGTACAACCTAGACCTACTATAGCCTTTTCTCCTACAGGACTGAAAGAACCACCGCTCTCACAGATAGCTGCACGGAACAAGCCCTTCGTCAAAGGAGAAGCACAAAGGATGCTAACGGAAATGCCACCAGCACTTTCTCCCTGTATGGTAATCTTTTCAGGGTCACCTCCGAAATTAGCGATATTTTCCTTAACCCACTTGATAGCCTGAATTTGGTCAAGCATGCCATAGTTTCCAGAAGTAGCATGACCTGTTTCCTTCTCACTCTCTGCAGTCAGTTCAGGCAATGCCAGATACCCCATGGCATTCATACGATAGGTAATGCTGACAAACACCAATCCCTGACGTGCCAGATTATCTCCCCACTGGTCATAGCTTTTACCATCCTGGAATCCACCACCATGAATCCATACCATAACAGGCAGTTTGGCATCCTTCCGGGTAGCTGGTGTCAGGATATTCAGATACAAGCAATCCTCACTGATAGGTTCTGCAGCTGAACCAGTAGAAATACCACCACTGATTCTTTGGATAGCACGAGCTGTAACTTTCTTTGCCTGATAAACACCGTTATATGGAAGTGGTTCTTTTGGAGCCTTCCAACGCAAATCACCTACAGGTGGTTGAGCAAAAGGAACACCCTTAAAGGTTCCTAAATCATTCTCTATAAGACCTTCTATCTCACCTTGTGCTGTAGTAGTACGGGTGATAGGCTGCTGAGCCATAACTACAGAACTTGCAGTAACGACCAACAACAGCAATATATTTCTTAATTTCATGGTATTTTACTTAATAGTAATAATCAATCTGTTATAATGAGTCAATGGTAAGTTCCCATTATCTGTTGCCTCCAATACTAAATGTATTTCATCTCCACTCTTAGCATCTGCAGGAACAGTAAAAGTTGTGTTAGCTGAAGATGGATCAGCCACATTACAGTCTGCCTCATAAGAGCAACTTGGATGCTTCCACCAAGAGACATTCACCTTTTGACCTTTATCTGGGTCTGTCACGGTATACTTCAACTTCAATGTTTCACCAGCCTTGGCTGTAATAGCTGTAGGACCCACAATCTGAGGCTCGTGATTTGCATCTGCATAATTAGGAGTAACACCCCATTTCAATCGTTCTGCGAAACCATACATTACTGGAGGCAAAAAATCTGGAGTCTTTGCTTCGGGTATTGCAGGACGAGCATTTGAACCACCTTGACGACGACCCACGTTCTGCTGATCTGGTTTCACTGGCAACTGGTAGCCTCCCCAGCCTCCCCAATTCTGGACATATCCCTTCAAACCATTGTCAATCAAGTTCAGGAAGCAGAACGTATCACCTTCACTGATGAAAGTTCCCTTGGGTTGAAGTGGACACCACAAAACATAACCCATAGCCCTCAACTCATCAGCTGATTTATCGAAACCAAATGGGTCATATATATCACCCTTGGCAAACTGTTTGCCATCTCCCCAAACACGATAAAGAGCACCTATATCACCCCTAGATAAAATGTTTTCCTTAATCCATTCTGGGCCATAAAGCATTTTCTGAAGATCATTCTTTGCCATGGCAGGAGACATGAAACTTAGACCTGGCGCACCATGACCTGTGGGCTGCTGCTTTACTGCTGGCCAATAAGGTCTGATATATTTATCATATAAATTATCTTGGTCACCACTCAGGTAAAGAACAAGCTTTTCACTGACTTTTTCCTTTATCTTATCATATCCAGGCTGTTGGGAATAAATATCCTCAATACTCTTCAAGGCACGAGCAATAGTAGAACAACCACCCCAAGCTTCTACAAAGACAGGACCTGGTTCATCGTCAAGGAGTACGTTCTTGATCAATTCGGAACCTGGAGTATCACGTTCAAACTCACCATCGAAATAGACATTTCCCCAAGCCACCTTTGAACGGATGTACTCTGGAGTAGGATAATTTGGATTATGTATTTTCAAATTAGGATAAGCCTTCTCATAAGCATCCACCACATCGTCAATAAAACGATTATCTTCATCCCAACGATAATGAGTCATCGGTTCAAAGCCAAGTCCCGGACGGTCGTACTCCCTGCCTGACACCCAATACTTAGTCCCTTTACCATCACCTTTCCAGTGAAACTGGCTACTGGTATAAATCAAGCCCTCAACTTTATAGTCGGTTGAAAAAAGCAGAAAACGGATTAAAGAATTGCTGTCGTCCAATTCAGCATCGGCTGTGATAATCACACGAGGTTTCTCCACAGGAGCTTTCACGGCCCATCCATCAGCATAATTCAGTCCTTGGGCTGATAATGACTGAGCAAAGACGTACATTGGCAAAAATGCCATACCCATCAATACTGAAACTAAAAATCTCTTCATGTTTATGATCAGGTTAAATTTCTAAAAACGAGTAAAGCTGGAATGGTCCAAAGAACCATCCAGCTCTCTACTTATCACAATCTATTATTTGAAAAGCAATGGTGCAAACTCAGAAAGGTAAATACGCCAATTCTTCCATACATGACCATCACCACTCTCTCTATAAGTGTATTTCTGACCATACTTTTTCAATAGTTGCAGGTGATCCTGTACAGACTTGTACAAAAAGTCTTCAGTACCGACACCTACCCAATACAATTTCACGCCATCCTTTATTTGCTGCTGCAATAGTTCATCCATATTATCGTAGAATTTACCACGACCTGCGCGGATTAGACCTGCAGAGAACAAACCCACATAATCAAATGTATTACGGTACAGACGAGAAATAGTATTCGTATGACCACCACCCATGGACAGACCGGCAATAGCACGATGTTGCTTGTCTGCCTGAATGCGGTACTCACTCTCTGCCCATTTCATAATTTCAGCAAAATGAGTCTCAAAAGTTCCGTCGCCACTATATACACGAGAATGGAATGGCTTATACAGTCCCCAGCTACTTTCACCTGGTGCTGCCTCCATGGCTGGATGACCATTAGGCATCACCACAATCATTGGAAGAGCCTTTCCCTGAGCTATCAGATTGTCCATAATCTGACAAGTACGACCGAAGTGAACCCATTCATCCTCGTCACCACCACTTCCATGAAGAAGGTAAAGTACAGGATACTTCTTATTAGGATTCTTCTCGTACTCAGCAGGAGTATACACGTTGATTCTACGAGTTGTATTCAACATCTTGGATTCCATCCAACGACGGGAAAGAGTACCATGAGGAACATTGTTTACCTTATAATTATAAGCCATATCTGCTGGAGTATCACCCACAATGAAATACTCACTGACAGTACCAAAGTCACGGAAAAGATATGGATGATTAGGGTCATGGGTAACCACACCATCTACCACAAACATATAGCTATACAGTTCGCTGGCAAGTTTTGGAGAAGTATACACCCAAAGGCTATCCGTTTCCTTCTTCATATCTATAAGGCCTGTTCCTACCATACCACCAATAGGGTTATTCTCTGCCTTTGGAGCAAAGTCACCTGCAATCTGCACCTTTTTGGCATTCGGTGCAATGAAACGGAACGTAACAGTATTATCCTTGTTAACCTCTGCAGACTTTATGTTCTGAGAAGCGAAAAGAGCCTGTTGTGCATGTGCTGTCAATCCAAAAACAGCTATCAGCAATGCAGTTAAAATCAGTTTTTTCATCTTTATGCTAATTTAGAGGTTAAACAATTATTTAAAAAGCAATGGAGCAAACTCTGCGAGATACAGACGCCAGTTCTTCCAAACATGACCATCACCACTTTCCCGATAAATGTACTTTAATCCCAAACGGTCAAACATGGCACGCATATCCGCATTATTCTTGTAAAGGAAATCTTCTGTACCACAGCCAACCCAATACAACTTCACACCATTAGCAATCTGTTTCTTCAAGGTTTCTTCTGCATTCTTATAAATACCTTCTTGTCTGGTCAGGCCAACCGCTGCAGAGAACAAACCCACATAGTCGAAAGTATTCTCATATAAGCGAGAAATGTGGAAACTATGGAAACCACCCATAGACAGTCCAGCAATAGCACGATGAGCCTTGTCTGCCTGTACACGATAGTTACTCTCCACGAAATTGATTATTTCTGGGAAACCCTGCTCAAACTCACCATTCATCATGGCAGGATGGAAAGGCTTGTAGAGACCCAGACTGCTTTCACCTGGAGCAGCCTCAAAAGATACATGTCCATTCGGCATGACAACAATCATTGGCTCGCATAGTCCCTTAGCAGTCAAATTATCAATAATCTGGCAAGTTCTTCCATAATTTACCCATTCATCCTCATCACCTCCTGCCCCATGAAGCAAGTAAAGCACAGGATATTTTTTATTAGGGTTCTTCTCATATTCAGCAGGAGTATAGACATTCAGTCTGCGATTCATCTTAAAACGCTCACTAGTGTACCAAATACTCTGAAGAGTGCCATGAGGTACCTGTTGAACTCGGAATAAGTCTGCCAATCCATCCCCTACTATAAAATAGTTGCTTACTGTACCAAAATCACGGAAAATGTATGGATGATTAGGATCCACAGTCACCGTGCCATCGACCACAAACATATAGCTATATAATTCACTCTTCAATGGAGCAGAAGTATATACCCAAATGCTGTCATTTTCCTTCTTCATATCAATCAGTCCAGTTCCTACCAGACCACCTACAGGATTATCTTCCTTAATCTCAGCGAAGTCACCTGCAATTTGTACTTTTTGAGCATTAGGAGCTTGGAAGCGGAAAGTTACCGTATGGTCCAGATTGACCACAGCGGATTCTATGTCCTGCGACTTCCACAGGTTCTGCTGTGCACAAGCAGGCACCACACATGCAAGTAACGCACCTACAATCAATATTTTTTTCATCTGTATTCCAAATTTTATTTTACATATATAATAAGACGATGATATTTTGTCAAAAGAAGTTCCGCATTATCTGTCGTCTCCAAAATTAAATGAATCTAATCACCTGATTCTGCATCACAAGTAACTATTACAGGTGGCTTTGCCGGTGCAGGGTCAATCTGACTATATGTTTTCTGAGCAAAAACCAATAACGGAATTAATGCAAAAGATAACAAAAGTAACTTCAATCTTGCTGCTAAATCCATTTTTGTTCAGAATTTAAATAAATAAAAGAGGAGCTAGAGGAGTAACGCGAGTGCGTTAAGCAGCTCTAGCTCCTTACAACTTACATTATGCTATAAGCAACATTCACTTTAATTACTGCCAAGCAGACTGCTGAACACAATTAGGATTAGTATTCATTTCTGACTGTGGGAATGGAAGCAAATCCACCTTAGCGGAATAAGAACCTGCAGTTTGAGTCCAATAGATTTGACTATCACCTTTGAATATAGGTTTGTTATTTGCATCATATTCCTGACGTACAGTAGGATACTGCTTCCCCTTCCAAGAACCTAAAGCTTCCTGAAGACCCCAACGCTGTAAATCTTGGAAACGAGTAGCATCATATGCCATCTCCAGTCTCTTTTCCAATTTCAATTCATCCATAGTACCTGTAGCACGAGCTGCTACACGAGCACGATCTCGTACTGCATTGATATACTCAGCACCTTTAGCTGTATTGCCTGACTGGATATAAGCCTCAGCAGCAAGCAAGTAAACCTCACCAAGACGCATAACACGGAAATTGTTAGAACACCAGAAAGAACTCATAGCTGACTTCGTCTGGAATCTATATTTCCACTGGAAATAACCCTCATTATCATTCAAGTCATTGAAATAAGTAGCACCATTATCCAACAATTCATTCAAAGTAATGATTGTTGCACGTAAACGATATCCATTCTCACCTTCTTCTGAGACGAATGCATTGTAAAGATCTTTACGAGGATTCCAACGTCCCCAAGTTGCAGTATGAATGTCCCATGAAGGATTCAAAGCACTACAATTGAGACGATCTGAAGTTCTCCATCCAAGGAATACACCCCATGCCCAAGTTACCATTGGAGCATTGTAAATTCTAGGTTGTGTAATATCACGGAACCAGTTAATTTCAAAGATACTTTCACAATTGTCCTCACCTATTTCCTGACAAAGATTCTCGAGTTCCTCACCTGAACCAGGAAGGGCATACAACTTATATTTACCGGAGTTTATTACATTATCCAACATCGTAGCAGCCTCAGTGTATTTTTTCTGCCAAAGATAAGCTTTACCTAACAGAGCCTGAGCGAATTGCTTAGTCACACGGTAAGAACCATTCTCCTGATTAACAGAATTCTTTTCTACTAAAGCATTGCTATTAATAGCACTTGTCAAATCAGCCTCAATCTGTGCCCAGATTTCAGCAGAAGTAGAGTTTGGCTGTTGATAGTTACCAGCTTCCAATGGCTCTGTTATTAATGGAGGAGTACCCCAAAGTGTCACCAAATCAAAGTAGGTATATGCACGCAAAACGCGAGCCTCTGCGCAATATTGTTTCTTTGCTGGAGTATCTTCTTCTACGTTTGCTAACATAATGTTGGCAGCATACACTACTTTATATAGATACTCATAAAGGCCTGTTAAATTGGACTCAGCCTCATCATAAGTAAGGTCACCTAACAGATATGTACCATCATTGTGACCACCACCTCCTGTCCAGCTGTCATCACCCAAAGCCATTTTTACTGTGTACTGATAGCCGTAGACATGAAGCACGGCACCATAGATAGAACTCAGTGCGGACTCAGCATCTGCATCAGTCTTATAAAAGGAATCAATTGAATCTACGCCATGCTGTGTCTGATCCAGTTTATCCTCACATGAGGTCAGAAGTACAGCTCCTGCCAAAAGGATACTAGATAATATATATTGTATTTTCATAATTGCAATTTATTTTTAAGGTTATTAGAATGACAAGCTAACACCTAATACGACTTTCTTTGTGGTTGGATATGAACCATAATCCAATCCAAGAGCATTACCTGTAAGCTGAATCTCTGGGTCATAGCCAGGATAGCTTGTGAAAGTAAAGAAGTCATCAAGAGAAACATAGGCACGAACATGCTCAAGACCAATTTTACCAATCAGTGTCTTAGGGAAAGTATAGCCTAACTGAACTTGCTTAATCTTGAAGTAGCTGGCATCTTCAACCATTGCACTTGAAGAATAGTATGCTGACCAGTTTACAGTCTGTTCACGAGCTGGGTAAAGTGCGCCAGAATCACCAGCACCCTTCCAACGATTATCATACCAATATACAGGAACGTTATCTGTTGCACGTACATTTCTTTGGAAGCCCATGAATGCATCATTTCCATGAGATCCTGTACCAAATACAACAAGATCAAAGCCCTTATATGCCGCTGTCAATGTGACACCATAAGTGAAGTTTGGAATAGCGGATCCTATTTCTGTCTGATCAGCTGTACCAGGTGTAAGTGTCTCTTCACCATTTGCTGTCAAGAAAATAGGATTACCAGTCTGTGCATCAATATGATCAAATTTATAGCCACGCATATACCACAATGGATGATCCTTCTCAAAATAGAATCCCATAGATTCATGAGTGGTACCTGCTACTCGAGTTAAAGACTCATCAATGAAAGTTACCTTATTCTTCAAGGTTGCGATATTGCCACTGATACCATATGAGAAATCACCAATACGGTCTTTCCATGAAAGTTCAAATTCAAAACCAGTGTTTTCAACATTTCCAGCATTTACAGGAGATACAGTATTACCGATAGTCAATGATGGACTTGTGTTAGTAATAATCAAATCCTTAGTCTTTTTCTTATACCAGTCAATGCCAAATGCCAAACGGTCATTCAAGAAACGCATATCAACACCAAGGTCTATTTGTTCAGAAGTCTCCCACTTCAAATTGTAGTTACCAGTTGATGATGGTTTGTTACCTGTATGATAAGTGCCGCTATTATCAAAGTTATATACATAACCCTTAGCAATTACTGCTGCATAACGGTAGTTATTCAAACCTGCAGTAGAACCGTTCTGTCCCCAGCTAGCACGAAGCTTCAGTTGATTGAATACATTCTGATTTTTCATCCAGTTTTCGTTGGTTATATTCCAACCTACAGACACTGATGGGAAGTAGCCCCAGCGCTGATTAGTAGGAAGAATAGAAGTATCCGCAGCATCAGCACGTAGAGAGAACTGAGCATAATAACGATTTGCAAAGTCATAGCCAATACGACCATAGTATGAATACTTCAATACATGAAGTTTTTCACCTCCAGTAACTGTTTGTACAGCAGAACCACTCTTATAAGCAGGGAATGCATAATTTGGATCATTCTTCAAGAAACCGAGTTCAGCTGCATTTCCACTACCAGAACCTGAAACCACACCTGTATTAAAATAGTTGCTTGTATCAGAATATGACATACCAATCATGGCACTTACATTGTGCTTATCTGCAAAAGTCTGATTGTAGTTCAAGAAGTTCTCCCATTGCCAATAACCTAAGGTGTTTGTGGTATTAGTTACACTCATGTAATCCTGGAAGGTATCTGTATTTGTTACGTTTGGTGACGTATAAGTATAACTGTTATTGTACATATAACGATAACCTAAACGAGAAGTAAATACAAAATGCTTAATTGGAGTAAGTTCCAAAGAAGTAGAACCAGAGAAGCTGAAACCATCCACGTCATTATAGCGACGATTCAACATCACATGTGGGTTCACAGAGTTAGTGTTGGTAAACAAAGAGAATCCATAATAGTGTCCATCCTCATCTGTCAATAAAGTATGACCTGAGTTCAAATAGCTGTTTATAAAACTAGCGATACCTGGATTAGCTAAATACTGATCTGTAAAAACTACTGGAGTCAAAGGATCCATCTTTAAAGCAGAGAACATTAATGATCCTCCGATATTTGAACCTTCAGCAACTGTAGATTGATGATGGCGGCTGATGGAATTATTAGTAGAAATTTTCAACCAATCTTTAATCTTATAATCAGCATTCAAAGTACCTGTTATACGATCAAATGTATCCTTATTCCCTACAACTGGACCATCATTCTTTGTATAAGTCATGGATGCATAGATTGAACCCAAGTCATTAGCACCTTGGAAACCTACGTTATGTTTCTGCATGACTCCAGTTTCAAATGCTACATCCTTCCATTTTGTATCAGTTCCTTGTACATAATATGTATCCAATGTACTTTGATTGATGAATGGAGAGTTGCCTGAACACATCCAATCAATATACTGACTAGCATTCAAAGCATCAGGAATATGATCCATTTTCTGTGAAGTGTACTGGAAATCATAAGAAATCCGTCGGATTCCCTTAGATGCCTTACGGGTAGTAATCAAAATAACACCATTACCAGCTTCAGCACCATAGATTGCAGCAGATGCAGCATCTTTTAATACCTCCATACTTTCGATGTCATTAGGATCAAGATTGGAGATGTCAGTAGTACGCAGGCCATCTACAACATAAAGAGGATCAGAAGTGTCATTTGAAGAGAAACCTCTTACACGGATGGCACCACTCTGACCTGGAGCTCCTGAATTGGTAAGCAACTGAACACCTGCAGTCTTACCCTGCAATGCCTGCTGAGCGGTAGTGATGGTACGATTCTGCATATCTTCTGACTTAACAGAACTGATAGCACCTGTAACAGAACTCTTTCTCTGTACACCGTAACCTACCACGATCAATTCATCAAGGACCTCAGTATCTTCCTTCAAGATAACCTTCAAAGATGCTGCGGCCTTAACTTCCTGGGTAACATAACCCACATAAGATATTTCCAATGTGGCGCCATTCCTGGTACGGAGTTCAAAATTACCATCAAAATCAGTAATCGTACCATTGGTAGTACCCTTCTCAAGAATGCTGGCACCTATAATAGGCTCACCAGCTTCATCAGTCACTGTACCTTTCACAGTTATCTGTGCTAAAGCAGTAGTGACTCCAATCAGAAGAAATGCCAGAAATACCGACATTTTCTTTGAAACTTGATTGAAATGTTTCATAGATTAAAAGTTTTATGATTTTGGTTTTATAAAAATATCAAGTTTTAGTTGGATAGGGCTATCAGGATCAAAGCTGCAAGGAAGCAGAAGAACATGGCATATACATACTTGTTCGTACCCTTCGGAGCTGCCTTGAACTCTTTCCAAATCAGTACACCCCAAAGCATGGCTACCAGTGGAGATGCATTACTCAAGGCATACGCTACAGCCTTGTTAACCTCTGCCTTGGAAGTCATGAAGCTGATGACCATACCACTCATCCAGATGAAACCACCAAGCATACCAATCAAATGAGTACGGGTATCACCATTCTTGAAATAGTCTGCCATCGTTGACTTTCCTTCTACAGAATACCTCATCATAAATGGATTCAAGAAGAAGGTTGAAATCAAGACAGCTACAGCAAAGAAAAATACAGCTTGATAAGGAGTCAGAGCACCTTCACCACCAAAGGATGGATCCATTGCCTTAACAACAAGACCATAGAAGAATGCGAATCCGAAACCTGAAATGATAGCAAAAATAATACCAGCAGCAGGGCTCTTCTTCTGGCTTGTGGTCAACTTGTTATAAGATACTGCACAGAGGAGCATAGCTGCAATAGCCAAAACTACGCCAATCCAAAGCATGGTTTTGTTGCCAGTAAAGCCAGATGCGAAATAGTTGAATACGATTCCACCAACCCATCCTAGACCACCACCTATAGGAAAGGCAACAGACAAACCCGCGATACCATTGGCTGCGGTAAGGAAAATGTTTGCGAAATTCCAGACCAAACCACCTAAAGCAGCCCAAGCTACACTTTCCCAAGTGAGGTTTGCAAAGAAATTACCACCGTTAAAAAGGAGAAGTCCTAGAAGAGATGTCAGGAAGAAACCAGCGATATAATCCCAATAGAAAAGAGCTGACTTCCATTCTTTCTTTTGAACCAATTTCTGCGTATTGCCCCAAGAACCCCAGCATAAGCAGCAGTAAATGCAGCAAATCATCGCAATGGTAATATTTGTTACTAGTACCATAATTAATTTATTAGTTGTTTTTATTTAGCTTAGGGAGAATACCATTCTGGACAATTCATCCAGAATGGTATTTTTATTTATCATAAATGCTTATTCGTGAACGTAAAGATCCCAACCAAGATAATTCTCAATGGCATCCTGTACAATTTCAACGACATCGGTGCGAACCAATGCTACATGATGCTCAAAACCATTGTGGCAGATGTGCTTCATCAGTTTCTGCAAGTTGTCAACCTTAGTTACTGCAATACAGCCATCCATTCCATATGGCTCATCAGTAATCTCACCCTTACCCAGGTAAGCCTTGATCTTGCCCTTAGGATCATCTGTAGAAATACGGAAGAAGCTGAAATCGCCAGCAGAAACCTTAGCATAGACAGCACCGAAAGTTCTGGTCTTACCCAAAGTACGGCCTAACACACCAAGAGGACCAAGTTTCAAATCATTGTTTCCAACGAAGCCTTTTGCAAAGTTACCACAGTGAGTGCAAACGCATTTATTACGATCATCCGCAAAGTTGTTATTCCAGTCAGCCAAAACTGCAGGCTCCTTACTTGCCAAAGTCAATGCATACATAGAGATGGCACCAGCAAGGTCAGTCTCACATGCTGCAGGCAGCAGCTTATCGCTAAGCATAGACATTGTGATACAAGGTGCACAACCATAGTTTAATTCCAAACTATCCCAGCACTGAATAGCAACAGCATCGATCTTCTCACGCTCAATCCAGTTCTCAACTGCTACACCAAACTTAACCTGAACCTTCAGTTTCTCACTATAAGACTCTGGAACCTTAGCATAAGCGGAAACCTGTGCAATCTTCTCAATATATTTAGGATCAGACTCGGAAATCTTTTCAGCTGCGAACAGAATCTCACTCAAGTCTACAGGAACAGTAGTGATGCCTGAACGTTGTAGTAATTTTTCAGATGCACGGCAGGTGTTAAAACCTAAAGGACGAGTACCAATCTGGCCCAAACGGCAATGACGAAGGCCATTAACGACACGGCAGATTCCTGCAAACTTCTCAATATCCTGCTTAACTTGTGGGCTATAAATATCATATGTATGAAGAGCTGTGTCAGAGAATGGAATACCATACTGATACAAGTTGTTGCAAACAGAAATCTTTCCACAGAACGCATCACGACGGCTATCCAAATCTACCTTGTCATTATAGTCATCATAAGCTTGTACCATTACAGGAACGTTAAGATTAGCTTCATTGATAGCATTGATAATACCAATCTCGTAACCGAAGTTAGGCAGACATACCAATATGCCGTCAATCTTCTCACGATTTGCCTTAAACTGCTCTGCCACCAACAAACCATCTTCCAAAGTCTCAATGGAACTGCTTCCTGTCACAGTTGCATCTTCAGGAAGAATTACATACTCGTAACCACATTCATCAAGAACACGAAGTATCTCCTTGCGAACGTCCTTTGCCAATTCTGAATTAAAATATGCACGGGTACCAATGATAACACCGAAGCACTGTTTCTTTGTCACTTTGTTCATAATACTGATTCTTTAGTTATTAGTTTAATTTATCTTATTTTCCAATCACCTTATGTACTGCAGCCTTCCAACCTGCCACCCAATTAGCTATAAGCTCTGGGTCTGCCTGTGGAGTACGAGTCCAACGACTACGACGTAATGCTGCTACTTCCTCAAAACTAGTCCAAACACCACGTGCCAGGCCATTCATCACCACAGCACCCAAAGCACTAGCCTCTTCTACATCACTGCAATTTACAGATACTCCCAGACAATCAGCCTGAAGCTGCATCAGGAACGCGTTTTTAGTAGGACCTCCATCTACACGGATTTCCTTCAGAGATACACCCGCCTGTTCCGTCATGGCCTTAATCAAGTCATTTACTTGATAAGTTATGCTTTCCAATGCTGCCCGAAGTACGTGAGCACGTGTAGTAGCCAAACTCATACCTAAGATTGCTGCTCGAGCCTCACTGTTCCACCATGGAGCACCTAGACCTGCAAATGCAGGGACGAAATATACACCACCATTATCTTCTACACTACGAGCCTGAGCCTCAACTTCAGCTGGAGACTCAATAAGTTTCAACTGCTCTTGCAACCATTTCAAAGTAGCACCTGTACAATGGATATTACCTTCGAATGCATAGAAATTATGACCTAATGCACTGAATGCCATACTAGTTACTAAGCCTTGAGGTGCCTTACTAAACTGCTCACCAATGTTTACCATAACACTAGAACCCGTCCCGTAAGTAGCTTTTCCCAAACCTTCCTCAAAACACATTTGACCTGCAAGGGCACCATGACTATCTCCTAGGACACCTGCAATTTCTATAGGTTCAGGAAGGGTTCCTTCAAATGTAGTAGTACCATATACACTATCACAAGGCAGAATCTCAGGCATCATACTAGCTGGAATAGTGAAAAGCTTCAACAATTCCTCATCCCACTGCAGAGTATGAATATTCATGAGAAGAGTACGGGAAGCATTGGTCACATCAGTTGCATGGCTCTTCCCCTCAGTCAGTTTCCAAACCAACCAACAGTCAATAGTTCCCATGAGTAGATTACCCTTTTCTGCATCCTCACGTGCACCTTCAACATTATCAATGAGCCATTTTGCACCACTTCCAGCAAAATAAGGGTCTATAAGCAAACCGCTTTTTTCCTGAACCATTTCGCTATAGCCTTCTGCTTTAAGCTGATTACAAAACTCCTCACCACGCAAACACTGCCAAACTACTGCATGAGCTATAGGTTTGCCAGTATTCTTATTCCAGACTACCACAGTTTCACGCTGATTGGTAATGGCCAATGAATACTCAACGGTGCCATCAGTAGACTGATCCATTAGCAATTCCTGCACACCAGCTATGACATTATTATATATCTCTTCCGCATCATGCTCCACCCATCCTGGTTTTGGATAGTATTGCTGATGAGGCTTGTTAACACGCTTGACCATTTCCAGTTGCTCAGTGAAAAGCATGGCTTTAGTAGCACTTGTACTCTGATCTATTGCTATTATTTTATGTATCTTCTTCATGATTTAGAAAGGCTTTTCTGCGTCTTTTTAGGTTCAGGCTCGGGGGCGAGCGAAATACCCCCGGCCTTCAACCTAAACCTAAATAACCAGTGTTACTTAAAAGAAACTAATTTATTAACCTTAAACCAAAATTACTTATTTCAAAAATGATTCTGCAGCTTTTACAATTCCTTCTGCATCCATCCCATAATAATGGAAAATCTCCTTGTTCGTTCCATGTACCACATTTTCATCAGGAATACCGATGATGCGCACAGGAACAGGATTTTCCGAGATTATCTCACAAACCATTGCACCTAAGCCACCAAACTTGCTGTGCTCTTCTACTGTAATGATTCTGCCAGTTTCTGCTGCAGCTTTCTTCACAGCCTCTTCGTCACATGGCTTAATCCAAGACATGTCCAAGACACGGGCTTTGATACCCTTTGCTGACAGCAGCTTGCCTGCCTCCAATGCATGATAAACAGTCTCACCTGCACCAATGATAGTAAGGTCATTTCCTTCTAGCAGAGTTACAGCCTTGCCAATCTCGAATTCAAAATCATCATTTTCATATACATCTGGAACTGCTGCCCTACCTACACGAACATAACAAGGTTTTGGAAAGCCAACCAAGAACTTTACAAGTTTCACCGTCTGGCGAGCATCACAAGGCAGACAAATGTTCATACCTGGGAAACAGCGCAAAGCAGCAATATCATGTAAACTGTGGTGAGTAGCACCCAAAGCACCATATGCCACACCACCTGACACTCCTAATATCTTAACCGGATTCTTACTATAAGCCACATCAACCTTAACCTGTTCCAAACTACGAGCTACATAGAAACATGCAGGACCACAGACAAATGTTTTCTTTCCGGAATGAGCTAAACCAGCTGAAATGCCTACAGCATTCTGCTCTGCAATTCCACACTCTACAAACTGTTTCGGAAGTTCCTTGGCAAAATCACCTAATGTCACAGAACCACGAGCATCAGTAGTAACTGCTACAATCTGATCATCTTTCTTGGCCAACTCTAAAAGTGTCTCAGTAAAACTCTTTCTACAAGCTTTCATATTCTTCATCCCTTTACTGATTAAACATTCTTTTCCAACGCAGCTATATGGTCGTTAATTTCCTTAATTGCTTGCTGGTACTGTTCCTCAGATGGAACTCCATGATGCCAGGAAGCAACATTCTCCATGAAACTTACACCCTTGCCCTTTGTTGTCTCACTCACGATAAGGTGTGGCTTCCCATTTGTGAAGTCAATGCCTGCAAAAGTGTCCAAAATACTCTGCATATCATCACCATTCATGCTAACCACATCCCAGCCAAAAGCAGTCCAACGATCATGAATGTTATCAATACCCATCACATCTTCAGTATTTCCACTAATTTGAAGATGATTACGGTCAATGATAGCAACCAGATTATCCAATTTATATTGATGAGCTGCCATTGCAGCCTCATAAATAGAGCCTTCACCCTGCTCACCATCACCCATCAGAACGTATGTTTTCCAACTTTCTTTGTTCATCTTAGCTGCGATAGCAATACCAACACCGATACCAAGTCCATGACCCAATGCACCAGAGTTCACCTCTATACCATCGACTTCAACTGTTGGATGTCCTGCAAGAATACTACCGAACTGACCTAAAGTATCCAAAACTTCAGACTTCAGGAAACCTGCATCCTCCAAAACAACATATAGAGCCTCAACACAATGACCTTTACTCAAAATAAAACGATCACGTTGAGGATTATCCTTAAGGGCAGGAGAAACATTCATTTGTTTTGCATAAAGAGCTGTTAACACATTCAAACAAGACAAATCACCACCAATGTGGCCTGCCTTTGCTTTATAAACAACCTCTATTAACCTTTTACGGTTTTTTTCGGTCTTAATAACAAGGTCTTTCGTTTCCATATTTATGTATTTCGATTTTTCGTTTTGCAAATAAAACAAAAGAAATCGAAATACAGTTTTTCGAAAGCAAAAAAAATACACCTATTAACAACTATTAAGAAATCCACCTCATTTCAGGCGCATAGATTAACATTCATTTACAACAAAAGAGTGGTTTTAAAGAAAAACAAGAAAGAAACGAAAGAAAACGAAAGTATTCTTATGTGTGAATCACAAGGACTAAACACGTAAACATAATATGGTGATATCATCGTTTTGAACGGCACCCTCTGTGAAATCATTTACAGATTTAAGCACAAGATCTGTCAGCTCATGCATAGAAACTCCCGAAGGAGCATTTCTTAGAGTATTCAATAGAGAATCTTCACCCCAATAATCCTGCTGATGGTTCTGGGCCTCAGTCACACCATCAGTATAGAGGAAAAGTGCATCTCCTGGTTTTAACTGCATCTCTTGAATACGATATTCTGCCTCACCGAATGCACCCGTCGGGACATCAGCTGCTGCCACAATATAGTCAGTCTTATCCTTCTGCAACCACACGGGGTAATTGTGACCCGCATTACAGAACTCCAACTTGAGTGTTTTCAAGTCCAAAATACCCAGGAATAGTGTGCAAAACATACTTTTCTTATTTCCATCTGCCAATTCCAAATTAATAGACTTGGTAATAAGGGCTGGATCCTTAGTATGACGACCTATATGGCGAAACAGATGGCATACAACCGTCATGAAAAGCGCTGCAGGAACACCTTTGCCAGAAACGTCACCTATACAAAAAAACAGATGATTGTCAAATATAAAGAAGTCATATAAATCTCCGCCAACAATTCTGGCAGGTTTCTGCATCCCATAGATGTCCACGTCCTCCCTGTCCGGGAAAACCTTGGAAAGCAACCCTTGCTGTATTTCTGATGCAATGGTCAAATCCCTTTCCATAGAGGCATTCTTCTCGGTAGAAGTCTTCAAGTCATCTATATAGTCAACCAGTTTTATCTGCATCCTACGGAAACTGTTCCTCAAGTGTTTGATTTCTGTATTTGCCCACACTTTAGGCAATTCCGCACGGAAATCTCCATTAGCAACCGCATTGGCTGCATCTGTAATTTTCTGTAAAGGCTTGATATGCCAACGTACTATGAAAATAACAGCCAAGGATAACCATAGGAAAAGAAAACCGGTGGTGATATAGACTATCAATTTCAATATTCTAGTAACCTGACTATCTTCGTCAAACCTGACCCTCCCATTAATAGTCCAGCCCATATCACCTATCTTGGAATTCGAAGAAACGGAACCCTGAATGTTACTTTCTTTCATGTCTTGTGTGGCATAAGTCATAACCAAGGTGCTATCCCAATGACAAAGATAAAGCCCGTTTGAGTCTTTTATATTATAATAAAAGGTAAGGTCACTTAGCATATCCTTTTCTTGACCTGAAGAAAACTGATAGTCACTGCACAAAATAGCATACACTTTCTTTTGGAAATTAATCAAAGGAACCATACAAGTAATGGTAGGACGAGATTTATTCCCTTGTATTGATTTCATGTAAGCTTGGCTCCAAGCCATCAGCTTACCCTCCTCTATTAACCTGCGACAATCAACCAATTCAATCGGGAGGTTTTTTGAAGGAAGAATATAAACGTCATTTAAATTACTCTTAACCTTAAGACTATCTATGAAACTTCGCTGCTGAGCCAAAGATAATTCCCTTCCCTGAACAACCAAAGAAGCAATGCGTAACGCATTTTCTACGCGAAAAATCTGATTACTGATTTTTTCGGATACAACACGCTCTTCCCTAATTCCATCCTGTGCATTACTTACCCCTTGAATGGCAAGTACTATTCCTGTACTGAAAAGATAGCCCAATCCAAGCATCACCACTAAAAGAATCAGGATGATGCGAAATGCCAAGGACGTATAGATTCGCTTCAGTTTCTGGAATAATGTCATAGCAAAAATTTAAGGCTTTGTGCAAATATAGTAAATTTTGCACAAAGCCTTAAAAAAATAACCAGAAAAAGAGCCTATCACATTATACTACCTGTTATAGGATAATAATCAACGGACTTTACAATCGCCTTTCCTCCTAAACTGTAAAATTCTATTCCGGCGCTCCCTATAGAAGGATTTATCTGTTAACCCTACAATTATTTTTTCCCCAATTTCTTCTGAATATCCAAAGGGCTCTCACCGAAATGTTCCTTATAACATTTACTGAAATATGAAGGAGAACTGAAACCTACCTCATATGCAATCTCAGATACATTCTTATCTGTTGTAGTCAATAACTTATGTGAGAGTTTTAGCCTTGTTATACGAACCAATTCATTGGGTGCATACCCCGTAAGTGATTTCGTCTTACGATAGAATTGAACCCGGCTGAAACCCATTTGATCACTTAGGTCATCGATATTCAGTTTGGAATTCCGCAAATTGCTATTTATCAGGGAACGCAACTTATCTACAAAATCTTGTTCCATGGAACCTATTACCTCTTTCTCCCCAGCAGATGAGTCATCGGTAAAGAAATTCTTCAAACGAAGATGGTTATCTAGCAAGTTGCGCAAGCGGACTTTAAGCAACTGGGCACTGAAAGGCTTAGAGATATATGAATCTGCACCACATTCATAACCTTGTATCTTCTGTTCATCCATAGCATAGGCTGTCAGCATCATAACTGGAATATGAGAGGTCTGAGGTTCACTTTTCAAATGTCGGCAACACTGCATTCCATCCATTATTGGCATCATTACATCACAAATAATTGCATCAGGCACATACTTTAAGGCCATTTTCAACCCTTCCTGCCCATTTGCAGCCTCTATGACCAGATATTCTTCACCCAACAGCATTTTAACATAGTCACGAACGTCCTGGTTATCGTCTATAATCAGCACAACCTCCTTATCTGTTTTCTCCAACTCAGGTAAATAAGTTCTCAAGCTTTGCTGGTCAGCTTCCATCACAGCTCCTTCTTTCAAGGTGTCCATCGCAAAATTACGCTGCAAGTCTTCTTCCAGTTCACCCTCCTGATGCATAGGCATCTGTATAGTAAATGTAGTTCCAACAGACTGACGACTTTCTACTAGGACATTACCCTTGTGCATCTCCGCAAATGCTTTAACCAAAGCTAAACCAATGCCTGAACCAGCATGATGAACATCCACTTGATAAAAATTCTCAAAGATATGGTTCACATGTTCGCTGGACATTCCTACACCTGTATCCTTTACTACAAGTTTCATCCAAGGCTGGCCTGCTTTAAGATAATTCGACAACAATACCTGTATTTTGCCATTTTCTGGAGTAAATTTAAAAGCATTGGAAAGCAAATTATAGAGAGAACGTTCCATCTTTTCTGAGTCAGCCACCATCAGATAGGAATTATCACTATCTTCCACATCTACCGTGAAATTAATATGCTTTCGTTCTGCCAGCTTATTGAAAGCTTCAGACCAACTCCTAACCTTTTCAGCAATATCGAATTGAGACAAATGCAGTACCAACTTTCCACTTTCGAACTTACGAAAATCCAAAGTCTGGTTAACAAGACGCAATAGAACTGTCACATTCTTCTGAATGATGTTCATAAGAATCTGTTCATTCTCATTCAGATTCTTGCTTTCTTTCAATTGATTAACAGGGTCGGCTATCAATGTCAAAGGAGTACGGAAATCATGAGAGACATTCGTAAAGAAAGCCAATTTGGCGCGAGTGGCATCTTCCAACTGTTTGGAGAGTTCTACCAACTGGTCGCGCTGTTGCCCTATTTCCTCATTACGTTTCTGTAGGAGTTTATTGATTTTATTCTTTGTCCAATAAGCATGTACAGCTATTCCAAACAATCCCACCAAAAGAGTTAGTATTATTACAACGGCTATTAAAAGAAGCCTTTGTGTATTCAATTGATGGAAATATGTATCCACGCGGCTTGACAAATCATTGACCTTGACAGTCTCTTCATGAATCAGTTCTGCCTGCATCATCATAATATGTGCATTCGTAGAATCCACTACTGCTGTGTTCAAGGTAATTTCTCTTTCAAACTGGCGATGATGCAGAATATCAGAAGCTACCTCAATGACACGTTCACCACCTGTAGGGTAAATAACAGTTGCAAGCATATTCCTTTTCAGTACTTGCTCAACACCCCATCCAGGATTTGTCAAGGCATCCACACCAATAAATTTCACCTTGCCCTGAAGATTATGCTTTTCTGCTGCTTTTGAGGCACCTATAGCCATCCTGTCATTATGAGCAGCCACCAACGTAATGTCTGGATGAACTTGAAAGACACTATCCATGACATGCTCTGCAGTTTCCATCAACCAATCGGCAGGTGCACTCCCTACAATTACAGCATTTTCCAATGGCTTCACTACCTTCATGAAACCCCTGTTTCGTTCTATCTCTGAAGAAGAACTTGGAAGTCCTGTCAGATTGAAAATAATTTCAGGTCGGTTCTTACACAACGCAGCTATATATCCACCCAGTTCTTCTCCAATCTGTACATTATCTGCACCAATGAATGCTGTATATTTATTGGAATTCATTTTCCGGTCTATGACAACAACTGGTATCCCTGAATCATATACCTCCTCTACAACAGGTGTGATGACATCAGCCTCATTTGGAGAGACAATCAGCAAATCTACCTTCTTATCCAAAAAATAACGAATGTCTTCTATCTGCTTCTCACTGTCATCCTTCACGGAACGAATTTCCAACTCTATGTTACGCTCCACCGTTGCCTGACGAAGCATTTCCTCATTCTGCTTGTTTCGCCATTCATCCTGACTACACTGAGAAATACCTATCAGATACTTCTTTTCTAGTGGAGAACATGACCATAATAGACCAATTGAAAGCAACAAAAAAAGAATTCTATTCTTCATAAACTATCAATTGCTTTATTCATACTAAGGTAAAACAGCCCCGTATTCTCTCCAAAAAGAGAACACAGGGCCAATACATAAACCAAAATACCCATGAAGGTATATTTTAAATATCTTTCAACTCATCGGGCAATGTAGGCATAGCACCTTTTTGGGTACACACAAAAGCAGAAACACTGACAGCCAATTTGTGAGCTTCTGGAACAGACTTCCCTTTTAAAATAGCGCTACAGAATGCAGAAGTAAATGAATCACCTGCACCAACAGTATCAGCCACTTCTACTTTAGGAGTCTCTTGGAATGAAACCACACCTGGAGTAAACACATAACTTCCATTTACACCACAGGTCAGAATCAGCATCTGCAAATTATATTTAGCCAACATGATCCAGCACTTGTTCTCCAAATCTATACCAGGATAGCCAAACATACGGCTAATTGTAACCAGCTCTTCATCATTTATCTTCAATATATTACAATGACGCATGGATTCCTGAATAACCTCTTTGGAATAAAACTCTTGACGCAGATTAATGTCAAAGATTCTCAATGTGTCCTTCTGAGGCATAGTTTCAAGGAATTTCCTGATTGTAGCACGGGAAACTGGACTTCGCTGTGCCAAAGAGCCAAAACAAACAGCTTTCGTATTTTTGGCTATTTCCTCGATAGCTGGAGTCCAAGGGATGTTGTCGTATGCTACACCTTCCTTAATATCATATGTAGGAACGCCAGCACTATCCAACTCTACCATTACACGACCTGTTGGATACTGAGTCTTTTCCAAATGAACCTTCATCTTTTTGTCTGCCAGCTGCTCCAATATCTCCTCACCCCACTTGTCTTCACCAATAGCACTGACTGCACAGCCATTCAAACCAAATTGAGTTGCGTGATAAGCAAAATTTGCAGGTGCACCACCTAATTTCTTACCTTCTGGGAGTACGTCAAACAATATCTCTCCCAAACCTACTATATAATTTTTCATGATTGATACAATTTATTAAGGTGATATTATTTTTTGATTTTTGATGTACAGAACAATAGATAAACAGCACCTACTGCCATAACTAAAACAGCTCCTAGCTGACCCATAGCATCACTTGCCACTCCCATAGCCAATGGGAAAATGGTTCCACCGAACAGACCCATAATCATCAGACCGGAAACCTCATTTTTCTTAGTAGGCTCAGCCTTCAACGCATTAGCAAAAGCTATAGAGAAGATATTTGAGTTACCATAACCTACCATAGCTATTGCAACATAAAGCATCATCTGGCTAGAAGATACACCCATGATAATCATAGATACGGCAATCAGACAAGCACTGATACCAAAGAAAATCTTATTGGACATACGGCTCAGAATAAATGACCCGGAGAAACAGCCTAGTGTACGGAAAATGAAGTACAAGCTAGTGGCAAATGCCGCATCATTTAAAGAAAGTCCTACACGTTCCATCAGCAACTTAGGAGCAGTAGTGTTTGTACCTACATCAATACCTACATGGCACATAATAGCCAGGAAGCAAATCAGCACAAAAGGTTTACCCAGTAAGGAGAAACACTCCCCAAAGGTAGAAGCCTTGCCTTCTATCTTTTCTTCCTCAATAGGAGTAACACCTAACCAAATAATAGCCAAGATGCCCACGATGAGATATATAGGGAAAAGAACTCTCCAATCCAACCCAAAAGATGGAATTACCTGTGCAGCACCCCAAGAGGCTATGTAAGGAGCCAGGAAAGAAGCAATAGCTTTAATAAACTGACCAAAGGTAAGGCTACTAGCTAGCTTATCACCAGTGATAATACTAGAAAGCAAAGGATTTAAGGAAGTTTGCATCAAGGCATTGCCAATTCCCAACAAAGAGAATGACAATAACATGATAGTATAGTTCTCGCCAAAAATTGGAAGAAGCAGAGAGAATGCTGTAACTACAAGGCTTAGCAATACGGTCTTTTTACGTCCAATCTTGTTCATCAGCATACCTGTCGGCACACTGAAGATCAGGAACCAGAAGAAAACCAGTGACGGGAAAAGATTAGCTTGTGAATCGCTCAAGCCCAAATCTTTCTTTACATAATTCGACGCAATGCCCACCAAATCTACAAATCCCATTGCAAAAAAACATAGCATGACTGGGATCATGGACATTAAAAAGATTTTTTTATTGTTGCTCATGGTTATTGTGTGTTATTTGATTTCATAAACTGTCACGGCACCCACCTTGGTCTTGCCATTCTGGCTGAATACACGTACATGCTGATAAGGTTCATTTGGGAAAAGCAGATTGGTCATTACGAAATGTCCTTCACCATCAAACGCCTCCAAACTACAGCGGTCTAGGAAAAGACGAAGTTGATATACATCCTGCTTTTCAATAGGGGCAGAAGTCACTGTAGCAAAACTAGCTGAGAAATTGGACTGCCCACTTTGCATTCTATCTACGGAAACCTGAAGCTTAGCCAAATCATAGGTGAGAACGACCTTTTCACCACGATCATTGCTCAGTTCCACCCCAAATAATTTGGCTGTAGATGGTTCAAAAGATAATGTCAGCTCTGCTGCGTCATCCTTGCCTACCAATATATTCTTTAACAATTTACTCCCAGCAAGATTACCAACCTTTTTACTAACTGCAGCTCCACGAACTGAAAGCATTTCAACAGAAGGTTTTACTGTAAGATAGTGCTCACCGTCTTTCATATAAAGAGCCAAATCACGAGGCACGCTGTTAGAACTTCTATACTGTTGGGTAGGAACTGAAGTTGCATATTCCCAGTTGCTCATCCACGCCAAGACCACACGTCGGTTATCTGGTGCATTGCTGAATGAAACAGTCGCATAATGGTCTTTACCATAATCCATCCACTTGCAGGTAGAAGGCTTGGATTCACAAGTAAATTTATATCCATCGAAATCACCCACAAAATACTGAGTTGCAGAACCACCAAAAGGTCCTCCAGGATTTAAGTTACAAACCAATACCCACTTCTTTTCTGACGTTCCTTCTACAGGAAGCTCAAACAAATCGGGACATTCCCAAACGCCACCATGAGCACCATAGCCCAATCCGAAACGGCTTTCCTCTTTCCAGTCTTTTAGGTTTGGAGATGAATAGATACGCATTTCCTGACCTGCTGCCAAAATAAGATTCCATTTCTGGATTCTTTCATTCCAAAACATATTTGGATCACGGAAATCCATCACATCAGATGTCAGAATTGGATTACCTGCATACTTAGTAAACGTACGTCCATTGTCTGTACTGTAAGCCAAACTCTGCGTCTGACTTCTTCCTGCAGAAGTGTAAATTGCAATAATTGCATTTTTACCGAACCCAGCAGTGTTATCTTTATCAACTACACAACTCCCGCTGAAAACAGTGCCTAAGCCATCAGGAGCAATAGCTACTGGAAGATGCTCCCAATGAACCAAATCCTTAGTTACCGCATGTCCCCAATTCATGTTTCCCCATACTGAAGCATATGGATTATACTGATAGAACAAATGCCACTCACCATCCTTGTATACCATGCCGTTAGGGTCATTCATCCATCCATAAAGTGGAGTGAAATGGTAACGGGGACGATAAGTTTCACGGTTTGTTGTGTCAAACTCATTAGTCAGCTTAATCTCATTCCAGCAGACATCAGTCTGAGCCGTACGGGTCTGTGCACGGTCTGCAATGTTATGGATATCCAAAATGACACTATGCCCTTTGTATGCATCCAGCTCAAAAGGAACATAATAATCTATTTTGT
Organism: uncultured Prevotellaceae bacterium; assembly: GCA_900316585.1. GTDB lineage: Bacteria > Bacteroidota > Bacteroidia > Bacteroidales > Bacteroidaceae > Minthousia. The sequence goes on along the minus strand of ONDM01000004.1, from coordinate 161,027 downwards.
TAATTGCCAAACGAGCAGTAAATGTCTGGTCTGGTTTCATGTTCTTCAGAACATTTACAGTTGCCTCTGGAGCCTTTTCCTCGATAGGCAGAAGCAGATACTTCTTTGCCTCTTGTACCCGGACTAAGCTGTGAGTCTCACTCAAATGCTGAATGTCCAATCCTGACTGCTGAGCCATACATGGAAGGCCCACTAGAAAAGCAATGAATAACGATTTTAATTTCATGGTTTATGTATTTATATGGTTTACTTTTACAAATATAGTAAATTCCTTTTAAATAGTTATCCTAAAACAATCTTTTTCCTAAAAAACGTTTTTCCAACTCCGCCTATTATATAACCAAAAAACCTGAACCAATCACTGGCCTTGATTTTCGAATGTTTTTCGTACTGCAAATATAAAAGAGGAGAAATACAAAACCCATATACAATTGTTCAATTTATTCAACATTTATTTCATTGAAGGATTTTTACACGAAAATGAACAATTCTTACAATCGGTAACCCCATTATCCATCATGTTATTTGAGATATAACTGTTTTTCATATATCTTACAAGATTATATTTCACCAAGAATAAGATTAGTAATCTTCAGCCACTAAGATTAGTAATCCTCACTCCCTAAGATTAGTAATCTTACGCAACGAAGATTACTAATCCTAATTCAGACACTTTAATAATATAATAAAGAAAACGTCCTATAAACTTATACCCCGAAGCTTATAAACCTAAGCACCTAAGTTTATCTAAACTTCAGCCCAATGCCTTATAAAATTAAAGCACAAAATTCCTTTCTCCCGAAGGAGAAAAATTTTTCTCCTTCGGGAGAGAAAAAATGACAGGTGTAAAGGATTAAACCAACAGAGCCACCAAACCACTTATTCCTATAAAGATATAGATGACCTTCCGAAGCATCTGTACCGGAAGTTTATTAAAAACCCTTGTACCTAAAGAGGTACCTATAACCACACCAAGCAGACCATAGCACCATGCCTCTCCTACAGTGGCAGTCAGATAGCCACTATCAGCCCTATAAAGTGTCATGGCTAGGTTCCCAAGTAAAAAATAACATTGTGTATTGGCTATATATTCCTCCTTGGTCTTGTTCGATGCCAGGAAATAAAGAACAGCTGGTGGACCTTGCATACCGAAAAAACCGCCCATGGCACCTGAGATAGTTCCCATGCCAATCTGAATGGGATAGGTAGGTTTCACTTCTATTTTATTACTTAGGAAATAAAAATAAAGACTAACCAGAATAAGAACCACTCCCAAGACACGTCTTAGAGTGCCATCACCTACAATTTCTATTGATTTCACCGCAAAGTAAGACACTACCAAAAACGTCATCAGGATAGGTAAAAGCCTATGCCAATGAATATACTTATGCATACGAATGACGATAATCAAGGATGTTACACTTGCCAACAAGCCAGAAAGTGTGGTACTTTCACCATACGATGGCATGAGATAGGGCAAGACCGTCATGATAAATATACCAAAGCCAAATCCACTTACACGCTGAACGAAACTGGCGCCAATAGCAAACAACAATAAAATGATAATGCTTGTCGTGGTCATTGCATTCCAAATTCTACTGCAAAGATAGGAAAAACTGAAAACAAAAAGAAAGTATCTGTTTAAGATAGAAATAAACCTTTTATTTTTATTTCTATCTTATATTCATATATAAGAGAAAACCTAAACACTATTAAGAGAAATGACTGAACTATCAATTAAAAACATGGTTTGTCCACGTTGCATCACAGCTGTAGAGAACTGTCTGAGAAAGAACAGTCTACAGGTGGCCAGCATTGAGTTAGGCAAAGCCGTGATTCTGGAAGATTTGACCGAAGAAAAGAAGAAGATAGTAGCTTCGGAACTTAAGAATCTAGGCTTTGAGCTCTTGGATGACAAGCGTCAGAAAACAATAGAAAGGATTAAGAACCTGATTGTTACTCTGATACACCAAGACGATGACAATAAGATTGTCAAGCTTAGCACTTATTTGGCTAATGAAATGAATCAGGATTATAGTCAATTAAGCAAACTGTTCAGTGAAGTGACAGGCATAACTATTGAGCGTTATTTTGTACTTCAGAAAGTAGAACGAGTAAAAGAACTGATTTCCTACGACGAACTCTCCATGACTCAGATAGCCCTGAAGATGCATTATTCCAGCATGGCCTATTTGAGCAGTCAGTTTAAGCAGGTAACAGGCATGACTCCTTCCCAGTTCAAATTACTGGAATCCGGACGGCGCAAACTAGACGAGATAGGATAACATTACCAAACTTCTTCCCAGAAAATCATAAATCGTTTCCATAATTCTGTAAATGAACTATGGCAAATTTGTCGTACCTTTGCATCTGCAAATCATAAACAAACAAAAACATGGAAACGAAATCTTACAAGGTAAACGGTATGGCTTGCATTCACTGTAAGGCCAGAGTGGAGAATGCGATAAAGGCACTTGATGGTGTAGTCAGTGTAGAGGCTGACTTGAATGCTAAGAATGTAACGGTCAGTTTTGATTCCAGCAAACTGTCTGATGCTGATTTCCAGCAGGCTGTAGAAGATGCCGGCTATGAATTTGTAGGCTGATGAAAAAAACAATCCCCGTCATTGGCATGGCATGTTCTGCCTGTTCTGCTAATGTAGAAAAGAAATTGAAAGAACTGCAAGGTGTAAAAGAGGCTTCTGTCTCATTGCCTGGTCGTTCTGCCCTTGTGGAATACGATGAAAGCATCATTTCACTGGAAAAGATGAAAGAGGAAATCCGTAGTATCGGGTTTGATCTTGTCATTGAGCCAGACAGGAGTGTGGAAGAGATTGAGCGTCGTGAAATGACACTGCTGACACGCAAAACCATCTTGGCATGGATTCTCTCTGCATTGACCATGGGCATCAGCATGAAATGGATCAACATTGGTTCCGATAGCATAGCTATGCAAACCCAGATGCTTCTAGTGCTGGTGGTTATGATTTATTGTGGAAGGCAATTCTATACAAGTGCATGGAAACAAGCTTTGCATGGAATGAGCAATATGGACACTTTAGTGGCACTCAGTACGGGGATAACCTTCCTATTCAGTGTATTCAACACTTTCTGGGGGGAACAAATCTGGAATTCCAAAGGCATGGAATGGCATACATATTATGATGCTCCTGCCATGATCATCACCTTCGTACTTACCGGTCGTCTGCTTGAAGAAAAAGCCAAAAACGGCACTGCACAAAGCATCAGAAAACTCATGGGACTGGCTCCCAAGACTGCACACATCGTGAAAGGCAGTCAAGTGGAGGAAGTGCCAATCAGCACCATACAAGTAGGAGACATGCTAGAAGTAAGAGCTGGCGAGAAAATCCCTGTAGATGGAGTTGTAGCCTGGGCAAACAGTTTCATGCTAGAAGATGGTGCCTATGTGGATGAATCCATGATTAGTGGTGAACCCACCCCTGCACTGAAGCAAAAAGGTGGAAAAGTGCTGGCTGGAACCGTGATCCAACAAGGGAAACTGAGATTCCGTGCCAGAGAAATCGGAGAAAATACAGCCTTGGCACATATCATCCGCATGGTACAGGAAGCACAGGGTTCCAAGGCTCCGGTTCAGCGGGTTGTTGATAAAATGGCACGTATTTTTGTACCTGTAGTAGGTGCCATAGCACTTCTCACATTCCTTGTATGGTGGGCCATTGGTGGAAATGCCATGCTTCCTCAAGCTATTATTTCGGCTGTTGCCGTACTAGTGGTAGCCTGCCCTTGTGCCATGGGACTAGCTACACCAACAGCCCTAATGGTAGGCATAGGAAAAGCAGCAGAAAACAATATTCTGATAAAAGACGCTGCGGCTTTGGAGAACATTCGTAACATCGATACCCTAGTGATTGACAAGACTGGTACACTGACTATACCTAACCAGAACATCGACTTCACTAAAGCCGACAATCTTCCTTTGGAACAACGGGAAACCCTTAAACCAAAGGCTCAAGAAGCCATGAAAGAACTGCAAGAAAGCGATGTAGAGGTCTACATGATGAGTGGTGACAAAGAAGAAGCTGCAAAATACTGGGCTGAAAAGGCTGGCATTAAACACTACCAAAGCAAAGTGCTTCCTGCAGACAAAGAGAATTTAGTAAAAAAACTCCAAAGTGAAGGTCATAAAGTAGCGATGGTAGGCGATGGAATCAATGATACTCAAGCCTTGGCACTAGCTGATGTCAGCATAGCCATAGGCAAAGGTACAGATGTAGCGATGGATGTAGCACAAATGACTCTTATGGGTGATGACCTTACCCGAATCCCCGAGGCTATCAAGTTAAGTCGAAGCACTGTAAGTATGATACACCAAAACCTATTCTGGGCATTTATATACAACATAGTTTGCATTCCCTTGGCAGCTGGAGTACTGCATATCTTTGGGATAGACTTTCAACTCACACCTATGTGGGCCAGTGCCTTGATGGCATGCTCCAGTGTAAGTGTTATCCTGAACAGTTTGAGATTAAAATTTAAATAACTCTACATTACTATTCATCAATATTTTCCCTGTATTCATCGAGAATTTTCTGTATTTCTGCAGTAAATTCACCTATACGCAATAGATTTGCAAGGATGTTCGTTCAGACAATACTATTATCATCAAAAACGATGTTTTTATTGTTTTATAGAAATTTAATTTAAAATCTATGTTTCATTACATTTGAAGGGGGACGTTGAGCTTCATATTCCTTCTTCATGAAATCCATGTAAGGAGCTACATGTTCAAAGAATTTATAATACCCCTTACAAAGATAATTTAAGCCCGGTATTCCATAACGGTCACGAAGGAAACGGTTCTTAGGACATTCACCATGACAGGCAAACAGGAACTTACACTCCTTGCACTGCTGTGGCAAACGCTGTTTCTTATTTTTGGCAAACTCCATCTGTTTAGCTGAATTCATCATCTCATATAGAGTTTTCTCTTTCAAGTTACCCAATTTATATTCAGGATAGACAAAGTGGTCACATGAATAGACATCTCCATTATACTCCATGACACCTGCATGACCACAATTTTCAGACATACTGCAAATACCAGGAGTAACCCCGACCCAATTTGCAAGAGTAGCATCGAAAAGTTGAACATAATAATTACCTACATCATTCCGAACCCATTCATCGAATATAGTACATAGGAAATCACCCCATTGCTCTGGCGTAACAGAAAAGTCGGTAATCTCACCTCCTTCTGTCATACCTGGTGCTAAAGTTAACCCATCGCTCCGAGTCACAATCCTCTCCACTATAGGAGTGAACTGAATATAATGGCAACCAATTTCCTTAAAGAAATGATAGAAATCCAACGGATAATCCACATTGAAATCATTGACAACTGCCAATGCATTCCATTCTACTCCGTGTTTATTGAGCAGTCTGATGCCTTTCATTACCTTCTGGAATGAAGGACCTCCACCCGCTGTCTTCCTATATTCATCATGAAATTCCTGAGGACCATCGATGGAAACTCCAACTAAAAACGCATTTTTCTTAAAAAATTTACACCATTCTTCGGTAATTAAGGTGCCATTAGTCTGTATGCAATTCTCTATGTGTCTGCCTCTTCCATAAAACTTCTGCAATTCCAAAGCTTTCTCATAGAATGCAATAGGACGCATCAGTGTCTCACCACCATGCCAAGTGAACAGAACCTCGGGAGAAACCTGAGCCTCTATGTAATCCTTAATGAATTTTTCGAGTAAAGCATCTGTAATGACATGATTCTTATCCTGCTGATAAAGTTGGCTTTTCTCCAAATAGTAACAGTACTTACATCTCAAGTTGCAAAGCGAACCTGCTGGCTTGAGCATGATATACATCGGTTTACTAAATGGAGAAATGATTGCCATATTCAAAATATCAACAAGTTAACAAATAGGTCTTACTCCTATTGCCAAACATTCATGCATTACCTCAAGAGAATACAAATATTTATTTAACTAAAATTGAATTAGAAACCGTACGCTCTCTGCCATCACTTGGTTTGTTAGCAACTCCTCTTTCCAAAAAAACAGACCATAGCGAACTAGAGCCTCCACCATCCAGATTTAAGGCTTCCCTGCCCCCCAAAATACGAGACAAATGAGCAAATTGTGGAATTGTCACACCACTTGCCCTTCCAGGCTGTCGTCCATCGACAACAATAAGAAAAATAGTTTTCTTGTCTTTCACTACTATTCCGCTTCTAGGATTAGGTGTGGGGATGTGTGAACCAGGATTACTACCAAAATCCACTTCCTTTCCATTTACCAGCATGAGTGGACCTGAAACCATGATATCTTTCTTTCCTGCATAATACTGCTTTTCCTCCTGAACTTCCCAAGGAACAATCTGCACTTTTTTCTTCTGAATAAACACTGCTCCATTAGATAGTAATCCTAAATCATTCTTTGTGTAATCTGTTACTTTACCCTCTACTGCTGTATAACACACAGAACGAGCAGTCTTTCCCATATCAAAATACGTTCCATTTATAGCAGCAACAGCACCACCAGCCGCTGCTTTTTCTGAAACCAGCTCTCTTCCTTCATGGACCAAGACTTGCAAAGGATGTCTCTTAGGGTTTATCTGAAAAACATAAACTTGCTGAGGACCGCCATATAAGTCTTTAAAAGAAGCATGACGATAGACCAAACCTTTATCTAATTTAACCTCATGCCAATCGGCTCGAGCTATCCAAAGAGAATCCAAATTGGATATTCCAGACTGAGCCCATAAAAAAGATGTGGCAAAAAGGGTTACAAGACATGAGAAAAATCGTTTCATAATATTACTAAGTTTGAACGCAAAGATAGTAATTTTCTGCAAATTACGAACTACAATGTTTACTAAATCCCTTTACTAAATATTGTTCTTACAAATATATTTATATATTTTTGCAACAAATACTTAAACAAACTATAATGAAAAGACGTACATTTCTGAAGGATTTAGGACTTGCAGGCATTGCACTAATGGTTCCTGACAAGATGCTTGGCATTGTTCTTCCAAAGCCAGGTATTACCGAAAATGAAATTGAAGCTATGGATTGGAATATAACCCAGTTCAAGCCTAATTACAAAGAAAAGGTAGTTTATGAAGGACCAGATGTTATTATCCGCCAAATTGATGAGCATACTTGGGAGGGAAACGGACATCTTATGGCAAACGAATCTATTTACTTAATTGAGGGTGAAAAAGAATCTATCCTTATTGATGCTGGAACCCATATTCCAGGGCTTCGTAAAATTGTAGAAGGTATAACATCCAAGCCTGTGACTTTAATTGCGACCCACGTTCATCCTGACCATACTGGTGATGCTATCAATGACTGGGAAAGTATTTGGATTAATGCTGCAGATGAAGTCAACACTCCAATGTTCATGAAGGGATACCCAGGAGAGAAGAAATACCTTACCGACGGGCAAGTATTCGATTTGGGTGGACGCAAAATTGAAAGCATTTTCACACCAGGTCATACTCCTGGTTCCGTAACCTTTTTAGACAGAGACAAACATTATGGATTCAGTGGTGATGCATTTGGCTCTGGTAATCTGCTTATCACAACAAATCTAACCACTCAAATTACAACTTGCGAGAAAATGTCCTATTTTATGGAAAAATACGGCATCAAATACATGTACCCTGGTCACTACATGGGATCTAATCTGGAAACTCCTCAGCGTGTGAAAGATATTGGTGAACTTTGTCTTGAATTACGCGCTGGAACAAAAAAAGGACAACCACAAGAAGGTGGCATGCTTAAGAATGTTCTGTCAGAGCGTGGAGTCCGCCTGAATTATAACGATGAAGGGGTAAGATAATTCTGATGGAATCAAGGAAAATTGCAATAGAGGGGAGCTTTAAGAGCTCCCTTCTTTCATTTATAACACAACAAAAACTGTAATCCGTTTGATTTGTTTTTCAAGGATTAAGGTAATATTTACCATATAATTCCAGTTGCTTACCAATAAAGAAAAAACAAGACAAAAAGAGTATAATAGAGGTCAATATTCTCTTGAACTTGAAATCAAGGCTTTCTTTTCACGCAATAGCAGTGATTTTGTGGCTTTAAGCCAAAGTTATTTGCCATTTTTATTGTACCTTTGCATCCGAATTCCAAGAGTTCGGAAGTCGCTTGCAATAAAGGATTCCCTAACAGCAAAATCTGTCATTGGCCAATCCATTTTAGCATACACTTACATGCGAAAAAATGACATATTCAATGTCGACGCTCAACTGCTTGGCAAATCATGAATTCAATCGAAGTAAATGAAAAGAGAAGATTTTGAAATTATGGCTCCTGTTGGTTCCCGCGAATCTTTTGCGGCTGCCCTTAATTCAGGTGCTAATTCCATATATTTTGGCATAGAGAATCTGAACATGCGTGCTCACTCTGCCAGCACCTTCACAATCAATGATTTAAAAGAGATGGCAGCGACATGTTCCGAACATGGAGTAAAAAGCTACCTTACGGTCAATACCATCATTTACGGTGAGGATATTGAACTAATGCACACAATCATTGATGCAGCAAAAAAAGCAAATATCTCTGCTGTCATAGCTAGTGACGTAGCTGTCATGACCTACTGCAACAAAATAGGACAAGAGGTTCATTTGTCTACTCAGCTCAACATTTCCAACTTAGAAGCATTGAAATTTTATGCTCAATTTGCCGATGTTGTGGTTTTAGCCCGTGAACTGAACCTAGACCAAGTAGCAGAGATTTACCGAGGCATTCAGGAAGAACAAATAAAAGGCCCCAAGGGAGAATTAATCCGCATTGAAATGTTCTGCCATGGTGCTCTTTGCATGGCAGTAAGTGGTAAGTGCTATTTAAGCCTGAACAATTTGGGCAGAAGTGCCAATCGTGGGGAATGCATGCAACTCTGCCGGAGAAGCTATATCGTAAAAGACAAAGAAAGCGATTTGGAATTAGAGGTCGACAACAAATATATCATGTCACCAAAAGACTTGAAAACTATTGGTTTCATGGATAAAATGATGGAGGCCGGTGTACGTGTCTTCAAGATAGAAGGAAGAGCCCGTGGTCCAGAATATGTCCACACTGTGGTACAATGCTATAACGAAGCCATTCAGGCAGTATTGGACGGAAGGTGGAATGAAGAAATTAGTAAATCATGGGATGACCGACTCAAGACTGTATTCAACAGAGGCTTCTGGGATGGATATTACCTAGGTCAGACCTTAGGTGAATGGAGTGAAAGATACGGCAGTGAAGCAACCGAGAAGAAAGTCTATGCAGGCAAAGGCATCAAGTATTTTTCTAAATTAGGGGTTGCAGAATTCCTAATTGAAGCAGCAGAAATCAAAGTCGGGGATAAATTACTCATTACTGGTCCTACTACTGGAGCCATGTACCTTACACTGGAGGAAGCTCGTGTAGATCTAAAACCTGTGAAAACAGTAAAAAAAGGAACTCATGTGTCCTTTAAAGTTCCAGACAAGATCCGTCCAAGTGACAAACTTTATATCATGAGAGACTCAGAAGAGTTACAGCTAGAACGCATCAAACGTCAACCATTTGTAATCCTTTCTGAGAAACAGAAACAATAAAAAAAGTATTCAATACCAATATATGCAAGAATTTGAACTTATAGCCAAGACATTTCAAGGATTGGAAGATGTGCTGGCACAAGAATTAACTCAACTAGGAGCCAACAATGTAGAGATTGGTCGTCGCATGGTTTCTTTCACTGGAGACAAGGCCATGATGTATAAAGCTAATTTTGCCTTACGCACTGCTGTTCGGGTCCTCAAACCAATCAAGCACTTCGATGCCAAGGATGCTGATGAAGTATACGAGGCTGTCAAATCCTATGACTGGGAAAACGTAATGGATGAAAATACAAGCTTTAGCGTAGATGCCGTAGTGTTCAGCACCGAGTTCCGTCATTCCCAATTCGTGGCTTATCGTGTAAAAGATGCTATTGCCGACCATTTCCGAGAGAAAACAGGAAAACGTCCAAGTGTTAAGCTAACCAATCCAGATATATACATCAACATTCATATAGCTGAAAACACATGCACCCTTTCTCTGGATAGTTCTGGTGAATCCTTGCACCGACGCGGGTATCGTCAGGAAGCGGTTGAGGCACCTTTGAATGAAGTGCTTGCAGCTGGTATGATTCTTATGACTGGTTGGCATGGAGAATGCGACTTGATAGACCCAATGTGCGGTTCAGGTACTATCCCTATAGAAGCTGGCTTAATCGCCCGTAATATTGCTCCAGGTGTATTCCGTAAGGAATTTGCCTTCGAAAAATGGAAGGATTTTGATGCTGAGTTATTCGAAGGCATATTCAATGATGACTCTGAAGAACGTGAGTTTGAACACCACATCTATGGTTATGATATCTTACGTGAGGCAAATGCCATTGCTGCTAAAAACGTAAAAGCAGCAGGTCTAAGCCAAGACATAACTCTGGACATCAGAGATTTTGCTGATTTTACTCAACCTGCAGAGAAATCCTTGATTATTACTAATCCACCCTATGGTGAACGCATCTCTACCGATGACCTACTAGGTTTATATGAAATGATTGGTGCAAAATTAAAACATGAGTTCAAGGGCAATGAAGCCTGGGTACTTAGTTATCGTGAAGAATGTTTTGCACATATTGGATTGAAACCAAGTGCCCGCATTCCTTTATTTAACGGTGCACTGGAATGTGAATTCCGCAAATATGAACTTTTTGAAGGTAAATATAGTGAATTCAGGTCAGAAGGTGAGCACCTGGAAAAAACAGACCGCCCTACTCACGCCAAATTCCACAAGCCATTGAAAGAAGAAGGTCGCAAAGGCCACAAAGAGAGTCAGGCAGAAAGAGACACTTCTTTTTGGAATGATAAAGATTTTGGCGATGAAGAAAAAAATGAACGTTATAAACAACTCTTAGCGAAAAAAAGATACATCCAAAAAGAACGTCATGAATTCCAACGCCAAAAAAAGGAAGAAGAACATTTGGAAAAAATAGAGAGGAAAGCATCTGACAGGAAGGGTGATGAAAAGAAACCATTTTATAAAAAAGATGGAGACAGAAAATCTTATCGTAAAGAGGGAGAAAAAAAATCTTTCAAAAAAGACGGTGAAGAGAGATCTTTTCATAAAACGAAACGAGATGTTTTCCATAAAGAAGACAGGAATGAGCGTAAGCCTTTCCGCAGAGATGGAAAACTAGAGAGAAAAGGCACTGACCGGAAATCCCGCCAAGAAGAACGCAGAAAAATCTTCGGAGGGAAAAAGAATTTCCACAAAGAGGATTAAAAGTTAGAATGAAATGAAAAAGTTAAGTATAATTTTAGGAACTATCTGCATGATGGCCCTACCTGCTATGGCACAAGAAAAAAAGACACTTACGCTTGAAGAACTAATTCTAGGTGGAAACAGGAATTTCAGTTTGCAACCTGAATATGTGTTCACAACTTGGTGGGGAGACAAGCCTGTAATTACCGATGTGGAATCTGCATCTGTCATCAACCTGAAAAATGGGGAACAGACAACAATTTTAACATTGGAACCTCTAAAAAAACTAATTAAGGATGAGGGATTAGGTAATTTAAGTCATCTAATGTCTGTTGAGTTTGTTAAAGGGCAGAACAAAGCTATTCTTCAGACAAACACACATACTGTAATTTATGATTTAGACAAGAAAAATATTACTGAGTCCTATCCTTTAGTCCTTGGCGTTCAAAACAGAACTCCTCAACCTAATGGTTACAATTCAGCCTACACCAAAGGTAACAATTTATATGTGATGTGGGATGGTAAGGAACATCAAGTGACAAATGATCCAGAAGGGTGGCTCTGTGGTCAAAGTGTCCACCGAAATGAATTTGGAATAAACAATGGTATTTTCTGGAGCCCCAAAGGTAATCTGGTAGCTTTTTACCGCATGGACCAGTCAATGGTGACTGACTATCCACAAGTAAACACTTCCACTCGTATTTCAACACTGGTGCCTGATAAATATCCCATGGCTGGTATGACTAGCCACAAAGTTTATGTAGGTATCCATAATCCTGCCACACAGAAAACCATTTATCTTAAAACAGCAGATCCTACAGACCGCTATTTTACAAATATAAGTTGGAGCCCTGATGAAAAGAATATTTTCATCATTGAACTGAACCGTGACCAAAATCATGCAGAATTAATTCAATATAATAGTGAAACAGGCGAGAAAATAGCAACACTTTATGAAGAAACTCATCCCAAATATGTAGAGCCAGAGTATCCATTAACCTTCTTGCCGTGGGATGATAGTAAATTCATTTATCAAACTCAACGTGAGGGGTACAACCACCTTTTCTTAATGGACTTAAATCAGCCTCAACAAGGAATCTGGAAAGATTGCTCTGCAGGTGGCAAGTGCTTAGAAAAACTGAAGACTACTCAACTTACCAAAGGGAACTGGTTAGTCAAAGAAATTGTCGGCTTCAATTCTTCAACCAAAGAACTGATAGGAACAAGTACAGAAGTTTCACCTCTTCAAAGCAATCCTTTTGCGCTGAATCTTACTAATGGCAAACATCGGTTGATAGGTTTCCTAAATGCAAACCATAGTATTTCTCTTTCAGAAAGTGGTAAATACATCATTGATAATTATACATCTGCAAATATTGCCCGTAATATTGATATTGTTTCTACGAATGGTAAAGGCAAAACAATGAATCTGCTCACAGCCTCAAACCCAATGGATCAATACAATCTTCCAAAACCAGAAATTGGAACAATCAAGGCGGCAGATGGTGTCACTGATTTATATTATAGAATTACAAAACCATCCGATTTTGATCCAAACAAAAAATATCCTGCTGTAATTTATGTCTATGGAGGACCTCATGCACAAATGATTACCAATACTCGCAATTATGGTGCCAGTGGTTGGGACATTTACATGGCTAACCATGGATATGTGGTCTTCACATTAGACAACAGAGGAAGTTCAAATCGTGGTTTGTTGTTTGAGAATTGCACATTCCGCAATTTAGGTACTGAAGAAATGAAAGACCAAATGAAGGGTGTTGAATTCCTAAAATCTACAGGTTTTGTTGATCCAGATCGTATTGGAGTCCATGGATGGAGTTTTGGTGGCTTTATGACTACAAACCTAATGCTGACTTATAATGACATATTTAAAGTTGGCGTTGCAGGAGGTCCTGTCATCAACTGGGCACTTTATGAAGTAATGTACGGTGAACGTTATATGGATACCCCCGAAAGCAATCCAGAAGGATATAAAGGCAACAACCTGACTTTACGTGCGGGAGACCTAAAAGGAAAACTTCAGATTATCATTGGAGCCAACGATCCGGTCTGTGTTCCACAACACACTATGTCTTTCCTTCGAGCGTGCATTGATGCTGGCACTCAACCAGACTTCTTCACTTATCCAGGTGACGAACATAATATGCGTGGAAGAGATAGGGTACACCTTTACACCCGTATCACTCAGTACTTTGAAGATTATTTGAAATAAACAAACAAGCATAAACAAATGAAAATCTTATTATTAGGTTCTGGCGGTCGTGAACACGCCCTGGCTTGGAAAATCAGCCAAAGTCCAAAAGTTGAGAAGTTATATATAGCTCCAGGCAATGCAGGTACTGCCAATGTAGGTGAAAATGTAGCCCTGAAAGTTGATGACTTCGAAGGCATCAAAAAGTTTGTGCTAGCCAATGGCATAAATATGGTCGTTGTTGGGCCAGAAGATCCATTAGTTAAAGGAATATATGATTTCTTCAAGAATGATACATTACTTTCAACCATACCAGTTCTTGGTCCATCAAAGAAAGGTGCAGTACTAGAAGGTTCAAAGGATTTTGCCAAAGGTTTTATGCAACGCCATAATATTCCTACAGCTGCTTATCGCACCTTTGATGGCACTACATTGGAAGAAGGACTGAAATTTCTGGAAACTTTGAAAGCCCCATATGTATTAAAGGCTGATGGACTCTGTGCTGGAAAGGGAGTGCTGATATTGCCAACCTTAGAAGAAGCTAAGAAAGAACTTAAAGAAATGCTGAACGGAATGTTTGGTAATGCCTCCGCTCAAGTAGTCATTGAAGAATATCTTAGCGGCATTGAGTGTTCTGTTTTCATACTAACCGATGGTAAGCACTATACTATTCTCCCTGAAGCTAAAGACTACAAACGTATTGGTGAAGGCGACACTGGACTTAATACAGGTGGCATGGGTTCTGTAAGTCCTGTGCCTTTTGCAGATGAAGAATGGATGAAAAAGGTTGAAGACCGTATCATTCGTCCTACCGTGGAAGGACTTGCTTCCGAAGGAATTGATTATAAAGGATTCATCTTCTTTGGCCTTATCAATGTGAATGGTAACCCTATGGTTATAGAATACAATGTCCGTATGGGTGACCCTGAGACTGAAACCGTCATGTTACGGATAAAAAGCGATTTAGTAGAATTATTTGAAGGAGTAGCTGCTGGTAACCTGAATGAGAAAAGAATAGAAATAGACAAACGCTCTGCTGTATGTGTAATGCTAGTATCTGGTGGATACCCACAAACATACAAGAAAGGCTATCCTATTCATGGACTGGACCAAGTGGAGAACAGTATAGTCTTCCATGCAGGTACCGCTTTTAAGGATAATGAAATAGTAACCAATGGTGGCCGTGTTATAGCTGTAAGTTCGTATGGAAATAATAAAGCAGAGGCTTTAGCACAATCTTTCTCGCAGGCACAAAAGATTTCTTTTACTGACAAGTATTTCCGTTCAGATATTGGAGCTGACTTATAAATGCAACAGCCTAAGACATTTCAAAATGCAGTAACATCGAGCAGTCTTTTACTGCCCGTTGCTGCTGCATTATGCCTTATCCTTTGGATTCTTGGTAATCCCACTAACCAATACTCCAACTGGATTGGGCTTGTTTTCTGTGCTATATGTACTATTTTAATGGTGGAATTAAATAAGGCATATATGCTAGTCCGCATTCGAACCTATATGGTAGGAACGACATTAATGGTTTTATGGAGTTACTGTAGCTTTCTGCAACCATTTCAAGCCGGACACATTGTGGTCTTATGCATCATTATTTGCTATCATGCATTATTTTACCTATATCAACAGCAACATTCCACAGGATTCACATTCTTGATTTTTACCTGTTTAGGGATAGCTAGCATGATAGTCAAACCACTATGTTTCCTTGTCCCTGTTTTCTTCTTTACACTCAGTTATTTTAGATCACTCACATTTAAATCATTTTTTGCAGGACTAATAGGATTCATACTTCCATTTTGGATTTTGTTTTCTATATGTTTCTTGACTGACAGGCTAGATTTGGCTTTCAATTACATAATTGACCAAAGCCAATTTATTCCTTTTCAATATGAAAAGTTGAACATACATCAGCTAATACCCCTTGCATTGCTATCAGTTATTGTCATTCCATCTATAATCCATTTCATACAGAATAATTACCAAGATAAAATTCGAATACGAATGTTTTACTATTTTATTCTCTGGATGGAATTATTTCTGGCTCTAGGTATTTTAATTCTACCAAACCTATTTTCAGAATTATACCTATTACTTGCCATGAATAGTAGCCCATTGATAGCTCATTTCTTTACTCTGACGCGCCATAAAGCAACCAATATCCTATTTAAAATAACTTTGCTGTTGATAATTGTTTTCTCTGTTTACGACCGATGGATGCTCTTTACGAATTTCTTCTAAGCTATGGATACGTAGGCATGATGATTTCTGCATTCATGGCCGGTACTGTTTTTCCTTTCAATTCTGAACTGATTATGATGGGATTGGCAGCAACAGGTTTAGACCCATGGAAACTTATTATTTGGGGAACAATAGGAAATACAGCTGGCGGAATGACGAATTACGCAATTGGTCTTTTAGGGAAAGCGGAATGGCTTGTCAAATATTTCCATATAAAAAAAGATAGATTGGAAAAGATGCAAGGATTTGTAAATAAATATGGCCCTTGGATGGCTATATTCTCTTTTCTTCCTGCATTTGGAAGTGTAATCTGCATTGCTTTAGGTATGCTGAGAGCTAATCCCTGGCTTACCCTTTTAGCCATGGTTTCAGGAAAAGGTATACGATATATTCTGTTTGCATTTGCACCAGAATTATTTTGAATGATATATAGTTATGAGAAATAGAAACCTATTATTTCTAACATGCTTAACTCTACTTGCAGGAGTTCTCATCACATCCTGCAAGTCAAAAGCTATTTCCGACAAATCGAAGGTCTTTGTGACAATAGAACCTTTACGATATTTCGCAGAACAGATAGTTGGCAATTATTTTGACGTAGAGTCTATGGTTCCTAAAGGAAGCAATCCAGAAACATATGACCCTACACCTCGTCAGCTCATGGCTTTAGCAGATAGTAAAGCCTATCTTGCCGTTGGTAATCTTGGTTTTGAGAAACAGTGGATTCCAAAGCTAAAAGAAAATGCTCCAAATGTAAGCTTCTGTGACACATCTATAGGAATAAAATACCTGGAAAGTTCCCACCATCATGGTGAAAAAGATGAATTTGATCCCCATACCTGGACCACTCCTTCCAACGCCACTATTATTGTCAAAAATATATGCAGCCTCTTTTGCGAACTCGACCCAGAACATCAGGAAGAGTATGTAAAGAACCAGACGCAACTGCTGACTATGATACAACAAACTGATGCAGAGGTCAGGAAAATAGTTGCTGATGGCATCCAGGAAACTTTTGCCATTTATCATCCTTCCCTAACCTATTTTGCTTGTGACTACGGGATAGAACAACTCTGCATTGAAAATGACGGGAAGGAACCTTCACCTATATATTTAAAAACACTCATTCAGCGTTGCAGAAACAAACAAGTCAAAGTAGTTTTTGTACAACAGGAGTTTAACACCCATAATGCTAAAATAATAGCCAAAGAGATAAAAGCAAAATTAGTAACCATCAATCCTTTGAACTATAACTGGCAGGAAGAAATAATAAAAATAGCCAGAAATCTAAAAAAATGAAACCTATTATCGAAATCAAAAATATTTGGGCTAATTATGGAAAACGTGATGTCCTCCAAAATGTATCTTTAACCATTGAGGAACATGATTTTCTAGGTATCATTGGCCCAAATGGGGGAGGCAAGACCACACTTATGAAAGTCTTGCTAGGACTATTAGAACCTGAAAAAGGAACTATCAAATTCTTTCAAGATGGACATCCCGTTGACAAGATGACTATCGGCTATCTACCACAATTCAGCCAAATAGACAAAAAATTTCCCATCTCAGTCAAAGAAGTTATTCTTTCAGGGCTGGCACATAAGAAATCTTTCTTCAGCAAATATAACTCTGAAGACTTCCAGCGTGTGGGCGAAATAATTAATCAGTTGGGGTTAGATGAAATAAAAGACTGTCAAATAGGACAGCTCAGTGGAGGACAGCTCCAACGTGTTCTCTTGGGCAGAGCTATTGTGGCCCATCCACAACTACTGATATTAGATGAGCCAAATACCTACCTTGACCGTGAAGGAGAAGAGCGCCTGTACGACTCACTGGAACAAATCAATAGAGAAAGCGCCATCATTCTAGTAAGCCATGACCTAAGTTCCATTGAACACTATGCCAAACGAATCGCCTTAGTAGATACTTCACTGGAAATGATAAATAAAACGAAAGAATAAGTATAAATACCAAAGACTATTAATATATTTACTATCTTTGCAAGTCAAAATTAAGAATCATAACGATAGAATGAAAAAGTACAATTTCGTAAACAACCTCTTAGGATGGGTGACCTTTGCCATTGCAGCATTTGTGTATTGCTCAACCATAGAGCCGACAGCCAGTTTCTGGGACTGTCCGGAATTTATTACCACAGCATACAAGCTGGAGGTGGGACATCCACCTGGTGCACCATTTTTTATGTTGACCGCCAACTTGTTTTCTCAATTTGTAAGTGACCCTGCAAATGTTGCCAAAATGGTGAATACAATGTCTGCCTTACTCAGTGCGGCTTGTATTCTATTCCTATTTTGGACAATAACCCACCTAACCCGTAAACTTCTCTGCAAGGATGGTGAAGAGCCAAACTTGTCAAAATTGATAGCTATCATGGGGTCTGGTCTGGTAGGTTCACTAGCATATACATTCAGCGACACCTTTTGGTTCTCTGCTGTGGAAGGTGAAGTCTATGCCTATTCTTCACTTTTCACTGCAGCAGTTTTCTGGCTTATCTTAAAATGGGAAAATCATGCAGAGGAACCACACAGTGACCGGTGGCTGATTTTGATAGCATATCTTATTGGATTATCAATAGGTGTACACCTTTTGAACTTGTTATGTATTCCTGCGATAGTATTGGTTTTCTATTACAAAAAGAATCCAAAAGCTGATTTAAAGGGCTCTATATTTGCTCTCATTATTTCTGCATTATTGATTGTAGTTGTACTTTATGGCATCGTTCCTGGTGTAGTAAAAGTTGGAGGATGGTTTGAATTGTTCTTTGTCAACACCCTAAGTTTCTCCTTTAATACAGGTTTGTATATTTACATTATACTGTTGACAGCAGTTGTAATCTGGGCAATCTACGAAAGCTTTCAGGAGAAAAACAGACTTCGCATGAACATTTCATTTTTACTGAGTATTGCCTTGCTTGGTATACCTTTCTACGGACATCAGTATAGCATATTAATTGGAATTGTGGTTTTGGCTGCCATTGGGTTCCTACTTTGGAGAAAGGCAGATAGCAAATTCCATATTACCGCACGAGTCATGAACACTAGTTTACTCTGTCTGTTGATGATTATGATCGGCTACTCTTCTTATGCAATTATTGTAATCCGTTCAACAGCCAATACTCCAATGGACCAGAATTCGCCTGAAGATATCTTCACTTTAGGTGATTATCTGGGACGAGAGCAGTATGGAACACGACCATTGTTCTATGGCCCCGCCTATACTTCAAAAGTGGAGTTCGTACCCAAAGATGGTTACTGCTCTCCTAAGCAGACAGAAGGTGCACCAGTTTACCAACGGAAGGAAAAAGTAAGTTCAGATGAAAAAGACAGCTATGAACTGATACGCCACAGATCAGATTATATTTATGCTCAGAACATGCTTTTCCCTCGCATGTGGTCTGCAGACCATGCAAGTTCCTATGAAAGCATAATGGGTGGCATCCATGGAGAAGAGGTCCCTTATGACCAATGCGGTGAGATGCTTTTTGTGAAGATGCCAAGCCAATGGGACAATATCCGCTTCTTTTTCCAATATCAGTTGAATTTCATGTACTGGCGTTATTTCATGTGGAATTTTGCAGGACGCCAAAACGATATCCAAGGTTACGGTGAGCCAGAACATGGAAACTGGATTTCTGGCTTCTCTTGGTTAGACAATGCCATGTTAGGTGACCAAGATCTGATGCCAGAAACATTGAAGGAAAACAAAGGTCATAATGTTTTCTATTGTCTACCACTATTATTGGGTCTTATAGGCCTATTTTGGCAAGCATACAAAGGAGAACGAGGAATCCAACAGTTCTGGGTAACCTTCTTCCTTTTTTTCATGACAGGTATTGCAATAGTCCTCTATCTGAATCAGACACCAAACCAACCACGTGAACGAGACTATGCTTACGCAGCTTCGTTCTATGCATTCACAATCTGGATTGGCTTAGGTGTAGCTGGAATAGTTCAATTTTTACAAAAGAGAATCAATCCTACTCTAGCTGCATCAATCGTTAGTGTAGTTTGCCTACTAGTACCTATCCAGATGGCTAGTCAAACCTGGGATGACCATGACAGAAGTGGTCGTTATACTTGTCGTGACTTCGGTCAGAACTACCTGATGACACTTCCAGAGAAAGGTAATCCTATCATATTCACAAATGGTGACAATGACACTTTCCCTCTTTGGTACAACCAAGATGTTGAAGAATTCCGTAATGATGCACGAGTATGCAACCTTAGTTATTTGCAAACGGACTGGTATATAGACCAAATGCGCCGTCCATGCTATGATTCTCCTAGCCTTCCTATTAGTTGGAATCGTATTGAATATGTATCCGGAACCAACGAATACGTTCAAGTACGCCCAGAGATGAAGGAAGAAATACGTAAACTTTACAAAGAACATCCTAAAGAAGCAAAAGAGAATTTTGGCACAAATCCTTTTGAAGTCAAGAATATTTTAAAATATTGGGTTCGCAGTACAGACAATGACTTGCATTGCATTCCTACAGACACTTTGGAAATCACTCTTGACAAAGATGCTATTCGCCGCTCAGGCATGATGATTCCTGGAGATTCCATTCCAGACAAGATGATTATCAGCCTAAATAAAAGAGGACTTTATAAGTATGAGCTCATGATGTTGGAGATGCTAGCCAATGCAAATTGGGAACGCCCGATATTCATGGCAATAACTGTAGGTTCTGAGAATCATTTGGGGTTAGATAATTTCTTCTTACAGGAAGGTCTGGCTTATCGTCTGACTCCATTTAACTTTGCTGAAATTGGTTATATTACAAATGGTTCACGAGAATATGCCATAGACTCAGATAAGATGTATACAAATCTGATGACCAAGTTCAAATTTGGTGGTGTAGATAGTGATGGCATTTATTTGGATGAAACAGTTCTTCGTATGAGTGCAAGTCATCGTAGAATGTTCTCTCTACTGATTACTCAGTTGCTGAAAGAAGGCAAAAAGGACAAAGCCCTAAAAGCTTTGGAATACTGTGAAACGGTCCTTCCGGGGAAAAATATCCCTCATAGTTACCAAAGTGGTTCTGTGGATTTAGCCAAAGCATGGCTGTTAGTAGACAAGAAGAATGAAGCAAATGCTATTTTGGAAGAAGTAGGAAAGAACGCATCTGAATATTGTAGATATTTTCTATCGTTAGATGCATCACATTTGGCTGCATCAGACTTTCAATTCTATCTATCCGTTCTCCATCAATGTGCAAACAACCTAAAATATGGAGCTTCCTCAAAAGCTGATGAGTATTCAAAATTGGTAGACACTTATTACAATGCTTATCAAATCAGATCTAGTGGTGGAACAAACTCCACTACATGGGATAGTGAGGGAAACGAGAATTTAGAAGAAACGGTAGCAGTAGACACAGCTGAATAGAAAATGATTATTGAACAACCGGCTATTTATCTACGGTGGTTATTCCCAAGTGCTCTCTGGAGAATGGACCCTTCAAAGAAAGAACTATATCTTACTTTCGATGATGGACCTATTCCAGAAGCCACTCCTTGGATTCTAGAAACTTTGAACAGATATAATATTAAAGCGACCTTCTTCATGGTAGGTGACAATGCTTCAAAATATCCAGAGCTTTTAGAAAAAGTAAAAAGTCAAGGCCACCGTATAGGTAACCATACTCATAATCATTTGGGAGCCTTTAAACATTCTATCAAAACATATTTAGATAATGTCGAAGAGGCAAATAAACTGCTTCAAACTAATCTAATGAGGCCACCCCACGGACTTATGCGATGGAGTAATTACATTCAGTTGAAAAAGAAATATACAATTGTCATGTGGGATCTTGTAACACGAGATTATAGCAAGAATCTTACAGCAGAAGAAGTGCTTTGGAATGTAAAACACTACGCTAGGAATGGAAGCATTATCACATTTCACGACTCTCTGAAGAGCATTGACAAACTAAAAAAAATACTCCCAGAGGCTCTAGAATGGCTGATAGGGCAAGGCTATACTTTCAAAGTATTTGACTGATGAAAAACAAACATTTCCTTACCCAATATATCAAAGCCGAAGCAAAACGCCTCGGCTTTGATGTTTGTGGTATAACCCATGCTGAGCCTGTTGCAGGAAAAATATGTAAAGGTTACAGAAAATGGCTAGCAGATGGGAATGGAGCTGATATGGACTACCTGTCCAAGAATATAGAAAAAAGACTTGACCCGACCTTATTGGTGGAGGATGTCAAAAGTATTGTCTGTGTTGCTATGAATTATCGTCCTTCTACATTCCTACCCAAAGATGGCTATCAATTAGCCTGGTATGCTTACGGAAAAGACTATCACATAGTGATGAAAGAGCATCTTCAGCAACTATTCTTATCCATAAAATCTCAAGATTCAGCAATTGAAGGAAGATATTTCTGTGACACAGCTCCAGTTCTAGAGCGTTATTGGGCAGAGAGAGCAGGATTGGGATGGAGAGGAAAAAACACTCAACTGATTATACCTAAACAAGGGACATCATTTTTCTTGGGAGAGTTATTCTTAAACATTGAGCTAGAATACGATAAACCCATGGATAATCACTGTGGAAACTGTAATGCCTGTCTGGAACAGTGCCCTACCCATGCTCTTTATACAGATGAAGAAACGGGTTTGCATTTACTAAATGCCAAACTTTGCCTTTCCTATCAAACGATAGAAAATAAAAATGACATCAGTCCCATTATACAGAAAGCCATGGGACTTAACATCTATGGTTGTGATAAATGCCAGAAGGCATGTCCTCATAACAAATTTGCACAACCTACAAGACACAAAGAATTTGCGGCATCTGAAGAACTTCTGCAAATGACACAAAAAGATTGGGACTCGCTTACTATAGAGAAATATCGTACTTTATTTAAAAATTCTGCTGTAAAAAGAGCAAAATTTGAAGGATTAGTGCGAAACATTAAAGCAATGAAAAGAAATACATAAACACAAAAAGCAGCATACAATTGTATGCTGCTTTTTGTGGGTTGGACTACCAAGATTCGAACTTGGACAAACAGAACCAAAACCTGTTGTGCTGCCATTACACCATAGTCCAATCCTAAGGCCTTTTTTCAAAGACAGTGCAAAGATAAAGCGAAATTAGGAAATACCCAAATTTTAATCTTTATTTTGCTATAAGTAAGAAATAATTCTTCTTTCCTTTCTGAACCAAAAGATATTTATCATCCAAAAGATCATCTGCATTTATCTGCTGGTCAAATGCCGTGAGTTTTTCCTTATTTAAAGAGACACCACCACCTTGTACCAATTTACGCATTTCGCCTTTCGATGGGAACACTTTGGCCTGTTCAGTAAACAAATCCACAGCTTTCACACCTTTTGTTATATCATCCTTGGATACCTCAAATTGAGGAACACCATTGAACACATCCAATAATGTAGCCTCATCCAATTTCAATAACGCATCTTTTGTTGCCTTACCAAAAAGGATTCCCGAAGCCTCAACGGCTGCATTATAATCCTCCTCAGAATGAACCATGACTGTTACTTCCTTAGCCAAACGTTTCTGAAGGATTCGCTGTCCTGGGTCAATACGATGTTCTTCAATCAAAGCATCGATTTCCTCCTTTGGAAGAGATGTGAAAATTTTAATATAACGTTCTGCATCAGCATCACTTACATTCAACCAAAACTGATAGAATTTATATGGAGATGTATATCTTGAACTCAACCAAACATTTCCACTCTCAGTCTTACCAAACTTTCCACCATCAGCTTTTGTAATTAATGGACAAACCAACGCATATGCTTCACCACCAGTAGTGCGTCGTATAAGTTCTGTACCTGTAGTTATGTTGCCCCATTGGTCAGAACCACCCATTTGCAACTTACAATTCTTATGCTGATTCAAGTATAAGAAATCATAACCCTGCAAAAGCTGATACGTGAACTCTGTAAAAGAAAGGCCATCACGAGCTTCACCGTTCAATCGCTTTTGAACAGATTCCTTCGCCATCATATAGTTCACAGTAATATGCTTACCAATATCACGAGCAAAATCCAAGAAAGTAAAATCCTTCATCCAATCATAGTTGTTCACTAATTCAGCCTTGTTTTCTGCATCACTATCGAAATCAAGGAAATGGCTCAACTGCTCTTTAATGCAAGCTACATTATGACGTAAAGTGTCTTCATCCAACAGATTTCGCTCCTGACTCTTACCAGAAGGATCACCTATCATACCAGTAGCACCACCAAGCAATGCCAATGGTTTGTGTCCACAACGCTGAAGGTGACGCAACATCATAATACCACAAAGGTGTCCAATATGAAGTGAATCAGCAGTAGGGTCAATACCTACATAAGCTGTTACCATTTCTTTCTCTAATAACTCTTCTGTACCAGGCATCATGGAATGCACCATGCCACGCCATTTCAGTTCTTCTACAAAATTCATCGAATGATTAATTATTAAAAAATTTGACTGCAAAGGTACTACTCTTTTACTGAAATAACAAATCTTTACTGAAACTTTCTGATTCAGATTTCCTAACCTTTCTGATTCTATTTTCTATTTCCTTAATGCTAAGACAAGACTCATCTGTTTCCAGACATAACTTATCGGCTGGACAAATTTGAACAGAATCCGAATTGAAATGTTCTCCAAAACTCAAATAAAATCCTTCTTTTAGCAACTGCTCCGCTTGCTGTGGTTTCCCACGAAAACCATGAAATATCCAAGGCTGTTTAGGACCAAACAATTTATGTATTTTTATGATTTCATCGACAGCTTTGACACAATGTATCACTAAAGGCTTCCCAACTTCTTCTGATAGTTTCACATGAGCAAAAAAAGCTTCATGCTGATAAGGAGATTTTATTATTTTATCCAATCCTGACTCTCCAATAGCTTTTACCTGAGACAATAAAGCCCATTTACGCACATGCAGAAAATCTTTCCTCCATTCTTCTGTAAGAGACCAAGGATGAAGCCCCACACTGAGCCATTGTTTCTGGTTAAAATAAGGTGGAGGCACCCGCAATTCCTCTATTGTCAAATTATAGATGGCACCCTCACCTGGTTTATGAGAATGAATATCCAATATATGAATCATGGAACAGGATCATAGCCAGAGCCTCCCCAAGGATGACATCTGAGAATTCTTTTAACTGCCAAATAAAAACCTTTAATTGGACCATATTTCTTAATTGCCTCCACTGCATATTGAGAACAAGTAGGGGTAAACCTGCAAGAAGGTGGAGTAAGGGGTGAAATACAGTGCTGATAAAAATAAATTGGGTAAAGCAAACACTGAGAAAAAAAATGGGACAATAATTTAATCACCTTCTTCATTTCTATTACCCTTTCTTAAAATCAACTCCGGAAGTTTTTCCCTTATACGTTGCAAAAGATTAGCCACCTTTATTTCAACTTCTGCTGATTCATAAATCTTATCATCCAACCAAATGAAAGCTAAAGATAATGCTTTGGAATGACCCTCAAGAGCATCCCAAAGCATACTTTTATTTTTTCGATAAGCTTCCCGAATCTGTCGTTTTACCAAATTACGCTTTACAGCACGGTGAAAACGTTTTTTAGAAACAGAAACCAGAACTGCTACATTCAATTTCTCCGCATCATCTAAACGAAAAACCACTCTCACAGGAAAAGCTGACATGGATTTACTTCCCCCGCCAAAGAGCCGGTCAATCTCTATCTTACTGCATAGTCTTTCCGACTTCTTGAATGTAAAGTTCTGCACATCTGGCATCAATCCTTATTCTCCTTGATAAACTCCTCCAAAGCAGCTGTCATGGAAGGAGCTGTTGCTGTAGGAGCTTGCAAATCCAAACGCAAGCCAGCATCAATGACAGCCTTAGCGGTGGTTGGCCCGAAACATCCAATTGCGATATTACCCTGATCAAAATTTGGGAAATTCTTCAGAAGAGCTGAAATACCAGCAGGACTAAAGAAAATCAACATATCATAATCAAAAGGTTCATCTTTCTGAAAATCATTGCTTACAGTACGATACATTATAACCTCCTTATGCTGGAGTTTATTATTATCCATCAACTGAGCAATTTCATTAGTATGAACATCACTTTGCGGAATTAGATATTTTTCTGACTTGCGTTTTAGCATAGCAGGAAGTAAAGAATCTATCTTTCCTGTATTACCAAAGAATACTTTCCGTTTACGATATTGAACATATTTCTGTATATACAAAGCCACTGTCTCTGTAACACAGAAGTACTTCATATCTTCAGGAATAGTTACACGCATTTCCTGTGCCAGATGAAAAAAATGATCAATAGCATGTCTTGAAGTAAAGACAACAGCTGTATAATCCAATATGTTTGTCTTCTGAGCACGGAACTCTTTAGAAGAAACTGCATCTACCTTTATAAAAGGCCGAAAGACAATTTCTACACCATATTTCTTTGCAATTGCAAAATATGGAGATTTCTCTGACGCCGGTTTAGGCTGTGAAATTAATATTTTAGCGAGTTTCAATGGCTTAAAAATTAAATGTCCAACTTTTGTTTACTTCTGTAATGATTTTCAGCAAATATAGCAAGGGTATCATTTCGAGGGTGCAAAAGTACAAAATATTGCACAAAAAACCTTGTAAATTCGCAAAAAAGATACTAAAACTTTTACAAAATAATAACAATTTGGCAATTAAGAGTATTATAGAGAGTGCAATTAAGCCCTGTTCCACCGATAAATCAATAAAAATGATAAAGCAAGCCAAAAGAAACAGCAAAACTCCCTGTATGGAAATAACCAAAGAATATATCTCCATCCACCGTTCATTCTGAACTTTATCAAAAAAGACCCAATTCACAAAAGAATACAGCAAAATCTTAAGTAAATATGCTATTATACAAGCTGCTACGCTAATAGATAAAGGGAACCAAGTAGGATAAAGGGAAAAAACTTCTGATGAATTGAGGAATAACGCATAAAGTATTAACCCAAGTAAAAGAGCAGTATTTAATATTAGGAACAGCTGATAACGAAATTCATTACCAGTCTCGACAAACAAATTACCCCTTTCACGTTCTACAAAGAAGTCCTTAATCTGATGAAGAATCAACAAATGTCCTCTATTCAAGACAAAACACATCAGCAAAAAAGAGAACACTAAAATAGATAAAACACATAAATCATCTTGCAACGCATAGGGAATCCATTCACCCTCCATACCAGGAACCGGATGCCCTGATAAATGAAAGGCTGAATAATCATCAAAATAAGTGCCCTTTTCAAAAAGAGCACTTATTGAATCCTGATTCAAATGCCCTGCTCCCGGCATTTAGAGATTAAAAGCCTCCTTTACTTTATCTACGTAGTCTAATTTCTCCCAAGTGAACAATTCAACTTGAACTGTCCTAATCTTGTCATTATATTTAGATTCAAAAGTTTTTGTTACCACCTTTGGTTCACGTCCCATATGACCATAAGCAGCTGTTTCTTCATAGATAGGATTACGCAATTTTAAACGTTGCTCTATTGCATATGGACGCAGGTCAAATAATTTTCCCACCTTTTTGGCTATTTCACCATCACTTAAACTTACATGACTTGTTCCATAAGTGTTTACATAGATATTAATAGGTTCAGCTACACCAATAGCATAGCTAATCTGTACCAACATCTCATCGGCAACGCCTGCTGCAACCATATTCTTGGCAATATGACGAGCAGCATAAGCAGCACTTCGGTCTACCTTACTTGGATCTTTCCCAGAAAAGGCACCTCCACCATGAGCACCCTTACCTCCATAAGTATCCACAATAATCTTACGGCCAGTCAAACCTGTATCCCCATGAGGACCTCCAATAACGAACTTGCCTGTAGGATTTACAAAGTATTTTATCTTATCATTGAACAATGACAATACCTTTTCATTATTAATGGAAGCCTTAACTCTAGGTATCAGAATCTCAATCACATCTTTACGGATCTTGTCCAACATCTCAGCATCAGCCTTCAGCTGTGCTTCAGATGTATCATCCTTTGGTAAGACAAACTCATCATGTTGTGTAGAAATTACGATAGTATCTATGCGGACAGGCTTATTATTATCATCATACTCAATAGTAACCTGACTCTTTGAATCTGGACGAAGATAAGTCATAACTTTACCCTCACGACGGATGTCTGCTAAAACCATCAACAGTTTATGAGCCAAAGCCAATGATAATGGCATATAACTGTCAGTCTCATTAGTAGCATAACCAAACATCATACCTTGGTCACCGGCTCCCTGATCCATACGATTATCACGATCTACACCTCTGTTGATATCCGCACTCTGCTCATGAATAGCACTGAACACTCCACAAGAATTTCCTTCAAACATGTATTCACCCTTAGTATAACCTACACGGTTAATTACCTCACGGGCAATACGTTGTAAATCTACATATGCATTTGTCTTAATTTCACCTGCTAATACCACCTGGCCTGTAGTCACCAGAGTCTCACAAGCAACCTTTGATTCAGGATCAAAAGCAAGAATTTTATCCAATACAGCATCGGAAATCTGATCAGCCACCTTATCTGGATGTCCTTCAGAAACAGATTCAGAAGTAAATAAATATCCCATTTTACACTTAATTTTATTCCTTAATTTATATAAATATTAGGAATGGCTTGGGAAGAATACACACTGAGGAATAGAAAAAAGGATGTTTTTAGCATTTTTTTCTGTGGTTGCAAGCTGCCCAAATCTTTCCACATTTTTTAAAATCGCTGCAAAGGTATGAAGTTTTTTGCATATCCAACAAGTTTTTCAGCAAAAAATAAAGGCTATGCCCTGTTTTGGGTATAGCCTTTATTCCTTTACCTAAAGAATCGTTATTTTAAATACTCGCTATAATCAACCAAATGCATGTCACCCTTACGGATAAATGCCTCATGGAAAGACAAAGCTGCAGCCATATTATGCCATGTGTGATTTTTCGTTGAGATCTTGAGATAATCCCATAACAGATTCTTGTAATCTGGATGAGCACAATTTTCAATAATTGCCTTTGCACGCTCAATTGGAGACTTTCCACGTAAATCAGCAACACCTTGTTCAGTTGCAATAATGTTAACATCATGCTCAGTATGGTCAATATGTGAAGCAAATGGCACTATAGAACTAATCAACCCACCCTTAGCTGTTGATGGGCAAGAGAATATACTGATGTAAGCGTTACGAGTAAAATCACCAGAGCCTCCAATACCATTCATCATCTTTGTTCCACAAATCTGAGTAGAATTGACATGTCCGTACAAATCGCACTCAATGGCAGTGTTCATAGCAATAACACCTAATCGACGAATGATTTCGGGGCTGTTGGAAATCTCAGACTGACGAAGAACCAATTTGTCCTTGAAGAAATCCATGTCACTATAGATGCCTTTCAGGCAATCATTTGTTACAGTCAAAGAACAAGCAGAACCAAACTTCACACGTCCCTCACGCATCAAGCCAACAACAGAATCCTGAAGAACCTCCGTGTACATTTCAAATGCAGGTATACTCTTGTCTTCTCCCAAAGCACCAAGAACAGCATTAGCAATATTACCCACACCACTTTGGATAGGTAAGAATGATGGAGGGATAATTCCACGCTTCATATCTGCAGCCAAAAACTCTGCTACATTTTGGCCAATCTTGTCTGTAATAGGATCTGGAGCAGTGAAAGAACGAGCTTCATCAGGAATGTCACACTCAACAATACCTACCACCTTATTTAAATCAAGCTGAACATAAGGAACACCTATACGGTCACTTGGTTTCTCAATAGGAATAACCTTGCGATAAGGAGGATCCAATGGCTCATATACATCATGGATAAACTTAGTGTCTGGACTGTGGAAGTGATTCAACTCAATGATAACCTTATCTGCCAGACGAGCAATTGTAGGTACGATACCACCAGCAGCAGTCAGATATGCTTTACCATCTGGAGTAACCTCACTGCACTCAATAATAGCGATATCACATTTACCCATGAAACCATAACGAAGTTCTTGGGCCATCTGAGACAGATGCAAGTCATTGTAAGCAATTTCACCCGCATTTACATGCTTGCGGAACTCAGGATTAGTAGTGTAAGGTGCACGATAACTGATAGCTTTCTCCATAGACAACACTCCGTCAGTAGACATACCAGTAGATGCACCAGTGAAAATACCAATCTGGAAAGGACGGCCGGCAGCATGCTCCGCTGCTGCGATCTTAGCTACTTCTGCAGTAACAGCCTTTGCAGTACCAGCAGGAGTAAAACCACTAAGGCCTATGTTCATTCCATGTTTAATTAAAGAAGCAGCTTCGGCTGCTGTCAAACGAGCAATTCCCATAATTAATACCTTAATAAGATTATATTGTTAATTATTTACGTCCAAAATCTGCAGGGACTTCTCCCCATTTTTCTGTTTCCCATTTCAATAGAGGAACAGTATAGCTATGCGTACGCAACCATTTTTCAGCACGTTCAATCAACTGAAAAAGTTTTTCTGTCTCTTGCGAACGCTTCAAGGTTGTCTTAACCTTTTTTTGACGAACCCAGCACTGAGCCGTTTTACTATCTGAATAGACAGTCATTTCCAAGCCTTTTTGCTGGAGTAAAGCCAAAGCATGTACAATAGCCAAAAACTCACCTATATTATTTGTGCCCCAGACAGGACCGAAATGAAAAACTTCCTCACCAGTCTTCAAATACACTCCTCTATATTCCATAGGGCCAGGATTTCCACTGCACGCCGCATCCACAGCTATAGCTTCTGCCGTTACCTCCATAGGCAGAGGTAACACCGTGTCATGACGGTAATCAGGTGGATTCTGCAGTTTCTCCTTTTTAGCCATTCAGCATTACATTCTTTCTGGAACTTCGATACCTAGCAAGCCCATGCCCAAGCGTATCACTTTAGCAACATTCGCTGACAAGACAAGGCGGAATACCATCTTCTTCTCATCCTCCTCATGCAAGATGCTATAATCGTGATAGAACTGATTGAACTCCTTTACCAAGTCATAGCAATAATTTGCTATAGTACTTGGACTATAATCCTTACCTGCAGCTTTCACATTCGCAGCAAATTCAGAAAGTAATTGGACCAGACTTTCCTCTTTCTCACTCAATTCTATCCCTGTTTCCAGTATCTCTGGCACCACAATACCTGCCTCAGCAGCCTTACGGAGCACACTGCGGATACGAGCATAAGTATACTGAATAAAAGGACCTGTATTGCCATTGAAATCAATACTTTCTTCCGGATTGAACAGCATATTCTTACGAGGATCAACCTTAAGTATGAAATATTTCAATGCTCCTAAACCCACAATACGGGCTATTTCATTTGCTTCCTCTTCGGTAATATCTGTAAGTTTGTTGATCTTATCAGCACTTACCTGCTTTGCATCTTCAACCATCTTCTCTATCAGGTCATCAGCATCAACTACAGTTCCCTCACGACTTTTCATCTTACCATTTGGGAGCTCCACCATACCATAAGAGAAATGAAGTAAGTCCTTTCCCCATTCAAAACCTAGTTTATCCAGCAAAATTGATAAGACCTGAAAATGATAGTTCTGTTCATTTCCCACAACATAAATCATCTTACTGATAGGATAATCCTGGAAACGAAGTTTTGCCGTTCCAATATCCTGGGTCATGTAGACGGATGTTCCATCACTACGGAGAAGCAGTTTCTGGTCAAGGCCCTCAGGGGTAAGATCTGCCCAAACAGATCCATCCTCCTTCTTGAAGAACAAACCCTTTTTCAAGCCCTCTTCTACCTTTTCCTTACCCTCAAGGTAAGTATCTGACTCATAATAAATCTTGTCGAAAGTAACTCCTAAAGCCTTATAGGTCTCATCAAAACCAGCATAAACCCAACTGTTCATTTTTGCCCAAAGACCACGAACTTCTGGGTCATTCTGTTCCCATTTTACCAACATCTCATGAGCTTCCTTCATCAATGGAGACTCTTTCTCTGCTTTAGCCTTGGCTTCTTCTTCATTCAAGCCCTCAGCCTGATACTGGACCATCAGTTCCTTTACTTCTGCACGATAATGCTTATCGAAAGCTACATAATAATCACCTATCAGGTGATCACCTTTCTTTCCTGTACTTTCAGGTGTTTCACCATTACCCCACTTCAGCCAAGCCAACATGGATTTACAAATGTGGATACCCCTATCATTCACGATATTTGTTTTAACCACCTTATTTCCATTAGCCTGAATGATATTAGCTAAAGCCACACCTAGCAAATTGTTACGTACGTGGCCTAAATGCAAAGGTTTATTAGTGTTTGGGGATGAATACTCAATCATTACTAAAGGAGAATTCTCTGTAGCAGAAACTATTCCATAATTCTTCTGCGACTGTATTATATTCAGCAATTCTATCCAAGCACCAGAAGCAATGGTCAGGTTCAAAAATCCTTTTATAACATTAAACTTAGATATTACACTTTCATTCTGAACTAAGTATTCGCCTATTTCTTGAGCTGTAACTTCCGGCTTCTTCTTAGATATACGCAAAAATGGGAACACTACCAGTGTGAGATGTCCTTCAAATTCTCTCTTCGTTTTCTGCAACTGTATTTGATCTGCAGCAACCTCTTGTCCATATAAGGTTTGAATAGCTCGCACAACTGCAGGAATCAGTCTTTTTTCTATATTCATTCTATATTCTGCTTAATTTGACTGCAAAGATACTGCAAGTTGACGGAAGAAAAAAGCATAAACAAAAAAAAGAGATGCAATAAGCACCTCTTTTTTTTAGTTTTCACACTTGTAATCAAGCAATAGCATCAGCTAACTCAGCGCCTGCCTTGAACTTTGCAACTTTCTTTGCTGGAATTTCAATAGCTGTCTTAGTAGATGGGTTAATACCTGTTCTAGCCTCTCTAACTGCTGTAGAGAATGAGCCAAAACCTACCAATGCAACCTTATCACCATTCTTCAGAGCCTCGGTCACAGCAGCGATGAAAGCATCAAGAGCCTTCTTAGAATCAGCCTTAGTCAGACCTGATTTCTCAGCAATAGCTGCTACTAATTCACTTTTGTTCATAATAAATGTGTTTATAGTTTAGACATTAAATTGATTATTTCATTTCAAAGCACAAATATAAATGAAGTTCTTTAAAATTCAAACAAAATAACTGAAAAAATACCCATATTTCAAAAAAAATCTAATTGAAAGACCCTTTTCATGTTATATAACAGAATAAATTCGTACTTTTGCCACGCATATTCAAGAATATTAGGAAAGAATCGCTATGTATAACATGCCACCTGTAACCAAGAACATTATCATAATCAATGCTTTGTTCTTTCTAGCCATGTACGTGACCCCAAGATATGGTATAGACCTGACACAAATGATGGGGCTTCACTTTTTCCTGGCATCTGATTTTAAGATTTACCAGCTGATAACCTACATGTTTATGCACGGAAACTTCGCGCACATCCTTTTCAATATGTTTGCTGTATGGATGTTCGGACGTATAGTAGAATCGGCTTGGGGATCTCGTCGGTTTCTTATCTATTACTTAATTTGTGGAATCGGAGCTGGTCTGTTTCAGGAAATAGCACAATATATAGACTATGCTGCAAGTGGCATGTCAGCCTATGATAGCGTCAATATAGGAACGGCAATTATTCCAATGGACACCTATCTGAACATGCTTACTACAGTAGGTGCTTCAGGTGCTGTCTATGGTATTCTTTTAGCATTTGGCCTTTCCTATCCAGAGGAACGGTTATTCATCATTCCAATCCCTATTCCAATAAAAGCGAAATACTTTGTCATTGGATATGCTGTCATTGAACTTGTTTCAGGATTGTCTAGTAGTAATGATGGTGTAGCCCATTTTGCACACCTTGGAGGTATGGTAATTGGTTTCCTGCTTATACTTTACTGGACTAAACAGAACAGTATGTCTGGAGGATATCTAGAGAAATTGAAAAACTGGTTCCAAAATAAAAGAAAGCCTAAAATGAAGGTGCATTATGGAGAAAAAGAAGCCGATTATCAATACAATGCACGCAAGAAGGAAGATCAAGAAGAAATTGACAGAATTTTAGATAAAGTCCGTAAGTCTGGTTATGAAAGTCTGACCGTGGATGAGAAGAAAAAGTTGTTCGAATCCAGCAACAAATAGACTATTTTCCATTAAAAATATAATTTTCTCTAAAAATAGGGGGCAAAATGGGCAAATATTTGGCTGAAGTGGCCAAGAAATGTGAAAAAAATGCTTAACTTTGCGCCCCTGTAACGAAGTGAAAACAAATAAATAAATAATAAAACAACAAAAGTAAAATGCAAAACAAAGGATTTGTAAAGATTTTAGCTGTATTGCTGACCCTTGTTTGTATATTCTATCTCTCCTTCTCTTTTGTTACTCGCCATTATGAAAATAAGGCTGCAGCAATGGGAGAAGTCAAGGGACAAGAATATCTAGACTCTCTTCGTAACGAGCGTGTCTATATGGGTGTGTACACCTTGAAAGAGTGTCAGGAAATGCAGATTGGTTTAGGTCTGGACTTGAAGGGCGGTATGAATGTCATTCTAGAAGTTTCAGTTCCTGATGTTGTCAAGTCTTTAGCAGACAACAAAACAGACGAGCCATTTGTAAAGGCTGTAGAGAATGCTTCAAAGCAGGCTGCTCAAAGTCAAGATGATTTTATCACCCTGTTTGTTAACGAATATCACAAGCAAGCTCCTGGTTCAGCACTTGCTGAAATCTTCGCTACTCAGCAGCTCAAAGATAAAGTCAACACTCGTAGCTCTGATTCTGAAGTTGAAAAAGTGCTTCGTGAGGAAGTTAATGCTGCTATTGACAACTCTTACAACGTTCTACGTACTCGTATTGACCGTTTCGGAGTCGTTCAGCCTAACATCCAGAAATTGGAAAGCTCCTTAGGTCGTATCATGGTGGAAATGCCAGGTATCAAGGAGCCAGCCCGTGTACGTAAATTGTTGCAGGGTTCTGCCAATTTGGAATTTTGGGAGACATACAACAGTGCAGAAGCTGTTCCTTTCCTGCAGACTTTGGATGCTCAGTTAGCTAATACAGCAAGCAGGACAACTGCAGTTGCTGATACCACAAAGGTTGCAGAAGCTACAGAAGCTGCAGACACAACCAAAAACGTATTAGGAGGCCTAAAAGCTGTTGCAAACAACTCAACAAATGCAGCAGAAACTTCTAACATTTCAGAAGAAATGAAGGCTGCACACCCATTATTGTCAGCTTTGCAGTTGGGTGGCAATGGTTGTGTTGTCGGTATTGCACACTATCGTGATACTGCACAGGTTAACCAAGCTATCAACAGTGCCATTGCAGAAACCATTCTTCCAAAAGATATGAGTCTGAAATGGGGAGTTAAAGCTTTTGATGCAAAGAATGAATACTTTGAACTTTATGCTATCAAGGTTACAGAGCGTAATGGTAAGGCTCCTCTGGAAGGTGATGTTGTCACTGATGCAAAGGATGAATTTGACCAGTATGGCAACCCTGTAGTAAGCATGAGTATGAATCAGGAAGGAGCTCGTATCTGGGCTAACCTTACCAAGAATAACATCAACCGTGCAATTGCCATTGTTTTGGATAACTACGTTTACAGTGCTCCAAACGTAAACTCTGAGATTACCGGTGGTAACTCACAAATTTCTGGTCACTTCACAGTAGAAGATACCAAGGACTTGGCAAACGTTTTGAAGTCTGGTAAGATGCCAGCTCCTGCTAAGATTGTTCAAGAGGACATCGTAGGTCCATCTTTGGGTCAGGAATCTATCAATCAGGGTATCACTTCATTCATTGTAGCATTCATCCTTCTGATGATTTACATGTGTGCAATGTATGGTTTGATTCCAGGTATGATTGCAAACTGCGCACTTATTGTAAACTTCTTCTTTACCTTAGGTATCCTTACTTCATTCCAGGCTGCTCTTACCATGAGCGGTATTGCCGGTATGGTATTGTCTCTGGGTATGGCAGTAGATGCTAACGTGCTTATTTATGAACGTACGAAGGAAGAGCTTGCTGCAGGTAAGGGTTTGAAGCAGGCAGTAGCTGCTGGTTACAGCAATGCATTCTCTGCAATTTTCGACTCTAACTTTACATCTATCATCACAGCTATCATTCTGTACTACTTTGGTACAGGACCTATCCGTGGTTTCGCTACTACCTTGTTCATTGGTATTGTATGTTCATTCTTCACTGCTGTATTCTTGACTCGCATCGTTTATGAGCATTTCTTGAATAAGGACAAGTGGCAGAATCTGACCTTCACTACTAGCCTCAGCCGTAACCTTATGAAGAACACTAAAATCAACTTCATGGGTTATGCCAGAAGATCTTTCATCATCTTCGGTGCAATCATCGCAATCTGTCTGATCTCTTTCGCTGTACGTGGTCTTAGCAAGTCTATCGATTTCACCGGTGGTCGCAACTATACCGTTCAGTTTGAAAAGCAAGTTGAGCCAGAGCAGATTCGTGCTGCACTTGAAGCACCTATGGCTGCAGCTGAAGCAAATGCTCAGTGTATTGCTTTAGGTAATGATGGCAAGACAGTGCGTATTTCTACTAACTACCGTATTGCTGAAGATGGAGTTGAAATTGATGGTGAGATCGAACAACTTCTATACGAAAGTTTGAAGTCTGCCGGCCTTTTAGACGCTAATGTTTCTTTAGATCAGTTCATTGACCGTGACAATCGCGCTGGTGGTTCTATCATTTCTTCACAGAAAGTAGGTCCATCTATTGCAGAGGATATCACTACAGGAGCTATCTATTCAGTGCTCATCGCATTGGTTGCCATCTTCCTGTATATTTTGTTACGTTTCCGCAATATAGCATATTCTATCGGTTCTACTGTTGCACTGACTTGTGATACCATTATTATTATAGGTATGTACTCTATCTGGTACGGAATCCTTCCTTTCTCATTGGATATCGACCAGACATTCATCGGTGCAATTCTGACAGCAATTGGTTACTCTATCAACGATAAGGTGGTAATCTTCGACCGTATCCGTGAGTTCTTCCACCTCTATCCAAAACGTGACCACCAATTGATTTTCAATGAATCATTGAATACTACATTGGCTCGTACCATCAATACATCAGTTTCTACTTTGATCGTATTGCTGTGTATTTTCATCCTAGGTGGTGAGAGCATCCGTAGCTTCGCATTCGCTATGATTCTTGGTGTCATTGTAGGTACTTGTTCTTCATTGTTTATTGCTGCTCCTATTGCTTATATTACAATGGGACGTCGTATTAAACTTGCTGAAGAAAAGGCTATTGAAGAAAAGAAATAATTATACCTTATTTATATAATAAAAGTCCCATCTTCCCTAACAGGGGAAATGGGATTTTTATTTGTGGTCGCTTCCAAGATAATAATCTCAAGTATTGCAAAGTCGAAATTGCAAATTTGAACGTTTTTCTTTCATTATTTCATTTTTTATGTGTAGATTTGCGACCCGTAATAAGTATTAGAAAATAACAAGTTAAACTAAACTGATATTAACTAAATGGATAAGAAAAGAGTTTATACCTTTGGTAATGGACATGCAGAAGGTAATGCCCAGATGAGAGAACAACTGGGAGGTAAAGGAGCGAACTTGGCAGAAATGAACCTTATTGGTGTACCTGTTCCTCCTGGATTTACAATCACGACAGATGTTTGTAACGAATACTATAAAGTAGGTCAGGATAAAATCATTGAAATTCTGAAAAGCGACGTAGAAAAGGCCGTTGCTCATATCGAGAATTTGATGAAAAGCAAATTTGGTAGTGTAGAGAATCCTCTTTTGGTTTCAGTACGTTCCGGTGCACGCGCATCAATGCCTGGTATGATGGACACTATCTTGAATTTAGGTCTGAATGACGAAGTCGCAGAAGGTATGGTTAAGAAAACTAATAACCCTCACTTCGTATATGACTCTTATCGTCGTTTCGTTCAGATGTATGGTGATGTTGTTTTAGGCATGAAGCCTGTAAACAAGGAAGACATCGATCCATTCGAGGCTATCATTGAAGAAGTAAAGAAGGAACAAGGTGTAGAACTTGACAAGGATTTGAGTGTTGAGAGTCTGAAAGTTCTGATTTCTCGCTTCAAGGCTGCTATCAAAAAGCAAACTGGTAGTGATTTCCCAACTGATCCAATTGAGCAGTTATGGGGTGCTATCTGTGCAGTGTTCCGTTCTTGGATGAACGAACGTGCTATTCTTTACCGCAAGATGGAAGGTATTCCTGATGAATGGGGTACAGCAGTTTCTGTAATGGCTATGGTATTTGGTAACATGGGTGACACTTCTGCTACAGGTGTTTGCTTCTCTCGTGATGCTGGTAATGGTGAGAATCTCTTCAATGGTGAGTATCTTATCAATGCACAGGGTGAGGATGTTGTTGCAGGTATCCGTACACCTCAGCAGATTACCAAGATTGGCTCTCAGCGTTGGGCTAAGCGTGGTGGCATCTCTGAAGAAGAGCGTCTAGCTAAGTTCCCATCCATGGAAGAGGCAATGCCTGAACTGTATGCTGAACTGAACAGCATTCAGGACAAGCTGGAGAAGCACTACAAAGATATGCAGGATATGGAGTTCACTGTTCAGGAAGGTAAACTTTGGTTCTTGCAGACCCGTAATGGTAAACGTACTGGTACTGCCATGGTTAAAATTGCCATGGATTTGCTCCGTGAAGGTCTGATTGACGAGAAAACTGCTATCAACCGTTGTGAACCACAAAAACTTGATGAGTTGCTTCACCCTGTATTTGATAAACTGGCTCTTTCCAAGGCTAAGGTTATCACACAAGGTCTTCCTGCATCTCCAGGTGCAGCTTGTGGACAGATTGTATTCCACGCTGACGATGCTCAGGAATGGCATGAAAACGGACATAAGGTCATTATGGTCCGCATCGAGACTTCTCCTGAAGACTTGGCAGGTATGGCATCTGCAGAAGGTATCCTTACCGCTCGTGGTGGTATGACCTCTCATGCAGCTGTTGTTGCCCGTGGTATGGGTAAGTGCTGTGTTTCAGGTGCAGGTGGTATCAATGTAAACTATAAGAACAAGACTGTAGAAATTGATGGAGTAGTCTATAAAGAAGGTGATTATCTTTCACTGAATGGTACTACCGGTCAGGTATATGCAGGTGAAATTGAGACCAAGGCTGCTGAACTTTCTGGTGACTTCAAGGCTCTGATGGACCTTTGCGACAAGTACACTAAGATGCAGGTACGCACCAATGCTGATACTCCTCACGATGCAGAAGTTGCACGTGCATTCGGAGCAAAGGGTATCGGTCTGACCCGTACAGAGCATATGTTCTTCGATGACCAGAAGATTATTGCTATGCGTGAAATGATTCTTGCAGATACTCGTGAAGGTCGTGAAAAGGCACTTGCTAAGTTGCTTCCTTACCAGAAGGCTGACTTCTACGGAATCTTGAAGGCTATGGATGGTCTGCCAGTAAACATCCGTTTACTTGACCCACCATTGCATGAGTTCGTACCACATGATCTTGCTGGTCAGGAAACTATGGCTAAGGAAATGGGTGTAGAACTGGAAGAAATCAAAAAGCGTGTAGACTCATTGGCTGAAAACAACCCAATGTTGGGTCACCGTGGTTGCCGTCTAGGTATTACATTCCCAGAAATTACTGAGATGCAGACCCGTGCCATTTTAGGTGCAGCTTGCCAGTTGAAGAGAGAAGGCTATGATCCAAAGCCAGAAATCATGATTCCATTGATTGGTATCCTCTATGAGTTGAAGCAGCAGAAGGAAATAATCGTTAAGACTGCAAAACAAGTATTGGAAGAAGAAGGTATAGACCTTAAGTTTGAAATCGGAACCATGATTGAGACTCCTCGTGCTGCTCTTACTGCTGATAAGATTGCTACAGAGGCTGAATACTTCTCCTTCGGTACAAACGATTTGACTCAGATGACTTTCGGTTATTCACGTGATGACATTGCAAGCTTCCTGCCTGTTTATTTGGACAAGAAGATTCTGAAAGTTGACCCATTCCAGGTTCTCGACCAGAATGGTGTAGGACAGCTCATCAGAATGGCAGTTGAAAACGGACGTAAGGTTCGTCCTACTCTGCGTACCGGTATCTGCGGTGAGCATGGTGGTGAGCCAAGTTCTGTGAAATTCTGTGCAAAGGTTGGCATGAACTATGCATCTTGCTCTCCTTTCCGTGTGCCTATCGCACGCTTAGCTGCCGCACAGGCTGCCATAGAATAATCTAGAGCTAAAAGCTAATATAAAAAAAGGGGTGAGGATCTTGTAAAGATTTCCTCACCCCTTTTCTTTTCCTTCTCCAAAGAGCGTTCTAAAGCATTTTTTTCTCCATATTTATATGTTATTGATTATTTAGATGCAAAAAATATAGAAATAATAGGATAAAACAAGAACAAGCCACTTATAAAAAAGTATGTATAATAGCACACAGAAACAGAATAGTCTATGAGAATACATTTTTCATGCATTATTTACTAATATTTAGCCAGTTTGTTAAATTTTACCTCTAAAAATGAACAATTTAAAAGAAAAACCATTACTTTTGCCAAATAGTTTGCTAAGTGTAAGCTATCTTTCTTGCATTTGTTTCTTTTTGTAAGCAAGAAAACCCATACGAGATTTATTTTTATATTATAGTATTACAAATTATGAGAGAGTATCTTTTAGCTGCAGCATGCGGTTTATTATCCCTTGGTACAGCACAAGCACAGACTGCTATTTCTGAGGAAATGGCTTTCAGAATTAAGAATGAGGCTTTCGCCAATTCTAGTATCGATCAATTATCACAGTACATGACAGACTTGCTGGGTCCTCGTCTGGCTGCTTCTGAAATGAAGGTTCGTTCAGAGCAGCTGGTAGTAAAGAAGTTGGCAGAGTATGGTCTTTCTAACCCTCGTTCAGAATTTGCAACAGACTTTGCAAAGGGTGGCTGGGATAGCGAGAAGAATTATGTTGCTATGACTGCACCCTATTATTGCAGTTTCGCTGCTAACCCCAAAGCATGGACCGGTAGTACAAAGGGTCTTGTAAAGGGTGAAGTAGTATTAGTAGACCAGATTCAGTCTGAAGCTGACCTGGAGAAGTATCGTGGCAAGTTAGCTGGCAAGATTGTCCTGATGCCTGTAACTCAGCAATACACCATTTCATTTGGTCCTTTAGCTTATCGTTATACCGATGAGGAATTGGCAAACCTTGAAACAGATCCTCGTCCAGGTCGTCACAACTATCGTCGTACCTCTGGTTTTCCAGTAACTACTATTAGTCGTGAGCAGATGATGAAGATGCGTGAATTGCAGCAGAAATTCACTCAGATGCTAAAGAACGAAGGTGTTCTAGCAATCGTTAATACCCGTGGAACTTTCAATGTAACTACCGGTGGTGGAGCTCAGTATAAGGTAGGTGATCCAGAGCCAGCACCAGAGTTCACCCTTCCACTAGAGGATGGTGGCCGAATGGCTCGCTTGATCAAGATGGGTGAAAAGGTAGAAATGGAACTGGAAATCAAGAATAAGTTTACAGATAACCAGAAGATCAATAATGTTGTTGCAGAAATTCCTGGAACTGACCCTAAGTTGAAGAATGAAATTGTACTGATTGGTGCACACTTGGATTCTTGGCACAGTGGTACAGGTGGTGCAGATAACTCATCTGGTTGTATCGTTATGATGGAAGCTATGCGTATCCTGAAGGCTCTGGGAGTTCAGCCTAAGCGTACTATCCGTATCGCTCTTTGGGGTGGTGAAGAGCAGGGTCTTTACGGTTCTCGTGGTTACTTACAGAATTATCTCTACGATGCTAAGAACAAGAAGACTTTACCTGGATATGACAAGTTTGCTCTATACTTGAATATGGATAATGGATCTGGCCGTTTCCGTGGTATCTATATGGAGCAGAATGACCTAGCTAAGCCTTTCTTCGAGGCTTGGAAAGCTCCTATCGAGCCATTAGGCTTCAAGACCCTTTCTCCACGTACTACAGGCTCTACAGACCACGTTACTTTCGACCGTGTAGGTTTACCATCATTCCAGTTTATTCAAGATGAGTTGGAGTACGACCGTACTTATCACACCAATATGGATACCTGGGAACGCTTGTCATTGGACGACCTGAAGGTTGATGCAGCAATCGTTGCTACAATTGCTCTGAGCGCAGCAAACGATGCAAATCGCATTCCTGTTAAACCTGGTTATCCTGCAGCTGCTGCAGCAAGTCAGAGATAATATAAATTATATCTATAATATAATGGAGGTAGACTTAGAGTTTACCTCCATTTTTTTGTGACCGTTGCGCATTGCAGTAAAAAAAGGGGATCGCTACCAACGCCTTGGTACGATCCCCTTCGAGAGGCACATTATATTCTTTTGAAAAAAGAATTCTAATGTATAATACGATTACTGTACATTAACAGTAATAATCTGATAGCCAAAGTTTCCACTGATAGGAGCAACATTTGGACTAACACTTGTAATACGCAATGGCAAGTAGTAAGTACCAGTCTCGATACCAGCTGCTTCTGCATCAATTTCTACAACCAGAGCAACACTCTGACGATTAGCCTCATACAACTGAACATTCTCAGTTGGGTTACTAGGGTCAGTATTAGGACGGCGGTCAGGCAACTTTGCATAAGCTGGAATAACAGCGTCAGCTGGGAAACTAGCATAAGTGTCACTAGCCATAGTGTGAATTCTCAGCTTATATGCCACTGCAGGTAATAAATTGCCAGCAATCAAACTCTCATCCAAAGAAACAGTTACATGAATATCCTCAGTAATGTTCTTAGCATCGGAGATAGAGTAGTTAACGTAAGCTGCACCTACACCCTTCATGTTCTTGCAGTTGATTGTAGAAGCTTTTGTCTCTGTCATGAACTCAATTACTGCCTTCTGATTGTCATAATCATACAAATAGTCATCTTTCAGACAAGAAGTAGTTGACAAAAGAGCAACTGCACAAAATATAAATGATAAAATCTTTTTCATACGTCAATAATTATTTTTCGTAACCGTTTGCAAATGCAGAATTCAAGTAGTCACCTGGCTGCTTACGTTCCGGGTTCTTAGTATCCCAGAAGATCAGATCATTCATGACATCCTTCTTCTCATTAGCTGTGAAATTAACATTGTTCAACTTCTTTTCTGACTCTGGATACAATACACGTGCAGGCATCTTGTGCTCACCCAAAGACCACTGCCAAGAAGAGTGCAACCAACTTGGATAGTCAGTACGACGAATCTCTGACCATGCCTCCAGAGGGTCAATCAGGTAGTAACCCAACCACTTCTGAGTCATAATAGCCTCTAACTTCTGCTCGTTGCTTGTCATCAAATCCCAGTTAACCAGGAAACCATAGTCTTCTGTCTGTGCCAGGAACTCAGCAGCAGCTTTTGCAGCAGAACCATCTCCAGCAGTACCAGGGATAGGAGCCAATGCACCATTATAAGGATTAGCAGCATGCAATGCCAAATCGTGCTGCTCAAACATCAGCTTCACACCTTCCTCATAGTAAGCTCTTGCCAAGTCATCACCACCAGCAATCAAGCCACGAAGTGCAGCCTCAGCCAAATAGAACTTAGCAATGCAAACTGGATACATTACCAGATCCTTAGATGCACCTGTCTCAAAATCCCAGCTACCATCACCATAGGCTCCTTCACCTACCAGTGAAACCTGTGCACGCTGCATAGGAGTCTGAACACCGTAAGGGATACCAATGTACCAATAGTTCTCACCATAGAATTCAGATGGCTTACCATAGGCTGGCTGGTCTACATTCTTCTCACGTGGATCGAAATATACACGTATCAATGGGTTCTTGGTATCACGCATAAACTTTACCAGCTCCTCAGTAGGATCATACTGGCTACGGAAAGAAGAACGGTTGCTGGTACGTTTACCTGCATAGCTACCATTCCAAGTATAAGTATGACCCCACAAGTACATCTGAGGATTCATCTTACCAGAACCTACATAGTAACCAGGATTGCAAGTAGCATCAGTATCAATCAAACCATCAACAATAGCTGCCAGACGGGCCTTACCATTTACCTGATCAAACAGAGCAACATTAGAAATACGCATCAACAGAGTCAATTCGATAGACTTTGCATACTTAAGCCACTGTGATTTATTACCGCCGAAATAGATATCTGCATTAGAGATATTACCCATAGCACCGTTCTCGATGTTCTGCTCGGCCTCAATAATCTGAGCACAAAGAGCCTTGTAGATATCCTCAGCCTTGTCGTAGGTTGGAGTCAGATTATCTGCACCCAGACCACCTTCGCTGAAAGGAACATCGCCAAACAAGTCTACCAACTCACGGAATTCAATACACTCCAAAACCTGAGCAATACCCA
Source organism: uncultured Prevotellaceae bacterium (assembly GCA_900316585.1). Lineage (GTDB taxonomy): Bacteria > Bacteroidota > Bacteroidia > Bacteroidales > Bacteroidaceae > Minthousia. Next base: position 116,865 of record ONDM01000004.1, on the reverse strand, counting down.
GCAGACCCTTTAATTCTGCAGTTACTGCCTTGTCCTTGATCTCACGGATAGCAGCAATTCGAGAATAACGATACTGCCAGTGTGGGTTGAAAGTACCATTAACAACGTTTCCGTTCAGGTATACATAGTTACCGGAGTAGTCACCAGATTTGGTGAACATCTGAGACCAGTTATAGAAACTGATGGTTGAACCTGTTGTAGCAGAATAACCAGCTCGGTCGCCAGCAATATCATTTTCTACACTGGTAAGCAACAGCTCTGCAGAAACGTTTTCTTTTGTAGCATTATTGGGGGTTTCGTTCACGTCCAACCAATCAGAACAACTAGTCAACGCTACACTTAAACCAGCAACATATAATAAATTCTTTGTCTTCATCTTTTTATCCTCCTTACCATTAGAATGTTACAACTACGTTGAAACCGAAGCTACGATAACCTGCAGACTGACCACCACCTTGAGTACCACGTGCATTACTGTTATACTGAGTAGCAGCAATGTTAGAGTTACCACCATTTGTAGAGAATTCAGGATCACTGAAGATATTGGTCTTAGGACGCCACATAAACAAGTTACGACCTACCAGGCTAGTAGAGATATTCTGGATGAAACCAATCTTATTGATAAGTTTCTTAGGGAATTCATAGTTCAGAGACAACTCACGCAGACGCCAAGTTGCAGCACTGTATACCTGGTTTGCATAGCTCAGCCTGAACTGACCGTTCCACCAACCATCATCACCAGCATTAATAGTAATATTGGTATTTTCTACATAGTTACCATTGTCATCCACATATACAGAGTTAGGGAATACGGTACGCTGACGACCAGCGATAGAACTCAAGTATGATGAACCGGTAAAGCAGTTAGACATTTCCAGACCGCTGTAGAATACATGACCACCACGATAATCGAAGGTTGCGTTCAGACGCCAGTTCTTATAGCGGAAGCTAGGAGTAATACCCAAACGAACGGTTGGAGCAGTAGTACCACACTCTATGAAATTACCAGCCTGTGGCAAACCAGTGTTCTTGTCTACAATTACACGGCCCTGAGGATCACGTGCCCAGTCCTGGGCCTTGATTTGTGGGAAGGCCTTACCCTTTATGGCGTAGATACCATAAGAAGAATTACCACCAATGTTGCTTTCAATATTCAACTCTGGAGAATCATCAGCCAATTCGATAACAGTAGTCTTTACGAATGTAGCATTCATACCCAAATTGAAGCTGAAGTTACCCACCTTAACAATAGGATTGATGCGCAAGTCGAACTCCAGACCCTTACCTTCCATGGTACCTGCATTAATATAACGTGAGCTGAAACCAGTAGAAGTAGCAATAGATACAGGAACTGTCTGGTTTGTAGTACGCTGAATATATGCAGCAGCCTCAAAGGTAATACGGTTATTGAAGAAGCCGAACTCAGTACCAACCTCAAACTCGTTGGTGAACTCTGGCTTAAGATCCTTTGAGAACAAAGAGGTATCCAAACGATATGCAGTCTGAGTACCATAAGGGAATGCACTATTTACCTGTGCCAAAGTCTGCAATCTATATGGCTCCAGGTTTACAGTACCTACCTTTGCCCAAGATGCACGCATCTTCCAGTGGTTCATTACATCACTCTTCAGAGACTTGAAAGCATCGGTGAATACAAAAGAAGTATTTACAGATGGATAGAAGAATGAACGGTTTGCTGGATCCAACAGAGAAGTCCAGTCATTACGGCCAGTTACCTGAATGAAGGCAAAATTCTTATAGTTCAAATCTACAGAACCAAACAAACCAGTCTTACGGCTGCGAGTCCAACGGTTCTGAGCAGTCAAGTCACCCAACTTGTTAGACAAGTTGAACAAGTTATCAATAGCCAACTGATTAGCGTTTACATTCTTATACTCATTGTAATTATCCTGCATAGAATAACCTACCAGACCCTTGATTTCCCAATCCTCATTGAACTTGTGATTAGCCTGTGCCATGAAGTCCATGTTGAAGTTGCTAGTCAACTGAGATGCTGTAGCAAAAGTAGACAACTGGTCAGAACCAGCATTATACTTGTAAGTCTGTGCAGTTTCACTGTAGTGGAATGCATAGGTCATACGGTTAGTCTGGTTCACATTCAAGTTAACACCAGCACGTCCAGTAAACTTCAACCACTTCAAAGGCTGGAAGCTGATATCTACAGAACCTACTAAACGATCCTGACGAGTCTCACGACGGTTGGTATCCAAGGTAAAGAATGGGTTCTCAGAATAGTCAGAGAAGTACTCGTTAGGAGATGCACCATTTCCTAAATCACCCTTATCCCATCCAACAAAATCACCTACACGGTAGTTAGCAGGAATCTGCATCAAATAATAAATACCATCTGAGCTAGCAGTACTCATATCAAATGTAGAATGAGAATAAGTTACCTTACCACCTACTGTCAATGACTTAAAGTTACGGCTTCCGTTGAAACGAACTGTCTGACGTGTACTCTCATCATGACGAGTAACAGACTTCCTATCCAGACGCTGGTAAGACAGATACATAGAACCACGGTCATCGCTAGAAGAATAGCTGATATCGTGCTGGAAATCAGTACCAGTCTGATAATAACCAGACAAATAGTCATCACCTGCATAACCATAAGGAATCTGACGCATCTTTCCGTCAAGAGCATCCAGATACCAACCAGAATAAGAGTCAAAACCATCGAACTCAGGACCATACTGCTGGTTTTCAGGGCTCATGTAAGAGTTCTCCTGATCATAAGTCCAGCTACCCATACCTGACTGACGGTGACCAGAACCGAAACGGGTCTGAGTCTTTGGCAAGTAAGATACGGTATTGGCAGTAGCAGTAAAAGCATAAGTAAACTGTGGCTTACCCTTAACACCATTCTTAGTTGTAACAATCAATACACCGTTAGCAGCCTCAGAACCATAAAGTGCGGCAGCAGATGCACCCTTCAATACAGAAATGTTATCAATATCGTTAGGGTTGATAGTCTGCAAGAAACTCATTGGAGTCTGAACGCCATCCAGAATCAACAATGCACCGTTGTTACCCTTGAATGAACGTGCACCACGCAACTGAACTGTAGTCTGCTGGTCAAGCGCAGCTGAACCCAGGCTGATTTCCAGACCGGAAACCTTACCGCTCAATGCAGCAGAAGCATCAGAACCCTTCGCAGAGTTAAGCTGATCTGCATCTACCTTAGCGGTAGAATAACCCAGAGCCTTTGCCTGACGCTGAATACCCAGAGCTGTAACAACAACCTCTTCCAGGGCCATAGTCTCAGAACTCAGACTGATGTTCAACCTGGCAGCAGCCTTAACAGTCTTAGACTTCATACCAACATAAGAAACGATGAGGTTTGAACCAGACTTCACATTTTCAAGAATGAAGTTACCATCCAGGTCAGTCACTGTACCATTGCTAGTACCCTGAACTAAGATAGAGGCTCCGATGATAGGCCCACCATCGTCTTCCGACGTAACATTACCACGAACAGTAATGTTCTGTGCATACACACTCATGCTCATAAGGAACATGGTGACCAATGCCAAAAATTTACTTTTCATAAATCTCTCGTCTTAATTAATACTATATTTACTCTCTTATTTCCAGTGAAAATGCCTGAAGAACCTACTGACATTCAAATCAGGCAATACTTATTTATATAATAAAAAGGAATTATAGCGGGTACTGAACTCTACTTATACCAATATAAACCCGCTAAAAAATACCTCTCTTATACTATAACAGTTAAATTATTTCACTCTCTCTGGGGGCAAAGTTAAGAATTCTTTTCAAACTCTAGTACAATATTCTCAACAAATTTGCCTAAAAATAGAAAATTTGTTAGAAATGAAGTCGCAAACAGTAATAAACTGGCATTTTTATGGGTTTTTTAGTAACAATTTCTCAATTTTGAATATAACTAGATTTATTAATTGTCAGATATGCTTTTTACAGACTTTCCTAAACAATTATTAACGAATTCATTCAATAATAGGTAAAAGTATGATTAACTGTACTTAGATTAAGCATAAACACTTATAATTGCAATTCAAAAGTAAAACGCAATCACGATAAGCATTTTATACCTTATTATATATAGGAACCATTATGATATTCTGAATGGTTTACGAGGTTTAGCAGCATTTTTGGTACTATGTATTTGTGAAGCCATAGCATTTGCTCCTATTAACTAAGGATTTTGTAAAGATTTTCTCACCCCTTTTCTTTTTCCACTTCAAAGAGCATTCGGGAGCAATATTTTTCTCTCCTTCTGGAGAAAAATTTTTCCCCTTCTAGAGAAAAAAATTTCTCCTTCCATCTGCTTCTTTGAAGTGAGAAAAAAGGAAGAGGGCTTGTCAAACTTTTTCGTTCAACAAGCCCTCTGGAATTTTCTTTTTGTACTTGAAACAGGAACTGGGATTACTTACGCAAACCAAGAGCCTTAACAATAGCACGATAGCGGTTAATGTCCTTACGCTTCAGATAGTTAAGCAAAGAACGGCGCTTACCTACGAGCATAGTCAATGCACGCTCAGTAACGAAATCCTTACGGTTAACCTTCAAGTGCTCAGTCAAATGGTTGATACGATAAGAGAAGAGGGCAATCTGTGCCTCTGCAGAACCAGTATCAGTAGCATTCTGTGCAAAACTGTACTGACTGAAAATTTCCTGCTTTTTTGCTGCGTCTAAATACATAATTTGAAAATTTAAATTGTTAAACTTGTTTCCGCGGTGGCCATCCGTGAAGGTTTGCAGCGAATCACAGACACTACCTCGAAATGCGGGTGCAAAGATAGGGATAATTTTTGATTATCAAGTATTTTATCCAAAGAAAAAATTAATGAATAGGTGATTTTTGTAGTTTTTATTGTAACTTTGCACCCCAAATAATAGGTATTAACATGCAAGATATTAGAAACATTGCTATTATAGCTCACGTTGACCACGGAAAAACTACCCTGGTAGACAAGATGATGCTGGCTGGACATTTGTTCCGTGACGACAAGACCAACGGTGAACTAGTGCTGGATAACAACGATTTGGAGCGTGAGCGTGGTATAACCATCCTCTCCAAGAACGTCTCCATTAATTATAAAGGTGTAAAAATTAATATCATTGACACTCCGGGGCACTCCGACTTCGGTGGAGAGGTGGAGCGTGTGCTGAACATGGCCGACGGCTGTCTGCTGCTTGTCGATGCATTTGAAGGCCCAATGCCACAGACTCGTTTCGTGCTTCAGAAAGCCCTTCAGATAGGTCTGAAACCTATCGTGGTGGTGAACAAGGTGGACAAACCAAACTGTCGCCCGGAAGAAGTCTATGAAATGGTATTCGACCTGATGTTTGCACTTGATGCCACTGAGGAGCAGCTGGATTTCCCAGTCATCTACGGTTCTGCAAAGAACAATTGGATGGCAGAGGACTGGAAGACTCCTACGGACAACATCTACCCGCTTCTTGATGCCATCATTGAGCATATCCCTGCCCCAACCCATTTGGAAGGTACTCCTCAGATGCTTATCACATCCCTGGACTATTCCAGCTATACAGGACGTATTGCTGTGGGACGTGTTCATCGGGGCACTATCAAGGAAGGAATGAACATCACTTTGGCACACCGTGACGGAAGCATGGACAAGATGAAGGTGAAGGAACTATACACTTTCGAAGGTCTAGGCCGTCAACGTACGCAAGAGGTTTCCTCTGGTGACATCTGTGCCATTATGGGACTGGACAAGTTTGAGATTGGCGATACAATCTGCGACTTTGAGAATCCAGAGCCTCTGCCACCTATCGCTATAGATGAGCCAACCATGAGCATGATGTTCTGCATCAATGACTCTCCTTTCTTCGGTCGTGAAGGTAAGTTCGTAACTAGCCGTCATATCCAGGAGCGTCTAGAGAGAGAGTTGGACAAGAATCTGGCTTTGCGCGTGGCAAAGGGCGACCAGGACAGCCACTGGGTAGTTTCCGGACGTGGAGTTCTTCACCTTTCTGTACTGATTGAGACCATGCGCCGTGAAGGCTATGAGCTGCAAGTAGGTCAGCCACAGGTTATCTTCAAGACTATTGATGGAGTTCGATGCGAGCCTATCGAAGAGCTGACCATCAGCGTTCCCGAAGAATACAGCAGCAAGATGATTGACATGGTAACCCGTCGAAAGGGAGAGTTGACTTCCATGGAAACAACAGGTGACCGTGTCAACATAGAGTTCAACATACCTTCCCGAGGCATCATCGGTCTCCGTACCAATGTACTGACAGCATCGGCAGGTGAGGCTATCATGGCACACCGCTATAAGGAATACCAACCTTACAAAGGCCCGATTGACCGCCGTACAAACGGTTCCATGATCGCTTTGGAAGGCGGTACCGCTTTTGCCTATGCCATCGACCACCTGCAAGACCGTGGTAAGTTCTTTATCTATCCACAAGATGAGGTTTACGCAGGGCAAGTCGTAGGCGAGCACGTTCATGAGAACGACTTGGTTATCAATGTTACCAAGAGCAAGCAGTTGACCAACATGCGTGCAAGTGGCTCTGACGATAAGGCACGAATCATTCCTCCAGTAATCTTCTCCTTGGAAGAAGCACTGGAATACATCAAGGAAGACGAGCTGGTGGAAGTCACCCCAAAAAGCATGCGTATGCGTAAAATAATCTTGGATCATCTGGAGCGTAAACGTGCAAATCGTGAATAAAACAGAACAGGAGGATTTGGAAATCCTCCTGTTTTTGTTTTTAGAGGGTAAATTTGGATAATCCCTAAACTTTCACTACTTTTGAACACACGTTTGAAAAACTTAAATATATAAATATGAAAACACGATTATTTCTGTTCTTCTGTTTCCTTTTGTGTATGACTGGTGTCATGGCAAAGGACATTGTCCTCACTTCACCTGACGGACAACTTAAAGCTACAATCAAAACCGATGGAAAGATAACCTATGACGTGGTTTTCCATGGAGTCCAGGCTATAGCTCCTTCTGAGATAGCCATGACACTAGAAGATGGCAGAGTCTTGGGTCAGAATCCAAAAGTAGCCAAGCAACTTCGCAAAAGTGCAGATGAAACCATTGACGCAGTGGCATACCGCAAGAGCAAAGTCCGTAATCACTACAACCAGCTCACTCTAAATTTCAAGGGTGGATACAGTGTAGATTTCCGTGCCTATAATAATGGCTTTGCCTACCGTTTTAATCTAGCATTGGGTAAAGGAGAAGTAACGGTAAAAAACGAAACGGCTCAGTTCAACTTCGATGAAGATCACCCTGCTTACTATGCCTTCACTAATGCAAGTGGACCCGTGGAGAGGCAATTCTGCAATTCTTTTGAGAACCAGTATAACCATACTACCCTCACAGAAATGACCAAGGACTCCATCATGTTCCTTCCTGTCATGATAGAGCTTCCACAAAATATAAAGGCTGTCATCACAGAGGTGAACCAGTTCTCTTACCCAGGTATGTTCTTGGAGAATTTCAAGCATGAGAAAAGCCTCAAAGGCATCTTTGCTCCCGTACCTAAAACCATGGAACAAGGTGGTCACAACATGTTGCAGATGGTAGTAAAAGACCGTCACGACTACATCGCTAAAATACAGGCAACCCGCAGCATGCCTTGGCGTGCCATTGCCCTTTCCACACAAGATAAGGACATGACTGATAATGACATTGTCTTCTGTCTGGCAGACGAATGCAAGCTGGAGGACACCTCTTGGATTAAACCTGGCAAGGTGGCTTGGGACTGGTGGAACGACTGGAACATAGAAGGTGTGGATTTCCGTGCAGGTATCAACAATGAAACCTATGAGTACTACATTGACTTTGCTTCTAAATTCGGCATTGAATACGTAATCCTGGATGAAGGATGGGCTGTCAATCTAAAAGCTGATATGATGCAAGTAGTTCCTGAAATAGACCTGAAACGCATCGTTGAATATGGAAAAAAGAAAAATGTGGGAATTATCCTCTGGGGTGGTTACAAAGCGATGGACAAAGATATGGAAAGGCTTTGCAAGCACTATAGCGAAATGGGCGTCAAAGGCTTCAAGGTGGATTTCATGGACCGGGATGACCAGATTGTCATAGACTTCTACAATCGGATGGCAGAAACTGCAGCAAAGTATAAACTGATGATTGATTTCCATGGAGCTTTCAAGCCAAGCGGTTTGAACAGAACCTGGCCAAATGTCATCAATTACGAAGGAGTATATGGACTGGAACAGATGAAGTGGAACGGGAACTGTGATCAGGTTACCTATGATGTCACTCTTCCATTCATCCGCTTAGTTGCTGGTCCTATGGACTACACCCAAGGAGCCATGCACAATGCAAACAAATTCAATTTCCGTTCAGCCAACAGCGAACCTATGAGTCAGGGTACCCGTTGCCGTCAGTTGGCAGAGTATATTATCTTTGAGAGCCCTCTGAACATGCTTTGTGATGCGCCAACCAACTATGAGAAGGAACCGGTTTATACTCGATTCCTGGCAGCTATCCCAACCACATGGGAAGAGACAAAGACACTGGATGGTGAAGTTGCAAAATACATCATCACTGCTCGTCGTAGTGGAAAAGACTGGTACATTGCTGGTATGACAAACTGGGATGCACGTACCGTGAATGTGGATTTGAGTTTCCTAGGAGATTTGAACAACTACAATTTTGAATACTTCATTGATGGTGTCAATGCTGACCGGAGAGGTACAGACTACAAACACGTCTTTGATAAACCTGCAGCAGAAATTCTCATGCAGCCAGGAGGTGGATTCCTTATCAAAGCAACAAAGAAATAAAAAAAGGGAGGCTTTTGCCTCCCTTTTTTATATTTTAGTCATGTTAATGGTTTTCATCACGTTCAAGGAAATGTCCAAGAACAAACTCATCTTTTCGAAATTCTGTTCCTCAAAAATCTCAATGAAATCCTCAAACTCGTGCACCATACGATGCTTGTAAAGATTTAAGGAATAAGTTCTGGTCACTCCATCCACACAGATTCTAATCTCACGCATCTCATTAGGAGCACCAACTACCTGCAACCATCCTTTCTCTCCCTGAATAGTGCAGAATGACGGACCAGCACTGTCCTTGGCACCAGTACAGATAGCCACAAAAGTAGGGTAACGCATAACAAGGACACCAGACGTATCCACACCATTGTAACCCTTATTCGGGTAGTATTGAGCACCCACAGGCATACCGAAAAGCCCTACGGCAAAATTCACATTGTAGATATTTATGTCCAACAAGGCTCCTCCATCCAGACGTGGGTCGAAAACAGGAGCTATGTCGTGTTGCAAGTAACGGTCATACCTGCTGGAATACTGTGAATAGTTGCATTCCACTATACGAACCTTTCCCAACTCAGTAAGCAACTCTCCCACTTTTTTCATATTTGGCATATGAAGGAAACTGACAGCTTCAAACAGATACAAATGGTAACGAAGTGCCAACTGGACTAAATCCTGAGTTTCCTGCATGGTAGGACAAATGGGCTTTTCTACAATAACATTGTGTCCTGCCTCCAATGCCATACGGGCATACTCATAATGCACATTATTGGTATTGGCCACATAGACAAAGTCTATATTCTGCTGGTTCATCATCTCATCATAGATGGTGAACACTTGAGGAATGTTAAACTCCACTGCCAATTTCTTGGCTTTCTCCACAGTACGGAAACGTGAATAAACAGAAACTACTTCTATCTGTCCCTGAAAATGTTTACCGAACATCTCCAATGCCTCACGTGCTATTTTTCCTGTACCTACTAATCCTATTCTTATCATAAAGTAAAGGTATAAGTTTCCCCTTTTATAGTTTTTTGTTTTGTCAAAATCTGATTCTTATAACGGATTTCAAGTGGCTGACCTGCATTGGATTTCACTACACATTTTTTAAGTTCACCATTCTCCCACTGCAAATCTACTTCAAATCCACCTTTTGCACACAGACCGCTTATACTTCCGCTTTTCCACGCATCAGGTAAAGCCGGAAGCAGATGCAAGAAACCCATATGGCTTTGCAGGAACATTTCCGTAATACCCGCAGTACCACCAAAGTTTCCATCAATCTGGAAAGGTGGATGTGTATCCCATAGATTGTCTAATGTCCCGTTTTTGAGAAGATTCCCATACAGTGTGTATGCATGGTTTCCATCATGCAGGCGTGCCCACTGGTTCAGTTTCCATCCCATGCTCCAACCCGTAGCACCATCTCCTCTATGTTCTAGAACGACACGAGCAGCTTTCGTCAACTCAGGTGTAGTAACAGGTGACAGAGTATGCCCTGGATGTAAGCCAAACAAATGATTCACATGACGGTGATGATCTTCAGGATTGTCAATATCCTTGCTCCATTCCATCAGCTGTCCATATCTTCCTATCTTGTATGGAGCAATGTGAGCTAACACATCTTCCCACTCTTTACGCAGCTTACGGTCCACTCCCAGCACCTTGCTGGCATCGATGGCATCCAGCAGAATCTCACGGATAACTGCATGAGAGAAAGTACAGCCTTGATCCACTGGTCCGTGTTCAGGAGAAGTAGAAGGTGCTGCAGTATATACTCCATCTGGGCGTTTCCATAGATAATCCTCTGCAAATAGTGCAGCACCCTTAATCAAATCGTATCCAGTATTCTTCAGCCACTCCTTATCCTGGGTATATTGATAGTATTCCCACAAGTGAGTTGCCAACCAAGGACCTGCCACAGGACTGAAGTTCCAACTCATGTCCTCACTGGTCAAAGGTGATGTAAATCCGAAAGGATTGGATGAAATGCTAGTAGTCCATCCACATGCTCCAAAATAGCTTTTTGCAGTTACCATACCCGGCTTTACCTGAGTCCTGATGAAATCAACTAAAGGCTGCATGCACTCTGCCAAATTGGTGTTCAATGCCGGCCAATAGTTCATCTGGATGTTGATGTTGTTATGATAGTCCATATGCCAAGGCCCGTCTGTGCTATTATGCCATACGCCCTGAAGGTTTGCTGGCAAAGATCCCTGACGACTGCTTGCAATCAGCAGGTAGCGACCATATTGGTAATAAAGCTCCTCCAGTTGATAATCGGCTGTACCATTACGATAAGCCACCAAACGCTGAGCAGTTGGAAGAGAACTAACCTTACTCCCCGGATTCAAATGTAACTGTACCCTGTTGAACAGCTTGGAATAATCCTTATAATGAGTGTCGAACAATTCACTGTAACTTTTCTTTCTGGCACTTTCCATGTAAGCTGCAGTAATCTTCTGAGGATTCTCCCCTACATAAGTAAGAGGATCAGAAAAATCCGGGTCAAAATTCATTTGATAATCCGTAGCAGCAGAAATAAGGAACATCACCTCATCGGCATTTTCCACCTTTATCTTGTCATCCTCAACCTTCAAGGCTCCACCCTTGTTTATAGCCTGCATCCGGACCGAATACTGCATCTGATTGTTGTTCAAACAACCATACCATTCCCAACCATTTCCATCTCTAGTGAACTTTCCTGTCGCTATCGGATTTGGACAATAGCTGAAGACCAGATTCTGCTTTCCAGGTTTGTCAGCCACATACCGGATGACCATCACCCTATCAGGATAAGAAACAAAGTACTGACGAAGGTAGTTTACCTCATCTTTCTTGTATTTAACTACTGCCAGTGCAGAGTCAAGACTCAATGCACGACAATAATCACTCATTCCCACCTTACTATGCCCCGTCTCAATATAGAACTCTCCACCTGTGGTGAAATTTCCAAAACGATGGGGATTCTCCTCCGAAGGCTCATAAGAAGCCAAGCCATTGAAGTTCTTTTTGGTCAATTCTTCTGCTTTCTTGTCATCACCATCCAAAAAGGCCTGACGGATTTCCTTTAATACTCCTACAGAGTTCTTATTCACGTTCCAGTACGCATCAACTCCAGACGATGTGTTTGGTCCGCCATTCCAAAGGCTTTTCTCATTGAAGGTAATTCGTTCAGCCTCAACAGAACCTAGGATATTTCCACCCATGTAGCCATTACCTATAGGGAGAGACTGGGATTCCCATTCCACATCCTTACTCATGTTTGTGTTCCATACCTGCATGCCTTGCATGGTTGTAGGCTGGTCGAACCATATCGTAAGACCATTGGTTTTGTCGTTCTGTGCCATTAAAGGATTGACACTCAACAACAGTAAAAGGGTAAAGATTGGCTTTTTCATTTTGCATTAGAAACTAATGCCACAAAGATAGCAAAATCTTTAGTGTAACGGAAATTTTTCACTATCTTTGTCTGCACACAAAATTTAACCTTATAGTAAATATTATGAGAAAATATCCTAAAATTGGCATTCGCCCAACCATTGACGGTCGTCAAGGAGGAGTTAGGGAAAGTTTGGAAGAAAAGACCATGAACCTGGCAAAAGCAGTGGCAAACCTCATTTCTTCCAATTTGAAGAATGGAGATGGTTCTCCTGTAGAATGTGTTATTTCCGACACTACTATTGGCCGAGTTGCAGAGACTGCTGCTTGTGCTGAGAAATTTGAACGCGAAGGAGTTGGAGCTACCATTACGGTAACTTCATGTTGGTGCTATGGTTCTGAAACCATGGACATGAACCCTTATTACCCAAAAGCAGTTTGGGGATTCAACGGCACTGAACGCCCAGGAGCTGTCTATCTGGCTGCAGTATTGGCAGCCCATGCACAAAAAGGACTACCGGCATACGGTATTTACGGACATGACGTACAGGATTTGGATGACAACACCATCCCTGAAGATGTTGTAGAAAAGATTCTCCGTTGGGCCCGTGCAGCTCAGGCTGTTGCCACTATGCGTGGCATGAGCTACCTCAGTTTCGGTTCTGTGGCTATGGGTATTGCTGGTTCCATCGTTAATCCAGACTTTTTCCAGGAATACCTAGGTATGCGGAATGAGCAGGTAGACGAGACAGAAATCCTGCGTCGTATGGATGAAGGTATCTACGACCACGATGAATACAAAAAAGCTATGGCTTGGGTAGAAAAATACTGCAAGGTCAATGAAGGATGGGATAAAAATCGCCCTGAAAAGCAAAAGACTCGTGAGCAGAAAGATCAAGATTGGGAATTCGTAGTGAAGATGTATCTCATCATGCGTGACCTTATGCACGGAAATCCAAAACTGTGTGAGATGGGATTCAAGGAAGAGTCTCTTGGACATCATGCCATCGCAGGTGGATTCCAAGGGCAACGTCAATGGACTGACTGGAAACCAAACGGCGACTTCTGTGAGGCTTTGCTGAATACCCAGTTCGACTGGAACGGTAAACGCGAAGCTATTATCGTTGCCACCGAGAACGATTCCTTGAATGGTGTAGCTATGCTGCTTGGCCATTTGCTTACCAACCGTGCCCAGATTTTCTCTGATGTGCGTACCTACTGGAGCCCAGAAGCCGTGAAGCGTGTTACTGGTAAAGAACTTACCGGTAAGGCTGCCAATGGCATTATCCACCTGATAAACTCTGGTGCAACCACATTGGACGGTAATGGCTATGCCACCGATGCTGAAGGCAATCCTACCATGAAGGAATGGTGGAACCTGACCGACGCAGATGAAGAAGCTATTCTGAAACATACAAATTGGCTCCCTGCCGACCGCGACTATTTCCGTGGAGGTGGCTTCTCCAGCAACTTCCTCACCCGTGGTGGCATGCCTGTAACCATGATGCGTGTGAACCTGGTCAAGGGACTTGGCCCTGTAATCCAGTTGGCAGAAGGTTGGACCGTCGACATTGACCCTGAAATCCACAAAATTCTGGATAAGCGTACAGACCCTACATGGCCAACCACATGGTTTGCTCCCCGTCTGGACCCAACCAAAGATGCCTTCAAGGATGTTTACAGCGTCATGAACAACTGGGGTGCCAACCATGGTGCCATTACCTACGGACACATCGGTAAGGACCTGATTACATTGGCTAGTATGCTTCGTATCCCGGTTTGCATGCACAATGTAGCTGACAAGGACATCTTCCGTCCTGCTGCATGGAATGCGTTTGGTATGGACAAAGAAGGCGCAGACTACCGTGCATGTGCTAACTTCGGCCCTATATACAAATAACTCATGGAAAAAGAGAAACTTTCTATACTGAAAAAGGATGGGGTCAGCTATCTGCTGCCCTTCATCCTTGTAACCAGTTGCTTTGCACTCTGGGGCTTTGCCAATGACATCACGAATCCTATGGTCAAGGCTTTCTCCAAGATTTTCCGCATGAGCGTAACCGATGGCACACTGGTGCAAGTAGCATTCTATGGGGGATATTTCTGTATGGCATTCCCTGCTGCCATGTTCATACGCAAATACTCGTATAAAAAAGGTATCATGATGGGATTGGCACTCTATGCCATTGGAGCCTTCCTGTTCTTCCCAGCGAAGATGTCGGGAAGCTACTATCCTTTCCTCATTGCCTATTTTATCCTTACCTGCGGACTGTCTTTCCTGGAGACTAGCTCTAACCCCTACATCCTTTCAATGGGTTCGGAAGAAACGGCTACACGCCGGTTGAATCTGGCACAAAGCTTCAACCCTATCGGTTCCCTTTGTGGAATGTATGTGGCCATGAACTTCATTCAGAACAGGCTGAATCCTCTCAGCTCGGAGGAAAGGGCCCTTCTTCCTAAAGAGGAGTTTCAGGCACTTAAGGATGCCGACTTGGGTGTCCTCATCAGTCCGTACCTGGCCATAGGCATTGTCATCCTTATCGTGCTATTCTTGTTTGTCATCACCAAGATGCCACACAACGGCGATGAGAATACCAGCATCAACTTCGTACCTACCATCAAGCGAATCTTCAAACGTAAGCACTACCGAGAGGGAGTCATTGCCCAGTTCTTCTACGTAGGAGCACAGATCATGTGCTGGACTTTCATCATCCAGTATGGTACCCGTTACTTCATGAGCACCGGCATGGATGAGAAAAGCGCAGAAGTACTTAGCCAGCAATACAACATTGCAGCCATGGTCATCTTCTGCTGCAGTCGTTTCATCTGCACCTGGTTCCTCCGCTTTATCAATGCAGGTCACCTGCTACGGATTTTAGCATGCGCTGCCATGGTATTCACGTTGGGAGTCATCTTCTTCCAGAATATCTTCGGCATGTACTGTCTGGTGGCTATCAGTGCCTGCATGAGTCTGATGTTCCCTACTATCTATGGTATAGCACTGGAGCGTATGGGTGATGATGCCAAATTTGGGGCAGCTGGACTTATCATGGCTATTCTGGGAGGATCAGTCCTTCCTCCTATACAAGCAAGTATCATTGACCAAGTGGAAGTATTCAACATGCCTGCTGTAAACGTAAGTTTCATCCTGCCGCTTATCTGCTTCGTTGTGGTGTTCATCTACGGACACAGGGTGTACAACAGGATATTTACAGAATAATCTCTTTCCCATAGGTAAAGCAAAGCGGGACATTCTCACGAATGTCCCGCTTCCTTTTTCATTTCAAGTTGTTCACTATAATACTTGTGAACCAGGTTTTACATTATGTTCTACTGTAGTAACACTAATCGTCTCATCATAGTTCTCGGCACTCAGAATCATGCCTTCACTTACAAGTCCATTCTTGAACTGACGAGGAGCAAGGTTTGCTATGAACAATACCTGCTTGCCCATCAGCTGCTCTGGCTCATAGAACTGGCTGATGCCACTGACGATGGTCCGTTGGTCCAGACCGTCATCTATACGGAACTTCAGCAGTTTCTTCATCTTAGGAACCCGCTCACATTCCAGAACCGTACCCACACGGATATCCAGCTTCTGGAAATCCTCGTAAGTAATGGTTTCCTTAACCTCCTTCGCACGGTAGTTCTGCTCTTCGTTGGCCTTCTTGGTAGCCTCCAGTTTGTCAAGTTGTGCCTGAATCACGTCATCCTCAATCTTGGTGAACAGCAAAGAAGGCTTAGCCAGCTTCTTCCCTGCCGGCAGCAAATCGGTACTTCCAAGGCTCTCCCAAGAGAACTCGTTCATGCAGATCATCTCACGCAGACGCTTGCTGCTGAATGGCAGAAACGGTTCAAAAGCGATAGCCAGATTGGCAGTCAGCTGCAAGGAAATATAGATAATTGTCTTCACACGCTCAGGATCGGTCTTGATAACCTTCCATGGCTCCATATCTGCTATATACTTATTACCGATACGTGCCAGGTTCATAGCCTCTTTCTGTGCATCACGGAACTTGAAGTTCTCCAAGCAGGATTCTACCCGTGTCTTCACATCAGCAAACTCCTCCAAGGTCTGCTTGTCATAATCCGTGAGTTCACCACATGCAGGAACCACACCGTCATAGTACTTTTGGGTGAGCTGGAGAGCACGGTTCACAAAATTACCATAGATAGCCACCAATTCATTATTGGTACAATCCTGATAATTCTTCCAAGTGAAATTATTGTCCTTCGTCTCAGGAGCATTTGCCGTCAACGTATAACGAAGCTCATCCTGACGGTTAGGCAGATCCACTAGGTACTCATTAAGCCATACAGCCCAATTACGGCTAGTGGAAATCTTGTCGTTCTCCAGATTCAGGAACTCATTGCTTGGCACATTGTCCGGAAGGATATAATCGCCATGAGCCTTCAACATGGTAGGGAATACGATGCAGTGAAAAACAATGTTGTCCTTACCGATGAAGTGAACCAGACGAGTCTCTGGATCCTGCCACCAAGTCTCCCACTTGCCCAGTTCCGGCTTGCTGTCGCAAAGCTCCTTCGTGTTGGAGATATAACCGATGGGGGCATCAAACCATACATAGAGGACTTTCCCCTCCGCACCCTCTACAGGAACAGGGATACCCCAATCCAGGTCGCGGGTTACGGCACGAGGCTTCAAACCACCATCTAGCCAGCTCTTGCACTGACCATATACATTCGGTCTCCACTCCTTGTGCTCCTGAAGAATCCACTTTTCCAGCCAAGGCTGATACTTGTCCAATGGCAGATACCAGTGGGTAGTCTGCTTCTTGATAAGCGGATTACCATTAATGGCATTGTACGGATTAATCAGCTCCTCCGGAGAAAGGGTCGCACCACATTTCTCACACTGGTCGCCATAGGCATCTGCTCCATGGCAACGAGGGCACTCACCGCGGATATTGCGGTCGGTCAGGAACTCGTGGGTCTCCTCATCGTAGAACTGCTCAGTGGTCTGCTGAATCAGTTTGTCCTCATCATAAAGTTTCTTGAAAAAGTCGGATGCCAATTTATGATGAATATCACTGGTGGTCCGGGAATAGATATCGAAAGAGATACCGAACTTCTCGAACGAATCCTTAATCAAGTAATGATAGCGGTCCACCACTTGCTGAACCGTGATCCCCTCCTTGCGGGCTCTGATTGTCACAGGGACACCATGCTCATCGGAACCGCCAATGAACAGTACATCTCTCTTCTTCAGACGCAGGTAACGCACATAGATATCCGCAGGAACATAGACTCCTGCCAAGTGACCTATGTGCACAGGACCATTAGCATAAGGAAGGGCTGCAGTTACAGTGGTACGCTTGAAATTCTTTTCCATTTTTCTTCTGTTTTTCAAATTGGTGCAAAATTAAATAAAAAATAGGAGAAAACAACAATCAGAAAGGGTTAAACTACCTTTTTTACACATCATCAGAGGAAAATTTGGTAATTCCGACAAATTGCCCTATTTTTGTCTCAAATGTAAACAATCTAATATCACATAACATTACTATGAAAAAACTATTTGTTTCTACAGCCTTACTTTTGGCTTTCGTTTGCACAGCTACGGCTCAGAACCCTTTCCTGCAGCGTCGCTATGGCACACCTTATGAGATTCCTCCTTTTGAAAAGTTCACCATGGACAATTACCGTGAAGGAATGATCAAGGGTATGGAAGAGCAGAAAGCTGAAATCCAGGCTATCATCGACAACAAGGAAGAACCTAATTTTGAGAATGTCATTGCTGCACTGGACCAGTGTGGCGAGACCTTATCCAAGACTCGTAGCGTGTACAGTTCCCTGAGCAGCTCGAATTCCAACGATGAGTTCCGTGCCTTGGCCCGTGAGATTTCCCCACTGACTTCGGCTCACAGCGATTTCATCAATATGAACCCAGACCTTTTCGGCAAGGTCAAGTACGTCTATGACAACCAAAGCAAATGGAACCTGAACAAGGAGCAGAAGAAACTGCTTGAAACCACTTACAAGCGTTTTGTGAACAGTGGTGCCCTGCTGAGCGAGGAGGACAAGAATAAAATGAAGGAAATCAACCAGGAATTGAGCAAACTGTCCCTTCAGTTCTCCCAGAACCTGATGCACGATACAAACAATACTTACGTCATCGTAGATTCCAAGAAAGAACTTCCAGGACTGCCAGAGGCAAACGTAGAGCAGGCTGCTGCCTTGGCCACCAAAATCGGGCAGCCAGGGAAATATGCCTTCAACATGCAGCGTATCAGTTGTAACCCAGTGCTTCAGTATTGCTCCAACCGTGAGCTGCGCAGGAAGGTTTACGACATGTACAACAACCGTTGCAACCACAATGACGAGTATGACAATAAGGAAATCTCCAAGAGAATCGTGGAACTCCGTCTGGAACGTGCCAAACTGATGGGCAAGAAGAACTTTGCTGAAGTGCAGCTGGAGTCACGTATGGCTAAGACTGGCGACAATGTCTATGACCTGCTGAACCAGATTTGGGACCCTGCCGTAGAAAAGGCAAAAGAAGAAATTGCCGACATCAAGGCTGAAATGAGAAAAGATGGTATCAAGGGAGAGCCTCAGCGTTGGGACTACATGTACTACCAGAACAAGGCTAAAGTAGCTAAATTCGCCTACGATGAGGAGAAAATCTCAGAATACCTGGAAATCAACAACGTACAGCAGGGTATTTTCTACGTAGCCAACAAGCTCTACGGCATCTCCTTCAAGGAGCGTACCCAGGACTACCCGGTCTATGAATCCACAGCTAAGTCATGGGATGTCATCGACAAGGACGGAAACGTCATTGCCATTTTCTACAGCGACTACTTCCCACGCGACGGTAAGGGTGCCGGTGCTTGGTGCGGCGGTTTCCGTGGCCAGAGCTACGACGGCACAGAACGTATCCAGCCTATCGTTACCAATGTATGCAACATGTCCTTGCCTTCAGGCGACAAGCCTGCACTGCAGACTCCGGACAACGTGACCACCATGTTCCATGAGTTCGGCCATGCCATGCACAGCTTCTTCCGTAATGTACACTACAACGGAACCTCTCGTACCGAGCAGGACTTCGTGGAGCTTCCTTCCCAAATCAACGAGCACTGGGCATTTGAACCGGAAGTGCTGAAAGTCTATGCAAAACACTACAAGACCGGTGAAGTCATTCCACAGGAACTGGTGGACAAGATTGATGCCGTAGGAAAGTATGGACAAGGATTTGCTACCGTAGAACTCCTAGCAGCTTCTTTGGTCGATATGGATCTGCACTCCCTCACTAGCATCCCAAAGAACATGAATGTCATGGACTTCCAGGACAAGGTGATGAAGGCTCGTGGCATTCCAGATCAGATTCTACCTCGCTATAGCGTTACCAACTTCTCCCACTCCATGGGTGGAGGCTATGCAGCTGGCTATTACAGCTACATCTGGTCTGAAGTTCTGGACTGCGACGCTTTCCAGGCTTTCAAGGAAACAGGCGATATCTTCAATCAGGAAGTAGCTCAGAAGTTCAAGGAATCTTGTCTGGTACCTGGCAGCATCAGCAGCGGTATGGATATGTACAAGGCTTTCCGTGGACGTGAACCTAAGATTGAAGGCCTCCTGGAGAACCGTGGTCTGGTACAAAAGCCAAAGACCGTGAAGAACACCGACGTTGAGAAAAAGAAATAAAGTCTTTTCCCATGACTACCCAAACAGCATCCAAGCCACACTACTTAATCTTAGACGGATTACGTGGTGTGGCTGCTTTGGTAGTACTCTTCTACCATATCTTCGAGGCCATCGCCTTTGCACCCATCAACAGTACTACTCCTGAACAGAACCTGTACCACGGGTTCATTGCGGTTGACTTTTTCTTCATCCTCTCTGGTTTTGTAATGGGATACGCCTATGACGACCGATGGAACCAGATGAGTCTGGGAAATTTCATCAAAAGACGTATCATCCGACTGCACCCGATGGTTATCATGGGAGTGGTCATAGGACTTATCTGCTTCTGTATACAGGGATGCCAGCAGTGGGACGGCACACGGGTAGCCCTCTCCGCCCTCATGATCTGCACCCTGCTGCAACTCTTCTGCCTGCCTACCCCTACCTCACTGGATGTCCGGGGAAACACAGAGGCGTTTCCTCTGAATGGTCCTACCTGGAGTCTTTTTGTAGAATACATCGGCAGCTTCTGCTACGGTCTTTTCCTCCACCGCCTTTCTACCCGTACCCTGAAAATATGGGTAGTCACGGCAGCCATCCTACTCCTGGGCTATAGCCTTTACATGAATGAAAACACCATCGACTACGGCTGGTCCTCCGAGCCCATCAATCTCTTGGGAGGCCTTCTCCGTGTGAGTCTGGGCTACCCCATGGGACTCCTGCTAGCCCGTCTGTTCCGCAACCGCAAGACCACCACCGTACGCAAGCACATGTTCCTTGTCTGCTCCATCGCACTCCTCCTCATTTTCCTTGTACCAGGTTTAGGTGCAGCAAGCGTCTATTACCAACTGTTCTGCCTTTGCGTGGCCTTCCCTCTCATCGTATGGTATGGAGCCTCTGGCGAAGTTAAGGCACAGCATCAGCCCTTCCTGAACTACCTGGGCAGGCTCAGCTACCCCCTATATGCCGTACACTACCCCCTGATATACTTGTATATCTATTGGATTAAGCAGGTGGACCCGTCAGGACTGCAGGCATGGATAGCCCCCATTGTGGTCATCCTGGCAGCCATTGCCCTGGGCACCCTCAGCATGCTGTACTACGATGAACCCGTGCGTAAATGGCTTACCCGGAAACTGCTGAAATAGCACTACCGAGTAGCCCAGTTACCCCTATCCAGCATCCGGTACGAAATAGCCTCTGCTATATGACAAGCCTCCACCCGTGGAGAATTGTCCAGATCGGCTATGGTCCGTGCCACCTTCAAGATACGGTCGTATGCCCGTGCCGAAAGGTCCAGTTTCTCCATGGCATCCTTCAGCAGCTTCAACCCCTGTGAAGTAGGCTGGGAGCAGAGTGCTATCATGCGGGAGGTCATCTGGGCATTGCAGTACACCAGCGGGTATTCCCGAAACCGGTTCTCCTGGATTTTCCGGGCAAAGACCACCCTCTCCCTGATAGCCGCACTAGGTTCCCCCTTCGGGGCATGGGAAAGCTCGTCGAAGGAGACCGGAAGAATCTCCACCTGCAGGTCTATCCGGTCTAGCATGGGACCAGAGATACGGTTCAGATACTTCTGCACCTGGGTAGGAGTACACACACACTCCCTCGTGGGATGGTTGTAGTAACCGCACGGACAAGGGTTCATGCTAGCCATAAGCATCACGCTGCAAGGGTACTCCACCGTATATCTGGACCTTGAAATCGTGATGTGTCGGTCTTCCAGAGGCTGCCGGAGCACCTCCAGGGAACTGCGGGAGAACTCTGCGAACTCATCACAGTAGAGCACCCCGTTGTGTGCCAAGGACACCTCCCCCGGCTGGGCATGGGCACCACCTCCAACCAGAGCCACCGATGAGATAGAATGGTGGGGCGACCGGAACGGTCGTTTCGTGATGAGGGAGACACCCTCTCCCACCAATCCTGCCACCGAATGGACCTGCGTGGTCTCCAGACTCTCCTCCAGGGAAAGTGGAGGAAGGATACTAGGCAGACACTTCGCCATCATGGACTTTCCACTGCCAGGAGGCCCCACCAAGATGATGTTGTGCCCACCCGCAGCTGCCACCTCTAAGGCACGCTTCACATTCTCCTGCCCCTTCACGTCAGCGAAGTCGTAGTCCGACTCCTCCTTCGTGGAGAAGAACTCCCGACGGGCATCCACCACAGTCTGGGCGATGACATCCTCCCCGTTGAAGAAGTCGATGACCTGCTTCAGGTTAGCTGCCCCGTACACCTTCAGGTGCTCCACCACGGCAGCCTCCCGTGCATTCTGCTCCGGCAGGATGAGCCCCTCAAACCCGTCGCGCTGTGCCTGGATAGCCATGGAAAGCGCCCCCTTTACCGGTTGCAACGAACCATCCAGCCCCAATTCCCCCACAATCATGTACCGGGAAAACTTGTCCACCCTGACCATATCCGATGCCCCCATGATACCCAGGGCCAGCGGCAAATCATAGGCCGCCCCCTCCTTCCGCACATCGGCAGGGGCCATGTTTACGATAATCTGACTGGTAGGGAAATGATAACCATTGTAGCTCATGGCGGCTACTATCCGCTCATGGCTCTCTTTCACGGCAGCATCGGCAAGCCCTACAAGGAAAAACTTGATTCCCCGTGCCGTGTTGACCTCAATGGTAATAGTGGTTGACTTGATCCCTATGACTTGAGCGCCATAGACTTTGACCAAACTGTACAAAACGAAAAAGATTAGAATTTGATTCTGTCTGCAAATATAAAATGAATTTTCATATAATACAACTTTAGCTTCGCTGAAGTTACTCCGTCTCAGAAAAACTCAAATGAATTTGCATCTCTTTTGTTTTCCGTAACTTTGACTACGCTGAAGTTACTTAGCACTCGGAAATGCAAAAGAAAAGCAAGCTTTCCTTTTTGCATTTCTCTCGTTTTCGTTAACTTTGCGGCAACTAAGACAACATGTAAAAATGAAAAGACTCTTATCGTTTGTACTTTGTTCCGTGACTTTCTGCGGAAGCCTTTGGGCACAGGACATGACTCCTGTGCAGATCCTGACCGTGAGCGAAATGCCTCAGGCAGAGAAGTTCCTGCCGGACCCACCTTCTCAGACAGACCCTCTTTTCTTCAACGACATGGTGCAATACCAGAAGGGGAAGCAGCTGCGCGACACTCCCCGTGGAGCACAGGCTGTGGAAGATGCCTCCACTAAGGTAGCCCACTACCTGAAACGCTTCGGTGAGGTCATGGGCCGTGAGATGACACCCGAGGAATATCCCTGCCTGGCCAGTTACGTCCTAAGCGTGTACACCGCTGCCCGCCAGAGCATCTCCTCCACCAAGACCTACTACAGCCGCATGCGTCCCTACCAGTTCTTCCGGGAACCTAGCAGCACTCCAGAGAAAGAGGAAGTGAACGACTTTACCTCCTACCCCTCCGGACACACCGTAAGAGCCTGGGCCGTAGCCCTGGCACTGGTAAGCATTGACCCGGAGCACCAGAATGAGATTCTGAAGACAGGCTATGAGATAGGTCAGAGCCGCGTCATCGTAGGATTCCACTACCAGAGCGACGTAGATGCAGCCCGCCTTGCAGGAAGTGCCGCCTTTGCACGCCTCAGCACGGAACCCGTCTTCCAAGACCTCTTCCAGAAAGCCAAGGCAGAGTTCGATGCCAAGAAATAAAAAAGAGCGCTCAGCTGAGCGCTCTTTTCTTTTTATTTAAACAACCTAGGAGCCAGGTTATAGAGGTCGGCCCTCCAAGTGCCCCAGCTGTGACCTTCCTGAGCATTCTCCTCATAGAGATACTTCACACCCAGCTTGTCAAGCACTGCACGGGTATTCTCACAGTTCTTGAAAGCGATGTCGGAAGGACCGCCCTGTGTGAACACCAGCACCTTGAAGCTCTTGTTTATCTTAGCCACATTCTCAGGCACCTTCAGACGCTCAGCCTCCTTGGCAGGGTCAGCACCCGGCTTGAAGCTGCTGCTCAATACCCATACATAAGTGAACATATCGATGTTCTGGAAAGCAGTCTCCATGGTTTCCATACCACCCATGGAAAGACCAGCTATAGCCCGGTGGTTCTTGTCCGTGAGCACACGGTAGTTGGCCTCAATGAAAGGAATGATGTCGGTCACCATATCCTTGGCAAAAGGAGCCACCTCATCCTGCACGTTAGGACCTGCGATGGTACCGTTAGGCATCACCACAATCATCGGCTTAATCTTACCGTCGGCCAGCAGGTTGTCCAGAATGATTCCGGCAGCACCGGCATTTGGCCAGCTGGTATCCGTGTCGCCTCCACCATGAATCAAGTAGAGTACAGGAAGCTTTTCCTTGCCCTTCTCATAGCCGGCAGGAGTCCACACACGCATGGTACGAGTCTCCCCTATGGTTCTGGACTCATAGGAACGCACTGCCATGGCACCGTGCGGAATATCCTTACGGTAAGCAAAGAACTCATCCCCCTTCGGAGTAACCGTAGCCACAGCTGTCAGCTCTGTCGTAGCAGGAGCCTTAGGGTCATAGACATTAATGCCGTCCACCACGAAGTGGTAGCGATACACACCCGGCTTTACATTAGGAACCTCGAAAGACCACACCCCGTTCTCCTCCTTCGGAGTAACCTGAGTACCCCATGGCATGGCATCGCCAGCCAGGGAAACGGTACGAGCCTTTGGAGCATAGATACTATATACCACGTTCCCATTCTTCAGCACACGCACAGACTGGAGCGTGTCATTCGGAGTAGGAGTACGACGCCACTGCGCGTTGGCAGCAACTGCAGTACCAATCATCAGTACGGCTAAAATCAACTTTTTCATCTGTATATTAAAATTTAGGATTATTTCCTTGCTACCAATGGGCTAACAGGAACCTTCTCTACAGGTTTCAGCACATTGTTCACCGCATCCAGACGCTGTTTAGCCACCTTGTGAGTAGCGGTAGCCTTCACATCCTTAGAGCTGGTAGATACCAAGAACTGATAGTTGCCCTTTGCCAGTTCCCAAGCCGACTTCTTCTCGTTGAACGATGCCATGGACATGGTTTCCCACTCCAGTGTCAGCACCTGGCTCTCACCCGGTCTCAGGTTCTTAGTCTTGGCATAAGCCTTCAGTTCCTTCGATGGCTTGTCCATGCTACCCTTAGGTGCAGTCACGTACAGCTGGATAACCTCCTTGCCAGCCACCTTGCCCGTGTTGGTCACCTTCACCTGAGCCACGCACTTGTTTCCCGTAATACCGCTGTGCAGCAGATCATAGCTGAAGGTAGTATAGCTCAGACCGAAGCCGAATGGATAAGCCACTGGCTTGCCGAAAGTATCGAAATAACGGTAGCCGATGTAGATACCCTCCTCATAGTTGGTATAGTCCACATCCTTCTTCAGTTCAGGTTCAGCCTGACGCTGTGCACGCTCAGCCGCATCCTTGGCACTGCCACCGCTGTAAGCACGGCGGAAGCTGCTCATATCGAATACATAGTCGGCTGGGAAGTTTGCGTCAGCTGCAGCATCGCCATAAGCCACCTGGAATGTCATTGGCAGACGGCCGCTAGGGTTCACCTTGCCCGTGAGCACGTCGGCCATGGAGTTACCTGCCTCACAACCTGGCTGGAAAGCACAGAGGATAGCGTCGGCAGTAGCAGAAAGAGGAGCAGTCTCCAATGGACCGCACACATTCAAGATTACGATGACCTTCTTGCCGGCAGCATGATAAGCCTTGCTCACTGCCTCGTACATCTGCTTTTCTGCATCTGTCAGGAAGAAGTGCTCACGCTTACGGTCGGAACCCTCGCCACTGGTACGGCCCAGGGTGATGATTGCCACGTCATTGTCCTTCAGGTTGGCGTTCAGGACAGAGTCTGATGGAACCAGTTCACCGGCACGCAGTGGAGCCGTAATACTGAACGGTGGCATACCGTCAGGATAGTTCTTCTTGTTCTCGGCAGCGATGTGGCGGGTATAGAGACCAGCCAGTGTCAGGTCGGCCTGGATACCGTTGTTACGCAGACCTTCTATGAGGCTCACGATGTAGTAGCCGTGACCGGTAGCACCGAAGCCCATGCCGGCAGGAACCATATCATAGCTGGTGCAGCCATACAGGGCAGCCTTCTTCACATCCTGGAGTGGAAGAGCACCTCCCACGTTCTTCAGCAGGACCATACTCTCGGCACCTGTCTCACGCACCACCTTAGAGTGACCTTTCAGGTCGGTCTCGTTCGGATACTGGTAGCCCTTGAACGTATGGCTCTTCAGGACAAATTCCAGTGTACGCTTCACGCTCAGGTTGATGACATCCATGCTCAGTGAGCCATCCTTGGCAGCAGCCATGAGAGCCTCACGCTGACGAGCCTGACCCGGCTGAATCATATCGTTACCTGCCAGAATCGTACCCACGGCATCACGACCGGCATTCCAGTCGGTCATCACCAGTCCGTCCCAGCCCCACTCCTTACGCAGGATGGTAGTGTTCAGGTCGTAAGTCTCACAGGTATATTTTCCCTGCAGCCTGTTGTAACTGGTCATGATACTCCAAGGGTTACCCAGTTTCACTGCCAGCTCAAAATTCTTCAGGTAGAGTTCCCTCAGCGCACGCTGGGAAACACGAGAGTCATTGTTGTTACGGTTCGTCTCCTGGTTGTTCACTGCAAAATGCTTCAAGGTAGTACCCGTGCCCTGGCTCTGTACGCCACGGATATAAGCCGCAGCAATGGTTCCAGCCAGATAAGGGTCCTCACTGTAGTACTCCGAGTTACGGCCGCACAGCGGGCTACGCATCAGGTTCACACCCGGTGCCAGCAGCACATCCAGTCCATAGTCGCGTACCTCAGCACCTATCACCTGGCCCACCTTCTCGGCCAGCTCCAGGTCGAAAGAAGCAGCTACGTTAGTCTCACTAGGAAGTTCAGTAGTGTTATACTGCTTGCTGTCCCACTCACGTGTCTGACTCATAGCCAGTCGGTGAGGACCATCGGCCAAGTAAGCCGAAGGGATTCCCAGACGAGGGATGTCGCGTGAGCGACCTGCAGTTCCGGGGAACTTTGCTACTCCGAACGACTGCCCACATCCTATCAGGATGTCCACTTTCTCTTCTACGGTCATTGCTGCTATAATCTCATCCACGTTCTGTGTTGTCAGCTTCAACTGTGCTGAAGCAGGAACGGTCATGGCAGCAAGAGCCCATACTAATAATGTCTTTTTCATGGTTATATAGTTTGGTAGATTATTCTTCGCAAAGATAATAAAATCTCTCCTAAATTTGCGCTTTTAGCTGAAAACCTTTACATTCGCCAGCAGAAAACCATAAAATCATGACCATCTGCATCGAAAGAGAGACCGACGGCACCTACACGGCCTACCTAAAAGACTGCGAGCCCGGCTACAATATACAGGGACGGGGCGCCACCGCCCACCAGGCCCTGCAAGATTTCCGTGCCGTGTACCAAAGCATGAAAAAAGCCCTGGAACCCGATGGATTCCAGGACTTGGACACAGACGTTATTTTTTCTTCTTCATTGGCTTAGCCCAACCCTCCTCGGAGAAGTCGGGCTCCTCGCCCTTCAGCTTCCATTCCTTATATTCCGGTGTGAAGAACTTCATCCAGTCCTCCTTGGTAGCCTTTCGGCCCCTGGGAGCGGTGTAGCCCCTCTCCTCACGGCTAGGCTTTTTCCGTTCAGGCTCCTTGGTCCGTGCAGCCTTGCGCCCCTTGGGCTCCTCGTCCTTCCGGCCGTTCCGCTTCAGCTTCGCCTTCTCCTGCTCGGCACGCTTAGCCCGCTCGGTCTTCCTGAAGCCACCCTCGGCAGCCTCCTTCTTGGCACGGCCACCCCTTTTGCGGCCCTCAGCAGGCTGGGCAGGTGCCCCGCTGGTATCTGCCACCTCAGCCGATACCGTGCGCCCGTTCACCTGCACCTGGTTCAGGGCATCCAGCACTACCTGTGCATGTTCGCTCTTCACCTCGAAGAAAGAGAACTTCGGCATGAGGTCTATACGGCCCACTTCCACACGCCCCTTCACATGACGGTTTATCAGTTCTATAATCTTAGCAGGCACCATACCATCCATCCGTCCGGCAGCAATGAACATACGCGTATATCCGGCCTCAGCCTGGCGCGGTCCCTTTCCGGCACCGCCACGCGCACTCCGCTCCTTCTTTTCCTTCTTCTCAGCCACCGGCACCTCTATCTCCGGTGCATGAGCATAGTACTCTGCGAACCTGCCGTACTCCCGGCTCAGCAGCCTGGCTATGATATCCTCCTTGGAAAGCCATTCCAGACGCTTCACCACCCGTTCCATGAACTTGCCGATGTGCTCCTCGTTCACCTCCACCCGTTCCAGGTCGTCGATGACCTTGTAGAGTTGCTTCTCGCAGATCATGTCGCCCGTAGGCAAGGTTCCCCGTTCAAAGGTCTTGCCAATGATTTTCTCTATATGCTTCAGCCGGTACTGCTCCTTCAGGTTCACGATGGCAATGCTCTGCCCCTTCTTCCCTGCACGGCCTGTACGACCGCTCCGGTGCGTATATACCTCTATATCGTCGGGAAGCCCATAGTTGATTACATGACTCAAGTCGTCCACGTCTATACCACGGGCAGCCACATCCGTAGCCACCAGCAGCTGCGTGTTGTGCTGACGGAACTTCTGCATCGTAAGGTCCCTCTGCTGCTGAGACAGTTCCCCGTGCAGCGCATCGGCGTTATAGCCATCCTCTATCAGGTGGTCGGCCACCTCCTGAGTCTCCAGACGCGTACGGCAGAACACTATACCATAGATACGCGGATAGTAGTCCACCACCCTTTTTAGCGCCAGGTACTTATCCTTGGCATGCACCACATAGGCCACATGCTCCACGTTCTGTGCTCCCTCGTTGCGCTTACCTATCACTATCTCCTTGTGACCGTGCAGGTAGTTCTGCGCTATCTTCCCTATCTCCTGACTCATGGTAGCGGAGAACATCAGCTTCCGCACCCCTTCCGGCACATGGCTCAGAATATCGTTCAGGTCCTCGGAGAAACCCATGGAGAGCATCTCATCGGCCTCATCCAGCACCACCCGGATGACCTGGTTCAGGCTGATGGCCTCCCGGCGCAGCAAGTCCAGCAATCGTCCCGGTGTAGCCACCACAATCTGTATGTTGTTCCGACTCAAGGCACGGATCTGCGTCTCTATGGAAGAGCCCCCATAGACCGCCAGCACCCTCACCCCCGGCATTTCAGCCGCATAGTCTGTGAGGTCCTGCGTAATCTGCAGGCAGAGTTCCCGTGTAGGGCTCAAGATGAGAGCCTGCACGGCCGGCATCTCGGCATCGGTAAGCTGCAGCAGTGGCAGACCATAGGCAGCCGTCTTGCCAGAGCCCGTCTCTGCCAGCGCCACCAAGTCGGTCTCTCCCTGCAGCAGTTCCGGAATAACGGCCTCCTGCACAGGCATCGGGTTCACATATCCTAAGTCGGTGATAGCCTTCAGCAGAGGCGCTGAAAGCCCAAGTTGTTCAAATGTCATAAAAAAAAATACCTATTTAAAATTCAGCTGCAAAGGTACGCTTTTTATTTTGAAAATTTGTGTTTTTCAGAGAAATATCTATATTTGCAAGCAAGAACTTTAAACATCGCACCCCTATGAACAAAACAAATTCAGGCATAGGCACCTCCATGGGTATCTGGGCTGCCGCAGCCATCGTGGACATTGTATTGTGGCTGGTCAACGGAGAGAGTTTCAACATTGTGAACCTCTTCATTCTCCTCATCGCCCTCTTCGGTTTCCTTACCGCGTTCAACAAGTACCGTTCCCTGGAGCCTGGTGAGCGGGGCAATATCGTACGCACCGCCATCATTGTCTGTGCCGCCCTGTCGGTTCTGGGCAGCGTGTTTATCATGGCCGTTTCCGCCTCCGGGTTCAACTGATACCCGTTTTCTCTTACATCTAGTTAAGCCGTTCTCCGGGGAGGGTGACACCCCCTCCTCAGAGTTGTTCTGGTTTTTCCAGTTCTATCTTCTGGCTGAACTTTTTAGCCAGCACCACATAGATAGCCAGCCAAGGAATCACATACATCAGCACGTACACTATCCAGGGCAGCCCGTCCAGGTCGAAGAGCCAGTGCGCTATCAGCATGGCCAGCAGTGGAGCCACATAGGCCACCTGTATGAGCCACGGGCTGTACGGCAGACTCTTTATCTTTATCTCACTACGACAGTGTTGGCAGATAAGGTAGTGTTCATGCCCCTCCTTAAAATCCCGTCTGTGAAAATCCAGACACTTCCACACCGGCAAGGTCTCATGGCAGTAGGGACACTCGCGGTTGTTTTCTATCTTCAGTTCATTCATCCCTCTCCGGTTTTTCAAACTCTATCTTCCGGCTCACATAGGTTATGTAAAGCCAAGTAGTCAGCACCGTGAGTCCTATATACACGGTAGGCACCACCCAGAAGGGTAGCAGTTCCGGAAGCAGGTAGAGCACCCCTTGTACCAGCACATAAGGCACCAGCCACACCAGAATGAAGCTCCAGAAATTCAGTGAAGCCCTCTTTATGGTGAGCTGCCTGCCACAGTGGTTGCACCGGGTACCATACTCCTTTCCCCCGTCGTACAGCTTATAGTCCACGCACCGCCACAGGGAAACCTTCTTGTGGCAGTACGGGCACTCACGGTTTTTCTTTTCCATAACCATCAGGTCGGTGTTCCACTATTTACATCTCCGTAATCTTGGCATCCTCCGGAATGGTCACATACTTGGCAGGAACCTCAGAAACCTCTTCCAGTTCCAGCACCTCAATGGTCTGGGTTATCTCGCCCATCTTCAGTTCACTCTTCAGTGGAATACCGTTCCACACCCAGGAAGTAACCTGTGCCTGCTGTCCCTGCAAATCCTGAATCATGTTATATCCCGTGCACTCATGCCCCAGCACTGTCTGTTTCTCATCCAGTTCCAGAATCTGATATTTATCTATCATTTCATCGGTCAGGTTCAGGTAGTTCACAGCTGCCTCCTGCGAGGTGGTAGTCATACCCTCATTCGTATCCAGCTGAAGCATGGTCACCTTGTCGCCCTTCTTCAGGGTAAGGATTTCCACCAGCCCCTGCGCACCCTCCACAGAGAGGATAGACCCCTGCGTGTTACCCCAGTCGTCGAAGTAAGCTTCCATCACCTGTTCCTGGCCCATTACAGCCACCTTTTGTTTCACACGCCCGCTCTTCATGCCATAGAAATGCTCCGGTTCCTGAGCCCAGCCCATAGTAGCCACCAGGAGCAGCAGTACAGTCCAAATCGTTCTCATTTTCATTTTATTTGTTTTTTAAGTTTTAGTCAGTTATCATTTTTATCAGTTCCTCCACGCTGCCAGCCACCTGGAAGTAGTGCCCCGGCTCATGCCTCAGCATACCCATGCGGTGCAGCTGTTCCATGAAATCTATTACCGGCTGCCAGAACCCATCCACGTTCAGGAAGATGATCTGCTTGTCCATCTCCCCTGCGGCTGCCATGCCCATGGTGGTCAGCGCCTCATCCAGCGTGCCTATGCCCCCCGGCAGTGCCACCAGCACATCGCTGTTCAGGATGAGCAGGTCCTTCCTGTCAGCCAATCCGGCAGTAGGGAAGCACACATCCAGTTCCGTCTCTATGAATCCCTTTCCCTCCATGTAGTGCGGGTAGATGCCATAGAGCTGACCGCCGGCCTCCTTGCAGGCCATGCCTATCACACCCATGAGCCCTTTCCAGGTACCTCCATAGACCAGTGTCTTGTGGTTCTCCCCTATCCACGTGCCCAAATCCTTTGCCGCCTGGGTATAAGAAGCGGGCAAATCGGCTGCAGCGGAGCAGAAAACACCTATTTTATCCATAGTACAATCCTATTTTTTGCAAAGATAAAGAGAAAATTTGTAATTTTGCAGCCACTGATATAAAAAAAGTATGGCATACAGCACATTTACCTTACCTTGCGGCCTTCGCATCCTGCACAGTCCCAGTCCCACCCCGGTGGCCTACTGTGGCTTTGTGGTAGATTGCGGCACGCGCGATGAGCTGGAGCAGGAGAGCGGCATGGCCCATTACCTGGAGCACCTGCTCTTCAAGGGCACCCGTCACCGCCGTGCCTGGCACATCCTGAACCGCATGGAGGCAGTGGGGGGCGACCTTAACGCCTTTACCAACAAGGAAGAGACCGTGATCTATGCCGCCTTCATGAGTGAGCATTTCCGCCGGGCTGCCGAGCTGCTCACCGACATAGTGTTCCAGAGCACTTTCCCTCAGCGGGAGATGGACCGGGAGGTAGAAGTAGTGTGCGATGAGATAGAGAGCTACCAGGACACTCCCAGTGAGCAGATTTTCGACGATTTTGAAGACCTGGTGTTCCACGGCCACCCCCTGGGCCGTAACATCCTGGGCCATCCTAGCAGCCTCCGTTCCTACCGCACGGAGCACGTCATGCGCTTTTATCAGCGTTACTACCAGCCCCAGAACATGATATTCTTCCTTCGGGGCGACATCCCCTTCCAGCAGGTAGTAAGTGAGCTGGACCGCCTGCTCAGTCGCCTTCAGTTCCCCCAGTGGCAGCGAGAGGAACGCACCAGTCCCCCACCATACCAGCCCCTGCGCCAGCGCCAGCAGCGCGGCACCCATCAGGCGCACGTCATGCTAGGCACCCGCAGTTATCCGGCCGGCAATCCGCACCGCACCCCCCTGTACCTGCTTAACAACATGCTAGGCGGTCCCGGCATGAACAGCCGGCTTAACGTGAGCCTCCGGGAGCGCCGAGGTCTGGTCTATACCGTAGAGAGTAACCTGAGCAGCTACACAGATACTGGCGTGTTCAGCATCTATTTCGGTTGCGATGCCCACGACGTGGACCATTGCCTGGAGCTTTGCCACCGGGAGTTACAGCAGTTTGCCCAGGAGCCCCTCACCCCTGCTCAGCTCCGTGCTGCCCAGAAGCAGATCAAGGGCCAGATAGGTGTGAGTTGCGACAATTTTGAGAACACCATCATAGACACTGCCAAGGCTTACCTGCACTACGGTGTGGTAGAGACCGTGTCCGACATTTTCCAGCGCATCGATGCCCTCACCCCGCAGGTTATTCAGGAGACTGCCCAGGAGCTCTTCCAGCTGGAGAGGCTGTCATTGCTGGAGTATGTGTAGAGGGAGAGCTAAAGAAGCCGGTACGTTCCCCCTACCAAAGACCTTACCATTCCTTTCATCTCAAGACCAAGCAAACAAGAAGTTAGTTTATGCATAGGCAAATTGCACCGAACTGACAAGACGTTAATCTGCAAGCCTTCAGTATCCCTTAATACCTCTACAATTTTCTCTTCATCTGGTGTAAGCTCAGGAAACATCTCCGTCTGAATTATTTTCGGTGTTTCAGCATCCCATCGCATTAATTTCATAAAAGAATCAGCACCAGTCAACATCGCAGCTACATTTTGCTCTATCAGATTATTACATCCCCGTGAAAAACGATCTGTAACACGCCCAGGAAATGCAAAGACATCACGATGATAACCCTGAGCTAAATCCGCTGTAATAAGCGATCCTCCTTTCTCATCACTTTCCACTACAATGCAACAATCAGACATGCCTGCTACTATCCGATTTCTTTGGACAAAATTAAAAGCATCAGGATCTGTGCCAGAGAAATACTCCGTTAATAAGCCACCTTGCTCTACCACTCTACTAGCTAAGCCTCTGTTCGATTGTGGATAAATACGGTCCAATCCATGGGCAAGTACCCCTACCGTATCCATCTGATTTTTTAGCGCATTTTCATGCGCATGAGCATCAATACCATAAGCTAATCCACTCACCACTAAAATATCTGGGTCTGCCTTTGACAAATCTGTCAAAAAGGAACGGCATAAGTCTTTTCCATATTCAGTGCACCTACGTGTTCCTACTATACTGATTATTCTACGTCTGTTCAAATCAAATCCTTGTACACCTTTAAAGAAAAGAACTAAAGGAGCATCAGCGCATTCACGCAAACGTAAAGGATATTCATCATCACCAAATACCATTCCACGTATCTGATATCGTTCCATGAATTCCAATTCAGGTTTCACCTCCTCTACATAAAGTGGATAATCCAGTAAGATATCTTGCATTTTGTCTGATACTTCTGGTATCAGACTTTTCACCTCTTTATAGTTTTCAAATAAAGTGGTGGCACTCCCTGCCGCATGATAAAGTGCCAAGGCCCAAATATTCCCTATTGTCGGAATACGAGTCAAAGCCATGGCATAAAGTAATTCATTCTGGTTCATTTACATCTTAAATATTCCATGCCGAAACGGCATCTTAAACAATCTTTCCTATCACAATACTGCCTTTGAAGCTGAAGCAAAGCCTGTGTATCTGCTGCAGTTTTCACCTCAATCCCACTTTCCATCCAGACCCTGATAATCTGATTTGATTCAGGCTTTAGCGAGTTAAGTTTATCAATAGCCAATTGCATGTGATTTTCTTCTCCCCTGTATTTTCCTAAAGCATAGATAAGTGGAATAATGCAATTCATTTCCAGCAGCTGAAGGCTTCTATCCGTGAGTTTAAAAAGCTGACTTTCAACTGGTGAACTGAAACAATAATGCGAACTCCAATAACGAGTGAACTTGAGTGACTTTAGCTCTAAGGCAAAATCTATTTTCCCTTCCAACAATTCGCTTACCTTATAACAAAAAAGCCTATACAAAGCAGCCAATTGTGCTATACGGACATGAGGGAAATTATAAGGTCTGGTACGCAAGTATTTCCATAATGTGAAGTCCATTTCCTTCAGACCATACTTGTGTTTAAGGTAGGTATACTCCTGTAAAAGAGCATCATAATACTGAGCCCCATCAATAGATTTGTTCCAAAAATGTTCCGGCATGGATTCTTTCTGCAATAGTCCAGCAGTCCCAAAGAAAACAGCTTCTATCTCAAATAAATTCGAACTGTGCTTGATAAGCTGTGCATAAGGCAAATTTTTTGCCCAACATTCAAATGCATCACTGTTCTTTCCAAAACCGAATGCCCTGGCTAAAGTTATGAAAAACACAGTGTTCCAATTGTATTCGGAATCCTTAAAATATCCTTGAATACGATGGTAGCGATCTTCCAAACGTTCCACCAATAATCGTTCCATCCACGAATGAATCTCCAACCTACTCAAATGCGGAAAAGAAGAACGGCAAGGAATAAGTTCCTTGCTTACTTTTATCAAGAATTTGTAACGCTCCTGAAGATAATCAGGAATCTGAATGATTAACTGCGGGATAGATTCTCCCTTTGAATTTTTGACCTCTTGCTCACCTTCGAGAACAACGTGAAGTACCACGGTATCATAAGCTGGATTTTTATGATGCCGGTGTAGATACCAGTCCGCTGCATTGATGTGAATTTCAACATTTCCTACCCAAACGGTAGAACCTATTTTAACTTTAGCGTTGAGGAAGTCAGGTCCTGCATCGATGTTGTGCAAGCCTGGGTCAATAACTTCCAGTGGTTGTCCGGTAACCGTTTTCAATTCTTTCAATGGAAGAAAACGGTGCTTCCAAATAAAATGAAGCAAGTCCTCTTTCAACATCCAACGGCAAAAATACAGAAAAATATGAACTTCGCAAATATATTTCCTTTTTTCTACTAAAAGATAACCATAGCAACAATGAACAAAAATGTATTTTCTAGTAAAAGAAAACTTAAATCTACACACATATTTATTAAAATATACATGTGGATTTTAATAAATACACATACGTATTTTAATAATGATGCGTACGAATTTTAAGTATGATCAATTAAAAAAGCCTTTTCCTTGCATGGGAAAAGACTTTTATCAGAATGATATAAATCTTTATTTCCCCCCAAAATACCCCACCATCACGGCTAGAATTCCCAGCACCACACTGCCCAGGGTGTAAAGCAGGAAAAGGGTGTAGTTCTGCGTCTGCAGCAGGGAAAGGCCCTCCCTGGAGAAGGTGGAAAAGGTGGTAAAACCTCCACAGAAACCTACCATGAACAGCAGGGTAAGGACTGGAGACAAGCTAGGAAAGCGGCTGCTGAGCCCCCAAAGGAGGCCGATGAGCAGACTGCCCACTATATTCACCGTGAAGGTCCCCCAAGGGAAACCGTTCTGGGTGGTAACCAGCAACTGGGAAACAAGGTAACGGCACATGCCGCCTAACCCGCTGCCTAAACCTACTAAAAGGAGGTCTTTTATCATGATTCTCTACTTTTCTTTCTCCTCCGGAGCTGGAATACATACCCACCTGCTCAGCAGCACTGCCAGTCCGGCACTGAGCAGATAACCCACGATGAGCACCCAGAAGTTCACCCGGCCGGGAGCCTCATTGTAACCCAGCTGGGTAATGATGGCCAGGAAGAACAGGCCCTGAACGATGAGGGCTATCCTGGAACGGGGCTTGATGGCTAGGCGCTGGTGGGTGACGTGGCACAACAACTTGTAAAGCAGGGGCTGGGCTACCACGGTGGCTGCCAAACCCAGGAGGGCGGGCAACAAGCCTTCGGGCAACAGACCGCCCATGAGAAAAATGCCTGCACATAGCAGGGAAAAAAGGCCAATGACCATGCGGGTGGGGCCTACCTGCAGCTGACCCTCACGGAGCGCTGCCTTTCTGTTCCATAACCAACTGGCTTCCATCGTATCTGTGTTTTTTAGTTCGTTTATAAACTTTCTAAATCTTGTGGGGTGGTCTCCAAAATGCTGGCTGCCAAACCGTCGGCACACTGGATAATGACACACAGGGGGTAAAGGGTGCGGGCAGTGTCTAGGTTGCGCTCCGACTCGAAACTCTGCATGGGGAGCTCCCAGGCACCCATGTGCCAGCGTATGGCTAGCATCTCTTCATCGGTGAGCTGAAGGCCGGAACAGAGGAGCACTATCACGCTCTTCTCTCCGTGACCCATGGGGAAATCGCGGTAACTGCACCTGTAGCCTTCGGCATCTTCCCACTGGCCCAGGGCGTTCTTGCGGCGTTTCACGGTGCGTTTATAGACGTCGGCCTTGCATACGTCGTGCAGGAGGCTGGCCAAGATGACACTGTCGTCGGGGCACTGACCTTTGATGGCGGGGCACAGGGCTTCCATCTCATCGCGCAGGCGAAGGGCCACGCGACACACGTTCAGGCTGTGCTGCACCAGGCCTCCCTCGGTATTGAGGTGATGGCCGGCACTGGCAGGAGCGGTGAAGAAGCCTAGGCGTTCCAGCTCCTGTATGAGGTCTTCTACTCCTTCGCGGCCGGTGCTGCGCAGGAGGCGGAGAAATTCTTCTTTGTTGGTTTTCTGATCCATGATTCTATCTATTTTAACAGGGGAAGCAGGCGCTCCCTGAAGATGGTACTTTCTATGAGGCGATAATGGGGCTTGTAAGCTTCCTGATAGGCGGTGCTGTGATGGCTGGCATACTGTCCGCTCTCCAGCAGGGCTTGCAGGGCCTGAGAGTCGGCTTCCAAGTCGGGAAGACGGGGGTTCACGCTGCGGATGATGCGTTCCGTGTCTTTCCACTCTGCCTTCCACTGGCTCAGCGGGGGAAGGGTGAACTGGCGGGCACTGGCCAGAAAAGCATCGAGGAAGGTGTCCAAGGGTACCTTACCGCTGTTTATGACGGAGAGGTTCACGCGATAGAAGCGTCCGTGGCTGCCGGTAAGCTCATAGGGTGGACCGGGGTTGCCGTCGCGCTGGGCTTCCTGGCATTCTTGCTCCAGGTAGGCACGGGCACTGGCCTCAGCCTGGGGGCCGCTGCTCATGAGGTGACCGGGTCCGAAGGCATCCTGGAAGAAGTTCTTATACAGGTCTTTCAGGGTGCTGGCGGGATAGGTCTCCAGCTGCTGGCGTACGCTGGCTTCTACCTGCTCCGGGGTGGAGAAACTGCCATGATACACGCTCTCCAAGGTCTGTGGGTCTCGGCTCCAGAGCTTGAAGTAGTCCCACATGACGCGGGCATCGGGTGGGAAGTTCCAGTGCCCCCAGTCCATGAGGGTGACAAGCTTGATGAGGGGCTTGCCATCGGAATAGAGCTGGCCACTCTCCAGGGTGATGCCCTGTGGGGTGGCAGTGCGCTGGCGGTCCTGCAAGGTGATGCCGAAGACGGGGTCCACGCTGAAGTCGGGCTGCTGCGTCACGGGCATGGCATTCAAGGTCTGGTAGAGGCGCCAGGCATGGAAGATGGCGTTCTTCTCATAGTTCTGGGCAGTGGGATAGACCACGGCATCATCGTCGTGCCCGGTGACGAGGAAGTAAGGCATGCGGATGCCTGCTGCCTGTTTCTGACGGGCCTCGGTGAGGAGTCCCTGGGCACTGTAGCCCCAGCGGTAGCCTTGTGGCATGAGTCCTCCGCTATGCGAGCCTACGGCAGCGAAGAGGTGGCTCTTCCGTACACCCAGGGCCGTGGCGGTGAAGCCTCCGGCAGAGAGGCCTTCGGCATATACACGGCTGGCATCGAGCTGGGGATAGGTGCGCAGGAGGTAGTACACCACCTGTTCTATACCGTCCAGGCCCATGAACGCAGGGCTGTTCTGCCATTCCAGCTCGGCCACCACGAAGTTCTCCTGAGCACAGAGCTCGATGAAACCGGAGGTTTCCTGCTGGGTGCGTGGGTCATTGTTGTTGCCGTGCAGCAGAAGGACCAGAGGAACGGTGCCTGCAGGGGCATGCTGGGTGGCTTCGGGGTGGAACTCGTACCAGATGAAGTCGCCCGTGCCGGTGATGTCTTTCCGCACAGATACGCGTTTCACACCCCAGGCTTCGGGACGGATATAGGGGGCGGTCATGTAGTCTCCGTACTGACCGTATGGGGTTCCGGTGTACCAGGTATGCCGATAATTGTTGAACCGGTAGTTGTGGCTCAGCACCTGTTCCCAGGCTTCGGCCACGGTCTCTTTCAGGCTGGCCTTCCGGGTGCTGCTCACCACCTGCAGGAGGGTGTCGGTGGGGTTCACATAGCGCTCCAGCATGGGGCTCTTGTGGGTGAGGCGGGCAGCATTCTGCCGGATGTACTGGGCAGCCGTCTTGCGGTTCCCGCTGATGTAGGCTGGCACGGGTGAGGTGGCTCCGGTAGGCTTTCCGGGCTGGCCCTGGATGCTCACGAGTCCGGCTACCTCGGCTGGCTGCTGACCGATGGTCTGGTTCACGAAAGTGGCTCCCCTGCCAATGCCGATGACCTTGAGGTTCATGAAGGCATAGAGGCGTTTCAGGAGGCTCTGGTAAGCCTGGTAATCGGCGGTATTGTCCCACTTCTCTCCTACGGGGTTCACCACCATGACGCTGCCGGCATACTGGTGTACCAGCTCATCGAGCCCGGTCTGTGCCACGAGCTCCACAGCCTGACGGGAGGTGACTCTGCCGTCGGGGTAGACCAGGAACTGGGGACCTGTGCCATTGAAACGGCCTTCCAGGATACGGCAGGTGTCCTGGTAGGTATATACTTCCTGGGGTACATCGGGCAGAAGGCTCATTTCTGTGATGCCGTGGGGAGCTTGTGCCTGTGCAAGGGTGGCAGAAAGCCAAAGAAGAAAAAACAGCAGTTTTCGCATTTTTCTAAAGGTTCTAGCTGCAAATATATGAATTTTCGGTTTTTCTTTTTCCTTTTT
The DNA here is from genome assembly GCA_900316585.1 of uncultured Prevotellaceae bacterium. GTDB lineage: Bacteria > Bacteroidota > Bacteroidia > Bacteroidales > Bacteroidaceae > Minthousia. Next base: position 77,495 of record ONDM01000004.1, on the reverse strand, counting down.
AAACAAAATAATTATTTTTGTGACTTAAACAGCGTGTGCGCTCGTGCGCGAATGTGTATGCGCACGTAGAAATACGAACTATGGAGTGGTTAGGACTGAGTATCTTTGCATGGATCACCATCGGGGTGATGATAGGTAAGTTTGGGTTGAGTGTGACCACAAACTTGCCGGGCGATGTGGTGAGCCTCATGAGCATGGGGGTACTCATCGTAACGGGGTGCGTGACCACCCGAAGGGGACTTGAATCGTTCTCCGACGACTCCGTATGGCTGGTCATCATGCTGCTGGTGCTGGTAAACGGTCTGGTGAAGGCGGGCGTGGTGGACTGGACGGTGAAGAACGTGATGGGTAACCCGAAGTCGTACCGCAGGGCGTTGAACAAGCTGATGTGGCCGGTGGGTGCCCTGAGTATGTTCCTGAACAACGAGACGCTGGTGTCTGTGTTCTACCGGGTGGTAATGCTCTGGTGCAAGAACCTGAACCTGGCCCCCAGCCGAATGCTTATCCCACTGAGCTATGCGGCCTGCCTGGGAGGTATGTGTACCCTTATAGGTTCCCCGGCCAACCTGATGGTGAGCTCGGTGTACCTGGAGGAGACGGGTATCCAGATGAACCTGTTCACGCCGTTCCTGCCGGGTGTGTGCGTGGCGATAGTGGGTCTGATAGCCATGAACCTGCTGGTGCGAATGCTTCCGGTAAGGACACCGGGTACAGAGACGATAAACAATAATACGAAATACAGCGTGGAACTGCTGGTGCCTACCGAGGCTGAATGTGTGGGAAAGACGGTGGAAGAAGCAGGGCTGAACAAGGTGAACGGCAGCCGTCTGCTGGAAATCGTGCGATTCGACGGGGAGGTGATCTTCCCGGTGTCTAAGGATGAGTTCATCCTGGGAGGCGACAAGCTGGTATATACAGGGCGTATCCGGAGCGTGCTGGCCATGCGCAACCAGAAGGGGCTGGTGAGTGCCACCCATCATGTATTCAGAGCAAGCGAGCTGAAACGAAACAGGGTGTTCCAGATGGTGACACTGCTCACGGCTAGTCCGCTGGTGGGGAACCGGATTTTGGAAACCGACTTTGAGAAACGGTACAATGTGGTGCTGGTGGCTGTGGCACGAAACGGTGAACAGCTGCAGACCATTCCGCACGACATAGTGCTGCGAAGCAGGGATATCCTGCTGTTCGAGGGGCAGCCGATGAACCCGGAGGAATTCCAGTATGAGATGATGTTCCTGGACAACCTGCCGGTGCCGGTGAGCGGCAACAAGACAGCTATCGCTACCCTCTCTGTAGTGGGTATCATGGTGGCCAACGCGCTGAACCTGATAGATATGCTGCACGGCTGTATCCTGGCCTGCTTCTTGCTGGTGGGCATCAGGTGTCTGTCTGTGAAGCAGTTCCAAAGTAGCCTGAACTGGCAGCTGCTGTGCTCGTACTGCGGCAGTATCTGTCTGGCTACGGCCATCAATGATACGGGGCTGGCTGCAAAGATGGCTACCCTGGTACAGGGACTCGCGGGTACAAACCCTATCCTGGCACTGCTCATCATCTGTACCATCACCACGTTCATCACGGAGTTCATCAGTAACGTGGGAGCAGCGGCGGTGTTCGCCCCGGTGGGATTCTACATCGCATCGAACATGGGTGTGAACCCGCTCACCTTCATGGTGGCTATCATGTTCTGTGCCTCCAGCAGCTTTGCCACACCAGGCAGCTGCGATACGCATGAACTGGTCTCTGCCCCGGCTGGATATACCATGGGCGACTTTGCACGGATAGGGGTGCCCATGAACTTCATCACGCTGGTGACTTCAGTAGTGGCTACCGTGATTTTCATTCCGCTTTGAAACAAATGATTATATTAAACAAATAAAAAACATAGAATTATGCCTATCAAGATTTTAAGTGTAGATGATGAGGTGGATTTGGAGGTGCTCCTCACCCAATACTTCCGCCGAAAGATTCGAAAAGGAGAATATGAATTCTTCTTCGCCCACAATGGTATTGAAGGTCTGAAGCAACTGCTGCTGCATCCGGACATCGATATCATCCTGAGCGACATCAACATGCCTGAGATGGATGGTCTGACCATGCTGGCTAAGGTGAACGAAATGAGAAACCCTGCCCTGAAGGTAATCATGGTCTCTGCCTACGGAGATATGGAGAATATACGTACGGCCATGAACAACGGAGCATTCGACTTTGCAACGAAGCCGATAGACCTGGACGACCTGCAGAAGAGTATCAACAATGCCGTGGAGCAAATCAGGTTCATCAGGGAAAGCCAGAAGGAGCATGAGCAGCTGAAGGATATCCAAAGCGACCTGCGGATAGCCAGCGAAATACAGCATGCCATCCTGCCTACCAACAAGAATGTGCTGCCGAAGGACCTCTATGACATGGCTACACTGATGGACCCTGCCAAGGATGTGGGAGGCGACTTCTACGACTACTTCAAGACGGATGAGAACAGACTGGGATTCGTGATGGCCGACGTGTCGGGCAAAGGGGTGCCTGCTGCCCTGTTCATGGCAGTGAGCCGTACGCTGCTGAAAGCTACAGGTCTGCGGGACTTGGTAAGCAAAGACTGTATGACCAACGTGAACGACCTGGTGTGCGGGGAAAGCGTGGATGGTATGTTCGTGACAGTGTTCTACGGACGACTGAACATCAGCACAGGTGAAATAGACTATACCAACGCGGGACATAACCCTCCTTATGTGGTACATGCCGACGGTAAGGTGGAGGTGGTGCCTGCACAGGGCAACATGGTACTGGGTGCCGTGGAGAAATTCCAGTACAAGAACGACAAGATTACCCTGGAGAAGGGAGACATGCTCTTTACATTCACCGACGGTGTGACCGAGGCCATGAACAAGGACGGGGAACAGTTTGGCGAGAAGAGGCTGGAAGAACTGCTGCGTACCTGCGGAAAGAAAACCAGCCAGGAAACCATAGATACCGTACGGGCTGCCGTGGCAGAATGGGCCGGTAATACGGAACAGAGCGATGATGTAACCATGCTTGTAATTAAACGCAAATAAAATATGAAAAGACTCCTCTATCTTGCCGGAATCTTGGTGCTGTGCGCTGCCGTGGGAATAACCACGTATATGTTGACCAAAAGCCGGCTGGATGAGAACATAGAAGACCTGACAAAACAGGTGAACCGCTCCATGGATGTGGAACGGCGGGCTAATGTGGTGCAAAGGGTGAGCAAACAGCTGGAGGAGATAGCCTACCAACAGAAGGATATCTCTGACCGACAGCGTGAGGAGGCGGAAAAGCAGACGGCGCTGGCTGTGGAGATGCGAAGAAGGGCCGAGGAAGAACAGCTCCTGGCCCGTCTGGCCGAAAGCCGGGCACGCGTGGAGGCCATCAGAGCCGACAGTATGCGTAACCAGGCTGAACGTCTGGCAAAACTGGCCCTGGATGCACAACAAGTAAGTGAACATGACCGGCGTGTCATGGATACGCTGAGCTACCGTACGCTGGCCAGAAGCCTGGGATCAACTTCCATCAGCCAAAGGCAGAGCGGAAACGAGGAACTGGCGCGTATGCTGACCAACGCGGCACTGGTGTTCCTGGACCGGTACAAGGGGAATCAATACACACCGGAGGTGTTCACCAGCCTGCTGCAGGCTACCATGGATAATACAACCGGACTGGGGTCGTACAACACGAAGACTAACGCTTCTATCCGGGGAATTTCTTCCATTGACGCAAGAGACGGCTTCGTGGCTGTGACCGACTATGGAGATATCTTTACCATAAACGACCAGAGCGATAAAGTCTCGGGGCAACGGCTGCTGTCGAACCCAAAGTACAGCTTCAGAGCAGTGTTCGGCGCTGAGGACTATGCCTATGCGCTGGACAAGAACGGGGCACTATATATGGCTCCATACCAAGGAAAGGGGCGTGTCGTGGCGCAACTCTACGGAAGCAACTTCAACCACATGCTGAAGCTGCTGGACAACCGGCTGCTGCTGGGTGGACGAAGGGAACTCTATGTGTTCGACATGGATATGAACCAAGTGGTACACCACATGGGCCTCCCGAGACCTATCCAAACCGTAATCATGCTGAATGGTAAAATCTATATCATCTTTGTGGATGGCACGGCCATGCTCCTGGATGATGATTTCCAGCTGTCCAACTTCGATTTTAAGGTGAACGGGGTGATAACTTCAGCTATCTATGTGCCCAAATACCGCTACTACTTCCTAGGTATGAAGGACGGGGACATCCTAGTCAAGGACCTGAGACTGAACACTGTGGGTACCATCATCGGTCATCGGTCGGCTATCACCAGCCTGCAGTATGACAAGGACTTGCTGATGAGCACGTCCATGGATACGCATGTGTATATGCTCTACCTGCCGAAAATACAGGGAGCTGAATATGTCTTCACGGACTATAGCACGGAACTGCAGGAATGGGTGGTTCCCGTGGACGATATGGTGAGCCGGAGCGACAACGGTGCCAGAAGCTGGCCACTGTGCTCCATCCTAAGAAACGATGAGCTGGTGGTGGGATATCACAACGGAGATATCCTGACCATGAACTATAACCTGCCGGAGATGAGAAGAAGACTAAGGCGGAACCTGCAACGGGAATTCACCCCGGAGGAGTGGACCAACTATGTGAGCTCTACCATAAACTATGAAACCTTCCTTGACAAGAGATAGCCTATGAAGAGATTATTTTACATACTGGTCCTGCTGATGGCATGCACCAGCCTGACGGCACAGAATAGTATCTCAAGCCAAGGAAACGGTAAAGGTCTGCCTTTCTTCAAGAACTACCTGAACAGGGAATATGAGGCACACAACCGAAACTTTGATATCCTGACCGACAAGAAGGGACGTACCTTTGTGGCCAACTTTGAAGGGGTGCTGGTCTTTGACCATGCGGAATGGCAAGTGTTCCATACGCCCAACGTGAACCGTGTGCTCTGTCTGTTCAAGGACGACAAGGAGAATGTGTGGTTCGGTGGTTTCAACGTACTGGGCTATATCCAGGACAAAGGCTATGACCTGAGCATCCATTTCATCGTGAACGACTCCATCCGAAGGGATGTGGGCGAGGTGGACAGAATAGTCCAGGATAGGCAGGGTAACATCTGCTTCCATACTTCGGAAGGAAATACCTACATGGTAAAGGACGGAAAGGATGTGAAACAAGATGTGCAGGAAGGACTTTTCCCTACACAACCTCCTATCACGTGGAACAACTACAAGGTGGACTATTCCATGACGGTAGACGACATAACCATCTACTGTCTGGAAAACAATGGTCTGGTGTTCCTGAAAAATAACAAGGTGCTGCAAACCCTTACCACGAGAAACGGACTGTGCAGCAACAACATCAACAAACTCTGGTGGGATAAGGAACGGGGTACCATCTGGGGTACTTCTTCCAATGGTCTGTTCTGCATCCAGGGTACGCACGAGCTGACGCGCTACCAGGACTCCGACGGTCTGCAGGGTGAGGTTACCTCCATCAAGCGTGTAGGGCCTCAGACTCTGTTGGTGGGAACTATAGAGGGTCTCTTCATTCAGGAAGGAAACTCATTTAAACAACTCCCGCAAATCAAACAGGCCTGCTGGCACATGGACCGCTCCAAACAAGGAAACGTGATGGCTGCCACCGCACAAGGTTTATATATCTATGATAAAGGTAGTCTGCACCAGGTGACAAACCGGCATACGCTTTCGGTCTTAATAGAGAATGAGGATCATGTGCTCACGGGTGAAGTGGGTGGCGTGCACCGACACTACCGGAACGGCAAGGATGAACTGCTGAGCACGCTGCCTAATGTCATCAAGATGGAATACGATGACAACGGTACACTCTGGGTGCTGACCGTGGATGGCGATGTGTACAGCATGGCCAAGAATGAGAAGGAATTCAAACGGGGCGACAGCAAACGAATGTCAATCCTGCTGGACTATACCGACAGAACCGGACGTTACTGGTCTACCCTGGACAACGGACAGGGCGTGCAGGTGGAATGGAACAGGGGCAAGGAGACGTTCCTGGCTACACGGGTAAAGGCATTTAAGGACTTTACCATCCAGACCGTACATGCCGACTCTGCTGAGGTTTGGCTAGGAGGCGACTTCGGTATGATCCGTATGAATCTGCCTTACTGCGACACAGAGCCTCCTTATATCCCAAAGATGTACCTGAGGCACGTGGAACAGGATGGAAGATACCTGGAGTTTACCATGGCTACCGACTTTGAGCATCCGGTGGGCAAGACACTCTACAGCTACAGACTGAAGGAAAATGACAAGTGGACGGACTGGGGAACGGACCAGACCGAGAACCTTTACCAACTGAGCTTCGGTGACTATGAACTACGGGCTCGCTGCATGGATGCATATGGCAATATAGTGGAATCCGAAACCTACAAATTCCATATTCCTTTCCCATTCTACCTGAGCAGGTATGCCCTCATGTTCTACCTGCTGGTGATAGGTCTTCTGATTCACCAGTTCCTGCGTTTCAGAACCCGCAGAATCATGGCGCAGAACGAAAAGCTGGAAGAAACGGTGAAGAAACGTACGAAGCAGGTAATAGAACAGAAGAATGAGATAGAGCAGAAAAGCCACGAACTGGAAAAGACACTGGTGAAGCTGAGGGATACGCAATCGCAGCTCATCAGACAGGAAAGGGAGGCTACCGTGGGTAAGCTGATCCGTGGTCTGGTGGACCGTATCCTGAACCCGATGAACTACATCAACAACTTCTCTCACCTGACGCGTGAACTGGTGAAGGACCTGCGTGAAGACGTGGAGGATGAGAAGGAAAGCATGCAGAAGGAAAACTATGAGGATGCGGTAGACATCATGGGCATGATGGAGGCAAACCTTGCCAAGATAGAGGAGCACGGACTGAGCACCAGCCGTATCCTGAAGGCTATGGAGGAAATGCTGAACGACCACCCGGAAACCCCACATCCGATAGACGTGAACTCTGCCCTGCACCTGTGTGTGGAACGAACCAAGGAAAAGTACTACAAAAAGGATATTGAGGAACTGGGCATCGAGATAGAGACGGAACTGAGCGACAAGCCGATGAAGGCCATGGGACAGGCCGAATGGATGACCAGAACGTTCATGTCCGTCATCCAGAACAGTATCTATGCCATCCGGCGCAAGGCTGCCAAGTTCCCTGGCTACAAGGCGAAGATAAAAGTGAGCCTGAAAAAGGAGGACGGTATGGCTGTGGTGAACTTCTTCGACAACGGTATCGGTATAGAGAAGCAAATCCAACAGAATGTCTTCGACCCGTTCTTCACAACCAAGCCTACCAACGAAGCCAGCGGTCTGGGTCTGTACTTCTGCCAGAGAGCCATGCAGGAAGTGGGTGGCAACATTGAGATAGATTCCGTGAAAAACGAATATACAGATTGTAAAATCACACTTAAACTTGTGGACTAAATAGCTAAAAGTATGAGCGAACAAGATCAGATTCAAAACCTGCAGAACAAGGTAACAAACCTTCAGCAGCAACTACGGGCTCAGCAGAAATTGGCCTCTCTGGGCATGCTGGTGGCCGGTATTGCCCACGAAATACAGAATCCGCTGAACTTTGTCATCAACTTCAGCAAGCTGAGCAACAAGTTACTGGATGACATGACGGAGATTTTAGAGGACAACGAGGATAAGCTGAAGGCTGAGGACCGGGAAGAGATAGATGACATTACGGCCGACCTGCAAGAAAACCTGAAGAAGATTCAGGAGTACGGAGAGCGGTCCATCGGCATCATACACAGCATCTTGCTGCAAAGCCGTGGCAAGGAGGATGAGTTCCTCCCTACCCGTGTGGACCAGCTGGTACATGAGTATGTATGGCTATCCTACCATTCCATGAGGGCCAATGACAAGAACTTCAACGTGAGCCTGCACGAATCTTACCCCGACAAGATGCCTCAGCTGATGGTCATCCCGCAGGATCTGTGCCGTGCCGTACTGAACGTGATGAACAATGCCTGCTACACCGTGAGGGAAAAGGCAAAGGAGATGGGCTCCGACTATATGCCTACCATCGACGTGAAGATGACCTATGAGAAGGAAACCCTCACCTTGGTACTTGCCGACAACGGAATGGGCATCGCTGAAGAAGTGAAGGAGAAAATCTTCCATGAGATTATCACCACCAAACCTGTGGGACAAGGAACCGGCCTGGGCATGTACCTTACCTGGGATATCATAGTAAACAAACACAAAGGGAAAATCCTGCTGGACACCCACAAGGGCAAAGGCAGTACCTTCACTTTTATCATACCTGCTAAATCCGTGAAATGAAAATACTGAGATTCATACTCCTGTGCCTGATGGTCTTCATGCTAGGACTGGACGGACAGGCACAAAACCTGCAAAATGTATCTGCGGAGCATATACAGGAACTCTTGGCGATGAACAACTCCTACCAGCTGGGGCATTTCGAGGAAACCATTGAGCTTGGAAAGGAACTGGAGGAAGAAGTGACAGACAACAATTCCAAGTTCATAGTCTTCCAACTGATGGCGCTTAGTTACCTGTACATGGACCAGGAAGACATGGCCAGGGAGTACGCCAGCAAACTGCTGATTGTGGCACCTAACTACACCGGAGAAAACGAAGGACCTCGATTCAACGCTATCATCAGGTCGCTGAAAAGAGGTGTCGTGACCATCGAGACCGCCTCCTCACAAGCTGAGGATATCAGCGAGTCGCCAGTACCTATTGTGCTGATAACCGAAGAGATGATAGAACACTCCAGCGCACAGACCGTAGGTGAGCTGCTGAAGCTCTACGTCCCTAGCATCAGCGAGATATCGGGTGCGGAGGACAACATAGCCATGCGTGGCATCTATGGCTTCTCTCAGGAGGACGTGCTCTTCTTGCTGAACGGCAAAAGACTGAACAGTGGTGCCGGCAATGCGGAAGCGCCCGACTTCCGTACCACCCTGGACAAGGTGAAGCGTATAGAGGTGCTCCGAGGCCCTGCCTCCTCACTCTACGGCAACGTGGCCCTGAGTGCGGTGGTGAACATCATCACCCGTAAAGGAGCAGAGTTGGATGGTAGCCAGGGTGCACTGCATGTGGGTAGTTTCAACACCTATGGAGGGTCTTTCCTGACAGGACTGGGAGGTGTGGACCATGATATGATGGCATGGGCAAGCATCTATACTTCAAAGGGTCAGAAAGACGATAAGAACCTGTATAGGGGTGGCTACAACAAAAAACCTGCCTACGACTTCGGTATGAGGGGTCAGTGGAAGGACATCACCATACAGTTCAGCATGCAACACTCCAAGCTGGTGCCTCACACCAATGTGGTGCAGATGTTTCAAGATTACACCTATGACCTGTACGGAAAGGTACACAGCAACGCACCGGGTACTAGCCGCACGGCCATCAGAGGCTCCATCAGCTACGACAAGACCTGGGGAAACAAATTCTTCACCGGGCAGTTCTATGCCGACAGCGAGAGTACATCATTCTATAACATAATGGGTGACGAAATCAGGCAAGACGTAGCCGAATTGATGCTACGTGAGCTGGGCTTCGGAGACCTGAATCCGATGTGCCAAGGTGTATGGCAAGACCTGGAATGGGATGACTATACGTTGGGTGGTTCTCTCCAAGGGGGTATAAACTACGGCGACCAAAAGGGCCAATACGGTACCTTGCTAGCCGGCGTGCAAGCCGAATTCTTCAGCGTGACTAGCGGAAGCTTTACCATGGGAGATTTCTACGGAAATGAACCGGTGTTCACCTTCAACAACTTCCTCCTGCAACAGAACGAAAGGACCTATTCTGCCTTCGCACAGCTGAAACACCATTTCTCTGATAAGTTCATCGGAAACGTGGGACTGCGCTACGACAAGAAATTCCGTCTGCTAGATACCCGGGCATCGAACCTCTCCCCTAGAATGGCACTCATATGGCTGCCTAGGAAGAACATGAATATCCGTCTGGCTTACTCCCACTCCTTCGTGGATGCACCATACCTGTACCGGTCCAGCACCTTCCCTCTCTTTGGAGGAGGACCGTACATGACCCCACAGGAGATGGACTCCTACCAGATGGATGTGGAATACAGCCTTTTCAAAGGGAAGATTACAGCAGAAACAAACTTTTTCTACAACAAGGCCACCGACTTGGTGTTCTACAGCGTGACAAACATGCTGGATAAAAGTACGGGAGAAACCAGCAACTATACCATGGTAAACTCCGGTAGGGTGGACATGCTAGGTGCGGAACAGATCATCAAGTTCCAAACCCCTAAGATACGCATAAACCTGAACCTGAGCTACCAGTACCCGTCGAAGGTGGAAGGCTATGCCGCTCCTGAAAACACCCTGCACACCATCTGTAATCTCCCTAGATTCATGGGAAACCTGAATGCTGCATACCAAGTGATGAACCTCGATGAGCTAGGTGACCTGTGGATTCACAGCGACGTGAAGTTCAGAGGCAGCCAATGGCTACTGACCAACAACCTGATAGCTATCATGGTTATAAACAACCCTAGAACCCTAGTGGAACACCAAGGTTCCTACTATGCAATGGACTTTGGAGCCGACTGGCGATGGAAGAAATTCAAGTTCTCCCTGGACGTCAGGAATCTGATGAACAGGGATTATGTAGTGGGAGGCATCCTGAGAAATGGCATACCTCAGCAAGGGCGTAGCCTCATCGGAAAAATTCAATATAATTTCTAAAAATTATTTGATTTTAAGTCCCATGTAGAAACTTTTTATTACTTTTGCGAAAAATATAAAAACAACGATGAATTTGGAGATTATTAAAGACGGAGATGTGCTGACTGGAATCTTAAAAGGACGCCTGGATACCCTGGCAGCCATGCAGTTCAGCAAGGACCTGAATCCTTTGATGGAAAATGCTGATAAACATATCATTTTGGACTGTACAGACCTGGAGTTCATCAGCAGTTCCGGCTTACGTTGTCTGCTTGCCCTGCGCAAGAAGACAATGGTAGAAGGTGGAGACGCCATTATAAGGGGAGCAAATGATGAGATTATGCAGGTATTTAAGATTACAGGCTTTACCCAATTGTTCAAGTTCGAATAACTGGTTAAACTAGAAATAGGAAACCGCCGGCTATCCATTCACGGATAATCGGCGGTTTCTGTTATTCTATATACCTTTAATATTATAAATAGAAAATAGAGACAATCAGTACGTTGGTGACCAACATCAGCATGTTCAAAGGGAAACCTGTCTTCACAAAATCCATGAACTTGAAACCACCGGGACCATAGATAAGCAAGTTGGTCTCACTGCCCACCGGAGTAGCCAGTCCACAGGTTACTGAAAGCATCAGCCCCACACAGAAGGCAGTAGGATTGCACCCTAGTGATATGGCAGTCTTCAGTGCCACCGGTGCCAGCAAGGCTCCTGCAGAGGCATTGGAAAGGAACTCTGTGAGGATGCAGCCAAAAAAGCAGATAAGCACCAAAGCTACAAAGGCATTGGATCCACATAAATGGGAGACACCTAAGGCCAAAAGGTCAGCTATTCCCGTCACGGAAATGGAATGACCTATACAATAAGAGCCTACAAACACCATGAGGAGCTTCCAGTTAATGCTCTGACGGGCCTGCTGGGCAGAACAACAGCCAAATGCCATCATGGCAAGGGCAGCCAGCAAGCAGGCTTTCAACAAAGACATAACATTTAAAGCGGTAAGTAACACCATGCTCAGCACAATCAACGAGGCAATGATGGTTCTGTTTCCTTCTTGAGGCAGAGCTATGGAATCAAAGAACAACAAGGTATCCATGAAATGCTCTGGCTTCAGTTTCTCTCCCTCCAGCAACAAGGTATCACCCGCACGCAGAACTATCTCACGAGGTATACCCTGAATACGCTCACCTTCACGAGCCACTGCTACCAAAACAACATCATTTTCATCCTCAAAGTTCAAGTCTATCATCCTATGTCCCACAAACGGGCTGTTAGGAGCTACAGTTCCCGTCTGAAGCTTACGGTTCTTGGATATCTCATTCTGATTATATACATGATGGGTAGCATTCACCAGACCATACGTTTCACGAAGTTCCAAAATAGAATTTATCTTACCAGAATATACCAAGTGGTCGCCACCCAAAATGAATTCATCGGCTGGCACAGGTGATATAATCTCACGATCAAAACGGACAATCTCAATCAGATGCCCACCATTCACATTGGCGAGTCCAGATTGTTCAATGGTATTCCCCACCAGTTCATTCTCTGTAGGCACCATCAACTCCACCGTATATTCCGCACGACTCTCAAATGCTTCTTCAGGGGCTTTACGGTCAGGCAAATGCTTTCGTTGCAAAAGCACCGCAGCAATACAAACGGACAAGCAGCAGAAACCTGGGAAAAAAGGGGCAAAGAAGTTCATGGATCTTCCCATCTCCTCCTCATATAGACCAGCAACAATCAAGTTGGACGTAGAACCCACCAAAGTACAGGCACCACCCAAAGTGGCAGCATAACTCATGGGGAGCAGCAACTTGGAAGGAGCTATCTTGATACGCTTTGCCCACATCTTAACAATGTTTATGAACAAAGCCACCACAGCTGCATTATTGAAAATAGCACTTAGACTGGCAACGGGAAGCATAAGATGTGCCAATGCAGAAAAAGGTGTCTTCGGTTTACCCAAAATACGACGCTCCACCAAGTGAGTAACTCCGGAATGAATCAGCCCCCCAATCACGATGAACAAGACACCCAAGGTAATAACGGATGTGGTACTGAATCCTGACAAACCATCCTGCTCTGACAATGTACCCGTAAGCAGCAGCACTGCTATGATAATAAAGGCCACAATATCAGAAGACAACTTTCCGGTTATCAACATTATCAACTTGAATACCAACAAGAATATGGTAATCCAAGCATAGATATTCAACCCTAAAAAAAGTGCATTTTCCATCCGCAATACTAGAATATCACTTGCAAATTTAATGTTTTCAGCCAATAATCATTACAATATTTTTTGTTTTTCTTCTCAAAAAGGGTTTAATTTGCATAGTTTTACCTGCAATAAGCATGAAGAAACAAATAGAATTGACAAATGACCTGAATGTCATACCTAAATTAGCCGTATTTGTAGAGGAGGTTTGCGAAGAGCTGGCACTGGAAAAAAGCTTGGTTTTCAAGTTGAACCTAGTGTTGGAAGAAGCTGTGACCAACGTGATTCTCTATGCATACCCTCAAAATGAGGTTCATTCTTTTAAAATCTTCATCAGCAAAGAAAATGGCATACTCACAGCTCAAGTAAAAGATGCAGGTATTCCGTTTGACCCTACCACTCAAGCTCCCGAAGTGGACACTACCCTTGATGCCCAAGAACGTAAAATAGGAGGACTAGGCATCTTTCTGATAAAAGAATACATGGATACAGTTTCCTATCAGCGGACAGCCGATGGGTACAACTTACTTACCATGACCAAAAAACTTAGTTGATTTTATCCTTAATAACCTCTATTTTGTTTTCCCTTGCGATGATTTTCCCATCCTTGACTAAGATATAGGTGGGAAGTTCATTGATTCCATATGCTTTCACAATAGGGCTGTCCCAAGCACGAAGGTCACAAACGTGATGACCGGGAACGGAATCTATACGCAAAAAAGTTCGCCAAGAAACCTTCATAAGGTCCAGTGAAATGGTGAGGATGGGAACCTTTTTCTTCCACGTCTTATAATCTTTACGGAGAGGACGAAGTTCATCTCGACTGTCAATGTTCCAATTAGCCCAAAAACAAAGCAGCAAGGTACTGTCCTTATAAGATGAGAGCTCATGTTCCACCCCGTCTATGTCCCGCACATGGAAATCAGCAGCCGGAACGCCCACCTTCATCTGCTGCTCCCCTTCAATACGGCTCTGGAGGCTGATAAGCCTGGTTCTGTTCGGCTGTGCCTTCAGTAGGATGTCCAACAGCTCCTTCAACTGCTTCATCTCCGTTTCCTGACGTTGGAGGAAATACTTCTCAAACAGATAGACGCTGACAATACTTTTTGGATTTTTCTTTATAAAATCCTGGGCATGGTTTATGATAGCTTGCATCTGAGTTTCGGAACTTATCTGCTCACGGAACTTTGTCATAAGCTTATTAGCCTTACCCCCTTCTATTTTCATGTCACGCAAGTGGGTGGCATCGGCTTCTACTTCCACATCCAGTCCTGGCTCTGCAAAGATAACCTGCTCACTCATGTTTTGGAAAAGCATGGTATACCACCCTGGAGCAGACTGTGGGCTCTCATAGGCAAACCTTCCATTCCGTACATAGACAGTGTCCACCTGACCATGCCCACCCTCTGGTGTCCAGAAATAAATTTCAAGGTCGTTCAAGCCAGTGAACTCCCCCCTGACTGAAAACTTTTCCTGCTGGCCGGAACAGGAGAAAACCACCATTCCGGTCAGCAGGATTACTATTATATTAAAAAGTCTTTTCACTGTAAATTAGAGACCACTTATCACACTTGCAAACTTAGCAAATTCCAAATCATTCTTAGCATAGTTTCTAAGAGTGCTGTCCTGGCTGATTGCATTACGCAGGTAAGTGCTTACACCCTGGCTGTCATTAGTACGTGCACTGACAATAGCCTTCAGATAGTTGGTCATTGCATCTGCATTCTTGATAGAAGTCAAAGTAGCAGCAGCACTAGTATAATCCTTGTTGAGGATCTCTGCCAATGCCTGAGTATTAGAGTTGGTACCCTTCAATGTCTGAGCAGCCTGGCTGTACTGACCCTGTGAAAGATACAATGCACCAAGAGCCTCGTTTACATTGTTTGCATTGCCACCCTTGCTCAGATACTGAGCAGCTTCTTCCTTCTTGCCATTGAGCAGAGAAATAAGACCTAAATTAGCATTAGCCTCAGCAGAATTACCAGAAACTCTTTGAGCCTGAGTGAAATAGTTTGCTGCAGTATCAAGGTTTCCACTCTGATAAGCCAAAGCACCTAAGTTGTTGAAAGCACGAGCATCATTAGGATATTGCTTGGTAGCTGCAGTATAGAATGCCTCCTTGTCTTTGTTAGAATCTACGATGGTAGCACCATAAAGAAGTTCTTCTACACTCAACTTAGTAGGATCTTCTTTCAGCTGTGCAACGATTTCTTCGTCGCTACGACCGATGATCTCATAGTTGGCAGTCAGACGTGCACGACGCAACTGTGGAAGAATACCATCTGCCAAATCCTTATATACAGTAGCGATGTTGCGAATTTCACGCTCACGCTCCTCTGGGTCCTGATACATAGAAAGCACACGGAGAATCAAGTCCTTATCCTGAATGCTAGATTCACCCACCAGTTCCTGGAAACCTTCCCAGTCCTCTGCAGTATACTTGCTATCAACGTTAGTCTCCAGCTTTGTCTTCTTTAACTGCTTGTTGACATAGTCGGTAGAAACAGACTCACGTCTATTTGCAAGACGCTCATTCAGCTCATATCTACCATCAGGAGAAGCATAGGCAGAAACCTCAATGTTGTTCAGCACATTTCCTTCAGGATTACCCTGGATTTCAGCCAACTTAGCCACAAATTCCTTGATATTGTCCTTGTTTAACTCGCTGGCACGCAAGTTTGCCTGTCCCAAAAGGAACTGAATAGTGGCAGTCTGCTTCTGCTCGATAGTATGCTGGAAAGCATCCAAGCCATAGCTAGGAGTAGCAGAAACCAAAGTACGCTTAACCAACTCAGAAGTAGCAATGACACCATTGGCAACCTTTACTTCAGGAACTGGCACAGCCTTCTTACCTACTCTTGCATTGAACTGAAGCCATAATTCAGACTTCTCCATCTCATCTTGATAAGCATAAGCAGTACGCATAGTATAATGACCACCCACCTTATAAGAGATAGTCTGGTGGTTACCCTGAACCTTCTCACCCTGGAAAGTAGCTGGCTGACCTGCCACCTGCTTGCCATTGAACTTCAAGACTGGAGTAACAGTTACTACAGCCTTCTTCTTCATGTACTTCTCTGGGAAGTTACCAGTTATAGTTGCAGGAACTTGACCAGCATGAGCCTCCAAAGGATTAGGAGTTACTGTGAAATTATCAGCTGACAAGGCACCCAATTTGCTGCTGCAAGAACTTAGGGCTGCAACCATAGCCAAAGAAACGATAAAAATAAATTCTTTTTTCATTATAATAGATGTTATTAAATTTGTTTTTCTACTAAAAGAACATGCAAATATACTAAAAGTAGGTCCTTCCTGTAGAAAAGACCCACGGATTTTAAGGTATTTTAGTATCTTTATGCTGCTCCTGAAAATACCTGATGTTACGAGGATGATGAAGCAGAATCTCCTCACGGAGACGACTGCGGTCTATATGGGTGTAAATTTCCGTGGTGGCAATGCTCTCATGCCCCAGCATAACCTGAATGGCGCGCAAGTTGGCACCTCCTTCTAAAAGGTGAGTGGCAAAGGAATGTCGAAACGTATGAGGGCTGACAGTCTTACGTATGCCCGTCGCCTCACATAGCTCTTTTATGAAGTGGAATACCATAATTCTACCAATGTGGTTACCACGTCGGAAACTAAGAAAGACAAAATCTTCTTCTCCGTACTTTATCTTGATCTGATTCCGCTGAGTGAAATACAATTTCAGTTCTTTGATGGCACGGGGAGAAATAGGAACCAGGCGCTGCTTATTACCTTTTCCTTCCACCTTAATGAAACCCTCTTCAAAAAACAAATCCGACATTTTCAAGTTACAAAGTTCACTGACTCGTAACCCACAACTATAGAGTGTCTCAAGAATAGCACGATTCCGCTGACCTTCCTGCTTGGTACGATCAATGGCATTTATCAACGTATCTATCTCCTGGACGGAAAGCACATCGGGAAGATGCACCCCTATCTGTGGAGACTCAAGCAATTCTGCAGGAGATTGGCGAATCTCCTTCTCCACTTCCAAAAAACGATAAAATGAACGGACACCGGAAAGAATACGAGCCTGAGAACGCTCATGGATGCCAATATCTGCCAGTCCGGCAGAAAAGTGCTCTAGATCTTGTAAAGTGGCATCGATAGCATTAATGCCCTCACTCTCAAAATACTTCAGCAGTTTACTCAAGTCGGAAAGATAAGCATCCAGTGTATTTCCAGAATACCCCCTTTCCAAGCGCAAGTATGCCTTATACCGCTTAAGAATAAGAGATAATTTTTCTTCTGTCGTCATTTTTTTTTCTACCTTTGCATGCAAAGATAAATATTTTTTCTGATTCGCGTATGAAGATTCTTATCATGAACGGACCCAACATTAACCTGCTGGGCAAAAGAGAGCCGAGCATTTACGGTGCACGTAGCTTCGAAGATTATTTTGCAGAACTAAAGACTCGCTACCCTGAAGTGGAGCTAACATACTACCAGAGCAACGTAGAGGGATTTCTGATAGACAAAATGCATGAGGTAGGCTTCAGCTATGACGGCATTATTCTGAATGCGGGTGCCTATACCCATACTTCCATCGCCCTACAGGATGCTATCCGTTCCATACAATCTCCTGTCATCGAAGTGCACATCTCAAACGTGCACCAACGTGAGGAGTTCCGTCACAAGAGTATGATTTCCTCTGCTTGCAAAGGAGTCATCTGCGGTTTTGGACTAGATTCCTACAGACTGGCACTTGAGGCTTTTATTGAAAGCACAAAATGACAGAAACTGAACGCCTAGACCAATATATTCTGGAACACATCGACCCAGAAAGTGACTACCTGAAGAAGCTTTATCGGCAAACGAACCTGAAGCTTCTCTATCCTCGTATGGCCAGCGGGCACTTGCAAGGCCGTCTGCTGAAAATGTTCGTAAAAATGATAAACCCTACCAACATTTTGGAAATAGGGACATACAGCGGCTATTCCGGACTTTGCCTGGCTGAAGGCATGAAACCAGAAGGACATCTATATACGATAGAAATCAATGATGAACAAGAAGATTTCACTCGTCCCTGGTTTGAAAATTCGCCCTACAAGGACCGGATACACTTCATCATTGGGAATGCACTGGATATAGTTCCCACTCTTAATGTGACATTCGATATGGCATTTGTGGATGGGGACAAACGGCTTTACAAAGAATATTATGAAATGGTCCTCCAGCATCTCCGCCCAGGAGGCTATCTGCTGGCAGACAATACCCTATGGGATGGACATGTAATAGAAACACCTATCCCTAAAGATGCACAAACCAAAGGAATCATGGCATTCAATGACTATTTGGCAAAAGACACCCGAGTAGAAAAGGTCATCCTGCCACTTCGTGACGGTCTTACCATCATACGCAAGAAAGAATAATGAAGGTTATAGCCCACATAGAAAGCGACTTCAATACTAAATTCGGTGTACCCCGGCAAAGTGGGGTGATTCCTGAGCTGACAGCACGAATTATCTTTGAACCCGAATATCGTGTGGCAGAGGCATTCAGAGGATTAGAGGACTTTACACATATCTGGATCCTGTGGTGCTTTTCTGAAGTAGCCAGAGACGAATGGAATCCTACAGTACGTCCCCCTCGTTTAGGTGGTAATGTACGCATGGGGGTCTTTGCTACTCGTTCACCTTTTCGTCCTAATCCCATAGGTCTTTCCTCTGTCCGCTTGCTGAAAATAGATTGGGATACACCTGAAGGTCCTATCCTTTATGTCTCCGGTGCAGATCTGATGAACGGCACTCCTATTTATGACATAAAACCCTATCTTCCTTATACAGACTCACACCCTGAAGCATCGGGTGGCTTTACAGACAACCTGAACGCAGACGAGCTGAAAATAACCATTCCACCACATTTATTAGAGCATATTCCTGAAAATAAAAGAGAGGCCCTGCTACACGTACTTGCAGCAGACCCTCGTCCTTCATATCAAAAAGACAATGACCGAATCTATGGTATGGAGTTCTGTGGCTTAGAGATAAAGTTCCAAGTCCAGAACCACATTCTTACGGTTATTTCTGTAATTTAGCTTTCCAACGATCGTAACGACGGAGCACCCTGGCTGGTTCATTACTGAACCACATGACTCCAGTGCGCCTTTCACGGCTTAATTCTTCAAAAGAATACTTTATTTCACCATCCGTATCCGTATAGAATGGACGATTGTCATCTAACGTATAGAAACGTGACCATATGTCAGCAGCATGCTGATCTTTTACCAATCGGAAATCACGTTTTCCTTGTTTATTGATATAGTTTTCACGTTTCTGCCCCTTGATAGCTGTATTCTTAAACCACTCCACAGCACCCTCTATAGCTTCAATAACAAAAGCATCAGGGTCTTGAATGCCCATGAGCAACAATACGACGGATGACGATTCCTTTCCACTTAAAGATGGTGGTTCATTTGCACCACCACTGCAAGGTGCCAATGTCTCATGATCGTGTTGTGCACACCAAACAGTAGGCTTCCCATTTTGTCTGACCTGAGCATTCAAGATACAAGCAATGCCCTTTGTAAAAGCCTCCTGCGCACGAGTCCTGAAGTCATCAGAAAGATAAGAATAAGGTTCCTTCTTTTCTATTATATCGCTCAGGAATAATAAAACATTCACCATAGCATCACCAGCAAAGACAATCTGAGCATCCTTATCCTCCTTGGCAGGAGAGCTAAGTGGCCAACCTCCATTGGGATATTGACTCCGAAGCACATACTCAATACCCTGCTCTGCAGCCTTTCTGTACCTACGCTGGTCAGTAGCCATAAACATATTGGAAAGAAAATGGATTTCCGTTAAGGTAGCCTTGTTTTCAATAGAACTGAAAGTGTCATCAGAATTTGCCTTACGGATAGCCGAAACTTTATCCTCTTCCAATTGAGGATAATAAATATTCTTCGGCCATGCCCCGGTTGAGAGTTGGAAATCCAAGACCCTCTCAGCAAGCAGAGCACATTCATCTGTCAATAAAAACCGGCCAGAAAGCTGCTGCTCATAGTTAGGCCAGTCCTTGTAGCCATTGTACTGAGCAAAAAGCTGCATAGGACAAAAGAAAAGCGCTATCAATAGCAGAAAAAGGACATATTTCTTCATCATCACTTCATTCTAAATTAGTAATCCATTGCAGATAAGGGCAAAAAAAAGGGTCTCCGCTGAGACCCAACCTTTGTTAACCTTAAATCTAATACTATGAAAAACACAATGCAAAGATACGGTATTTTTTCTAATCTACAAGTACTGTGTGCGAAAACAGCTATTCTTTTTGTATATTTTAACCAAACAGATGAATAAGTATTGAAATATTCCCATCTTTTTGCAAAAGTAAGATAATCCTAAATTTTCCTTAAAATATATAGCAAATAAGACAAAAGTTTTGTTTCTTTGCACCAAATTTGGGTTAGTACGTCCATGAACAAACTACATATAGTGGAGTGCCCCCTTTGCGGAGGTGGACATTTGCACAAATTCCTTATCTGTAAAGACCACTATGCTACGGGGGAGATTTTCACTATCCTGGAGTGTGAAGAGTGTGGCTTCCGCATGACACAAGATGTTCCTGTAGAAGCAGAAATAGGACGCTATTATGAATCCCCAGATTATATTTCACACAGCGATACTCACAAGGGACTGATGAACCGTGTGTATCACTATGTGCGTTCCTATATGCTCCAAAGAAAAGCCAAATTGGTGGAGAAGGCTTCTGGTAAGAAATCTGGCAGAATCCTAGATATTGGCACAGGAACTGGCTATTTCAGCCATACCATGAAAAAACGAGGTTGGCAAGTAGATGCTATAGAGAAAAGTGCTCAGGCTCGTGACTTTGCCAGACAGAATTTTGGGTTGGAGATAAAGGAAGAATCCGAGGTGGGCCATTACGGGAACAAAGTCTTCGATGTCATCACGATGTGGCATGTTCTGGAGCATGTGGAAAAGCAAACTTATGAATGGGAAACACTTCATAAGCAATTGAAGGATGATGGTGTACTGATTATAGCCGTACCCAACTGTTCCAGTACAGATGCGAAACACTATGGAGCCTTTTGGGCTGCCTATGACGTCCCTAGGCACTTATGGCATTTCACACCTGGCACCATGCAGAAGATGGCAGAGAAACAAGGTTTCAGATTGCTGAAGAAAAAGCCGATGCCATTCGATGGATTCTATGTTTCCATGCTGAGTGAAAAATATAAAGGAAACTCCATTTACTTTCTGAAAGGTGCATGGATAGGATTGATGGCATGGTTCTCTACATGGATGAATGCAGAACGGAGCAGTTCCATGATTTACATTTTCCGTAAAAAATAAATGATGAAAAGGACAAGTTTCTTCAATATGCAAGCTTTGACTAGCTGCATCAGCATGATGCTGGTACTGCTTTTATTGGGAGCTCTGGTTTTCTTTGTACTTACAGCACGCAATCTTTCAAACCAAGTAAAAGAAAACATCAACATCACATTGTTGCTGAGTGATGACACCAAAGCTTCGGACGTCGTTTCCACTCAAAATACCTTAAAGAAAAAAAATTACGTCAAGAGCATTCATTACAACTCTAAAGAAGATGCCCTGAAGGAACTTAGTGAAAACATGGGTGCTGATCCTTCTGATTTTCTAGGCACCAATCCTTTGACAGCTTCACTTGAATTGGGACTTAAAGCAGATTATGCCAACCCCGACAGTATTTACTGGATTGAAAAGGAACTTAGACAAACTCCTAAGGTCGTTGACCTAATTTACCAAAAAGAATGGGTAGACACCATTAATGGATGGATAACCAAAATAAGCCTAGTACTACTTGTATTGGCAGGTTTGCTTACATTTGTATCTTTCGCCTTAATCAATAATACATTGAGGTTGAGTGTCTATTCTAAACGATTTATCATCAACACGATGAAGCTCGTAGGAGCCAGATGGAGTTTCATCCGTCGGCCTTTCCTCTTGAAAGGTATGATGCTAGGCCTTATTGCTGCCATAGTAGCCGACATCCTTCTTTACATCGGATACTTAGGATTGGTAAAAGTAGAACCAGCTATTAAAGAAGTAGTGACACTGGATATTCTGATAATTGTTGGCTTGTCGGTTATCCTTTTTGGTGTATTAATCACACTCATCTGCTCATTCTTCTCTGTAAACAGGTTCCTGCATATGAAAACAGCGAGCATGTATACTGCATGACAATTAACAAAACTCTAAATAATGGACAAACGTAATTTTGCTTTCGATAAAATGAACTATATCCTGCTTGCTATCGGTATGGTTATAGTTATCATCGGCTTCATCCTTATGACTGGATCCGGCTCAGATGAAAATCATTTTGAAGAAGCCATCTTCAGTGCCACCCGCATAAAGGTTGCACCTGTAGTCAGCTTACTTGGTTTTATCTTTATCATCTATGCTGTATTACACAAACCAAAAGACAATAAAAAAATAGAAAACAAATGAGTGAATTAGAAGCACTGATTTTAGGTCTTGTTCAAGGCCTGACAGAATATTTACCCGTAAGCAGCAGTGGTCACCTACAAATAGGTCAGGCTCTTTTAGGTATCAATCCTGATGAAGGAGGACTTACTTTTGACATTGTAGTTCATGTAGCAACCGTCATGTCAACACTGGTGATTCTCTGGAAAGAAATATCATGGTTGTTTGTGGGTTTCTTCAAGAAAGAATATAATGAAGAGAAAAAATACATTATAAACATCATCATTTCCATGATCCCCGTTGGTATAGTAGGACTTCTCTTCAAGGACGAGGTAGAAGCCCTGTTCCACGGTACTTCAGTAGTGGGAATCTGTCTGCTTATTACAGCTTTATTGCTGACACTGACCCACTTTTACCATCCGAAAGAAAAAGAGAATATTTCTCCACTACATGCCTTTATTATTGGTATAGCACAAGCATGCGCCGTACTTCCAGGGCTTTCCCGAAGTGGTTCTACCATTGCTACAGGTTTACTTCTGGGCAATAGTCGGAAAAAACTGGCACAGTTTTCTTTTCTGATGGTGATTCCACCTATTTTGGGTGAAGCACTACTTGATGCGAAACATCTAATAGCACCAAGCGCAGAATATTTAGCTGCACATGGAGCTGAACAATCAATATCCACCTCTGCATTAGCTGTTGGTTTTATAGCTGCATTTATTAGTGGATGCTTTGCTTGTAAGTGGATGATTAGCCTTGTAAAGAAGTGCAAACTGATTTACTTTGCCATCTATTGTGCTATAGTAGGTATCTTAACACTTCTTTTCCTCTAAAAGATGGATTTCAAGGAAGGAGTTGTACTCTACTTCGACAAGCCGTTGACCTGGACTAGTTTCCAGATGGTGGCTAAAGTACGATACCTGCTTTGTAAAAAGTTAGGAGTAAAAAAGCTGAAGGTAGGTCATGCAGGAACCTTGGATCCTTTGGCAACAGGAGTCATGATTCTCTGCACGGGAAGGGCTACCAAACGAATAGATGAACTGCAAGCACATACCAAAGAATATGTTGCTACATTACAGTTGGGTGCTACCACTCCATCTTTCGACTTGGAGCATCAAATTGATGCCACCTACCCTACTCAGCACATTACCAAGGAACTGCTGAAACAAGTTCTTTTGCAGTTTGTAGGTGCAATAGAACAAGTTCCTCCTGCTTTCTCGGCCTGCAAGGTTGATGGTAAGAGGGCTTATGACTTGGCACGTAAGGGAAAAGATGTAGAACTGAAAGCTAAGACACTCATCATTGATGAGATAGAATTGAAGGATTTCAATGAAGAAAAAATGACTGCTGTAATCCGGGTTGTATGCAGTAAAGGCACATACATCCGTGCATTAGCAAGAGACATTGGGCAGGCATTAAACAGCGGGGCTCACCTTATCGGATTAAGAAGAACCCGTGTGGGCGACATAAGGGTGGAAGACTGCATGCAGTTGGAAGACTTCCCAATTTGGCTGGATGAACAAAAAATAGAAATGAATGAACAAAAATAAAGGAATATGAAACTGTCACAATTCAAATTCAAACTTCCTCAGGAAAAAATTGCACAATACCCTTCGGATTATGATCCAACCACAGGTATCTACCATCGTGATGAGTGCAAAATGATGGTCGTACACAAAAAAACAGGTGAAATTGAGCATCGAACTTTCAAGAACATCATTGAATATTTCGATGAAAAGGACCTTTTTGTCTTTAATGACACAAAAGTATTCCCTGCTCGCCTCTGGGGTAACAAGGAAAAAACCGGTGCACGAATTGAGGTTTTTCTCTTACGGGAGCTTAACCAAGACCTCCGCCTTTGGGATGTGCTTGTAGACCCAGCACGAAAGATTCGCATTGGTAACAAACTGTACTTTGGTCCTGACGATGCAATGGTTGCAGAGGTAATCGATAATACTACATCTCGTGGAAGAACGCTACGTTTCTTGTATGACGGTCCTCATGAAGAATTCAAAGAAGCACTGTATGCCTTAGGAGAGGCTCCACTGCCACGTACTGACATTTTCCGTGAGACAGAAGCAGAGGATATTGAACGTTACCAAACTATCTATGCTAAGAACGAAGGTGCCGTAGTTGCCCCTTCTGCAGGTCTTCATTTCTCCCGAGAGTTGATGAAACGTATGGAAATCAAAGGTATCGACATCACCAGCCTTACTCTACATTCTGGAATGGGATTTACACAAGATATTGATGTAGAAGACCTCACAAAGCACAAGACCACTTCTGAACAGATGATTGTAACTCAAGAGGTATGCGATGCTGTAAATAAGGCAAAGTTAGAGAATCATAAAATATGTGCCATTGGTACTACCACAATGCGTGCCTTAGAAACAGCAGTCAGCACAGACGGCAACATGAAAGTATTCGATGGATGGACTAACAAGTTCATCTTTCCACCTTATCAGTTCAGTGTAGCCAACTCTTTGGTCAGCAATTTCCATCAGCCACTTTCAACTCTTTTAATGGTTGTAGCGGCATTTGGTGGTTATGACCTCATTATGCACGCTTACCAAACTGCTTTAGAAAACGATTATAAATTCGGATGCTATGGCGATGCCATGCTTATCGTTGACTGATGAAAGTCTATTTTAGTTTAGGAAGTAATCTAGGGAATAGGGCCGAACTACTTGAGCGTGCCCTAACCTTACTAAATCAGGAGATCGGGAACCTAGTTTTCCGGTCTTCTTTTTATGAAACGGAACCTTGGGGTTTTTCCTCCGAACATCCTTTCCTTAATGCCTGCTGTCTATACGAAACAGAACTCTCACCGATTGAAGTATTACACAAGACCCAACAAATAGAAAAGGAATTGGGCAGAAAGAGGAAATCTAAAAATAAGAAATACCATGACCGTCCGATAGACATCGACCTGCTGCTATGTGACGACTTGGTCATCAATACCAAGGAACTTACCATACCTCATCCCCTAATGCAAGAACGTAAGTTTGTATTAGAGCCACTGAATGAAATAGCACCAGATGTCATACACCCGGTGCTACATATTTCCATTTCTGAAATTCTTAATCAACTTTAACTATCTTTCCAAACCCATCAGCTTGTAAAAATCCCTCATACCTTCCGTAGCCTTTTTCTGAATAAAAGTGACACTACGGTTAATATGGACATATACAGGTTTTGGATCTATTACATAAATAGGACAAGTAGTCTTTGTATAATTTATCAATCCTGCAGCTGGATATACATTCAATGAAGTTCCAATAATCAACAGAATATCAGCATCGCCTACAGCCCATGCTGCATCTTCAATCTTAGGAACTGATTCACCAAACCATACGATGAAGGGACGTAATTGAGAACCATCATTTGCCTTGTCACCCATATGAATATCAGGATGTTCAGGATCCAAGTCCACTATACATCTTGGATCATTAGGATCACGCTCTGAAGTACCCTTCATCAGCTCACCATGAAGATGAATGATATTAGAACTTCCAGCTTTCTCATGTAAATTATCAACATTCTGTGTCACGACTGTCACATCATAGAATTTTTCCAGACCTGCGACCAAACGATGCGCATCATTTGGTTCCGTCTTTATGGATTCTCTACGACGCTGATTGTAGAAATTCTGTACCAGTTCTCTATTTCTCCAATATCCTTCGATGCTTGCGACATCTTCTACTGAATACTGCTCCCAGAGGCCACCTGAATCACGAAAAGTAGATATACCACTCTCTGCTGAAATTCCCGCACCTGTCAAAATCACAATCTTTTTCATAGTTTAAGGGTTTATTTCACAAAAATAGTAAAAAAATATCACTTGCTATGCTATGTAACGAATAAAAAGCGTATTTTTGCACGCTATTTAACAAACAAACAAGAAATTAACATGGATAAATTCAGTTATGCTATTGGTTTAGGAATAGGTCAGAATCTGATGAGCATGGGTGCTAGAGACATCAATGTTGATGATTTCTCCAAGGCAATTAAGGATGTTCTGACTCAGAGTCCTACAGCCATTACACATACAGAAGCTCGAGATATTGTAAACAAGTATTTCGAAGAGATGGAAACCAAAATCAATGCACGCAACATTGAACAAGGTAAAGTTTTCCTTACTGAAAATGCAAAAAAAGAAAACATACACACTACACCAAGTGGTCTACAGTATGAAATCTTAAAAGAAGGTACTGGCAATAAGCCAAGTGCGACAGACAAAGTCCGCTGCCACTATGAAGGTACACTATTGGATGGTACCCTATTCGATAGTTCTTACAAACGTGGTGAACCAGCTGTATTTGGATTGAATCAAGTTATCCCTGGGTGGACTGAAGCTCTTCAACTCATGGCAGAAGGAGCAAAATACCGTATATTCCTCCCTCATGAACTG
Source organism: uncultured Prevotellaceae bacterium (assembly GCA_900316585.1). GTDB lineage: Bacteria > Bacteroidota > Bacteroidia > Bacteroidales > Bacteroidaceae > Minthousia. Next base: position 50,708 of record ONDM01000004.1, on the reverse strand, counting down.
GCATATGGTGCTCAAGGTGCAGGTGAAATGATTCCCCCTTATAGTGCCTTGATTTTCACCGTAGAGTTATTAGAGGTTCTAAAATAATTTGTATTTATTAATTTAAAACATGATAAAAATGAAAAAAGCTAGTATTATTTTAGCATTTGTAGCAGCAATGGGCTTCGTTTCTTGCAACGGTCAAAGCCCAAAGGCAAATTTGCAGAATGATGTAGACACCCTGTCTTATACCATTGGTATTGCTCAGACACAGGGTTTAAAAGAGTACTTACAAGGTCGTCTTGGCATTGATACAACTTATATGTCAGAATTCATTAAAGGTCTGACAGATGGTGCTTATGCAGGTGATGACAAGAAGCAGGCTGCATATTATGCAGGTATTCAGATTGGTCAACAGATTGGCAACCAAATGATAAAAGGTATCAATCAGGAAGTTTTCGGCAACGATTCTACCAAGACTATCAGCCTTGACAATTTCCTGGCAGGCTTCATCCAGGGTGTGAGTGGCACTACCAAACTCCCTATTGAGCAGGCTCAAGTAATAGCTCAGACTAAAATGGACAAAGTTAAGGCTGAGACAATTGAAAAGGAGTATGGTCCAAATAGAAAGGCCGGAGAAGAATTTATGGCAAACAAAGCCAAAGAAGAAGGCGTTAAAACTTTGGAAAACGGCATTCTTTACAAGGTAATCACTGAAGGTAAAGGTGAAACTCCAAAGGAAACTGATAAGGTCAAAGTTCACTACAAAGGTACTTTGATTGATGGTACAGAATTTGATAGTTCATATCAACGTAATGAGCCATCTGTTTTCGCTGCTAATCAGGTTATTCATGGATGGACTACAGCATTGATTCATATGCCTGTAGGTTCCAAGTGGGAAGTTTACATTCCACAGGAAGAAGCCTATGGCTCACGTTTGGCTGGTAATATCAAGCCATTCTCTGCCCTAATTTTCGAAATTGAACTGCTTGGTATCGAGAAGTAAGATTAAAGACAAATTTTATTAATAAGTCATAAAAAGGCATCGGTTTTTTAAGTTCCGGTGCCTTTTTTGGTGTTTTTTCATCCAAAATGTCATTGCAGAAGAAAAAAATTTACTATTTTTGCTTACAATTTGACACTAGAATTCAACTAATTCAATCTAAATATGGAAAAAATTGATAAACTTGATCTTAAAATCTTGAGTATTATATCAGCAAATGCACGCATCCCTTTCAAGGATGTAGCAGCTGAATGCGGTGTGTCACGTGCTGCCATTCATCAGCGTGTACAGCGTTTAATCGAAATGGGTGTTATTGTAGGCTCTGGATACGAGGTTAACCCTAAGACTTTAGGATTCAATACTTGTACCTACGTAGGTATCCGTCTGGAAAAAGGTTCTATGTACAAATCAGTCGTCAAGGAACTCAAAAAGATTTCTGAAATCGTTGAATGTCACTTTACCACAGGTCCTTACACTATGCTGACCAAACTCTATTCAAGAGACAATGAGCATCTGATGGACTTGCTGAACAACAAAATTCAGCAGATACCTGGTGTGATATCAACCGAGACACTCATTTCATTGGATCAAAGTATTAAGAGAGATATTCCTATCGAACAGATTCGATTAAAGACTATTTCATTAGAAGACGAAGACTAAATGCTACACTGGGAAGGACTTGTTATAGGCATTTCCACATTCCTGATTATCGGTCTTTTTCACCCCATAGTAATCAAAGCTGAATACTATTGGGGTGTAAAATGCTGGTGGGTTTTCCTTGTTATTGGAATTTTAGCTGGAATTGCCTCTTTATTAATAGAAGATGTATTCTTTGCTTCACTTCATGGTGTACTTGCATTCTCTTCTTTCTGGAGTATTAAAGAAGTTTTCGAACAAGAAAAACGTGTAAAGAAAGGTTGGTTCCCAAAGAATCCAAAAAGAAAGTACGATTTCTAAATATGATTCAATTCAACTGGAAGAATACTTATCAGAATTTTCACAACACATTTCCGGGCTATAAGAAACAGCCCCTCATAGGATTGACAGGTAATTTTCATGAGGAAAACTGTGTTCTGGCAGAAGCATATTATAACTCTGTCCTAAATGCTGGAGGAACCCCAGTGATTCTTCCTCCAATAGAAGAAAAAAACGCCTTGTTAAGTGTGTTGGACAGTTTAGATGGTATATTGTTCACTGGTGGTGCAGATTTGAATCCCCTTTACGTAGAAGAGGAGCCAATACGTGAATTGCGTGGCATCAACCCTAAAAGGGATTTACAGGAATTATTGTTGGCCCGTCTGGCATTTGACAGGCAAATTCCCATTTTAGGTATATGCAGAGGTATTCAAATAATGGTTGCCGCTCTTGATGGAAGTCTGTATCAAGATCTCTATACACAAGCAAATAATGGCGAGAAACCAGTATTGAAACATAACCAGGATATGGCAAGAGGTTATGCTTCCCATACAGTGAATATAGAGAAAGATTCCATTCTCTATCAGATTATGCAAAGCGAAATACTTCCTGTAAATTCTTTCCATCACCAGTCTGTAAAAGATGCTGGACCTTATTTAAAAATCTGTGCTACAGCTCCTGACGGTATCGTTGAAGCTGTTGAATCCTCAGAATTCAAACCTATTTTAGGAGTCCAATGGCATCCTGAATGTTTTCTTTCTGCGGGTGACAATTCCATGATGCCAATTTTCCAATGGTTAGTAAAGGAAGCTGTATTATTCAAAAAGACCAAGGAACTCCATAATGAAATTATCACATTGGACTCGCACTGTGATACCCCAATGTTTTTTGGACAGGACATTCATTTCGAACAGAGAGATCCACGGATTCTTATGGATCTGCATAAAATGACTGAAGGGCATCTGGATGCTACTTGCATGGTAGCTTATCTGAAACAAAAAGAACGCACCCCTGAAGCTTTAGAGGCAGCCACTGCTAAGGCTACACGTATATTGAATGAAATAGAGAAACTGGTAGCAAGCAACTGCTCATCTATTGACATCGCCAAGACTCCTGAAGACATAGTAAAACTCAAGGCACAAGGGAAAAAATCCATCATGCTGGGCATTGAGAATGGGTATGCCATTGGGAAAGATCTCAATAACCTGAAAATATTCCGTGACAGAGGAGTCGTATACATGACACTATGCCACAATGGAGACAATGATATCTGTGATTCACATATAGGGAACCAAGAACATGGGGGAGTGAGTGAATTCGGTGCACAGGTCATTGAGGAAATGAATAGGTTGGGAATGATGGTAGACCTTTCCCATGCTCATGAAAAGAGTTTCTATGATGCCCTTGAAATCAGCCATTTACCAATCGTCTGTACCCATTCAAGTTCCAGGGCACTTTGCAATCACACACGTAACCTGACTGATGAGCAACTGAAAGCTTTAGCAAAAAAAGGTGGGGTGGCTCAAGTAACATTGTACAATTACTTCCTTCGTGAAGATGGGAATGCCACTATTCTGGACGCCATTGAACATTTGAATCATATGGTTAATGTCATGGGCATAGACCATGTAGGCATTGGCACAGATTTTGATGGAGATGGTGGTATACTTGGATGCTGTTGCGCAAGTGAATTGTTTCAATTCACTCGCAGGCTTTTAATGGAAAGATATAACAAAGAAGACATACAAAAAATCTGGGGTGGCAATTTCCTCCGAGTAATGCGTATGTATCAGAATCAATAACATTATGAAAAATTTAAGTTTCAAATATTTTCTACCACTGGTTCTCGGTGTTCTAGTAGCTTGTGGAAACAGCAACAAGGGATCCGAACAAACTGAAGTTGAAGAGAAAGACATTATGGCACCAGAATTCAATGCTGATAGTGCTTACGCCTATGTAAAGGCACAGTGTGACTTTGGGCCTCGCATTCCAAACAGTCAGGCACATACTCAATGCGGTGAATGGTTGGTGAGCAAATTCAAGGAGTTTGGTGCTACAGTATATGAACAAAAAGACAAAGTAAGAGGTTGGGATGGAACCATCCTTGATATGCATAATATCATTGCCAGCTACAAGCCTGAAACCAAGAAACGCGTAATTATCTGCGCTCATTGGGACAGTCGCCCTTGGGCGGACAATGATTCTGATGACAAAAATCATCACACCCCTATTGATGGAGCTGATGATGGTGCAAGTGGTGTAGGTATCTTATTGGAACTCGCTCGTCAACTACAGATGCAAGAGACTACAATTGGTATTGACCTGATTTGTTTTGACTTGGAAGACTATGGCACACCACAATGGTACAACGGACAACATGATGAGAACTCCTGGTGTCTTGGTTCTCAGTATTGGTCCCGTCGGCAGCATGTAGATGGTTACAATGCACGTTTCGGCATCCTTCTGGATATGGTTGGAAATGCCAATGCACGTTTCTATCAGGAATATTTCTCCAAAAGACTTGCAGGAAACATCGTCAACAAAGTCTGGAAAAAAGCTCATGATATAGGTGTCGGTGTCTATTTCCCTAAGAAAGACGGTGGTGGAGTAACTGATGACCACATTCCTGTAAACAACATTGCGCGTATTCCTTGCATTGACATCATTCCTAACTATCCTAACTCTGACAGTAGTTTCGGCCCTGTTTGGCATACAGTAAACGATAACTTCAGCAACATAGATAAAATGACTCTAAAAGTTGTAGGACAAGTGATGATGCAAGTTATTTACAACGAAAAATAAAAGAGTAACTATGACGATAAATGAAAAACAAGATGAAATCATTGAGGAGTTTACAGAACTTGATGATTGGATGGATAGATACCAGCTTTTAATAGATCTGGGCAATGAACAAGAACCATTAAATGAGAAATATAAAACTGAAAGTAACCTAATTGATGGATGCCAGAGCCGTGTATGGTTACAGTGTGATGAAGTAGATGGTAAACTGATATTCCAAGCAGAAAGCGATGCTTTAATCGTAAAAGGTATCATCGCACTCCTGATTAAGGTTCTCTCTGGTCATACTCCAGATGAAATCCTGAATGCAGATCTTTACTTCATCCCTCAAATCGGGTTGAAAGAGCATCTCTCACCTACTCGAAGTAACGGACTTTTAGCTATGGTAAAACAAATCCGTATGTATGCATTGGCCTACAAAACTAAAATGCAAAAATAAGACGAGTGACAAATTTTAAGTATTATAGAAAAATGGTGCTGGCATGTTTGCTGGCACTTATTTTAATTATTAGAATCATACCATTCGGAGGTGAGTTCTATGCCACATGCCTATATCCCTACATATCCTTCGGACTATCTTTCATCAGTTCTTTCTGTCCTTGGTCTTTAGAAGAAATACTTGTCTGCATTTTTGGTGCTCTCCTTCTCCTCTATCCCATCATTTCCCTATTATGCAGAAAAAAACACATCTTATCAGGAGAACTGGAGATTCTCCTTTGGATTGTTGTCTGGTTCTATATGGGATGGGGATGCAACTATTTCCGTGATTCATTCTATTACCGACTGATGATTTTCCCTAAAGACTATGAAAAAGAGACTTTTTATTCATTCATAGAAGAATTTTCTGACAATCTCAACAAATCTTACACCGATAATACCAAAATAGATAAACCACATGTTATGGAAATCATAAAAAGTAATTTCCAAAACATACCTGCAGGCTATGGACTCACCAAACCTCAGTCATTTCAAAAACCGAAGAATCTACTTTTCAATGAACTCTATTCTCAAGTTGGTGTACTAGGATATATGGGTCCATTCATGGCTGAAAGTCAATTAAATGAGGAACTAAGTGACTTGGAATACCCTTTCACTTATGCACATGAACTTTCTCATCTTCTTGGCATCAGCAGTGAGGCTGAGGCCAATTACTGGGCTTTCTCCATTTGCAGCAGGTCAGATAATCCCCAAATAAGATACAGTGCTTACCATGGATTACTGCCATACGTCGTTAATAATGCCATGAATGTCCTGGACGAAGAAAAATATGAAAACTGGATGAAAACCATCAAACCAGAGATACTTGAAGACAGTAAAAAAACATCCAGTTTTTGGAAAAGCAGAAGAAATCCTCAGTTAAATAAAATACAGAATTTCGTATATAACATCTTTTTGAAAAGCAACAATATCAAAGATGGCATGCAAAACTATAATCAAGTCATCGGCATGCTCATTGCTGTGAAGGAAAGTCAACGGGAAACCTTACGTCGCCAAGGCAGAGCTCTTTCTGTAAAACAATAATACAGCATATCTGCAATATAATACATAAGGAAGGCTGTAAAGAAACCAGCAATGGCATCTATCAGATAATGAGCCTGTATGTACACAGTGGCACAAAAAAGCAAAAGATAGAACGGAGTAAGAAAGGCAAACAGCTTTTTATTTCCTTTCCACGCTAGAATCATCATTACTGTAGAACAGCCCACATGAGAACTAGGGAATGCAGCTGTAGGGCGTTCTCCTGTAGCCTGTGCATCAGCCACACGCTGGAAGAAGAAACCATTTGAATCACCTGGTGCCGGCAGAAGGTCGGTGTTGTAGTTGAAATAATCTCCTAATGCAGGAAAACCATTTTGCGCAATCTCATAGATATCTTTATCAGGGTAACCTATAGCCAAATAATAGAACTGTGGTCCAGCTACTGGCAGGAAAATGAAGACCAGATAATAAAGAAAGAATGTGGTGATAATCACGAAACTGACATACTGAAACTTTTTCTCTGGCTGGAAAAACAAATTGTAAACAAGCAAAACAGCTATCATGGGGAAATATGACCAATAACCCAAATTGAAGATCTCACTCCAGAACTTCCCTTGGAGCAAACGGCTGAATTCCACTGCTGGCTGGCACCCAAACAATGTCTGCTCCAGATCAGCAAAAAAATAGTCCAAGTTCGGGAATACCCTATTGAATTCGTAAGTTTCTGAATACCAGAATATCAGCATGAAGAACTGCATGGCAACCCGAAAGAATGTAGTAAGTTTACAGGGATAAATCCAGTAGAGCCACATGAGTAATGCAGTACCACCCACCAGCATGAAACGGACTTCAATCATGTAATATGGATTAACCAGCTGATGACCTAAGATAAAAATAATGACAGATGTCAGCAGACCATAAAACCATGAGGCATACTCAACCATAAACAATCCACTTTTCGGATTATCAATGATGACGAACAAATCCTTGATAAAACTATAAATCTTCTTTAGAATCAAAGCCATTTTTCTTCTTTATACCAAGCTATCGTCTCTTTTACACCTTTTGCCAAATTATACTTCGGCTTATATCCCAACTCCTTGATGAGTGGTTCAATGTCACACTGCCAATTACGCTGTTTCATGATATAGTACTTGTCCATGTTCAGTGTACTTGGTTTTTTCAGTAATGCAGCAAACTTTCCACTCACGAAACAGATGGCTTTCAACAACCATACTGGGGCCTTTATATGAAATACCATTTTCACACCCAGCTCCTTCTGTATCAAATCACTGAAGGCACTGCTTTCATACACATGACCATCGCTGACAAAATACTCTCGCTTTGTCTTTTCCTGATTAATACCTAGAAAAATGGCCTGGACCAAATCCTTCACATACACAAAAGTTATCTCCTGCTTCGTGTAACCTACACTGAAATCCACATGCTGACTAATACTCTTAGCCATCAGATAATAGTCGCGCTCCCTTGGGCCATAGACACCTGTAGGGCGGAAAATCAGATAGGGATAATCTATGAGTGAACGAAGATACTTTTCTGTACGGCACTTGCTTTCTCCATAAGCGGTGTTTGGTTCTGGCTCATCTGTTTCAAGGATGGGTTCATAAAGCAAACCATTTGTATTTGTCGTCACTGGCTTCTCCCGTATAGGGCCAAAGACACTGAGTGAACTCAAATATACAAACTGCTTTGGCTTCATGCCCTCCTCACGAAGTGCCTGTACCAGATTTCGGGTAGCATTATAGTTATATTTCTCAAAATCCTCTCTATGCAGACACTTGGTAACACCTGCTGCATGCAGAACCACATCCCATGGACCATGTTTCTTGTTCTTTTCCCTAACTTGACTGCAGAGTTTGTCCAAATCGGAAAAATCTAGCTCAATAAAATGGATGTGCTTATCCTGCAAATATTTCTTGCTACTGGTCTTTCGTATGCCGGCCCAGGTCTCAAAGCCTTGCTTCAATGCTTCTTCTACCAAGAAGCTCCCAATAAAGCCACTAGCTCCTGTTATCAATATGCTTTTTTTCATGCGACAAAGATACTGCAAAATTCTTGATTGTTGGAAATTATTCCTATCTTTGTGAAATAAATCCTAAATTTATAATACTATGGGAAAGGCAAAAAAAGGAGGCAAACGCCTCACTAAGAAAGAGCTAGTCCAAAAACTGGCCGACTTGTTCCAGTTGAACCCCAAAGATAAATTTCCTCTGAAAGTTATCTTCCGTAAATTGGATTTGGACACCCATCCCTTGAAAATGTTGTGTATGGATATTATCTTTGACCTCCTTGACGAGGGTATCCTTATCCAACCTGAAAATAATGTTTATCAGCTAAAACCTATCTCTTACAGCAAAACAGACAAAGAAGAAGATATTGATATAGAAATTGACACCTTTGTGGGCGAACTCCAGGTATACCCGAAGTTTGCCTTCCTGAAAACCGACGGCAAGATTCTGAGCCACGATATCTTTATCCCACTGGATAAACTGAAAGATGGAAAAACAGGGGAAAAAGCCGTTGCCCGTATTCTAAGATGGCCCGAAGGCTACAAGAACCCTATAGGTGAAGTAATAGACGTCTTAGGAAAGAAAGGAGACAACAACACAGAAATGCATGCCATTCTGGCTGAATATGGCTTGCCTTATTTTTACCCGGAAAATGTAGAGGCTGAAGCCAACAAGATTCCTAATGAAATCCCAGAACAGGAAATTGCCCGTCGTGAAGATTTCCGTAACGTAACAACCTTCACCATAGACCCAAAAGATGCCAAAGACTTTGACGATGCACTTTCCATCCGAAGAATAGGGAACCTTTGGGAAGTGGGTGTACACATTGCCGATGTAACCTACTACGTGAAAGAAAACTCTATCATCGACAAGGAAGCTTTCAACCGTGCCACCTCCGTTTATCTGGTGGATAGAACCATCCCTATGCTTCCTGAACATTTGTGCAACTTCCTCTGTTCACTTCGTCAAGATGAAGATAAGGTAGCATACTCTGTCATTCTGCTCATGAATGATGAAGCTGAAATCAAGGACTACCGCATTGTGCACACCATGATTAGAAGCAACCGACGTTTCTGCTACGAAGAGGTTCAGGAAATTCTGGAGAAGAATGGGGTTGCTGAACAGTATGATGAAGGCAAACCACGTCCAGAACCACACACTCATGATGAGTACATCAAAGGTGAGCGTGTGCCAGAAGGAGAATTTGCCATGGAACTTATCGCCCTTGACAAACTGGCAAAGAAACTGCGTGAAAAAAGATTCAAGAACGGTTCTATCGACTTCCACAGCCATGAAGCCAAGTTTGAACTAGATGAAAACGGAAAACCTATTCGCGTCTATTTCAAATACAGCAAGGATGCCAACAAACTGATTGAAGAGTTCATGCTGCAAGCCAACCGTACCGTAGCTGAGCATATCGGAAAGCCTTCAAGAATCAACAAGAAACCGAAGACTTTTGTTTACCGTATCCACGACATTCCAGACTTGGAAAAACTGGATAACCTGAGCCAATTCATTTCACGTTTTGGCTACAGACTAAAGACTACAGGTGAGAAGTCTGAAATCAGCAAGAACTTGAATGCCATGCTTCATGACATTATAGGAAAACCTGAGGAGACACTCATAGAAACAGTTTCCCTCCGTGCCATGCAGAAAGCAAAATACAGTACGGAAAACATCGGACACTATGGCTTGAACTTTGACTACTACACCCACTTTACCAGCCCTATCCGCCGGTATCCGGATATGATGGTACACCGACTGCTAACTCGCTATATAGAAGCTAAAGGACGTTCAGCTGCTCAAGACAAGTTCGAGGAACGTTGTGAACACTCCAGTGCCATGGAGCAGACTGCATCCAGTGCAGAACGTAGCAGTATAAAGTACAAACAAGTGGAATTCATGCAGGATCATCTGGGACAGGAATTCCAAGGTACGGTGAGTGGTATCACTGAATGGGGACTGTATGTAGAAATCGATGAGAACAAATGCGAAGGCATGGTTCCAATCCGGAATCTGGGTGAAGATTTCTTTGACTTCGATGAACGCAATTTCCGACTGGTGGGCAGCAGAACCGGAAGAATTTTCAATCTGGGTGATTCCCTGAGAATTAAAGTTGCCCGTGCCGATTTGGAAAAGAGGCAGCTTGACTTTGATTTGGCCGACAGTGAAAAGGAATACGAGGTCAACCCATTGTCACGCATACCAGAACGTAAGTTTAGCCTCACCAGCAAAGAAGCAAAACGGGCTCGAAAGGCCGAAAGGAGACAAAAGAAATTAAGTCACAGGAAATAAACTAAAACTGGAGGAACTTTTGATTCCTCCAGTTTTCATCATCTCTTTATGAAAAGAATTATATTTCTATTCCTACTGCTCATCCAGATACCTGCATTTGCACAGCAAGGTACAGGGAAAAAAGTACTGTTCATCGGTGACAGCGTAACCGATGGTGGCTGGGGAAACGATGTGGCAGGACTTCCATCTTCACAACGGAACCATGGAGACTGGAACCACCTCTTCGGAAGTGGGTACATGTACCTCTGTGCTGCACATTTCATGGGAGAAGAACCAGAAAAGGAATTGCAGTTTCTGAACCGAGGCATCAGTGGTAACACCTTGAAAAACCTACAAGACCGCTGGCAAGAAGACTGTCTGGATATAAAACCCGATATAGTTTCCATCTTAGTAGGTACAAATGATATTCACTACTGGCTCGACGACCCCCAAAAACAGCCGTTTAATTATATGGATTGGGAAAAACGATACAGGGAACTCATCCAACTTACGCAGCAGGAACTTCCTGAAGTAAGGATTATTCTATGCACCCCATTCGTGGGAAAGGCAGGATGGGCTGGAGAGGCAGCCAATTTCCAACAAAGGGATGAAAGCGTCAGAAAACTGGCTTCCATCATCAAACAAATAGCAAAGGACTACCAGCTCACTCTGATTCCTTTCGATGAAATGTTCGACAATCTGCTTAAATCTTATCCATCACAACCAGTAAGCCATTGGTGCTGGGATGGCATACACCCCACTCCAGCCACCCATCAACGCATGGCTGACCTTTGGATAGAAAAAAGTGGATTGTAAAGTGACTTTTTCTTTACATCACAATGGAAGAATTTCACTCGAAGGAAGAGTAAAAATTTTTCCCTAGTTAGGAAAATATTTTTTGCCTTAAGACAAAATATAATTCACCCTAAGGAATGTAATATACTTAGAATAAAAAAACTTTACAGATAATCTAAAATAGAAATACTATGATCAAACAAATGCTTACTTACAACGAAAAGTTCGTTGAAGAAAAAAAGTACGAGGCATTCCAGACCAGCAAGTATCCAGACAAGAAAATAGCCATCGTCACTTGTATGGATACACGCCTTTGCGGTCTTCTACCTGCAGCACTTGGCATCAAGAATGGTGATGTGAAAATGATTAAAGTAGCAGGTGCCATTATCACTAGTCCATTTGACGCAGCTATGCGCAGCCTTTTGATTGCTGTCTATGAACTGCACGTGAATGAAATCATGATAATTGGTCATACGGGTTGTGGTGTACAGGGAATGAATGCTAAGGAAATGTTGGAACTCATGCACATGAAAGGCATTTCCAAAGAACGCATCAATCTGATGCGTCACTGTGGCATCAACTTAGACAATTGGCTTCATGGATTCGATGATGGATCCAAGGCCATTATGGAAACTGTAGACATGGTTAAGAACCACCCATTGTTACCTAAAAATATTACTGTCCGTGGTTATATCATCGAAACAGAAACAGGAAAACTGAATGAAATTATAGAACCTAATCCCTAAAAGCTGGATTAACCAAAACTACTTTACAAATAAGAAAAGAGCTGAAATCTGTGAGATTCCAGCTCTTTTCTTATCCCTTACACAAACAATGCCGCTATCTTTTCCAACCACTTCTGATCAGTTCCATCAAATGTGGCAAGGAATTCACTGTCTATATCCAGCACTCCTGTCACCTCTCCATTCCTACGTATAGGCACTACAATCTCACTTTTGGAAGCACTACTACAAGCAATGTGCCCTGGGAACTGCTCTACATCAGGAACCAACTGAGTCTTGTTTTCCTTCCATGCAGTTCCACATACACCCTTTCCATACTTAATGCGGGTACATGCCAATGGGCCTTGGAAAGGGCCTAAGACTAAAACCCCTTCCACCACTCTGTAAAAACCAGTCCACCAAAAATGGAATGTCTCCTGAATCATAGCCGACACATTTGCCATATTGGCAATCATATCCGTCTCTACTTCCATGAGAGACTCTATCTGACGGTAAAGCACTTCATACTTTTCTTCTTTGGTGCCTTCAACTATATCTAAATGTTCTGCCATTTATTTCTTGATTATAGGTAAAATAATTCGGGTTGCTGCATCTTTCTGATGGTATATGCTGATTGTCTCATTCTTCAAATCATCCACTGTAGCAGTATAGGTATTAATAAACTGCTGTGGATTTCTGTCAATGAGTGGGAACCAGGTACTATGAATCTGAATCATGATTTTATGCCCAGGTGCAAATGTGTGTGCCACATCATACAAACGAAAATTGACAGGAGTTATCTTATTCGGTTCAAATGCTTCCGGCTTATCAAAACCATTCCAATAACGTCCCCTGAAAACTTCACCACGCACCATAAGCTGATAACCACTCATGGTGTATCTTGGCATCTTCTCGTACACCTCTCTTGGATAATTGAAATTTTCTGGATATACATCTATTACCTTGACTATAAAATCAGCATCAGTTCCAGTCATGGACGTGAAAAGTTCTACATCGATAGGTCCACCTATTTCCAAAGAATCTGTCAAGACTTCACTACAGAAAGATATCACATCTGAACGAATAGAAGCGAAACGCTGGTCGTCAGTCATATAATTAATACTGCGAACACGAGTCGGTTGACCAGTGAATGGCACTGGGTGACTCAAGTCACTGTAATAACTGGTTGAACTGTTGATTTCTGTTGGTAACTCTGTACTTACTGAACCATCCTGATGAATGTAGTAAGGAACATAGTTCACGTTATCAACAGGCCATGTGTCGGATATCACCCACTTATTAGAACCTGAATAGTAGACACTCACTTTATCTGGTTTATCTCCTTTTCCTTCCAGATAGTAACGGAAGAATGGGTACTCTATATTGTCCTGATAGTAAGCACTGACTCCCTCTCCAAAATAAATGTTTCCCAGACTCCTATAGTTTCTACTACCCCAACCACCATGATACCAAGGTCCAAATGCCAGATAAAGCTCAGTCTCAGGAGATTGAGTCTTAATAGCCTCATAAGTGCCCCATGCACCATAACAGTCTTCAGAATCATAGGTGCCACCCACTACAAGGATAGCAGGTTTCAAATTAAAGCAAGATGTACGTGCATCGTGTTCTTTCCAGAATTCATCAAAGTCAGGATGCTCCTTTATATCGTTCCACATCGAAACAGTTGTTCCTACAAGTTTATCAGCATCAGCAAAAGTACCTAATTTCAAATAATCCTGATACACGTCATTTTTTACAATCAGAGGAGTTACTCCCCTACCCTGACGTTCACCTTCCTCAGCAGGCAAGTAATTGGTAGTCTGCAAGAAGGTAAATGCACCATTATGATGACGATCATCACCTCTGAACCAATCTGTTACCGGAGCCTGTGGTGAAACGGCCTTCAGAGCCGGATGCGAACTGGATGCTGCCATAGTAGCATAGAAACCATCCAAAGATAGCCCCCATACACCTACATTACCATTGTTGTAGGTATTGTTTATTAACCACTCTATGGTATCATAGGTATCAGTAGCCTCATCTATATTTACCTTATCTTTCAATGCCTTTTTACCTGTACGTGTTTTGATATTCTTGTTCAATGGTCTGATCTGAACAAATTTACCCTCACTCAAATATCTACCACGAACATCTTGATCCACAATGATATACTTAGCTTTGGCATAACTGGAATTCTCATTCAATTTGCCCAATGGATAGTAGTTCTCTCCTGACCCAGTTCCATAAGAAGTACGACAAATCAAAATTGGATGATTTTCTGTTGAATCAATAGGTGTATAGATAGAAGTGTGGAGCTTTACCCCATCACGCATAGGTATCATGACCTCTGTCTTGGTGTAGTTTTCTTTTACCTGCTGTAAGAATCTATCACGTTCCCGGTTACTTATAGGCTGGGCAAAAGTCCACAAAGCAACCGACACCATCATAAAACTAAAAATAAATCGTTTAGTATTCATCTTTTCTATTCTAAAACCTGTCTTTATTCTCTTTTATTGATTTCATGACAAGCTAAAAGATTTAACTCGCTGTATCTTTATAATTTAATGCTGCAAAGATAGACGTTTTCGGAGAATTTTCTCTATCTTTGCAGCGATTTTTGAAAAATGGCCGTTATGAACATTTTCAACAATCTAATTAGAACATCTATTTTAATTTTTAATTAAAATTAAAAAGCATTATAATGGAATACAATTTTAAAGCAATTGAGGAAAAGTGGCACAAACGCTGGGTAGAACAGCAGACTTATTTGGTTAAGGAAGATGAGAACAAACAAAAGTACTATGTACTGAATATGTTCCCTTACCCATCTGGTGCAGGTTTGCACGTAGGCCACCCTCTAGGCTACATTGCCAGTGATATTTATGCTAGATACAAGCGCCTCCAAGGCTTCAATGTCTTGAACCCTATGGGTTACGATGCTTATGGTCTGCCTGCTGAGCAGTATGCTATCCAAACAGGTCAGCACCCTGAGAAGACAACCTTCCAGAACATAGACCGATATCGTGAGCAGTTGGACAAGATTGGCTTCTGTTTTGACTGGAGCCGTGAAGTCCGTACTTGTGATCCTGATTACTACCATTGGACTCAGTGGGCATTCCAAAAGATGTTCAACAGTTTCTATTGCAACAAGTGCGCTAAGGCCATGCCTATAGAAAACCTCATCAGTTATCTGGATGAAAATGGTACTGAAGGGCTGGATGTAGCTCAGACTGAAGAACTGCATATTACTGCTCAAGAATGGAAGGCTATGAACGAAAAGGAGAAGAGCAATGTCCTGATGAACTACCGTATAGCATTCTTGGGTGAAACTATGGTTAACTGGTGTCCTAAATTAGGTACTGTACTGGCAAACGATGAGGTTGTCGATGGTGTCAGTGTACGTGGCGGATATCCTGTAGAACAGAAAAAAATGCGTCAGTGGTGCCTTCGTGTCAGTGCATATGCACAGCGTCTACTCGATGGATTGCAGACTATAGAGTGGAGTGATTCCATTAAAGAAACTCAGAAGAATTGGATTGGACGTTCAGAAGGTGCAGAAATAGTATTCAAAATTGCTGATTCCGACGAATCATTCACCATCTTCACTACCCGTGCAGATACCATGTTTGGTGTTACTTTTATGGTATTAGCTCCTGAAAGTGAACTTGTCCAAAAGGTTACTACTCCAGACCAGAAAGCGGAAGTGGAAAAATACCTGAATTACGTCAAAAGCCGTACTGAGCGTGAGCGACAGATAGACCACACTGTAACAGGTGTATTTTCCGGTGCATATGCCATTAACCCATTCACTGGTGAAAAACTACCTATCTGGATTGCAGAATATGTATTGGCAGGTTATGGTACTGGTGCCATTATGGCTGTACCTGCTCACGATTCTCGTGACTATGCTTTTGCCAAGCATTTTAACCTTCCTATTATTCCACTTATTGAAGGTGCAGACATCAGTGAAGAAAGCTACGATGCCAAGGAAGGTATCGTAATCAACTCACCACGTGAAGGTGTGAAACCTTATATTGACTTCTCTTTGAATGGTCTGACTATCAAAGAGGCCATTGCTGCTACGAAGACCTATGTGAAAGAGAATCATCTGGGACGCGTAAAGGTCAACTATCGTCTTCGTGATGCTATCTTCAGTCGTCAGCGCTATTGGGGTGAACCATTCCCTGTATATTACAAGAATGACATCCCATACATGATTCCGGAAGAGTGCCTGCCTATCCAGCTTCCTCAGGTGGAGAAATTCCTTCCTACCGAAACAGGTGAGCCTCCATTGGGTAATGCACAGATTTGGGCTTGGGATGAAGTAAACCGTAAGATTGTAGACAAAGCTCTTATCGACAATAAGACAGTATTCCCTATTGAACTTTATACTATGCCTGGTTTTGCAGGCTCTTCTGCATACTACCTGCGTTATATGGATCCACACAACAACAAGGCTCTTGTAAGTAAGGAAGCTGATGAATATTGGCAGAATGTGGACCTTTATGTAGGTGGTACTGAGCATGCTACTGGTCACTTGATTTATTCTCGTTTCTGGAACAAATTCTTGCACGATATAGGTGTTTCCTGCAAAGAAGAACCATTCCAGAAACTTATCAATCAAGGTATGATCCAAGGACGTTCTAACTTTGTATATCGTATCAAGGATACAAACACCTTCGTATCTTTAGGACTGAAAGAACAGTACAATGTTACTCCTATCCATGTGGATGTAAATATCGTAAAGAACGACATTCTGGATATTGATGCATTCAAAGCTTGGCGCCCTGAATTTGCTACTGCTGAATTCATTTTGGAAGACGACAAGTACATCTGTGGTTGGGCTATTGAAAAGATGTCAAAGTCTATGTTCAATGTGGTGAATCCAGATATGGTGGTAGAGAACTTTGGTGCAGACACACTTCGTCTGTATGAAATGTTCCTGGGTCCTGTAGAACAGAGCAAGCCATGGGATACCAATGGCATTGACGGTTGTCACCGCTTCCTTAAGAAACTCTGGAATCTTTTCTTTAATCCACGTACAGGTGAATATCTGCCTAAAGAAAGCCAGCCTACTCCAGAGGAACTGAAGAGTTTGCACAAACTGATTAAAAAAGTCACTTTCGATATTGAAAGTTTCTCATACAATACTTCCATCAGTGCGTTTATGATCTGTGTGAATGAACTGCAGTCTCTAAAATGCACTAACAAGGAAATACTGGAAACTTTAGTCATCCTAATTGCTCCTTTTGCACCTCACATGGCAGAAGAGCTCTGGGAGTCTTTAGGTCATACTACTACCGTTTGTGATGCTAAGTGGCCAGCTTACAATGAAGAATACCTAAAAGAAAGTACTAAAACTTATGCTGTAGGTTTCAATGGAAAAACACGTTTTACCATCCAGTTACCAGCAGACATAAGCAAGGAAGATGCAGAAAAAGCAGCTTTGGAACATGAGAATAGCGCAAAGTATTTGGAAGGATTCCAAGTTCGTAAGGTTATCGTTGTTCCAGGAAAGATGATCAATATTGTTATAGGAAAATAAAATGACTTTCCATTACAGTAATGCCTGGCAAGAAATTAAAGACTATGTCCTAATCTTTTTAGGAATAGCTCTGTATGCGTTGTCATGGTGTGCCTTTTTGCTCCCATACCAGATATCCACTGGTGGAGTTACTGGTATATCAGCTGTAATTTACTATGCTACCCAGTTCCCCATGCAGAATGCCTATCTGGCTATCAATGCTGTCTTGCTGTTAGGTGGTGCTAAGGTTTTAGGATTCAAGTTCTGTGTCAAAACAGGATTTGCCATCCTCAGCCTTTATATCATGTTGGATCTTTTCCAGCTGCTCTTTGCCGGTCCAGATGGAAAACCTGTCCAATTCTTAGGGGAAGACCAGGATTTCATGGCTTGCATCATTGGAGCCATGATTTGTGGACTTGGGCTAGGTATAGCCTTTTCCAGCAATGGCACTACTGGAGGTACTGATATCATAGCAGCCATTGTTAATAAGTATCGAAACGTCTCCATGGGACGGGTCATCTTTATTGTGGACTGCTTCATTGTGTTCTCATGCTATTTTGTCTTCCATGATTGGAAACGTGTGGTTTTTGGTTTTGTAACCATGTTTATGATGACTCAGACACTGGATTATTACATGAACAGAATTCGACAGTCCGTCCAGTTCTTTATCATAAGCAAGAACTATGAACAAATAGCTGAAGCCATAACTACAATAGCTCACAGAGGCTGCACTTTACTTGATTCTGAAGGTTATTATAGTAAACAGAACTCCAAAATCATTATGGTAATAGCCCGTCAGAAAGAATCAAATACTATTTTCCGTATCGTAAAAAGTATTGATCCTGACGCTTTCATCACTCAAAGCAATGTCATTGGTGTATTTGGTAAAGGATTTGATGTGCTGAAAGTAAAAGCAAAAAAGGAACTTGAGAAAAAAGCATGAAAAAAATAGTCATAGCAACTAATAATGCACATAAATTAGATGAAATTCGTGCTATCCTTGGTGACCAATTAGAATTACTCAGCCTGAAGGATATTCACTGCGATGTGGATATTCCGGAAACAGCCAATACACTAGAAGGAAATGCCAGCCAAAAAGCACATTTCATTTATGACAATTATGGATTGAACTGTTTTGCCGATGATACAGGTTTGGAAGTAGAAGCCTTGAATGGAGAGCCAGGTGTACATACTGCTCGTTATGCCACCGAAGGTCATGATACTGATGCCAACGTCCGTAAACTCTTACATGAACTGGAAGATAAAAAGAACCGTAAGGCACGTTTCCGTACCATCGTTTCACTCATAGAAGATGGTGTGGAGCATCAGTTTGAAGGTATTGTCAATGGAACAATCACCACAGAAAAACGCGGTAAAAACGGATTTGGATATGACCCAGTATTTATTCCAGAAGGCTATGATGAAACTTTTGCAGAACTTGGAGTAGAGGTAAAAAATCATGTCAGCCATAGAGCCAAAGCTATAACTAAACTATGTAATTATTTACTGAATAAATAGATTAACTATAACTCTATAGCATTTCAAATTATATTAATCATAGTTACTTTTCTTCTCGACCTAGGTAAAGATTCTTTGCAATACAAGTTGCTTATTTTCTTTACCTAGGTCGAGAACCCTTTTACTCTATAGTTTTAAGGCTTTAAGACTATAAACTTAAAACTTATACTTTATTTGTATATTCATCAAACTATTATTTACTATCCGATCTATGTAATGGGTATATCCATATTTGCATTGTATCAGTAAGTTTTTTGTTATATCATATCTTATTATACCTGAAAACCTATAACCTTGCCCATAATAAGAAGGTATAGAGAAAGAATAAAGCAATCCTTGTTCATAACTGAAAACTCTGGAACTAAAATCATCTGTATGAAAATAGATGCCATTAAGTGAGAAACGTACAGGGATGAACTTTAACTGGTACTGAATAGATTGAGCTATAGAATAGCCTATAGATGGAGCTTTATTCCCTTTGTTTACTTGAGCATAATTAAAAATGGTTTTGGCTAATAAATCCTTATTTAATAAATAATTAAGCTGTACTTTTATCTTTTGATTCATGGTATAAGCCAAACCTTTATTATTAGCTACATCATCTGTATAATCACTTTGTTTGGATTTATTTCTATAACGTATACTGGCAGAAAAATTCTCACCTTTCTTATATTGCAATTCTGCCATAAAATCTATTCCATTAGTATTCGGTCTGGACACTCCATATTTTAAATAAGGAAATTTGAATATATCTAGATAAGATGAAAACTTAATATTCCGTAGTAAGGAAATATTCAAACCTAAATATAGTCCATGCTCATTTTTTACATTGCTGCTTTCAGAAAAGGCATTTCCGTATATAGCATTATATTTCTTATCATAATATCTATGAAGCAAAGTAACTTGTATATCACTCAAAATACGAAATGATAGTGTATTCAAAGAGGCAAACCCACCTTGTGCACTATAAGCCCATTCACCATTAATACTGAAACCATAACTTTTATAGCCATAGTCAACACTAGTATTCCAAAACTTATCTCCTACCGGATAATATAATCTGTAACCTGATGTATTTCTTTTAAAAGGTTTATCAAAGAAAGTATATGCCGTCGTTACACCTATATGATATCTCTTATAATTAAAAGATATATTTCCACCTATAAACTGATTTAGGACATTTCCTTTTTTTGAAAGTTCTAAAATTGTTCTATGGTAACCGTCTTCTTTCAAAGTGTTTATTTCATTATTTTTTAAAGTTGCATCAACATGCTTATAAGAATAGAATACAGATAAATCCACTTTACCCAATTGCACAGTTGAGGCTATCCCTTGAAAGAAATTATATTCACTAGTTGAAGAATGTGGTCTAATACCATTTCCTATAGAAGTATATTGGGATAAGACAGAAGTTTTTCCTAAAGTGAAATTAGTGTTCAAAACCAAACCTTGTCCAAAACTTAAACGGTAATTACCTAAAATAAGCTTCTTTATTATGCCTACTTTATTTATAGATGCATAATAGGAAAAACTGTCAAACCCTTTTGTATAGGAATTAAAAATAGGTTCACCTATATCCTTTTCAGCTACAAAACCAGCTGTCACCCTATCACCATATTTAAACCTATATCGTACAGAATGATAGAACTGAGAACCTAAATAATTATTAGAAACTTCATAGAAAGGTAAATCAGTACGTACCACCAATTCATTCTTTCCATATTTTACAAAATTTCTGAAAGAAGGAAAACTATCCTTTTCTCTTTCAGATTCTCCACAATACACAAAGAATTGAAGCATCTGCCTGGTCTCATAATCTATACCTTTGACAAGGTTCAATTCTCCTAATGACTTCATAGGCCCATATGAATACACATAGGCTTGAATTTCTTCAATCTGTTGGGAAGTGAGGAACGGCAACTGAACAAGTTCCTCTGTGGTTGTCCTGTTAATGTTTATTGGGTTCTCATGCAAAGCACAAAGATCGTCATATAGATTACTCCAGGAATTGTCAGTTTCAGAATCTACTAAGAGTTTTTCTATAAAACTTTCCCAATCTAATGTTTGTGCTGACAAGTTTTCAACAGAATAAAAACTTAATCCACAAGACATTAATAACATTATTATCCGATTATTGAAAATCAAAAATAATAATACATGTAGTTAAGATGTGTCAAAGATAGGCTAAACTTTTTTATTAAACAAATCTAATAAGAAAAATAAATTTATCTTTGCATCATAATGACATTTATAATGATCAGAAGGTTATTAATAATATTTACTATCATATTCATTCCACTGACTATTCTGGCTCAGGAACAATATGCCGATGAATTTGATGTGGGTAAACCATTACCTACCACAATCAAAATTAAAATAGGGCATAGTTGGGATAGACGATACAGAACAGTCATAACACATATAGAACTACCTACCGTATATATTTATCCCCCGATGCATTTTAAAAATCGTCGTCAAAGAGAAAAATATACTAAATTGGTTCGTAATGTAAAAAAAACTCTTCCTATCGCAAAAATGATTAATGGAACAATAATTGAAACTTATGAGTATTTGCAGACATTACCAAATGAAAAAGCTAAGCAAGACCATTTAGTAGCTGTAGAGAAAGGATTGAAAAAACAATATACTCCACAAATGAAAAAGTTAACTTATGCACAAGGTAAACTTCTTATCAAATTAGTTGACAGAGAATGTAACCAACGTGCATATGATCTTATCAAAGCATTTATGGGTTCATTTAAAGCAGGTGTTTATAATGCATTTGCTACCATTTTTGGAGCCACATTAAAAAAACACTATAATCCAGAAGAAAAAGAAGAAGACAAGATGATAGAAAGAATTGTTATACTTGTTGAAAACGGACAATTATAATCATTTTATTAATAATTGTTTGGCAAATTCCCATATAACTATTCCTGCTGTAACTGAAACATTTAAAGAGTGCTTAGTACCAAATTGAGGTATTTCCAAACAAGCGTCAGAATTATCTACTACTTCCTGTTTTACACCTTTTACTTCATTACCCAGTACTATTGCATACTTTCTATCTTTATCCAATTTGAGATTCTGCAATTTCACACTATTTTCAACTTGTTCTGTTGAATATACAAAATATCCATTTTCTTTCAGTTCTTGTACAGCATCCAATGTATTCTTAAAATATTTCCATTCTACTGTATCTTCAGCACCTAAAGCTGTCTTATGAATATCAGGCTGTGGAGGTGTTGCAGTAATACCACATAAATAAATACACTCTACACGAAAAGCATCAGAAGAACGAAATACAGAACCTACATTGTGCAAACTACGTACATCATCCAATACAACTATTAATGGTATTTTCTTTGCATGTTTGAATTCTTCTACATTCAAACGATTCATTTCTGTTATCTTCAGTTTATGCATATTCTATTTATTAACAAATTCCATGCAAAGATACTATAACCTGTGGAAAACCTGTTCAAAACTATCTAAAACTTTTTTTAAAGAAAACAACAAATATTTTTGGTATCTATAGAATAATCACTACCAAACAAAATAATAAGAAAAACAAATAAATTGGCATAAAGTTTAATTCTATTTATGAATATAGTTTTTAACCATTTTAGTTAGGAAATCCTACTTAAAGTTTTTAACTTTGCATATTATTAACAAGATGTTGAAAATACAGCTAAATTCATAAAATTCAATAAGAAGACTTGTTTATAACCATTTAAAAAGAATTTTTCTTTGATTGATAACTTTATAAGCAAATTTTTCTCCTTTTTTTTATGAACTTTATCCACATAATATAAACAACATCATAAGTTTCTTTTAAATTTTAAAAAAAAAGTATATATATAATTATAAAATTAAAATGCCTACTATAATTTTTCCTTCTCCTATTTTTGGTCCTATTCATAGCAGAAGACTAGGTGTTTCACTAGGAATTAACTTATTGCCATCAGATGGAAAACTTTGTTCTTTTGACTGTATTTATTGTGAATGTGGTTATAATGCTGATTTTAAAGCTAAGCTACCTATTCCTACCCGTGAGGAGGTAAAAAATGCGCTAGAGAATAGTTTAAAGGACATGCTGGAAAATGGTCCTAAACCCGATGTATTTACCTTTGCAGGTAATGGTGAGCCTACCCTTCATCCTCAGTTTCCTGAAATTATAAATGATACGATAGAATTGCGTAATAAGTATTTTCCAGATGCAAAAGTTAGTGTATTGAGTAATTCTACTTTGATATTTAAAGAAAATGTAAGAAATGCTTTAATGTTGGTAGATAATAACATATTGAAATTAGATACCATTTGTATGGATTATATAAAAGAGGTGGATAGACCCATGGGAAAATATGATGTAGATAAAATAATAGATAATATGAAAAAGTTCAATGGTCATATTATTATTCAAACTATGTTTATGAAAGGTTTTTCTCCTAATGGTATAAATATAGATAATACTTCTGATTATTATGTCCAGCCATGGTTGGAAGTGGTAAAAGATATAAATCCACAACAAGTAATGATCTATACCATTGATCGTGAAACTCCTGATCAACGACTATTAAAAGCTACACATGAAGAATTGGATAGAATAGCGTCTTTAATAAAAAAAGAGGGTCTTTCTGTTTCTGTATCATATTAAAAAGTTGTATTTTTGGTTTCCAAAATACAGAAAAATGAATCGTACTTTTCAAGGAAGAATAACACCAGGGATGGTTTTGATTTTTATATTACTTTTATCCATTACTTTTTATTTTGGGTGGTATAAAAATATATTGGCTATTCCTTTAATTATTATAGTAATATTTATGATTGAACGTATGTTGCATACTACGTTTACAGTTACATCTTCTGGATTATTGATTATCCATAAAGGCCGATTTTCTAAAGATATAGATATAAGTATAAGTGATATAGCAAAAATAGAAAAAGGAACTTCTTTATATTCCAAATTAGGGGTATATGCTTATCTTAATATAATTCTAAAAAATGGTAAGGAGATAAGCGTATGGCCTGCTGATGAGAAGAGTTTTCTGGAATGGATTCAGAAAGTAAACTATAAAAATATTGTAAATAAAGAATGAACCAGAGAAAGATTTTAATTATTCTTTTCTTATTGGCTTTTTTCCCTCTTTTCCTCTATGCACAGGATATAAAACCTAGACAACTGAAACAGGAGCATATAGAAAAGGGGTTAGATACTATATCTACAGTTGTAGATAATAATGTTTTGTCTATAGAAATAGATTCCTTGTCAAGAGACAGTTTATTACCATGGCCTCTTTATATGACTGCACGTCTTGATACTGCTATGCGTACAAGTCCTTATATGAAAGGTGTAACAGCAGGTGTCATGGTTTATGATTTTACTGCAGATTCAGTATTATATAGATTTAACGAGAAAAAACTTTTAAAGCCTGCATCTACAGAAAAATTACTTACAGGTATCACAGCTCTTAGAGAACTTGGGGAAGACTATCCTTTTCATTCACGTTTATATTATACGGGAGAAGTTAAAGTAGATACTATTTATTTTGTTCCTGATTCTATTCGTGTTGATATACCTTTCGAAGAACTTGTGGATACATTAGGTAATCCTTTATATAAGTTTATGAAGGTTTTTCATGGAGATATTTATGGTATAGGTTCTTATGATCCTGTATTTTCAGGTACAGATTTAAACACCTTTGCTGACAGTATAGTTGCCTTGGGAATGGATAGTATTGCTGGTAATATATATGAAGATGTTTCAAATAGATATAGTATCACTATTTCTCCTTTTTTTATAAATAAGAATGATTCTTTTACTTCTAGATTGAAAGATGCTTTAAAGAAAAGGAATATACTTTTTTCAGGTTTCACAGGAACTTCTGTTTGTCCTGAAGATACGGTGTTATTAGCTGAACAAGTTCATACTTTAAAGCAGATTATGAACAGGATGATGAAGCAAAGTGATAATCAGTATGCAGAAGCTGTTTACCATAAAGTAGGTTCCTTGCGTAATTATCCTATTCATGGTATAAAAAACCTAATTAACGAATTAGGTTTTAATCCAGATTCATATATTATAGCTGATGGTAGTGGGTTGTCACATGATAATAAGGTATCACCAGAACTGGAAATTGCATTTTTAAAATATGCCCGTGAGAACGATTCTATTTATAATACCTTATATTCTTCCTTGCCTATAGCCGGTGTGGATGGTACATTAAGTGAACGTATGAAAGAATTACCGGCTTATAGGAATGTCCGTGCTAAGACGGGTACATTAAATGGTGTAATTACTCTTTCTGGGTATTGTACGTCAGCTAATAACCATGAGCTTATTTTTGCTATTATGCTGAATGATATAAAGAGTTCAGTAACAGCAAAAGCTTTGGAGGATGAACTTTGTACTATCATGACACACGATGAGACTTTCATTCCTAAGAAGAAAATCATCGTAGTGAAGCATCGTCCTGTGAGGAGAAGAACAGCTGCAAGGAAGAGAAGAAGACGCAGATAATCTTTATTGCCCTCCTAATCTGTCAAAGTATTCAATGACATCCTCCCAAGTCTTGAAAGGTGTTGTACCAAATTGGATATGGGTGCCTATAAAGTTTTCTGCTCCGTTCACTTTAGAATCATCTATCAGATAATCTCCGTAATTAAGGTTCTTGTGGTGAGTAAGGATTAACCTGCGGAAAGCTGGTACTCCAAGGTATTTTTGTACCCAGCAGAGTTTATCGCTCCATGCTGAAGGATTATTGTATGGTGCACTAGATAATATATAGGTATCATATTTTTGTGACAAGTATCTGAATGCCTTCACAGCACTGGGTAAAGGTTCCAGATTTCCAAAGAATCCTGGAGCATCCCAGTAATGTCCTTCGTATTTACTTTTTAATTCTTCTGGTAGTTTTCTCCACCCATTTTTAAAGTCAGTTAAGGTATTATCAAGATCTATAAAGAGAACAGGTTTTTCCACTCCATTTTGAATGTCGTCTATCCATTGTATGACAGGTATGACAGAGTGTATGATTGCTTTATCATTCAGTTGGTGTTCTCCATCAAAATGGATGGCATTGATATAATGTGCTGAAAAGAGGTCAAAGGTGTGGACTAAAGGATCATTGATACCAAAAAGGCCATAGACCAGGTTTCTTCGTTCTTTTTCATCTACATGAGAGAAACATTTTTCGGTAATAGCCTTGTATTCATTGACTAGGTCTTTTGTAACCCAAAACTCTTTTTCTCCATCCTTTCTAGGGTTAAACCATTGTTGTTTTCCCATCATATGATGTTCTGCAAAGGTATCTCCCATTTTTAGTGCTGGATTAACAAGAATACGGTAAAAGCCATAAAGCATTTCTGCATACATACCACCCATGCTGCTTCCTATAATAAGGTCTGGCTTTTCAGTATCACAGATTGTATGCAATAAAGTCATGGCATCTTCTGGATGAAGTGGCAGGTCTGGAGCTATAATCTTAGCATTGGGCATCAGTAATTGTAGTGTCTTGGCTGTACCACTGGCACCGGAGGAACCAAATCCATGCACATAAAGGATTTTCTTCCCTTTCATTAAGGATTTATTGTATAAATCTGTTGTTTCCATATTGGTTTATTTTTTAACGAGGAACAAATATTCTTGATTGGAACTGTTTTTGGCAGACCATTCATTGGTCCATTTCATATTTGCCATGACATTTTTCTTGTAGTCAATATCTCTTGAATGGATTAGAGTACCGTTTTTCTGCAAAATATCTATCAGCTCATCTTTAGTGATAATGCCTCCCGAACTGTAAGAGAGAAGTATATAGTTAGCTTTTATTTCCTGAATAAGTTTTTCCAATTCATTCAGTGCATTGTGCTTTCCATTTTTATCTTTTTTGTAATCTTCAAAAGCAGAAGTTGAAACTAAGTCTCGGGTATCTTCTCTTCGTTTTGCCTTACCGAACAGTTTAGGTTGGTCATTTTTAATTATGGTTGTCCATAAGTGATAATATGAGGAGTATCTCACCCTGGAAGATGGCATTTTATTGTTATTTGAACCATATGGAGGATCCAAATAAGCTAAATCAAAGTGTTTATCTTTTATGGTATCCATGATGTCTCCTCTTATCACTTCTGTTTTTCCTAATTTTGGATAAGTAATTAGAGGAACTTTCAGTTCAAGTTTATGATAAGAACGTGCTGACCATTTTGAAAGGTAAGAAACTTGATGTCCTAAAGAATTGTCAACTTTGTCCAATGCCAGAATAAGGCTGGTAAGTATAACATGTTTATCAATTTCTGAAAGACCCAAATTATCTATTTCTTCCCGTATAGCATCTAGTTTCATTGTATTATGGAGTTGAAAAGGATATTTGCCATTGTCCAGATTCTTGGCACCATAATGTTCAGAATACCATCCTATTTTCCCTTCTAAGGCATTCAAATGATCTATGATAGGTTGATAATAAGAAACCGGTTTATCGGCTTGCAGATAGCATTTACCGAAGGTTTCGCTCCAATATGAGATATCATTGCATGTTACATCATATCTTGATTTGTAAAATGCCTGACTTACGCGTGTAGTGCCGGAAAAACCATCCAATATATGTTTCACGTCAGGCAAAGATTCCACTTCCTGAAGGATATAAGGAAGTATCTTCAGTTTGGAACCTGCGTATTTAATGCCTTCTGTTTCTGGGATTTTATTTTCCACTCACTATTTTCTTGATATCGTTTAGTTTGTTAAGTGCTTCCACTGGAGTCAGATTATTGATGTCCAAGTGTAGAATTTCATCACGGATTTGACTTAGTACTGGGTCATCCAATTGGAAGAAGCTTAACTGTAATCCTTCTCTGTTCTCTGCTATTTCAGTGGTGTCAGGTCGGGAAACCTTACCATTAGAATTATTTTCTTCCAACTGTTTCAAAATTTGCTCTGCTCTTTTTACTATACTTTTAGGCATACCTGCCAGACTAGCTACATGAATACCAAAAGAATGTTCGCTACCACCTCTTTCCAGCTTTCTGAGGAAGATTACTTTACCATTTGCTTCACGGACTGAGACATTATAATTCTTGATTCGTGAGAAGTTTTTCTCCATCTCATTCAGTTCATGATAATGGGTAGCAAATAGCGTGCGTGCCTTTCCACGAGGATTGTCATGCAGATATTCTACAATAGCCCATGCAATGGAAATTCCATCATAGGTTGAAGTACCTCTACCTAGCTCGTCAAAGAGCACTAGAGAGTGTGAAGATACATTGTTGAGTATATTGGAAGCCTCACTCATTTCCACCATGAATGTGGATTCTCCCATCGATATATTATCACTGGCACCTACACGTGTGAAAACCTTGTCAACTAAGCCTATTCTGGCACTTTCAGCAGGTACGAAACATCCTATCTGAGCCAGAATGGTGATTAATGCAGTTTGTCTCAATAAGGCTGATTTACCAGCCATATTAGGACCAGTTATAATGATAATCTGTTGTTTTTCATTGTCCAAGTATACGTCATTGGCAATGTAACTCTCCCCTATTGGCATTTGGGTTTCAATTACAGGATGACGGCCTTGTTTAATATCGATAATTTCACTTTCGTCGATAATAGGTCGAATATAGTTTCTTTCTTTGGCAACTTCTGCAAAAGAGAGAAGACAATCCAGTTTAGCTAACTGAGTGGAATCAATCTGAATAGCTGGAATAAATTCTCCTATAGCCAAGACTAAGTTATTGAAAATCTGCTGTTCTAAAGAGAGAATCTTATCTTCAGCACCCAAAATTTTTTCTTCATATTCCTTGAGTTCTTGAGTGATATATCTTTCGGCATTGACCAGTGTCTGCTTGCGGATCCATTCTGCAGGAACCTTGTCTTTGTAGGTATTCCGTACCTCCAGGTAATAACCGAATACATTGTTGAATGCAACTTTCAGACTTGGGATTCCAGTTCGTTCACTTTCTCTCTGCTGTATTTGCATCAGGTAATCTTTACCAGAATATGAAATTCTGCGGAGTTCATCCAGTTCTTCATTCACATGGTCTCTGATGACTCCACCTTTAGCTACCAAAAGTGGTGGGTCATTGTTAATCTCTCTGGCTATTCTGTCGCGAATAGAAGCACATAAGTTGAGTTGCTCCCCTATCCTATTCAGTGTTTCATTTTTTGCATATTCACATGCAGTCTTCAATGGTTCAATAGCCTGTAGGGCTACTTTCAGTTGAACAATATCTCTTGGGGATACTCTTCCTACTGCCACTTTGGATATAATACGTTCTAGGTCACCTACTTGATGAAGTTGGTCTGCCAGCAATTCACGGAATTCTGGTTCTCTGAAGAAATAATCTACTACATC
Source organism: uncultured Prevotellaceae bacterium (assembly GCA_900316585.1). Classification (GTDB taxonomy): domain Bacteria; phylum Bacteroidota; class Bacteroidia; order Bacteroidales; family Bacteroidaceae; genus Minthousia. The sequence continues at coordinate 21,327 of ONDM01000004.1, read as the reverse complement.
CAGTCTTTCTTCAATAGGTCTAACATCTTTCAGTGGGAAAATAAGCCATCTGCGAAGCATACGTGCACCCATGGGACAGATGGTTTTGTCTATCACTTTCAGTAGTGAGGTACCACCATCATTCATAGTGTCTACAAGTTCCAGACTGCGTACAGTGAATTTGTCCAGACGGACATATCGTTCTTCTTCTATACGAGAGATAGAGACTACGTGGCTGATTTGAGTATGTTGTGTAAATTCAAGATACTGCAAGATAGCACCTGCAGCCACTAGACCGTTTTTCAGATGTTCTACACCAAAACCTTTCAGGTTTCTTACTTCAAAATGTTTCAGTAGTTTTTCCCGTGAAGCAGACTCAGTAAAGATCCAGTCATCCAGTTCAAAAGTGCAGAATTTTGTTCCAAAGTTTCCTTCAAATAAATTTTTCTTGCCACGCTCATAGAGTACTTCCTTTGGGCTGAAATTACCCAGAAGTTTATCTACATATTCGAAAGTTCCTTCAGCTGTCAGGAATTCACCTGTTGAAATATCTAGAAAAGCTACGCCACAGGCACCCTTGCCAAAATGGATGGATGCCAGGAAATTGTTTTCCTTGTAATTCAGTACTGTGTCGTTGATGGCTACACCAGGGGTGACAAGTTCTGTAATACCTCTTTTGACCAGTTTCTTGGTCAGTTTCGGATCTTCCAGCTGGTCACAGATAGCTACTCTTTTTCCGGCACGTATGAGTTTAGGCAAATAAGTGTCAAGTGCATGATGAGGGAAACCTGCCATGTATGTGGAAGTGCCTGTAGAATCTTTACCATTGTTTCTCTTTGTGAGTGTAATGCCTAGAATCTCTGAGGCGGTTACTGCGTCATCAGCATATGTCTCGTAGAAGTCTCCACAACGGAACAGCATGATCGCCTCAGGATGTTTCTTCTTGAGTTCATAGAACTGTTTCATCATTGGGGTGAGTTCCACCGCTTCTTTTGCCATATTGTATTACTTTTATTTTTTCTTCTTTTCTGCTATTTTGTCCAGCCATTTTCCTCCTATCATGCAAGCTACGCCTAGGATAATGAACGGAATGCTAAGCATTTGTCCCATATTGATGATGAAAGAACCATCGTCTGCCCCACCCTGCACTTCTTTCAGAAATTCGATGAAGAAACGGAAAGTAAAGATGTAAGTAAGGCAAAGTCCGAAGTAAAATCCGGTACCTACTTTTTCCTTATGCTTCTTGTAAATGGCGAATCCTATGAATAGTAGGATCAGATAGGCAATGGCTTCATACAATTGGGCAGGATGTCTTGGAACCAATTGTCCATCTACCAGTGCACTGTTTGAGTGGAAGATGAAAGCCCAAGGTACATTTGTCACATTACCGATGATTTCACTGTTCATCAAATTGCCCAAACGGATAAAACATGCTGTAATGGGAGTAGCTATAGCGATATTGTCCAATACACGCATGATATTGATTTTTGTCTTGCGCACGTAAAGCCAGAGAGCTACCATCAGACCGAAGGTACCTCCATGGCTAGCAAGTCCCTCATAACCAATGAATCGCCACCCTACTCCACCGTGTGTGCATGGAATCCAGCTTAGCCACCAGTGTGTATACTCTGGACTGAAGACTTCCTTTATTGGAAGAAATGTCTCTATCAGGTGGTCCATGTAGTAATCTGGCTCATAGAAGAAGCAGTGTCCCAATCGTGCACCTACCAGTATTCCGATAAAACAGTAAAAGAACAAAGGCTCAAAGTCTTCTTCTTTCAGTTTCTGGTCTTTGTAGAGTCTGTGAACAATGATATAGGCCAATGCCAGTCCGATAACCCAACAGAGGGAATAGAATCGGATTCCTAGAAATGTCTGAGGAGGCGTCCAGTCTATGAAAGCACTCACTACATTGATGAACATATTCATAAATAACAGTTGCAATTCATTAAACATTAAAACGGAAATGCATGATGTCACCATCTTGGACTACATAATCTTTTCCTTCCACACCCATTTTGCCTGCTTCGCGTACTGCAGCTTCAGAGCCGTATTTGATATAGTCGTCATATTTGATGACTTCTGCACGGATGAATCCTTTCTCAAAGTCTGTATGGATGACACCGGCACACTGAGGGGCTTTCCATCCTTTGTGGAAAGTCCATGCCTTTACTTCCATTTCTCCAGCTGTGATAAAGGTCTGCAAATTCAAGAGTGAATAGATGGATTTGATGAGTCGGTTACAGCCGCTTTCTTTCAGTCCCATATCTTCCAGGAACATTTGCTTTTCTTCATACGTTTCCAGTTCAGCGATGTCAGCCTCTGTTTGTGCGGAGATAATTAGCAGTTGAGCGTCTTCGCCTTTGATGGCTTCACGGACTTCTTCCACATAATGGTTTCCTTCAGCTGCTGATGAGTCATCTACATTGCAGACATAAAGGACGGGCTTAGTAGTCAGAAGGAAGAGGTTTTTTGCCGCTGCTATTTCTTCTTCACTTTCAAAAGTTACAGTACGTGCACTCTTTCCCTGTTCCAATGCGTCCTTATATGCTTTTAGGACACCGTATTCAATCTTTGCTTGTTTGTCACCACCTACATTGGCTGTCTTCTCCACTTTTCTGATTCGATTCTCTACAGTGTCTAAATCTTTCAGCTGGAGTTCAGTATCGATGATTTCTTTGTCTCTTACTGGGTTTACGGATCCATCTACATGTACAATGTTTCCATTGTCGAAACAACGGAGTACATGGATAATGGCATCACATTCTCTGATGTTTCCAAGAAACTGATTTCCAAGTCCTTCACCTTTACTGGCGCCTTTCACGAGTCCGGCAATATCTACTATATCACATGTAGCAGGAACAATACGTCCTGGGTGTACAAGCTCTGCAAGTTTGGTCAGTCGGTCATCTGGAACAGAAATCTGTCCCATCTGGGCATCAATGGTACAAAATGGAAAGTTTGCTGCCTGTGCCTTTGCACTGGAAAGGCAGTTGAAAAGGGTGGATTTACCTACATTTGGCAAACCTACAATACCTGCTTTTAATGCCATATTTTCTTATTTATTTGTTTTATTAGCATGCAAAGTTACATAAATTTTATGAAAGTCCGAAAAATCGTTGTATCTTCGTGTCCTGATGATTCATTCTTTTAAGAATGACATGCTGAATTTCCTGTTTCCCAGGTACTGCTGGATTTGTGGAGACCGACTTTCAGTAAGTGAACAGCATTTGTGTTCACGATGTCTTATCGATTTACCACGGACGAACTTTCATTTGCGTCAAGACAATCCTATGGAAATGCTATTCTGGGGTTGCTTCAACATTGTTCATGCAGCTGCTTTTTTCTATTATCATCAGAATACTCCAACGAGCGAAATTCTTTACTTATTGAAATATAAGAATTGTCCAGGAATAGGGGAGTATATGGGGGAAATATATGCCCAGGAAATCCGTTTAAGTGAAGAGAATTCTCAATGTTTGTTTTTCAGCGACATAGATTATATAATTCCTTTGCCTCTAAACTCAAAAAAACTGAAGTTGAGAGGATATAATCAGTGCGATGCAATCTGCAGGGGGTTGACAAAGGTTACTAAGATTCCTGTCTTGTATGATGTTGTGGAACGAACGATTGCCAATAGTACTCAGACGAAAAAGAGTAGGGTAGAGAGGGAATTGAATGTGGAGCAGATTTTCCGTTTGACGGGTATGGAAGAAAAACGTGCACTCCTCATCGGAAAGCACGTTCTATTAGTGGATGATGTCTGTACAACGGGTTCTACATTGAAGTCTTTTGCATCTGTCTTTAATGAGATACCTGATATACGTATCAGTATTTTAACTCTAGGCCTGGCTAGTCCTGTTTTCTGACAAAAACCGGATAATTCCAGCGCGGATACTGTTTAGTCCAAATTCTTCAGGATGGATATCATTCAGTGGAATCCAGTAGGTTTCTGCCACGTCATCCATTGGCTTTATACTAGTGGTGGATTTCACTTTGCATCGGAAGAAAAGGTCTGTGGTATGCACTACCAAATCTGAATAGAGGTAGGTGTTGGGAAGTGAGAAAAGGTAAGTTGCCTGTACTACATCTAGCCCAGTTTCTTCTTTCACTTCACGGGTGATGGCTTCTTCTGCAGTCTCTCTCAAATCTACAAAACCACCTGTCAGGTCCAAGGTGCCTTTAGCTGGTTCTTCTGCTCTTCTGCATACTAGTAATTCATTCTTTTCATTCAGGATAAAAGCCACTGTAGATGCACTACTATTAAAATAGTATGTGAATCCACATTCTTCGCAATGTTTTGATTTAAAGTCGTTTACTTCAAATCTCTTACTACCGCATACAGGGCAGAAATGGAACTTTTCCAAAGGATGTTTCATGTTAGTGTGCTTCAAGCCAGTTTGAGCCCCAACCACTGTCGGCTATCAAAGGTACACGCATGTGGTAGGCATTTTGCATTTCTTCTATTACAATCCGTTGTACAGTCTCTTTTTCTTCAGGAATTACGTTGAAGTTCAATTCATCGTGCACTTGCAGGATCATGGTGCTTTTCAGGTTCTCCTCTTTGAACCGTTTGTAGATATTTATCATAGCAACCTTGATAATATCTGCAGCACTACCCTGGATAGGTGCGTTGATGGCATTTCGTTCAGCATACCCTCTCACTACCGAATTATGTGAATTGATGTCTGGTAAATATCTTTTACGTTTGTAGATGGTTTCTATGAATCCGTTCTTCCGGGCTAGCTCTTTGCTGTTTTCCATGTAGGCTTTCACACCAGGGTAGGTGGCAAAGTATTCGTCAATGAGTCCTTTTGCCTCTCCACGGGAAACATTCATACGTTCAGCCAGACCAAAGACAGAAATGCCGTAAATGATACCGAAATTGGCAGTTTTGGCTTTGCTTCGTTCCTCTCTGGTCACATCACTCAGTGTTTTCTTGAACACTTTAGCAGCAGTGGCAGCATGAATGTCATACCCAGAATTAAATGCTTCTATCAGGTTGTGGTCTTCACTCAGATGGGCCATGATCCTCAACTCTATCTGCGAGTAGTCAGCAGAGAAGAACAGACAGCCATCATCTGGAATGAATGCTTTTCTGATTTCCTTTCCATCCTCATCACGTATAGGAATGTTCTGCAGGTTCGGATTGCTGGAACTCAGGCGTCCTGTAGCTGTGATGGTCTGGTTGTAGGAAGTATGTATTTTCCCGGTTTTGGGATTAATCAGGTCGGGTAGGGCATCTACATAAGTTCCCAGCAGTTTCTTCAGTCCTCTGTGCTCTAAGATTTTTTCTACAATTGGGCTTTTCGACTTTAGACTTTGCAAAATTTCTTCTGATGTAACATACTGCCCTGTCTTTGTTTTTTTAGGCTTGTCAAGTATATGTAATTTATCGAACAATACTTCTCCTACTTGCTTGGGTGAGGCTATGTTGAACTGCACTCCTGCCAGGGTATAGATTTCCTGTTCAATATCTAGCATTCTCTTGGTAAAATACTTTGACGTTTCTTTCAGTGATGCAGTGTCTATTTTCGCTCCGTTTCTCTCCATATATGCTAATACAGGAACCAGAGGCATCTCAATCTCGTAGAACAGTTTTTCCTCACTGGATTCCTTTAGCTTTTCCTGAAGTACGTTTTTAAGTTTTAAGGTTACATCAGCATCTTCGCATGCATATAGATAAACGTCTCTTGGATTCAAGTCTCTCATGTTCCGTTGGCTTTTGCCTTTTGGACCGATAAGCTCATCTATGTGAATGGTCTTATAGTTCAGGTAGACTTCTGCCAGGTAATCCATGTTGTGCTGAAGTTCTGGTTGGATGACATAATGTGCCACCATGGTATCAAACATCTTACCTTCTACATGGATGCCGTAGTTGGCCAGTACCATGATATCGTATTTGATATTTTGTCCTACCTTTAATATTTTCTCATCTTCATAGAGCGACTTGAACTCGTTAACAATTTTTAAGGCTTCATGCCTGTCAGCAGGGATAGGAACGTAAAATGCTTCGTTTTCTTTCACGGAGAAACTCAAACCAACCAATTCTGCCTTCATTGCTTCGGTTGATGTGGTTTCTGTATCTAGGCTTAAAACATCAAATGTAAATAAATAATCACAAAGTTTTTTTCTTTCTTCCTCAGAATCAATTAGTTTGTAATTAAAATCACCTTCTTCAAGTTTCTTGAGGTTTGGATTTTTTTCAATTTCTAGCCCCTCACCTTCAAAAAATCCAAACAAATCTGGTTGTAAAACGGGTTTTGGAGTCTCTTGGACGGGTTTGTTCAGGACTCGATTGATTAGAGTACGGAATTCTAAGTCTTCAAAAATTTCACGTAGTTTTTCCTCATCGGGCTTTTCCAACTTGAGCGCTTCCAGATTAAATTCAATTGGAACATCTGTTTTGATGGTCGCCAAATATTTGGATAGTTTGATTTGTTCCACATTATCTTCTACCTTTTTCTTCAGTGCACCTTTGAGTTGATCCGTATGCTCCAGAAGATTTTCGATGGAACCGAACTCTTGGATTAATTTTGTAGCAGTTTTTTCACCCACACCTGGACAACCAGGAATATTATCACTGGCATCACCCATCAGCCCTAGGAAGTCGATGACTTGTTTCGGATCGGAAATTTCAAATTTTTCCTTGATTCCTTCGACATCCAGTATGTCATATTCTTTGTCACCATGCTTAGGACGGTACATGTAGATATTGGTATCCACTAGTTGCCCATAGTCTTTATCTGGTGTCATCATATAGGTTTGTACACCATTTTTACCAGCTATGGTTGCAATTGTGCCGATTACATCGTCAGCTTCATAGCCTTTTACCTCTAGGATAGGGATGTTATACGCCTTGATAATATCTTTGATAATAGGGACAGATTTACGTATATCTTCAGGCGTTTCTTCCCGTTGTGCCTTATAAGGAGGGTATAGTTCATGTCTGAAGGTAGGTCCGCTCGGGTCAAAGGCCACACCGATGTAGGTAGGTTTTTGGTTTTTCAGGACATCTTCCAGCGTATTGACAAATCCCAGGATGGCAGATGTGTTCTGTCCTTTTGAATTAATGCGTGGGTTTCTTATCAATGCATAATAAGCCCTGTAAATTAGGGCATACGCATCTAAAAGGAATAATTTTTCCATATATTTATTTAAATTTCTTCGGTAAAAATACAAAAAAATACCGAGTTTAATCTTTTATTACTAAATTTGTAGAAAATTTTTGTCGATGGACGTAAATTCTATTATAAAGCAACCTATTTCAAAAGAGTTTGATGTATTTCGTGACCGGTTTCTTGACATTTTGAAATCGGATGATGATTTGCTCAACCGTGTTCTTTTGCATATTTCAAAAAGAACAGGCAAGATGATGCGCCCGACTCTGACAATGCTTTTGGCAAAATCTTTGGGTGAAATCAATGATTTGACGTATTCTGCTGCGCTTTCATTGGAACTTTTACACACAGCTAGTTTGGTTCACGATGATGTGGTAGATGAGAGTAAGGAGCGTCGGGGTTTGCCTTCAGTACATTCTCTTTTCGATAATAAGGTGGCAGTACTGGTGGGTGATTATCTGTTGGCTTCAAGTTTGAAATGTGCATCTGAATCTACACTTGAAATTGTCAACGTCATTTCCAGGTTGGGTAAACATCTCTCTGAAGGTGAGTTGCTCCAACTTTCAAATATAAGTTCAACTTCTTTTTCCGAGGATGTCTATTTTCGTGTTATTCAAAACAAGACAGCAGATTTGTTTGCTGCTTGCGGACAGGTTGCTGCTTTATCTCAAAATGCTGATAAAGAGATACTTGAAAGATATCGTAAGTTCGGTTTGCTCTTGGGTCTTGTTTTCCAGATTAAAGATGACATTTTTGATTATTTGAATAATGTGGAAATAGGTAAACCTACTGCTAATGACATGCGTGAAGGAAAGTTGACTTTACCTGCTCTTTATGCACTGAATAATTCAGGGGATGAAGAAATGAAGAAGTTGGCTCTCCGTATCCGCTCCCTGAATGCTACTGATGAGGAAATTCATCAGTTTATTGCATGGGTAATAGAGCAGGGTGGAATCACTTATGCAGAGAAGAAGATGGAAGAAATTTGTAAAGATGCTTTATCATTGATTCAGGATGTAAAAGATGCCGAAATCTTCCACGCTTTATCTTCTTTCCTGCTTTATTGTAAAGATAGGACAAAATAGTCTCTAACTGGGGAAAAATTTTTTTCCTAACTAGGGAATTATTTTTCGTAAGATATAGACATAAATAAAGGGATGCACTAAAAGGCATCCCTTTACTAGTTTTTTCATGAGAAATAATTAAAAGAATTTTACTTCTTCACCTTCTATTTCACTGAGTAGGATATTAGCTAGTCTACTTGTACCCAAACGAAGTAGATCATTGGTAAGCCATTTTTCGCCTAAGACTTCTTTTACGATGGTGTAGTAGGTGATAGCGTCTTTTGATGTGTTAAGGCCTCCAGCAGGCTTAAAACCTACAATTCTGCCGGTTTCTTCGTAATATTCCTTTATTGCCTGGCACATAACATAGGCAGCTTCTGGTGTAGCAGCTATTTTTTCCTTGCCTGTGGATGTCTTGATGAAGTCTGCACCAGAATACATAGCTAGAATTGCAGCTTTTTTAATATTACTTGCGCTTCCAAGACAACCTGTTTCCAAAATGACTTTCAGTCGCTTGGTACCGCATACTTCTTTCATTTCTTCAATTTCGTCCACCACATTCTCATAGTCTCCAGACAGGAATTTTCCAACTGAAAGTACCATGTCAATTTCTGTTGCTCCATCGTGGATAGCCATAGCTGTTTCTGCTATTTTCACTTCCAAGAAAGTTTGTGATGAGGGGAAACCTCCTGAAACACAAGCTACTTCTACACCATCTACATCAAGTGTATTGCTTACCACACTTGCAAAGTTAGGGTAGACGCAAATTGTTGCAACGTGAGGAATGTCTGGATATTCGTCGTCAAACTGGTTCACTTTCTTAGTGAACTTTAAGATATATTCATCGTTATCGGTTGGTTTTAAGCTAGTTAGCTCTATACTTCCGAATAGGAACTTTTTCACTTCTACAGTATCATTCTGTGGAACCTTCTCTTCTATGATCTTAGCTACGGTTGCCTTGATAGCTTCATCGTTCAGATCAGTGTTGTATTTAGCCAATGCCTGATCGTATTTACTCATTTCTGCCATATTATCTTAATTTTGGATTTTCCTTGTGTCTTTTATAGTCTCTTTTGGTTTTCTTGTCCATATTTTTATTGAATTCCTCTGTCAAATCCACACCGGTCTGGTTGGCCAGGCAAATCAGCACCCAGAGTACATCTGCCATTTCATCTCCAAGGCTTGCGTTCTCGCCCTCTTTGAAGCTTTGATCTCCATATTTTCTGGCCATTACACGTGCCAGTTCACCTACTTCTTCAGTCAGGCAAGCCATATTGGTTAATTCACTGAAGTATCGAACTCCATAGGTTTTAACCCACTCATCCACCTTCTTTTGGGCTTCTTTTAGTGTTATATCATGTGCCATCATTCCTTGTTTTTAGTGTCTATGCAGATTGTCACCGGACCATCGTTCAGGAGTTTTACTTTCATTTCTGCACCGAACTCTCCTGTACCTACAGGCTTTCCCAAAAGTTTACTCAGGTCCTCACAGAATTTCTCGTAGAGTGGGATAGAGATTTCTGGCTTTGCTGCTCTTATATAGCTCGGACGATTGCCCTTTTTTGTAGATGCCATGAGTGTAAATTGGCTTACTACCAATATATCCCCATTTATGTCTATAACAGATTTGTTCATGATGCCATTTTCGTCATCAAATATACGTAGTGCCGTTATCTTTCTGCAAAGCCAGTCAATATCTTCCTGTGTATCAGATTCTTCTATGCCCAGTAGTATCATCAGCCCATTATCTATGGATGATTTCAGTTCTTTTCCTATCGTTACTGATGCATAACTTACTCTTTGTATGACTACTCTCATGGTTTTATTTTTCTGCAAACTTACAAAAAATTGTCTGAAACCCTAAATTTGGCCTCTATTTTTCTTTTTTAAGGCTTAAAACTGCTTTAGACTTTGCCTTGCCCACAACGGAAATAATCTCTTCTTCTGTGGCATTTTTAATACGTGCCACACTCTTGAAGTGTTTCAGTAAAGCTTCCTTTGTTTTTGGACCTATTCCAGGTAGTTTGTCCAGTTCTGATTCTACTTGGCGTTTGCTTCGTTTATTCCGGTGGAATGCAATGGCAAAACGGTGTACCTCGTCTTGTATATGAGTAAGCAACTTAAAGCTTAAGCTATCGGTTTTTATACCGATTACAATAGGTGGGAATCCATATAATAACTCATTGGTTCTGTGATGGTTATCCTTTGCAAGACCTGCAATTGGGATGTTTAGATGTAGTTCATCGTCAATAACTTCCCTAACCACTTCCATTTGTCCTTTACCACCATCTGTAATGATGAGGTCGGGAAACTGACCGTTTTCTTGTAGGATACGTGAATATCGTCTACGCACTACTTCTTTCATGCTGGCATAGTCATCCGGTCCTTCAACAGTCTTGATATTGTAGGTCCTGTACTCTTTCTTGTTAGGTTTTGTCTTATCGAAAACTACGCATCCTGCCACTGCATCTGTTCCTGAAATGTTACTGTTATCAAAACATTCTATACGCATAGGGAGTTTAGGCAGATGCATGGCATCCTGCAGTTCTTTCATGACTCTTACTGCTTTCTGTTCAGGGTTCAGTTTTTCCATTTGTTTCAAGCGGTCCACCTTGTATTGCTTCACGTTGTTTTGCGAGAGTTCTAACAGTGTCCGCTTGTCACCGCGTTGTGGAATAGTAAAAGTGACGTTTTCTAATTCCAGTTCGATAGGGAAGGGAATTATGATTTCTTTAGACTTGCTTTTATATCTTTCACGCATGTCTAAAATGCCCATGGCTAGGAGGTCTTCGGGACTTTCATCCATGCGTTTTTTGTACTCGAAGGTAAAGGCTTGATTAATGCATCCGTTGGTAATGTGGAGGTAGTTTACATAAGCTGAATCTTGGTCGTCTTCTATGGAGTACACGTCGATATTGTGAAGTACTTGACTTACTACTTCACTCTTGTTCTTGAAGTTCTCCAGTGCATCATATTTCATCTTTACTATCTGTGCCTCTTCAAAGCGCAGTTCACTGGCTAACCGCATCATTTCTGCCTTTAACTGACGGTTTATTTCTCCTACATTTCCTTTCAGGATTTCTCTTATTTCGTCTATGTTTTTATTATATTCCTCTTTGCTTTGTTTTCCTACGCAAGGTGCCAGACAGTTTTTAATGTGATATTCCAGGCAAACCTTGTATTTTCCTCCTTTTATTCCTTCTGTTGTTATGGGAAAATGGCAGGTGCGGATAGGGTAGATCTGCTTGATTAAATCCAGCAACATGCTTAGTGCCCCCACATTACTGTATGGACCATAATACACTGCACCTCTCCGGTCAATATTCCGTGTCTTGAAGATCCTGGGATACTCTTCTTTTGTTATGCAGATAGAAGGGTAGGATTTATCGTCTTTAAGGAGGACATTATATCTAGGTTTGTATCGTTTGATAAGGTTGTTCTCCATGAGGAGGGCATCCTGCTCTGTTTTAACATAGACATATTTAATATCCCAAATTTTGCTGACTAGGATGCGGGTTTTTGGAGATTTCTGGTCCTTATTGAAGTAAGAGTTGACCCTTCGTTTCAAATTTTTTGCCTTACCTACATAGATGATTTTTCCGGTATTGTCTAGATACTGGTAGCAACCCGGTCCTTCCTGCAAGTTGGAAATGATGCCGTGCAGATATTCTCTTCTTTCTTCGTTCATTCTAAGAAAACAAAAGGCTGAAGTATTGCTCAGCCTTTTTATTGTTTATTCTCCGTGGAGTGACAGCAAGGATGTGATCTCGATGCTTGGGTCAAACATTGAGCGTCCCTTGAGGTCTACTAGTTCCATCAACACATTAATATAGGTTTTGCGTGGTGAAAACTTTTGCACTAAGTCATAGGCTGCCTTCAGACTTCCACCTGTAGCTATCAGGTCATCATGAATTAGTACCACGTCGTCTTCTGTTATGGCATCTTTATGAATTTGGATTACGTCTTTGCCATATTCTTTTCCATAGCTTTCTTCATATACTTCTGCTGGAAGTTTCCCTGGTTTTCTTGCCAAGATGATTCCAGCATTCAGTCTTTCTGCTAGGATTGAGCCTAGAATGAATCCTCTTGATTCAATTCCAACTACTTTAGTAATGCCTTTGTCTTTATATAATTCGTAGAGTGCATCACCTAATTCTTTCACACATGCTGGGTTTTTGAACAAAGTTGTGACGTCGTAGAACTGGATTCCCTTAATAGGGAAATCTGGTACAACACGCAGATTCTGAAGTAATAATTCTGTATTCATTTTAGGTATTTGAAAGTTTATTTATTCGAAAATGTTTCACGTGGAACATCATCACCTTCCCATTAAAACGAGAAGAACATTGATGTCTGATGGGGATACACCAGGGATCCTACTAGCTTGAGCCAAAGTTAGAGGATCAATCTTCGTCAATTTCTGCCTTGCCTCAGTGGAAAGAGATTGTAAATTGTTGTAATCGAAGATCCCTTTGATTTTGATGTTCTCAAGGCGCTCCATCTTTTCAGCCATTTGGCGTTCTCTTTCGATGTATCCTTTGTATTTGATTGCTATTTCTGCAGCCTCAATGATTTCCTCCTTCCGATTTGGTATTTTGTCTAGTAGGGATTTGAAGGCTGGAATGTGTTCGGAGATATTCTGAATGGTAACTTGTGGTCTTCCGATTAAATCAAAAAGTTTACAACCTCTAGTGAGTGGTGTAGTGCCAATTTGTTCCAAGGCAGGGTTAATGAGATTTGCTCTGATAGAGAAATCTTGACAGAATTTCTTTATTTTCTCAATTTCAGTCATTTTCTCTATCAAATAATCATAACGGTCTTGTTTTGCAAGTCCCATATTATATGATTTCTCCGTTAATCTTGCATCTGCGTCGTCTTGTCTGAGCAGGATTCTGTATTCAGCTCTAGATGTAAACATACGATAGGGCTCATCCACACCTTTTGTCACCAAGTCATCAATGAGCACACCTATATAAGCCTCGTCCCTGCCTAGAACCAATTCTTGATTGCCTACGCAGCTTAGAGCTGCATTAGCTCCAGCCACCAACCCTTGCCCTGCAGCTTCTTCGTAACCTGTAGTTCCATTTACCTGACCTGCCAGATAGAGGTTTTTCACAACCTTAGACTCCAGTGTATGCTTCAGTTGCGTAGGATCAAAGTAGTCGTACTCTATGGCATATCCAGGACGATAGATTTCCATATCCCGTAAAGCTGAAATTTGTTTTAGGGCATTGATTTGGACTTCTATTGGAAGAGAAGAGGAGAAACCATTCAGATACATTTCATTGGTGTTCTCTCCTTCTGGCTCTAAGAAAAGTGGATGAGAATCCTTTTCTGCAAATGTCACAATCTTGGTTTCTATACTTGGACAGTAACGGGGGCCTATGCTTTGAATCTGTCCATTGAATAGGGGAGATTCGCTAAGATTGTCCCGTAGGATTTGGTGCACTTTCTCATTAGTATTGAAAGTCCAGCAGGGGAGTTGTTTCAACTTTCGGTTCTCACCCATGTAGGAGAATTTATGGAAAGTGGTTTCACCGTTTTGGATTTCGGTGTCTTCAAAATGGACACTACGTTTGTCAATGCGCACTGGGGTTCCAGTCTTCATCCTACCCATGGTGATGCCATGAGCAGCGATGCTTTCAGAGAGATATAGAGAAGGAAGTTCGGCTACTCGTCCACCAGGGATTTGGGTTCGTCCGAAGTGCATGATTCCGTTCAGGAATGTTCCTGCTGTGAGTATGGTTGATTTAGCATGGATTTCCACCCCTAAAAGAGTCTTCACACCTATTGCCTGACCATGCTCTACAAGCAGTTCTTTAGCTTGGTCTTGCCAAATATGCAAATTAGGAATTTGGTCCAACACCTCCCGCCAAGTCCATATGTATTTGCCCCTGTCGCATTGGGCACGGGGACTCCACATGGCAGGACCTTTGGAAATGTTCAGCATACGGAACTGAATTGCAGTTCGGTCCGTTACGATGCCCATGTATCCACCAAGAGCATCTATCTCCCTGACAATCTGGCCCTTAGCTATTCCACCAATGGCCGGATTGCAACTCATCTGCGCTATTTTATTCATGTCCATAGTTATCAGACAGGTGTTTGCACCTAGATTTGCAGCAGCTGCGGCTGCCTCACAACCGGCATGTCCTGCACCAATAACGATGACATCATAATCAAATTTTACCATTTCATTGCAAAGATAGTGCAAAGTAAGAGAACAAAAAAGATTTATCAAAAAAAAGTCGAAACCTTTGTTTATACAGATTTTTTAACTTATTTTTGTAACGATGACACCTTAAATTTAATAGGAAATTTGTAAATCAATTAATTAATAATTTAAAATTCAATCATTTATGTGGTTATTTAACTCTTCAGTAGGAAGAAAAGTAGTAATGTCGGTGACTGGTGCTGCTTTGGTTCTCTTCCTGACGTTCCATGCTTGCATGAACGTAGTTGCTCTATTCAGCAAGGAGGCGTATAATCAGATTTGTGAATTACTCGGTTCAAACTGGTATGCTATTGTAGCAACCTTAGGTTTGGCTGCTTTGGTAGCTATTCACATCGTCTATGCTCTTATCCTTACTCTGCAGAACCGTAAGGCTCGTGGTAACAACAAGTATGCGGTAACAGATAAGCCAGAGAAGGTAGAATGGGCTAGCCAGAACATGTTTGTTTTGGGTATTATCATCTGCTTAGGCCTTTTGCTGCACTTGAAACATTTCTGGTATAACATGATGTTTGCTGAGATTATTGGCAACCATGTTGCAAATACTCCTATGCCAACAGATGGTTTCGGATGGATAGTAGTGACTTTCTCTAATCCTATCTACACTATTCTTTATGTGATTTGGATTGTTGCAATCTGGTTCCACCTGACTCATGGTCTGTGGTCATCTATGCAGACGCTTGGCTGGAGTGGTCATATTTGGTTTAAGCGCTGGCGTGTTATCGGTAATGTTTGGTCTACCATTATCATGGGTGCATTCCTTATCGTTGCTCTTGCTTTCACTATTTGTCCTGATGCTTTGGGACACTTGCCAGGCAAGGTTCTTCCTTTCTAATCTGTTAAACTTTAAATTGAATTATTATGGCAATCACTATAGATTCAAAAATTCCTGAAGGACCAGTTGCTGAAAAGTGGTCAAATTACAAGGCACATCAGCGTTTGGTAAACCCAAAGAATAAGCTGAAGCTCGATGTCATCGTCGTTGGTACTGGTTTGGCAGGTGCTTCTGCTGCTGCATCTCTTGGTGAGATGGGTTTCAATGTCCTGAACTTCTGTATTCAGGATTCTCCACGCCGTGCACACTCTATTGCTGCACAGGGTGGTATCAATGCCGCTAAGAATTATCAGAATGATGGTGACTCTGTTTACCGTCTGTTCTATGATACTGTAAAGGGTGGTGACTATCGTGCTCGTGAGGCTAACGTTTATCGTCTGGCAGAGGTTTCAAATGCAATCATCGACCAGTGCGTTGCTCAGGGTGTTCCTTTCGCTCGTGAGTATGGAGGTACATTGGCTAACCGTTCATTCGGTGGTGCTCAGGTATCCCGTACTTTCTATGCAAAGGGTCAGACTGGTCAGCAGTTGCTGCTGGGTGCTTACTCCGCTCTTTCTTGCCAGGTTAATGCTGGTAAGGTTAAACTGTATTGCCGTTATGAGATGCTCGACGTAGTCATTGTTGACGGTCGTGCTCGTGGTATCATCGCTAAGAACCTGATTACCGGTAAGCTGGAGCGCTTCTCTGCAAATGCAGTAGTTATCGGTACTGGTGGTTATGGAAATACATATTTCTTGTCAACCAATGCAATGGGTTGTAACGTAACAGCTGCAATGTCTTGCTACCGTAAGGGTGCTTACTTTGCAAATCCTTGCTACGTTCAGATTCACCCAACTTGTATCCCAGTTCATGGTGACAAACAGTCCAAGTTGACTTTGATGTCTGAGTCTCTGCGTAACGATGGTCGTATCTGGGTTCCTAAGAAACTGGAAGATGCTAAGGCATTGCAGGCAGGAACCAAGGAAGGTTTTGAGATTCCAGAAGAGGACCGTGACTATTATCTGGAGCGCCGTTATCCTGCATTTGGTAACTTGGTTCCACGTGACGTTGCTTCCCGTGCTGCTAAGGAGCGCTGCGATAAGGGTCTGGGTGTGAACAACACTGGTTTGGCTGTATTCTTGGACTTCTCTGAGTCTATCCAGCGTCTGGGTATCGACGTAATCCGTCAGCGTTATGGCAACCTCTTCGACATGTACGAGGAGATTACTGACGTGAACCCAGGTGAGAAGCGTCTCACTAAGGACGGTATGGATTACTACAACCCAATGATGATCTTCCCTGCTATCCACTATACTATGGGTGGTATTTGGGTTGACTATGAGTTGATGACTTCTATCCCAGGTCTGTTCGCTATTGGTGAGTGTAACTTCTCAGATCATGGTGCAAACCGTCTGGGTGCTTCTGCACTGATGCAGGGTTTGGCAGATGGTTACTTCGTACTTCCTTATACTATTCAGAACTACTTGGCAGACCAGGCTATCTGGCCAAAGATTCCTACTACTGCTCCTGAGTTCGATGAGGTGGAGAAGGCTACTGAGGCACGTATCCAGAAGTTGCTTAATATTAAGGGTAAGCGTTCTGTTGACTCTATCCACAAAGAATTGGGTCACATCTGCTGGGAGTACATCGGAATGGGTCGTACCAAGGAAGGCTTGGAGACCGGTATCAAGAAGATTGACGAGCTGCGTAAAGAGTTTGACACCAACTTGTACATTCCAGGTTCTCGCGAGGGCTTGAATGTAGAGTTGGATAAAGCTATCCACTTGGATGACTTCATCACCATGGGTAAACTGATTGCTTATGATGCATTGAGCCGTGAGGAATCTTGCGGTGGCCATTTCCGTGAGGAGCATCAGACCGAGGAAGGTGAGGCTAAGCGTGACGATAAGAACTTCTTCTACGTTGGTTGCTGGAAGTATGAGGGCTCTGATGCAGCTGCTCCTACTTTGATTAAGGAACCTCTGGAGTATGAGGCAATTAAGGTTCAGACTCGTAACTACAAGAACTAATTGTCAAACCCTTTAAAGATTACAAAAATGGCTAAAAATATATCTGTTACTGTAAAATTTTGGAAGCAGAACGGTCCAAAAGATGCCGGACATTTCGAGTCTGAGGTCATGAAGGATATTCCAGACGATACCTCATTCCTGGAAATGCTGGATATTATGAACGAGCAGCTGATTAATCAGGGTAAAGAGCCTTTCGTATTCGATCATGACTGCCGCGAGGGTATCTGTGGTATGTGTTCTTTGTACATCAATGGTACTCCACATGGTAAGACAGAGCGTGGTGCAACCACCTGTCAGTTGTATATGCGTAAGTTCAAGGATGGTGAGACTATCACTGTAGAACCTTGGCGTTCAGCAGGTTTCCCTGTAATCAAAGACTGTATGGTAGATAGAACTGCATTTGACAAGATTATGCAGGCTGGTGGTTATACCACTGTTCGCACAGGTGCTCCTCAGGATGCAAATGCTATCTTGATTCCTAAGGAAGATGCTGACGAGGCTATGGACTGCGCAAGCTGCATCGGTTGTGGTGCTTGTGTGGCTGCATGTAAGAATGGTTCTGCCATGTTGTTCGTTTCATCTAAGGTAAGCCAGTTGGCATTGCTTCCTCAGGGTCGTGTAGAGGCTGCTAAGCGTGTCAAGAGAATGGTTGCCAAGATGGATGAGCTGGGCTTCGGTAACTGTACGAACACTCGTGCATGCGAGGCTGTTTGCCCTAAGTGTGAAACTATCACTAACATTGCTCGTTTGAACCGTGAGTTCATCAAGGCAAAGTTGGCTGACTAATTCCCCTTCCATTAAAAAGAAAGCCGGTTGCATTTGCAGCCGGCTTTTATTATTTATATGGTATAGCTCCTATTTTAAGGAATCTCTAAGAATCAGAAGGGACTCCGGTCCCATGTTCATAAGCAAATCCATGATGCTCATGTTCGGTAGGAACCCTTGGCGTTCCTGGAACACCTGATAGTAGGGGAGGACCTTGAATTTCCCGTCAGAGGCTATTTCTTTCTTCGGGTGGATTACTTCACGCAAGTCTTGAATAGAAGGCTCTACGGTCTTTGAATAGTCCGTGGTACGTGTTATTATCGGACACATATCAATCAGTTCACAGACCTTGTCTTGCAGTTCCTGGTTGTAGTCCATCAGAAACTCCCATTTCTTTTCATAGAAAGGGCGGAAATCATCCTCGTAGTATTCCCAAAAGGGACTCATCCTATAAGCTGATTTCAACGCATTCCAGTGTAGGTGCCTCCAGTTACCGTGGTCGGAAATGCGAATGTCTTTCATCTCGCACTTTTCCGTCTCTGGTTTTACGATAGGTACGGTCAGGGAAAGCGGTCCGTCGGCTGCGGCTATGATGCACCGGTTTCGGTATGTCTGCTTTACATAGTGGTCATGCTGTTCCAGCAGCACTTCGTCGGCTGCCAGCATCCAGGCATAGTATTCCACGGGAGCCAAGTAGGCTGAAGAAAGCAGAGCCTTCATTATTTCACGTTATCCACCCACAAAAACAGACGATTCCATCGGATACCACCATTGAATAGGCTGCGGTCCTTGTCCAGAGACAGCCAGACTACGATAGGTTTGCCCACGATGTGATCTTCTGGTACATAGCCCCAGTAGCGGGAGTCAGCAGAATTGTGACGGTTATCGCCCATCATCCAGTAGTAGTCCATCTTGAAGGTGTAGCTTGTGGCTTCCTTGCCGTTGATGAAGATTTTTCCGTCGCGCACTTCCAAGTCATTCTTCTCGTAGTTTTTGATGGCGCGCTCATAGAGGCAAAGGTTCTCTAGTGTCAGGTCAATGCTCTGCCCTTTGGCAGGAATCCAGATTGGACCATAGTTGTCACAAGTCCAGTGCTTGTTGCCGTTCAGAGGGAACAGCTGGGTGTCATCAGTCTGTGGGTAAAGTTGGATGTTTGTCACCATTTCCTTGTGTGCCAGCAAGGTTTCTTTGGCTGCTTGCGTCAGTGGCATTACATAGCGGCCCTTGTCGGGACGTCCCAGGTCGTCGTCGGAGATGCCTATTGAGTGAGCAAATTCTTCAGGGATGTCCTGTGAAGTGTCCACAATGTAGTTATATTGCACATTGTCCGGTTCCTTGTTTGGCTTGCCATCCAAATAGATAATCCGGTCCTTGATTTCCAGTGTCTGCCCAGGAAGACCTACACAGCGCTTCACATAGTTTTCACGACGGTCTACTGGTCTCCAGTCTATTCCTTCGAACTCATGCGCATTCTCTACGATGTAGTTTCTTCCCTTTTCATAGATTTTTTCGAAAAGCTTGCGTTGTTCCAGCACCGGAAGACTGTCAGGCACGTTGGAATCAGGCATCAGCTGTCGTCCGTAAGTATAGACCAGGCCATAGTAGTCGGCTGCCTGATAGGCAGGATTTACGATGATGGAGTCGCCACTAGGGTAGTTGAAGACTACAATGTCGTTCAGCTGCACCTTGCCGAAGCCCTTTACACGGCGATAGTCCCACTGCGGCCAGGTGATGTAGCTTTTTGTACCAGTCATAGGCATGGTATGCTGGGTAAGCGGCATGGTCAGTGGGGTATTTGGGATACGGGGACCATAGCTCAACTTGCTCACAAACAGATAGTCGCCTGTGAGCAGAGATTTCTCCAGTGAAGACGATGGAATCGCATAATTCTGGAAGAAGAACAGGTTCACGAAGTAGACTGCCACTAAGGCGAAAACGATAGCATCTACCCAGCTCATCACAGCCTTGGTGAAACCATCTTCATCTTTCCACCATCCCCAGTTGATATAGTGAGTGATGTACGCATCGAAGATAAAAGGTACGACCAGAAGTCCCCACCAGCTTTTCACCCAGTAAAGGAATGCCAGATACAGGATTGTCACACCAATGAACCAGCCCCACTGTTTGGGTTTCCGGTCCCGTAAGGTTCTCTTCTTTTTCTTTGTTGTTGCCATAATCAGTTGTTGTTAGAATTGGAACAAGTCGTTTATACCTAGGAATCCCTCGTGAGTAGCGGTGTACTCAGCAGCCAGCACTGCGCCCAGGGCAAAACCTTTACGGCTGTGTGCATCGTGTGTGATGGTGATTTGATCGGCTTCGCTGTTGTAAGTGATACTATGTATACCTGGAACCTCATCACGGCGGATGCTGCTTACTGGCAGCTCATTGGCAGCGCACTCTTCGGTACCGGTCACGGTGCCGTCAGGAGCCTGAAGGGTGCCCATGACCCATTTATCCTTGCGGTCCAGCTCACCCAGAATGCCCTCGGCCAGGGTGATGGCGGTTCCGCTAGGTGCATCCAGCTTGTGGATGTGATGGGTTTCCTCCATCCTCACATCATACTCAGGGAACTTGTTCATGATTTTAGCCAGATAGCGGTTCACGGCAGAGAAAATGGCTACGCCCACGCTGAAATTAGAGCTCCAGAACAGGGTCTTTCCGCCGGTGGTGCAAAGGCGTTTCACCTCTTCACCGTGCTGTTCCAGCCATCCTGTGCTGCCGCTGACCAGTTTCACGCCTGCTGCGAAAGTCCGCATGTAGTTTCCATAGGCAGCCTGTGGGTTCGTGAACTCGATAGCCACATCGGCACTCTTGAAGGCCTCACTTTCAAAATCCTGCTGATTGTCAATATCTATCTTGCAGACGATTTCATGTCCTCTGCTCAGGGCTATCTGTTCTATCATTTTGCCCATCTTGCCGTATCCTATTAATGCTATTTTCATGATTTATTTTGCTTTAACGGCTGCAAAGGTATACAAAAAAAACGTAGCTTGTCCACCCCATAAGGAAAAAATAACATAATTAGAGTGCTCGCCTTGCTTAAATAAGTTAATTAAAACTTTCAGGTTGGGTTGGTGGTGCATTTTTTCTAAATTTGCACCAACGGCATTTTGTCGGTTTCAGGCTCCGGCAGGGTAGGGACGTGCAACTCTACTATAAAAGCCGTATCGAGGTGGACATAGGCTGGCTGGAAGCCCTGATGGAAAAATTGGACTCCAATCTGGAGACGTGAGATCCGTCTGGAGATCGGTATGGAGGGTAACCGCTGGTTCGACCTCTGCCGCTGGGGTATTGTAAAGGATGAGCTGACTAAGTATGCTGC
>ONDM01000019.1 GCA_900316585.1 uncultured Prevotellaceae bacterium | reverse complement strand
TTCATGCGGGAGGCAAGAAAGGTGAGATGGCCAAAGACAAGCTTGTCAAAGCCAATCTGCGCTTTGTGGTATCTGTTGCGAAACAGTATCAGAACCAAGGTGTTTCCCTTACAGACCTGATTAGTGAAGGAAATATTGGACTTATAACAGCTGCTGATAAGTTTGATGAAACACGTGGTTTCAAGTTTATCTCCTATGCCATCTGGTGGATTCGTCAAAGCATCCTTCAGGCCATTGCAGAGTACAGTAATATGGTTCGCAGGCCCCAGAGCCAGATTGCTATCAGCAACAAGATCAAGAATGCCACGAATGAATTTATCCAAAAACAGCAACGTTACCCGTCTGCAGAGGAGTTGAGTGACATTATTTCTTTGGAAATTGACAAGATTGAAAAGGCCATTCAAGGTGAAGCTCATGTTGCCAGTATTGATGCTCCCATTTCTGAAGATGAGGGGACAACGGTAGCTGATATGATGTCATCCTCCTAGCGACCTGATGCAAGTGTTGTGTACCGTCCTCAATGATAGGGAAAGAACTATTGTCATCCAAAGTTTTGGCATTGGATGTCAAGAGAGAGCACTCGATGATATTGGCTACGATATGGGACTTACCCGTGAGCGTGTCCGTCAGATCCGTGAGCGTGGTCTCGACAAGATGCGCAAAAGCAGCAAGTCAAGATTTCTTCTCAGGCACTTAGGTTGAATTGTTAGTATAAGATAATGAATAAGAAAATACTGATTATTCCAGATGTTCATGGCCGTACTTTTTGGGAGTCGGCCTTGAAATCTGGTGACTACGAGAAAATTGTGTTTCTTGGAGACTACACTGATCCTTATGAAATGGAGGGTATTACGAATCGAGAGGCTCTTATGAACTTTAAATCCATTATAGCCATCAAGCAGCAGGACCCTGAAAAAGTCGTTTTGCTGTTGGGTAATCATGACCTTCATTACTATTCTGGGTATTATTATGAATTGGCCGGTGGCGTTAGGTATGATCCTATTTCTGCCGTTCCCCTTCAGCGCTTATTTACCAAGTACCATAGTTTCTTCCAATTAGCCTGGGAAACAGATTGGGGTGGTAAACACTATCTGTTTTCGCATGCCGGCATAACGCAGAGCTGGCTTAAGCGGAATATGGAACTGATCCGAAAACCGGATGCAAGGCACTTGAATCGCCTCCTTCGTTCCAATGAGGGCCTGGAATCTTTGGCACAAGTAGGTGAAATGCGTTGGGGTGATTATCCCAGTGGTAGTATGGTCTGGGCTGATGTTGAAGAGATGCTTGTATCGAACCCCATACCAGACATCTATCAGATAGTCGGCCATTCGATGCAATTTGACGGCCCAATCATAACCGATAAGTTTGCCTGTTTGGACTGTCGGGCAGCATTTTCACTTGACTATAAGGGAAATATAAGTCCCGTAACAGAACTAACATCATATGAAGATTGTATTTAAATTCATAAGAAACTTCCTTTTGGGGTTTTTGCTGACATGGTATGCGATTGATATGTGGAAACTGTTCCATGGAGACCTACGTCCATTATGGCGAAAGGGTATTAATATAGAATGGCTCGTCAATACTAAACAGGGCGATTTTTCAGATTCTATCGATGAGGTGCAAAGAGACAGATGTACATACGTTGGTTTCAGGGTTACCTATACCTATAGTGAGCCTACAATTATAAGGAATGTTGAATAACAAATCATCTTCGTATTGTATTATTTGGTAATATAGCCAATTACCCCTCATGGGATGCAAAGGCATGGCTCGCAGAGTTTGAGCCATCCAAAATGGTACAGGGTGGAACTCGCCCAGTAAGAGCAAAGGTGTTCCAGTCAACTTTGGAAATAGTAAACAAAGGTGGTTATATGGCTCCTTCTGGCATCATTGTACGATTCGATAACCTTCATAATGGTAAAACACTACAAGACAATGTCTTTTGTGAAAAGGAAATCACTTTAAAAAATGTGGAGCGTAAATACACGACCGAATACAAGGTTGTCAATCAGGACTGTCTGGCCTATGCCAAATATCTTTTGGACAAAGATGGTTCCGATGACCTTTGTGTACTGAATATGGCCAGTGCTAAGAATCCTGGTGGTGGCGTATATGGCGGTGCGGGAGCACAGGAAGAGTATCTTTTCCGTTGTTCTGATTACTTCCGTTTCCTGTTCCAATATGCAGATCCTGCGATGTTTGATTGCGAAAAAGAATATGGCATACCCCACAATCCACATCACTCTTATCCATTGAAAAGGAATTATGGTGGTGTGTACTCTCATGGCGTAACCGTCTTTCGTGATACCGAAGTAAATGGCTATGCCTTGTTAGACTCACCGTGGCAGGTGAATTTTGTTGCAGTTGCTGCAAATAATATCAGGCGATTTATGAATGGGAGGACAACTATTCCCGATAATTTTGTTCCCTCAACCCTCAACCTTATTCGTACCATCTTACGAATAGCATACAATAACGGACAGCGTAGGCTTGTTCTTGGAGCCTTTGGTTGTGGAGCATTTGCCAATCCGCCCAAACACATGGCTCAGTTGTTCAAGCAGGTCTTCGATGAGCCGGAATTCCAAGGGTTATTCCGTGAGATACATTTTGCCATCATTGAGGATCATAACTCTCACGGTCGGAACTATAATTCATTCAAAGAAGTATTTGGTTAATCCTAAAAGGACGGTGGAGTCTCAACGACTGCACCGTCCGCAGACATATAAAGGAAGGTTTAGTCTTTCCTATCCGATAAATCTGGACAACTCACAGATGAATGGAGTAGTTACGACGTTCCCATAATAATGATAGTATGATATTCCGCTGAATATCTATTTTGTTATCAGTTCTATTTTTCCGTTGAGAAATGGCTTCCACTCTTCGGCTCCGAAATCACCCTCTACAAAAACAGTATCGCCAGGAGCAACGGTTTGGTTCCAGCGCTCCAACAGTGTCTCGTTGCGACTCGTACTCGGCTTAATCATCCTGCTCAGCTTGTCCATCGGCTCAAATGCCGGACCAGGTATGTGGTGAATTTTCTCTTCCTCCTTACGTGGGCGTTCCATCCACGCCTTCAGCTCCGTCATGCATCCTTCAAGTGAAGTATGGATGTTTTCTACCCCATAGTATTTTGCCATGCGCCGCAGATGATGAATACCTGCCATGTCATTACCTTTCTCATTCTTGAACTCGGGATCAATACCGATGATTACCTTATGGCCACGCGCTAGGTTTTCTGCCATTTCCAGTCTTGTGGTGATAGCATAGTAACGCCAAGGCTTCATAGGACGGGCCTGAGGCGGGATCCAGAACAGAATCACGTCGCACATACGGAGTCCGAAGGTTTCCCAGTTTACCTGATAGGT
>ONDM01000003.1 GCA_900316585.1 uncultured Prevotellaceae bacterium | reverse complement strand
AACTCGGGACTTCGTCCCTCAAACAGGTGTGCATTTCTTAACGGAAAGAGGGTTCTGTTTTCTTCACGCAAAATTTATGAGGCCGGGCCTATGTCTGGGAAGGCGACATTGCTTCGCTCGTCGCCAGTTGGGGAACATATTCCTCACTCCTGAAGATTAGTAATCTTACCCCTTGAAGAATACTAATCTTATGGCTCGAAGATTACTAATCTTAAGCCCTACGTCCTATAAAGCATTTGATGTAGTTTAATTACCGCAACATCGCTGCGCTCGTTGCTGGTTCTTGGCGGACAAGGCGGACATGATTTTTTGCATTTTCTAAACTTGTAGGGAAAAAATAAAAAATCACACTACGCACTACGCAATGTGATTTATTATTTATTTTCTGAAGTTTTCAAAAGTGATGTCCGCCTTGTCCGCCTTGTCCGCCATTAAAAAGGTAGGTCTCCCTGCAAAGGCAATTCTTCCATGGCCATCTGCTTGTGGGTCTGCTCTATTTCGCTAGCATTCTTTTCCCGGACAATATATCCTCTGGTGCGTAGTTTACCGTCACGTTTGCATAGGAAACCTAGCTTTTTCATAGCAATACCTAGAGAGCGTATGTCCATTGGTTTCTTTATATTACCCAAAGAAATAAGATGACTACTAATCTCTGCTACTGTAAGGAATATGGAGTCAACATCATTCGGTTTTGCGGGTTCATAATAGACGGGGATGAGCTGCTCTTCCATGGACTCTACCATGAACTCGTTCACATGCTGGGACATTCCATGGATCTGGTCCAGGTCGAACCAGTAGGAGTAGCCGTGCTGGTAAAGGTAGAGGGCCTGGGCATACATGCCGGCGTATGGGAGCTTGTTCTGGTACGGGGAGTCGATGCGTTCCACGTTGAATGGCAGCCAACGGCGGTTACCGGTGTTGTCCGTGAGGAAGCGGTCTTTATTGCCCGAAGCCACATAGCTGGCCAGTCTCACATAGCGTTCCTTGCCAGTTCCATACGGGGCACGGACGTTCACGTCGGTGGCGGTGATGAGCGACTTCATGGCATTCAGCTCGCGGTCGCCCATCTTGTCTATCTCATCCATGTTGATCAGGGCAAACTCGGTAGCCCGGAGCTGTTCATCCTTGTCCAGGCGGTCGGTACTAGTCTGCTTGCTCAGGTACTGCTCCAGCTCTGGAGGAATGAGGCTGTCCAGCCAGGTGGTCTTGTAGATGCCCTGCTCGCCGATGAGCACCAGCACCTGATGGTTCACCACCTTATCTTCCATCCATGAGGCTACCATGGCCACGAACCATTTCTTGAAACAATCTTCCCAAAGGGCTTGTCCTAGGTCGCCTGGTTTGAGCTGCCGCACATGCACCATGGAAGCTGCCTGCGTGATGTAGTCGGGCTGTGAGGGGTCCCAGGCCGGCAGTCCGTTCACGTATTCCCGGAGGGGGTGCACGGATGGGATGGTATCGGAGTGTAGCATATCCTGGAAGATGCTGCTGGAGATGTCTTTCTTGGCCCACTTGCAGCATTCATAGAGCAGGGTGTTCCTGTCGCGCTCTTTCAGTTCCACCCACTGTTCATTCTGATAGTGCTGGTTCTTCCGGGAAACCATGTCGAAACGGAGCTTCCTGGTCTGAAGGAACTCGACCACCAGTTCGGAACGGGTAACGATTTCCTCATCCCCCCCTTCTTTCTTTGGCCGTCCCTTGGGCCTGCTGATGTCCACCCCGTGTTTCTTGGCTATTTCCAGGATGGTGGCGATATGTACCATTCCCCTATTCCCCTTCTTGCAGTTCTCATACTTCCGGTCACAGTCTTCCTGAGAATATTGGGGATGGAACTGACTGATGCGGCGCAGCAGGACACGGCCTTTCTCCAGGGTGTTCCCCTCTTCATCGGGTGGATACTCTCCTTCGATGGTGGCACAGGCAAAGCAGATGTTCACCCAGTCACTGTAGTTGGAGGTAATGTCTATCTTTTTCTCCTCTATACGGCTTACCACCACCTCTAGTTGGCGGAGCTCTTTTTCTTCTTTTTTTGTCATTCGGACAGGAATTTAGGGTTTATGTAGCAGTGTTCATCCCAGGGTAGGAAGCAGCTCCGGCTGATGTCGGAGCCGGATGTATCGGCCACGATGCCGTACTCGAAGACCAGGTGGTCATAGATGGCATCGAACACATCCCTGAAGGTCTGTTTCGTTTCGGAAGGGGGTATGGTCACCACCCATTTCACGCCCCTACCACGGGGAGAGACGAAGCAGAGGGCGGTCTCCAGCCAGGTGTCCTGTATCAGGATTTGCTGCACCGTGCGAGCCTCTTCCATGGATGCCAGTCCGTCGATGTCGATGGTAATCAGGCCGCTGGGTCGGGAAAGGTCCTGCGTGCGGCGGTAGCGGAAGAGTCCGCCGAAGGTGACTTGCTCAAACCAGAGCATCTTGTAGTTCTTCTCCCGATTCTCGATGTCCTGATCCTCCGGGTGAGCCAGGCGGAAATCCACCATGCGGCGCAGTTCCTGGGTGATGCCCTTGGCTTTCTCACTGGTCACGTAGGCATAGGCCTGAAGTACGGTCCAGGAACCGTCGGAGCGATTGTTTGGCACAGGTATACCTTCCCTGTCCTCATAGCCATGAGGATAATGGGAGAAAAATACGGATGAACGGCTGGCGTTCATGAGTATGGAATTGTTTTTGCTTTCCATTTAGTTTTTACTTGTTAATAATTGTTTGTTTGTTTTTATTCCTTATTAAACAGACATGAAAAGAGCCGGCACACCGCAGAACTCAGGCTGCAACATACTCTTACAGTTCACGTCAAGTCTGGAAAATAAGGGAAGTATATATTAGAAAGCAACTACTCAGGTAGCCTGGGCTACTCTTTTTACAAAAGTCTATCCCCGTTTCACAACGGAGCTTAAACACTACCAGGTGCCAATTCCATTTATGAGACCTGGGCAAAAAAATACACCCAGATACCCTTTCGTTGCTTTCGCATTCGAAAGGATACCCAAGTGTTGTCTTTTTTATCTCAATATTTAAATCGGAATTGGTCTTTTAGTGTTTCAACACCTGACTCCAGGCCGCTTGCCCGAAGATTCATGACACAAAGATACTACATTTTCCCCATTCCAACTAATTTTTAGTCGAAATTCTTGATTCTGAGGGGAAAATACTGTTTTCTTCACGCAAAATTTATGAGGCCGGGCCTATGTGAGGGGGAGGCGACATTGCTTCGCTCGTCGCCAGATGCTAGTAGTTGGTGCACTTTGGGGATACCCAGCAACGAGCGAAGCGATGTTGCGAAAAAAAGCAGGGGTTTCCGGTTTTACTGAAATCCGTGCAGCCGGTGGACTTTCTTTGTTTCGTTTCTTTCTTCCATGAGAAAGAAATGAAAAGCCCTTCGCGGCTTGAGCGAATAGGGGTTTGGGGGCAAGCCCCCAAGAAAGAAAACTAAAAACTAAGCTTGGTAGTGAGTTCCACAGTGAAAGGACGGATGAAAGTACCCGCCATCACATAGTTCTTATACGGTGTGGGATCCGTCACCAGGTCGGCCGAAGCGATGGAACCGCTGGCTCCTTTCTGGTTGAGGATATTCACCACGCTGGCAGAGAAACTCACATGACTGTTCAACTTGTAGTCCACTCCCCCGAAGGTTTCCCAACGGCCATTGAAATACAGGGAGTTGGTCTTGTTGATATACTGCTTGCTGAAATAGCGGGCACTGGCCCAGATGCGCCAATCGCCAAAGGTATAGGAAGGTTCTATCTCCAGCTCCACCTTAGACAGTGCCGTGATGTTCTTGTCGGAGAAATCATATTCCTCGGTCACGCCATCGCTAAAGGTGTGCGAGAAGCTGAAGTTCTTGTACTTGGGATTGCGGAGGGTAAGCATCACATGCACGTTGAAGCCTTTCATCGGAGTGACTACGGCATCGGTTACCCACCCCAGCGTAGCCAGGTCGTAGGCTATCTGGGTGGTCACGGTTTCCCTCATCCCGGCCTTGAGGTCGCCGGCATCACGCACCAGGACGTGCTCAAAGTTCGGACGTTCCTGACTGTTGCTCATGGTGATATGGGCCAGCTGTGAAGTAAGGTCTATCCAACTGTTCTTCCAGTAGATACCGCCACGCAGGTAGTGCACGGTAGAGGGATCTGTAGTAGGATAATAGGCTGTTCCGTAGTGAAACAGCTGGGAATGGTTAGTAGCCGAAGAATACTCTGCCTGCAGGCCGAACCCGGGAAGCAGGGCCAGTCGTCCACTGAGGATATAGGACGGATTGATGTGCCCGTCGTCGAACTTGGTCTGCTTGGCTACCCCGTCGTTCAGGTAGAAACCGGCATGGCGCTTGTTGCCTGGCTCGTTGTCGGCATGAGCAGCATTTCCATGTTCCTTGATGTATTCCAGTCGCACGCCGGCATACAGCCAGAGGCGGTCGCTCACGTTCCACTCATCGGAGAGCAGACCGAACACCTTGTGTTCATGGGCATTGTAGAACTCAATGTAGGTGTTGTAATTATAGCCTTTACTGCCGTTGAGCAACAGCAGCTTGGGGTCTTTCTTGGCCTCATGGGCAAACATATACATGGAGGTGTTGGTGCCACCGTGGTTGAGCCAGTAATCCAATTCGGCACGCCACTTGTGACGGCGGTCCTTCGAAAAGCCGGTCAGTTCGGCATTGGTCATCCAGAAATGGTCGAAGGCATCGAAATGCAGCATACGCCTAGCCTGCACACGTCCTTGGTATTCCCGTCCGTCTTCATAGGTATAGCCACTTCCCAGCACAGCCTCGCTCACGCCCATCACCGTACTGTTGGACCGGTAGGAATGGCCGCGTTTGTACTTACTGTGTACGGACAGTTTCATCCCATTGTCCCACTGGTAGTCGAGCACAAAGTTCACGTTGTGTATCTTGTCCGTATTGGCCTCGTCAATAGGCTGTTCCTCCATCTTTCCGGTCACCATGTCCAGGTAAGTCACGATGTTGTTGGCCGGCAAGTACTGGTCGGTTCCCAGCTTGAAGCCGTCGTATTCCTTCACGCTGCCATCTCCCACGAAGATGAACGGACCGAAGTTCTCTATGATGCCCTTATAC
Source organism: uncultured Prevotellaceae bacterium (assembly GCA_900316585.1). GTDB lineage: Bacteria > Bacteroidota > Bacteroidia > Bacteroidales > Bacteroidaceae > Minthousia. The sequence goes on along the minus strand of ONDM01000003.1, from coordinate 277,173 downwards.
CGGGAATACTGGTAGATCAGGCCTGCTTTTCCCCTCCCCTCGTTCCAGGTCTTGGAGAGGCTTCCCTTGTAGAACTGCACACGGTCTTGCAGGGAGGTCATGTCCAGGTGATTGCTTCCAGGGTCGAAGTTCTGGTAGGAGCCCACACTGATACCCCATCCGTTCCCCAGGGGTGTGGAGATGTTGGCATCGATGGCCTGACGGCCGAAGTGGTTCAGCGTATAGTTGACCTTCCCCTCGAAGCTGTCGCCTGCCAATTTCGACTTACTGTCCACGCCATAGGCAATGGTGCCGTATTTCAGTACCATATCCTGCGGTGTCATGGTGCCGGCCGACTCATGGCTCACGCCGTTGTGCCAGGATTTGTAGGGATACAGCTGCAGCATATAATGGGAGACTGGAAGGCCATCTTCAAAGATGGTGGACCACTTGTCGGTAGGCAGGCCCAGGGAAATCTGCCGGGGCTGGGAAGCGGAGGCCGCATTCATCAGCATGTTGCGATTGCTTCCTTCACTGGATGAGGTACGCAAACTGTCTTTTACCGTCTCCTGTGCAGACAGGCCGGTAGTCAGGAAAACACTCAGCAGGGTTGTCAGTAAAGCTCTGGATAAGTTCATACGCTATTGAATTTTTTTCTAGTTGCAAAAATACGCTTTCACATACATATAGGAAATATTAAAAATACGGATTAATTAACCATTTTTACTGAATCAGAGTCAGATACAGAAGCAATAGCCAATAAATGAGAGTCAGAACTTGCCCAAACTCAAAATTAATCGTAACTTTGCAGCCAAAATATAAACCATTTAAGGCAAATGAAAACGAGTGAATTATACATTTTCAGAGATATTGCGGGCGACAGCCTGCTGGTTCCTGTGGGTGAAGCTACCCAGCGTCTGAACGGCATGATCCATCTGGACGACACGGCTGCATTCATCTGGAACCATATCAACACGGCCAAGAACCTGGATGAGATTGTGGAGAAAATCCAGGAGGAGTATGAGGTGGATGCAGAGACGGCACACCAGGATGTCTATGGCTTCTGCCAGGAACTCTACAAGCGTGAAATGATTCTGGATGTCCCTGAATTCAAGGATGTGGAACTCTATCCGGCACCTCAGAAATAATGGAAGAGGCTTATCTCACCATCGGTCCTGTGAGCTTCAGGCTGCTGGCCGACCTTCCCATACGCTTTCATGAGACTTGCGACAACTTCTCTCATGTGGACAAGAGTCTGCTGCAACCCGATGTGGTGAACTGCACCATCAAGCTGACCGACAAGCCTACGACACTGGAAGGGAAACTCATCAGGCAGACGGCTTCACGGGCTATCTTCGAGCATGACGGACTGGAACAACGAGTGAACCTGTTCAATGGTATGCCCGTAGGAATCTACAAGGAACTGGATGAACATCACGTGGAGGTGGAGATTCCCAACGGGGGGCAGCAGGAAATCATCATCAGCACAGGCTTCCTGGAACTGTTGGCCCTGGAAAGGCACCTCCTCAGGCTGAATGCCCTGGTGCTGCACTCTTCTTTCATTGAATACGAAGGGAAATCCATCTTGTTCTCAGCACCTAGTGGTACCGGAAAGTCCACCCAGGCGGGTCTCTGGCAGAAATATGAAAACGTGGAGATTATCAACGGGGACCGTTCCATTATCCACCTGGAGGGAGACCGGTTCTACAGCGAGGGACTTCCGTTCTGCGGTTCGTCACAGATTCACCTCAACCGAAAAATGCCTTTGGGTGCCATTGTGTTCATTGAGCAGTGGCCGGACAACATCGCTGAGCCGATGAAGCCAGCCAACGCGGCCAGCAAGCTCTACGGCGAGATGAGCGTGAACAACTGGAACACGCAGGCTGTCCTGAAAAGCTTCGACCTGATAGAGAAAATAACGAATGCCGTTCCTATGGTGCACCTGAAATGCAACATGGAGCAGGATGCCGTGGAAACCTTAAAACACTACCTGCATGAGAAGGGTGGATACTGATGCTTATGTCTCCATGCTCCGGGACCTGGTGAACGAGGGGAAGGAGTGCAGACTGCTCATTTCGGGCAGCAGCATGGCTCCGTTCCTGGTGCACGAGCGCGACAGCATTATCTTTTCCAAGCCGGACCGGGAACTGCGACGGGGCGACATGGTGTTCTACCAGCGGGACAACGGGCAGTTTGTGATGCACCGCATCCTGAAGGTCAAGCCGGAGGGGCTCTACATCATAGGCGATGCACAGACCGAGGTGGAGGGACCAGTGAAGCCAGAACAGGTCTTCGCACTAGTCACTAAGGTCAACCGCAAAGGCAAGTGGATAGGTCCCGGCAATTTCTGGTGGTGGTTCTTCAGCACCGTCTGGCTGAGACTCTTTCCTATAAGGAGGCTGATACTGAAGCTTTATCCTTTTTAATAAATACCTTATATAATAAAACTAAGACAGGCCGATTCACATCGTCCTGTCTTATTACCTAGGTCTTCCTTATAGGGGAGAAAATTTATGTATATTTATATTACTTTTAGAGTCTAAGGTCTTTCCTTGGCCGTGCCGTTCTGGACAATAGGCTTCTCCATGTCCAAATCAATCACATACTTCCGGAAAAAATAAAACTTTCGCTTAAGCTGTGCCTCCCGGCCTGGTAAGAGGTATCCTGGATCGTACAGGTTCAGAATGTTCTCCATAATATCCAAGACCACCATCATAGTACAGGTATCCGTAATAGGACCATCAACAATCTTCCTGGCCAAATCCGCTGATACACGGAACTTGCGCAAAAGCTCTTTCTTCATGACTATGGGAGTGGGATTGCCAAACTTTTCGGCCTGATAATTCGTAATCACCTGGCATACCATAGATTTATAGCTGTCCAATACAGAATCAAAATATTGCTTCTTGGACGTAGATATAATTTCTCTCCCAATCATAGTTGTATTCGTTTGCAAAAGTAGGGAGTTATCTAAAAAATACAGTGTTCTGAATTCTGCCAGAAATAGTCAAAATAATGAATAATGCAGGTTTGGGCACGCTCTGCATTCATGCAGAAATAGGTAGCCTGCCCTTCCACACAAAGCTCTCCGCTGGAATTGTGGATGGTGACATTAATGAGGGCGATGTTCCAGGCAGACATCTTGTACGAGCTTCACGAGCGTAAATACCCCCATCCCCCCATGGGGTCAGTGAAGTGCCCCCATGGAAAAAATGAAAATCGCACTGAAATGAGTGCGATTTTTTTATTTTTTGTATCTTTAGCTTCGCTGAAGTTACTCTGTCTCGGAAAAACTCAAATAAATTTGGCTTTCCACTCGACTTTCCGTAACTTTGACTTCGTCGAACTTACTTTGCACTCGGAAATGAAAAAGAAAAGCTAGCTTTCCTTTTTGCATTTCTCTCGTTTTTCCGTAACTTTGTCCCCCAAACATAAAATTCTTCTATGTATCTATACGGAGCTAGCGGTCACGCTAAAGTCATTCTGGACATTCTCAAGGCCTGCGACATCAAGATGGAGGGCCTGATAGATGACAACCCGTCGGTCAATGAACTGATGGGCTTTCCTGTTTTTCACCATAGGCTGGATCTGCATCCGGTCATCGTCTCCATCGGCAAGTGTGCCACCCGCCGAAAGGTGGTGGAGCAGATAGCGGAGGCACTTCATGCCACTCCTTTCGACGCGGCTGTCTTCGGCACGGCCGTACACCCTTCTGCCATCGTTTCTGAAACAGCCCACATTGGCGTGGGTTCTGTAGTGATGCAGGGTGCCATCATCCAGACATGCACACAGATAGGCCGGCACTGTATTATAAATACGGGTGCCAAGATAGACCATGAATGTGTGATAGGCGACTACGTGCACATTGCCCCAGGGGTAACCTTGAGCGGGGATGTGACTGTGGGCGACGGCTCTTGGATTGGAGTGGGCTCTACCGTAATCCAGGGTATCCGTATAGGCCGGAATGTGATGATTGGAGCCGGCAGCGTGGTGGTCCGGGATATTCCAGACGGCTGCACCGCCTACGGCAATCCGTGTAGGATAAGAAAGATGCAAGAATAAGCCATGGCAACATATGATTATCTGATAGTGGGCTCCGGTCTTTATGGGGCGACCTTCGCCTATTGTGCTACCCGCCAGGGGAAAAAGTGTCTGGTCATCGACAAGCGTCCCCAGCTAGGCGGCAACGTCTACTGCGAGGAAGTAGAGGGCATCCAGGTACACAAGTATGGGGCGCATATCTTCCATACCAGCAACAAGGGGGTGTGGGACTTCGTGAACTCCATCGTGGAATTCAACCGCTATACCAACTGTCCGGTGGCCAACTACAAAGGGGAACTCTACAACTTGCCTTTCAACATGAATACATTCAGCAAGTTATGGGGAGTGAGAACGCCTGCCGAGGCTGCCGCCAAGCTGGAAGAACAGAAGGCGGAGGCAGTGGCTGCCCTGAACGGACGGGAACCGGCCAACCTGGAGGAACAGGCGCTGACCTTGGTGGGTAGGGATGTGTTCCAGAAACTCATCAAGGAATATACGGAAAAACAGTGGGGACGCAGCTGCAAGGAACTGCCTGCTTTTATCATCAGGCGACTGCCGGTGCGACTGGTCTTCGACAATAACTATTTCAACGACAAGTATCAGGGGATTCCTATCGGGGGGTACAACAAGCTTATTGAGGGGCTGCTGAAAGGAGTGGACACCCGTACAGGGGTGGACTTCTTTCAGGAATACAAGGACACTTGGCAGGACACAGCTGATACGTTGGTTTATACAGGAGCCCTGGATGAATACTTCGGCTACCGGCTGGGCAGGCTGGACTGGCGCACGGTGTCGTTCAAGACTCGTGTGGAGGATATGCCTAATTACCAGGGAAATGCGGTGGTGAACTACACCTCGCACGAGGTGCCTTACACCCGCATCATCGAGCACAAGCACTTTGAGATGTTCGGGCAGGAGGTCTACCAGTGCCCCAAGACGGTGGTAAGCGAGGAATATTCCGTGGAATACCGGGAAGGGATGGAACCTTACTACCCCGTGAACGATGAGAAGAACAATGCCCTGGCCGACGCCTACCGGGCCCTGGCTGCTCAAGAAGAGAAAGTCATCTTAGGAGGCCGGCTGGGACAATATAAATATTTTGACATGGCGCCTGTGATTGAGCAGGTGCTCCATTCATTCAACTTACTATGACAAAAAAGAAAATACTGCGTATCAGTACAGTTCCCATGTCGCTGAACCTGGTGCTGAAAGGACAACTCCGCATGATCAATGAAGTGTATGAGTTGGTAGCTGTATCTTCTCCGGGCAAAGATTTGGAAGAGGTGGCTCAGCGTGAGGGGGTAAGGACAATAGAACTACCCATGGAACGGCGCATCTCCCTATGGAAGGATTTCAAGTCGCTCGTGGCCATGATTCGGCTCATCCGGAAAGAGAAACCCTGGATGGTCCATTCGCTCACGCCCAAGGCTGGGCTGGTGAGCATGATGGCTGCCAAGCTGTGCGGCGTGCCGGTACGCATTCATACGTTCACCGGACTGGTCTTCCCTACTGCCACAGGACTGAAACGGAAAATCCTGATGTTCACCGACAGGCTGACCTGCAGCTGCGCTACCCTGGTGAACCCTGAAGGTCAGGGGGTGAAGCGGGACCTGGAGCAGTACCACATCTGCCGCAAACCGATGCAGATTATCGGCAATGGGAATGTCAACGGCATTGACATGGCTTACTTCCAGCGCACCGAAGAGGTGATGCAGGAGGCAGAGAAATACCGGAAACCCGGCGTGACCACCTACTGTTTCGTGGGGCGCATCGTGGGCGACAAGGGTATCAATGAGCTGGTGGCTGCCTTCGACCGGCTGTACAAGGAGAACCAGAAAATAAGACTACTGCTGGTGGGACCGTTTGAAGAGGAACTGGACCCTGTCACTCCTGAGACGAGGAAGAAGATAGAGAGCCATCCTGCTATAGAAGCTGCCGGATGGCAGAGTAATGTACGGCCTTTCCTGGCTGCCAGCGACATCTTTGTTCTCCCTAGTTACCGGGAGGGATTCCCCAACGTGCTGATGCAAGCGGGTGCCATGGGGCTGCCTTGCATTGCGACCGACATCAACGGCAGCAATGAAATCATCCTGCAGGGGAAGAATGGTGTCATCATTCCAAGCAAAAGCGAGGAAGCGCTCTATACCGTGATGAGAGAGACCGTGAATGAGCCGGAACGCTGGGACGAGATGGCATCGAATGCCCGGGAGTCCATCGGCTCACGCTATGACCAACAAGCATTCTGGAAAGAACTGAAAGCGTTCTATGCCAGCCTAGAATAAGAACTTATGAAGATCTATGCCAACTGCCTCAAACGGGTCCTGGACTTCGTGATAGCCCTCTGTGCCTTCACGGTGAGTCTGATTATCCTGATTCCGGTCAGCATCATCCTGTACTTTGCCAACAAGGGAGCCGGTGTGTTCTTCCTACAGCCCCGACCGGGCAAGAACGGGAAGATTTTCAAGGTCATCAAGTTCAAAACCATGACCGATGAGAAGGATGCCGAGGGCAACCTCCTGCCCGATGAGGTGCGCCTGACGCAGATGGGCAAGTTCGTGCGCTCTACCTCCATTGATGAGCTGCCCCAGCTGATTAACGTGATAAAGGGTGACATGGCACTGATAGGGCCACGCCCCCTGCTGGTGCAGTATCTCCCACTCTACTCCCCACAACAGGCGCGAAGGCATGAGGTAAGGCCTGGAATCACCGGGTGGGCACAGGTGAATGGACGCAACTCCATCTCCTGGAAACAGAAATTTGAATACGATGTGTGGTACGTTGACCACCTCTCTTTCCTGCTGGACCTGAAGATTATCTTCCTGACTATCAAGAAGGTCTTTGTACGGGAGGGAATAAGCCATGAGGGCATGGCTACCATGGAACCTTTCAACGGCCACAACTAACAGATAAAAACATGGCAGAAGAATTTGCAACCAAAGAAAGAGATACCGCCTTTCAGTCGCTCAGTGAACTGAAGCGCAGATGGAAAGAAGGCACCTTCGGGGAGATTGTGGACGACTGGAAATGGATCTTCACCTACAGCGTGCGCTACAAAAAGGCGATTGCCTTCTATATCGTATTAGGTATCATCTCTACCTCACTGGGACTGGTGAGCAGTATTATAGGAAAATACCTGATTGATATCGTGACCGGCTACCAGACCGACAAACTGTGGGTACTGATTGTCATGGGTGTGGGCAGTAGCCTCTTCAGCCTAGTAATAGGCAACTACCTGGGGCGTCTGACGCTGAAACTGGGTATCTTCATCAACAACGATATCCAGGGGGATATCTTCGACAAGATCATTGATGCGGACTGGAGGGAAATCAGCAAGTTCAGCAACGGTGACGTACTGAACCGTTTTACGGGGGATATCGGCTCCGTGAGCGGCAATGCCATCAGCTGGCTGCCTTCTATCGTCATCACGATCTACCAGTTCATCGCTACCTTCTGTGTTATCTGGTACTACAATCCAGTGATGGCGCTTTTTGCCTTTATGAGTGCGCCTTTTACCTTGATAGCCAGCAAGTTCGTCATCAAGAAACAACGGGAATACGGTAAGAAGGTCCGGGCCATGAGCTCAGAGGTCATGGCTTTCGAAGTAGAGACTTTTTATAACTTCGATACGATTAAATCCTTCGGCGTGGCCGACCAGTACAGCAACAAGCTGCGCTGGTGGCAGAAGAAATTCAAGGATATGCAGCTGGAATACAACTGGTTCACCATCAAGACCAACGTGTATTTCTCCATTGTGGGTATGCTCATCGGATTTACGGTCTTCGGCTACTGTCTGTGGCTGCTCTGGACCCACCAGATTACCTACGGTACCATGACACTCTTTTTGCAGCAGCGTGCACAGCTGGCAGGTGCCTTCAGCGGACTGATAGGTATCATACCGGGGTTCCTGAACAGTTCCATCGCGGCACATCGTGTACGGGAACTGGTAGAACTACCCAAGGAGAAGCATATCCCTGCCAGCCATGAGCTGGACCGCTACATAGACGAGGGATTCACCGTGAAAATGAATAGCGTGGACTTTGCCTATGTGGAGAACAACAAGGTGATTACCAACTCCGACTTTGAGGCTCATCCAGGTGAGATTGTGGCCCTGGTAGGTCCTTCGGGTGAGGGAAAGACTACCATGATCCGTCTGATTTTAGGTCTGATTCATCCGGAGTCGGGCGTGGCTTCCCTGGTAGCCAGCGACGGCACGGAGGTGGAGATGAACGCCGACACCCGTCACCTGTTCTCCTACGTACCACAGGGAAACACCATCCTTTCCGGTACCATTGCCGAAAACCTGCGGATGGCCAAGGAAAATGCGACGGACCAGGAAATCATAGAAGCCCTGCAGATAGCCTGTGCCTGGGACTTTGTGGAGAAACTGCCCGACACGTTCAATTCCAAGATGGGTGAACGAGGCCGTGGATTCTCCGAGGGACAGATACAGCGTATCGCCATTGCACGTGCCGTGCTGCGCGACGCGCCTATCATGCTGCTGGATGAAGCTACCAGCGCCCTGGACATCACCACGGAGCGAAAGGTGCTGAAGAACATCGTGCAGCAGCGACCGAACAAGACCTGTATTGTGACCACCCACCGTCCTACCGTGCTGAACCTGTGCCAGCGGGTTTACCGCGTGATGCAGACGCATGTGACCGAACTGAACGAGGAAGAATCAAGTAAAATGGCAATGGATTTCTAAAGAAATCCGCTCCGTTAAATGTTGTTAAATATAATAGTTGCCAAAATCTATTTGGCATACTTATCCGTAATTTTGCACGACGTAAAAAGCGGAGAGAAAATTAATATTTTAAAGACAACATATATGGAGAAGAAAATTTATGTAAAGCCAGTATTGGTATTTGAGAGATTTATGCCTAATGAGTATTGTGCAGCTTGCTTTACTGCTACAGGAACATTAGCGTGTGAGATAACGAATGTAGAACATGGATATCCATGTCATAACACTATATTCACCATTTCCTATGAAAAGGGAGTCCTATCAGGCAAAGCTAATGAAATGAATCCGAACGGAACGATCAAGCTGACAATGGATATTCAGGACATCAATGTTCCTTGTGGATTGGAAGATGTAGAATCTTGGAAAGATGAAGGATGTGATAATACGACATGGACTAATATCTATGAAAATCACACTTATAATCACAGGGGTAAATGTACAATTACATCATTCGATTATTTGGAAGATGGACGCCCAATGCATTCCTAAAAGGAATACAAACAACATAATAAAAGCCGGGAAATCCGGCTTTTATAGTTAAAAAAAGAATAGAAAATGGATATAACAAGCGATGCAACCAGTCTTGAGAAAGCTCTCTTCCTCAAGGCTTCAAAAGCGGAACGGCCCATCTACGGAAACCTGGAGCTGCTGCCGTTGTGTAACATGAACTGCGATATGTGCTTCGTGCGCCTGAGCCCGGAGGAGATGAAACAGCAAGGCCGTCTGCGTACCCTGGATGAATGGAAGCAGGTGGTACAGGAAATAGCCCATGAAGGGGTGCTCTTCCTGCAGCTGACCGGTGGAGAGCCGTTGTTGTATCCTGATTTCAAGGAACTGTACTCTTTCATCCGCAGCCAGGGCATCATCGTCACCATCAATACGAACGGCACCCTGATAGACGAGAATTGGGCCGACTTCTTCGCCCAGTTCCCACCCCGTCGGATAAACATCACCCTCTATGGAAAGGACAACGAGACCTACGAGCGACTCTGCCACTTGCCTCATGGTTTCGACAAGGCTATAAAGGGTATCAAGCTGCTACGGGAACGGAAGGTAGATGTGAAGCTCAACGGAAGTTTGGCCAAGGAGAATTTCAAGGATACGGAAGAGCTCTTCCGGATAGCTGATGAGTTGGAAGTTCCCATGACGCCCGCAGCCTATATGTTCCCAGCTACCCGGGAACGGAAAAGAGACTATCTATATGAGAGCAGGGTGACACCGAAGGAAGCAGCCCAGGCCACAATGACCATTGTTGGCCACGGCAAGACCGCAGAGGAAAAGCGTGCCTATGCCCAAATGAAACTGGCGATGGTGGAACAGACTGAGGAAGGAAAGCTGGAACCGGGTGGTATGACCTGCCATGCCGGTAAGTGTGCCTTCATCGTGAACTGGCAAGGGCACCTGCAGCCTTGCATCATTATGAAAGAGCCTTGGGTTCCTGTCTTCGAGATAGGATTCAAGAAGGGTTGGGAACAGATTGTGGAGAAGACAAAGGGAATCCAGATCTGTGCAGAGTGCAATGCCTGCAAGCTGCGCCACTTGTGCGGTAAGTGCGCGGCAGCCAATTTCTATGAAACGGGCAACTTCCACACAAAACCCACCTACCTCTGTGAGATGACCGAGGAACTCCTGAGACTAATGAAAATTGCGGCTACTTCCGAGGCTTGATGAAAGGAGCCACGGAAAGTTGCCATGCCCAGCTCACCACTTCCAGCTTGGCATACTTGCCAAACCGCCACATCTTGTTGAAGATACGCCGTGCCGTGTGCATCCTGCCCTTCCATTCTCCTTCTGGACGGGTACCCCACCTTTCGTCCATGACACCAAAGTTGCCTGTGGTCCAGATTTCTTCCATCAAGGCATCAGGATTCTCCGTTGTCTGCACAGGTAAATCTTCTGCCGGCAGGTCCAGGTATTTCACCAGCAAGGCATAGAGCAGCTTGGACCAGCGGTACACATCGCACTTTTTTAGGATACGGACCAGTTCCTTAGCATCGGTCTGGTCTTTCAAGGTATGCAACGAGATGGCGGCATCGCAGAGCTGACGCAACCCTATTCCTTCATTCAAAAGATGTTTCAAGATATGGGTGGACTGCAACAGGTGGTTCATTTCAGCGGGCGGAATCTGGAAGCTCACCTTGTCGCGTGTCACCGTATGACCTTTAGTGAACGCCTCGGCCTCCAGCTTGCGCAGGTACTTGCGGGTGAAGAAATTATGCTGCTCCACTATACGGCTGTGAATCTCGATGAAAATTCCCTGGAACCCGAAGTTGGAATCACTGTCCATTCCCCGACTAACCTTCATACCTTTAGACTCTGCATAGTCGGCAGCCCTTTCGGCTGCTTCCATGCTTCCGAAATACAGGTCGATGTCTCCACACTGCCGGAAGAAAGGCCGGCGGTAGAACGAACCGATACCCTGCCCTTTCAGCACCATGATAGGCAGGTCGCCTTCGGCAAAGAACTTCTGCAGGTTGTAGATGGCAGCATCGGCCAGCACATTGGTCCGCTCGGTCTGGGCCACACCCTTTCTCCAATAAGCCAAGAGAACGGGTGGTGGCAGGAACTCCTTAGGAAGAATGGACAGCCCGTCGAAGGCCGTACCTATCACCGCCTGCATACCAGCCATGATATAGACACTGATCCACTCTTGAACCGTGAGCGGGAAAATGTCCTTTGGAAGAGTGGCCTTGCCCCACAGTGCTCCCTTGAGCAGGAAAAGCATGGCCTGTTTCACTTTCTCCGCAGAGCCTAGGTTGCCCTCCAGCATGCGAATCCTGCGCCAGTTCACTGTCAGCAGGAGTGCCTCGGCATCAGCCTGCTCAGCCTTCACTTCGTACTGCCTCTGAAGCAAGGAGGAGATCTCCTGCACCTCAAATTCCTTCCCCTTCAACTGTCCCAAAAGCCACGCCAGGGACTCACTTGCCATGCCCAGCTTCACAAGTTTGCCGGTGTCTTCCTTTCTTTTCACCAGAAAAAGCTTGCCGCCCTGCTCCTGGATTTCAAAATTGCCTTTCAGCCTCATAATTTCCTAATTTGGGCACAAATTTATAAAAAAAAACGTAATAATTAGGGGATATGATGAAAAGTGGCTAACTTTACCCTAGAAACTTTTAAAAGAAGTAGAAATGAAAAAGATTGTATTAATATTTTCTTTGTTGGTCTGCTGCCTGGTGGCCAAGGCACAGTTGGCAGAAAACAGCATCATGACGGTGAAGGAACTAATGGAGCTGGCCAAGGAAAACAACTTTGACAACGTAAAAAAGGCCACTGAGGCAAAGGGCTACAAGAGCCGTGGTGGAAAATCCTTGATTGCCAAATGTTTTGTAAAGGACTGCGTCCTGAACGGATCTAACCTGGTAACCGCTGTGAACAATGTGAACACCGGCAGCACCGTGAATTACGCTTCCGACGATGGAGCCATCTCTGTGGATGTGTTCACTATAGCCAACCGCGATGAACTTATTAAGGAAATGGAAGAATTAGAGTATGTAAAGACCGACAGCAGTGAGACGATGGATACCTACCGCAAGGATGGTGAGATGAGTCTGTTCAACCTAATTCACTACACGGTGCCGGGCACTAACATCACCGGGTACACCCTGCTGTTCAATCCGTTCTTCTGATAAGATAACCCCGCGTCGGGATGACGCTATATTTTATATTTTCTCCCTGGCAGCACCTTTCGAGGTGCTGCCTTTATTCATATTGGGGAGAAAACATTAATCCTTTGCGTACTTTCGCATCAGACGGAACTGATAGCGATAGACGAGGCTGGCCATGCCGAGGTAGGCGGCTGCCTGAATCCATAGAATGCGGATTTCGGGCAGTATCTGGCTGACAGAGGCACCCATGGAGTTGGCCCGAATGAAGGCACGTACGCCGAAGGTGCTGGGGAAGAGCCACGATACGCCTTGCCAGTAACCTGGTATGCTGGACTGCGGCCAAGACACTCCCGTGAGGAAGAGCAGCGGCACGGAGATGAAGACCATAAAGAGCATGACATTTTCGCGGTAACGTGCCAGGCAAGATACACTCATTCCAAAGAAGATGCAGGCCATGGTATAGGGCAGCAACAGCCAGAACAATGTCCACCCGTCGGCCAACTGCGGGAAGGAGAACATAGCGGGTACGGCCATGGAGAGGTAGGCAGCAGCCACGGCTCCCAACATGCCATAGCAGAGGGCCTTGCCCCAGACGATGCGGTAGGCACCACGGTAGTGCGGATTGTCATCGGGGATGAGCTGGCCGTTGCGGTTACGCTCACGGGAAGTACCGGCAGCCATACCAATACCAAGGGCCAGTGCCTGCTGCAACAGAATCATAAGCACGGCAGGCAGTACACAAGAGCCATAGCCGCCTGAGGGGTTATACATCGCCACCTCGGTGACGGCAAGCGGCTGGGCGGTGATGGCCTCCTCACGCTTGTTGTAGTTGGTGCTCCGCTTAATCCTCAGTCCTGCACCGAGCCGTGTCGCCTCGACCATGGCGGTCTGATACACGTTCTTATAGGCCAGCATCAGGCTCATATCGCAATAGACACTGACGGTGGCCTGCTCCCCACGGTTGATGCAATCGGCAAAGTCGGATGGGATGAGATAGATGCCTTTGACCAGCTGCCGGCTGACAAGCGAGCGGGCTTCATCGAGGTTGTCGGCATGGTATTTCACCTCTACATCAGGGGTGGCATCGCAGTCTTTGATGAACTGGCGCGAAAGGGCTGAGTGCGACAAATCTACTACCGCCACTGGCGTCTCGAGATACTTCTCATTGTTGTAAATCCACGAGTAGAGCAGCGGGTAACCCAAAGGCACGAGAACGAGGAAGATGAGCACACCCTCGTCCTTGAAGACTTTCACTAATTCGTGCCGCCAGATGTAGAACACATCAGAAAAGTGTTCGCGGAGTTTATGGTATATAGACATAATTCAGCATTGCGTTTTTGACTTTACGAAGTACGAACCACGGCAGGAGCGTGAAGGCTATCAGGGCCACCAGGTGGAACCACACGTCGATGACGGGGAAGCCATTGAGCACCGTAGCTTGATAGAGCATCCAGGAATGGCGCAAAGGGAAGAGCCACGACATGGCCTGCAGCGACGGGTCCATGCCCGCCACTGGAAAGGCAGCACCACACATAGACAGGCCGACCACCGACCACAGCGACGAGATACTCATCGACATACGCATGGATGGCATCAGACCGAAGGTGAAGATGCCGAAGCCGAGTGACCCCAGCACCAGTAGGAGTGTCTGCCGCACAATGGACCACGTCCCGCCTAAGTGTGGGAAGTGGAGCACGTGGAAGATGTAGAACTGATAGGCGAACATAATCAGCAGGAACACCAGTGCATGTACGATAAATTTGCCCAAAATGGCCACTATGATGTTGCCGTCGGCCCGGGCAAGCCAGTCTTTTCCAGTATCGAACTTCAACTCCATTCCTAAGGAGTAGGATGCGAGCACGGCCATGAAGAGCATCAGTATGCCCGGCACGAAGACATTGGTCAGCGTGTAGTTGTACGAGCCCTCCGGATTGGCTATCATGTGAGCATCGATAGTGACAGGTTGCAAGGCAGCCTTAATCTGCTCCTCCGAGGCACCCTTGGCAGTCAGGGTAGCTTGTCCCACAGCTGCCGACCCGAGCATACCGATGGTCTTCAGGTCCTTAGAAGTCATTCCGCCAGCAGTCATACACGTCATGGTATAGTAGTACGATATTTCCGGCTGCCGGCCAGCCAACAGCTTCGCTGCCGTACCCTCAGGGATGTAGAGGTAGGCATATATCTTGCCCTCCTGCATGGCACTGCGTGCCTCAGTGATGTTGGCAAACCGATACACCACACGAGAGTTCTGCATGGCATCGAGGGTGCGGGTCAGGCTGCGCGATGTGGCGCTGTTGTCCAGATCTACCACGCCGATGGGCAAATCCTGCGGGACACCCTCCCTGAGCATGGTGGTGAAGAAAATCACCAGCAGCACGGGGAACACCAGCATGCAGAACCCATAAATATGGTTCCGCCGCAGGATGCCGATTTCTCGCAGGATGATGTCAAGTAGTTGGGAAAGGTACTTCATTGGTTTATTTCTTCAAAATCACCGACATACCGGGGCGAATATCTGCTATCTTCTGCGCCGGACGTGCCTTCACCTCAAAGGTCTTCTGGTCGTACTGACCGCTGGCCTTTGTAGCCTTCCAGACGGCATAGGAGCCTTTGTCCTTGATGGAGGTTACCTTCATCTTGGCCTCCTGGTCAAGAGCAGGAATACTGACTGTGATTTCCTGCCCCACCTTCATACCTTTCAGCTGGTCTTCACGGATATTGAACGTAGCCCACTGGTCGTCCATCATGGCAATGGTCATGATAGGCGTACCTGTGCCGACGAGCTCACCCACCTTCGGATAGACATCGGTCACCTCACCGGCCATCTGTGCCAGCTGTACGGTCTCACGCACATAGCCTTCCACCTCCTGTACGGCACCACGAGCCTGACCTACGGTAGCTGAAGCAGCACGACGCTCTTCCTGACGCGCACCGTTTACGGCCATGTCGTACTGGCTCTGAGCGGCCTTCATCTGTGCCATAGCCGACTTATACATGGCCTCAGCCTCATCACGTTTCTGGGCTGACACCACTTCCTGGTCGAAGAGTTGCTGTACGCGCTTGTACGATTTCTCGGCGAGTTCCAACCCGGCCTTTGCCTGCTCCAGGAGCTGTGCAGCCGACTGGATCATCTCCTTGCGGGCACCGTTCTTCGCCATCTGCTCCAAGGCAGAAGCTGCATCGACGGCACTCTGTGCCTGCGACATCTTTGCCTCTACTTCCGGTGCCTCTATGATGGCCAGCGTGTCACCACTCTTCACCAGGTCACCCTCTTTCGCACGGAGTTCCAGAATACGACCAGGCACTTTGCCCGACACACGGTATTCCTCGACCTCCATCTGTCCCTGTATCACATCCGGATCGCGGTCAAGGGCGAAGAAACCAATCAGGGCCACGATGATTACTACTGCTGAGAAACCAGCGATGGCCAGCAGGATATTGTTATGTTGTTCTTTTGCTTTGTCTGCCATAATATAATATGTATTATTTTTGAACTATACGATTACCACCCCTTCATTTAAGTGTACCCAAGGCTTTCTGCAATTCCACCTGACTCAGTCTGACGCCTATCTCGGCATCAATCTTCTTCGACTGTGCCAGCTGCCAGGCCGTCTGGGCTTCCATGACGGTAGTGAAGGAAACAGTTCCCTCCTTGAAACCAAGGTTCGCCATGCGCAGGTTCTCGTCGGCATTGGCCACGTTGGCCTGTGCCATTTCCAGCTTCTTGTAAGCCTCATTCACACGGAAACGCCCCTGCTTCACCTGCAGCTCAATTAGCTCACGAGCCTCGGCCAGTTCCAGACTGGCTATCGTCGTGGCACCTTTTGAGGCACGTACCTTGTTCTTCACGTCGCCCCAGTTCCAGACAGGGATGCGTACCATCACGCCCACATTCCAGAAGCCTGCTAACTTCTTCTCAAAGCCATTGAAAGCATTCGGATTGCTAAATGCATAACCGCCCGTCAGCAGCACCTGTGGCAGGTTACCTGCCTTCAGCAGGTTTGTCGTCTGTCGGCTCAAGTCCACCGTGTTCTGCAAGACCTTCAGTCCCGGGTTATTGTCGTAATTCAACGCGTCCGTCACGCTAAGTGTAGTCGGCATACTCTCATTGACTTCATCGGTCAGCATTATCTTTTCATCCACGGGAAGACCGCAAAGTTGACAGAGCAGCATCTTCGACAGCGTCAGGCCATCCTCTACTTCCATCAGGGCTATCTCAGCCTCGTTCAGCCTCACACCTACACTTAGTCCATCTCCTTTGATAGCCACGCCACTGTCTATCATCTTCTGCACATCGCCCTTCAGTTTCTTTATCAGGTCAACGTAACTCTCGGCCAGTTTCTGCTTGTGGTGCAGTGACACCACTTGCCAGTAGGCATGGTCGATATTGAAGAGGGTGTTCTGCTGTTTAGCCTCAAGGGCATTGGCTGCCATCTCCTCGTTGATGTCGGCCATCTTGTTAGCCGCCACGATGGCACCACCCATATACACAGGCTGCGTCACCGTCACCGCTCCGGCAAACATGTTGCGTGTATCGGTGCGGAAGCCGTCCACAATGCCCTGCCCCACTTGGTTCAGCGCACCGGAAAACAATCCCATGTCCTCTACTATCTTCGCCTGAGTGGGAGGCGGAAGCTGAGACACCAGCGGTGCCAAGACGTTTTGCAGAGTTGAGGAGGCGGTGGTACCCATGTTGCTCAGGACCGACTTCTGTTCATCCTTTAGGAGGGACACCTCCCTGCTTGTCCAGAGATAGCCACCCACCACGTTCACCTTTGGCAGATACTGCGTGCGTGCCGACTGCCGCAAGTGGGAAGTCACCTCCTGCTGCACCCTAGCCACGCTCATCTGTTTGTTGTTCCTCAGTGCCAACGCCCTGCAGCTGTCCAACGACAGCACCCGCTGACACATACCACTTAGAGGCCACAGTACCAAAAGCATGAGCAGTACCGCTCGTGCCATCAAGGTCTGTTTCTTTCTTTTGATGTTCATTGTATTTTACCTAATTATATCTCAATTATATGACAGTCCGAAACCGAACTCAAAGGCCTTGTTCGGTGCATCGAAAGGAACGTCCTCTTTCTGCGCCTCTACGTCCTTCATGGTAGCCGGAATCTCAAATGGAAGCTTGCCCACTGGCTTAAACTTGCCGAATACCACATCAAGGAAGGCATTGTCCAGACAGTCGAAGGTCAGGAAGCAACCCTTTACCACCTTCTTCAAATCCTGTGGCAGCACGATGCTAGTACCGCTAGGGTTGAACGCTACCACTACTGGCTTGCCGGTAGCAGCGAGCTTCTTCACGTTGTTCCAGATAGAAGCCGGAATCTCGATGTTCACAGGCTTGGCAGCCTCGATGGCACGCTGACGCTCCATGGCCTTGCGCTGTGCCTCGGTCATCCCTGCACCGAATCTGAAAGCAGGACGAGGCTCTGTCACACCCGTGCGAACGATGATAAGGTCTGCCTCAGCCGGTTTCTCTACCAACGTACCATAGTTCTTGGCAATCTCAGTGTCAAGCCCTTCCACATACAACTTGCTACCTTCCTTAGCCGGGAGGGTGTTTTCCTCGTTCACGAGCAGGATGTTTGACTCCAGCTGTGCCTGGAAAGCATTGGCCTGCAGGTCTTCACGCTGACAAACCTTAGCTGCATTTTCAGGGTCCACGTACGGATTCTCAAACAAGCCAAGGATGAAGTGCCACTGCAGGATGCGCTTGGCAGCCTGGTTCACCCGTTCTTCGGTTACACGACCTTCCTTCACCAGTTCCACCACCAGCTGCGTCTCGGTCTCGCTACCCATCTGGTCCACACCGGCATTGATGACCATCTCCATGTTGTCCTTCAGCGTAGTCTTGCCAGCCAAACGAGGATTCAGCGGACCTGTGCGGCCTACTACACCCCAGTCGGTACAGATAGCGCCCTTGAAGCCCAACTGGTCGTACAGCACCTTGGTGCTCCAGTAAGGAGAATAGTTCACGTTCAAGGTATCTACGTAAGTGCCGCTATAGTAACCCATTACTGCCAAAGCCCCTTTGGCGATACCAGCCTTGAAAGGCTTCAGGTGATAATCTACGTTGTTTCCAGGATAAACGGTGAAATTACCCTTGCCACCCTCGTGAGGGTTAGCACCTGGCCAGTGTTTCAGGTGTACCAGCACCTTGTGCGGTCCCACGTTCTCACCCTGAGCTCCGTCCATGAAGGCTTCCATCATCTGGATAGTCAGGTCGGCATCCTCGCTGAAGCATCCCATGTTTCGGCTCCAACGCGGCTCAGTAATCACATCGATTTGCGGACCCAGAATCATGTGCAGACCTACGGCACGATATTCCTCTGCCACTGCCTCACCGAACTTCTTTACCAGCTCCGGATTGCGGGCAGCCGTGATACCAATCTGACCTTCCTTGCTAGGCCACTGGCTGAAGTACTGCTTGCCGCTTACATGCGCACCTAAGGTTGCCCCATGACGAGGGTCTGTAGAGAACATGATAGGAATACCCAGGCGGGATGCCTCGGCATACTCCTGCATGGTGTTGCTCCACTTTGCAAAAAGGGTTGGCTCAGCTATACCGTTGTTCAGGATGTTACGGAAGTTGCGCTCCTCGATGTAAGTCTTCACATCGGCACCTCTACGCATCTGCCCCTGCCCCATGGCACCCTGGTTGTTTCCTCCAGGACCGATAGGACCGGCATAGGCCTCCTGGCTCAGCTCAGCATCAGCGTCATAGAGCACTTTTCCGTCGGCAGGTACAGCGATGTTCGGATGGAACATTAAGCCGACTTTCTCTTCCAAGGTCATCTGGCTTACCAGATTGTCGATACGGTCCTGCATAGGCAGTCGCCAGTCTTCATAGGCATCCAGTTCGCCATTCTTGTTCAAGTCCTTGAACTGATAGCCATCTACCGAGATAATCTCTACTTTCCTGGCACCCAATTCAGGCTGTTCGAATTTCGGCTCGTTCGTGCATCCTGCCAGAGCCAACGCCAGCATAATGCCAGCCAACATTCCTTGCTTCATAGTCATTCCTATTTAAGATTTATCTATGCTTGCAAAAATAGTAAAATAATGATACAGTGCCAAAAAAGCAAACAAACAAAGGTCACATTTCATCGTATTTTCAACAATCAATTTGGTTAATTAATGGAAAAACAGTAGTTTTGTGTACAAAATAATAGAATTAATATGAAAAAGTCAATCTTTATAATGGGTGCAGTGCTGGTGCTTTCACTGGCAGGGTGCAAGCAGGGCGGTCAGCAGAATGCCGCAAACGATGAGCAGTTCCAGCTGGTAATAGGTGCTGGTAATATAGGAGGTGCACCGATGGTGGAACCTACCGAGGTGATGAAACTTTACGAGGGAGTGGCTCCTGGCTCCGAGACGTGGACGCATCCCGAGGGAAAGACGGAGACAAACGGAACCACAATCTATTTCAACGTCTCTACCCCAGAGATGACGGTCTATCTGCCCGACCCCAGCGTAGCTACAGGAGCAGCCATGGTGGTGTGCCCAGGCGGTGCATTCTGCCTGCTGTCTTATACCACCGAAGGGACGATGGTGGCCAATGAACTGTGCAAGAGAGGTATAGCAGCCATTGTGCTGAAATACCGCACCACACCGATTCTGAACGACAAGGGCGAGGTGACCAACGACCCTGAAGAGATGCAGAAGTTCGTGATGGCCCTGATGAGCAAGTCTATGACAGATCCGAACCTCAAAGCCACCCAGAACTGTCTGAACATGGAGAACAGCCACCTCTCTTTCGAGGATGCCGACCGTGCCATCAGCCTGGTACGTGAGAATGCTGCCAAGTGGAACATCAACCCAGAGAAGATAGGTATCGTGGGATTCTCTGCAGGAGCAGTGGTAGCTATGCATCAGGCCCTGAAACATTCAGAGACAGGTCGTCCCAACTTCTCTGGCGTGGTCTATGGCGGCTGGGTAGAAGGCTGGGAAGCTCCTGCCGATGCGGCTCCCCTCTTCGTCTGCTCACCGGTGCAGGACATCTTCCATCCGGACGAGTGCATCATAGCGTATCAGATCTGGCAGAAAGCCAAGCTGCCGGTGGAACTGCATTGCTACAGCGACTGCCAGCATGGCTTCGGTGCCGTGCCTACGGGCAAATCCTCTGATTTATGGATGGAGACTATGATCCGCTTCATGCAGGATACAGGGTTTCTGAAGAAGTAAAATTATGAAGATTACATCGATATTGACCAAGTTGGGAGTATGTTTCCTGTTCCTGCTGGTATCCCTCTGCGCCATGGCTCAAAAGGCCACCTTGGTATGCGAGAAGCCGATGCATGATTTCGGTACCATCAAAGAAGCAGATGGGAAGGTAGAACACGATTTTATCATCAAGAACACGGGAGACAAACCGATAGCCATCAGCAGTGTCAGTTCATCCTGCGGCTGTACGGTGCCTGAATGGGACAAGGCTCCCCTACGCCCCGGTCAGGAGAGCAAGGTGCATGTGGTCTTCAACCCGCACAACCGCAACGGAAAATTCAACAAGACCATTACAGTGCTTCTTTCCGGACAGAAAAGCAAACTGCTGCTTTTTATCCGTGGAAATATCATTCCTAAGCCGAAGGAATAAAGTTTATTACTCCATGAGCATGAACTGGCCTACACTCCGTTCGGTCCTGTCGCCCAATGCCTCCCAAAGTTCGTCACCATGCTCGTTATTCATATATAAGAAGGCGTTCAGGTCCATCAACACCACATCGGCCTTTTTCATCTGGCGCAGCACATAATCCAGCCTGTTCTCACCCTTTTCCTGAGGATTGAGCAGATCGGCAGGTAACAGATTCGGAACCTCGGAATAGACTTGCATTCCATACGCATATTCACTTGACTTGAGAAAGACCGGCAAGGTAAGTGTGGGCTTGGGGAACATGGTTTCCAGCTCCGCCAGATTAGCCCGCTGTTCCGTGCGAATCTTCCCGAACTGAAGTTTTTTCACCTCACGCAGCATGAGGAAGCCGGGAAGAAGAAAAACAGATACCCAGACTACAGCCACCCATTTCCGGACACTTAGTTCCGTAACCAGCAAGCCTAGAGCCAATGCCATCCAAGGCAGGAGAAGCATACCCATGGCCATGTCGGTATACAGTAGCATAAGCCCTGCCAGACAGAACAGCACCACCCAAGCCACTACGGTGTACTTCCGGGTATGGAGAGCAACCGTGTCCCAGAATACGAAGACCAGGAACAGGAAGTAGAAGCTGAAACGGGCCATCTGAATCACCAAGTTAGACTCTCTTACAAACAAGGTGGAAGAAGGGTCCACGCAGAACAAATCCAACTGAAGCAGCCACTCAGGCTGACCAGTGAGAACGAATACAGCCACATAGCCTACTGCGAACACAGCCAGCAGTACACCCACATATTTAATAAAAGAAGATTCCTTTTTCCAATACGCCAGCAAGAGCAAGGCCGGCAACAGCAAGATGGCATGTTCCTGAGTGAGCAAGGCCACAGCCAGCCACGCAGCCGACCAGGCAAAGTGCCTCTTCTGCAAAGTCAGGAGCGACAGCAGGCCAAAGCACACGGCAAAGGGCTGCAAGTTCACTTCCAGCCCGTTCAGTGAAAAGAGTACCATGAGGTAGAATATCAAACCCAACAATTTCCCGGTAGCACTAATCTTACAATGCTCCATGGCCAAGTAGAGCAGGAACAGGTTCAAGAGATGAAGCACACACATCAGTCCCAGGAACCAATACCCGGAAGTGTTTATACCACCTAGCCAATAGACAAGGCTCATTATTCCCAGTCCCAGAGGACAGTCGGCCCACTGAAAATCGGTCCACGGCTGATAGCCCTGTGCCCACAACTTGGCACAGACCAACGTTAGACTACCCTCTACACTGAGTGGCACCATGAAGTATGACCAGATGAACAAGGCAACTAGTAGGACAAAGACTGCTCCCAATAAATATATAGATGCTTTTTTCATTTATTCTCCTATTAAAAAACTCGTGCAAAATTAAGGAAAAATAAACATATTTCAACTAAGTGCCAGTAAAAAGTGTAAACTTGTTTCCAAAATCGCAATTGTTATAATTTGTTAAATAAGGGGAAGCAAATCTATATTTCTTAATAAAGATAAAAGATATATTGTAACTTTGCATTCAATTATGAAAGAAAAGTACTTAGAGGAGAAAAATTTTTAGTACTTAGGGGAAAATTTGATGGATTTCTTTTTTGTGAATGAAGAAATCCAATATAGGAGATTAAATTTATGTTTCATGGAAAAACAAGCATGTCTTAATGCTACTTTAAATAGCAGGCATATATCTATGTGTCTGATTATTGCTATGCCCTAATATTAGCACATTATGATATGATGAATGAAGGATGAAAATGGAGAAATAATTATAAAAGTAATTAATTATGGAGAAGAAAATTTATGAAAAGCCTACTATGCAGGTAGAAGCATTTGTGGCAAACCACTATTGTTCAGGTTGTGGTGATGGCCCGACTGAGGTAACATATGCATTCAAATGTGATAGCCGAGCTGGAAGTTATGTTTGGTTAGAGACTAATGGAACTCCCGGATTACAAGCGAAAACTGAAACAAATTGGATGGGACGTCCACAAGGCGTATGGAATAGGACTGATACTAATTATGATTTTACGTGGGCATCAAAAGAGAGTAACTGGGGAGAGTTCTCTCCATGTAATAGAACACATTCGATAACTGTTACAAAAGGGACTCCTATTGAAGATGTTTTTCCAATGGGTTATGCATCACAATATACTACTGGTAGAAATGCAACGAGCGTTAGAGTTTGGACTGCTAATGGTACTAATACCCATGTCACGACACAACTTCATGAATCTGAATTTACACCTCACTACAATCTTTCTTAACATCATTTGAAAATTTAGATTATAATTAAATTGACATTTTAGAATAACTCTATTATCATCATTTAATTGCAAAAAGGCGTATTCTCTCAGATACGCCTTTTTTACTAAAGGGTGTGTCATCCGCTGAATCACCAACGATAGAAAGAAAATTCCGGTAAATTATCCATTTAATGTCAAGGCTACTTTTTATAACTTATTAATTTAACAGTACCCTTTTGGGTGCTGTTTTCTTTTTATTTGTTTCAAATAAAGAATAATTGTAAGCAAATAGATAAATATTTTTTTCAAACTGAAATTGTTATAATTTGTTAAAAAATGATTAGTAAATAAACAAATATAAATAAAGTTAAAAGATTATATATTACATTTGCATTTAAAGAAAAGTACTTAGAGGAGAAAAAGTTTTAGTACTTAGGGGAAAATCGATGGATTTCTTATCTTTGAATGAAGAAATCCAATATAGGAGAAAAAATTTATGTTTCATGGAAATCAAGCATGTCTTAACGCTACTTAAGAATAGCAGGCATATATCTATGTGTCTGGCTATTGGCAATTCCCCACCAGCAGCACATTATGATGTGATGAATTAAGGATGAAAACTGAGAAACAACTACAATAAAATTTATAATTATGGAGAAGAAAATTTATGAGAAACCTGCTCTGCAGGTGGAGGAGTTTATTCCGAATAGGTATGTTGCGGCATGCCCTGCAGGACCTGGCGTATGGGAAGCGGAATGTCGTAGTCGAACAGAAGGTTCATGCTTGATTTTTTTTGGTGGTGGAGCAAGCGGACCTGATGATTGGACTGTTGATGCTAATCGTGGAGGATGTGGACAAACACACCAATTTACATTGACACCTGGCGAAACTATTGGAGCCAATTGCTGGCTCTTGACATCTGTAACGATAACAAACACTGGTACTGCTTGGTCGCCCCACTATGAGGTTTCCCCTTCAAGTGCCGCTCAATATTTCACTGGAACAATTCAATATGATAATACATCTCATGGTCACGGTATAACACTTACACAAGAAGGAATAGACCATTTTATGGGAACTGGAGAACTGGTCCAAGGTTATTACAATGAACATGTTTTAGGTAGTAGCCGTTGGTTGGTCACCGATGACCTTCTACATATCCATCCAACTTCCTAATTATTTGTGTCTTACAAATACCCTTTTAAGAACTAAAAAGGTCGAAAATATTAAGCGTTCTCTCTTCAGACAGAGAGGACGCTTTTTTAATAATCTTAGGAAATCTCAGCTCTTCCGCATTTTCCAGAACACATAGATAAGGAACAGGACCAGTTCGGCATGGAACAGGTAACCTTCCCATGCTACGCCCAGGAAACCAAACATGCGGTTGAGGTACAGTGCTGCAAAGACCAGCACCAGAATGAGTATATACAATCCTTCGTTCATGATTTATTCTCCTTATACTTTAAGATTTCTTCCGCAATGCGGACAGAAGTTGGCTCCTGAAAACAGGATACTGCCTCCACAGTACGGACAATAGTTCGGCTCATCGTCGGCCAGAAATTCCTCATCCTCCGTCTTCATCCGTTCCACGATGCGCATGTTCTCCTCCTCAACCTCATCACTATCCTCCTGAGTAGCCTCCCGCTTTTCTGCATCCCTGAGGTTCATCATGCTCACTGACACAATTCCGGTAGGCACGGCCATGATGGTGTAACCCAGCAGCATGACCAGGGAGGAGAGGAAACGGCCCAAGCCGGTCACCGGAGTTACATCGCCGTAACCCACGGTGGTCATGGTGACGATGGCCCAGTAGATGCTCTTGGGGATGTTGGTGAACTGGGTGCCGGGAAGGTCGCCCTCAATCATGTACATGACGGTTCCCAGGGAGGTGACCAAGGTAACCACGAAGAGGAAGAAGACAAATATCTTGCGGCTGCTCAGGATGATGGAGCGGAGCAGCAGGTTGCCCTCACGCAGGAAGTGGAACAGCTTGAACACACGGAACACGCGGATAAGGCGGAACACGCGGATGATGAGCAGGTAACGGGCAGAACCGAAAAGCCAGGTCATGTAGAACGGCAAGGTGGCCACCAGGTCGATGATACCGAAGAAACTCAGGGCATAGTCCTTTGGTTTGGGGCTACAGTACAGACGAAGGACATATTCGGCGGTGAACACGATGGTAAAGAAGTACTCGGCCCGCATAAGCCAGGGCTTGATGGAAAGAGGCACTTCCATGCTCTCTATGAACACCAGGTGGACGCTGAAGATGATGAGGATAATCAGCACCACATCGAAGAGTTTGCCCATCGGGGTGTCACTCTCGAAGATAATCGTGTACAGTTTCTTCTTCAGTTCCTCATTGCGCATGAGTGCTTCCCACCATGCTTTCAGTTTCTTTATCATTTGCGTTCCTGTTCTTTAGCTTCGTTCCAGAAGGCATCCATCTCACCCAAGGTGAGGTCCTTCAGTTCCTTTCCCATTTCTTTGGCTTTCTGCTCCACATACCCGAACCGGCGGATGAACTTCTGGTTGGTCCGCTCCAGGGCATTGTCGGGGTTAATCTTGTAGAGACGGCCGGCATTGACCAGACTGAAGAGCAAGTCGCCGAACTCCTGCTCGGCCCGGAGCCTGTTCTCGTGGTAGCGCACATCTTTCTTGTCAACCCCAGCCTGTTCCAGCGCCTCCCGCTGAGCCTTGAGGCTGTTCAGTTCAGCCTGCAGTTCCGCATATTCCTCACGCACTTTGTCCCACACTTCCTCCGGGCGTTCCCAGTCGAACCCCACATTAGCAGCCTTCTCCTGCACCCGGAAAGCCTTGATGAGGGAAGGCAGGGATTCTGGCACGCCGGAGAGCACGGTCTTGTTGCCGTCCTTCTCCTTCTGCTTGATCTGCTCCCACTTCACCAGCACCTCATCGGCAGTCTCGGCCTTCTGGTTCCCAAAGACATGAGGGTGACGGAAAATGAGCTTGTCGCAGAGCTGGTCGCACACATCCTTGATGTCGAAATCCTGCGTCTCGCTGCCAATCTTGGCATAGAACACCACATGGAGGAGCACATCGCCCAGTTCCTTGCAGATGTTCTTGCGGTCTTCCTTAAGTAGGGCATCGCAAAGCTCATACGTCTCCTCAATGGTATTGGGGCGCAAGGTCTGGTTGGTCTGCTTGCGGTCCCACGGGCACTTCTCACGGAGTTCATCCATCACGTCAAGCAGGCGGCCGAAAGCTTTTATCTGTTCTTCTCTGGTATGCATAATTTTAGTTTCGTAACTGCAAAGATAGTGAATTCTGTGCAGATACGATAAATATTTAGCACTTTCTTTTTTACACCCCTACCTTATATAATTAGCAAATATGTGCATTTTTGGTCAAAATTCTTACAAAAGCGAATTTTTTCGTCATTTTTCCTGTCTTTTTTTTGCACTTTACAGAAAATGCTCTATATTTGCAGCACATACATAGAAACTATGAATCAGCATTTGAATACATCTTGGTGGCGCAACTTACAACTCCAAAAGTCGTAAGTCAACTACCTGTGTGTTCCAGTCAAACAATTAATACCTTAACAACGAAGGAACCTGCCAGAACTTACGGCAGGTTCCTTTTTTTATTGTCGAATCCTAATAAACAACTGAAATATGACAAACTACAACGTAAACGAGGAAGGTTTCTACGGAACCTACGGAGGCGCCTACATTCCTGAGATTCTCTACAAGACGGTGGAGGACCTGAAACAGGCTTACCTGCCTATCCTGGAGAGCGAGGCGTTCAAGCAGGAGTTCCATGCCCTGCTGAGGGACTATGTGGGCAGGCCTTCTCCCCTGTACCTGGCCAAGCGGATGAGCGAGAAGTACGGCTGCCAGCTGTACCTGAAACGGGAGGACCTGAACCACACGGGGGCGCACAAAATCAACAATGCCCTGGGGCAGATCCTGCTGGCCAAGAAGCTGGGCAAGACTAGGATTATAGCGGAGACGGGCGCAGGGCAGCATGGAGTGGCTACAGCCACAGCCTGTGCGCTGATGAACCTGCCTTGCCGGGTGTACATGGGTGCCCTGGATGTGGAGCGCCAGCATGTGAACGTGGAGCGCATGAAGATGCTGGGGGCCGAGGTGTTCCCGGTACAGAGCGGCAACAAGACCTTGAAGGATGCGACCAGCGAGGCCATTCGCGACTGGTGCTGCCATCCGGCGGACACGTTCTACATCATCGGCTCTACGGTGGGACCACATCCCTACCCCGACATGGTGGCCAGGCTGCAGAGTGTCATCTCCGAGGAAATCAAATGGCAGCTGCAGGAGAAGGTGGGGCGCGACTATCCCGACTACCTGATGGCCTGTGTGGGCGGCGGCTCCAACGCGGCCGGCACCATCTACCACTACCTGGACGACGAGCGAGTGAAGATAGTCCTGGGCGAGGCCGGCGGTCTGGGAGTGGACACGCCGGAAACGGCAGCCAGCATCACCATCGGCACGGTGGGTATCCTGCACGGCAGCAAGATTAAGGTGATGCAGACGGAAGACGGGCAGATAATCGAACCGTATTCCATCTCTGCCGGACTGGACTATCCGGGTACGGGACCGCTGCACTGCAACCTGGCGGATACGGGACGGGCTACCGTGATTCCGGTGACCGACCAGGAAGCGCTGCAGGCGGGATTTGAACTGACGCGGCTGGAGGGCATCATCCCCGCCCTGGAGAGCGCCCATGCGCTGGGCATGCTGCCGAAGATGAAGTTCAAACCGGAGGATGTGGTGGTGCTGACCGTGAGCGGCCGGGGAGACAAGGATCTGGATACGTATCTGAAACATAAAAACAACATCAACTATGACGAGATTTAACTATACCGTGGTGCAGAAGAGCATGCTGGGTGACCTCTACACACCGGTCTCAGCCTACCTGAGGCTGAGGGACTTATACACCCAGAGCGCCCTGATGGAGAGTTCGGACTATCACGGGGGTGAGAACGGCCGTTCCTTCATCGGGGTTTGCCCCGTGGCGCAGGTGAGCATCAGCCATGGACAGGGCAAATGTGTGTTCCCCGACGGCTCTGTCGTGGAGCACCTGATTACGAAGGAGTACCGCAGCGATGCTCTGATCAACCAGTTCCTGGATGCCTTCCACCTGGAGGGGAACAAGGAGGCGATGAAGAACATGGGGCTCTTCGGGTTCACCTCGTTCAATGCGGTACGGTACTTTGAGGATATCAACGTGAAGGACACGACACTGGCGAAAAACGATGCACCGGACATGATCTATATCCTGTACAAGTATGTGGTGGTGTTCGACCACTTCAGGAATTCCCTGAGCATCAACGAGCTGGTGGCTGAGCAGGAGGAACCGGACATGGAGCAGATAGAGCAGGCCATGAATAGGCAGAACCTGACGCTCTACCCTTTCCGCCCCGTGGGTGAGGCCAGCAGCACGCTGACCGACAAGCAGCACAAGGAGAACATCAGCAAGGGTATAGCACACTGCAAACGGGGGGATGTGTTCCAACTAGTGCTGAGCCGCCGGTTCATCCAAAAGTATGAGGGGGACGACTTCAAGCTGTACCGTGCCCTGCGCAGTATCAACCCTTCGCCATATCTGTTCTACTTCGACTTCGGGGGCTTCCGTATCTTCGGTTCCAGCCCAGAGACGCACTGCCGGATAGAGAACCGGGATGGGGAGTATGTGGCTTACATCGACCCGATAGCCGGCACGACCAAGCGTACGGGCAACGATGAGCTGGACAAGCGAAACGCGGAGTTCCTACGGATAGACCCGAAGGAGAACGCGGAGCATGTGATGCTGGTGGACTTGGCACGAAATGATTTGTCGCGCAACTGCCACAACGTGAAGGTGGACTTCTACAAGGACCTGCAGTACTACAGTCATGTGATTCACCTGGTGAGCCGGGTGAGCGGAGAACTGGACAAGGGGGCAGACCCTATCAAGGCGTTCATCGACACCTTCCCTGCCGGGACGCTGAGCGGAGCGCCCAAGGTAAGGGCCATGCAGCTCATCAGCGAGTATGAACCGCACAACCGAGGTGCATACGGGGGCTGCATCGGATTCATCGGGTTCGACAAGTCGCTGAACCAGGCCATCACTATCCGGACGTTCGTGAGCCGCAACAATGAGCTGTGGTTCCAGGCGGGCGGCGGCATCGTGGCCAAGAGCAACGAGGAATATGAGCTTCAGGAGGTAAACAACAAGCTAGGGGCACTGCGCCGGGCTATCTTAATGGCGGAGGACATGTGACATGAAGGTGGCGATGATAGACAACTACGACAGCTTCACCTACAACCTGGTGCACCTGGTGAAGGAGCTGGGGGCTGAGGTGACGGTGTTCCGGAACGACCAGTTCTGCCTGCCGGAACTGGAAGCGTTCGACAAGATTATGCTGAGTCCGGGACCGGGCATTCCTTCAGAATCGGGACTGCTGCTGGACGTGATACGGACCTATGCCGGCCGGAAGCCGATACTGGGCATCTGCCTAGGGGAACAGGCCATCGGCGAGGTGTTCGGGGGTACGCTGGTGAACCTGAGCGAGGTGTTCCACGGGGTGCAGACACCGGTACACATTGCCCGAGAGGACTACCTCTTCCAAGGTCTGCCGGAGGATATCCTGGTGGGACGCTACCACTCCTGGGTGGTGGAGACGGAGACCTTACCTGCCGAGCTGGAAATCCTGGCAGTGAGCGATGAGGTGCAGGTGATGGCCCTTCGGCACAGGGAATACGACATACGGGGCATTCAGTTCCATCCGGAAAGCGTGCTGACCCCGACGGGAAAAACAATCATACAAAATTGGCTGAACAACTAAACGAGACAACTATGAATAAGATTTTGAAGAAGCTGGTGGCGCAGGAGCATTTCACCAAGGAAGAGGCGAAGAACATCATGCTGGAAATCTGCGACCAGAAATATACGGACATGCAGATTGCCGCCATCCTAATGGGTATCCAGATGCGTGGCGTGACCGTGGACGAAATCCTGGGACTGCGGGAAGGTCTGCTGGAGACAGGTGTACCCGTGAGCTTCAAGCCACACAAGGTCATCGACATTGTGGGAACGGGAGGCGACGGCAAGAACACGTTCAACATCTCCACCTGTGCCGCCCTGGTGGTGGCCGGTGCAGGGTACAAGGTGGCCAAGCACGGCAACTATGCCGCCTCTTCGGTAAGTGGTACGAGCAACGTGCAGGAGGCGCATGGCATCAAGTTCACTTCGGACAATGAAAAGTTGCTGGAATGCCTGGAAAAGTGTAATTTTGTACACCAGCATGCACCGCTGTTCGCCAAGGGCATGAAGTGGGTGGCTCCTGCCCGCAAGGCCATGGGCCTACTGGGTACCCCGACCTGCTTCAACCTGCTGGGCCCGCTGGTGAACCCTTGCCGTCCGGACTACCAGTTCCTGGGCACGGCAAACCTGGACCAGCAACGGCTGTACCGGCAGGTGTACCAACGGATAGGCATCCCGTTCGGCATTGTGACCAGCGTGGACGGCTACGATGAGATTTCGCTGACGGGCAGCTTCAAGGTAATGTACAACGAGGAGGAGCATGTGTACCAGCCGGAGGAGTTCGGCATGCATGTGATTAATCCTTCGGAGCTCTATGGCGGTGCCACCGTGCAGGATGCCAAGGGAGTGTTCGACAACGTGCTGGAGAACCGGGCCACCAAGGCGCAGAAGAATGTGGTGCTTATCAATGCGGCCTTCGCTATCCATGTGATTGAGCAGGAGATGACTTTCCAGGAGTGTCTGTCCATCGCCCGTGAGTCGCTGGAGAGCGGTGCTGCCCTGAACGTACTGAGAAATTATATAGCCTTCATGAGTTGAAGATGAAAGATATACTGGAAGAAATAGTAGCAGACAAGCGAAAGGAAGTGCGGGCTGCCCTGACCAAGAAGCGGAGCATGAAAGAGGCCCTGCGGAAGAGCCGGAGCGGCATCATCGCAGAGTTCAAGCGGAAGTCGCCCTCCAAGGGCTGGATCCATGCCGGTGCCGAGCCGCTGGAGGTGATTCCACGCTATGCGGAAGAGGGGGCCGCTGCCCTCTCCATCCTGACGGATGAGACCTATTTCGGGGGTTCCCCGGAGTACATCGTGGAGGTGAGGAAGGAGGTGAACACGCCTATCCTGCGGAAGGACTTCATCGTACACCCCTACCAGGTGTACGAGGCCAAGGTGATTGGGGCGGATGCCATCCTGCTGATTGCGGCCGACCTGGCCACGGCAGAATATGAGGTGCTGCTGAGCCTGGCACACAGCCTGGGTCTGGAGGTGCTGCTGGAGGTGCACGACCTGAAGGAGCTGGACTACCTGAAGGTGGCCATCCCGGATATGCTGGGCGTGAACAACCGCCATCTGGGAACCTTCCATACGGATGTGCAGGTATCGTTCGGCATCGCCGCGCTGATGCTGGAGAAGCTAGACAACCTTCGTAAAGCTGGCATGAAGGAGGAGGACCTGCCGGTGCTGGTGAGCGAGAGTGGCATCAGCAATCCGGAAACGGTGAAAGCCCTGCGCCAGGTGGGCTTCCGAGGCTTCCTCATCGGGGAATGTTTCATGAAGGAAGAGAACCCCGGACTGGCACTGAAGAATTTTATTCAAGCACTGGAGAAATGATAGTAAAGGTTTGTGGGATGCGGGACCCGAAGAATATCCGTGAGGTGGAGGAACTGGGTGTGGACTGGATGGGATTCATCCTCTATCCGAAATCGCCCCGGTTCGTGCCGATAGTTCCCAGCTACCTGCCGAAAAAGGCAAAGCGTGTGGGAGTGTTTGTGGACATGAACAAGGACGGGCTGCTGATTTTCATTGCGGCCTACCAGCTGGATATGGTCCAGTTCCACGGAAAGGAAAGTCCGCATTTTATCCGGGATGTGCGGGAGCTGGTGCCTGGGCTGAAGACCATGAAGGCGTTCAGCATCAGTACAAAGGAGGACCTGCTGGCCACAGAAGCCTATGAGGGAGTGTGCGACTACTTCCTCTTCGACACGAAATGTGACTCGGTGGGTGGTTCGGGCGTATCATTCGACTGGAGCCTGCTGGAGTCCTATCAGGGAAAGACTCCTTTCCTGCTGAGCGGAGGCATAGGTCCGGAGAGCATCCCGGCACTGAAGGAGTTCCATCACCCCAAGTGGGTGGGCATCGACCTGAACAGCAGGTTCGAGAGCGACAAGGCCTACAAGGATGTGGGACTGCTGAAGGAATTCCTCAGTCAAATCTAATCCACAACATGAGACTAAACGAGTTATGAATAGAATAAACCAACTTTTCGAGAAGAAGAAAAAGGGAATCCTCTCCCTCTATTTCTGTGCTGGGCACCCTACCCTGGAGGGCACGGTGGAGGTCATCAAGACCTTGGCCGACAACGGCATTGACATGATAGAGGTGGGCATTCCGTTCAGCGACCCCATGGCCGACGGTCCGGTGATTCAGGACGCAGCCACCAAGGCACTGAAGAATGGCATGAGCCTGAAACTGCTGTTCAGTCAGCTGAAGGACATCCGCCGGCAGGGCGTGGAGATTCCACTGATCCTGATGGGCTACCTGAACCCCATCGTGAGCTACGGCATTGAGGCTTTCTGCCAGAGCTGCCAGGAGTGTGGCATAGACGGAGCCATTATTCCCGACCTGCCGTTCCGGGACTATATGGAGACCATCAAACCGGTGGCAGACAAGTATGGGATTAAGATTATCATGCTCATCACACCGGAGACCAGCGAGGAGCGCATCCGGTTCATCGACGAGCACACCGACGGCTTCATCTACATGGTCTCCTCGGCTGCCGTGACGGGGGCACAGAAGGAGTTCAACGAGAGTAAGCAGGCGTACTTCAGGCGCATCGACGGCATGAACCTGAAGCATCCGAGGATGATAGGTTTCGGCATCTCCAACAAGCAGACACTGGAGGCGGCGCAGCAGAACGCAGCAGGCGCGATTATCGGTTCCAGGTTCGTAACCTTGCTGGAGGAGAAGCAGGATGCGCTGGCTGCACTGAACGAACTTTATGCACTGCTGAAGAAATAATAAGATGTACGTTAGGCTTTGATGGTCTCAGAATTTTGGCTATATTTGCAATACCAAATCTGAATGACTATGAAAAAGCTTCTTTTCCTTTTATTCATCGTGGGTGGACTGTGCCTGGGAACGAATGCCTGGGGCCAGCTTCTGCCGAAACCTGCTTCCCTAAAAGCGGGAAACGGGGTGTTTGTAGTACCTGAGAACTTGGGGGTAAAGACCAACCTGAAAGGGAACGACAAG
This sequence comes from uncultured Prevotellaceae bacterium, assembly GCA_900316585.1. Taxonomy (GTDB): domain Bacteria; phylum Bacteroidota; class Bacteroidia; order Bacteroidales; family Bacteroidaceae; genus Minthousia. The sequence continues at coordinate 243,697 of ONDM01000003.1, read as the reverse complement.
ACACGGCTGCTGCAGGCTGTGGAGAATGCCCTGGGGGTGAAGACCGGCAAGGGTGCTGCCCTGGAACTGCAGCTGGACAAGAAGCTGGGCAAGGGACGGGAACGCACGGAGGGTGCGGGCTACGGTCCTTACGAGGGCTATGTGCTGGAGGTGACGCCGAAGAAGGTGGTGATCCGTGGCGGTTCGGCTGCAGGGCTGTTCTATGGGGTGCAGAGTCTGGGGCAACTGGCCAAGGAGGGGAAGATCCCTGCGGTATCCATCACCGATGAGCCCCGGTTCGGCTATCGGGGATTCATGCTGGACTGCAGCCGTCATTTTTTCGGGAAGGACTTCATCATCAAACAGATAAAAGAGATGGCGCGGTACAAGCTGAACCGGCTACACTTGCACCTGACCGATGCGGCAGGCTGGCGCTTGCAGCTGGACCGATATCCGGAACTGACACGACTGGCAGCCTTCCGAACGGAGACCGACTGGACCAAGTGGTGGCGCAAGGGTACCAAGGAATATGTGCCGGAGGGTACGGAGGGTGCCTACGGCGGCTACCTGACCAAGGCGGATGTGCGGGAGATTCTGGCAGTGGCAGCGGACAACTTCATCACGGTGCTGCCGGAGATTGAGATGCCGGGACACAGCCAAGAGGTGATGTCGGTGTATCCGGAACTGTGCTGCGACCCTACCCTTCCAGCAGGAAAGCCCAACCGACACAGTGATTTCTGCATCGGCAACGAGGCTTCGTTTGAGTTTATCGAGAATGTGCTGAAGGAAGTGGTGGACCTCTTCCCTTCAGAATATATCCATATAGGAGGCGACGAGGCCGGCAAGTGGGCCTGGAAGACCTGCCCGAAATGTCAGGCACTGGCCAAGGAGCTGGGGCTGACCGCCACCAAGGATGACTCGGTGGAGGACCAGCTGCAGAGTTACTTCATACAACGGGTGGAGAAGATTGTGGAGAAGCTGGGCCGCAAGATGATTGGCTGGGATGAGATTCTGGAAGGAGGCCTGGCCGAGAATGCCACGGTGATGAGCTGGCGCGGTGAGGAAGGCGGCATCAAGACGGTGAAGAGTGGTCACCATGCCGTGATGACACCGAACTCCTATCTTTATATAGACCACTACCAGGATGCCCCACAATACATGCCGGAGGCAATAGGCGGCTACCAACCGCTGGATCATGTCTATTCCTACAACCCGATTCCTAAACAACTGAGTAAACAGGAGGCCAGCCTGATTGATGGCATACAGGCGAACCTGTGGACGGAATATGTGAAGACTCCGGAACACTGCGAGTTCATGGCCTGGCCACGTCTGCTGGCCTTGGCAGAGGTGGCTTGGACACCTCAGGAACTGAGGGGCGACTATGAGGATTTCCTAGATAGGGCTACGCAGGAGGTGCTGTACCTGAAGGGAAAGGGATTCCATCCGTTCGACATCCGTTATGAGGTGGGCAACCGCCAGGAATACCGGGAGCCTGTGCAGCATCTGGCCCTGGGCAAGAAGGTGACCTACCATGCGCCTTACAGCGAACGGTACGTGGCCAACAAGGAGGCTACGCTGACCGATGGACTGCGGGGTGGCTGGAGCTACAACGACAGCAGGTGGCAGGGCTTTATCGACAAGGGGCGTGTGGATGTGACCATCGACCTGGGTGAGCCGACCGACATCCGGGAGGTGTATGCGACCTTCATGCAGATGCCTGGACCGGAGATCTACCACCCGGCTACCATCGATATCCACGTATCGGACGACAACGAGCACTGGACGGAGCTGTACCACCTGGACTATCCGGCTACCGTGGATGAGCCGTACAACTTCAAGGACTTCGGGTGGAGAGCCCGCAAGGGAAGTGTGAGGACACGCTACATCCACTATCAGGCCAACTGCAGTGAGATAGGCGGCTTCCAGTTCACGGATGAGATTATTGTGAGATAAAACCTAACTAATACTATGAGACATTTACTGCTTACAGCTTTACTGGCATCGGTTTCCCTCCAGTCCATGGGACAGGCGAAGGAACCGGTGGACTATGTGAATCCTTTCATCGGGACGACGAACTTCGGAACGTGCAATCCGGGTGCGATTGTTCCACAGGGTCTGATGACCGTGACTCCGTTCAACGTGATGGGGTCGGACATGAACAAGTACGACAAGGATGCCCGTTGGTGGTCCACTCCGTACGACCTGACCAACAGCTTCTTCACGGGTCTGGCCCATGTGAGCCTGAGCGGCGTGGGCTGTCCGGAGGTGAGCTCCCTGCTGGTGATGCCTACCAGCGGCGAGCGTGACGTGGACTACCACAACTATGGCTCGGCCTACAAGGATGAGGTTTCTACACCGGGCTACTACACCAACACGCTGACCAAGTACGACATCAAGGTGGAGGCGACAGCTACCAAGCGGGCCAGCATCGAGCGGTTCACCTTCCACAAGGGAGAGGGCCACATCCTGCTGAACCTGGGCGAAGGTCTGACCAACGAGACTGGTGCCTCCATGCGTTTCGTGAACGACTGGGAAGTGGAGGGCACCAAGCTGCAGGGTACGTTCTGCTATTTCCCGCAGAGCGTGTTCCCTATCTACTTTGTGATGCGGGTGAGCAAGACACCGAAACAGAGCGGCTACTGGAAGAAGATGCGTCCGATGACCGCCGAGGCGGAATGGGATGACACGGCCGGCAAGTACAAGATATACACCCAGTACCGGAAGGACATCAGCGGCGACGACATCGGTGCTTGGTTCGACTTCGACTGTGAGGAGGGCGAGCAGATTGAGGTGCGTATGGGCGTGAGCTTCGTGAGCATCAAGAATGCCCGGGAGAACCTGGAAAAGGAAGTGGCAGGCCAGAACTTTGAGATCTGCCGCAAGAACGCACGGGATGCATGGAACACCACCCTGAAGACCATTGAGGTGGAAGGGGGTACGGAAACACAGAAGACGGTGTTCTATACGGGTTTCTACCACATGATGATCCATCCGGGTATCTTGCAGGATGTGAATGGGGAATACCCTATGATGGAGAGCGAGAAGACGGGGCATACGGACCGGAACCGCTATACGGTGTTCAGTCTGTGGGACACCTATCGCAACGTACATCAGATGATGACCTTGCTGTTCCCGGAGCGTCAGCTGGACATGGTGAACACCATGGTGGACATGTACAAGGAATGGGGCTGGCTTCCGAAATGGGAGCTCTACGGCAGGGAGACCATGGAGATGGAGGGCGACCCTGTCATTCCGGTCATCGTGGACACCTGGATGAAGGGGTTCCGCGACTTCGATGTGGAGGCTGCCTACCAAGGTATGATCAAGAGTGCCACCACGCCGGGCAAGGATAATCCGGTGCGTCCGGACATTGACGAGTATATCAAGCGGGGCTACTGCCCGATGGAGAGCCAGTACGACAACTCGGTCTCTCATGCGCTGGAGTACTATGTGGCCGACTATGCGCTGAGCACCTTTGCCAAGGCCCTGGGACACCAGGCTGATGCAGACCGGTTCTACAAGCAGTCCATGGGCTACAAGAACTATTACTCCAAGGAGTTCGGCACCCTGCGTCCGATTACGCAGGAGGGTAAGTTCTACGAGCCGTTCAACCCGAAGGAGGGCGAGAACTTTGAGCCTTCACCGGGCTTCCACGAGGGTAATGCGTGGAACTATACCTACTATGTGCCGCATGACATTCCGGGACTGGCCAAGCTGATGGGCGGACCGAAGAAGTTCGTGGCCAACCTGCAGAACGTGTTCGACTCCAACAACTATGACCCGGCCAACGAGCCTGACATTGCCTACCCTTACCTGTTCAGCAAGTTCAAGGGTGAGGAATGGCGCACGCAGAAACTGGTGAAGGAACTGCTGGCCAAGCACTTCGTGAACGAGGCCTGGGGTATTCCGGGCAACGATGATACGGGTACCATGTCGTGCTGGATGCTCTTCAGCATGATGGGCTTCTACCCCGACTGTCCGGGTGTCCCCTACTACACGCTGACTACGCCTACGTTCAGCAAGGTGACCATCCATCTGGATTCCAAGTACTACAAGAAGGATAAGCTGGTGATTGAGACCGAGGGTACGGGCGACTACATCAAGTCCATCAGCCTAGGCGGCAAGAAGGCCGGTTACCGGATATCACACGATGATTTAATAAAAGCTGGTGGTATCAAGTTCACTTTGAGCAACACGCACTAATCATCATCGATAGAAAAAGAAACAGCGGGGAACTTTCATTCTCCGCTGCTTTTTTATTTCTTTTCCTGCGCCTTCACTCCGAACAGCCGGTGCTGGAGGAAAGGACTCAGGCGTATCACCTCGCTGACCGTGAGGCAGATGAGGATGACCAGGCAGGCCAGGAACACGGAAACGAAGAACTCCAGCGTAGGATTCGGATGCTCCACGAAGAAGTCGCCTATGAAAGCGATGCTCCTGGGCAGGAAGAAGTAATGCAGGAGATAGACATCGAGCGTCCTGCGCCCAATGAACTGCAGGTAACGGCCGATGACCGTCTCGCGGGACACATGGCTCTCATGCTTGCGGAAGAAAGTCAGGACCACCATGATGCCCAAAGCACCGTAGAGGGCAAAGACGACCGTATTGGTATGCGGGAGCTCCAGCAGCTTTCCCTTGAACATGACCATGGCCAGGAAGGACAGCAGAATCAGAGCCATGACATACTGGTTGTCCATGGCCCGGTTGAACTTGTCGTAATACTTCTTGACCAGCGTTCCGAAGCAGAAGAAAATGTAATACCGCAGATTGAAGATTCCCAGATAGTCGTACCAGTCGTTCACCACCTGACTACCGTATTTCCGGGGAGAGGAAAGGCCATAGACAGCAAAAGCGATGAGCAGGACGAGCAGGTCTTCTTTGATATCCTTGTCCCGGAAAGGATAAAGGACCATGGTGAGCGTATAGATGAGGAAGAACTCGAACAAGGCCAGGGTGAACCAGTAGCCATCCTTAGCCACATTCAGGGATTCCTTGGCGATATGTCCGTCCTTGAAGAACCAGATGAACAGGAGGAAGAAGAACACGGTGGGGATAATCTGCACCATGAACTTCTTGGGAAGGAAGTCCTTGATAAAATCCCAGTTCCAGGATCTTCCGGCCTTGTACAGCACCCAACCGCTGATGAAGAAGAACAACGGCATGCGGAAATTCACAAAGACCGAATTGAAACTGACCATATTCTCGACCGCATTCGGCCCATAGCCATAGGCACAGATATGGGAAAAGACGACGAGTATCATGGTGAAGCCACGCATGGCATCGATGTACTCGATTCTCTTTTTCTTTGGCGGTAACTGGACTGTATTTTCCATTTTCTTATTTTCTTTTCTGAGATTTCACACCAAACAGCCGGTGCTCCAGGAAGGGGCTCAGGCGAATCACCTCGCTGACCGTGAGGCAGACGAGGATGACCAGGCAGGCCAGGAACACGGAGACAAAGAACTCCAAGACGGGATTCGGATTCTCCTTGAAGAAGACACCCACCATTTCCAGGTGTCTGGGCAGGAACAGGTAATGCAGCAGGTACACATCCAATGTGCGGCGTCCGATGAACTGCAGGTACCGGCCGATGACCGTCTCGCCGGACACATACCTCTCATGTTTCCTAAAGAATGTCAGGACCACCATGATGCCTAAGGTGCCGTAGACAACGAACACGAAGGTGATATCGTGGAGGTGATACAGCAGTGCGTTGGAGAACATGATCATGCCCAACAGGGCCAGCAGGACGCAAGCCATAACATACTTGTTGTCCATCAGGCGACAGAACCCGTCGTAGTATTTCCGGATGAACGTTCCCAAACAGAAGAACACGTAATAGCGGAGGTAGTTGATTCCCAGGTAGTGATAGATATCGGCCACCGTAGCATTGCTGTGTTCGCGGAAGCTACTGAAGAGATACACGACAGAGGCCACGACAATGACGACAAGGTCTTCCTTGAGTCCCTGATTCTTGAAGGGGTTCAGGTACATGGTCGCCACATAGATGAGGAAGAACTCAAAGAGCGACAGGGTGAACCAGTAGCCCGACTTGGAAGGTCCCAAGGCTTCCTTGGTGATCTGCATGTCCCTGAAGAAATAGATGAAAACCAGGAAGAAGAACACAGTGGGGATAATCTGCACCATGAACTTCTTGGGGAGGAAATCCTTGACGAAGTTCCAGTCCCATACTCTCCCAGCCTTGTACAGTACCCAGCCGCTGATGAAGAAGAACAGCGGCATGCGGAAATTCACAAAGAAGGAATTGAAGGATGGGATGGTATCATCATTGTACCCAAAGAAGATGATATGGGAATAGACGACGAGTATCATGGTGAAGCCACGCATGGCATCGATGTACTCGATTCTCTTTTTCTTCGGCGTCAACTGGACGGTATTCTCCATGCTTTTCATTGCTTAGTTCAGTTCAATCTCATCGAGGAAGAGGTAGGCTGGCTTGCCATGACCGCTGTGGAACTGCGGAATGCTCTTGACAGTCCCTACCGTGACGCGGACATAACGGGCTTTCACCTTATCGAAGGATACCGTATGGTTGCGGATTTCCCTTTCCTCGTCTTTTGGCAACGGATAGAACTCCTCTGCCACCTTACGGAAGTTCTGGCCATCGTCGGACACCTCCACTTTCAAGCCGTTGGTGTCGAAGCACCAGGAACGGGTTTCTGTGAGGGTGCGGACATTGCAGGTGGATATCTCCTGCGCCTCACCCAAGTCGATGGTGGCTACGCAGTCGTCACCATTGAAGCCCAGCCAGGCTCCCATGGAGTACGAATTGGTGCCGTGGATGCAGTCCACCAGCTGCGGTGCGCCTCCGTAGGTATAGTTCGGTGCCGGATTATCCTTCAAGGTTACGGGCTTGAAAGACGACTTGGAGACCTTGACATGCTGGGTCCATTCAGCCGACTTCGCCGTTCCACGGACTGCTAAAGCACGGATGTGGGCATCCTGCTTAATCTTCAAGGTTCCTTCATATTTCTTGGAGGGTTCCGTACCATCCAGGCTATAGAGTATCGGAGCCTGGTCGGCAGTAGCTAGATCCAGTTCCAGACAACCTTCCTCAGTGTTGCCTTTTAGAACGCCGTTCACATTCAGCAGATGCTTGGCATAGGTGTAGCCCAGCTTGTCGTAGAGGGCAAACAGCCTAGGGATACGCTTCACGAATGAAGTGTAGTCCTTGGCAGACTTGTCCATCCACTGCGTCTCACAAAGGGCTGCCATTCGAGGCAGGACCATGTATTCCACCTGACTCCCATCAGGGATATATTCGGTCCAAAGGTTTGCCTGACACCCCTTGATATACTTGCCTTCCTCGGCGGTGAGCTCCTCTGGGACAGGCTCGAAGGAATATACCCGGCTAACAGGCAGGAAACCACCAATGGCAATAGGCTCATTCTTCTGGTCGGCACTCTGGTAGTAGTCGAAATAGCAGAAGCTGGTCGGTGTCATGATGACATTGTGGTGCTGCTTGGCAGCCTCGATGCCGCCTTCCAGCCCTCGCCAGCTCATGATGCTGGCATTAGGTGCCAGACCACCCTCCAAGGTCTCATCCCAGCCTATCATCTGACGGCCGTGTGCATTCAGGAACTTCTCTGCCTCATGGATAAAGTAGCTCTGCAGCTTCTCCTCCACCGTGCCGTGTTCCGTGTTCTCCAGCCCCAGCTCCTTAGCCTTGGCTTGGCAGACTGGACACTTCTTCCAAGCGACCTTCGGGCACTCGTCGCCACCCACGTGAATCATCTCACTAGGGAACACCTCTATCAGCTCGGCCAGGACACCCTGGATGAATTCCACAGTCTTGGGATTACCCACACAAAGCACATCATCGGAGATGCCCCAACGGGTCCATACTTCATAAGGACCACCGCTACAGCCCAGTTCCGGGTAGGCGCTCAAGGCTCCCAGCATGTGACCTGGCATATCTATCTCAGGCATGACATTGATATAGCGTTTCTTGGCATATTCCACGATTTCGCGGCACTGCTCCTGGGTGTAGTAGCCACCATAGCGAGTACCGTCGTACCGACCGGAATTATGGCCAATGACAGTCTGCTCACGCCAACTGCCTACCTCGGTCAGTTTAGGATACCGCTTCACCTCAAATCGCCAGCCCTGGTCATCGGTCAGGTGCCAGTGCAGGCTGTTCTCCCCGTGCAAGGCCAGGATGTCGATATAGCGTTTTACGAATTCTACGGGGAAGAAATGGCGAGAGCAGTCGAGCATCATACCCCTATATTCGAAACGAGGGGTATCGGTAACCGTGACAAATGGCAGCTTGACTGCACCTGTAGCCTCAGCCGGCAACGATTTCCGGAGGCACTGGATGCCATAGAAGACACCGGCCTCTGAACCGCCGGAGATGGTCACTCCTTGCGCATTCACCTTCAGGTTGAAGCCTTCCTTGTTCTTGATGGAGGTACTGACAGCCAGGTTGATGGCCTCTTTCTGGGCCTTCCCTGCCACAGGCTGCAGCTTTACTCCCAGTATTTCTTGTACATACTCGGCCAGAAACTCGGCATTGTTCTTCATGAGCTCATTCCCTGCCGGATAGGTCACCCGGACTCCCTCCTTCAGGAGGAACTCACCCTGAGCCAACTGCACAGACTGAGGCAGTGGGATAATGTTGTAGTCGGCACTAGGCTGTGCCAAAGCAACCAATGAAAAGCAGGAAAGTAAGCCTGCCAGTAAGGTGTTTTTCAGTTTCATAATGTATTTAGGTTATTTCGTATTCTTGGGAGGAACCACACTCTCCTGTGGTATGGTGTACTTTCTGCCGCTGGTGTCGACCACCTTGATCTTCCTTCCTTTACGTCCGGTTACCGTACCCTTGAACGGCAAGTCCTGCAGGCTGGACAAGAAGAAGCCGACCTTATCGCCCGTCTGGAGACTTTCCACGAAGCGTTTCATATAAGCGGACAGTTCCTGCTGCTTGCCTTCTACGGAAAAGATAAGCTGCTCCAGTTCCTTGTTGGTCAGGCTGACCGGCTCATACCGGTGGCTCCAGACGATGGAGACACGGGCATAAGGGCTGCGGACACGGGCATACTGGACATCGGCCAACGTGGTATAGACAAAGAAATAGTGTTTAGGCAATGGTCTGCCTGGCTGGTAGAAATAACGCACCTGAGAGATTCCTTCCGGGAACGGCATGCCACTTTCAAACGGAGTCAGCCCCAGTTCCTCCGTGACGATGCCCTCTTTTACCTTGGCACGGACAGAAAGCCGGAAAGCATGCTGCAAATGCCGGATATTCTTGGCCAGGATGAGGTACCAGCAAGCGCTGGTGTCCATCTTCAGCTTCATGCTCTCATACTCCACCTTGGTATAAGGCTTCAGGTCGGCAGGCGGCAGCAACAGGAGCAGGTTCAAGCCGGGAAGAGAGGGATGAGGAGTGAACTTACGGAGGTTGGCCCTGTCGCAGACCACATTACCCTTTAACCCACGCAAGAGTCCCCTCAGCACCTCCTGAGACTTGGTTTCAACCGACTTGTCAACTGGTTTGACCAAAGGCCGTACATTACGGAAAACCGGATATCTGTCGGTCACGTGCAAGAGGATAAGCAACTGGTCCAAGTCGGCTTCCGACAAACTGATACAGTCGTAAGGTCCGCTTCCGGATAGTCTGCGGCGCTTGAAAGGTGCACCATCACCTGTCATTTCCAGCATTTCATCTTCCGTGCAGCGAACCAGGACACAGTCCAGGTACCCACGGGCGGACAGTTCATCGACAATGAACTTGTTGGAATGCCACAACTCCGTACACGCCCTAATTTCAAAACAAGAATGGCGAGTCAGGGAGTCTTTCCCTGCCTCGCCATCCTTATCTAATTTCTGTAACAAGTACCAGTTCATTCTTAGGGTAATCTATTTAAATGCAAATATACCATTTAAATTTCTTTTCCCCTAATTTCTTCCCTTTTTTTGTAGTTTCACGAATTATGCGAACTTTTCCTTCAACACCAGCCAGATGAACTTTGCATTGCCGATGATATAGCGTCGCCACATTCTGGAAGGCTCCAGCAGAAGGCGGTAGAGCCATTCCACATACATATCCTGCCAGATCTTAGGAGCCCGCTTGGCTGTCCCGGCAAAGAAGTCGAACACTGCCCCGATGGAGCCGCAATGGCAATGGATGTTGAGCTTGTCCCACTTGGAATATATCCATTTCTCCTGCTTAGGTGCTGTCATGCCTATCCAAAGCAAATCCGGATTGGCCTGATTGATGGCCTGGATGATAGCCCGGTTGTCCTCTTCGCTGAACTCTGGCTTGTAGGGTGGCGAATACGTCTCCACGCTCATGTTGGGATAGAACTTTGCCACGTTTCCCCGAATGAGGGACAGGACCTTTTCCGAAGAGCCCATGAACATGACTTTCCCGCCTTTGCGGTTCAGCTTGTCCATCTCATACTCAAACAGATCCCATCCTGCCGTCCGTTCCAAAGGTTTGTCGTCCACATTCAAGAACCTGCAGGCCCATACGACGCTCCACCCGTCAGGGAGGAGCACGTCGCACTTCGTCAGGGATTCGGCAAAGAGCGAATCCACCTGAACCTTCGTGAAGCTGAAGGCATTGACCGTGTTAATGAGCAACTTGCCGTCAGGCAGAGTTTCCAGATCTTTCCTCTGTTTCAACAACTTGAGATCCCGAAGCCGCATAGATTACTTGAACAAGTTGATCACTGTAAGCACGAAGGACAGAGCAGAAGCCCAGAAACCGATGGTCTGCATGTTGTTTCCGTTGACCGTACTTTCACGTAGACGCTTTGGGTTTGGCTCAACATAGACCAGGTCATCCTGCTGCAGCAGATAGACAGGGCTGTTATACAGATGATAGCTATCCAGCAAGTTGACACGGTATCTCTTCATCTCATCTCCTTCCTTACGCATGACCAGCACATTGGTACGAAGACCGTTGATGGTCAAGTCGCCGGCTTCGGTAATTGCCTCAACGATGGTCACATGATCCTTCGTTATATCATACCGACCCGGTTTCTTTACTTCACCCAAGACATTATAGCCCATGTTACGGTAGTCGACCAAGACCACTGAATTATTGACAAGCTTTCTGTTTTCCAGTTCCTTCTCAATCCAGTATGCCACCTCCTCACGAGTCTTTCCAGCTACACGGATACGGCCCAGCTCAGGGAAGTCGATCTCACCGTTACTGTCCACGGTATAGGCACGACCTGTAGTTGGATTAGCCAATGCACTGTTTCCACTAGTAAGGGTAAAGAGCTGGCTGATTTCTGAGTCACGAGTCTTGACAAAGATAGTCAGCTTATCTTCAGGCCGGAATACGATTTTCTGTTCTGAAGCCAGTTTTACGGATTTCAAGGTATCGATATCCTGAAAGTAGACCAAGTCGGTAGGAGTAGTACAGCCAGCCAAGAAAGCCAGCACGACACCCAATAATGTAGTCAGGAATAATTTTCTCATCATTCTTTTATTTAAATCTTTTTATAAAGCATCAACTCTCACTGGAATAATGTGCACCATAGCCATAGTGGTAGCCATACCGGTAACCATACTTGCTATAGCCGTACTTTCCATAAGAATCATCTGTTCCGTTCAGCAACAATGCCATATTACCGAACTTCTTGGTATCGTAGAACTTGTCAACCTCAGGAAGCATGTTACGCTGCAGCAGACCGGCACGGATCATGAAGATGGTCTTATCGGCAAACTTGGCAACGATACTTGCATCGGCTACGATTTCGATTGGAGGACAATCCAAGAAAATCAGGTCATATTCTTTCTTCAGCTCTTCCAGCATGGAACCCAGACGCTCGTTGTAGAGCAACTCTGTAGGGTTAGGAGGAATAGAACCTACCGGAAGAACGTCCAAGCCTTGTACCAGGGTACTCTTAATAATCAGGTTATCATAAGTATCCACACGCTTTGCCAGATAATCTGCCAATCCGTGATGTGGCTTGTTGACGTACTTACTCAAACTACGCTTACGGAAGTCGAGGTCGACAGCCAGCACCTTACGGTCCTTGATGGCGAAGCTGGCAGCGAGGTTCAAGGTCACGAAAGTCTTACCACTACCTGCATTGGCACTGGTAATCATGATAACCTGATGATTATTCTCTCCCTGCATGAATTCCAGGTTACTACGAACCACACGGAATGCCTCATTGATCTGGTTACGGCTACCCTCTCTTACGTAAAGCTTCAGGTTCTTGTCGCTCTGACGGTCGCTCTTCTTCCAGAAGCCCAATCTCATCATCAGCTTGGACATCACTGGGTCAGTCTTGAAGAACTTGCCCAGGCCACCGGAAGAAATCAGTCTTCTCAAGAAGCCTTTCTTTTCCTGCTGTACGAATGGTATCTCGCCCAGGAACGGAGTCTTCATGTGCTCCAGGTCTTTACGACCGCGAACGGTAGTATTCAACAGCTCCAACAAGATGATGATAGCCAATGGAATAAGAAGACCCACTACCAAATAGATAGTATAGATCTGCTGGCTGTTTGGAGCGATGGCGATGTTGCTGCCTGTAGGAGGGTTCAACAGACGAGTGTTGTAAGCGGTGAATGCACGGCTCAACTCGTTCTCCTCACGTTTCTGCAGCAAGTAAGTATAAAGTGCCTGCTTTACAGCCTGCTGACGTTCTACGGAAAGCAAGTATTTCTCCTGCTCTGGGTTGGTAGCCATCTTGCTTGTAGCCTTTGTCTCGGTGGACTGAGTGGTTCTCAGCTGCGTGTTGAAAGCCACGATCTGGTTGTCGATAGAAGACATCAGCACGGCTCTCATTTCAGCCAACTGTGCGTCGCGCTCCTTTACCAGAGGGTTCTCCTCGGAAGAGTTGGACACCAAGGTCTTGCGCTCAAGCACCAAGTCGTTATAGCTACGGATCTGGTTCTCAATGCTGGAGCTACCGATATCGGAAACAGCTGGAATCAGACGGTTAGGATCATCGTTTGTCTGCAGGTAGTCCTTCAGGAAACGGACCATGGACAACTGGTTGTTCAGCTCGATGGCCTTCTGGTTGGCTGCTGCAGCCAAAGACATGTTCTGACCGATGCTACCGGACAGGTTAGGAATCAGGTTCTGGCTCTTGTAGCTGGAGATATCGCTATCCACGCTACCCAGCTCCTTCTCGATGACAGCCAGACGCTCAGAGATAAACTCATTGGTGCTGGTGGCAATCTGGTTCTTATCGTTCACCCAATACTCACTATACACGGTAATGACCATATTCAGGAAGTCCTCGGCACGCTCGATAGATACGTCGGAGCAGGAAAGGTCGATGACAGACGCGCTCTCCTCACGCTGGGAAATAGCCAGCTTCTTGCTGTAGAGAGCAGCTGTAGCTGAAAGCATATTGTGTACTACCCGAATTTCCACATCAGATGGTTTGTGGTTGTCGGTCAGAACGACCAGCACCTTACCGATAGGTGTCTCCAGGTGTTCATTCAGCTTACCTTTCACTGTCTTATTGCCGCCCTTGCTGAATTCCTTCAAGGTCAGGGAGCCATCCTTCTTCAGGCTGACAGTCAGACTAGCCACACCCTCATCAGGCACATCTTCCATGATGACCTCGATAGGAAGATTCCATCCGTACAAGGTCTGTCTGTGGAAACGTCCGTCCTTGCTGTAGCTCATGTTCAGCTTCAGACGCTTCACTACATCGTTGACCACCTGAGGGGTCTTCATAGCTATGATTTCATTGGAAACCGTGCTTGTGCTCTTGAAAATACCTAGGTTGCTATTTGACAATGAATTGGAAGATGAAGATTCTTCCTTGATCATGATGGTAGCGGAACGAGAATAGACATTCTCCTGACTTTTTACATTAAAAAATGCCAAGGCAAGAGCGATGGCTGCACAGATAACGAACCAATACCAATTTGACAAACAACGCATCAAAATGTTAATGATATCCAAGCCTTCATCCTCTTCTTCCTGCTGGTTCTGAGGTGCTTGCTGCATTATCACAACATTGTTTGGATTAAACTTGTTTTCTTCCATTAATTCTATTTTTAAATTTCGGTTGCAAAAGTAGCTATTTTTTCCGAACTATGAAAATTATAACATTATTGATTCCAATAATGTCACAAATTCATGAGCGATTTCATTTTACCGTATGCCTTTTCCATGGAAAAGCCTGAAAATTCAGGGACTTTCAAGGCCTCTATAGCCTGACACCAATCCTCCACGGAGTCCACCACATTGAAGTTTGATACACGCGCTTCATCATGGTAAGGGTTTCTGGTGATAACCAGGGGCTTATGGAGACCTTCCGCATCGGCTATGGTGGAGAGTCCCACACAATATTTGATCCGGTCTTTCCGTAACGGACAGACGAGAGCATGAGCATGAGCCATGGCCTCCAGCATCTGGGGATAGACCTCACCCGTATTTTCCGTGATGACCACCTCGATGTTCGTAACATCCCGGCACAAATCAGGCAGATTCTCGTAATTTGCACCAGCATGCTTCCTGCTGGTCAGGATCTTGAGCGGCAAGCCCGTCTTCCTGAACACTTCAATCAACAGGCTGAAATCACGGTTCTCCTTGCCCGTGCTCACGTAGTAGCCCTCATCATCCGTCTTCACGTTCCTGAAGAAATCCAGGTCAGGCCCCCACCCCGGAACAGAGCAACGACCGGAAGATACCAGACCATTCTTCACCGTCTGCTCCATGGTCAACTCCGACAGGAAGAAGAGATGCTTGCATCCTGAAAGGAGCAAGCGGTAGAGATAGGACTTCAAGCCTCTTTTCACCTTAGGCTCATGATGGAGGTAGGCAAAAACCGGTATTCCGCACAAGTGCAGGGCAGACAACAGCAACAGTCCTTGGTGGCTGTGAAGGTTCAAGTTGGGAATGAAGACCAAATCAGGCTTGTACTTCCGGACCAGCGACACATCGTGCCAGAAAGACCTGCCCTCCTTCTCCCAGATGACCTGATGACCTTCCTTCTCCATCTCCACGGCCCCATAGAGCCAATGAGACGGAACCAGTCCCTGCACATACTGATCATGCGTCTGCGGGGTTCCAATATATAGTATTCTCTTGGGCATGTCTTACTTGTCGGCCAAAGCCAAGGCATCGCGGAAGAATGCCAAGGATTTATTCCGGTATCCGGCTAGGATTTCATCCACCTTTCCGTAGTCTATTTCAGCCAAAACAGCATTTACATCATTACGATAGATACGACTGCTTAATCCGAAGATATTCAGCAGACTATCAATTCTAGAATGAGTGGAGTTTCCAGCAGTAGGCTTCGTGCGGTAGAACGTGATGAATTTCCGGTGCATCAGGATGGAGAACACCGTGCCGTGGAAAGAATCCGTGCAGACATAGGCCGCATTCCGCACCAGGTTCACAAAGTCATAGGCATTGATGTCGTAAGGCGCATAGTCGCCCAGCGTCTCATCGGCAGGGACATATTCATCCATGTGCCTCATGATGACCACCTTCAGTCCTGTTTCCTGAGCCAGCTTCCTAGCCTCCTGACGAATATCCTCGCGGGTACCCAGGAAATAGCAGAAGATATAAGGCTCTGCCGGAATCTGCTTCTCGGACTTAGATGCAAACTCCAGCCACTGCTCCCTGGTGAGCAACATGGTAGGGTCTGCCACGACCTCAGCCTTCCGGGAAGACAGAGATTCCACAATCTCCTTCGCCTTCTGCTCCCGGACACTGATTCTGTCCAACCGTTCCAGGTAGCGCTTCGTCCCCTTCCGCTGAATAGCCGGAATGCTGGAGACACCATAGCTGGCCGCATAGGAGAACTTAGGCACTGCATCATCCACGAAATTCAAGTTCCAATAATTACTGTAGAAGCCATAAGGACGCCAGACCTGGTCGCTGCCCACGAAGCAGGCATCATACTCCCGGCTGCCTTCACACAGGGCCTTATACCCCGTATAGACCTTGAAAAGGGGTACGAACTCCTTTTTCTTGAACGCATTCGTAGCCTCTTTCCGGATAAGCTGGTTGGGCCAGTAATCAGGATATTTCTTCTTGTTCGCCTTACGCTTCCTGCGGTTCTGGAGAATCTCCATTCCACCGCTGAGCAGCAGGCCGGGACCGATTTTAATCCAATCCAGCCAGCTACGCTGTTTTCTGTATTTGATGAGCGTCAGGTCATATCCGAGGTCCTGTACCGTCTTAATGGTGGCATAAGCCTGCAGGCACGAGCCATAGTTCGTATGGCCCAGATCAGATACAATGACACCTCCAATTTTTCTCTTCATTCCATTCAATTTAGAATCAACGTTTTGCACCTTTTCCCTTGAAAATCTTAATGGCCCACCACATCCATTTGTGAGAGCCAATGAACCGCTGTGCCCCCGTATGCAGGTAGGACACGAGCCACTTGCCGGTCTTTCCCTCCCTAGGCAGATAGTCGTAGGCAGGCACCTTTCTTCCCAGCATCCTGTCGAAACGGATAAAAGCAGCATTCCTGCCCTTCTTGAAACGAGCCATGACCTGTCCTTTATTCATCAGGGACACCGGAATCTCATCCAAGGTGATTACCCCCTCGGCCTTAGCCTGAGTGAGCCAGTCCAGACACTTTTTGTTCCGGACCACCAAGGAGTTCACCCCGATGGTATCGGCAATGTAAGGATCGATATGGATATCACCGAAACAGACATCACCTAATTCCCCGTAATGATCGATGCACAGACAGCAGCGACGGGGCACAAAGAAGGAACGCAGAGGCTGGTAGAAATCCTGGAAACGCTCCTCATGGTCTATCCCCTCGCCCTTGGCCACCATCTTACCCAGGCAACCTTTGTCGCGATAGGCAAAATAAGTCAGTTTACTAGGGTCAATATGTCTAGCCTGGAAGACATGCTCCGTGAGGTAGAAACTACGCCCTGACGAGCAATAGATGGCAAAATAAGCCGCAATCTTCTCCCTGAAACGCTTATCCAACAGCTCATATTTCCGGAAGCCTTGAATGTGGCAAGGCAGGCCGACAATAATGTAGTTGGTCCCTGGGGCTTTCTTGATCTCAGAAATAGCCCGGTCCAAGGTCACGGGAGAGTATTTGGAGCTCCGGGCCACCAAAATATCCTCCGGTGTAGTAGCCAGGTAAGAACGCACCAACAAAGGAGCATCCTTATCGAACGATGTGACGAAGGCTCCGTCGATGTAATGCTTTTCCAGCAGCCATACCAGCATCTGGCTGACCATGCCACCAGAAGCGCTGTGAAAACGGATCTCATGGGTATTGCTATGCCCTGTAAAACACTTCAAGAAGGAGCCGACATATTTATCATACTGCATTCCCTCATCCGGAAAAGCCTGCTTGGCCATATCCTTCAGGTTCACCCCTACTCCCGGACAACTGTCGTAGCAGCGGTGGCAGCCCGTACGGTTCTTGCAGAGAGACTCATCCACGACAGGGCGGAAACAGCCTTTCTCCACCTGTATGGTTATGGCATGGGAGGGACAGGCATCCTGGCAGACACCGCATCCCGTGCAGAGATCATTCCTTACCGTATAGCTGATGTTGGGAATATGCTTCATTGCTTGAATTTATAGAGCAGGGCAAAAAACAGCCCCACATGATGCTTCATCATCCAGATATACAAACGGTCCGCTTTCTTGTATTTGTTCCGTACCGGGTCTCCATAGAATGAAGCCAGTATGGGATTCCGGGTTTCACGAGACAAATGCCCGACTTTCTGGAAGAAAGGTTCATCGCTGTATGAAATATATTTCAGGATGACCTTAAAAATTCGGAGCTGCTGGCTATAGTAATGGTTCTTGATTTCAGACCACTCATAATTAGCATCACAGAAAGACTTCAGTTCTGCCAGCAGATTCAAGAGCCGGGTATGCTTAGCCTCAGAATAATTCGTGGAGATGGACTTCGGGTTGATGAGGTAGTTGTAGAAGACATGAGGCAAGATGCCGACCTTCTCTACATGAGGCAGGAAACGGACCAGGAACATGAGGTCCTCGCTGGCTACCTCCCTCTCGCTGGGGAAACGGACTCCGCTGGTCTGGAAGACACTTCTCCGGAACAAGGCCATGCAGGAGCTCATTCCACGCGTACGGCTCTGGGGATCCTCCGGGTTACGACCGATGACTTCCTTGCGGAAACGTCTCATCTGCGCCTCATCCATAAAGTAACACTCCTTTTTAGGAGACAGAGGCAAAAACACACCATCGGTAGTAACACGACGGGGCTGGAACCAGCAAATGTCCAAGTCTTTCTCCTTGCACTTCTCGTAGGTAGTCTGATAAGCCTCCGGCTCAATCCAGTCGTCGGAATCACAGAAGGTCACATACTCACCGGTGGCCAACTCAAGACCAGAATTGCGTGCGAAACCCAATCCCCCGTTCTTCTTATGGATTACTTTTATCCGATTATCCATTCTGGCCCACTCCTCACACATTTGAGGACAAGCGTCGGGACTCTCATCATCAACAAGAATAATTTCCAGACTGTCAAGAGTCTGGTCTACAATAGATTGAACACACTTGTTCAAGTACCGCTCTACGTTATAGACCGGTATTATTACTGATACCTTCGGCATTTTTAATGATATAGACACCCGTTGTCAATTTATTGTCGAGCTCTCTTCTCCTAACCTCTATGGCAGCGAAACAAACACCCCAGAAGAAATACATCGGAAGGAATTTGAAGTAAGGGTTATCGTTGTACCAGCACAACAAGAAAGTAGCACCTACGGAGACGACACCCACACCAGCCCAATACTTGATGAACGGGTCCTTATATTTGGAATAGATCTTATAATACCTCCACATGAGCAGCACGAAACAAAGGGCGAACAGGGAGAAGCCTACCCAGCCCAACTCCACCAGACAATAAGAAGTGGAGAAATTCCAGAACATGGTCGTACCATACATCCTGAACACCTTTGTACCGAAACGGGTGGACTTACTGCCACTACCCAATCCCCAGCCGAAGACCTTGCGGATAGGATCGGTAAGAATGACCTGGTCGGTCAGATCGATGGCCGTACCTCTGTTGAATCCCTCTTCCGTGAAGTTGTAGGAGTGCGTAGTCTCTTCCCTCAGGTACTCCGTATCGAAAGTCTGCGTCACATAACGTTCTCCATAATAGAGCCTCATGACAAACTGCATGGCTGGAATCAGGAAGAAGAAGGCCAGTACCAGCACAACCACATGCATGATGCTGAACTTCTTGTTCATGACATATCCGCCGTAGAATGTCAGCGGGAACAGGAAATACATCATCTTAATCTCGGCTAGGATGGCAATCATGAACATACAGGCGATGTAGATGCCATAGCGGGTGGCCCTCATCTGTCCATTGAAGAAATCTGCCGTAGCCAGCATCATGACGAGCAAGGCATGCAGCATGAGGACACCGTTTCCGGAGAAAGTACCACTCATCCAGTCGCCCCGGATACCAGCAATGAACTCAAAAATGCAGACCACCACATTGATGTCGAAAGCCCAATACATGTATTTCTTGTACTTTTTCACATCCTTCATCTCGAAGCAGCGGTAAATGACCCACACCAGGAGAACGTACCTGAGCAACATTCTCAAGCCCCATAGGTAGCTTAAGACAGGCATGAGATTGATTACGGCACCCAAGACGGTGAACAAGAACAGGAAGGAGACAGCGAATGACAAAGCCCCACCCAGATACTTGTTCAAGGAATTCCTGGCACCCGATTTCTTCTGGCTGACCCTGAATGCGACATAGAAAATAAGCAAGTCGGGAAATAAAGTCAACAACTCGTGGTCATATATGTAGTTCTGGACGAATCCCACATAAATGAGCCAGTTCAAGACAAAAAACAGTATTTTCCTATTTTGTTTCATATCTTATTTCTTTAATCCTAAATATCTTTTAATTATACGACTCCAATACCCTTTCTTCATTTTCAGCTTATCGGTCCAAGACATCCAGGATGACGAATAATGATGAATGGTATACGTATGATCGGTTATTTCAAGTTTGCTGCTCAAAAACTCAATGGGACAGAAATAATCCCATGGATAGATGGTGACACCAGCCACCTGGTATGGCTCATCCGTGGCAGGCTTGAGCCCGTATTTCCTCAGCACCCTGCTGGTGATGGGCACAATAGGTATCTGCTCTACATGCCCGTCGGGGAAGACATAGTGCGTATTCTCATAGAAGGCCATAATTTCCTTTAGCAGACCGTTTCCCGGTTCCACGGCGAAACCCAGACCCAAGGCAACCATGTCGGCGGCAGACGGGTTGTTCTGATGCTTCTCGATTCCCATCCAAGGCCCCTTCTCCATCAGGTCGTCCATGGGACGGATGACCTCCACATCGGTGTCGAAGTAGACTCCCCCATTCTCATAGAGGACCTTCAGGCGGGCATAATCACTGACATAGGCAAACTTCCCTACCTCATAGGCCTCCTTTACGAAAGGAATGCAGTTGACATCGAAATTAGTCTCGTTCCATTCCACAATTTGGTAATCCGGAAGGTATTTCCTCCAGCTATCCATATAGGCCTTGTATTCCTCCGGGATAGGCTTTCCTCCGAACCAACAGTAGTGAATTGTCTTAGGTATCATCTGCTAACCTCTGAACTTCTTAATAAAACGACCTAGTACCTTTTGCTGTACCAACTGGCGGGATTCCTTATTCAAAGCGAAGAAATACATGATTACGACCGTACAGACGACAGATACGCAACTTACGATGAAGAAGCGCTGCCAGCCTTCCGGCATCTGCTGACGGACCAGGTAAGGTATGATGCAGGAAACACCTACCAGCACCAAGTTCTTCAAGAATACGGTTGTTACATATTTCCGCCAGGGGAAATCAGCATATTTGGTCAGGATATACAAGTCGACAAACAGACGGAGAAGGCAGGGCACCATGCCTACCCAATACACAGCGACAGGAGACCACCCCAGTGCAAGCACCAGGAAGACCAATGGCAGGTCGGTCAGCATGATAGGTGCCATATACATGGTAATCTGCTTGACCCGCCCTATGGCCACATTTCCTTTCAGCACCATGGAATTACTGTAAGTGATGAAGCAGACCAGAATGGTGATCTTCACGAACTCCGGAGTATAGTCGGGAATGGTTCCCAGCCACAGCCTCAAGACAAAGTCCAGTTCCATCCAAATGGGTACCGCAACCACAGCCAAAAGGAAGAGAGTCATCTGCGTGACATTGAATATCAGCCTCTCGAAGTGATCCTTATCTCCGGCAGCATAGAACTTGGCCAACTGCGGTTCCGCAGCCACGACGAATCCCAAGACGAACTGCGACACGGTACTTGTAACCGTTGTGGCAATTCCACGGGAAGCATTGACCGCGGTGGAGAAGAACATATTCAGCATCAGCGTGATACCCTGCGAATTCACGATGGTGGTCACATTGCCTAGGCTGTCCCATCCTGAGAAATTGACCATCTCCTTAAACAGCGGCTTGTCCAGACTGAACTTGAACGACTTGCATTCGTCGAATGAACGGACACAATAGATTCTGTATATCATGCGGCCCAACAGGGAGATGCTCAGCTTCAAGGCTGCGTATACAACCAGCTTGTCGAACGGCAGATAGACCAAGAGGAACAGAATCAGGATCTTTCCCACCACATCGAAGATACTCATGAAAGCATAGACATTGAAATGCTCATGAGCCGTGACAACAGCCGTATAAGGTGTCTGCGTGATGGAGATGATTACATTCAGTACGGAAAACTGGAACACCCAATTGGCTGCCCACATTCGGTCCGGAGCGATATTCAACGTGGTGTTCAAGAGCCACAGACCAAGCGTCTCCAAGAAGAAGACCACCACGGCTGCGATGAAAATATGCATGACCAACGAGGTATCGAAGGTCCTCTTGATCAGCGAGGGCTCTCCTTTGCCGATGGCCAAAGCCAGGAATCGGCGGGTAGCACTCTGGAGCACATTGTTCAACACGGTGAAAAGCGCCACGAAACCACCGACCACATTGTAGATACCATAGTCATCGACACCCAGCTTCTCCAGCACGATACGCGTGGAGATAAACGCCAATGCCATGATGACGATATGGCGGATATAAAGGTAGACCGTGTTCTTTAAGATACGCTTATTGCTTTCTTCCATTATTTCCAATATGCGACAAATGAGTGTGGGGGCTTCTGCTTCTCCTTTGGAGGCAGTTGCATGTAATCCCCGTAAATACTACTCAGATAGGCATCATAGTCCTTGATACACATATATGTCCTATCCTCAAACGGCAAATCGATGTAGGATGCGAAAATGCTCTGCGACATATGCTCCTTCTTCCCGTATGCACCCATGATAGCCCCCGCAAATCTAGAGGTCTCAAAATCATGGCTCATGTGCAACTGCTGGAGTGCCTCAACACATTTCTGACGAGACGGATAGAAAAGATGCTTCAGCCAATACTTCATCTTCAGGAAAGTCTTGTTCCCCTTATTGTAGAGCAGGTATTTCCCATGCCTATACTCATAGATCTTCTGCAAGGACTTCCTGTAATAGTTCTGCCTTGCACAATACTCATCCATCTCTTCATCGGATGGAAGACCATCGACCGGGAACAGGTCGACGAACACCCCATTCTTGGCATAGAACTCCTCCAGGACCGTCCGGTCGTCATAGACCTTGGCAAAAGGTATGACCATGTCGGGGTCGTTGAAAAGAGTCTGGACCTTGACATACTCATCCTTGAACTCCCTAAGGAAAATCTCATAATCCGGGCGCGGCATCATGATGTCCACATCATCGTCCCAAGGGATGAACCCTTTGTGACGGACTGCACCCAGGAGTGTTCCTCCACTCAACGAATAGCGTAATCCTTTCGCCCTGCAAAAGGAATCTATCTTATCTGCCAGTCCGAGTTGTATTTCACGCAACTCTTCAAATGTAATATTTCGTTTCATAATCAAGATTTCAAATAAGCGATGAGACGCTCGAATATCCGATGTAGAGGATATTCCGGTTTCCAGCCCAACTCCCTCAGTTTCCGGGAGGAAAGTCTCTGCTTGGTAGCTGGGGCATATCCCATGCTGTCATTGAGTTCCACCCTTATCTGAATGGCAGGATTGAAATGCTGTTTCAGGTATTCTGCCATTTCCCGGGCTGAGATATATGTCTCTTCATTCGCTACATTGTAGCTCTCTCCGGCCTTTCCTTTCAACAGGATGAACAGAATGGCCGACACGCTATCCGTGAGATAGCAATATGGCCGAGCCGACTCACCAGTGGTGTGCAGGACAATATCCTGACCTTGAGCTGCCAGTCTGGCAAACTGGGCAATAACCCGGTTGTCATCCTTGGCAATCCCCGCACCCGTGGTCTGGGTAAGTCTGGCCACCTTAGCCGGGACCCCATACTCTGCAGCATACAAGCAGCAGAGGTTTTCCACTGCACGTTTTGCCATGGGATAAGAGCTACGCACACTCATGGGGTCCAGATACCCCTGAACCTTCTCACTGACTATCTGGGTATCGTCCAAAATCTCTCCATAGACCTCCAGAGAAGACAGGTAGACAAAGCTTCTTACCGGGTTTCTCCTGGCATAGTCCAGCAAGGCCTGCGAGCCGTTCCAGATAAACTCAAAGGTCTCCACCGGTTTCTCCACGAAGAAACGGCTGGATGTAGGAGCTGCACAATGAACAATATAGTCGACCTGTCCGATTTCCTCCTCGTTATAGCTGGTCAAGGAGCATTCTATCAGCTCCAGCTGACCTAGATGGTCCTGGAACAACTGTTCTGCCTTGTCCTTATTCCTGACAGGCGCAACGATATGGATATTCCTGTCCAGTGCCAGCAGGCAATAGACAAGAGAGGAGCCAATCAGCCCCGTAGCTCCAGTAATCAGGAACCTGCTGTCTCTCAATTCGTCTTTCAGTTCAAAAGACCGGACAAAAGCCTCAATATCCTGTTGCTGAACAATATTCATCAGAATCCGAAAATCTGTTGGTTCTCATGCACCTGAACCATGGCACGGAAGATAAAGAAGTCGGATGGAGTGGTAATTTTGATATTCTCCATCGGCCCGATTATCGTATTCAAGTGATGGCCATAATGGCTCATCATGGTGCAAGAGTCAATAAAATCATGCCTGTTCTCTGAACGGGCTTTCTCATGAGCACCCAACACATCCTTCAGCAGGAAGGACTGCGGTGCCCGGGCTATCAGAGAGTCCTTGCGGGAAGGGATCTGGAGTGTCCCGTCGTCTTGTGTCACCACGAATGTTTCAGTGGCCGGCACACAAGTGATACAGTTCCCCTTCTCTCTCACCGTCTGGATATTGTCGGTAATCGTCTGCTGCGTTATCAGCGGGCGTACCCCATCATGTATCAGCACTGCCGCCTCATCTCCCTGCAGCTTCGCCCACTTGTCGGCGGAGCAAAGCCCATTGTAGATGGAGTCCTGCCCGGTCTCACCACCCGGCACGATGTCGACCACCTTGTTGATTTCAAATTTGCGGAGCATCTTCTTCAGGAAAGGAATCCAGGACTCAATGCAGGCAATACAAATAGCATCGATATCCGGGTGATTATCGAACAATTCCAACGTATAAATGATGACCGGTTTCCCGTTCAGTTCCAGGAACTGCTTGGGACGACTTACCGTATTCATGCGAATGCCAGAACCACCTGCGAATATGACTGCTATATTTTTCATTTTATCGTGATTAATATCTTATCTGTAAATTGTCAACGTATAAGCGCTTCCCATTTGTCTATGGTATTTCCCATGCTGAATCGGGAAGCATGCTGAAGGGCATTCTGCGCCATCCGGCGCCACAACGCCTCATCGGCCATAAGACTGGAGATCTTGCTCATATAAGCTTTACAATCCTTGTCGGGAGTGATGTAGCCATCTACCCCATCCTGGATTATCTCATGGAAGACCGGACTGGAATCCATGGCCACCGGTACTACCCCTCTCTGCAAAGATTCCGTCAGGGTGAGTCCCCAGCCTTCGGCAGAAGATGTCATCAAATAGATCTTCGCCTCCCGATAATAAGGCTCAGGATTCTGCTGTCCACAGAACTCTACCCTCTTGAGCCCGTTCTGCTGGGCAATGCTCTTGTATTGCTTCAGTGAAGGGCCGTCGCCGACCAGTTTCAGGGTCCAGGTATCAGCCAGATGATTTCCGGCAAGCATCTTCCAAGTTTTGAGGACCAGGGAGATTCTCTTGTAATACTCATCCATGCGGGCAACGACCAGCATGACATTCTTCTTGGTATCGAGGACGGACGCATCGGAGATGTCCGGAAAGGTCAACGGGTTGTTGATAACCTTTATCTTATCGTAGGAAGGCAATCCCATCACCTTTTCAAGATAAGGTTTGTGAGTCTCGGAAAGAATGACGAAAAAGTCACTCTTCTCATAGAGCCACCGATAGAGAGCACCGGCCTTCCGGTCTTCCTTTTTCCTGTAGTAACCAGGGAACAAGGAAAGCTTCAGGAGAGTCACCCAATCTTGAAGACTCTTATTCTTCTTGGACTTGAACAGATGCAGGAGCCCCGGAGACTTAGGATCAAAATGCAGGCAAGTGATTAACCGGCCTCCACGACTGTGCCATTCTTTTCCACCTCTCTCCAAGAAGCAGTTTAATAACTTTCTGGAGAGGGCATCCTGATTGATGACAACATCAATCTTCCTGCTTTCCAAGAAGGCCGGGAGGTCAGTCACCGACTCTCCGTTGTAGCTCATTTCCAAGGTCTTGGGATCGACAACCAGCATGCCATGGCACTGATGACCAGCATCCGACAATCCCTTCCTGATCAGAGAGGTTATCCTTTCTGTCCCTCCTGCCTCAGGATTCAAGGGCCGATTATAGATCCAAAGAATGTTCTTCATGAACGCATTTATTCCAATTCCTTGACACGCAACAAATCGTTTGCCCTCATCTTATTTATAATAGGTATAAGGACATCCACCGGCTGGTGGATGAGATCGCTGATGCCAATCAAATCATTCCGGCCATCGGCGTATGCCAGCAAATCGACCGTAGCCTTCACGGCATTATAAGAACCTTTCTGGCTGATGGTGGGATAAAGTCCCCTTTTACCTAATTGAGGTTCCCCACAACAAGCAACGACATAATGGTAATTATACTCCAACGCATTGATGACCTTCACCATCATTTCATAGGTGCCATTCAGACCTTCTGGAGAGATAAGACTCATGTCATCGGCTGAAGTGTGGTATTCCGGATACACATGGTATTTCGTACGGCAGACACCGCAAACAGGCAAATCCACACCCGGAGAGCCGTACTGACGCTCGTCAGAGCCCCTTTCCAGGAATGAATAAGTCTTATAATCCGGATAGTGGAAACGAAGGACATTCCTGAGCACACGGTCGGTCAAGGAATCTGCATAGCGAGACTCGATAATCGAATAATCCCGGTCATCACCCACGCAAGTCAGCACAAAACAGGCTTTCACATGTGCTTTCAACTCTTCCAGATGCTGGGAACAGTAGGTGATAGAACCTATTGTTTCCGGAATAAATACAAAGCGATATGTATATCTTCTATGGGACAGAGACTGGATGTATTTAATCAGTTCCAGCTGCACTACAGGGCCCGACAATTCATTGTTGGCCATGGATGGATGGCAAAGATAAGTGGACAGTAATATTTCATCATCGCTATCGCCTTTAATTACCAGGTCACCATACGTGAGACTTCCATCTTCCAGCGTGCTATCTATCACCACATGATATTCTTCGTCGTTCAAAGTCTTTTTCTGATTCTCACTTACACAGAAGCCCCACCTTTCTTTATAGTAGGACGTCACGTAAGGAATCCAGTCGGGCTGGTCGGGCTGGGTATACAGATGACTGAACAGCTCTTCCCTTGACACCCACTGGTCGACAGGCACAGAATAGCCCAAGACATGGAGGTTGGTTTTCGTAAAGTCTATCACCTTTTCCCCATCTTTTGTCTCGACATAAGCATCTCTGATATTCCATTCCTTGGGGACAGTCCAGTCGAAGACCTGCGTTCCGGAAGGGACCTCATGCATCTGGATTTCAGGCACAACGTCTTTCAGCATCTGCAACGACTTGCGGAAACCATTTCCCGTAATGCTCCTGCAGATGGGGAACATGCTGCCAGCCAACTCGTACATTACACGACCGTGATTCTCCATAGCCTTATTTTTTTGTCTTAATATGCTCTATATTCTTATATTTACCCGTACGCTTGTTGATTTCAAATTTGTCCACAAATTCGACTTTCAACTCATACTGAGAAAATCTGTGATTCCAGCGTTCCATGGCTTCCTTGTAAACCTCAGCTTCAGTATATTTCGGATTACAAATAAGCTGGAGCGTAATTGGCCCATCATCAACCTGAACGAATTTAAAATGAAGGCACTTATCAAAGTCCATAAACATTTCATGAGCCTGATGATGGAAGAACTGCCTGCCATCGGGGAATGACAGAATATCGTCCATACGCCCGATGATAGGTCCGATACACTTGTTCGGGAAATCCGGAGTGGACAGGATTTCGCCATAATCTTTCAGATTGTAACGGATAAACGGATTTACCTTATTTAATAGGCTGGTTATGACAAGGGTACCCGTCTCTTTTCCGTTGCGTTCTGTTCTATTTATGAATTCAGGGAGACAAGCATTGGTATACACCCAGCTTTTCCCAGACTTGTTGACATCAAAAGAGATAGATGGAGACTCATTGGCTCCAAACAAATCGATTACAACCGGTGAGACATATTCCTTAAATTTCCGGAACTGGACTTCAGACACATTTTCAGAAGTAAAGACCAAATGTGGAATATTCAATTTTATATCCCTGACTATCAAACGGTTTGCCACAATTTCCATGACGGATGGCGTAGCCCAGATGATTTTAGGCTTCTCCTCTAGAATCCGGTCGATAATATAGTCGGGATCCCGATAGATGGAAACAATCTCACGCTGGAAGAAGTGAAGCCATTTCTGCAACTTCCCGATAAAAGAAAGATCTTTTTCGATGGCAAACTTATCATCCTCCTCATAACGTGCAATCATGAATATCTTTTGGAACGGATTGTAATGAGCAGCTTTTACCAACATATAGAAGACCCGGACATGGCCTGTATATTCCACAAACTTACTATAGACGATCATCAGTGGATTTCCCGATGAGCCACTAGTAGAATGTTTATAGTGTTTCTTCGGGTTATAAGGTTCAGACAGTCTCTGTTCCAAAGGAATGCGCCTATATTCATCTTTGTCGACGATAGGGACCTTTTCCACATCTTCCCAGGTCTTAATGTCCAAATCCATTACTCCCGCCTTCGTATACAAGTCGCGATAAAAAGGATTATGCTCGCGGGCATATTCAAATACCTCCTTAAACTTGCGCAATTGCATTTTCTTTACTTTTTCTACTGGCTGCATATTCCAGTAAATCAAGGAAATAAAGTATTTAAACAATTGAAATACCATCATAATCCTTCCTCCATATTTAATTACCAAATTTTCATCGCCTTGAGCCATGGCAAAGGATGAACCTTCTGTGCCCTCAGGATCAAGGGAACAGTCAACAGCAAATAGACTGTACAGAATGCATACGAGATACCTTTGTATCCCAAATAATGAGCTGCTACAATATTTGCGACAATCATCACAATCATGGTAAGCAATGAATTCATACCAATAAATCTCTGTTGGTTGTATTTAATCAGAATAGGTCTGACAAAGCCATAAATCCCATATAATAGCCACCCCAAGGTGAACCAAGGAATAAATTCGCTTGCAGAATAATAATCAGGAGTAGTCATAATCCACAAAACCGGATACGCCAAAAGGTTGATAGCCAGTGTACCTAAGACAAGCACGGCTATCAGCACAAGCAAAGAACGCGTAATATAAGTCTTGTTCATCTTTTCCCCTTTAGAGAGCTGTTGGAAAAAGAAAGGAGACCAAGACATGTTGATGGTATCGGAAAGGAGCTTAACACAGAGGGAAATCTGAAATCCCATGGCATATTTTCCCAAAATGTCATCCCCGAAATATAATCCCATGAAAAACAAGCCGGCTTGTGATATCATATTCAGCTGAACAGAATTCGGTATCAATGGGATAATCACTTCCCGGATTTCCTTTTGCTGCTTTAGGGAAAAGGCGAAGTGGAGGTATCCCAACTTCTTTAAATAGGCCATCATGATTAGGGCTGAGAGCACAAATGCCACACAGATGGAAGAGAACCGGCCTATCCATCCCCAGAGGAAAATGCAAACTGCAATCAATGAAAGCGTTACATTCATCGTGGTGTTACCAATCTGATGACAACTAAAATGAAACACTTTACGCATACACCGGCAAACTGTCAACCCACAGGAAAAGACAACCTGGGAAAACGAGCCCACAGGAATGAGCAGGAGGAAGATTAGAGGTGCAGAGACATAACTCTTTATCAGAGGATAAAAGACAACCAACAAGAGTTCTACCACGATAGCCAGGAACAAGGCTGTATAGACACAGTTTCCCACTAACCTGGCTACCTCTTCTTTCTCTTTTTCATAAAAGTTTTTTGAAATGACCAAAGGAATGGATGCACCTATAACAGCAGTACTGATTGACATATAGAATGTAAACAGAGACAACATTCCATATTCTCCTGTAGATAAATATCGAGTAAGAATAGGAAGAAGAAGAAACGGTAATGCCTGATTGATGATAGTCGTAAGAAAATATCCTTTCGACAAATCTACCAAGTTCTGTAACCCTTTCAAATCAACGTTTTTCATTCCTATGCAAATAAGTGGAAATAGCCTCCGTCCAGATAGCAGCACATTCATCCTCGGTCATAGTCAAGCTGCCTTTCATATAATTCAAATAGAAATAAGCCAAATATGACTTGTCTGCTGTAGCAGCCAAATAGGCCAACAATGCATGTTCGTCGAATTTATAGTCTGCTATAAATGAATGAATCCTTTTGGCTGACTCCTCATCAGTTACTTTCAAAACACCTGGATATTTCTCATACCAAGAACAGCCAAACTGAATGACAGGCTTTTTATAGACAGCTGATTCGAAACCAATTGTACCCTTAATTGTAGCAACAGCCTTAGCATGCTGAATTAGTTTGAACGTACTTTCATTTATATCCAAAAGTCTGATTCTAGGATTTTTCTTCAGATCATCATAAAACTCTTTGATACGACAAGTATGGCCTTCCCGCTGTTTCAAATACTGGTGCGGATGTTCCTTTACATAAATCTTATAATCGTCAGGAAGGTTCTTCAACAACAAATCTATAGCTAATCGCTGGTCGACAAATATATCTCCAGCTGGATTAGATGTAGCTTCAGGCTGGTAGTGAAGGCCATACAACACGTATGGTTCAGAATAATCCGGTTTTACAGTCAGACTCTTATAATAATTGAGCATCTTCTTCTTGAACCGTCCGGAGACAATGTGCATGTAACAATACTTAACCAGTGAGAAATGGGCATTTTCTATCCACTCCCTATTGTTTTTATAATAGACAATAACGCCATGGCTTAGCAAACCTTTATCACCCCACAATGGCTGGTGAGCATCATTGTCCTTAAAATACCTGAAGAACTGATCTGCCAATCCCCAAAAATGGGCCAGTCTTTTAGAAGTCTTGTTTTCTAACTGCATGAAGAAAGGAGCCCCCTTAGAATAGTCTTCCTGCAACTTCAAATACCGGTCTGACATATCTTTAGGTAGACTCTTCAACAACACTTCGCTCTCTTCCTGCAACTTCTCCTTAAAGACTACATCCAGTTTATCTCCAATGGTATAAGGATCATCATTGATGATAAACCGACCAATGAAAGAAGTACGTTCAGGCATAATATAAGGTATACCCTTATGCTTACAAAGGAGATACAAGACAAAGTCAGAAACATGATGAGGTATTGTGGCAGAAATCACCATCTTTGGTGAAAGGAGCTCGATGGCTGCCATCCAACCACGAACCATATTTCTATATATACGTTCACGCTCCTGAAAATTTAGGCTATACTGATCATAGTCTATACGATCCATCATTTTAATAGCCTGCAATTCTTCGGAAGCAAATTTACGGAGAAAGTCAACGTCGATGCAAGTTGTAGCTGCCTTTTCCGCAATCTTGTCGGGGAAAATGCCCCTCCAAGATTTTGAATCTTCACTATAAATGATATCAGGAAATGCCTTTGAGACAAGTATATCTGATTTATCCATGAAAGGATAGCCATTCCAATAGACAGGCTTCAATTGCTCTGTTTTCTGCAAATGTTGAGCAACCTTTATCCAAGGGTTAGACTGACAGTTAATATAGAAAACGTTTTTCATGAAAAAAATTAAAGCAGATTAAGAGGTAACACTGTCATCGGAGTAGTTTTGAACATCATAGTGGCCCAGGTAAGGCCCAGACCAAATGCCGATGCCACTAAATTCAACGGGCGTTTCTGCAAATCCTCAGCAATTTCACTGCACATAATCATTGGGATGGAAGCGCCACCCAGATTACCGAATTTCTGCAGATTGTATGGAACCTTGTCTGGATTCAGTTTCAGTTTCTTGACAATACGGTCCACTATCAGCTTGTTTGCCTGATGAATCAGGAAATAGTCAACATCTTTTTCCGTATCGATTCCCTTCTCTTCCAAAATGGCCTTCATGCTTTTCACAGGCTTGGAAATGGCAAAGGCAAACACATCCATACCATTAATCAGTGCATCTTTCGGAGCACGGATGATACCATGGCCGAAATCCTCCTCAACAAAAGATTCCGGAGTAACAGGATGACGATAGCCTCCATGAGGAGTCATCAGGGCGGAATAGCCATCCCCGCTGGTATTCATGTCGATGAAGATATCTGAAGCAGCCTCATCGTATTCCAGAGCGATAGCCAGACCACTGTCTCCAAAGAGCGGTAATCTGCTCTTGTCATTCTTAGAACCCATTCTGGCTGCCGTGTCACCTATCAAGACCAAAGCCCGTTTGGCTGTACCTGCAGTCAGCAGATTTCCAGCCACGTTAATGCCGTACATAAAGCCACAGCAACCCATAGGAACATCCAGCACAAAGGTGGAGTTCGGCAGGCCCAGCCTATCCTGAAGGATAGCCGAGGTAGGAGGAGTCTTGTAGTCCGGTGTCACTGAAACGAAGAGCAGCACATCAATGCTCTGCTTCTCCCAGCCAAGGGCGGTTATCAGCCGTTCAGCCGCATCGGCACACAAATCGGATGTGCAAATATCATCGGATGACCAGTACCGGTTGCGAATACCGACCGTCTGGTCAAATGTGTCGGCCTCCTCTTGAGTAAACAAAGGAATGTCTGAGGTTTTCACAGGATGATTTGGCACCGTTCCTGTCACGCCACGGAAAGCTACGTTTTTTATAGTCCAGTTTGCCATCAGAGTTCTATTTCATATTTTGCAAGTATTTCTTTTACAGCCTCATAAGAAGTGCAGCCGATAATATCTTCCACATCAAGCATGATGTCAAAATCATCTTCGATGGAAGAAGTCAGGCTCAACTGATGAACAGAGTCCCAGATACCAACATTATCCTTGTTGAAGTCGGGTCCCAGTTCCTCTTCCTTACAGGAAAACACCTCTACAAAAATCTTATCCAGTTTTTCCAGATTTGTCATGATCTTATCTTGTTTATTGATTAATTACCTTACCTGTCTCATTCCTGAGAATTCTGTCCACAATCTCTACGCTTACCCGCTGATAGAAAAGATGTGTCTTTTCTTCTATGAAATGAGGTATTTCTTCTGCGATTGCAGGATTGGTGAGCTTAACCAGCAGTTTCTCATCGTCGCCACTGCAATAGCAATCTGTGTCATAGTTGGAACGGATCAGGTTCTCCACCTCATCCAGTCCTATGCGTAACCCGAAAATCTTCAGGAAACGCTTTAAACGGCCAATGATATAATAACATCCGTCTGCATCCCGACGGGCCAAGTCGCCCGTGTGCATAATCCCGTGATTCTCATCTCCTTTCAGGAGATCCTCCTTAGAATTGGCATATCCCAAGGTCACATTCTCCCCACGGTAGACCATTTCTCCAGAATCTTCGCCTTCAAAAGTCTCGACTCCGTCATTGTTTATGATGGACAACCGGCCACCTGGCTCTGCAATACCGATGCTGCATACTTTATCTGCTGCCAGTTCTGCCGGGAGATAGGCCATTCTGGCCGTACACTCGGACTGTCCATAGGTAGCAATGAACTTCTTGCCTTTGTCCTGGGCATAGTTTACCAATGCCTGCCACATCTCTTCGGTCAGTTTGCCACCACCCTGGGTCACTATCTTCAAATCCGGGAGATCCATACGGAAGAACCGCAATTTGGCAAGCAGTTCAAAACTGTATGGTACACCGGTAAAACTAGTGGCATGCTGATCCTTCAGCATACTCCAGAATCCCCGGTCAAGCAACGACTTTCCACAGAGCAAAACTGTAGCTCCAGCATGCAGATGACTGGCAATAACAGAGAGTCCCATCGTATAATGCATAGGGAGAACCCCCATTGCCCTTTCCGATGGAGTGAGTCGGAAGAGATTCTTCACATTCTCAGCATTAGCCTCTATATTCCGGTAGCTATGACGGACCAACTTTGGACTGCCTGTAGAGCCTGAGGTCGGGAGCAGCAAAGACAGCTCCTCGAAGAGTTCCGGAGTAGGATTACCTGTCCTAATTAAAGAATATCCGAAAGCCGAATACAAAGGCTCTTGTCCAAATTCATCAGTCCTGGATGTAGGCAACCACAGATATTCCGGCTGGTAAGTGGCATACAGATTATCAAACAAGGTCTTCTCTGTCTTGTTGCTAAGAATCAGAGGCACCACATGATTATTCAGGAAAGAGGTATAGCCAATCAGAGAGCCTATACAGTTCTCTGCCATTAAAAAGACTAACGTCCTATAAGGCAATACCTTCTTCAGTTCCTCTGCATAGGAGCAAAGACTACCATAGGTGAGTGATGAGCCGCTGTCATCAATCACTGCAATTTTTGAAGGATCCTTTTCGTCTAGTTGAAGAAACATAATCTGCTGTTAAATAATTGCGGCACCATCGATTCCAATCACCTGCCCCGTGATATAGGAAGATGAGTCGGAAGCCAGGAAAAGACACAACTGGGCCACTTCTTCAGGCTCAGCCAGACGGCCAAACGGAATATCATTGATCTTTTGTGCAAACTTCTCTTCCAGCACAGCCTTGAAACGCTCTGAGCCCACCATGCCAGGAGCTATTGCATTGACACGGATCTTATATTCTGCCAACTCCTTTGCAGCAGACTTCGTCACAGAAATCACTGCCCCTTTGGTAGCCGAGTATGAAAGCTGTCCTTTTGCTCCCTTCAGACCTACCATGCTGGCCATATTGATGATGGAACCACACTGTTGCCTCATCATGATACGGGAAACCAGCTGAGTCATGTAGGTGAGCGCAATGACATTGACCTCAAACATCTTGCGGAATCGGTCAAAATCAATCATATGCATCAATTCATAGGATATCAGACCAGCGATATTTGCTAAAATATCAATGTGTCCATGCTCCTTTTTTATGGCGACTATCTGCTGCTTAACGGCTGTAAAGTCACAGATATCCATCTCTACAGGATAAATCCTACCTGACGCATAGTCAGCGGACTCGATCCACTCCAGACCCTTAATATCCATGGCATATACTATGGCACCTTCCTTCGCATACAAATCGGCTGTGGAACGACCAATACCGGCACCTGCACCGGTGACTATTGCAATCTTGTCTTTCAGTAAATCCATATCTTAAACTGTTACACCTCCATCGATTACCAATGCATGACCTGTTACCCACGAAGAAGCATCAGAGAGAAGATAAATGATGCCATAGGCAATATCTTCCGGTTCCCCAAATCTCTTCAAAGGATAATTCTGCATGTCAGAAGCCAACTGCTCTGAGGAAATCCCCAGCTCTTCTATCAAAGGTGTATTGACCATTCCAGGGTTAACACTGTTCACCCGGATTTTCTTAGGAGCCAGTTCCTTAGCACAAGTCTGCATCATGGAATGGATGGCTGCTTTTGATGCTCCATAGACACCATTTCCCAAACTGAAGCGCTCTATTCCCCCAATAGAAGAAACGAAAACGACAGAGGACTGTTTGACCAAAACTTTCTTTTTCACCAACAACCGCAACAATTCCATCTGAGAGAAGAAATTGACACGAAACACCTCCTCAAATTTCTCTGGCGTACAAAAAGGGAAAGGCGCAGTCATTGACTTGCCTGCGCAAAGAACGACTCCATTTATTTCTCTAACTAAAGAAATTAATTTCTCTAACTGGCCATTATTTGTCAAGTCTGCAATCAAGGCTTCATGTCCCTCTCCCTCCAACTTGGAAAAAGTTTCCTGAAGACGTTCCTCATTTCTGGCTGTGATGACAACCTGGGCTCCAAGTCTGGAACACTCTATGGCTGTTCTTTGCCCTATTCCGGAAGATGCACCAGTGACAAGAATTTTCTTGCCAGCTAAAGAAAATGGATTGTAATTTGCACTCATCAGAAATCTATTCTTCTTGCTTTGACTTTACTGTATTGAATAAATCCTCTATGGTAGATGCGTTCTTGATATCCTCACCTTTCAAAAGGACATCATACTCCTCATCAATCATAGCAATCACTGACAGAGCAACCAATGAAGTCCAATCTTCCAACTCCTTGAAAACAGTTGTAGGAGTCAAAGATGCTACATCGATATCATCGAACTGATCTGCCAAATTCTCAATGAATTCATTAATTTCCATAACTCTATAATTATAAATTATTTTCTTTTAATAGAAAAGCCTTGATACGCTTGGATTTTTTCGCTGCGTCCTCGGCTGTCAAGGTATATTCCTGATTATATACATCTTCCTGATTAGGAGATAACTTGAAGCCCTTTTGCTTGTTGTACAAAATGGCTTGCTTGTTATCCTTGAGTACATGTATTACTTCCCTCTTCAGTTTCAATACATCCCAGACAAAGTCGCCCATGCAGAATGAAGCCCTAGTCGGTACATCCGTTCCCAGATAATCATCATCCCAAATGAATATACCTGGCTCTCCCTCACCCTTCTCAAAATCCACGTCACGGATGTTGATACAGCCAATCTCCTTGCCTTGATACTCAATAATATAGTAAAAGTCCCTGCCGCTAGTGCTTATTTTCTGGAACCATTTCTCCTGCATTTCCGGAGTAATCTCCTCCCTGAACTCCATCCTTTTCTGAATCTTGGGATGGTTTCTCCAAGTCCTGAGCAACTCTATTTTGTCATGAGTAAGTAGATGCAAGGTAACCCCATACTTGGAGAGGGTCTCATATTCACTCAGTTCCATTTTCTCCATCAAAATTCAATTCTTCCCCAATAATAAAGACAGGACGACC
The DNA here is from genome assembly GCA_900316585.1 of uncultured Prevotellaceae bacterium. Classification (GTDB taxonomy): domain Bacteria; phylum Bacteroidota; class Bacteroidia; order Bacteroidales; family Bacteroidaceae; genus Minthousia. Next base: position 207,389 of record ONDM01000003.1, on the reverse strand, counting down.
TTTAACACGGTCGAAGATTTTACTGATATAAAGCCCTACCACACCGATGACAGACATGAGAAGACCGCCAATCAGCCAAACGGAAATGATAAGAGTAGTAAAACCACTTACCTGAATAAATCCCAACAAATAGCTAATCAGATAGAAAAGAGCAATAAGAATGGATAAAATAACAACTACAAATCCCAAACGTAGCACCAAAAGCAATGGCTTATTTGAGAAATTGATAATCGTATTCTCTGCCAACCTAATAAGTTTGAAGAAGTTATATCCAGACGTTCCTTCCGCCCTTTGGGCATGTTTGACAGGAAGATAACCTTGCTTAAATCCTACCCAACGAACCATGGATGGGAAATTCCGGATAGCATCGCCCATAGACAAAACGGCTTTTATCACCTTTCGATTATAGATTCCAAAGTTGGCTACTGATTTATCAGTCTTAGTGCCGGTCAATACAGTCAATATATAATGAAATGATGCGGAAGACAATTTCTTAAAGAAAGTGTCTTGACGGACTATACGCTGTGCAAATACCGTGTCATAGCCTTCCTGCGCTTTGGAAAAGAGATTCGGAATCTCTTCCGGAACATCCTGCAAATCACAGTCCATGACAACGACCCATTCGCCACGAGTCTTGGAAAGGCCAGCTGTAATGGCATAATGCTGTCCAAAATTACGGGAAAGGTTTAAACCCTTCACCTTTTTATCGACAGCACATATCTCCTGCATCTTTGTCCAAGAATCATCAGGGGAACAGTCATTCACTAGAATAATTTCATAATCATCAGTAAATGAACTTACAGCTGCCTCTATGCGGGAGACTAGCTCTTCCATCATTTTCTCGCCCTTATATATGGGAGATACTACCGAAAGTAGCATATTGAACTAATTTATTTTTTTTAAATAATAATTACTTATGAGATTAACAATATAGTCAACCTGCTCTGCCTTCAATTCATAGAACATAGGCAATCTTACAAGACAGTCAGCATATCTGTCGCAATTTGGAAGACTAGGAATCTCTGAATAATGAGTGGTATAATACTCGCTTTGATGTAGACTGAGGTAATGGAAGACACTCAACACATCATGCTCTTTCAAATATTTTATTAAACCGCTCCGTTCCTCCAGGTTATTGCAAACCAAATAAAACATGTGGGCATTGTTCGTTGCATAGGAAGGAATATCAGGTAACCTGAAATAACCCTTGGCAGCTAAAGATTCCAAACCTGCATAATACTGTCTCCACAATTGCTTACGCTTATTCTGAATATCGTCCAGACTCTCCAGTTGAGCCCATAGGAAAGCGCTGATTACCTCTGAAGGAAGAAATGAAGATCCCGTATCACACCAACCGTATTTGTTCACCTCCCCACGGAAGAACTCACTTCGATTTGTTCCTTTTTCCCAAATAATTTCAGAACGCCGTATGAAACGTTCATCATTGATACCTAAAAGGCCACCTTCACCAGATATGATATTCTTGGTTTCATGGAATGAGAAAGCTGAAAGGTGCCCTATGGTACCCAATGGTCTTCCTTTATAATAGCTGTCGATAGCCTGTGCTGCATCTTCCACAACGATTAAGCCATGCTTGTCGGCTATTTCCATTATCTTGTCCATATCACATGCAACACCTGCATAATGAACAGGTACTATTACTTTTGTCTTGGGAGTTATAAGTGATTCCAGCTTATCTGCATCAATATTCGGATTACGGTCCATAGAATCGGCAAAAACGATCTTACATCCCTGCCTTACAAAAGCCAAAGCTGATGAGACAAAAGTATAAGACGGAACAATCACCTCATCACCGGGCCCCACATCGCACAAAATGGCACACATCTCCAAAGCATCGGTGCATGAAGTGGTTAACAATGTTTTCTTAAAACCATACTTCTGTTCAAAGAATTTCTGACACTTTTGCGTGTACACACCATTTCCCGAGAGTTTTCCGGTGTAAACAGCCTGATACATATAATGTGCCTCTTTTCCCGTTAAATAGGGTTTATTGAAAGGAATCTTAAATGCCATACTTTACTATTTAATTACAACTTAATAAAATCAGCCTATATAATTTGAACTGGCATAACAATCTCTTAAAGCGAGATGACGGTGGATACTGAATCCATTTTTATTCACTCCATCTACATCATGGTACTTCCCGACGTAGACTCTGTCTCCATTATGGTCTCTGTCATTGCACCAAACGAAATCATGATACCAAATGTATTCTTCATTGGCAAAATAATATGCAAAGAACGTATAGACACATAATACTGCAGGAGGAAAGTTCAAGCCTTTATTCTCCAAGTCATTTGGCATAACAGCTCTGGAATCCTCATAAACATCTTTCTTTATTAGGTACCACTTATCTTGAAGTGTGATGTTCATAAAATCCTCCTTCAGATACCAGTCCTGATTATATAAACAAGGCTCTGAGACTTCTGGATCGATGCCAAAAACATCTCTGAGAAAGAGCAGGTTAATATTTTTGCCATCTAAATGTCCAATGCCCCAAATAAGGATATAATTATTCGCAGCGGCTTTATATAACACTTCATCGTCATATTGAACCTGAGGCTCTTCAACCATAGATGAATCACATCCTAGTTTTTCCAGAAAAGGCTTCAATTCTTCCTTTCCCAGATAATTCTTTCCGAATAATTCTTTTATTGCTGCTCTTTCCATTTCTGATATTCTATCGCATCTGCAAAAGTTGCCAAATCACCTTTTGCTGTATAATTTTCTATTCTAACGAACTCAGCCTCTAAACATTCAACCCTGCTTCCCCAAGGGTTATCTGCAAACCATTTCAAATTTCGGGCAGGAGAATTATAAATGACTAGATCTGAATTTCTGTCCTTTGCCGTCTTCAGGAAAGTGAGGAAGGCTCTGTATTGATGATAATGAGAGCCGACTAGTATGATTTTTTTCCAGCCATTCTGCTCGCACAAGTTCAAGACTTCCTCAGACTGCTGTTTTGTCTGCAAGGACTTTAGCTCTAAAATAACATCTTCTCTGGGAACACCCTCAGCCAAAATAAGCGGTAATACCTGTTCTACAGGATAGCTTCCATAATCTGGTTGGTTAATGCCTCCAGAAAACACGATCTTAGGTGCCAGTTTCTCTTTATAAAGCCTCACAGCTTCAGCATAACGATTCAATCCATCACCTTCAAGAAGTATAATTGCATCTGAAGGATGAATTGAATCATTATCAACTAAAGCTATAAATAGTTCTTTTTCAGTCATAAATTAAAGGTCTTCCCAGAATAATGGGTCCCCTGCAGGAATATCTTTATTTACTTTCTTTCCTATAATGGTCTGCTTGTACTTCGGCTGGATACCCAATGCAGGACGGAGAACTGTAATATCATCCTCAGTCAGCACCTGACCAGCTTTCAAGGGGTTCTTAGCATAAAGACATCTACGCTGTACAAATACAGTCTCACCTTCTTCTGCCACTACTTCCTTTACAGTGCTTCCCATGGCACGCTCCACTTCACGTATAGAGTCAACCATAAACTTGAACTCATCAGGTTCCATGGAATGTGGATGATCTGGGCCCTTATCTTTCTTGTTCAAGGTGAAATGCTTTTCGATAACACGACCACCAAGAACGACGGATGCTAAAGCAACGACATGACCAGGAGAATGATCTGAATAGCCAGTCAAAACGTCGAATGCAGATTGATAAGTCTTTAATACATTCACATTAGCACTATCCAGCTTAGATGGATAATTCGTGATGCACTGCATGAGAACCAGATCCTTGTTTCCTGTCTTCTGGATAGTTCTGACAGCCTCATCAATTTCAGACAATGTAGCATCACCTGTAGCAAGCATTACTGGAATACCCTTCCTAGCAATATAATCTAACTGCTCCAACCATGTAATCTCACCAGAACCAATCTTAATGAAAGGAACATTCAAATCAACACAAAGATCTACAGCTTCTTTGAAATATGGAGAAGTAGAAAAATCAATACCAACCTGAGCACAATAGTCGGCAATTTCCTTGTGCCAAGCTACTGGGAATTCCGCATCTTTAAAAACTTCACTGACTGTTCTACCCCAAGAGCCATGAACACCCTTAAGAACCATCTTTGAGAATCCACCTTCTGAAACAATTCTTGGAGTGTCAAAAGTCTGAAATTTTGCACAATCAGCACCAGCAGCTTTTGCTGCATCAACCAATTTCTTAGCCTTTTCAATGGAGCCATCAAAGTTGGCACCAATCTCAGCGATAAAATAAGTAGGATGATTAGGACCAATCCACTTATTTCCAATCTTAATTTCTTTATTAAAAAATCCCATATTATATGTTGTGAATTAATTTATACTTAATCTCTGCCAGTTCCCAATCTGTCTGATTGTCTAAGTCTTGAACTTCCAGTTCAGACAAGACAAGCGGAGCTGAGTTTTCTCCCCAAATAAACTTGTTTTTCCTTAAGCTTTCGACGGTCATAAAATAGAACTGTCCAGCATCATGATAATAAGTCTCCAAATCTTGAGACCTTGCGTCCTGATATTCTGGATAAGCCAATCTTGCATAACCATCAATCACTCTGACACTTCGCTGGATAGGATATGAAAATGGAACCATCGGGAAGATGGAATCTATACCTTCCACCATCTTGGAATCTGCCTCTCTCAATCTGTCTATCGTGATGAAAGGAGCTGTAGCATAGATGCAACAAACTATGTCAAACGTTTCACCCATCTCCTGGTAACAATCAAGGACCTCAAGTAAGACGTCGGCCGTTACGGCATAATCATTTGCCGTCTTCTCGCTACGCATAAAAGGAACTTTAGCACCATATCTTTTTGAGATGGCTGCAATTTCTTCATCATCGGTTGAAACCATTACTTCGTCAAAAAGTCCTGATTGCAGCGCTGCTTCAATAGAATAAGCAATAATTGGCTTACCTAAAAAATCTTTCACATTTTTCCGTGGAATTCTCTTGCTTCCACCACGGGCAGGAATAATTGCAATTTTTTTCATAATCTAATTCCAATTCTTTGGTTTCAAAAGATACACATCCTCATCTGACACATTAACGCAAAAATCTATCGGTCTTGAACTTAGGCAACCAATGTTTCTTGTCAACTGCTCTTTGGTATGAACGCCTACAATAACATTGTCAACATAGGGATTCTGAAAAATATAGTTTAGAGCAATTTCACCTACAGATAGATTATTTGCTTTAGCATAATCATCCAACTGATAGAGATACTTTCTAAGGGGCAAAAGTCTTTCAGGTAATTCATTCCTGTTTTTAAAGAAAAGTCCCTGAAGGAACACACTACGCACATGCAGAATCACGCCTCTATCATGAAGTTCCTTTAAGTAAGGTTCGAACTGCCTGTCCAATATATTCATTGGAATTTGCAAAATATCAAAATCCACCTTCCTATTTATCAGAAGCTCCAATTCTGATGGTTCATATAAAGAGAAGCCAATATGTGCGACCTTACCTTCAGATTTCAATTTAAGGAAATCGTCCCATATATTTGGACATTTTTGATACATGTCAAAATAATGAATCAAATACCCAAACAACTTTTTTGCTCCTAATTGGGACAATGTCTGATTAAAGCTGTCTTCCACAGAAATACTCAAATCTGAGTATTTGGAAACAATCTCAAAATTGTCACAAGCAGAAACTTTTCCTAAAACCTCCTCTGCATTACCATAGGCGGGTGAGGTGTCCAGCAAATGAATACCTGATTCCCTGGCAAACTCCAACAAAGATTGAACCTCATCCAATTTGGTTGGCTGGACTGAATTCAATCCATACTGACAACCAAATTGAACCGTTCCTAATGCCAGTTTATTCAAAGACCCCATCACTGAATGCTTATTTTACTTCAAAATCCGGATCGACGTATTTCTTAATGTTCTCTCTCATTGATTCTACAGTTTCCCACTGGTCATTTATATCTGAACTATAATGGAAACCAAATGGAACAGGTTTAGCATTATGATGCTTTATATAATCATCCTTTTTCCAACAGAACGATACAGAAGGAAGTATAGCATAGTATTTCCCTAAATCTATTGTATCAAGTGCATCTGTAACGGTAATCATTTCCTCATGGAGTTTTTCTCCCGGACGAATACCAACTTCCACTTGTGGCAAATGAGGTGCGATAGCTGTAGCAACATCCTTAATGTGATAAGATGGAATCTTAGGGATAAAGATCTCTCCGCCCAAATGATGTCCCAGCGCAAACATGACAAGAGCAACTCCATCTTCAAGAGAAATGTTAAAACGAGTCATACGCATATCTGTAATAGGCAGCTCTGTTGCTCCACTATCACGCTTGTCGATGAAAAATGGGATGACTGAACCTCTGGAGCCCATTACATTACCATAGCGTACCACTGAGAAACGTAAGTCTTTGGAACCTTTTATGTTGTTTGCTGCAGTAAACAATTTGTCTGAAACCAATTTTGTAGCACCATACAGGTTAATTGGAGCACAAGCCTTGTCTGTAGATAGAGCCACTACATCCTTCACACCAGTAATCATAGCTGCATCTATCACATTCATAGCTCCATGCACATTTGTCTTGATACACTCCTCTGGATTATATTCGGCAGTGTCAACTTGCTTGATTGCTGCAGCATGAATAATAACATCAACTCCTTCACATGCCCGAATCAATCTATTTCGATCACGAACATCTCCAATAAAATATCGAATCTGAGGATACTTCTCTGTAGGCCAAATCTGTTTCATGTTGAACTGTTTCAGCTCACCACGAGAATATATAATGATTTTCTTAACTTTAGGATAATCACGAAGAATTACCTCTACAAATTTCTTTCCGAATGATCCTGAACCACCGGTAATTAGTACCACTTTACCATTTAACATGTTTATATTATTTTATTGATTAATCTTAAATCTGTAAAAAACAAATTTTAGGGTAAGTCCTTATTTCCAATGAATAATTATATTGCATTGAAAATTAATAGATTTATGCTTTAGCATGGAAATTATAACACATAAATAAAAATAAAAAGAAGTATGTGTTTCTAAGACTATGCAAAGATAATCCTTTTCATAGACTTATCAAAGAAAAGAAAAACTTTTTCCAATATGTTTTCTTAAGATTATTTATTAATTTGCCATATAAGAAATTGTTATTACATTTGCAATGGAATTTACTAATGCATAAAAATATAAAACATATTTTATGGAAAAAATATATAACAATCCCGAAATCAACTATTTGAAAATTGTAGATTATTTGGGAATAGAAAAAGGCGATACAATACTGGTTTCATCTGACCTTCTTAATCTCTTTTCCAAAGAGTTTGAAACTACCGGGAACCTTCCTGATGTTAATAAATTTATTGATTCATTCATTGAAAAAGTCGGACCAGAAGGAACATTGCTGTTCCCAACATATAATTGGGATTTTTGCAAAGGGGTTCCATTCAACTGGAAAAAAACAAAAGGCAAAACCGGTTCATTAGGCAATGCCTGTCTAAAAAGAAAGGATTTCAAAAGAACAAAACATGCACTGTATTCATTCGCAGTAACAGGAAAAGATAAAGACCTCCTTTGCGATATGGATTTCTCTGATTCATTTGGGCCTGACTCTGTTTTTGCCTATCTTGACCATAAACACGCCAAACAAGTAATAATTGACGTACATTTAACTCACTGCTTTACATTTGTGCATTATGTGGAAGAGATGATACTGCCTGAAATAGAATATCGTTACATCAAGAATTTCACTGGTGAATACATTGACGAGAATCAAGAGTCAAGTACAAAAACTTTCTCTATGTTTGTCAGAGACCTGGATAAAGATGTTGAAAAATGCTATGATCCTATAGAAAATGAATTTATAGAAACAGGTGTTGCCGATCATATTCTTATCAACGGCATTCCATTTATTGTCTTTCCTGACATACACAATACGGTTGAACCTATTTTGCATGACATACGCTTTAATCGAAGCCGTAAGATTGGTACATTTAAAGGACAGTAAGTTTAACTATATAAATACAAAGAAGAAGGTGCTGGTAAACTCAATACCAGCACCTTCTTCTTTAAATCATCCTTTTCGATTAATTATTCCTTGAGGAAACGACCTTGAATAAATCTTCTATTGTTTTTGCATTCTTTATATCATCTCCCTTAAGAGTGACTCCATATTCATTTTTTATCATTACTATTTCTGAAAATGCAATTAATGAAGTCCATTCCTCCATTTCCTTAAATTCGGTATCAGGTTTGAATTCACTTACATCTGTATCATCAAACTGATTCGCAAAATTCTCAATAAAATCATTCAATTCCATATTTGTATGTAATAAATTTATAACTATTTCCTAAAAACATTTAAAAAATTATTGAGAGACCTAAATAGTCCTCCGTGTTTCTTTCTTATAGATTTAACTGCATAATATATTGCTGTATGCCCTATCCTATACAATTCATTTTGGAGAAGATTGTCCTCCAAGTCTTGCACAAAATCTGCATCTGTCTTAATGATTGTTCCACAATCCTTTACTCTTTTAAGTAACCGGGTGTACCACTCATCTACATTATTTTCTCCCGTTCCTCCATAAAAATGACAGATTTTCGCATTTGAGAAATACGGCAAACTCTCAGGTACAAAAGTCTGGCAATTCCATTCGCCAGGCAATGTCTTTATCTGTCCTAATTTCTTCTCTGTGTCGGCTAAGGATGGCTGGTCAACGAAATATCCATTCTCAAAACATTTTTCCCATGTACGAAACCATTGTTCGTAGAATTCACGAGTTTGAGGCGAATCTTTCATATAGATTACACCACTATTGTGATAATCAATCCACGAAGGGCATGAATACCCCAGTAACTTAAAGACAGTCAAAGTTTTATCTGCCAGTTTTCTCTTTTTCTGATGACGATCCAATACTATCCCCATCTCACTTCCAAAATCAGCAGGCTCACCGATTGGTGAAACTATAATTGTATCTGTATCAATGAAAAGCAATGTTCCGCTTACAAAAGATCTCACATGCAGCTTAAGGTATCTGGATTTCGCCACATTGGAAGCATATTTTTCAGGAACATCTATTACAATTTTCTCACTGATATAGGAATCCAAGCCGCTCCTGTTTCCTATTAAAGATGCATTCGTATCACTATCCACTATCAAAATAATTTCTGATTCAGGATTGTGAAAACGAGCCGTATGAATAGAAACTAAAGCCTGCTCATAATAAAGATCTTTAGGTGTAGAGGTAAGACAATATACTAATTTCATTCTAAAAATGTTTACACATTAATGCAAGTTCGCAGCTTTTTGCTCATCAATCGTAGCTCTCATTTTTTGACTCATATTACCCTCTAAAAGGGTCCAGCCCAAAAATTCAAGCTTTGATGTAGAAAAGACAGATTTCTTTACCACATTATAACCCGCTTTCTCCACCTCGTCCGGCAATTGAATAACCACTTTTTTATCACCTATATGAGCTATCATCTCTGCCAGGTCCTTAATTGAAATGTTTGAAGACTGGTCTGCTATATTATATGCTTCACCATTCTTACCTTTCAACAGCACATGGAGCAAAGCTGATACACAATCAACGACATAACACCAAGAACGGAACTGTGAGCCAGTACTTTTCATGATGATATCATCACCATTCAACACATTCCTAATAAACTGTGCATAAACCCGATTGTCACTTTCTGTAAAATAAGGGCCATAGGTATGAGAAGGACGGGCAATTACCACATCAAGCCCATATTCCGATGAATATGAAGCACACAACGTTTCTGAGGCTCTTTTGGAGGAAGGATAACATGAACGAGGCTTTGTACAATCCACATATCCACTATAATCCTCAGTAAATGCTCTCCCATCACCTTCACCGTAAACTTCACCTGTAGAAATATAAAGAAAGCGTTTCAGATTGTGTCCCATACCATAATCAAGTAGATGACATACACCTTCAATATTTGATTTTATTACCTCTACAGGTTTCGTTGCAAAAAAGTTAGGAGATGCATTACTTGCAGCATCAATAATATAATGAAACTCAATGTCACTTTGTAAAGGTTCTGTGACATCATATCTGAAAAAATGGAAATTTGAGCAATTTTTAAAATCTGAGAACCGACGTTTTGCCCTTTCCTCATTTCTTCCAGAAGCATATACCTGATAATGTCCTCCTTTACGGGATAACAGAGCTTCAACCAAACAAGAGCCAATCAGACCTGTAGCTCCTGTAACCAATATATTGCATCCTTCTAGTTTTTCCCAAGGTAAATCTAGAGATGCAACCTTCATCAAATCATCTTTATATGCCATTATTTAAGCCATTCATCTTTGTTCGTATGCATCAGAGCTTTCAAGATCTCAAGATCTTCCACAGTGGTTATCTTGATATTTTTCTCAGAACCTGGAACTACGTGCATTTCACGACCACCAACCTCTGCTATCAAAGTACAAGAAGCAACACTGTTTGTAATGCCTTTAAGCTTTGCTTCTTCATGTACAGCTATAATATTTTTCAATCTGAATGTCTGTGGAGTCTGTGTTCTAATCAGTCTGTCTCTTGGAATGCTAGTGCTTGATACAAATCCATCCTCACTTTCAAGAATTGCCTCACGGCATTTTATTCCTGTAATAGCATAACCATATGCTTTACAAATTGCTATATTGCTACTGATTATATCTTGGCTTAAAAGAGGACGTACTGAATCATGAATCAGCACCAAATCTTCATCGTCACAACCTTCATTCTTTAATCCATATATACCATTATGTATAGACTCCATGCCAGTTGCCCCTCCAGGGAAGATCCATTTCAGCTTAGTTATTGAAAACTGATTGGCATACGCTTGGAGAACCGTTTCCCAACCTTTCAGGCAAACAACAGCTATTGCATCTATATCAGGATGCAACTGAAAACATTTCATTGTATGAATGATAATTGGACATCCATCAACATGCATAAATTGTTTAGGGATATCCTGTCCCATTCGATTACCAGAACCTCCGGCAATAAGTAATGCTACGTTTTTCATATTCTTATAATAATTAAATCCTCACTAATATTAATAACTATATTTATCTGATTTCACACCAAACAGGTAATGCCCTAAGAATTCACTATTTCTAATAAATGCACTACACAAGAGACTCACTGCTATTATTAAAGCAGCTAATCCGAAGCCAAACAGCAATTCCAATACTGCACGAGTATCTGTGGACAGGAATTCATTACAACAAGCCAAGTCTGGAATGAAGAAGTAATGAAGCAAATATATATCCAACGTCCTTCTTCCTACAAATTGCATTGTTTGGCTGACCTTGCCGTTTCTTGCGAAAAAGTCAGAATGGCACAAAAAGAAACTGAAGACACAGAATAAGCCAGCCACTCTAATGAGCAGATGGTCACTCAAATAGAGCAAATTCTTTCCATATGGAATATTGTGGTGATATTTAAAAATGAACAGAAAAAAGAATAATAGTATTAAAAATGCCTTTACTGCATCATTTTTCATCAACCGCAGAAATAAATCATTATACTTCTTGCATAATAATCCTAACGCAAAGTACATAAAATACGGCAAAAGACGATATAACAATAATGTATCATAGAGGATGCCATGAGTCCTATATACTAATCCTACGACCTTAGTGACTACCATAGCCAGAAGAATAAGCCACGTAAATAATTTTTCAGAAGTGTATTTACATATCAACTGGATAGTATAATATATCAGGAACATCTCAAAGAGAGTTTGACAAAACCAATAGATACCTACACCTTCCTTCAAAAAGGCAGAGACAAAATTAATTCTAAATACGACTCCATATAAAATAAAGAAGAATACAGTAGGCACAAGCTGAATGATAGCCTTTTTCCTCAAATTCTTTTTATAAAAATCAAAATCCCAATATTCAGTAGCTTTATAAGCAATATATCCGCTTATAAAAAAGAACATTGGCATTCTGAAGGTCTGAAAAAAACTATATACTACTGAGCCTTCACTGTAATTGTTCAGTCCATGGGTCAGGACATGGCCAAAAACGACGAGAAGCATTGTAAAACCCCTCATTGCATCAATATACTCTATACGTTTTTTTGATGTAGAGCCACTGCCTTGCAATTGTTCAACCATATATTTATTTTAATAATTCAATAATAAACGAGCAATTCTAAAAAGACCTAATTTCACAAAGGCATAGCCAATTTTCCAACGCAAACTTGGTGTCTTAAAAGCCTCATGCTCAATCTCTTTAAAAAAATGCTCAATTTCTCTGGAGGTCATCACACCAGGACTACAGAATCCCTCATGAAAAATGACCAAGTCAACATTCTTTAAGCATGAAGAATAGCCCTGATTACCAAGAATCTCATTTAATTTAGCTTTGTACTTCAATAATCCTTCGAATGATTTTCTAGAAATGCAATGAGTTATAGAAGCTTCATTCTGAATGTAATGATAAAAAGCCTTAGGTAGATAAGAAATGCTGACATTGTCGTTTTTCAAAATCTGAGCACATATCAATACATCCTCACAATAATTAATTCCTTCAAAAAAGCATGCATCATATTTCTTATACAAACTATGCCTTATCAACTTGTGACATAATCCCCCAAACAAACGTCCCTGAAGTATGTCCTTTAAAATATCAGAACTCTTCAATGATTTTATTTTCTGCTTCTTGTAAACTTCACCTTTCTTTGTGTTGTTATAATAATCCGCAATTACGATATCTGCATTTTCCTTAACAGCAAGGTTATACATTTCCTCCAGCATATCTGCCTCCACCCAATCATCAGCATCTGCATGTATAGAATAATCTGCCAATGCATTATTGACCCCTAACTGACGAGCCATTGCTACGCCACCATTTGGTTTATGAAAAACGCGAACTCTCTCGTCTTTCTGACCGTAAGAATCTAAAATAGCTGGAGTCTTATCCGTACTACCATCATCAATAAGCAATATCTCTATATCACGCAAGGTCTGGTTCAACAGGCTATCTACCATGGTTGATATGGTATCTTGACCATTGTAAACTGGAACTATAACTGAAACCTTGGGATTCATCTTTCACTAAATCAACTTAAAGAAAGAGCACTTTTGTAAAGATCGAGCATTTGCTTTGTTTTATTGTCCCAACACAATTCCTTTTGTCTTTCATGACAATTATTTGAGAAATAAGACAATAGATCAGCATCGGTATACAATTTTTCTATCGCCTCCGAAAAATCATTTGCAGACTGTTGCAAGTTAGAAAGAGGTAACTTTATACCCACCTTTTCGTTCACACAATCGGCCTGACCACATGTGTCAAAGCAAATAACTGGAAGTCCATTACCGATAGCTTCCATAACTACATGAGGTGTACCTTCCGCTACCGAGGTAAAAAGAAGCACATCACAAAATCTCATCAGATCCTGAACCTCAGAATGACTGACAACTCCGTGCCATTTACATTTATCGGCTATGCCTAATTCCTCAGCTATCTTTTTAAAAGGCAACAAATTACCACCACCAACTATATGGAGTCTGAGCTTATCTTTCTTCATCTTAGCAAAACTGGTTAAAGCCAATCTCAACAGCTTCCTAAAATCTGTTTTCCCGACCCATAAGATATCGAATGTATCCTTAGCAGGCTTACTATTGTCAAACGTCGGTTTTAATTGGCATCCGGTCTCATTAATTAAGGGAGCTTCTTTATTAAAGTACTTTTTAATACTTACAACACTATTACCAGATGCTCCTATAACAAAAGAAGCCTGATTGGCAGCAGAATGTACTCTCTTTCCAAACCTCAACTGATACTTGGTTACAACATTCTTTAATGCAAAATAAAGTTTGACTTTAAAACTGGCATCTTTAGTATAAGCCATTGGGAACGCCTCTTTTGCATCGATTGGTCCCCAGATAAATGGAATACCAGTCTTTTGGGAGACCTTCCACAAATATCCAGGTTCTCTGAAACCAATCATATTCAATTGATGCAAAATATCTATCTTATGTTCACCACAGATCCTTTCTGCAATATCTGCGGTTGACTTTTGCCATTTTTTATAATAAAGATAAAAGCGCCAATTTCCTTGGTTCCAACATGTTTTTCTTATTTTCTCACAGCGCTTTTGATCATCACCTCCTATTGGATTCCAATAGAAATGGAGCCTTTTTGCTATATCCTCATTTTCTTTTTTTGAAAGCCATTCTTCTATTTGAAATCTATACTCTCCTTCTGTTATTACAAACAATTCACAATAATGAGCTAAGTTTGTTATCCAATGCCAGCCCATGCCTTGCTCACTTCCCATGCCTGGGCAACACGTATAAGAATTAACTAAGACCTTCAACATAAATCACCAAACAGACAAGCTGTCAACAGACAAAAATTCATAAATATTCGGTCCATTAACTGACATCATAAGTCTATCATCATAGACATAAAGCCCTTCAGGTTCTGCTACAAAACCTGCATTCAACAGGTCTATCGTTTTTTCCAGTTTTTTGTTTTCTAGATCAACGATACGCAATTTAATATAGCCACATGACTTATAGCCCTGTCCTATATATAGTTTATTGTTATGGATAACTCCCCCTTGCATATTAATAGCATTACAACCTAAATAATACGAGTCAAGAATATCCATAGATTCATATACTACTTTAGACTCATAGACTGAAGGTAAGGAGAAAACGGATATCTTACACTGACCGTAATTGAAATCCGTTGTTTTATTATTTCTGGAATAAGTATACATCAACCTATTGTCACAGTCGATAGCAAGATTTGCATTTCCTAATGCGTTCTTTATAGTCATTACCGGCAAATAAATGGTCTGAACCTGTTCCAATGAGAAAGATTCATATTCATCTCCTATCAATTCCGGTAATATGATACGAAAGACCTGATAAAAGCATCTGCCATCTACATTATTCCGTTGTGATATATACAACAGAGGGAATGGGTCACCTTCCTGATAAAAGTCAGGGCCAAAACAAGCCTGATTACAATGATATACAGAGGGACTATCCTTCAAAAAATCCGCGAAACCAATTGTATCAAATGTATAAACCAATGATTTAGTTCTCAGGTTATACATTTTTATATCTTTCATATTAGCTGTTGCTATAAACAGATAATCTCCATAGCAGGCCCCACTTTGTCCTACAGGGCCATTAAGTGAATAGGTCTCATAGAAAACATTCGTTGTGACAGGAGCGTCAGAAGGAATAATTTCCTCATAATATGTTTCCACCTTCTCCGGCCCCAAGACATCATCGTCTGATGATGAACATGAAGCACATAGTGGTGTAGATATCAAAACAAAAATAAAAATTAAAAATTTGGCACTGCTATTCATTGTTCATTCAATCAGTAGATAATCAACTTTTCCAAAAATATCCATTGTAATCATGTGTCCTCCTTTGTTCTTCAGGAGGCAGTTTCATGTAGTCCCCATAAAAGATATGCAGGTATTCATCATATCCACTCATGACACATAGTTCCGTATCCTCAAACTTATGCAACACAATAGGAACTAAGGTCGCCTTTCGCTGATATTCTTTCATGCCATAATGCATGATGGTATAATTACAATAGTACTCGCAAGAATTAAAATCATATTCTTTGCACTGCTGAATATGAGAATCTATATTGCTTCTATGGTAATACAAAATCCTCTTTCCCAACAATTTGATTTTGTTAATAATACCCTTTGTCTTGCTAAAAGGATATTTGGCCGTTCGGATATGCATACCATCCAGCCAAACACGAGTCATATGTCTTACTTTATTTTCTGCTTCCTTCCTGTCACTAGGAGCACCATCCAATGGAAAAATATCTATCCAAACCCCAACTTCATTCGTGGTCCACGGCTTTTGCCCTTGGTCAACAAATGTGTGCTGCATCTCACATATACGGGCATACGTCAACTCTACTTTTTCCCCTCCTTCTATCTCATGAGAAAACAACTGATAACCTTTTGAAGACTTATAACTTTTTATAAATCTCTCATAATCAGGTCTTGGCATGACAACATCCACATCATCGTCCCAAGGGATAAAGCCCTGATGACGGATAGCCCCAATCAAGGTTCCACCACTTAAAGAGTAGCAAATGGAATTTTTCACACAAAAGTCATGAAGATCCTTTACTATATCCAAACTTATAGATTGGACCTCTTTGATAGTCATCTGTCTCATGCTCTATTATTTATTTCATCCATAATCCGGTCAGCTATCATATCTGAAGCATGCCCTGTTTCATTCATTCCCATATAATTGAAGAAAGTGTCTAATGATTTCTGATATTTTTCTTCATCAAAAGATTGGATGGTTTTTATCAATTCTTCTTCATTCTTTGTCAAAGGACAAGGCAATATATCTGGTTCTAAAGCCAAATCACGTTCTTTACGGTAGTCTTCCAAATCCTGAGCATAAAATAGAGCAGGTTTCCTACTTATGATAAAATCAAATAACCCAGAAGAATAATCCGTTATGAAAAAATCTGCAGCAGCCAAAAGCTCTTGAAAATCAGGATATGCTGTTGCGTTTATGACACTCTTACTATATGAGATAAAATCAGATTTTGAAGCTAAGATAGGATGCAATCGTACTAGAGAAACCCAGTTACCTCCAAAGCGTGACTCCAAAGAATCAATGATTTCATTAAACGGAAGCTTAAACATGTTTAAGTCTGTATTCCGCCGGAATGTAGGAGCATACAATAAAATCTTCGTATCCCTTGATAAACCCAAAGACCTACGGACCATATCATAAACAGCCGTATTCTTATTTACAATAATATCATTCCTGGCAGTTCCAACCTCTAAAATCTCTCCTCCGTACCAAAAACAATCTCTGAAATAATCTGTAGACCATTTTGAATTGGTCATCAAGATATCCATCATGCAGGAATCATGCTTGGAACGGATTTTATAGTAAAGTGGCATGTTCTTTAGATGGCTCTCTATTTGTTTGAAAGCAATAGGTCCATGCCATGTCTGAACATAGAACTGTTTTTTCCTTTTTGCTACATAATATGGCAGTCTGTTATTTGTCACCCATGCACTTGCCGTTGCCAACTCGTATAATGCACGAAAGGACTTGATATCCACATTCCTGACCCGGTCTGGAAGAAAATTCCTGTCTTTAGTCAGCCATACCAGATCCAAATCCTCATCCTTATTCAACAATGCATTACATATAGCTTTGGGGCTACATCCGTATCCTTTACCATTAAAATTAGCAAATACAATCTTTTTCTTTTTGATAGGACATAACATGAAAGGCCAATAAAGAACACGCATTGGTATAAATAAAAACAATCTGACGAAATCCAAAAGATCGTGTAATGTCATAATTCTTTTTACTTTACGCGTCCACTTTTAATCTTATATTCATAGCTATGAATACCCTCTGCTCTGAAATCTTTATGATATCGTTCTAGAACATTCTTAAACACTTCATCATATTGTGGAATAAAGAGATCATCTTTTTTCTCCAGATGTTCAATGATTTCATTCGCCATCGGAGCTAAAGTGTCTAAATCTGTTTTCCCGGCATTAAAGGAAGTTCCACGCAAAGAACCGGGTGAAACATTTAAAATCTGATTACAGCTTCCAGACTTTATCAGCTCTACATTCACACTTTCAATAAAAACCTTCAATGCAGCTTTTGTTGCCGAATACACGCTGAAGAATGGAGAAGTCATGAATCCTGAAATGCTCACCATAACCCCGCAATAGAAATCGCTATCTGATTTCTCCAGTTTACCGTAAAACTTTTTTATAATCCTTAATGCAGGTATAGTATTTACGCTAAAATAATTCTGGATCATGGATTCATCCATATCTCTAAACAATTGAAGACGACCAAATCCAGCAGTAATCATTAAAGTATCAACATCCTGAAAGCGATCAAAAATACTATAATCTTCAGAAGTCAAATCAAACTGAAAACTTTCAAATTTCGGATTTGAAAATTCGTCAAGAACTTCAGATTTATCTACAATATATACTTTCTCAATTTCATTACGTTTTGCAAGTTCTGTAGCGATTCCCAGACCTATTCCATTTGCGCCACCTACAATTAATGCTCTTTTCATAATTCCAAAAGACCTTTCTTTTCTGTAAAATACTGCATAATATCTGCCATACAAATACTTTCACGTCTTCTTAGACGAGCAGAAGAAAACCTATGATTCAAAATGCAGCTTACAAACTCCTGTATCTCATATCTTAATCCAGCACCATCCCACTTATAGAAGAATTTTTTATTGTCATTCTGATTTTCATAACGAAGTTCAAAATAATCAGTTTTCCACCAAGGAGCTGGTACGTATGCATATCCTTTTGTGCCTGAAATAATTAAATTGCCTTCAGTTTTTACTCCAAGACCCACTTTAAATGAAGCTATGGCTTTTTCAAACTGAATAATTCCCTTTGTATAAGTATCAACTCCATCTACCATTCTACTGTAAAAATTCAAATTCTTGAAGTTGCATCCTAGTAACTTGACAACAGGAAGCAAAGGGTAGCTGCCTAACTCATACATAGATCCACCAGCTTGACCTGGGTCAAATTCACGAAGTGTCTTATCATCATCCCACAATTTACTTAAAGAAGCCTCTATATCGACAACTTCACCTATTAACCCCGACTTAATCATCACCATCAGATGATTAAATGCCGGACAATGAGCCGTTTTGTTGGCCTCCATCAATACACATCCTTGCTGCTCTGCAAATCGGTACATCTCTTTAGCCTGTATGCCATCTAATACCAATGGAGTCTCACATAATACATGTTTCTTGTTTTCCAGTGCAAGCTTAATATACTCATAATGGCTCAAATGAGGAGTAGCGATATACACAGCATCAACACTGTCTAAAAACTTACCTAAATCTGTATAGGAATTTGCTACCTCCTTTTCTTTTACGAATTGTTGGGCTTTAGGAATATCAATGTCATAAGCACTGACAACCTCTATTCCATTCACGAATCTAGACTCGGGAACAAAACGTTGAGCGATTCTACCAACACCAATAACACCTGTACGAACCGTCTCCTGAGTCTCTGCCCGGAGCATCGTAGATGAAATTCCCTTTGTACGTGGGAGATAAATAACCTGACAAAACTCCTTCAAGTAATCAAATTTGCCAACCCAGTCGCTACCAATGGCAAAAATATCTACTCCATATTTTTGTATGTCATCAATTTTCTGACCCACATAGTCCTCAATAATGATCTTGTCAGCATAACCCGTTGCTTTAACAGCCTCAACTCTTTCAAGAACATTATTACGGACATTCAATTTACCTCTATCTCTGTCAAAATTATCATTTGTCACCCCTACAATAAGATAGTCACCTAATTCTTTTGCTCGACGCAAAAGATTCAAATGACCTTGATGAAGTAAGTCAAAAGTGCCGTAGGTAATTACTTTTTTCATTTTTCAGTAAATTAATAGCCCATCAAAAAATTCATTATCTTAACCTTTTTGCATATAACAACAGCCAATGTGGCTAATGCTACTTGGAAAATAAAGATTACAGGAATCACGATAACAGGATTAACAATGCCAAGTTTCATAACAATGATAGTACGTGCCGGCATTAGTACAAATCCCGTCATGATATAAAACTGCAAAGAGTATTTTCCTACCCACTCAATAAAATCAACTATCTTACATGAAAGAAAAGACTTTACTGAAGTCAATTTAATTGAAATGGAGAAGCATGCAAAAGAACCGATAATAGGCAGAATCAATGACCAGAATCTGCCATCACAATAGTTATTGATTATAATATTATAAATTACAAACAAAACCAGAAAAAGAATCCAATAAGAGTCAAAACACTTACGTATTTCTGTATAAAACCTTCTTACCAGGAAACCTATAAGAAAATATCGAGTGAAAATTAGTATTCGTTGCAATGGATAAATAAATGGGAACCAATTTTCCTCCGACAATGTATAAACAAGCAGAAGTGTTAAGCAAACCGTAAAGGTTGATTTTACAATATATTTTCGGAATGGGGTAACAAGGACGAAAATCCAGAACAAAATATAAAGGAACCAGCGATCTCCACCCTCCAACAAATAATAATGCAGCCTTTCACTCCAACCTCCCTGAGTAAATGCAGCCATAGAAGGCATCAACAGCTTCATACCCAAAGACACCATACAGACAAACAGATACGGAACAACAAGCCTCTTTATTTTGTCATTCATGACTATAGACCAACTTTTCCGGCTATTTGCAAACAAAAAGCCTGACACCATGAAGAAACATGGCATATACCATGAACCAACAACGTCGACCATTAATTTGCAAATGGGATAAAGTTCACGGAAATTGACGGGGAAATACAATATACTATGATTCCAAAAAACCAAAAGCATACAAATGCCTTTAATTATGTCAATTTCACGAAATCTTACTTTAGGCATAAACAAAAACTTATATTTCAATCTGTTAGATGAGAATATATTGTATCTAACCTAGAACATATATTCTTGACATTAAACACACCCTCAACTAATTTGTCCGCATTCTCTTGTAACTGCTTTCTCTTTTCCAAAGAACCCATCAAACTGTCAAGGCATTCTGCCAACTGGTCTATATTGTAAATATCGTAGATCAAACAATCTTTTCCGTTGGTCATTGCATCAACTATACCTCCAACAGGGGTAGTGACGACTGGTATTCCGTATGCGATTGCATCGAGCACCCCCATGGGAAAACCTTCTCCATTACTTGGCAAACAGTATATTGATGCACGTTGAAATGTCTCTATCTTCTCAGAACCACTAACCCAACCTAAAAATTTAACTTGATTCTCAGGAATTCCTAACTCTTTCCGTAATTCTTTTGCCTTTTCTATAGCTCCGTTTCCTGCATACTCTAGTCTCCAATCTGGGTATTTATTTGAAATCTTAGAGAATGCCTGAAGTAATCTATTATAACCTTTCCGCTCTATCAATGTTCCTGCAAATAAAATCACGTTTTCCTGTTTAGATGAATCCCGCTGAACAATTGGACATGGATTGTATAGATAATCCATCTTATAATTCCGGTCTGGGAAAGTCTTTTTTATTACATCCATCCAATAAGGCGCTAAGACAACCAACAAATCACTTAAATCAAACAAAGACTTAAATTGGTTGATATACTTTGGATCGACCAAATGGCGTTCAGAAGCTGGATGGAAATGTACAATTATTTTTTTTCGAAAAATTTTGCCAATCCTAGCAAAAAGGAGTTTTCTGCGCACAGAATTTCTCACCCCCACGTGAATGTGAACGATATCGTAGAATGGAAGGAAACAGAGGTATTCACAAAGTGAAGTCAGCAAATACCATATTTTGCGCATTTTTCCTCCATCACGATGTGACTGAATCCATCTACAATGATATTTCTTCCACTGTTCACCACTTTCATGAGCTTTAACAACAGAAGTTATACCACCACGTGTATATCTGGATGTAGCAACAACTAGAACTTTTGTCATATAACCTTTGCCCTACTATCGAGAAAAAACTATCCCCTAGTCCACTTTCTCGAATTGAACAATCTTG
Source organism: uncultured Prevotellaceae bacterium (assembly GCA_900316585.1). Taxonomy (GTDB): domain Bacteria; phylum Bacteroidota; class Bacteroidia; order Bacteroidales; family Bacteroidaceae; genus Minthousia. The sequence continues at coordinate 185,804 of ONDM01000003.1, read as the reverse complement.
AAATGCTCCGTTTCATACAGAGTTTTTACCTCAGTATTAACATGATAAAAGTCCCGAATTACTTTTTGACTTGAGTTCAAATAATACGATCCGGGATCTGTTTTTGAAACTAAGACTTTTAGCCCCTCAGCAAAAGAGACATAACCCTTATAATGCTTTTTCGTATGTGGAGTCATATTCATCCAACCAGTTCTAAGTATCTTCTTTCCTGCAGGAGAAATATGACATCTTTGCGCTGGAATATAATCAGCCGTTATGGTACCTATTCCTCCGAACACCTTTTGATCTGGAACTTGCTGGAGTAAAGATTCTAATTCCGCAAGTGATTCCTGTCTATTCAATCGGACTTTATAATACTCATAAAATCTGTAAGAAAAGACTACAGACAATATGATGAAAACTGATGTGAAAAGAATGGTATATGACTTTACAGTCTTTACATTTTTAACATACAAATATAAAAGACTTAAACTAAAAGACATATAGACACTTATTACTGTCCTAAGCTTTGCACCAGAAGAATTCATCAAATACAAATTTGCAAAGACAAACAACAATAGAACAGACGTCAATATAAAAAGTGACAAAAAGTCCTTTCTTTTGAAAAAATAAATAAAAAGAACTAATGCCAATATAATCAAGAGTATTCCACCATAACGATTATACATTGAAAGATAGGTCGGGAAATTAGATTTAATAGAATTAAATGCATTACCTCTAACCCACTGTCCATATTGAGCCAAATCCTCTTTTGAAGTTATATTGTCATCATATTGCAATGCCGTGATAGTCAGATAATAAGCTGTACGTTCTGTACTGTCGGAAATCATAGAAGCGATGTCACTTCTTCCTTTATTATCCTGAAAATACCCACGGTTCCTATTATACTGACTAAAAGCCTTCCATTCATCATTTTGAGAATACACTGACTTGGTATAAGAGTTCCAAAAATAACCTGCCGACAAAAACAATAATGCAAAAAAGGTTTTTGCGAAAAAGAGTACTTTTCCTTTACTCCATAAAAACAAAAAGAAAGGAGACAACAAAGCCCAAGGAAGAACACAGGCGTAAAAACGGATTTCACAACCTATCCAAAAAAGGAGAAATGCTAACAGGAAGGATTTTATGTGGGAACCATCAATGAATAAAATGAATGATGCCAAACCAAGCTCTGCTGCAAGAATTGTCCATTGAGGCAAAACAATTACAAAGAGTTGAATAACAGTAGAGAATATAAATAAAGAAGTCTTTATAGCAAGGCTCGCTTTTGATTTTAACAATTTAAGAATCAATACACAATAACAACAGATAAGTAAAATATGATTCACTACAAAATACCATTCTACTTTATCGGTCAGTGTATAAAGCCAAGAAATAAAAGAACTATAATAATATCCCTGAAATGTTGTAAATGGAGACGGCTCTCCAGTATATGCCCCCGATGTTATCAAACAGAAATAATTATCATCTGGCGACTGGTAAAAGAAAGGGATAAAGAAAGGCAATACCAGAAATGCAACTATAGCAAAGTAAAATAACCAGTTGAGTATTTTTTCTCGATCAATCATACAAATAATTATTCTTGATTTCTCTTATTTTTTTAAACTAAAGAATATTATTGAAAAAATGTAAATAGAAGATTATCAGCTATATTAAGAATTAGCTTTTCTAAATTCACACATACAAAAAATTAGAGTCTCTGTAAGACTACAAATATTGTGTGCAAATTTACATCTTTTAGAGGAGTTATCAAAGAAAAAGGAACTTTTTCTCCAATTAAATAATTATCAAAAAAATGGAATGAAAAGATAATAAATACACTTACCAGAGTGTTAAAAGTAAAAGTACCTGTTTCAATGGCAAATATAACAAATAGCAAAGCACGGAAGAATTATCATGCAGAAAGCCGAGACGACTCTCATACAAACATTGCGAATTAATTATTATTCTATATAGATTAAAAGCAATCGCAATTTATTTATGGCGAAAATCCCACATCCCACCCTCATTTGATGTCATAGTCAGCTAATGGTAGTGCTACATATTAAATGACTCGTGAACCGTACAGTTATGCTGGGCATTGCACCTTGCAAAAAAACAGCGCCCCAACTGTCAACCATAGATCTTTTTAGCTCACACCTACAACAACAAATTACAATCCCTATATATTTAATCTTCTAAATCTGTTGTAAAATTCAGACCCTGAATTTTGATATCCAGTTCCCTCAACTCCTTAGATAGCTTATCTATTTGATTGCCAAGTGGTTTGATTTCAATTGTAGTAACCATCTTTATTTCAGAACGGCTATAACGGTCTTGTGACTCTGAGGCTTTATTAAATATATCACGGAGTGCATTTATTCGCATTGCCAATACATCTTTTTCAGCCATCAACTGGGTAAGTGTCTTACCCTCACAAACGGTAAGCATATTAGTTTTATTAATCAAATAAACTAATTTCTGGAGTTGGTTTAAGGAAGAATCTAATTCTTTTATAAGTTCTAATGGGTTTTCTGAAGGATCATCGCCTTCTTGGACACGAACATTATTTAAGATCCTACTTTTCAACTGTTCAATTCTTTTTTGTGTATCCTTACGGATAGCCAATGCTTCTGCTAGTTTCATATAATAATATTATCGATAGCTATATCATATTTTTTCAATGCAAATATAATAAATCCTTTTCTTTTCTCAAATTAATAATATGAATTACACAAAGAGGAGGTATAAATTCCTTGTCAAGTTTTCATTTTTATAAAAACTAAAGAAAAGATTAAATAATTTTGAGTAACTTTACAACTGAAATAAAGAATGATAACATTTTTATTATGGCATTTACATATAAATATCCTAGACCTGAACTCACTGCTGACTGTATAGTTATTACGCAAGAACAAGAACCAAAAATTCTGCTCATTCAACGCAAGAATGAGCCCTTCAAAGGCTGCTGGGCATTCCCAGGAGGGTTTATGAATATGGATGAAACTACAGAGGAATGTGCAATACGTGAATTAAAAGAAGAAACGGGAATTGATATTAACCCAGAAAACATTTTTCAAATTGGTGCCTATTCGGAGGTAAACCGTGACCCTAGAGATAGAATTGTCACTGTAGCATATCTGACGATTGTGGATAAAGTATTAAAAGTTCAAGGACTAGACGATGCGGCAAAAGCTGAGTGGTTTTCTATATATAAACTTCCTGAGTTGGCATTCGACCACAATACCATATTAAAAGATGCTATTCTGTTATATAAGACAATAAATGACAGATAACAACAAAGAAGAAATTGATAATCTTCTACTTCATGAGCAATGGAAGTGGAACACTTTAACTCCTGAAAATCCATTTGAATTCATTTTGGAGAATGATTGCAAAATGGGGAAAAAGGAGTTTAATAAACTTCATAACTATCTATTACTTTACTTTCCTAATGGTTATTCTCTCGAGGGTTACAATTACTTTGCGAACATAGATATCTATAAAAGAATATCTATTGTTCGCAAAAGAATTTTCAACCAATTCGACAAATTAGAGAATCCAACAGCTCCACATTACTCAGAGGAAATGCTTAAGGAGATTTCTGACGAAATACAAAAACTTTTCCCATATCGCAAAATATTCGAAATAGCCTGTGGTTGTGGTACCCTAGTAAAGGCCACTAATATATCAGACTCTTTCTATAGAGGATGCGATCCAAGTGCTAAAGCCATCATGTCTTTCAAGAATAATCTTCCAGACTTTGCTCATACAGTTCATCAACTTTCTTTCGAAGAGTGCTTTAATTTATGGCATAATACAGATGAAGTCATAGTTGCCACATTTGGAGCTCCAAACTATGTCATGAGACGTTATCTTTGTATGCTGGCAGATAATCACAGGAATATTTATCTTATGTTCTACAAACCTGATTATTGCCCTCTACAGTTTAAAGACATGCATACAAATAGCTACTCAGAACAAGAACTAAAGGAAATCTTCCCTGACTATGAGATAAACGAATATCATGATTATCTCATCGTAAAAGGATAATAGAGTTACCATTCTCAAATCGCATCATTCCTTATCTTCAGATGGAGAAGATGATCCTTCATTGTCATCAGAATTGTCTGTCTTTTTGTACTGATCAGATCTGTTGTACCTTAACCGGTTGATTTTTCTGGTCATCTGACGTTTACTCTCGTAAAATTTCTGCCTTTGTTTCCTCATCTCTATACGCTTGGAGCGTTCACTTGGCTCTCCATCAGAAATACGAACTAGCAGTCGGACATTATCCATCGTTATCACCGATTGTAATGCCTTTGCAGCACCAGCTACATCCATTTCTACAAATCCATAATTAGAAAGCTGATTTTTGTTTTGAGGAATAATCCTGGCATTAAAAACATGCCCAAAGGTACCAAACACTTCAGCAAGATTCTCAGCACAAACCTTTTTTGTCAGTCTTGCAACAAATAATGTTGCACAATTTAATTCGCCCATAAATACAATAATAAATTATAATTAGTGGGAACAAAAGTATTATAGAAATCTCTCCTAATACAAACAAATTTTCTCACATTTTTGTTATACAATTTATAACAAATTTGTTATAAATGTCATAAAACATTGATTTTGCATAAGTTATGACGATTTATCAGATAGTTAATAATCGTTAAGGGAAATTCAGTGTTCTCATAGAATCCGGAAAACATTTTTTTATCTGAAAGTTTTCACCGAGGAGCAAAAAATTCTATTAAATTTACTTATATTTGTAACATAAAAAAGACCCACTAATAGTAGGTAATTTTATCTTTCTAACTGGGGAAAAATATTTTGCTAGAAGGGAAAAAATATTATGAATAAAAAACACTTATTCAAATTAGTCTTATTATTCACCTTATTGTCGCCTATTTCTTTGACTGCTCAAATACTGCCAAGACCGGTCTCAGCAGTAAATGGGAAAGGTGAATTTAACTTGGATGTGAATACAAAAATAATTGTAGAAGACAATGGCAGTTTCACTAATGAGGTTTTTGCACTGCAAGAAGCAATCTATTCTAAAATCGGGGCATTTCTAGGTCAAGGAATGCAAAGTAAGAATCATATTCTTATAAAGAAGACTGATTTTAAGGACATCCCTGACAATGCCTACAAGCTCACGGTGACCTCCGAACAGATTCTTCTAGAAGCGGAAACATCAGAAGGAGCAAACTATGGAGTACAGTCAATTAAACAGCTGCTGCAAAAAAATACAAAGATACAAACTACTACCATCGTTGATTACCCTGCTTACCCATGGAGAGGGCTTATGCTGGATGTATCCCGTCATTTTTATCCTGTAGAATATCTGAAGCAACAGATCAGGCTTCTTTCCTATTATAAGATGAATAAGCTGCATATTCACTTAAGCGATGATGAAGGTTGGAGATTGGAAATCAAATCACTTCCAGAGCTTACTCAGAAAAGTGCCTGGAGAGACATGAATAGACATGACTCTGCTGTCATCAGAAGAACACCTGTTGATTCTAGAATCAAGTTGGATAGCAGATTCCTTCAGGAAGTAGACGGTAGAATGCGCTACGGTGGCTTTTACACCCAAGATGAAATACGTGACTTGGTTCAATATGCTGCAAAATATCATGTGGAACTCATACCAGAAATTGATATGCCTGGACATATGATGGCAGCTATTCTGGCTTACCCTGAATTATGCAGTACAGGAAAACCATCATGGGGGCAAGTATTCAGCCAGCCACTTTGTCCTGCCAAACAGGAGGTCTTTACATTTGTAAAAACCGTCCTCGATGAAGTGATGAGTCTATTTCCATCCAAGTACATTCACATGGGAGCCGATGAAGTGGATAAAACCACTTGGCTCGAATCAGAGTCCTGCCAGGCACTCATGAAAGAAAATGGAATGAAAGATGTGAATGAGTTACAAACTTGGTTCGTGGAACGTGTGGCAAACTACCTGAAGAAGAATGGAAAGGAAGTTATTGTATGGGACGATGTGTTAGATGGGCACATCTCTTCAGATTTAAATGTCATGTACTGGCGTGATTGGAAAGCGAACATACCCTATGAATCCATAGAATCTGAGCATCCAACTATCTTTTGCCCAGGAACTCCACTCTATCTAAGCAGAAGAGACAGTGCACTTTATGACATATATCACTTACGAAGCTTTCAAGAACTGACCTTAAAACGTAAAGACTTGGTAAAAGGGGCCCAAGCCAATGTATGGGCCGAGCAAATAGGAAACAGCGACTGGGCAAATATACTGATTTGGCCAAGATTGCTAGCTTTAGCAGAGTTAACATGGACTCCATTTGAACGCAGAGATTGGGAAGATTTCAAACGTCGTGTGTCCACTCAAAGAGAACTACTTGAATCCTTAGGCATTGATTTAGCAAAAGAATCCCCATTTCTCACCGTAGTTCAGACTCCCGATGAAGAATCAAAAGGTATCAGATTCCATTTTGAACACGAAAAGATAGATCCACAACTGTATTATACCCTTGATGGTTCAGAACCTAACCTCAAAAGCAAGCCTTTCAGTGATAACCTTCTGGTTAAAGGACCTGCCATACTTAGCGTAGGAATTATAGAGGACGGCAAACTATTAACCCCAATCTTCAAACGGCCTGTCGACTATCACAAAGCCGTAGGAAAGAAAGTATCTTATCTACAACCATGGAACAAAGCATATCCAGCAGCTTATGAATCATCGCTGACTAATGGATTGCAAGGTGCAGATTATTATAAAGATGTAAATTGGCAAGGATTCACAAATGACCTAGAAGTTGTAATAGACTTGGAAGACACAAAAAACCTGAAGGATATTTCCATCAGATTCATGCAAATAGGACCGGAAGAAGTCTTCATGCCTGGAAGTGTAGAAATCAGTTTCTCCAACGATGGACAGAATTTCAAGACTTTTAAGACTATAGAAAATGACGTTGACCCACAGAAACGAGGGCTCGTCATGAAAAATTTCACAACTAGTCTTAAAGGAGCAAAAGGACGTTACCTAAAAGTTCATGCCAAAAATGTTCATAAAAATCAATTCATTTTCACAGATGAAATAATCATTCACTAAAGACTGAGGAATCTATTTACACTATAATAATCTTTATAATTGTAGAATAATGAAAATACATATCACAAATTACACAAAAACATTGCTGACTTTACTAGTGTTAAGCCTCTCCTTGAACTTATTTAGCCAAGAAATTAGTTGGCACAATCCGATGGATGAGGCAATCCCTATCCTACATGGACAAGGATGGCAAGACGAACTGAAGGGTTCATACCATCGCATTCCAAATCGTATGGAAGCATTGTTGGAAAACAATCGTACTGCTTGGGGGCAAAGTAAGCAATGTGCAGGTGAGAAATTAGTATTTCGAACCAACTCTGAAACTATAACAATCAGATACCAAACCGAAAGCAAAAATTACAATATGCGTCACATGCCATCTACCGGAGTAAGTGGTGTAGATCTTTATGCAGTAGATGAAAATGGCAAGTGGACATTCTGTAATACTAATTTTCAATATTCCTTTGGAGATACAATCAAATATACATTCTCTGGTATTACTTACCCCACCTCTGCTAATGAGAAAGGATATGAGTTCCATCTATATTTACCTCTTTACAATGGATTAAACTGGCTGGAAGTGGGTGTTAAAGATGGTAGTTTCTGGCGTTGGGAGAAACCTTCATTGGAAAAACCTATAGTCATTTATGGAACCAGTATAGCACAGGGAGCCTGTGCTAGTAGACCGGGAATGGCATGGACTAATATTGTGGAAAGGACTTTACAACATCCCATTCTCAATTTAGGTGTAAGTGGCAGTGCTAAAATGGAAGAACCGATGCAAAATCTACTGAATGAAGTGGATGCAAGCCTGTTTATCTTAGACAACATGGAAAACATGTTGGCACAGGATGTTTACAAAACGTCTCTTCATTGTTGCAGACTACTCCGTGAAAATCATCCCAACACCCCTATCCTTCTGGTGGAACATAGCGGTTGGCCAGATCAACACATTAGCAATCATTCAGCAAATTCTGTAGATGAAATTAATGCTGAGCTCCAAAAAGTCTATCAGGAACTTCAAAAAAATAACACAAATGACATCTACTACTTAACCAAAGAAGAGCTTGGATTGGATACAGAAAGTTTCGTGGAAGGTATACATCCTAACGACTATGGCATGATGATTAATGCAAAGTCAATCATCAAAAAAATCAAAGAAATTTTCAAAGAAAATGCATCTGAAACATTTACACCGTGCACACAGAACAGGGACCCATATATGTGGAGAGAACGTCATGAGGATATTCTAAAACTAAATAAAGAAGAGAAGCCAGATGTAGTCTTAATCGGAAATAGCATCACACATTATTGGGGTGGTAAACCTACCGCACATATTATCCGAGGTCAGGAAGCTTGGGAAAAAATGTCTGAAGGTGTAATTGTCCACAATCTAGGATTTGGATGGGACCGTATAGAAAATGGATTATGGCGAATTTATCATGGAGAACTCGATGGATATGAAGCTAAGAAAGTCTTTTTGCTTTTAGGGACAAACAATGTCGTTAAAAACACGGATCAAGAAATAGCTCGTGGAATACTGGAATTAGTTCAAGCTGTCAAAGACAGACAACCTAAAGCTAAAATCTACGTCTGTGGCATCATGCCAAGACATGGATGGGGACCTCGGGTTCTAGAGATTAACAAATATCTTCAAGAGAATCTTAAACTCTACCCAGAAATCACCTATATACCTTTTGACACTTTAGGAGATTCAGAAGGGGTATTATTAGAAGAGTACTGGCATGATGGAACTCACCCCAATGCAAAAGGATATGAGGCTGAAGGGAAAATCCTCAGAGAGTACATCGTCAAATAGTTCAATTGGAAACCATAAAAAAAGACCTGAGCTAAATCTGCCCAGGTCTTTTTTATAGTTTTATAGCCCTATACTTCGTAACCATTAGGATTATTTTTCTGCCAATTCCAAGAATCTCGACACATATCCTCTATTCCATACTTTGCTTCCCAACCTAATTCGATTTTAGCCTTGGTTGGATCGCAAAAACATGTAGCAATATCTCCAGCTCGACGTGGTTTAATCACATAAGGAACCTTCAAATTATTTGCCTTCTCAAAAGCATGAACAACATCCAAAACAGAATACCCATGACCTGTTCCAATGTTATAAATAGCCAGTCCTTTCTTGTCAGCAATAGCTTTTAAAGCAGCAACATGAGCTGTAGCTAAATCTACCACATGAATATAATCACGGACACCAGTACCATCAGGAGTATCATAGTCATTACCAAAGACACCCAATTCCTTACGCTTACCCACAGCTGTCTGAGTTATATATGGCATCAAATTATTAGGAATTCCATTAGGGTTTTCACCAATTCTGCCACTTTTATGAGCGCCAATAGGATTAAAATATCGAAGTAATACTACATTCCACTCTGGATCAGCTTTCTGAATGTCAATCAAAACTTGTTCCAACATGCTTTTTGTTTGGCCATATGGATTTGTACAATGCCCCTTGGGACAATCTTCTGTAATAGGAATAACAGCAGGATCACCATAAACAGTTGCAGAAGAAGAGAAAATGATATTTTTGCAATTATGTTTTCTCATTACATCAAGCAACACAAAAGTACCACTCATATTGTTTTCATAATACTCTAATGGTTTTTCTACTGATTCGCCTACAGCCTTTAAACCTGCAAAGTGAATGCAAGCATCGAATTCGTGTTCTTGAAATACCCTATTCAAGCCTTCACGATCACGAATATCTACCTTATAAAAAGGAATTTCTACTCCACCTAACAGTTCTGAGACACGATTTAAAGATTCCTTCTGTGAATTAGCCAAATTATCCACAACAACAGTCTCATGTCCTGCTTTTTGCAATTCAATCAAGGTATGTGTCCCAATATATCCGGCTCCACCTGTTACTAAAATTTTCATACTTACTCCTTTGTTTACTCATATTCATATAGATGGAACATACGATCCATCAGTTTCCATTTCTCATCACTAGTTTCTCCTACTTTACAGTCCTGATACTGAGCATTCCAATCTTCCCACTCCTGTTGACGTGGAAGGCCTGCTAATTTACTCATTGCTTTGTCCCAGTCAAAATCAAGAGGGGTCTCTACTATCATGACCAATCGATTGCCTTGAACATAAAGTTCCATTTCAAGAATACCAACCGATTTTATTCCATCAATAATCTCCCGCCACATATAGGGCTTACTATGCTGCTTTTTATATGTTTCAATAAGATCAGGATTGTCCTTTAAGTCAAGTATCTGTACATATCGTTTTACAGGCTGACCATAATTACGAACTGGTATTCCCTCCATCTTTTACAAATTAAATATTTTAAACTATTTCAGTTCCATATCTGGAGCTAACACATTGTGAACTGGCCATACTTGAGCCTTAGCCAAATTATATATACCAGTACCACGTACATCCTCTACATTCGCTCCAAATAAAATAGTATATTTACCTGCAGCTGTTTCCCATTGTGAATTAGCAATGCTAAAACTTGCTAATGAATAATTGTCAACCTTGAAACTCAATGTTTCTGATTCACCTGGATTCAATTTACGTGTTTTAGCAAATGACTTCAGTTCACAAGCAGGCTTTTCCAAGCCACCAGCAGGGGCACTAACATAGAGTTGTACACTTTCCTTACCTGCCACTTTACCTGTATTTGTCACAGTAATGGTAGCCTCAAAACCATTTTTTGTAGGTTTAACAGTAGGCTTACTATAATTAAAGCTAGTATAGCTCAAGCCGTAACCAAATGGATAGCTTACTTCGACCTTATATGTATTGAAATAACGGTATCCGATATTCAAACCTTCTGAATGCAAAGTATAATCCCTATTCTTTATTTGACCATTTCCACCAAAATTATATCCACCTGGACCCTGTGGAACACCATTGATAGGGAAATTCTGTGATGAAGGAACATCTGTCAGAGAAATTGGCCAAGTCATTGTCAACTTTCCACTAGGGTTTTCCTTCCCTATCAAAACATCTGCGATAGAATTTCCACCCTCCTGACCTGGTTGCCAAGCTAACAAGATTGCATCTGGAAGATTTTTCCAAGAATCAGTTTCAATAACGACACCAGTATTCAAAACAACAATCACTTTCTTTCCTAAAAGATGGAACGCATCACAAACATTTTGCAATAAATCCCTCTCCATATCTGTCAAGTTAAAATCCCCATCCTTTACACGATCAGCCCCTTCACCTGCCTGACGGGCGATAGTCAAAATAGCCACATCTGCTTTAGCTGCTTGAGCTTCTATCGTAAATCGAGGGAGAGCCATTTCGGGAACCATTTTCTGTCCACGTGGATAAGAATAATTCTGAACCGTCATTGGACCTGATGCTAATTGATAATCTTTATATTTTAAATAAAGATCTTTCAAATCATCAGTTACTGACAGTCCAGCATTAGTCAAACCTTCTACCAAATCAATAGTATAAGGTTTGTAAACATGACCTGAACCCAAGCCACCTGCCAGTAGTGAATAAGAAGTTGCTCCAAATAAAGCTATTTTCTTCACGTTTTCCAGTGGAAGAGCATCATTTTCATTCTTTAATAATACCATACCCTCTGTAGCACTCTGGCGAGTAATTGCAGCATGTGCCTTCATGTCTGGTTTATTAGAGAACTTATACCCTTTGAAACGCGGTGTCTTAACAACATACTCCAAAATACGTTTCACACAAATATCCAAATCTGCTTCAGAAAGTTCACCACTTTTCACCTTATCAACCACTTCAAAACTTTGGGTTGGATAACCAGGTGCCATTAAGTCGTTTCCTGCCTTAATCTGCTCATGTGTGTCTCGTTTTGGAGTCCAATCCGTTATAACAATACCATCAAATCCCCATTCGTCACGAAGTATTGTTGTCAAAAGGTCTTTATCCTGTTGAGTAAACTTTCCATTAAGTTTATTGTAAGAAGACATAATAGTCCATGGTTTAGATTCCTTAACTGCAATCTCAAATCCCTTTAAGTAGATTTCACGAAGGGAACGTTGATCTACAACTTCATCAACAGCTAAACGATTAGTTTCCTGGCTATTCACCGCATAATGCTTAATATCAGCACCTACACCTTGGCTTTGAACACCATTCACATAAGCAGCTGCAACCAAACCACTCACTACAGGATCCTCTGAATAATACTCATAATTACGCCCCCCCAATGGATTACGCATAATATTCAAACCAGGAGCAAGCAATAAGTCTACACCATATTCTTTTACCTCATTACCTATGGAAGCACCTACATTATAGATCAAATCAGTATTCCATGAACATGCAAGTGAAGTTCCTGTAGGAAAACCTGTACAGTAATAAGTGTTTGAATCATCTTTGCGAGTGGCATTAATACGTAGACCAGCTGGTCCATCAGCCATGACAGTTGGAGTAATACCCAAACGAGAGATTTGCATGGTACTTCCGGCAGCACCCTCTACAAAGTCTGCATGCTCTCCAATAATTCCATATTGAGCAATAATAGCTGCCCCCATAGTAGAGGAACGACCATTAGCAACAACCAAAAGAGATTTCTCTTCGAGAGTCATCGCCTTTACAATTTCATCAATATTATTCTCCGTTAGCTTGAGTTGAGCAAGAACTGGAGATATTGCCATAAAAAATAGGCTAAATGAAAGAATTGATTTTTTCATTATTCAGAGTGTCTATGATTTTTGGCGTAAATTTACATAAAAAAATCCGTCTATTAAAATTTCAATATAAAATCACTATAAGTATAAGTATTTATGCTTGTTTTTTTGTACATTTGTATGCAATATGATTACATTTATAATTAATCCATGAAAAGAGTATTATCAGCTGCAGTAATCTGTCTCACAATATTTCTGCCTACATTTGCACAGAGAAACAAGTCTGTTCAGCCTACAGCCAAAGAAATCGGACTTGCTTCTATTAATAGAAGTACCTCTGAATCAATTATTGAATTTTTAGCTAGTGACGAATTAGAAGGACGTGAATCTGGGTTTCATGGCTCATACATTACCAGTAAGTATTTGGCAAGTCAATTAAAACTTATTGGTGTCAAACCATTATTCGATAGCTATTTCCAGGATTTCGAAGCATATAGTCAAGACCGATATAAAGGAGGAAGACGCTTTAGCGTAATAGCTGATTCCATAACGAAATGGAAACAGGGAACCACACGAAAATTAAAAATGAGAAATGTTATTGGAATTATTCCTTCTGATAATTCCAATGAATATGTTATTGTAGGGGCGCACTTTGATCATCTAGGTTTAGATCCTGCGCTAAATGGAGACCAAATTTATAATGGAGCAGATGACAATGCTAGTGGAGTAAGTGCTGCTTTTCAAATAGCAAGAGCATTTATTGCAAGTGGGAAAAAACCTAAAAGAAATGTAATTATAGCCTTTTGGGATGGAGAAGAACGAGGATTACTAGGATCACGTTATTTCGTAGACCATTGCACTTTCCTAAAACAAATAAAAGGATACCTAAACTTCGACATGATTGGACGTAACAACAGACCTGAGAATCCTCCATACGTCGTTTATTTTTACACAGCTTCCCATCCTGTATTTGGAGAATGGTTAAAAAAAGATATTCAAACCTATGGACTAAAATTAGATCCTGACTACAGAGCATGGGATAACCCTATAGGTGGTTCTGACAATGGAAGTTTTGCTATTTATAAAATACCTATTATATGGTATCATACCGATGGACATCCAGACTACCATGGGACAGGAGATCATTCAGAAAAGCTTAATTGGGAAAAGATAATAGAGATTACCAAGGCTTCTTTTCTTAACGCCTGGAATCTAGCAAACGAAGAAACATTTTAGAAATATAAAGGAGAGGCTCATTGAGCTTCTCCTTTTTCTATCGCGGCTTTGATTTTATCCAACTGAATCAAATAGCCGGCCATACGTGGATTATTCCAATAACGTTGGGCACATTCACAGAGAGAATTAACAGTGAAAGCCAAATTTGGAATAAATGTAGCTTTATCTACTTGAAGGCTTTTGGGCAACTCTCGTGTTTTAAACCAACTACAAAGAGCATCTGCATCTTGTTTTGTATAAACTTTAGGCTTTTCCATATTTTCTATTTTACCGTATCATAATACCACCAATAGGTATTGCCAAAATCTACTTTTGATCTATTCTTAGAAACCTGAGAAATAGCAGAAGATTTTACCATTCTTCTATAATCTTCATAATTCGCTTCTTGTATAGAATTTTTATAATTTATCTTTCCTGGATGATTATGCTGATAAAGCACTAACGCCTCCTGATAATAGCGAGGCAGTTTGATGACTGAATCTTCATTGAAATGATAAACCACCTTTAATTTTTCAACAAATTTGTCTAAATTACGATCTAGCAAATAAGCACAAAGCAAATATTGCTCAGCCATTGGTTGCCTAGCTTGCTCGGACTTATTTAGTAACTCTAGAAATTCCACAGCTGATTCATTTGCATAACGAGGATAGGCACCTAATTCCTTATAAAGTCGCATTGGTGGGAAAATCATTCGCACAGAATCTGCTAAGTTCAATAGCATACCATCTGCTCCATATTTCTGTGGATACATAAACAACTTTTCACCTAACAAATCTTTTTTTTGAAGCGAATAAATTCTTAACGCAGTAATTTCAGGATTAGTCGCCTTTGATTTATTCCCAATTTCCAAAGCACTATCTACATCTCTTTTGCTTAAACTATATTCTATTGCATATTGATCATGTGCTACTTCATTCGTATCACTCAACCACATACATATAATTGCCAAAACAATAAAAGTGATTAAATTTGGAATTAGAGTGCGAATAATTACACCACCTGCACGGACATCAAAGGTAGTTGAAAGATGTTTAAAAAAAGAAACCACAAACAAAAACGCCACCAGCCCTGCAGGATAAAGCCAAATCCAATATCCAAACTGAAAATGTGTATAAGCAGTAGACGCCACACTTGATATCATGGCTAAGGTAAAAAAAGAGGGGTAATAACTAATGCAATGCCATTCACGTTGAAGTTTAAAAATACGATTCAATAGCATCTGAAGAAACAGCAAAAGAATAGTTATGATACCAGCCCCAACAGGTGGAAAATAGACTGTTAATCCATTGGATAATACATGTTGTGCCATACCCAATATACCACCCTGCACTTTCCATATATAAAGATATGAAAAAATGCAAAACAGAGAACCGCACACAATAGCTATTACGCGCGCGGTTCTTATTGATGAAGGATTATTATAATTCATAACATGTTAGTCTACTTTACGAAGCACCATTGCTGTACGTGCTGGTACGTAAAGTAAAAGCCATTCCTTATTATACTTCTTGTACAAAACATCATAGTTGGTAAAATGACGCAAAGTGTCATCTGTCAGACCATTTCCTCCAAAATTTGGATTATCTGAATTCAAGACAACTTCATATGAACCTTTAGGCACTAAAAATCCATAATCAGTAAATGACTTATCTGGACTGAAATTAAACACGAACAAAAGATTTCCACGAGAATAAGCTAAAACCTGATCACCATCATTATGCCATATCTCTTGTACCTTACTTTTCTGGAAATTTTTCTCACTTCCAATTAGATGAATCATTGCTTTATCAAAGTCACCTAACCAATGGAAACATAAATCCATATTATCGACAAGATTCCATTGGCGACGAGCATACTTATAACTCCATCCATTTCCTTCTCGAGGAAAATCTATCCATTCAGGATGACCAAATTCATTTCCCATGAAATTCAAATAACCGCCATTGATTGTACTGCAGGTTATTAAACGGATCATCTTATGTAGAGCGATGCCACGGTCTGCTGCAAAATTTTCATCACCAATTTTAAAATGCCAATACATATCAGCATCTACTAGACGGAAAATAATAGTTTTATCACCTACTAAGGCCTGATCATGACTCTCTGCATAAGAAATAGTCTTCTCATCCTTACGACGGTTGGTAAGCTCCCAGAAAATACTACTAGGTTTCCAATCCTCATCTTTCTTTTCCTTGATTGTTTTAATCCAATAATCAGGGATATTCATAGCCATAC
Source organism: uncultured Prevotellaceae bacterium (assembly GCA_900316585.1). GTDB lineage: Bacteria > Bacteroidota > Bacteroidia > Bacteroidales > Bacteroidaceae > Minthousia. Next base: position 169,652 of record ONDM01000003.1, on the reverse strand, counting down.
GATAATCAAAGCCGTAGCCTCCTTCAGATATTTTAGCCGCCAAACCCGGCATACCAGAAACTTCTTCAGCTATAGTAATCGCATTTCGATTAATTTCATGTATCAAATCATTTGCCAATGTCAAATAAACAATAGCATTGTCATCCTGATGCCCATTATAATAATCCTGATAACCACCAAATGCCTCACCTAACCCGTGACTATAATAGAGCATAGATGTTACACCATCAAAACGGAAACCATCAAAATGAAATTCTTCCATCCAGTATTTGCAATTTGACAGCAAGAAATGCAAAACCTCATTTTTACCATAATCAAAGCATAAAGAATCCCAAGCTGGATGCTCACGGCGAGATCCCTGATTAAAATACTGACATGGGTCACCAGCCAAATTGCCCAATCCTTCCATCTCATTCTTTACTGCATGACTATGAACTATGTCCATAATTACAGCTATACCCATAGAATGAGCTGTATCTATTAGTTCCTTCAATTCTTCAGGAGTTCCAAAACGGCTTGAGCAAGCAAAGAAATTGCTTACGTGATAACCAAAACTTCCATAGTATGGATGCTCCTGTATTGCCATAACCTGAATGCAGTTATAACCATCTTCTTTAATACGTGGTAAAACATTCTTCTGGAATTCACGATATGAACCCACTTTTTCAGCATCTTGTGCCATACCAATATGGCATTCATAAATAAGCAATGGAGATTTATTTGGCTTGAAACTGTTTACTTTGAACTTATATGGTTCCTCGGGTTCCCATACTTGTGCCGAGAATATATGTGTGACCTCATCTTGTACAACTCTCTGAACCCAAGCTGGAATACGCTCTCCCTCACCACCGTTCCAATGCACTTTCATCTTGTACAAATCACCATGCTTTAGAGATTTCGGCTTCAAATTAATCTCCCACACTCCATTTTTCTTTGGTTTCAATTGGTATTCAGGGCTTTCCATCCAGCCATTAAAATCTCCAATTAAACAAATTGATGTAGCATTTGGAGCCCACTCACGGAACACCCAACCTTTAGCCGTGCGATGTAAACCAAAATAGAGGTACCCTGTTGCAAAATCACTTAAAGATTTTTTTCCTCCATTTGTCAACTCTGATTTCTTGGCCAATACACTATAATAGCGACCTTCTATTGCCGGAGCAAACGGCTCCAGCCACTTATCATTCTTGATCAGTTTTAATGGGGTTTTCTTTTCCATAATTCCTTATCGAATTTAAGTAAGCTAAATTATCTTCTACGAGTTCTTCTACGACGGGTTGACCTTTTTCGAGTATAAGTACTTTTATTACTCGCATTTGCAACACGAGCAGGAATATCCTTAATCTCTGGTGCAGAAGCAACTTCTTTGCCGTCTAACTGTTTCAATTGATTTCTTTGGTAAACGCCTTTATGTAGCAAGGTTCCGTCTGCAGCAAATTCTTCATAAGGTCCATCTTTAAAATCGTCAGTAAAGAAACCTACAAACCGAACACCATCCTTGTCTATTAAAGTCCCGTTTCCATTTTTCTTTCCATTTTTATAACCTCCCTTATAAACAGAACCATCTGCCATGCGAAATTCGCCCTGACCATTCATGGTGCCGTTTAGCCATTGACCTTCATACACATCGCCATTTGCCCAAGAATAGGTACCAGTCCCATCCATCTGATTATCTTTCCATTCCCCTTCATACACAGCTCCATTAGCCCATTTGTATTGTCCCTTGCCATTTTGGTTACCATTATTGAATTCACCTACATATTGATTACCATTTGCAAATACAAAACTACCATGACCTGTTCGTTCTCCATTATAATAGTCTCCCTCATAAACATCACCATTTCGGAATTTATACACACCTTTTCCTTCCTGAACATCTTCATTCCAATCTCCTTCATACACATCTCCATCAGCAAAGATATATGTGCCCTTACCATGACGCATATTCTGGCTCATATGACCTTTGTAAGATGAGCCATCTTCCCACTCAAAATAGCCTTCGCCATCTTTCATGTCATTTTTCCATTCACCATCATAGAAAGCACCATCTTTCCATGTGTATCTTCCTTTTCCAGAGCGCTTACCATCTTCCCATTCACCAGTGTACTTATCACCATTGAAATAATACATGATGCCAAAACCCTTTTGGGCACCTTTATAGAAGAAACCTTCATAACGGTTATTATTTGCAAAATAGTAAATTCCTTTACCATGAGGAAAATCATCATACCACTCTCCATCATACTTTTCACCAGAGTTAGCATATGTCATCACACCATGCCCACTTCGACGGCCAACAACCCAGTTGCCATCATATACATCACCATTAGCCCATGTACACTTACCTAAGCCATAAGGTTTTTTCGCAACAAGTTCACCATGGTATTGAGACCCATCCTTAAATTTGAAGCTCCCAACGGAATACTTCTGGGCGAATACAGAATTTACAAATAAAAATAAAATAGGAAAGATTATATATAGTATTTTCTTCATTTGAATTTACACTTATTTGTGGATTTATGCAAATATAAATGAAATTACCCAAATGAACAAATATCTTAAGGTTTCTTTATACTTTTTTGCCAGCAACTACAACCTTCAAACTCTCAGGTTGAAGATACTTTTTTGCCATGTCTTGAATATCTTGCATGGTTGTGGAACGAATCGAATCAACTTGCTTCTGCATGAAATCATCCTCAAACCCACTCACCTCTGCAAAAATAAAAGCATCTGAAAGTCCCAAACCTTCATAACGACGTGTCAGTTCCCCTAACATATAACTTTTCACCATATCCAATTCCCTTTGGCTGACTAGGTTCTCACACAAATTATCTATTTCCTTATATACTTCCTGAATCAAAGGATTGACATATTTGGCATCACATTGTGTAGCAACAACAAATAATGATTCATAAGGATAAGATATCAAGCCAGAACCTATTCCATAGGTATAGCCCTTATCTTCACGAATATTACTCATTAGCCGACTACCAAAATAACCTCCCAATAAAGTAACTAAAACAGAAAGCTTTATATAATCAGGGTGGTTTTGACGAATTGTCAAACTACCTATTCGGACAGCACTTTGAATAGCATCTAGCACTTCAATAAAAATGTTCTTTTCTTTAGAAGGAACTGGCGGAATAGGAACCATTTGGACTGTTGTGTAGTCAAATCCCCATAATCTCTCCCCAAACTTACTCTCAACCAAACAACGGACCCTTTCATCTGGATGCCCTGAAAGATAAAGTGAGGAATTTTTGCTATGGTAATAACGTATATAGAAATCTCTAAGGTTCACAGTCTGAAGTCGATCATAATCTTCGGAACAAACGTATCTTGCACATGGATGATTCTCACCTAAAATCATCTTTTCAAATGCAACACGGGCAATAGAATCAACCTTTCTAGAATTTACAAGGAACTGCTGACGAGCATTTTCTACCATAATCTGGAACTCACTCAAAGGGAAAGCAGGTTCCTTGATAATTTTATCCAAAACATCCAAAGTTTCCTTTGCATACTTGTTCAATGAAAAGAGATGAATGGAATTCGCACTAACGCCTGAATTATATGTTAGCCAAGCCCCATATCGGTCTAGATGCTCAGAAATATCTTTTGAACTCATATGTTGAGTTCCTTCACCCAACATTTTATTTGTAAAAGTCGACTGTAATGGCATATCCTGACGCCATAATCCACCGTTTATTAAAATATCTAGACGAAAAATATCCTCTTGAACTGTATTACCCAATAAAGCAAATTTAGCCCCATTGGGCATTACCATTCTCTTAATTTGAGGTAAGTCCAAATAAACTAATGGCCGAATAGGAGGAGGTGTTAAACGGTCCAATTCTTTCATACACTCTGCTGCTTAGCCAAAAAAGCCTCAGCTTTTTCCAAATCTTCTGGTGTATCTATACCTATTGTCTCCACATCACTGATTCCAACCTTAATCACATAGCCATTTTCTAGCCAACGAAGCTGTTCCAAAGATTCTGCGATCTCTAATGGTGACTGAGGCAAAGATGTTATTTCACGCAAGACTTCTGCGCGATATGCATAAAGACCTATATGTTTGTAATAAGTATGGCCTGCGAGCCATTCTTCACGTTCCTTGTTGCGATAATATGGAATAATACTGCGACTAAAATACAGAGCCTGCATATTCTTATTTACAACAACTTTAGGAGAATTAATATTTTCAAGTGCATCGTATCCATCAACTGGATTAAAAGGTTTCACTAGAGTAGCAATCTGAGTCTGTGAATCCTTGAAACAATCCATAATGCTCTGAAGCTGCATAGGCTGAATAAATGGCTCATCTCCTTGAATATTAATTACCACATCAAAATCACCTGGTATTTTCGTGAAAGCCTCATAACAACGATCTGTACCACTTCTATGTGAAGTACTAGTCATAACCACTCTTCCGCCGAAAGATTTCACTGCATTTTCGATGCGAACATCATCCGTTGCGACCACGGCATCTGTCAATATACTAGTAACCTGTTCGTAGACTCTTTGGATCACTAGTTTTCCACCTAAATTTGCCAAAGGTTTGGCAGGGAAACGAGTAGAAGCGTATCTTGCTGGTATTATTCCTAAAAATCTCATTATCTTTATACTACTATTGGAAAATTGAATCAACTCCCCCTTCTTCCAATGGGTCCTTATGCTCTGTAGCTAAGCCACCACATGGAGTCCAAGTTGAAGGAATATCAAATTTTTCTTCTTCACTATAACCTAATGTCTTATCTTTAAATACTTTTTGCATATAAAGGGCCCAAACAGGAAGAGCTGCTGCTGCACCTTGTCCTAAAGTCATAGTATCAAAATGAATGTCACGCTCTTCACCGCCTACCCATACACCACTGACAAGTGATGGAGTATATCCCATAAACCAACAATCCGAATTTGAGTTAGTAGTACCAGTCTTGCCACCCATGTCACAAGTTAAGTGGTAACGATTTCTGACACGGCTTCCTGTGCCTCCATCAATCACAGAACGCATTATATAAATCATCTTAAAAGCGCTGTCCTCACTAATTACCTCTTCCATTTGAGGCTGAAATTCTGCTATTACATTTCCTTCATTATCCTCAATGCGTGTCACATACATTGGGGCTACACGAATTCCATGATTTGCAAAAGCAGTATAAGCAGAAACCATCTCACTGACCTTAATGTCACAAGTCCCTAAACAAAGAGGCATATACGGCTCTATCTCATTATTCCGAACGCCATAGCGATGAAGCATATCAACTAAAGCAGGAGGAGTTAAATGATCCATCAGATAAGCTGAGATCCAGTTGTTAGATTGCTGCAATCCCCATTGTAATGTCACCAACTGACCTATTCTAGAAGAACCACTGTTTCTAGGTGTCCAGTTCCCATAAGTCCTCTGCACATTCAACACTTGATCACAAGGAGTGAAGCCACTCTCCATAGCCAAAGAATACAAGAATGGTTTAATAGTGGAACCCACCTGACGGCGACCAACACCAGCCATATCATAAGTGAAATGTGGAAAATCCAAGCCACCAACATAAGCTTTTACATGACCAGTCTTCGGATCCATTGACATAAATCCTGTACGCAAGAAATGCTTATAATATCGAATGGAGTCTATAGGAGTCATCAATGTGTCAACCTCACCTTTGTAAGTGAATATGGACATTTTCTGTTTTTCACTAAATGACTTCAAAATGCTCTCCTCACTATACCCAGCTGCTTTCATATTACGCCATCTATCACTCTGGCGAATATTTCGATTCATGATTTTATCCACCTCCTCTTTTGTGAGTTGGTTTGTAAACGGAGCAGTTGAGCGTCCTTTTTTCTCCTTAAAGAAAGCTGGCTGTAGCACTTTTGCCACATGTTCAAAACAAGCCTCTTCAGCATAACGTTGCATACGACTGTCAATAGAAGTATAAATCTTCAAACCATCAGTGTAAATGTTATATGTCTCACCTGTCTTTTTCTTATTCTTATTGCACCAGCCATATAGAGGGTCTTTAACCCAAGCAATAGAATCTTCATAGTAAGTAACGCCTTGCCATGAAGCATAATCACTGCGATTAGGCTTTTCTGCCATCATAATTTTACGAAGATATTCACGCAAATAAGGTGCTATACCGTCTTTATGGTCAACTCTGTGAAAATTCAATGTTAGATCTTGAGTCTGGTATTCGGCACAATCAGCCTTGCTTAAATAACCAGCTTTTTCCATCTGACTCAAGACAGTGTTTCTACGAGCTTTACTCCGTTCCGCAAAACGTACAGGATTATAATAAGAAGGGTTCTTGCACATTCCTACTAAAGTAGCAGACTCGATAACTGTCAATTCTTTTGGAGTCTTGTTAAAATACACCTTTGCTGCTGTTTTAATGCCAACTGCATTATTCAAAAAATCGAAATAATTCAAATACATTGTCAGCAATTCCTCCTTCGTATAGAAACGCTCTAATTTAACAGCAATAACCCATTCAACTGGTTTTTGAATTATTCGTTCTAATGTACTACTTGCATGTTCTGAATAGAGCTGTTTAGCTAACTGTTGAGTAATGGTACTACCACCTCCTGCATTAGCATTACCCATTAGTCCACGTTTAACGATAGCACGTGACAAGGCACGCAAATCTATACCTGAATGCTCATAAAAACGGACATCTTCAGTTGCGACTAAGGCATCAATTAAAGAAGATGGCAATTCATCATATGATACAAAAACACGGTTGTCACGACTCAGCGACCATGTTCCCATCAGTTTTTCATCAGCAGAATATATTTGTGTAGCATAACGGTTAACAGGATTCTCCATCTCATCAATTGGAGGCATGTAACCTATCCAGCCATTATATATAGCAATGAACCCCATAAACCCTGCCAGCACGCCGGCAAATAAAAGAATCCAAATAGCTTTCAAGAATTTATTCATAATGAACACAAGTTTGTTTATTGGTGCAAATTTAGCTATAATTCTTGTATAATTGGCTTAATCACCAAAAAACTTATACTAATTATCCGCTAAGGTAGATGGATTTTCACTTTTTTTCAGTAACTTTGACGCTTGAAAAATGATTAATTTCGCAACAAAATGAAAACCCGCAGTTTAGTCACAATTGCAGACATGTCTAAAGAGAAAATTATGTATCTCTTGGAAATGGCTCATGAGTTTGAAAAGAACACAAATCGTAAGATTTTGGAAGGAAAAGTCGTAGCTACCCTCTTTTTTGAGCCTTCTACTCGAACCCGTCTTAGCTTTGAAACAGCAGCGAACCGACTTGGCGCCCGTGTAATAGGTTTTGCTGATCCCAAAATTACAAGTGGAACAAAAGGTGAAACATTAAAAGACACTATTATGATGGTAAGCAATTATGCTGATATCATATGCATGCGTCACTATCTGGAAGGTGCTGCACGATATGCTAGTGAAGTTGCACCTATTCCAATCGTCAATGCTGGAGATGGAGCCAACCAACATCCTTCTCAAACTTTACTTGACCTTTATACCATTTATCAGACACAAGGCACCTTGGAGAATCTAAACATCTACATGGTCGGTGATTTAAAATATGGCCGTACTGTACACTCACTCCTTTTGGCCATGCGTCATTTTAATCCGACCTTCCATTTTATAGCTCCTGATGAACTAAAGATGCCAGAAGAATACAAAGAATACTGTGAACAGCAAGGAATAAAATATAAAGAGCATAAAGAATTCAATTCAGAAATAATCAAAGATGCTGACATTCTTTATATGACACGTGTTCAAAAAGAGAGATTCACAGATCTTATGGAATATGAACGTGTTAAAGATGTTTATATCTTGAAAAAAGAAATGCTAAAGGATACAAAGGATAATATGAAAATCCTTCATCCACTGCCACGAGTAAACGAAATTGCTTATGACGTCGATGAAGACCCAAAAGCTTATTATTTCCAACAAGCTAAAAATGGTCTATATGCTCGTCAAGCTATTATCTGTGACTGTCTGGGACTTACTATTGATGATGTAAAGAATGATTCAACCATCTTAAAATAAACCATTATGAAAAAAGAATTGCAAGTTGCTGCACTGGAGAATGGGACTGTGATCGACCATATTCCATCCAACAAATTATTTGATGTTGTCAATTTGCTTCATTTGCAAAAAATGACAACTCCAGTAACCATTGGATATAATTTGGAAAGTCAAAAGATGGGCTGTAAAGGCATTATCAAAGTTGCTGACAAATTCTTTAATCCAGAAGAAATGTCACGTTTATCTGTCATTGCGAAAAATATGCAATTGATTATTATCAAAGATTATGAAGTAGTAGAAAAAATAAATGTGGAAGTTCCTGACCAATTAAAAGGCATAGTACGTTGTAGTAATCCTAAATGTATTTGTAACAATGAGCCAATGCCTACTCATTTCCATGTGACAGATAAAGTTCGCGGTATCATTAAATGCCATTATTGCGAAAAGGAGCAAGAACTAGAGAAGGTCCAACTGATTTAAGACATGAAACAAGACTGGAAACCAGGAACAATGATTTACCCACTGCCAGCCGTTTTGGTCAGTTGTGGCTCAATTCCTGAAGATTATAATCTTATTACTGTTGCGTGGACGGGTACCATCTGTTCCAATCCACCAATGTGTTATATCTCCGTAAGGCCTGAAAGACATTCCCATGAGATTCTATTGAAAAACATGGAGTTCGTCATTAATCTTACTACTGAAGAAATGGCATTTGCAACAGACTGGTGCGGTGTACGTTCCGGTAAAGATTACAATAAATTCCAAGAGATGGGACTTACCCCACAAAAAGCTTCTGTTGTTAGTTGTCCAATAGTTGAAGAATCACCACTTTGCATAGAATGCAAAGTGAAAGAGGTTATTTCATTAGGATCACATGACATGTTCGTTGCAGATGTAGTCAATGTTAAAGCTGATGAAAAGTATCTAGATTCAACAGGAAAATGGGATCTAGCCAATAGTAACCCACTAGTTTATTTGCATGGCGGCTATTACAAACTAGGAGAAAAAATTGGAAAGTTTGGTTGGAGTGTAGAAAAAAAGAAATAGGCAAAATATAAATTATTATGAAAAGAGACGAAGCAATTTTCGCGTTGATCAACGAAGAAAGACAACGCCAAATGAAAGGTATCGAGTTGATAGCCTCTGAAAACTTTGTAAGTAATGAAGTCATGGAAGCCATGGGCTCTGTTATGACCAACAAATATGCAGAAGGTTATCCAGGAAAACGCTATTATGGGGGTTGTGAAGTAGTAGACAAAAGCGAAACCCTTGCCATTGAACGTATTTGTAGATTATTTGATGCAGAATATGCCAATGTACAACCACATTCTGGAGCACAAGCTAATGCAGCAGTACTTTTGGCATGTCTGAATCCTGGAGATAAATTTATGGGATTGAACCTTTCTCATGGTGGGCATCTTTCTCACGGATCTTTAGTTAACACTAGCGGTATTTTGTACAAACCATGCGAATACAACCTAAATAAAGAGACCGGCCGAGTAGACTATGATCAAATGGAAGAGATCGCATTACGCGAACGTCCTAAGCTCATTATTGGTGGTGGTTCTGCATATAGCCGAGAGTGGGATTATGCTCGCATGCGTAAAATTGCGGATGAAGTGGGTGCTCTACTTATGATTGACATGGCCCATCCTGCAGGCTTAATAGCTGCTGGTTTGTTGGATAATCCTGTCAAATATGCTCATATTGTAACTTCTACTACTCACAAGACCCTTCGTGGTCCACGAGGCGGTATCATTTTGCTTGGCAAAGATTTTGAGAATCCTTGGGGATTCAAGACCCCAAAAGGCCAAATAAAAATGATGAGCCAACTAATTAATTCTGCAGTATTCCCTGGCCAGCAGGGAGGACCGCTAGAGCATGTTATTGCCGCTAAAGCCGTGGCATTTAATGAAGCACTTCAGCCTGAATTCAAGGAGTACCAAAAGCAAGTAAAGAAAAATGCGGCTGTTCTTGCACAAGCTTTAATTGATAGAGGCTTTGAGATTGTTTCTGGTGGAACAGACAACCATTCAATGCTAGTTGATCTTCGTTCTAAATATCCAGATTTAACTGGTAAAGTTGCGGAAAAGGCATTGGTTGCAGCAGATATCACTGTGAACAAAAACATGGTACCATTTGACACTCGTAGTGCTTTCCAAACTTCCGGCATTCGTTTAGGAACCCCGGCAATCACTACTCGGGGTGCTAAGGAAGACCTAATGTTGGTAATTGCTGAAATGATAGAGAAAGTCTTAAGTTCACCTGAGGATGAACAGGTTATCTCTAATGTTCGAACTCGTGTAAATGATATAATGAAAGATTATCCTTTATTTGCATATTAATTAAAATTCCTATATAAAAAAGGAGGGGATGTCCCTCCTTTTTTTATATTAGGAATTAGTCTTCTGATAGTAATTTCTTTAAAAAATCGTCTAGTTCCTCATCTAAACCTTGAAGCAATCCGTCTTCAGCAATAACTATATCATCATCTATTAAAAGTAGGTCTTCTATAGTTTCCTTATCCTCATCGACCAAGACAAATGAGTATGGTTTCAAAATAACAAGGTTCTCTAGTTCCTTACGCCTATGATCTAATGCTTTTCTAAGAATCATACAAACATCTTTTACTGCATCTGAACCACCCAGTCCTTCGAACTCACTGATAACCGCGCTACTAATCACATCATCATCATCATCAAACACTTTCAACTCTCCACTGTCAAATAGAGGCTGGAAATGTATATCTGTAATCACATTATCTTCTAAATCAGAATAATGCGTTACTATGTCTGAAACCACTTGGTCTATCAACACTTTAGATTTGTTACTTAGCTTCATTCACTACTTTACTAAATTCATTCAAAAATACAGTATTTTTTAGAATAAATCAAATTTTCCAAAAAAATTATTCAAATCTATGCATTTGAAGATTTAATGTCTGAATATCTGACAACCTTTTTCTAAGGACTTGGGAATAAGTATTAGCTAACAAATAAATATCTGAATACTGAATTACTCGTGATTCCAGTTCCTGACACTTCTTATATGCAGTTTCAACATTTCCTAGTATTTCTTCTGCCACTATGATATTGAACTCATATTGTTCTTTAAGTTTACCTTTAGCTTTTTGACTGGCATTAATCCAAATCTCTTCGGCTTTCTCCCAGTTATTCTCTCGAACAAACATAGCAGCATCTCGCATGTCAACATTTCCTCCCTCAAAAAAAGTGCGTTCTATGGTTCTCCAATGTGGAGTCAATTCGTGTGCAGCCTTATCTGACATATAATCTACCATGTCTTGACGAGCATCTGTATAAGTAAGCAACCCATCTATATCCCACATTATGGTGTCTTTAAGGACTTCCATACGAAATGGGCGCTCACGATTAGGCAAATACAACCTCAAAATCGATTCCATAGCTACAACTGGAACATAATTGGATTCTACTAAACTGGAATTAACACGTTCCAAACTTATAATCATATCTACACCCAAATCTTCACAAAGGTATTGGACATGAACAGGATTCAAAGGATAGATTTTATCTTCATCTTTATCCCATGTCGAAACGTCACTATCACAAAGAATAACATCTTCAAAATAATCAGCCTCAGCTAATTTTACTGCAATATTCCTGGACAGTTCAACAGAATTCAGATAGAATGGATTTACAGAATGGTCTTGAACAGACAGGTTCACTCTGTCTATCACTCCTACCTTCTGAATTTGTTCAGGAAAACTCACAGTAGCAGGAAACACTTGGTCTATCTCTGTCACACCCAATGTTATAGAGCTGCAAGAGGTCAAAACCCCTACTCCTAATAAAAAAGTTAGTATTTTTTTCATTTTCCCTACATCCTAAATAAAAGAGTCTGAAGTATATCATAAGACATACTACAGACTCACATATTATTTTTTAAAGGCCACGACCATGGCAATTCTTAAACTTCTTTCCACTTCCACATGGACAAGGATCATTACGCCCCGGCAACTTATCAACCTTAATAGGTTCGCGTCGTCTCACCTGTTCGCGAGTATCCTGAGTTGCAGCAGCACGTTGACCCGGATCACTTAAATTGTCAGAACGACTTTCTCGCAACTGCTGACGAGGCTGTGAAACTTCTGGTGCAGCCTCATGAACTTGCTGAGGTTCTGGCATTGGTAATTGGGCACGCATCAAAGTACTGATAGTGCGTTCATTAATACTATCAACCATATCATCGAACAAAGTCACTGATTCCAGTTTAAAAATCAGCAATGGATCTTTCTGTTCATAGCTTGCATTTTGGACAGAATGCTTCAGTTCATCAAGTTCTCGAAGATTCTCTTTCCAACAATCATCAATAACATGTAGCAAAAGAGTTTTCTCAAATGATGTAGCAATAGCTTTGCTATCTGTTTCATATGCTTCCTTTAGTGGACATGCTATCTGATAAGCACGCTTCCCGTCAGTAATTGGCACCATTATATTTTCATATTTTTGGCCTTGAGTCTCGTACACCTGTTTGATAACAGGATTAGCAACTTGAGCCAAAGTGTCCATCTTCCGCTTAAATTGAGCCATAACAGCTTCAAATGAAGTATCAACCAGTTCATCCTTACGCTTACTCTCGTAATCTTCTGCTGAAAATGGTACTTCCATGGCAAAAGTTCTCAAATACTGCAGCTTAATTTGATCATAATCAGCACAGACGTTGAACACATTATTAATGCGTTCCCAAATCATATTGCTAATATCCATACCAATACGTTCACCCATTAAAGCATGACGACGTTTCGTATAAATAGCATTACGCTGCTTATTCATGACATCATCATACTCAATCAAGCGCTTACGAATACCAAAGTTGTTTTCTTCAACCTTTTTCTGAGCACGTTCTATAGAGTTAGAAATCATTTTATGCTCTATCATCTCACCTTCTTCAAAACCCAATTTATCCATCATGCTTGCTATTCGGTCAGAAGCAAACAAGCGCATCAAATTGTCTTCCAAAGAGACAAAGAAAACAGAAGAACCAACATCACCCTGACGACCAGCACGACCACGTAACTGGCGGTCTACGCGTCTAGACTCATGCCGTTCTGTACCAATAATGGCCAAACCACCTGCCTCTCTAACTTCAGGACTCAACTTAATATCAGTACCACGACCTGCCATATTGGTCGCAATTGTTACTGCACCTAAACGATGACTGCCATCTTCAGACAACGTACTTTGACCAGCCAATGCCACAATTTCAGCCTCACGTTGATGCAACTTCGCATTCAAAACCTGATGTGGAATACGACGCATCTGAAGCATCTTACTAAGCAACTCTGAAATTTCTACACTTGTTGTACCAACCAGACATGGACGACCAGATTCACGCATCTTTACAATTTCCTCAATGACAGCATTGTATTTTTCACGTTTAGTCTTGTATACACGGTCATTCATATCAATTCTGGCTATTGGACGATTGGTTGGAATCACTACCACATCCAATTTATAAATATCCCAAAACTCACCTGCTTCAGTTTCCGCAGTACCAGTCATACCAGAAAGTTTATGATACATACGGAAATAATTCTGCAAAGTAATTGTTGCAAAAGTCTGAGTTGCAGCCTCAACCTTTACATGCTCTTTAGCCTCAATCGCTTGATGTAAGCCATCACTGTATCGACGGCCCTCCATAATACGTCCAGTCTGTTCGTCTACAATTTTAACCTTGCCTTGCTCATCAACAATATACTCCACATCTTTTTCAAACATGGCATATGCTTTCAGCAATTGGTTGATAGTATGAACACGATCACTCTTGACAGCATAATCCGTGAGCATCTCATCTTTTTTCTGAAGACGCTCTTCATCTGACAAATTAGTCTCAGCTTCCAATTCTGACAGCTGTGCTGTAATATCAGGGAGAACAAAGAAGTTAGGATCCTGAGATTTACCAGTCAAAGCCTCAATACCTTTATCCGTTAAATCTACACTATTAATTTTTTCATCAATAACAAAATACAATGGGTCAGTAGCCTCATGCATTCGTTTATTGTTATTTTCCATGTAGATTTCCTCTGTCTTCAACATACCAGCCTTCATACCTGGTTCACTGAGGAACTTAATCAACTGCTTGCTTTTTGGAAGGGCCTTATGAGCACGGAACAAAGACAGGAAACCTTCATTAATCGTGTTCTGATCCTCACTTTGAAGTTTCTTACGTGCATCTATCAGATATTCTGCAGCAAGTTTCTTCTGGCGCTCAAACAGCTTTTCCACCATTGGGCAAAGTTCCTCGAATAACTGATCGTCACCTTTTGGAACTGGACCAGAAATAATCAAAGGAGTACGTGCATCATCTATTAAGACTGAGTCTACCTCATCCACAATGGCATAATTATGTTTGCGCTGAACCAAATCTTTAGGAGATAAGGCCATATTATCACGCAAATAATCAAATCCAAACTCATTATTTGTACCAAAAGTAATGTCACACTGATATGCCTTACGACGGGCTTCTGAATTAGGCTGATGCTTGTCTATACAATCTACAGAAAGGCCGTGGAACATATAAAGAGGGCCCATCCATTCTGAGTCACGCTTTGCCAAATAATCGTTTACTGTAACAACATGAACACCATTACCAGTCAAAGCATTTAAGAATACAGGAAGAGTTGCAACTAAAGTCTTTCCCTCTCCAGTTGCCATCTCAGCAATTTTGCCCTGATGCAAAACTACACCTCCGAACAATTGTACATCGTAATGTACCATGTTCCACTCTGTTTCATTTCCTCCAGCAACCCAATGGTTCTGATAGATAGCTTTGTCACCTTCTATACGTACAAAATCTTTTGTCGCAGCTAATTCCCGATCAAAATCAGTAGCATTAACTACAATCTCCTCATTTTCAGCAAAACGTCTTGCAGTTTCTTTAACAATAGAGAAGGCCACAGGAAGAACTTCATTTAGCGCTTCCTCATAGCGATCAAGAACCTCATTCTCTAGTTTATCAATCTTATTAAAAAGGTCTTCGCGCTGTTCAATCTCAGTTTGTTCAACCTTCTCTTTCAGTTCAGCAATTTTTGCTCGCTCCTCTGTCGCAGACTCCCAAATTTTCTTTTTAAGTTCCTGAGTCTTTGCACGAAGCTCATCATTATTCAATTTCTGGATATCTGGAAAGACAGCTTTGATTTTTTCCACCCATGGCTGAATTTCTTTCATATCACGACTCGATTTATTTCCAAAAATCGAACTAAGTAATTTTACAAAATCCATTTATATTATTGTTTTTTTATTATCACAGAATATTTTAGCGTGCAAAAATAATTAAAAATACGGACTTCTCCTCACAAAACCGCATAAATTGCACTTAATTAATGACGAAGGTCATTCAAGGGACTGGTAGAACAGGCATTTGGAGCCCTGATACGCATATAATGCGCTAAAGTAGGAGCAATAACATCTACTGAAGTAGAAGTAAATTCTTTTTTGTTCTCAATTTTATAACCAAAGAATATAATAGGGAACTCAACATATGACATACGGACTTGAGACGTTGTCTGAAGATCCTCATTACAAAGTTCCCAACCTGGTGCAACCTCTATGAAGATATCACCAGAGCATTTTGGATTATATCCATTACGGATACGGCTGATGCCTGGAGTCCAAGCACCAAGGGTAAGGCGCTGGCTTGTATAAACATCTTTTACCCCACTACACTGCAACAAGAAATCTTGCGCACGTTCCATGGCATCAACTATATTCAACTGCTTATCTTCAAGTAATTTATGATTCAAGTAGATTTGGTTTCCGTAAACCGCATCAACATATTGCCCTGCCCCATATTGAGCCATAAAATACATGTTCAAAAGAGCAGAAGTCCTATTTATATAAAAAGTTCCTTGCGGTATTCGATATTGTGCTAAATTCTCTGGTCTTTCTTCTGAAGTCCCTGACGATGTAAGAACAATCAGAGCATTCTCCAATCCCACGCGCTTGTCGATAGCATTGAGCAAATCACGGATGCATGCATCCAATCGAACATAAGTATCTTGCATCTCGATTGGACTAGTGTTAACAGATTCATGATTGAAATTCCCAGCATAGTAAGATATAGCAAGGAAATCTGTAACCATGTCATAACCTATTGTGCTAGTATTCAAACATGCTTCTACCATTCTGGTGACCTCTTCATTCACCAATGCAGAATTCTTGTAATCCACGTACGGATGATCAACTGAAAACCTGTGTTTAAACGGGGTTTTCATACCACCAGATGCAAAATAATTAAATGTACCAACAGCCTCAGAAATTGGCTCATATGACATTTTAGGAACAAACTGACTTAACGGATGACGACTACTGTATGCAGAAGCCCACATTGGGATATTCCCATAAAAAGAAGAACCACACCAACTACCAGTCTTATCATCTATCCAAAAAGCGCCATCAGCAGCATGACCTGCAGCTAAAATAGCAGCATCGCGGAAAGGGGCAATAGAATAAACTACAGCTTTGCCTTCAGTAGCAACTTTCAACTCGTCCCCAATAGTAGATACTCCTAAATGTTTTGGGGAAGAGGTATCATCTGTATTGATACCTTGGTAATCAGCATCATCAACACAGTATACCGGACGAAGAGTTGCACGATCTAGCCACTGCTCACCTATTACACCATGGTCATACGGAACAGTTCCTGTATAAAGGGTCGCAGTTGCAGCAGCTCGGTCTATATTAGCCACAGGATACTGAGCATCAGCATATACTCTTCCCTCATTTAGAAGACGAACAAATCCATCATTCAAATACAAAGGAGAAAAAGCATCCAAATAATCAGAACGCAACTGATCTATCATAACTGTAACCACTAGTTTTGGCACAGGAATAGCTTGTTGAGCCTTTACTCCTGTAACAGCAAGTAAAGCAAGCAAAGATGTCAGTATTCGCGTCTGTTCCTTCATGTCTTATTTTTTACACAATAAATAATGACTTATATGTCTTAACAACAAAACCAAGGCCAAAGGTAATACAGCCAAAGGAATATCTTGCGGAATAAGTCCAAAAAATATTATAAAAAGAGTTAAAATGACACCATATATAATATGATATAGATCTTTCCTTAGGTGTTTTCCTCGGTTAATTATTCTTGGAAGAAATAACAATGGGATTGGATTAAAAAGAATAATTAGCCAATTACTGCCCGTACAAGGATGCTCGGACAAAAAAAACAATATGAATAAGATTATGCCTATAAAACCTTGAGCTAGAAAAATAAATAAATCATACCAATATGCTATCTTCTTCTTAAGAAACTCCCCAAAAGAAACAACTAGGGAAATACTCAAAATGATTAGAGCACAGGCCATTGGACTTAATGGGAACTCAGGCCTTTCATCTAAGGGAAAAGCCGCTTTGTCTACATTCACGCTTTTAACCAAAGGACGTTTTGCCCCATTTCCATCAAGAATAACAGCCTGATTAAAATGTTCCATCAAGTAGGATGGTAAAAAATCCTTTTGTCTGGCATTTATCAGGCGATCAGCCTCAGCGCCTAGCACCAAATCCACTCCTAATTTGGACCATGGCCATCTGTCGTTGAACTCATGCAACAACATACGGTAAGTGGCTTGGATCGTATCCTGTGAATAAACGATTTCACCATCCACACACTTTTCAAGAATATCTCTCGGCCGTGTAGCACAATTATCATACAAGAAATTATACCTATATTCCCTATTCTCCGGCTTATAATTTTCAAGAAGAAGATTCATCAATTTCACTTCCTCTTCAGGAGTCAGATTCAACACCTGAGCTATAATATCTGCACCATCACCAGAATAATGCCTATGAAAATATTCATACGGAACTCCACCCAACTGATAATCCATCAAGCCCAAAACAAACTTGGGAATGAAAAAAGGTGCACTCATATCAAAAGTGCCATAATTAAACACAAAATCATCACCACTTAAAAGGTTCTGATAACGAATAGCCATGTGACCATAAAGTGCATAAACCTGAGGGCCTGGAGTACAAGTCAACAAACTAATCTGAATAGAATCTTGAGCTATAGTACTATCCGGCTCCTCAAATTTCGTATCTAAGGTCTGCGCCTTCAATATGAAAAATAAGTTCAAACATAATAATAAGGTAAGGGCTCTATGCCCAAGGTTAGATGCCATATTCTTGAATTTGGATGCAAAAATAACTTTATTTTGCCATTTCAATTATAGAAAAATCTAAAAAAAGTCATTTTTAAGACCTGTTATACCCTCTATTTCCCAATTTTTATTTTATTTTGCATAAAAAATAGGATTAGAGGTAAAAATTATTGTATCAAAAAAGAAAACTAATATTAAATTTTGATACAAGCTGAAAAAATGGCATCTTTGCAGTCAAATTTGCTTTTGCATAGGTGGCCTAGACAAAAGATTAAAAAGTAATGAAAACATTAAATAGAAGAATAAATACATTTTTGCTGTTTTGCATAATAAGCATCGGATTTGCCTTTGCTCAATCTGCAAGTGGTGGTGGAAATGGTGTCAATTCTGCTTATAGCCGATATGGGTTTGGACAACTTTCTGATGCAGTGATTGGGCGTCAGAGTGCTATGGGTGGACTCGCTTTGGGTCTTCGTGATGGGGCCCAAGTCAATGTTGCCAATCCTGCTTCATATTCAAAATGTGACTCTTTGACTTTTCTGTTTGATGCGGGTGTAAGTCTGCAAAATGGGAACTTTGACAATGGAAAAACTCGTCAAAACATGAAAAATGCCAGCTTTGACTACATTGTAATGCAGTTCCGGGCCTTCACAAACATAGGTGTTTCCTTCGGTTTTATTCCCTACTCAAAAATAGGATACAACATCGGCAGTACTCATGAGATGATTACTGATAAATATGGTAATGTGACACCTTATTCTACTTTCGAGGGTAATGGAGGAATCTCATTAGGATATTTAGGAGTTGGAGCTAAAATTCTTGGAGGTTTGTCTGTCGGTGTAAATGCCAACTACATGTTTGGAGATTTAGAACATACCATCACAAATAATTTCACTGAAACTTCTGTGTATTCATCCATTAGAGCCTATACTGCATCTATCAGCACATTAAAGTTTGATTTTGGCATGCAGTATGAACAATCTTTAGGAAAACACAACACGTTGATATTAGGTGCAACCTACACATTAGGACATAACATTAACAATGATGCAGTCCGTACAGATTACACTTATGATAATAATAATAATAAAATAGTTGAAACCACAGAAAAAAAGATATCAAATGCTTTTGAACTGCCAAAAAGTTTTGGCATAGGTTTTGCTTATCAACATAGTACAAGACTTACAGTTGGTGTGGATTATTCAGTACAGAAATGGGGCGAGGTGAAATATCCAATGACAACTAGTGCTGGATTTGTTTCACAGGTGGGGTTCCTGAGTGATCGTAAGAAAGTGGCTGCGGGTTTAGAATGGACACCTAATAATATGAGCCGTAACTATTTAAAGCGAGTTCATTATAGACTAGGAGGATACTATACCACTCCTTATACTCGCATCAATGGAACTGATGGTGCTAAGGAGTTTAGCCTATCTTTCGGATTCGGTTTGCCGATTCAAAACATTTGGAACAACCGCTCAGTTGTAAATCTTTCTGGACAATGGGTACATGTTTCACCAGGAGCCAGCCAACTAGTGAAAGAGAATTATTTGAGAGTATGTATTGGTATAACATTCGATGAACGGATGTTCGCTAAATGGAAAGTACAATAACAAAGATATATATATTCTAATTTAAATCTTCAATACGATGAAAGTAAAATTGTTAGCCGCAGCAATTGCTGTAATGACCTCTACTAGTGTATTTGCACAGTATGCAGGAACTCAGTTGGTTGACCGTATCGGTCATGGGCAAGACTCTATAATGAACCTGACCAACTTGAGTACTTATGGTGAATATGCAAAAAGCAAGAATTATCGTGACGCTTATGAGCCATGGTTATATTGCTTTAACCACTGTCCAGTTGCACAACTTGGTCTTTACACCAACGGTGTGAACATCATGCACTGGATGATCACAGAAGGAACAAATGAAGCTGCCAAGAAAAAAGAGTATTTTGACCAGTTGATGAAGGTTTACGATCAGCGTATCGAGTACATGGATGCATTGAATTCATTCAACAAGACTAAGACCTTGAAGGGAACCACTCTTTGCCGCAAGGCTTATGACTACTCTGAATATGGTGGCGATGCTGAAGGTGCTTATAAACTCTTCCGCGAAGGTATGGCAACTGTTAATGCATCAGAGGATGAGGACGAAGAGGTTCCTGGCTATGCTCTGAACCGTTATTTCAACTTGTCATACAACAAGTTCAAAGCTGATTCTAACCACCGTGAGCAGTTCATCAAGGACTACATGGAGTGCAAGGAAATCTGTGACCGTATGTTGCAGAAAGCAAATGAAACAACTGATGAGAGCAAGCGTCAACGTATTATTGACCAGTATGACCCAACTGGCTACAACATCGAAATCACATTTGCAGAATCTAAGGCTGCAGATGAGGAAGAGTTGTTAAAGATCTTTGGCCCTAAGGTTGAAGAAAACAAGAATGACATTGAGTACCTGAAGTCTGTATTATCAATCATGCAGAACAATGACTGTGATGATAATGACGTATACTACAAGGCAGCTGAATATGCATATGCTATTCAGCCTACTTATGAGTCTGCTATGGGTACAGGCCAAAAGTATTATAAGGAAGGCAAGTCTGCTGAATCTGTTCAGTATTTCAAGAAGGCTATCGAACTTTGTCCAACTGACAAGCAAAGAGGTAACATCGCTTATCGTATCGCTGCTGCTCAGGCAAAGGCAGGAAACTCTACTGCTGCGTTCGACTTCATCAATCAGGCTAAGAACTACAACCCTGCTGTAACTGGACGTTGTACATTCTTGAGCGCTCAAATTTATGGCCAGAACAAGGAGTATGCTAAAGCACTTGCTGCTTGTGATGAAGCCGCAGAGCAGGATGCTGCATTACAGGGTGCTGCAATGCGTCTGAAGGAGAACATCAAAAAAGTTCAGGCACGTAATGCAGAAATCAATGCATACAATGCTGCTGCCGCTGCAGCTAAGGCTAAGAAGGATAAGGAAGACGCATTCTGGAATGCGAAGTAATCTTCGATATTCATCAACACTCAGCATAACAGTCGTTTTAACGACTGTTATGCTGATTTTTTGTACATCATCGTGTTCCAACGATGATGAGAATTTTGCCACCCCCTTTAATGAAGGAGACACAATCCCCACGCTGACAACTTACGGCGTTTCCACACTTATATCCGACTCTGGTATTATCCGATATAAGATGGTAACAGAAAAGTGGGATATCTATACCCAAACAAACCCTACCAAATGGGTTTTCCTAAAAGGATTATATCTAGAAAAATTTGACGAGAAACTGCATGTAGACGCAAGTATCCAAGCCGATACAGCATATTATTATGACAAAAAAAAGCTTTGGGAACTTCGTGGTCGTGTATTTGTACGTAATCAGGAAGGCGCAACTTTCCGAACCGAAGAACTATTTTGGGATCAAGGGAAAAGGGAAATCTATTCCCACAAGTACATGAAGATTGTCACACCTGACAGGTCACTTGAGGGAACAGAGTTCAGATCCAATGAAATGATGACAGAATACGAGGTTCAGAATTCAGCAGGTCATTTCCCCATGCAGGAAGAAAACAATAACCTTGAACCAATGATTTAGAATATGGGGACCACAATTATATACCTTATTATTAGTATGGTATTCTCTGCCTATTTTTCAGGAATGGAGATCGCATTCGTGCAATCAAACAAACTTAGGTTTGAGCTGGAAAAGAACGAGAATAACAGCCTGATTAATCGCATACTCTCCATGTTCTACAAGAACTCTAACAATTTCATTTCCACCATGTTGGTTGGAAACAACATAGCACTGGTTGTCTATGGTATACTCATGGCTCATATCATAGATGCTCTTATCATAGAGCCATTAGGACTGAATATAAGTGAATTTCTTGATCTAACTATTCAGACTATATTATCCACTGCCATTATTCTTGTTACAGGAGAATTCATTCCCAAAACGCTTTTCAAAATTAATCCGAATAGCACATTACGCATCTTTGCATTGCCAACTTGGCTTTTTTATGTAATTCTCTACCCAATCTCCCGGCTTTCCACTGGCTTGGCCCACTTTTTCATCCGGCTGAGCGGGACCAAAATCGAAAAAGAAAAAACAAACAAGGCATTCAGTAAAATAGACCTTGATAACCTTATTCAAACTAGTATTGAAGATAAAGGTGAAGAAGAAGTTGAGGATGAAGTCCTTATTTTCCAGAATGCACTTGATTTTGCAGATGTGAAAATAAGAGATTGTATAGTTCCAAGAACGGAAATCTGGGCCGTAGAAGACACTGTTAATTTAGACAATCTGAAAGCCAAATTTATAGAAAGTGGGAAAAGTAAACTTATTGTCTATAAAGATAATATAGATAACATCATAGGGTACATACACTCTGCTGAAATGTTCCGTGTAAAAGATGAGAATTGGCAGGAACTCATCCGAGAATTACCCATCGTGCCTGAAACCATGGCAGGCCATAAAATGATGAAAATTTTCATACAGAGCAAAAAATCACTGGCTGTAGTTGTCGATGAATTTGGTGGTACAGCTGGTATTGTATCTCTTGAGGATTTAGTTGAAGAAATCATAGGTGACATTGAAGATGAGCATGATACCAGTAATTATATCGCAAAAGAAATTGGAGAAAAAGAATATCTTCTTTCAGCTCGTCTTGAAATTGAGAAGGTAAATGAAATGTTCGATTTAGACTTACCAGAATCTGAGAACTATATGACAGTAGGTGGATTGATTCTTAACGAATACCAAAGCTTCCCCAAATTGCATGAGGTAATCTCCATTAAGCATTTTCAGTTCAGAATTTTAAAGGTAACGAGCACTAAAATTGAACTTGTAAGACTAAAAGTGCTTTCATAATGTAAATTTTCCAACAAACGTTTTCCCGCGTGCCTGATTTTTTTTATCTTTGTGCGCTCAAAACGAATATGAAGAGATTATAACAAAAATAAAATAATTAAAACCAATGGCAACA
Source organism: uncultured Prevotellaceae bacterium (assembly GCA_900316585.1). GTDB lineage: Bacteria > Bacteroidota > Bacteroidia > Bacteroidales > Bacteroidaceae > Minthousia. The sequence goes on along the minus strand of ONDM01000003.1, from coordinate 146,488 downwards.
TTACAAAAAATCAGAAGTAAAGGGCCACTGCTTTTAGCAGTAATCGGTTTGGCACTTTTCGCTTTTATCGCTGAAGAGGCATTCCGTAGCTGGCAAACTTCTTCTAACAACAGTAAGCAACAAATCGGTCAAATTGCCGGTGAAGACGTATCTGTTCAAGAGTATCAAAATTTGGTTGACGAACTTAGTGATGTATTTAAGTTGTCTCAAGGCACAAACACATTGACTGATGACCTAATGAACCAGATTAAAGATCAAGCTTGGCAGAATTTTGTAAACTATAAGTTAGTTTCCGCTGAGTGTAAGAAACTCGGTCTTAAAGTTACAGATGCTGAATTACAGGCTATCATCAACGAAGGTACAAACCAGATGCTGCAGGGAACTCCTTGGGTAGATCAGTCTACTGGCCGTTTTGACAAAGATGCATTAAAGAAATTTCTGGCCGAATATAACAGAATGGATTTGTCACAACTTCCATCCGAATATGCTGAGTATTATCAGCGTCTTTATAAGTTCTGGCAGTATGTAGAAAAGACTTTGCGCCAAAATACACTAATTGCAAAATACCAGTCTCTATTAGCAAACTCTTTCATCTCTAATCCTGTTTCTGCTAAAGCTAGTTTCGAAGGTAGAAATGTTAGCAAGGATATTTTAGCTGTTGCTGTTCCATACTCTGCTCTAGATTCTACTGCAGTTACTCTGACTGATGCAGACATTAAGAAAATATATGAGGAAAAGAAAGAAATGTTCCGTCAGACAGTAGAGACTCGCGACATCAAGTATATCGACATTCTTGTAACTCCAAGTCAAGATGACAAGGTAGCAATGTTGGGCGAAATGGAAGAGCTGGCAGCTGAGTTAAACGCAACTGCAGATCCTATTAACATTGTACGTTCCAGCAATTCTCTTATGCCTTATACTGGTTTGGCTGTTAAGAAATCTGTTCTTCCTACCGAAGTCGCTAATGCTTTGGATTCTGTAGGTGTAGGTGTTTTATACAAACCTGAATTTAACATAAGCGATAATACTTACACTACTTTCAAGTACTATGGTAAGGTTAATCAGCCAGACTCTATTGAGTTCCGCCAGATTCAAGTTTCAGCTGAGACTCTTGACGAGACTCGTAAGTTGGCAGATTCTATCTATACAGCTCTAAAGGGTGGTGCAGATTTTGAGACTTTGGCTCAGAAATATGGTCAGTCTGGTACTACAACTTGGTTGACTGGTGCACAATATGAGGGAGCAAATCTTGATGCTCAAAACACCCAGTTTGTAAAAACTATCCTTGGTTTGAATGTTGGTGATCCTCAATTAGTAAACTTTGACCAGTTCTCAGCTATTATAGAGGTTAAGAACAAGAAAGCATACACTGAGAAATATGATGTTGCAGTTATCAAGAAATTGCTTGACTTCTCTAAAGAAACCTATAACAAAGCATACAACGATTTCAGTGCTTTTGTTGCAGCAAACCAAAAGCTGAAAGATATTGAGGCTAATGCGGAAGAAGCAGGTTACAAACTTTTATCTCGCAAAGATCTTTATAACAACGAGCACAATGTTGCTGGTGTAAGCAACACTCGTGATGCCTTAAAATGGATCTTTGATGAAGCTAAGGTTGGAGAAGTTTCCCCACTATATGCTTGTGGTAACAATGATCATCTGTTGGTTGTAGCTCTGACAGGTGTAAACAAAGAAGGCTATCGCCCATTTGAAGTTGCAAAATCAGATCTTCGTGCTGAAGCTTTAAGAACCAAGCAGGCTGAAAAGATTCTAGCTGACATAGCTAATGTGAAAAGTATAGATCAGGCAAAGGCTGTAGCTAATGCCAAGTCTGATACCATTAGACATATTACTTTCAGTGCTCCAGCTTTCGTTGGTATGACTATAAGTAGTGAACCTGCATTAAGCGGTGTTGTTGCACAAGCTAAAAAGGGTGCATTTGCTGGCCCAGTAAAGGGTAATGGCGGTGTATTCATGTTCCAAGTTATCAACGAGGAACAAGGTACTGAGAAATTTGACGAAAAGACCGAAGAGCAGCGTCTAAACCAAACTGCACTGCAAGCTGCAAGTCAGTATACTTATGACCTCTATCAGAAGGCCAAAGTAAAAGATAATCGTTATCTTTACTTCTAAGATTAATTGTATCTGACATAAAAATCCCCGAGGTCTCTCGGGGATTTTTTTATATAAAGATTCTAATTCTTGAAACTGTGGATAGGAGCAGGTATCCGACCTTTTCTGTTTACAAAGTTACTACAATCAAAAGTATTCACAGGCATAATTGGAGCATAACCCAACAAACCTCCAAATTCAACTTTCTCTCCTACGCCCTTGCCAATAACAGGAATAATTCGCACAGCAGTAGTCTTTTGATTAACCATACCAATAGCAGCCTCATCAGCTATTATACCCGATATCGTTGTTGCCGGGGTATTGCCAGGAATAGCTATCATGTCTAGACCTACAGAGCAGACACATGTCATGGCTTCCAGTTTTTCTATTGTCAACGCACCTGCCACAACAGAATCTATCATGCCTTGATCCTCTGAAACTGGAATAAAGGCTCCACTTAAGCCACCAACATAAGAAGAAGCCATAACTCCACCCTTCTTAACTTGATCATTCAACAAAGCTAATGCAGCTGTAGTGCCTGGTGCACCTGCATACTCCAAGCCTATTTCATGTAAAATATCTGCTACACTATCACCAACAGCAGGTGTAGGAGCTAATGACAAATCAATAATTCCAAATGGAACACCTAAACGTTTACTCGCTTCCTGTGCTACTAACTGGCCTACACGGGTAATTTTAAAAGCAGTCTTCTTGATTGTCTCACAGAGTACCTCAAATGACTCTCCATGAATTTGCTCCAAAGCATACTTTACCACTCCAGGTCCACTAACACCTACATTTATAATAGCATCATCTTCACTTACCCCATGAAAAGCACCAGCCATAAAAGGATTATCATCTGGAGCATTGCACAAAACCACTAGCTTAGCACAACCAATAGAATCTCTATTTTTAGTTTTTTCTGCAGTCTGCTTTACTATATCACCCATCAAACGGACTGCATCCATATTAATACCTGTCTTTGTCCCTCCTACAACAACAGAGCTACATAAGAAATCTGTTTCTGCCAAAGCCCTTGGAATGCTTCGAATAAGCAATTCATCACTAGGAGTTATACCTTTTGAAACTATAGCAGAATAGCCACCCATAAAATTAATTCCCAATTCTGCTGCAGCACGATTCAATGTATATGCAATTTCCACATAATCTGAAGGTGATTTGCAGCACGAACTTCCCACAAGGGAAATAGGGGTTATGCTTACACGCTTATTTACAATTGGCACTCCAAATTCGTGGGAAATATCATTGCCAACCTTTACCAGATCCTTGGCTAAAGTAGTAATCTTTCTATAGATTTTGTTACAACAAGTACGTAAATCTGCATCCGAACAATCCAGTAGATTAATACCCATGGTAATTGTACGAACATCCAGATTCTCTTGTTCTATCATCTGGTTGGTCTCATGGACCTCATACATATTAATCATAAGGAAATAAAATTAGATACGATGCATTTTGTCAAATATTTCCTCACGCTGGCACTTAATCTGCACACCAAGTTCCGTGCCAAGTTCATCTAGGTCAGCCTGAATGTCCCCTAGCTTTTTGCTACTACCCGACACATCTACTATCATCATCATATTGAAATAACCCTGAACGATAGTTTGACTAATGTCATTCACATTCACATTACAACTTGCCAGATAGGTGCAGACCTTCGCTATGATACCTACAGCATCTTTACCAAGAACACTGATAATTATCTTTTCCATGTGCATTTCTTTATTTCTACGCAAAGATAAAGAAAAAAGGGAAATAAAGCAAAAGATAATTGATGTAAAGATATAGACTAATGTGCCTATAAATAAAAGAGCCCCGACTGGGGATTTCCAGCTCGGGGCTCATTCTCAACCTTAATCTATAACAAAAACACCTTAGTAGTCTATTTTAATTCAGAAGGAATACTACAGATGAATTGGCACTCATCCTGTAAGTATTGTCTTTCTTTTCCACAGTATTCAATAAACCAATTACCTTATTTATATTGTCAGATAAAGGAACTTCTACAGATGTACCTCCCAGATTATGTAACACCAGAATCTTCTGAGAGCCCTCTGTCATATACCAAGCTGCAATGGTAGGGAAAGCACTATTGTTTTCATTGTATGTACCATGCTTAGTCATAACACCTGTTGCCAGTGCTGGATATGTGTTACGTAACTTGGTAAAAGTACGGTAAACATTCAGGATAGAGCTTTCGTTGTTAACCTGAGTGGTAACATTGTCTGTATTGGAACTGACATTCTTGTTAAATACAGCATTAGGTTTAGTAGCATAGCTATCACCCCAAGGAAGAGGACCGCGATTAAATTCATCACCATTTCCTTCTTTAGTAGTCTTTGGATTTACAGCCAACTCTTCTCCATAGTATATGTATGGATGACCTTGTGAAGTCAGCAAAACAGCACCTGCCTGCTTACACCAATTCACATTGCCATTGAGAACATAAGCAGTACGATCTTCATCATGATTTGAAAGTTTCGTTGCCTCTATATATTTAGAATTATACCTTGCATATTCGCTTTGATAACTAAGGATATCCTTTGCAAAGTACATACCTGTCTTATTAGACAATGCCCACATCAAACGATACCAGAAAGAGAACTCGAACATGGCTGGAAGACCTGCGTAATATGGTGCCACCTCATTGTGCTCAGCCAAACACTCTCCCACCATGTAAATGTCATCTGTGTAGCCTTGAGCCTTATAAGTCTTGTTCATCTCATTATACCATGCCTTCAAGAAATTCACATTGTCATTTCTACTATCATAAATATGTTTTACTGCATCCAGACGGAATCCATCAATGCCAAATTTCTCAATCCAGTTATTTCCTGCTGCAGCTACTGCCTTGAAGGTTGCATTACTTGAAACATTAGAAGGATTACCATAATTTAAATCAGGCATCCAAGAACCAAAGGCACCATAGTAATACCAAGTCTTTGAACCAGCAAACTTGATATCTGCAGCAGTTTTATTATCTAAAGCAAATGCCTTACCCAAAGAAATCTGATCTGAAGACGATGGAGCACCATACTTTGTTCCATCATCCCATGTAGAAATGCTGGTACGGATTAAGAAGCCCCAAGAAGAATTATAGTCTACAGTAATCTCATAAGTATTATCACCAGTCTTTTGGAATTGTTTTTTAACATCATCACCAAAATAAAGCCAAATGCCTCCGTCGCCTTCTTTATTGTCAGCAGAAGAAACCTTCGTAACAGTTACGGTTTTCTTACTCCAATCCAATACAAATTTTAACTTACCACTGGTAAGAGAAGATGAAGAACTAGCTTCATACCAACCGTTACCACCAGTCTCATTAAAGAAATAATAATTACGATACTTACTTTCTTCATTAGTCTTTGCATCCTTAAACCATGGATGCCCTGTACCTGTATGATTCAAAACGAAATCTAAGTAAACTCTGATGCCCTTGGCATGAGCTGCATCTACCAAACTCTTGAAATCGGATTCTGAACCATAAGCTTTATTTACTGTAGTATAATCCGTAACATCATAACCATGGTAGCTGTCTGCAGGATGAATTGGGCTCAACCAAATAGCATCCACACCCAGTGAATTGATGTAATCAAGCTTATCCTGTATACCCTTGAAATCACCAATGCCATCGTTGTTACTATCTGCAAAAGAATAGACCAGAATTTGATAAGTGATGTCTGCACGTTTATTGTTATCCCAAGTATCGGGACTTGCATTCAGTGCAGTCCAAGTATTAATTGAACCACCACCATTACCTCCGCCATTATTATTGCCATTGTTTCCACCATTATTAATGGGATCATCACCTCCGCTACAGGCAGTCACAACCACCAATGCCAACAAATAGAATAAGTTCCAATATTTTTTCATACTCACTTTTATTAGTTCTGTTGCAAAAATAATTAAACCTTAACTATTTAGCCACTTCACAGTGTAAATATTAATTAAAAATGAAATGCAAACGTTTGCACAATGGTTTTTAATTGAAGATGAATAACTTTCAAAATAGAAGAGAGTCATTCTATGTAAAAAGAAAAAACATCCACTAATGAAAGTTTTTCATCTAATGCCCTTTTCATCAGCACTTTTTCAAGAAAAATCTTGAAAAAGAGATACAATTTTTGTATGTTTGCAAAGTATATTACCTTATAAAAACAAGCTATGAAAAAAATCGTCTGCCTTCTGGCAGCATTGGTCTGTCTTTCCATGACTTTTAGTTGCAAAAATCAAAAAAAGACATCCAAGGAGTATCCCACTTTCTGGACGTGGTTAGATTACCGACAAGGTATGAATTTCGACTCTATCTGCCAAGTGATGGAGGATATGGGTATGGATGGCATCATGCTAAATGCTCCTACTCCTGATGATTATCGTGTGGCTGTTCCTATTGCCCACAAACATGGTATTGAAGTATATGCATGGCTTTGGACTTTGAATCTGGAGCACAGAAGAGATAGTATTGTAGCAGCTCATCCTGAATGGCTCAGTGTAAACCGTTATGGTAATAGCCTCGCCGACACAACAGCATATGTGGATTATTACAAATTTATGTGTCCCGCTCTCCCTGAAGTACGTGAATACCTGAAAAACAAGGTCAAAGCCTATTGTGAAGTAGAAGGACTGAATGGAATTGCTATAGACTACCACCGCTACGTTGACGTAGTACTCCCTACTACTTTGTGGCCAAGATATGGCGTGGTACAAGACCGTGAATATCCAGACTGGGATTATGGCTACCATCCAGTCATGATTGATCTATTCAAGAAAAAATACGGCTATGACCCAAGAGACCAAGAAGATCCTACTATGGATCTGAAATGGCGACAGTTCCGCTGTGACCAAGTGACTGAAGTAGCCAATGAACTTGCTGAAGTGGTTCACTCATACGGAAAAGTTATGTCTGCATCACCTTTCCCTACTCCTAAAATGTCTGCCCGAATGGTACGTCAAGATTGGGGAAAATGGAATCTGGATATTGTCTTCCCTATGGTATACGATGGTTTTTACACACGAGATGTTTCTTTCATTCGTGACTGTATGATAGAAGATGTATGCGATAAGAATCCTATGACTACACTAGGCTGTGGAATGAGTGCAGCCAATAGTCCACTGATGTTTCAGCGCATGAACGAGGCCTTTAATAATGGTGCTCAAGCTATTTCCATATTCACTGTAGCAAGCATGAAAGACCCAGAAATACGCAAGCAGTTCCGCAACTATGCAGACAGTATCAAAGCTGTGAAAAAAAATAGTGGAGGCAAGATTATTACAGAGGTTCCTCAACGTGCATCCAATGACATCATGACCGATCATGAGAACCTCATGAAACTCATCCGCAATAGAATGGCTCAGATTGTCAATGCCGATTCTGTACAGATTAACGACTATGTATTCACAGGTCAGGAAAATGTAACACGCAACTACGATTGCAAGGACGATATTTCTGGCAAGACTTTTGTTCTAAGTGTGTGGATGTATGGAGATATTGTCTCCGGATGGGATGTTAAACTGAAAGATTAATACATGGGAATTCTAATAACTATCATTGTCTTGATTGCCATTATTATGGCACTGACTGGAGTGTTTGGAGCCATTCTCCCGGCGCTACCTGGTCCTCCACTTTGTTTTGCATCACTTCTCACCGTATATTTCGCTTGTCCGGGACAAATTGACTTTGAACTTCTCATGTGGATGCTTGGCATTACCTTATTGGTGACTGTTCTAGATTACATTGCTCCTATTATCCTAACTAAGCTTGGAGGCGGTTCCAAGCCAGCTATGTGGGGAACCACCATCGGAATGATTGCAGGATTATTCTTCATGCCAATAGGCTTGGTTGCTGGCCCTTTAGTGGGCGCCTTCATTGGTGAGTTCTTGCACGATGCACGTTTGGGGCACTCAACCAAAGTCGCTGCCATGTCATTTATATCCTTTCTACTAAGCACTGGATTCAAGTTGGTGGCCAGTTTGGTCATGACCTACTATACCATTGCTGCCGTTTGGAATCACACTATACACTAAAATCCTTAATTTACAAACATTTATATTTATAAATCTAATTTATCTAACTGATGAAAAAAGAACTACTGACATTTGGATGTGCAGCAATGCTACTTGCTGCTTGTCAGTCCGATGGGCTTAAGCTCCGTGAGGACAACATCGACGAGGTAATTGCAGCAATGACTCTGGAAGAGAAAGCTGGCCTTTGTGTTGGTGTAGGTTATAACTGGATGGACGATAAGGACAATGGCTGGGGTGAAAGTGTTGCCAGAGTTGTCGGTGCCGCTGGTACTACTATGGCTATTGACCGTTTGGGTATTCCTGCCATTCAACTTTGTGATGGCCCTGCAGGCTTACGCATTCAGCCTAAACGTGATGGTGACGATGCTACTTATTATTGCACACACTTCCCTATCGGCACTCTGTTGTCTTCTACTTGGGATCAAGAGCTAGTAGAAAAAGTTGGTGAAGCAATGGGTAACGAAGTTCTGGAATATGGTGCTGACGTGCTACTTGCTCCTGCGCTGAACATTCACCGTAATCCACTGAATGGCCGTAACTTCGAATACTATTCAGAAGATCCAGTAGTGGCAGGTAAGATTGCTGCTGCTTATGTAAAGGGTGTACAAAGCAATGGCGTTGGTACTTCCATTAAACACTTTGCATTTAACAATCAAGAGACAAACCGTTTGCGTAACAATGCAATCGTAAGTGAACGTGCTGCACGTGAAATCTATCTGAAGGGATTCGAGATTGCTGTCAAGGAATCTGCCCCAATGACTGTCATGACCTCTTACAACTATGTAAATGATGTCTACACCAGTGAAAGTGTTGACCTACTGACAACCATACTCCGTGATGAGTGGGGTTATAAAGGCGTAGTTATGACCGACTGGACTGGTGGCTATAGTGGTGCCAAGAACATCCACGCTGGAAATGAAATGATACAGCCAGGTAGCAAACAGAAGTATGATCAGATTATTGCTGCTATCAATGATGGTTCTCTTCCTATGGAAGAACTAGACCGTGCCGTTCGACGCATTCTGGAAATGGTCGTTCAATGCCCATCATTTAAGGGGTACAAGTACAGCAACAAGCCTGACTTAACCGCTCATGCAACAGTTACTCGTCAGAGTGCTACAGAAGGTATGGTACTGCTGGAGAACAAGGCTGCTACACTGCCATTGAAAGATGTTAAGAATGTAGCTGTTTATGGCGTTACTTCTTACAACTGGATAGCAGGTGGTACTGGTTCTGGTGATGTAAACCGTGCTTACACTATAAACCTTATGGATGGTTTGAAGAATGCAGGCATGACTCCTGATGAGAATGTTGTTAAAGATTATGAGAAGTGGATCGCTGAAGAGAACCATCGCATCGATAGCATCCGTCCAAAGGAAAATGCTTGGATGTTCAATGAGATTCCTGGTGAGATGAACGTGGCAAGAACAGACTTAGCTGCGGCTGCCAAGGCTAATGACGTAGCTATCATCACTATTGGCCGTACTAGTGGTGAGGGTTCTGACCGTACCATCGAGAACTTCAACCTAAGCGATGCAGAACAGAGCATGGTTAAGAAAGTAACTGCTGCTTATCATGCAGTTGGCAAGAAGGCTATCGTTGTTCTTTGTATTGGTGGTGTTATTGAGACTTCTTCATGGAAGAATATCCCTGATGCTATTCTTTGCGCTTGGCAAGGTGGACAGGAAGGTGGTAATTCTGTAGCTGATGTACTCACAGGTAAAGCTAATCCTAGCGGTAAGCTACCTATGACCTGGCCAGTAAAATACACCGATCACAAATCTTCTGCAAACTTCCCTATAAACAAGGGTATCATCCAGGCTGGTTCTATTCCAGAGCCTGCAACTGAGGTAAAGGATGTAGACTATACAAACTATGAGGAAGGTATCTATGTAGGTTACCGTTGGTTCGACCAGCAGAATATGGCAGTTTCCTACCCATTCGGTTATGGTCTGAGCTATACTTCATTTACTTACGCTGCTGATGATGTGAAAGCTAATGGAGACGTTTACACAGTAGACGTAACTGTCACCAACTCAGGTAAGATAGCAGGCAAGGAAATCGTTGAGCTGTATGTCAGTGCTCCTAAGGGTGCTTTGAACAAGCCAGTTCAGGAACTAAAGGCATTTGCCAAGACTCCAGTTATAGAACCTGGACAGTCTGCAAAGATTACCTTGACTGTTAATGCTGCTGATTTGGCTTCATATAATGAGGAAACATCTTCTTGGGAAGTTGACCCTGGTACATATACCTTCAAGGTAGGTGCATCAAGCCGTGACATCCGTGCTACCAGCACTGCTGAGGTTGCAGCTAAGACAGAGAAAGCTCATAAAGTGCTTCAGCGTGTAGCTGCTAAATAATCTGAGCAACATATTATAAATAAGGCAGAAACTGCGTTATAGGACAAAGGGCTGAAGCTTATATAAACTTCAGCCCTTTTCGATATAGGACGATGCCCCTAAACTTATAGAGCAAGATAACAATTCTCTTATCTATAAATCTACTTGATTACACCATAATCACGACACATAAGGATAAGCAGCAGCAAATATAAACTGTCATTTCATTATAAAGGAGAATTATTCTTCTCCCTGTATAAATGGTTTCACTCCAAGCACAGCATCTGCAGCTGTTATACGCTTGCCACCATTATCCAAGTCAATCAAGATATAGCGGTTATTGCCCATGCCTAATTCCTTCATATAAGAAAGCTGACGATGTCCGTGACGAGTCTCTATACGTTCAACCATAGCATGCTGGTCTTCTGGAGTCATGGCATAGATTATATCCACGCATGCCTGATCAATAGCCAAAATATCGGTAGAAGATAGAATTCCTACATTAGGGGTAACGACTGGTTCTGCCTCCAGGCCCTCACAGTCGCAGGAAACAGACATGTTGCGCATCACATTCACATAGGTTACATGCTTACCAAAGTAATCAATTGTAGCCTTGGTGGACTCAGTCATACGCTCCATAAACTCTTCTTCCACAATATCCCATTGGTCATCTTGCATTGGGGTAGTGTGAATCCAACTCTTTCCGATTCGTCCATCAGCACAACCGATGCCGATATTTTTGTTACTTCCTCCGAATCCTCCACAGGTATGCCCCTTGAAATGCGTCAAAGCCACAAGTGAATCATAGTTGGTGAGATGACCACCCACAGACATTTTCCTAAACCATTTACCTCCAACGACCGGAAGTGTTGTGGTACCATGCTCGTCCATAATGTCCACGGGGCAGAATGTCCAACCATTCACTTCTATAGTCTTGCGGTGCAATTCCGTAGTAGAACGGTCACCCTCATAATAAGTGTTTGTTTCAATAATGTTGGCTCCACGTAAGTCTTTTTCCATCAACGCCTTCACCCACTCTCGCGGAATTATGTTTGGGCCATGTTGTTCACCAGTATGCAGTTTCACACCTACATGACCATTAATCTGGAAACAAACTTGCTCATAGGCCTTGATCAATCCCTGTGCAGAGAGTTGTCGGGTGAAATATACTATAGACTCATTACCTATACGCTGTTCATAAGGCACATAATCCATGCCACCTGTGCCTAGCATCGGTTTTTCACAATTACAATGATTACACATAGCAGTAAATTATAATGAAATTAATAATCTTAATCACTTACGAACTATCACACTTCCACTAGCCTGATGAGTAGCCAGAATCAGTACCTCTGCTATCTGAACATGAGCAGGAGCGTTTGAAGCGAATAACGCCACATCGGCAATATCATCACCCGTCAGAGGGGTAATACCTTTATAAACATTTGCAGCACGACTAGTATCTCCATGGAAGCGAATATTACTGAAATTTGTCTCCACCAGTCCAGGCTTCAAGTTGGTCACTCTAATGGATGTGTTTGCCACATCGATACGTAATCCATCAGAAAGAGCTTTCACCGCAGCTTTCGTAGCACAATAGACATTGCCACCTGCATATGCAGCATCTCCTGCCACAGAACCAATATTAATAATGTGACCACAGTCACGCTCCACCATACCCGGAACAATGAGACGTGTCATGGTAAGCAGGCCCTTGATGTTCGTATCTATCATGGTTTCCCAATCGTCAAGACAGCCTTCATACTCTGGCTCAAGACCTAATGCAAGCCCGGCATTATTAACCAATACATCTATTTCACTCCATTCTTTAGGAAGGTTCTCTATTGCTAGAGTGGCAGCTTCCCTGTCTCTCACATCAAAAACCAACGTAAGTACATCAACGCCCTTTGCTTTCAGTTCCTCTTCTATCTGAGTCAGTTTCTGGCTGTTCCTTGCTGTCAGTATCAGCCGATCACCATTCTCTGCAAACTTGCGTGCACAACTTAAGCCTATACCACTTGAAGCTCCAGTAATTAATACAGTTTTCATCCTTTTGTATATTTTTTAATAATAAGGTACATTCTTCTAAATATACTATTATAATAACATTTCACTTTTTGGAGTAAAAATAGTAAAAAATAATAAGTTTATATATATTTGTTAAATAATTTTGGATTTACAGAAAATTTTGACAAACCATGGTAACATCTAAACTTTTGAGAAATATCCTGAGTTAATTGTCAGTCCCGAAAAAGTAACTCTTCCACCTTATTTACCTGATACAGGAATGGGGCGAGAGGCCATGGCCCGTATGCTCAGCAACGTCCAACTCATGGACCATTGTGTAGGAGAATTGATAGAACGCCTTAAAGCAGACAGCCTGTATGACAATTCTTACATTTTCTTTTTCAGTGACCATGGTGGGAACCTGCCATGGACCAAACGTGAAATTCTAGAACGGGGCACACACATTCCATTTATTGTGAAGTTCCCGAAAGGAGCACATGCAGGAGAGATAAACGAATTATTAACCAGTTCCATAGATTTAGCACTTACTATCCTGTCATTGGCAGGCATAGATATTCCAAAGCATCTACAAGGACAGGCATTCCTCGGAAGTCAGGCTTCTAAGACACCACGGAAATATGTCTTCGCTGGTCGGGATCGCATGGATGAAATATATGACCGGGTACGCAGTGTACGAGACAAGCAATTCCGCTATCTTTACAATTACATGACTGACCGTCCTAAGTATATGGACTTGAAATATCAGCGAACGATGGGATACATGCAAGAAATTCTTGACCTTCACAATCAAGGCAAATTGAACAAATATCAAGAGGAATGGTTTGTACCAACCAAATCTCAGGAAGAGTTATACGATGTACTCAATGATCCTGATGAACTTCACAATTTGGCGGAAGATCCTGCCTATGCTGATAAGTTGGCAGAATTGCGTGGTGCATTCCAGACATGGACTAAGAAGTAGGTGACATGGGAGCAGTAGATGAAAAAGAAATGCTTATGAAATGGTGGAACGGGAATAAGACACCTCCTGCTACAGCTATTCCTACACTTATCAAGAAAGATAATGGTTATCAACTTAACTGTGAGACAGATGGAGCCTCAATCGGTTACAAGATACTAAATGGCGGGGAGGAGCTGAAAAAACAGATAGCTCCTCAGTATTCTTTTGACATGATGTGGACATATGGAGTGCCGAATGGCAATGAAACAATGCTTGACACCCCATGGAACATTTATCAAGATGGCGAAATCCTTCAACTACAACCAGGGAAGCAACTTGTAGTCAATGCCAAACGAATCGGGTACACCACAGCAAAGAAAACCTTTACTATAAATTAATCTACAAAATAGAGAGGCGTGCCTTCTAGGTACGCCTCTCTATTTTCTTAACGAAGGAACAACTAAAAGTTAGGTGCACATTGCTCCACCGTCGATGACAAAGTCTTGCCCTGTAACAAAACGAGAAGCATTACTAGAAAGATATAAAGCACAATATGCAATATCTTCTGCCTCTCCTAAAATACCCAAAGGAGATTCATCTTCAAAATGTTTCTTCAGCTCAGGACGTTCCAAAACTCCTCGTGTCATCTCTGTGAGTACAAAACCAGGATAAATCACATTTACCCGTACTCCTCTTTTGCCTAATCGATTGGCTAATGTGTGAGAATAACTGCGAATAGCTCCTTTAGCTGCTGTATAGACCAATGGCCCATTACACTTCAAAGCGGCTAATGAAGCTATGTTGATGATACTGCCTTCGCCTTGCTCTGACATGTATGGCCATGAATACTTTATCATCATGAACACACTGTTGAAGTCCACCTTCATCACCTTTTCAAAGTTGGCGGTATCCATCTCCTTTTCCAAATCACCATGATTTCCCTGAGTACCTGCACTATTGATAAGGATATCTAACCTACCAAAAGTCCGAATACAAGCTTCCACTACCTGACGGCAGTTTTCCTCGACACTGAGATCTGCAACTGCATAGGCACAATAGCCACCTCCACTTAATACCTCTGCCTTTACTTGCTCAGTTCTTTCAGCCACTATATCTGCAATGAAAACCTTCGCCCCAGCTTGTGAGAGCAGCAAGGCACAACTTTTTCCTATGCCTGCCCCACCACCTGTGATAAGGGCAACCTTTCCATCAACCCTAAATGCATCCAATCCTTTCATTACAGTTTATTTAACTACAATCCTGACCTTTCCCAAGTTAGGAATAAAAGTTTGTTCTGCAACTGCATCGCCATGACGCTCTGAACACACCATTACAGTAGCAAAGTAAGTGCCTGGCTTATCATAACTGATTTCTGTATCAAACTCAACATGTTCTCCATTATTGCCAACAGTCGCTTTTGCTAAATCCACGGGCAAAGTGAATTCCTTAGAATCATTCAGACACCAGTTGGCCTTAACAACGTGACCTGTGCCCTTTGGAATATCCACTGTAACATGAACCTTAACTTGTTGTCCTACAGCCACCTCTGCACGTTCTTTTCCATCAATCAATGCTGTTACTGTAGGCTGAATACCTCCTCGGTTAAAACCATCGGAACTCAACATAACCTGAGCATCCTTTATGTTATAATCGGATGTTTTTGAAGGCTCAATTCCTCGCTCTACCCAATCACTCACATCAAGCAAAGCCTGAAAAAGTGTGCTCTGATAAGATACAACTTCTGTAGGATCATCTGTCTCGCCATGAGTGGCACGGTCAGTATACCATAAACGGAAATTTTCATCTGTTGAATTACCCAAATGCTCCTTTACCCGATTACGATACCAATCCCCCTGCCAAGCAAATGCTTCACGGTCCCATACAGAACAGCAGAGAATCATCTTGCCATGAATGGTACCTGTAGGTAAACAGCCCGCTGCACTACGTGTAAAGATAGGACCAAGCAACATTGGGCGTTGAGGATAAATAGGAATATTATCGTAGCCACGGAACTGATTCCATGCATAGAAATCAGGGGTTGGCATCTGGTGCCTGTAGTAAGTCTCACATGCCAACCAGTTACTATTATCCACTTGCACCTGGTCGCCAATCTTCAAGAAAGTCAGAGACTCCACTGTATTTACAGAAGCCAGAATCACATATTTACCTTTTGTCATGGTAATCTGTAAACGCTGACCTTCTCCAGTGCCAGAGAGAATGAGCAAATCACCACCCATAGTATGCATCTCAACTTCTTGGTCTATCTCATAGGCTACTGGTTTATCTTTAATATCTGTACCCATAGCTGCCCAAGCCCTGTCGGCCGACCCGCGATCTGCATCATTCATTGGTTCCACCAACCCTAAGTTCTCTGCCTCCAGCTGTCCTATAACACGAACCACCTTAGCTTTCTGCTGTACATGGTCTCTGGCCAAAGAAGGAGGATTATCATATCCCAAATATCCAGGTTTGTTCCAAAAGTCATGTTGGAAATAAGTGGGATCCACACCCACCACTGACCGATATAGAACCAAAAAACCATGTGCATCCATAGTCTTCCAACCGTACCATGACTTAATAGGAAAACCCATAGCTGTAGCTTCTTGCAGTACCTGCCGCTGCTCGGCATTAAGCGTGGCATACGGATCACCGCTGCCACCAGGTTCTAACGCATCAACAATGTCAGCCATTTTGTCTCGCAAAACGCGCAAGGCATTCATACGAACACCAAAAACATTAGGTATGGCATGTGGACTGCCCAACACAAAAGGTACAGAACCATCCCATACTCCCTCGGTACTTTCCATTCCTCCAGTGGTACGATAGGCACCACCACTGCCACCATAGCAGTAGCCATAAGGACGATCACAACCATAGATTTTCTTAGCCACAACACGAGAGAACTCTGCACAAGCAGCATTGGCTCTATATGCCCCAATGGTATTATCACGGCCAGCATTCGGATTGCTGAGGTCAATGGACCCACCTTCATTGGTCTCTACGAAATAAGCACCATGCTCTATACTGAACTATATAGGACTTAAAACACCTTCATAAGCTTGAGCTGCAGTTTCGCTGTCAGGAAACGGAGTAATATATTGGAAGAAGCGCCCAGTATAATTATCTTTCTCTATAGGAAAATAAAATGAGAAACGAGTTCCGTCGTCAAAACCCCCATGGATATACCGGCACAAGACAGGAGTCCTAATGGTTTTGTCTACATCTATAAAAGGGTTCTTGAATACCGTGTCAGTATACACAAAATCCAATTTCACTCCTTTCAAATTCTTCGCTGACATCACTGGACTAAACAGGACTGTCATCAGCAATAGCAATAATAATTTTTTCATAATACTTCTAATCACTCCATTATTTATCACTGCAAAATTAAGGCCAATTAGGAAACCTATAATTATCCTTTTGATTTCTATCTTGTACAAATAGTTCAAACTTATCAAGTTTTGAAGGTCCAGTTGGGTTATTACATCTCTCTGATATGCTGATCCATCCACTGGAACTTACTATTAAATGCACTCTTCATGCGATCTACAGCCTCCTGAAATGACATTTTTTCATCCCCATTCTCATCATTAGTGATAGGCCATAACTCACTATTCAGGCCTTCTGACAGACGAATCTTCTCTGCAGTCTCATCAATGTATTCTGGCAGTTTCCTAAAAATGTCCTTCTTGGCTTCCCAGCGTTCCTTCAACTGTTGTTTGAACTTCTCATCTTTTAACAAGTATGGGTAGTAAAGTGTCTTAGTCATACCCACCCAACCATAAGAAAAAGCAGGTACGAAAGCATGGTAATCGAAGTCCCAAACTGGACCATGGCACAGTTTACCTCCCTTGTCCTTATACATATATACACTGTGAGGGCCAGTCGTAGGCCAATATGAATAAATATCTGTATTGTTTGAAAGTTCTTCCACCAAAATAAAATCTATAGCAGTTTCTATATCCAAATAACTCTCATACTCATGATTCTTAAGACGGTCCTCATCGTTCAAGATGGTTTCCAACTCACTGATGTAATTTTTGAAATAATTGATAGCATCAGCAGTAATCGTCTCTTCATCAGGTTCCTTAAACTGATAAGGGAGATTGAATATGTTGGAATGGAATCTGTTCACCTCATCATAATATGTATCTAGTTCTACCAGATAGCCCCCAGTTAGTTTCTCTGGGTCATGTTCTTGAGCTTCCATCTCTGTGATATTCACACGATTATCATCTACTTTAATTTGCTCACACAAATAATAGTTACCCATGATCCTACCATTCAGCTCCACCTCCACAAACTGACCACGGACAGTATAAGGCAATCCAGAATGACTTGACAGCCAGAATGCAGCATCATTACGCATCAAGGTCCGGTCCTTCCAATTAGCAAGCAAGACCCAACGCTTATGTTTAGGCATACCCAAAATTTTTTCTTTCTTCTCTAACTTGATAGCATAAGGTTTTTTAGGATAACCCCATGTGGAATTACCACGACCACGAATACTGATTTGTCCCTCATAATCCAGTGTGCCATCGGCATTCTCAATCCTGAGCATAACATAATTCATCCAAGTTTCCTTACTAGTAATATCCTTACTGCTAGGTGTGGTTATCCGTACAATAGGCAGACCTGTATTCCGTGCTACCAAAGTATAATCTTTAGTACTGGAACCACTTACCACTTTCACCTTCACAGGAGAAGTAAGGTCAAGCACTGCGCCTTTGGAAATATCAGTAGTACCCAAAAGCACTTTGTCACCTTGATAGCTAAAAATAACATTCAATTCTTTAAAATTGCTTACATTCGGAAGAACAAAAGAAAAAGTAGAGGAATTAGAATCAAAAGAGCCTGCAATTCCGCCCAAATAAACCATAGTCAGTTCTGCCTCAACCTGAACTGGGGGTTCTGGTACTACTATCTCAGTTGGGTCATCACTATCTTTAGAACAACCTGTTATTAAAACAAAGGCAGCTACCAAGGGCACTAAACTTTGTAACTTTCCACAAATATTTCTCATACAAAACCATTAAACTCTTATTCGATATATATATAATCTCCTTCATGCCGGATACTCCAAAATAGAATATTCGCCTCATCCGTAAAATCTTTCATACGCCATGCAGACTTAAATCCACTTACCACAAAATGCATGGGTACAAACAAACCCACCTGAAACAAACTGATGAACTGACGGGCACCTCGAGTATAGCCATTTCCAATTCTTCCATCCACAGGAAACATGACAACATCGAATTTTTGTGTCATTTTCTTTATCATCTCCAGTTCTCTTATAAATAATTTTTCTTCATAGATAGGATCTACATCCTCATTGGTCTCCCTTAAATGCATAATTTCCCCAGGACTAATCTCTGATAGGAAGCGTGCATACCAATTGTTCAAATCACCAGCATGAAAAATAGCCTTCCCTAAAGTATTTACAACCCAAGAAACTCCACTATCATTACTTCCCATAGCAGCGACCGATATAACTCTATCTTCAAAATTTTCACCCTTCGCAAGCCATATATCCCCTTGGTTCTTCTTTGCTCTTTGATGTTGAAGGATATCTTTGGAAAGTATGTAAGTGATATTCGCTTTTTGTAACCTCCATTGAAAAATACTCGGGTTAAAGTGATCTTCATGAAAATGACTCACAAACACATACAACGGCTTTTGGCTACGAAGAAGACTATCCATCACACCTGCAGGATCCAACCAGTAATCGAACACCAAGATTGCATAATCTGTTTCCAAGGCGAAGCCACTATGAAATATGTATGTGAGTTTCATCATAAATCTTGGCAAAGATAATAAAAAACGGTGAAGCTACAATTTAAAACAAACCAATAATAGAAAAAGGAATCCCCTTTAGGAGTTACCTAAAGGGGATTCAAAAACTATTTTAATGTAAAGCATTAATCTAGATAGTAGTCGATGGTATTCACCACACGGACACGCTTAATGTAAGGAGTTGTTGCATCACGATCCTCAATTGAGAACTGACCCTGAGTAGCATGGAAAATACCACCAAGTTTACTTCCAGAGTCTGCTGCAAATTTCTCTGCAGTGGCACGTGCATTCTTGGTCGCCTCTTCTACCATGGCTGGCTTAATTTCGTTCAAGCCAGTGAACTCATAATTGACATTATCATTGCCATACTCTTCAGAAACTATAGGCACACCCTGCTTCATTAGTTCAGATTGATTCTTCATCAAAGCACGTACAGCATCCACACTCTTGCTGGTAACTGTAATCACACTGACAGCCTTATAACGGTAACGCATCTGTTCGTTGCCGTAGTTATCTGCCTGCCGGTCCATAATACGAGGAGGGTTTACACTGATTTCATCTTCTTTCACGCCACCAGCCTTTAACCATTCCACAATAATCTTATTCTTGCGCTCAAGTAAGTTATACATTTCAGTAGGGTCATTTCCGATTTCCTTGTATGTCAACGGCCAAGTGACCTTATCGGCTTTAATCTCTCTCTCTGCCAATCCCTTCACAGTTACCTGACGGTCACGGTCCTTGAAAGTAGTAATACCTGAGCGGATAGCTAACCCACCAAACAGTAGGCCCACTGCCAAAATGCAGGCAGTAATGATGTTTGATTTGTTCTCTTTCATAATCTAAAATAATATATAGTCATTTTATTTTATCACATGCAAAGATATAGTAGGATTCAGATTCCATCAAGTTATTTCCCCTATTTTTTAGAGGGAAAACCCTAATAAAAGAGGAAGTCCCTTACACACATGCGCAAGGGACTTCCTTTACTTAACCTTTCAAGGAAAGAGAAGACTTATTCTACAGTACAATAAATCTTGTCTTTGTCCTTACGGGTAGGATATAGCTTGACAACGTCACCTACAACACTCAGATTATCACCATTGGCAACCAATTCATTGATAGAGCCACCCAAGTTAATATCCCATCCTTCATTAATACGGAATTTCCATCCACTTGAGGTAACACCAGGATTCTCTGCCACATAGCAGTAGTTTTCTGCATCCCAAGTCATAACTACATCACCACTCCAGCCATTGAAATCACCAATAATACCCATGGTATTCACCTTAACTGCATTCAGTGTTGAATTGGCTAAATCCATAGTAAAGAAGTAAACGCCTTCACCAGCAGTAGCGCCAATGTTACCACCACAATCTTCCAAATCACCTGTGATAGATGAGAATGTACCACTGTTAATTTCATCATCCCAAGAATTCTGAGTTCTCTGGAACTTGAACTGCAGGCCCCAACCATTTGGATCAGCTACATAGACAAAGCCTGTGTATACACCACTGTAATCTGGAGATTCCAACTTCTGATAAGCCTGTGACCAACCATCGGTAGCACCTATGAAATAAACAAACTGCTTGAAACTCAAAGCCTGAACTTCATAGGTCATGTTCAGCATATCGAAAATGATCTTGTACAGCATAGCACCTTCTACACCTGCAACAGCAAGATTTCCACCCTGGTTCTTGTCCCAGAACTTACCTTCTGTGTCAGATGCAGTCAGACAGCTGCTCCAGTCACCACCCAGACCACTTTCAGGAGTAACCTTGTACTCAAATCCATCACCTACGACCTCAGCAGGTATCAGACAAGTGAAGATTGGGTCATCGTATACATCAGCACCACTGTTTTTCAGAACATAGTCTGTATTGGTGTTGTTCCAGCCATTAATACCACCAGTTATGTAATAGGCATCCTCTATAACTGGAGCCTCTGGAATTGCATGAATCTGGAAAGCTGTAGTCACCTTTGCAGTAGTTGAGCCATTGGTCAACCAACTTACAAGAGTTGCATCCACATCACGGGTTGTAGGACGCTTGCCATACTTACCTTCAACAAGACTTACCAATTCATCCGTGCTCATGAAACCATCAGCATCAATAGCATATTCTACACCATCAATTAGCAAAGAATAATCGCCAGTAGCCTTGAAATCTGAGCTAGAAGAAGTAGGAGCAGTAATAGTAGCAACTTTTACTGTTGGCTCAGTTACTTCTGCAAAATCTATGGTACCAACCTCCTGTACGCGAGCACCGTTGAAAGAGATACCATCTTCCTGGGCATTACTCTGTGGGGTAGCCCAGTCCTCATAATCGCCTGTACATGCCACCATAGTAGTGGACAGTAACAATGCATATAATAATGTCTTTTTCATTTAAATTGCGTATTAAAGGTTATTACTGTAGAATAAAACGGTAGTGACGAGTAATATCGTTATAGATAACCAGATATGTACCAGCAGCTGGATACAAGTTGTCACCACCATTACTACCTGTGCCATAGTAACTACCATCCTGGAGCTCTACAAGAGCACCACCAGAGTTGTAATCCCAAGAACCAGTTTCCTTGATCTTGATACCCTGAGTACCATCCAGAGTCACAGTAGCATACCAGTCATGGTTTTCAGCCACTGCCGTATGAATTGGAGCCATTTCTGTGTCACCCCATCCATTGAAGTCACCAGAGATAGACATACCAGCAAATACCTTAGCTTTATCAGTAGCCTCAATAGTCAATTCATTAGTCTCAGTATTCAAAGTAACGGTGTAGATGCCTGCTGTTGGAACAGTAATGTTGCCTGAACCACCATCATTCATAACGAACTCGCCGAAGGAAGCACCCTGACCCCACTGTTCATCCCAAGAATCAGGAGTATGTTTCAGTTTGAAGCCCTTACCTTCCAAATAACCAGTCCAAGTGATGATACCGGCACCAGTAGAAGTGTTATAAGCATAATCCTTAACTGTCTCCATTGGGAATGTCTGAGTAGGAACTGAGCCGCCCCATGTACCATCTGCGATATCACTACCAATCAAGTACCAGATATCTGGGTCTGCAGCTACCAACATTACATAATAAGGTACTACACCAAGGGTAATTTCGTTTGATGTAATGGATGAAAGTGTCTCGAATGAAGCATTCTGAACTGCGGCCAGAACTCGGAAAGTCAAATTAAGTGATGAAGGAACATCTGCTTCACTTTCCCAACCCAGAATATGTTCTGCAGCCTTGTCTATGTCCTCTGATAAAAATGTTGCAGAGCAGGTAGTGAAAGTCTCATCAAACTGAAAATAGTCAGCACCTGGATTTTCCTCAGCATTCGGGTCAAATCTTTTATTGAATGAACCAGTTGGTGAGAACTGAACCAAATAGTTGGCAGCCACAGGGGCATTAGGTTCAGTAAACTGTGGTTGTGACCAAGTCAGTGTAATACTATTTGTATTCTCCAGTTCAATATTGCTGGATACTGCTGGAGTGTTCAAGGTGAAGGTGGTAGGATTAACCAATGTAGGATTTGAATCCAGGTCCTTCTCGCATGAACTCAATGCGAAGACACCAGCCAGCAATAAAACCGTATTTGAAAATATCTTTTTCATAATCTTCTTGCTTTTAGAATTAATAACCTGGGTTCTGAGTCAATTTTGGATTAGCATTGATATCCTCAGCAGGAATAGCATACAGGTTACGATAAGCAGGCAAACTGGTACCGTTTTCTGCACCACCCTTCCATTCCCAAAGATACTTGCTACTGTTTGAACCGCCAAAGTAACCATAACGAATCAGGTCGGTACGGCGGAAACCTTCATAGTAAAGTTCACGTGCACGTTCATCCAGAATCTCTTCTGTGGTATAAGAAGATTGTGTGGTAGCATTAGCACGATAACGAAGCTGATTAATATAACCTGAACCAGCAGAAGTAGTTCTTCCTCCATTCAGACGAGCATCAGCCTCAGCTGCTATCAAATAAGCCTCAGCAGAACGCATCAAGAAATAATCAGTATCAATGAACTTTGAATTATGACCAGAACCACCATTAGCATAAGTATTACGGAACTTCTTCACTGAATAACCATACTCAAAATCGGTAGGAACAGTAACAGGAAGAGACTTTCTTCCTAAGCCAAAGAATAAGGCACGATCATCACCTGCTGCTTTCTGCATTTCTGGAGTATCCACTGCAGGAGCATCGGAAGTTGGGAAGAACTTATCTAGAAGAGGTCTTCTAGCACGGTTTCCAGCCCAGAACTCTATTGAACCATAATCTGAAGTAGTATTCATATCAGACTTCCAGGTAGAAGCCATCAAGAACAATGTAGTACAGTAAGCTGTAGTGGTTACACCATCCTGCAACAATGGAAGAATTGCCTCTACAGAAGCACCATTCTCACCATTGTCACCCATAAACAACATCTGATAAGCAGTCCATCCATTCACTGGTGTTGTATGGAGTTTGTGAGGGCCATTGATAACCTTCTCTGCATAGGTCTTAGCATCAGCCCAACGAGCAGAACCAGTATAAACCTCTGCATTCAGATACATACGAGCTAAAAGCAGATTTGCTGCATCTTGATCTGCACGACCATAGCCATCGGAAGAGCTGGTACGAGCAGCAGGTGTAAGCATACTACCAACTGCCTCCTTCAATTCAGATTCAATCCAATTGAAAAGTTCAGCTCTTGAAATCTGCTCTGGACTCTCAGCAGAAATTTCCAAAGCAAATGGAACGTTTCCATAAAGGTCCATCAGATAATAGTAATATAATGCACGCAAGAAGCGAACTTCTGCATAACGAGTGGCGTCTATGCCTTCACATACATCCAAATAATGGTTGCAAAAATCTATACCTGCATACAAGCGATAGTAGAAACCCATCAACATAGGATGTGCAGCATCCCATGTATTATAGTTAAATGCAGGAATACCTGGGTCACCCCATGCACAGATAGCTTCGTCTGTAGGCAATTCACCGGCATTCCACATCTGACGTACGAAACCAGAAGTACCGCCATCCAGACCATCGATATCACAGTCACCGTCTGCACCCGTGTTACCTGCCAATGCCATATTGGCATAGCACTTGGAATAAAGAGCAGCCTCATCAACCTCCATGATGGTACCTGGGTCGATTGGGGTCACATCCAAATCCTTGGTGCAAGAACTCATGCCCAAAGCTAACAGTGTTACTGCTGCTGGGATTATATTTTTGAAATATCTTAAGTTCATAATTTTACCTTGATTAGTTAATTAGAAGTTCAATGACAGACCAAGTAAGAGTGAGAATGCACGAGGATACATGTTATTGTCAATACCACCATAAACCTCAGGATCAATTCCGCTGTACTTAGTTATTGTGAATACATTTGATGCTGTAGCGTAAACACGACCACTGGCACCCTGGTAAGAAGAACCTTTGAAGAGGCCATCAAATGAATAACCCAATGTGATGTTATCACACTTCAAGAAGCTAGCATTTTCTACCCAATAGTCAGATACTGCATGGTCATAAGTCTTCCATCCACGAGCTACAGATGCATGAGTTACATTCTGCAAATAACTGAATGAGCTATCAAAACGCTTGTCCATATTCATGAAGCCTGCCTCAGTATCATTGAATACATAGTTACCTAAGTTTGCACGTAAAGTGAAGCCGAAGTCCCAGTTCTTGTACTGAAGGTTAGAGCTCAAACCTGCTGTGAAAGGAGCATCTGGACTCTTGTAGAAGTAAAGGTCATCATCAGAAATCTGACCATCGGCATTGCGGTCTACATAGACACCTTCCAATGGCTGACCATCGGCACCATATACCTGCTGGTATACATAGAAGGAATTCTTTGGATGACCAGGAGCCTGAGCCTGAACAGTGTTACCTGTACCTGCTGAGATTCCACCAGTCTTTACTACGGATGACTCACCTGTCAGTTCCTCAATCTTATTATCATTATAGGTTGCATTTGCAGTGATGCTCCACTGCCAGTTCTCAGTCTGGATAGGACGAACGGTAACAGAGAATTCTACACCGGCATTGTGCATAGAACCGATATTGCTTACTACCTGGTTACGGAAGTTAGAACCAGCAGATACATAAGCCGTATTAATTAGGTCGGTAGTTTCACGCCAGTACAAATCTAAAGCACCACTAATGCGGTTATTTAGGAATCCATAGTCGAAACCTACGTTGTAGGTAGTAGTGGTTTCCCACTTCAAATTTTCATTGTATGCATTTGGACGGTAAAGTAAACCAGAGTCATTTACACCCTTGATAGGATAACGACCGTCTACATTGGTAGTATTCACACCGTAAGATGCGAAATAATTGTAGTTACCAATACCATCCTGCTGACCTGTCTTACCCCATCCCATACGGAATTTGAGGTCAGAAACCCAGTCAGTATACTTCAAACAGTTCTCATCCTTAATCTTCCAAGCAAATGCTACAGATGGGAAGGTTGCCCAGTGATCTTTGAATCGTGAAGAACCATCACGACGTACTGTAGCAGTCAAGAGATAACGGTCATCCCAGCTATAGTTTGCACGTCCGAAGAATGAAACCAGATAGCTTTCCTGCTTCCAAATACCAGTAGACTCATCGTAAGGCTGATTAGGACTTACAGTGTTAGTAGAAGGATAAGTTCCTGCATAGTAGCTGTCACCCCAGAACTTGTTGTGACTCCACTCATAACCACCCATCACATCTACATGGTGAACATCCTTGAAGTCTTTGTAATACTGTGCATAAGCAGAGTAAATCAAATTATACTTATTTTCCTTCGTATAACCTTTATTGCCATAATAAGTATTACTCTGACCCCATGGCTCACGAATAGTGTTCTGCTTACCGTTAGCCCAGTCACCAGAGAAGTTCATGTGCAAACGCAAATCCTCAAAACCATGAATCTTGTAGTCAACCTCAACATTACCCATATAATCATAAGAGTCAGCCTTATCAGAAGTCTCATTCAGCAAAGCTACAGGGTTGGATGCGGCATTACCGTTCTTGGTTACAGGCCAGTTTGGATCATTCAAAGCAGCTCCATTGTCAGTCCAAGTGAAGTAGCCATTGAACAAGTCATAGCCACTTGCAAAGACTGGATGAGTAGGATCCATACGGTTTGCAGCACCAATAGCACCAGTGTTTGCATAACTAGTCTTGGCATACATGAACTTACCATTAATATTAAAGGTAAGGTGATCATCCAAGAAGCTTGGATTCAAATTCAAGCTGGCAGTGTAACGCTGATAGTTGGAAGTCTTCAGTGTACCATTCTGGTCGGTGTAACCCAAAGAAAGACGATAAGGAACATGCTTGAAACCACCAGCCATAGTTACGTTGTGGTCAGTGCTGATGGCTGTACGGAAGATTTCCTTGTTCCAGTCTGTGTCCGCATTGCCTAGCAAAGAAGATGCAGTGCTGTTATCACCATAATAACTGTTGATAAAGTTGCGGTATTCTTTAGCATCCAGAAGATCAATGGTCTTGTTCACCTTAGAAACAGAGACATTACCATTGTAAGAAATCCTTGGAGCCTGGTTAGAACGACCCTTCTTGGTAGTGATGATGATAACACCATTTGAACCACGGGAACCATAAATGGCAGTTGCAGAAGCATCCTTCAGTACGGTAAAGCTCTCAATATCATTAGGATTAACCATTGCCAATGCGTTAGGCGCACCCTTGACACCGATGTTATCCATTGCCAAACCATCGATAACGATCAATGGGTCATTGCTGGCATTCAATGATGATCCACCACGAATACGAATGGTAGCTGAACCACCAGGAGTACCACCATTGCTGGTCACACTTACACCGGCAATCTTACCTTGCATCAAATCCTGAGCTGAAGTAGCTAGTGGTCGGTTCTTCTCATCTGGACGAAGTGCCGTTACAGAACCTGTCAAGTCATTCTTCTTCACAGCACCATAACCGATGACTACGACTTCCTCCAACAAGTCGGAATCATCTTCCAAAGTGATAACCATGTTTGGCTCTGCAGCAAGTTCCTGAGTCTTATATCCAACGAAAGAGACTACGATTGTAGCTCCTCTATTCACTTGCAGCTGGAACACACCGTCGAAATCGGTGATAGTACCATTGGTTGTTCCTTTCTCAAGAACATTAGCACCAATTACGGTTTCTCCAGTTGCATCTTTCACGAGACCTTTCACAGTAATCGTCTGTGCATAGGTACTCATACACAAGAACAGCCCTAAAAGAAGGGCAAGAACCCGATGGGCTCTAAAATTTACTTGTTTCATGCACGATTTATATACTAAAGTTAACACTAAATTTAAGATTTTTAGGTTGGCCCATATCTTAGCCGATACAAATTTAGATTTAATTTGTGGTTAGCAAGTAATTTTTCCTAACTTTTTTTCATTACGCGAATGCAAACGTTTGCATAGCTGATTTCATGAATTATATTATTGATTTTGACCTATATTAAAAAAATACGTATCTTTGTATCGAGCCTTAAAAAAAGCCATGGAAGACAACATTGTTACAATAAAGGATATTGCTCAAGCATTGAACGTTTCTGTTTCTACCGTTTCACGTGCACTAAAAGATAGTCCCAGCATCAGTATAGAGCGTAGGAAGCAGATACAGGCTTATGCAAAGCAGCATAGATACCAGCCTAATATACTGGCTTCCACCCTTCGAAGCCAACGTCATGCCCGTCCTCAAATTATAGGGGTAGTGGTGCCTCAGTTCACACATCATTATTTCTCTCGCGTACTTACTGGAATAGAGGAATGCTGTCTGGCTTCAAAATATAGAATCATGGTGGCTCAGAGCGATGATTCCTATGAGCGTGAGAAACAGATTTTAGAGGCATTCCGTCTGTCCCAAGTCAAGGGTATTATCATCTCCCAAGCTAAGGACACCACAGATTATTCTCATTTTGAAGAAGCCATAAAAGACAACATCCCACTGGTTTTCTATGACCGCATCTGCACAGGGCTGCGCACAAGCAGAGTAGTGGTGGACGACTATCAAGGTGCTTTCACTGCAACCGAACACCTAATTAAAACAGGATGCAGAAACATTTGTCACTATTCAGCCAACATGAACTTGGAGATTTCCAAAAACCGCTTCAATGGCTATAAGGATGCCCTACTTAAATATGGAATACCTTATCGCAAAGAAATGGTGATTCTATGTGACAACCGGAATGATGCAGAAACCATAACCCCAAAAGTAATAAGTAGCCTCTATCCTGATGGATTCTTTGCTACCAATGATGACACGGCTTTGGGTATACTCTACTCTGTGAAACGCATGGGAATGCGTGTACCAGAAGATATCTCCATCTGTGGTTTCACCAACGGAACGCGTGCCATAAGCTGTGAACCGCAACTCACCACTGTTGAGCAACGAGGGTTACGTGTGGGTGAAGAAGCTGCAAAGGCACTTATAGACCAGTTGGAAGGACGTATTCCACCCGGGAAGTACCGTAACCAAATTATCAAAACTAAGCTAATTGTACGTGGAACCACCCGTCCGGTCAGCCCCGACATTCAAAAAGACTAAACATAAAAAGCAAATATAATACTAATGAAACAAAAACCTGACTTAAATTTCTGGAAGCTCTGGAATCTGAGCTTTGGATTTTTTGGCGTACAAATCGCGTATGCCCTGCAAAGTGCCAATATTAGCCGTATCTTTGCCACTCTGGGTGCTGATCCACATGACCTGAGTTTCTTCTGGATTCTACCTCCACTAATGGGTATAATTGTACAACCATTGGTAGGTAAATACAGTGACAAGACTTGGTGCCGTTTTGGACGTCGTATTCCATACCTTTTCATTGGTGCAACAGTAGCCGTTCTTGTGATGTGCATGCTTCCTAATGCCGGTAGTTTCGGCATGGCTGTGAGCACTGCAATGATCTTTGGCCTAATCTCACTAATGTTCCTAGATACCAGTATCAACATGGCTATGCAGCCATTCAAGATGCTGGTAGGTGACATGGTCAATGAGAAACAAAAGGGCTTGGCTTACTCCATCCAAAGTTTCCTCTGCAATGCAGGCTCTCTGGTGGGTTACCTCTTCCCTATCGTCTTCACAGCAATAGGCATCAGCAACATTGCCCCCGAAGGTGTGGTACCCGATTCTGTCATCTACTCCTTCTACATTGGAGCCCTCATCTTGATTCTCTGTGTCATCTATACTACTAGCAAGGTAAAAGAATGGAACCCACAGGAATATGCTGAATACAACGGATTGACAGAAAAGCCGAAAGAGGATGAGAACGTGAGCATGTTCAAACTACTGGTCAATGCCCCTAAGGCTTTCTGGACTGTCGGTCTGGTTCAATTCTTCTGCTGGGCAGCATTCCTCTATATGTGGAATTATACCAATGGTGCCATAGCTGCCAACGCATTCAATGCTCCTGTAGTGGATGGTGTCATTCAAGTTGCCTCTCCTGAATATCAAGCAGCAGGTAACTGGGTAGGCGTGCTATTTGCTGTGCAAGCTATAGGTTCTGTCATTTGGGCTGTGGTCATTCCAATGTTCAAAAATCACAAAGTAGCATACATTGTCAGCCTCATTATTGGAGGTATTGGCTTCATCAGTACCTATTACATCCATGATCAGTACGTACTATTCATAAGCTTCCTCATGATTGGTGCTGCATGGGCAGCCATGCTGGCTCTACCGTTCACCATCTTGACCAATGCCCTCTCTGGTGTGGGCCATATGGGAACTTATCTAGGACTTTTCAACGGAACTATCTGTTTGCCACAGATTATTGCTGCCCTCCTAGGTGGTGTAATTCTGAGTATAATCGGCACTGCTGAAAATGGTGCAGCCAACCAGCCTGGCATGCTTTTCCTGTCAGGAATCCTACTTTTCATAGCTGCAGCTTTGGTAAAAGTTATAAAAGAGCATAAAACTGAATAACCTTTATATAAGAAGTTCGGTTGAGTACCTGACAACAAAAGAGGCTTGCTGTACAGCAAGCCTCTTTTGTATGAACACTATTGAAACTAGAGATATATTTAAATAATTCAAGAATTCCGAAACATTTTTTGTAAAAAAACACTTTTTTTTAAAACATAACGGGCACGAAATGTGAATGTTCGAATAAAAAATTATATATTTGTAAGCGAAAAACATATTAAAAGAAGGTTTGTAAACTAATAAAAGGGAAAAGGTCCCTTCATCTTACTACTACAATGAACATATATAAGTATGATTTGATTAGCAGGCAGATTTCAGCCGACTTGGTAGAACTGGCCAAAGAAAAAGGTCCAGACAATCTGGACATTGACGAAGTATTGCTCACCGTTTTTACCCCTATGTCTCAACTGGACTATGACAGTCTGAACTCAATTCAGCTTAAGCAAAAGCACTTATGGAAACTATACACGTTTTTTGAGGTAAAAGGGAGACGAGACCGATTTAAACGTTACAACCGAGAGGCAGCGCGAATGGCTTTTCAAGAAGAATTGGTCTCAAAAATGGTAACCTTGGAGGCCAAGGCTAATATGCTGAAAGACGTGAAGATTATTTCAGATGTGGATGAGAATGGCAAGGTACACCTGAATGAGAAATTATACAACGTGTACCTGAATGCTAACTTCAATCCTATCCAATACGGTACTATCAGCTATGGTGGACCATTCAAAAAACAGTAAAAGTAACATAAGACATTATCAAAAAGAGGATTCATCAAAATCCTCTTTTTTCTTTAACACTATCCAATGAATTTACAGCTATGCCTTTCGTAAAATTATAATACGATTTAGGACACAAAATTTTTTCCTAACTAGGGAAATATTTTTCTCTAACTAGAGAAATAATTTTCTCCTTAAGGAAACCCGAAAAATGATGACTTTATTAAATCTATCATTTAAGCAATTTTCTTACTTGTGAAATAAGATTTTCTGGAGATTCTGATTCACCTTCATAAGGAACAAGCATCCAACGGACTGTCCACTCAAGCTGCTCTCCTGGATGCAGATGGGTATATGTACCTTGACTTTCAAGTTCTATGTATGTCTTCCCATTATTTACATAAACCTGAACCTCGGCCTCACCGGGAGCAGGGTCCGAGGAGTCCAAATCCTGGAACTGCTTCACCAGCAACAAGCCGTCATTGGCATAAGCAAGCCAACCTTTTCCATCGGCATTAATCTTACGGTTTTCATTTGCCACATCTGCCTGATACCATGAAAGACCCTCAACCTCATGAAAATCCAACAAGCCAGCTGGTGAAATCTCATTTACAGGAGTATCAAAGAAAATCTGTCCGGCATTGGGAACACGACTGATTTCCCATGGAGCCACACTTCGATCCTCACCACTTTCATTGACTACTGTATAAGTAACAAGAATAGATTGTGTTTCCTCATCAGCAGAAAAAGATTTTATAATCCGATATTTAAGTTGTTCTGAAATCTCGCTTTTCATAACCAATTTTCCATCTTTCTGCTCCACAGTATATGGAAGTTTGTCAAATTCAGGCACGGGTGGCCAGTTCCAGTCCTTCTGTGGACTGGTCCAAAAGGTACTACCAAATGACTCTCCCCTATGCAGTTGGGACAAGACTTCCCTATCACCAAATTTAAATGATATAATTCGAGCTCCATTTTCTGCATCAATGGTCATGCTCACAGAGCCAGCCTTAAGGACGTAGACCGTATCAGATTGACAAGACTGTAAACCAATGAAAGTCAACAAACAGATAAATAATACCTTCTTATTCATAAAAAAAAGTATTTGATTATAACTTTGGGTAAAGATAGCAATTATATTTAAAAACATCTTCATTCCCCTTTGGTTTTCGTGAAAAATATATTTCCGAAATAACGATAACCTCCTACTTTTTCCGACAAATTCATGCTTGTTCGTCGATTGGTCGATAGTTTTCTAGCACTGGTCGGACTATGTTTTCTAACTCATGAAAGTCATCGTACCTTTGTAGTGTCAAAAGGATAAAAACCGATGACAGAAACAAAAATAGAAAGTAAAATAATAACCATTAAAAATAGAAAATTATGAAAAAGTTTATTCTTTCCTTAGTAGCAGTTTTCGCAGTATCAGTTAGCTCATTCGCAGCAGTCAACAACAATGTGAACACAAATCGTATGAACAATAAAATGGATAAGATGGGATCTTATCTCCAGATGGACGGGTATCAGACCTCAGTAATCAAGAGTGCCACCATTAAACTGCAGGATGCCCTACAACAGGCATGTCAGGAAACAAATGAAGAGACTAAGACTCTGGAAATCAAAAAGGCAGTAGAGAAGAATTTGAAGCAGACCAGCCGTGTACTGACAATAGATCAGTACAAGAAGTACCTGAGAATTCTCAACAGCACCCTGCAGAATACCGGTCTGAATGAATATACCAAATAGGTTCAAAGACAGAAGTTTTCAATAAGGTAAAAAGTAAAGGACGGGCCAAAAAGGTTCGTCCTTCTTATTGATTTATGTAAAATCGGTAATACATTCAGCAAATTGTATTACGAAAGAACAAAGAAAAGACTATATCTTTGCAACCATAAAAATAAGGATAAATATGAGATTGTTCTTCTTAGCATTAACATTGCTTCCACTAATAGGTCAAGTCTACGTCATGTGGCGCAGTTGGAAGATGCTTCCCAATAATAAACTGATCCGATGGGGAGTAGTACTCGGTGAGTTGGCTGCATTTAGCCTTTTCTTTTTGCACATGTTTGGCAACAGGAATGCCATGCCCATGGCATTATCTACCTTCATGTACAAGGTAGGAACGGGTTATCTGATAGTGCTGCTCTACCTATTCCTAACCTTCCTGCTGTTAGATTTCTTACGCCTGATACGTGTTCTTCCAAAACGTTTCTTCTACAATAACAGCAAAACCAGCCTTATACTTACCTTGGCTATGTTGGCTGTCTTCATCTATGGAAACGTTCATTATCATGACAAACAACGTGTAGAGCTGAGCTATACCAGTCCAAAGATTACAAAGCCTCTCAAGATTGTGATGTTGAGTGACTTACATCTGGGTTACCATATTTTACGGCCAGAGTTAAGAAAGTGGATTAAATTAATAAATGATGAGAATCCAGACTTGGTGTTGATAGCTGGTGACATTATTGACGGCAGTATCCGTCCTGTGAATGAAGAACAGATGCATGAAGAGTTCAAGGCATTGAAAGTGCCTGTCTATGCCTGCTTAGGTAACCACGACTATATGACAGGAACCAGTCAGGAAATAGAATTCTGCAAGAAAGCAGGCATTAATCTACTGGTGGATTCTGTGGCTTATGTAGGCGATTTGGCTTTGGTATCACGTGATGACCGAACGAACCAGGAACGCAAATCACTAAAGGATATCATGGAAGGAATAGACCACAGTAAATACATCATAGAATTGGACCACCAGCCCTACAATTTGGAAGAAGCGGAACAGAATGGTGTGGATCTGGAACTAGCTGGGCATACACATGATGGTCAGATATTGCCTATAACCTGGATTACCCGTAGCATGTATGAATGTGCTCATGGGTCATGGGAACGGGGTGAAACACAATATTACATCAGCTCTGGAATGGGAATATGGGGACCTAAATTCCGAATCGGAACAGATTCCGAATATGTGGTCATCAATCTGAAATAAAAAATCCCCGGAAAACAAAAGTATTTTCCGGGGATTCCTTTCTTATAAATATAATAATTTACTCTTCGGTTTCAGGAGCTTGTTCAATAAGTTCCATAAACTGATCTAACTTAGGAGTAATGATAATCTGAGTACGACGATTACGTTGTTTGCCTAGCTCTGTGTCATTTGTCGCAATAGGATTATACTCACCACGACCACCTGCAGTGAGTCGCTTAGGATCCACTCCATATTCATTTTGAAGTGCCATTACTACTGAAGCAGCACGTAAAGTACTCAAATCCCAGTTGTTACGAATGTTAGGACGGGAAATTGGCACATTATCAGTATTACCCTCAACTAACACCTCATAATCCTTGTAGTCTGTTATAATCTTGGCAATCTTGCTCAGAGTTTGTCCTGCACGTTCATTGATTTCATAACTGCCACTCTTGTAAAGCATATTGTCAGCCAGTGATATATAAACCACACCTTTCAGAACCTTCACATCTACCTCCTGCAGTTCCTCACGACTCAAAGAACGGGTCAAGTTGTTTGTGAGCACCATATTCAAGGAATCAGACTTTGTCTTGGCATCCACCAGTTGCTTGATATATTTGTTTGAGGCATTAATTTCATCTACCAGCTTAGAGATGTTAATATTACCCTGACTATTCAATTGGATGCTATTGTCCAATGATTTCTGGAGTTCTGTATAAGCCTTGCGCTGCTCCTCATTGAGCTTACGTGCTTCTGCCAAACGTTCTTCCAGGCTCTTAACCTGAGTGTTACTTTCTGCCAGTCTTACCTGTAAGTCACTGTTCTGTGACTGAAGTGACTGGTAATCGGTCTGCAGATTCTGATAATTCGTCTGCAAATCGGCAAACTGCTGCTTAGAGACACAACTGCCTAGCAGCAAAGTGGCTCCCAAAAGTGGAAGAATCAGATAGTTTCTTTTCATTGTCATATAGATTTAAATATGTAGTTTCCATTATTACACCTTGCAATATTACAAATAAATCCCCTACTTGAGGGGATTTATTTCCATTTTTGTGATTTATTTAGAAAATATTCAGTCTATAAAGGCTTTTTAATAAGGAAGTACCAGTGATCCACGTGGCCCCAACTTCAAATTACCTTCCAAGGAAACTACCTTACCACTAGTCACATCCTTTGCAGTTTTCACATTTCCTATGACCTCTGCATAACGGCTCATTGGAAGTTCAGTTTCCCTATCGGTTCCATTTAGGATGACAAGAACAGTCTTTCCTTCGTACTTTCTAGCCAGCACATAGCAACCGTTGATTGGAGTGAAATGAACCATATCACCCTTAGCAATTACATCACTGGTTTTACGCCATTGAAGCAATGCCTTGGTCCAATCAAACATATCATTTTCTGCAGCAGTTCGACCAGCAGCAGTGAAACAATTGTGAGTGTCACCAGCCCAACCACCTGGGAAATCCTTACGTACATTTCCATCGGTAACCTCTTTGGTACCATTCATCAAAATCTCAGTTCCATAATAAAGTTGAGGTATACGACGGGTTGTAAGGAGCAAGGTAAGTGCCTGCTTTAACATAGGGACATTTTGTCCATTCTTCAAAAAACGGTCTGTATCGTGATTGTCTATAAAAGCCATCACATGAAGTGGATCTACATAAAGAAAATCGTATACAAAACTATTATAAATACGATTCAAACCACCCCACCAAGCATCAGTTTCCTCGGTGGCAGCAGAATTAATCTTATCATAGAAACTGAAATCCATCACAGTCTTTAAGTTACTGTTGATAATTGCATTAGGACTATCCTTCTGCCATGCAGCAGTATATGCAGGCTCAGTCACCCAAGTTTCGCCCACCACATTGAAATTAGGATATTCCTCATTGAGTTCAGCCATCCAGTCTGACATTGCCTGACGATCGGCATAAGGATAGGTATCCATACGGATTCCATCTATACCTATAGTCTCAATCCAGAACTTGGAATTCTGAATAAGATAACGCATCACATGATAATTCTTTTGGTTCAAGTCAGGCATAGTAGGAACGAACCAACCATCGGTCGTCTCGAACTTATCCACATCTGACGCATATGGATCCATGACAGGGGTAAGTTTATAGGAAGTCTGCAGGAAGCCGTTTGTAGCAGTAGTTCCCAATGGATCCTCACTCTTGAGCCACTCATTTGTATTGAACCAATCCTTAGAAGGTTGATCTTTCACCCACGGATGCTCAAATCCACAATGGTTGAAAATCATGTCCATCACCACTTTCAGACCTCTCTTATGACAAGCATCAGTTAATGCACGATATTCTTCATTAGTTCCGAAACGAGGATCCACATTATAGTAATCTGTAGTTGCATAGCCATGATATGTGCTAAATCCGTCTCGGTCTGGAGAATTATTCTCCAGCAAAGGAGTGAACCATAAGGCTGTCACACCAAGTTCCTCAAAATAATCCAAATGCTGCATCAATCCTGCAATGTCACCTCCATGACGAAGGCTTGGTTGACTGCGGTCCACCACATATTCGTTCATAGTCTTCACCACATCGCTTTCTGGCTTACCATCAGCAAAACGATCTGGCATAAGCATATAGAGCACATCACTGGCATCAAATCCAAAATGTTTGTCACCTATCATCTCCCTGTCACGGAGTTCATAAGGCATCACTTTCTTTTTCTTGCCATTGGTGAAGGTAAGAGTCAGATCACCAGCCTTTGCATTCTGAGCTACTTCCAGGTAAACTAGAAGATAATTTGGAGATTCCAATTCCACCACATTCTTCAAAAGTACACCTGGATAATCACTCAACTCAACATTACATGCAGCAATGTTGGGGCCATAGACCATAAGTTGTACTTCGGTTTGTTTCATGCCTGTAAACCAAAAAGCGGGCTCAATATGATCAACTACAGGTACTTTAGGAGCAGCCTGAAGCCCAAGAAGAGATAACAAGCAACTGAAAAACATAATTAGTTTCTTCATATCTTATTCGTTTTATCTATACATAATTAAAGCAGACTGGGCTGGTACAGAAAGTTTGCTTCCCTTCCATTGAAGATTGGAAGACTCATCCACCTTACCATCACGAACTGCAATAGTGTAAACACCTTTCGGAACTTCCACTTTAGCAGCTTTACGATTGCTGTTCAACACCACAATGATGCTCTTCCAACTATCACCAACAGCCTCACCATTTATTTGATATGCAATGAGATTCTCACCCTTTACAGGCAGAAAAGTTACGTTTTTCACCACATTTTCTGCCGTTCCCAAACGGAAAGCTGGATGGTTCATACGCAATTTTATCATATTGCTCACGTACTGGAACAAATCCTGGTTTTCAGTCTTGAGCCTCCATTGAATGGTATTAATACTGTCTGGGCTTTCAAAGGAGTTATGCACCCCTTTCTTGTCACGCAGCACTTCGTCACCACACCAGATGAAAGGCACTCCTTGTGAAGTTAGCACCACTGTTTCTGCTAATTTTTGCAAACGGATGCGTTCTTCCATACTTGCCCCAGGTGCAGTAGCCTTAATTCTGTCTGCCAAACACATATCGTCATGACAGCTTACATAGCTTATCATCTGAGAAGGTTGAGCTGCCCAACTCTGTTTACTATAGTTCACATGGGAATAATCAACTCCTGGGTGATTCACAGCACCTACAATGCCAAATTTCACACTTTCTTCATTACCAGGTACACCGATAAGGAATGCACCTTCTGAGTCATTTGCCCAGTTGCCACGCAAGCCATCACGCATTTCATCTCCAAATGCTGCTATACCTGGAGTCTGAGCAATATGAGCTTTCATAGCAAGTTTCTCATCAGGATATTTAGGAGCAGATGCTGCCCATCCTTCACCGTAGATGAAGATGGAAGCATCCACATTGTTCACAGCAGCCCTTATGGCGTTCATGGTCTCAATGTCATGGACCCCCATTAAGTCAAAACGGAAACCATCTATATGATACTCATTAATCCAATAAAGCACAGATTCAACCATATACTTGCGCATCATAGGCATCTCGCTGGCTGTCTCATTTCCACAGCCGGAACCATTGGAAAGAGATCCATCATCATTATGACGGAAGAAATAGTCTGGAGCCGTACGCTGGAAAGCCGATGCAGCTGCATCAAAAACATGATTGTATACTACATCAAGTACCACACGCATACCTGCTTTATGCAAAGCCATGACCATTTGCTTGAATTCATTAATGCGAACCTTGGGGTCTGACGGATCTGTTGAATAACTGCCATCAGGAACATTATAGTTCACTGGATCATAGCCCCAATTATACTGCGGAGTATTCAGGCGGGTCTCATCCACCGAACCATAATCATAAGATGGTAGGATATGAATATGGTTAACACCTAATTCCTTCAAGTGGTCAATACCAGTAGAAAGCCCTTGAGCATTTTTTGTACCTGATTCCGTAAGTGCCAGAAACTTGCCTTTATGATGAATTCCCGATTCTGCATCAATGGAGAAATCACGATGATGCATCTCATAAACCACCACATCAGTGAAATTTTTCAGTGAAGGACGTCTGTCATCATCCCATCCTATAGGATTGGTTTCGTTCAAGTCAATGACCTGAGCACGCTCTCCATTTAAACCCACTGCTTTGGCAAAGATACCCTGGGTCTCAGGTTGCCACTGTCCACCAACCTGCACCTGAAAAGTGTAAAAAGTTCCCTTGAGATCTCCCTTCACAGAGACAGACCAAGTGCCATCGGAATTCTTGGAAAGTGAGTAAGTCTCATAAGGAACGCCACCTTGCCCATTATGATAAAAATTCACCTTTGCCTGGTCTGCTGCAGGTGACCAAACAGAAAAATGAGTCACATCCTGGCTATACGAGATTTCGGAAATAGGTCCAACGGGTACGGGCCAGCTTTTAAAGTCTTGAGCTCCCATGCTCAATGAAGTGCTAAGCATGGAGGTCATAAATAAATTTTTAATATTCATAGAGCTATTTGGATCTATCATTTAACGGCCACTACGTTCAACTAAAGTCTTCACCTTATTATTAAAGTCGGTACTTGCCATCAGTTCCTCTATTGTAAGGTGCATTCTGTAACGCCAATAGTGACGTGGATTAGCAGGTACATTGATACGCTCTGCATTAGGGTCAGGAAGACGGAGTTTCTCATCCATACTCAACCAATCCTGCAGACTCATCAAAGCCAACATACTTGGACAGAATAAATGACGGCTCACAATCTCTTCAGCTAGCCAACCAGGCATTGGGTGAGGAGCCGGACCATCCTTCTGCAAAGCTTCATTATAAAAACGCTGACTCAATTCCCAATCTTCTTCCCACCAACCACGTAACGTGGACATATCATGAGTAGAAATCGTATCTACAGAACGGTATGGATTCTCTGCCAAGTTGCCAAATTTATATTTAGGATTCTTTGGCATGCTTTGGATTTCCAAGGTTAAGATACGAAGTTCATCCATTACCCATGGCACACAGTGCGGAACCATTCCCAAATCTTCAGCACATACCAACATGCGAGTGGCCTGTGTCAAGATAGGGAGTTTCTTCATGGCCTCGGTATACCAGAACTGATCATGACGACGATAGAAATACTCATTGTACAAACGATTGAAAGCGAGTTTCTGATCATCTGGCAATGTTTTATACAGATAATCATTCTGGGCACTGATTCTTGGATGATAGCCACGAGGGTCTTTATGGTCATGTACAAATAGGACATCACTAATGAGAGAATAGAGACCATCACGGATAGTAATACTCTTTGGATCTTTCTTTCCTTTGAAACTAGCCTCAACCTTACGCTGAGTATCATATTCAGGCTTCATTTTAAATAAATTAGCCTCAATATGGTCTAAATAAGTTGCGAAGACTTCCTGTGAGAAATCTCCGAAGATCTCATTCACAATCCAATCAGTAATATATGGACGAGTGAAGAAATCAGGGCGGAAACGAAGTCCATAACTTTCAATTTCTTCCTGATACATAGGGATAGCCGGAGAGAACTGCCCCAACAATCCATGAACTGAATTCAATGGAATCTCCCATATACGGAAGAAACCCAAAACATGGTCAATACGATAAGCATCAAAATATTCTGCCATCTTATGGAAACGGCGCAACCACCACTGACACCCATCTTCCAGCATAGCATCCCAATTATAGGTAGGGAAGCCCCAATTCTGTCCGTTAACAGAGAAAGCATCAGGTGGAGCACCAGCCTGACCATTCATATTAAAGTAATAAGGTTCAACCCAAGCTTCTACACTATTACGAGAAATACCTATAGGGATATCGCCCTTAATAACCACACCTTTCTGATGTCCGTATTCAGTAGCTTCAAGCAACTGCACATGTAGCAAATACTGCACAAAATAGTAGAAACAGATATCAGAATAGAATCTGCTTGTCTTGCGGCAAAGGGCCTTCACTTCATTCTCATTATATACGCTGTTTGTTTTCCAAGTACGGAAATCAGGTGTGCCATATTCGTCACGCAATACACTGAACACGGCATATGGAGCCAACCAAATCTCATTTTTACTGAAGAAATCCTTGAAGCCCTCAGATTCCATAAGCGCCTCTCCTTCTTGTTCAAACAAATCGAATAGGTATGCACGTTTCAGTTTGTTTACAGCTTCATAATCAATCTGCGGCAGACCATTAAGTTCTTGACGCCGTTTCTCATAAAGAGCAGCTTTGCTCTTATCTTTTAATGAAGGTAAAGCGCTTAAGCATACATATTGTGGATGGAAAGCATAGATGGAAATGCTGTTGTATGGATAGGAATCAGTCCAAGTGTTGGTAATAGTCGTATCATTGATAGGAAGAATTTGAAGCACTCGTTGCCCTGTCAGTGCAACCCAGTCAATCATCTTCTTCATGTCCCCAAAATCGCCCACGCCATAACTGTCTTTTGTCCGTAAAGAGAAGACAGGAATGACACATCCAGCTCCCTTCCACTGGGGATATGGAAGATTTACAGACTCATCGGTCACTAACAGCACTTCTTTATTCTGAAGTGATGGTACATGTAAACGACGATTATCCCGCTGTTCCCATGCACGAAGCTCACCAGTCTTAGCCTCAACGGACACATATTTGTAATCCACTGGGGATAGGAACTTACTTGGATCCAGTGCCAAAATAAATTCATTTGGCTGAATCTCATGCATCGGTACACCTTTCTTCACGTCCCAATTACCAAAAGCTTCCTGATTACCCACCAACAACAACCTATCATCTCCACGGAGCTGAGGTGCTGACACACGTAGGATAATAGTAGTTGGAGTATAATCTAACTTGATCTCTTCTTCCCGTTCTCGATGAAGGAAACTATCTGTGAAGGCAGAAGAATACAAGTAAGAATCATAAGGAATATCCTTCCAAAAGTCATAGAAGATGTAGGTACGTTCACCTGTTCCCAATGGCAACAGGCGCTTGGTGACATTCCATTCCACACGTGTCACTACTCCTTCACGACGAATCTCATAAAAATAGCTGATTTTTCTAGCCGTCTGTGGCAATTTTACTTCGCCACTCCAATATTCTCCGTTATCGGTTGTCAGAGGATAAATCTTCTGAACAGCTTTACCGGCAGCATTGTAGGATGTCAAGTCAACGCAGACCTCCTCGCCCCACTTTGTGCGGTAGCTTATTCTAAATTGAAGTTTCATGTATTAAATTTTAGTTATTCTCTTCAAAAATAGAGATTATTATCTTATTTTATCACTGATTCTCATTTTTTTAAGTGGAATTTAAATGCAAACGTTTGCACAAAATTTTACTACATGCTCGAAAATATATGCCAGGTTTTCTGTATCTTTGCAGCAAATACAAAACATTATGAAAAAGATACTTGCCTTATTGGGCTTTTTACTCATTATGGCTCTAGTTGCAGGCGGAGCCATTTATTATCTGCTGTTCACTTGCCCCTTCCAGCACACTGAAAAAGCATACATTTACATTGACACAGATGATACAGCTGACAGTATAAAAAACAAAATTGTTGAAACCGGTAATCCAAGAACCATGTTAGGTTATGAACTAATGTGTAAATTGAAAAGTTACGGAGAAAAACACCGCACCGGAAGGTATGAGCTAGCAACCAATGCCACCATGTGGGATTTGGTCCGAGAATTGCGAAATGGAATTCAAACCCCTGTAAAGCTAGTAGTGCCACCGGCACGCACTATAGAAAAGATGACAACTGTTTTGAGTAAGAATCTAATGCTGGATTCTCTGTCTCTAGCTCAAGTACTCAACGATGAAACGAGAATGAAAGAAGTGGGTGGCTACTCAAAGGAAACACTGCCTTGCTTATTCATTCCTGAAACTTACGAGGTGTACTGGGACATTACTCCAGATAAACTAGTGGAACGTCTTCAGAAAGAAAAAGAAAAATTCTGGAATGCAAATCGACGTAAAAAGGCACTAGAGGCTAAGCTCACCCCTGACGAAGTGACCACTCTGGCTTCTATCGTGGAAAGTGAGACAAACTACGCACCTGAGAAAGCTACGGTGGCTGGCCTATATCTAAATCGTTTGCAACGAGGCATCAAGTTGCAGAGCGATCCCACCGTGAAATTTGCACTTCAAGACTTCGGTTTACGCCGTATTCTATTCCAACATTTAGAATATGATTCACCATACAACACTTATATGTATGAGGGACTCCCTCCTGGACCTATCTGCATTCCTACCCCTGCAGGTATAGATGCTGTACTGAATTATGAACGCCACAAGTATCTCTATATGTGTGCAAAAGAAGATTTCTCTGGCAGTCACAACTTTGAAGAAACACTATCTGGACATCTTATAAACGCCCGACGCTATCAACAGGCGCTTAACGCACGTGGTATTAAATAAGGTATTGGAATTAATTTATGCAATGTCCTTAATTGGCATAAGTTCCCATTATTATAATAGAGAATAGGCTATAAATCAATAGCTGACATAAAGGTGGTAGACTTTACTATAACCTAACATTTTGATTTTGTTCCCAACACATCTCATATAAATGCAGAAGAGCCAAAGCTTAAACTTTGGCTCTTCTTTAATCAGTAATGGGGAAGGTCGCACTGTCGATGCGATGAAACTCCTGTAAAGATAGGATTTGAGGGCCCCCCGTCTTTGTAATCCAGCGTATCCGAAGATTACCGGCGCGCCATTGAGCGGAGAAAGCGATCTCGGTTTCAGTTTTTATGTAGAGAATCCCCATGAACTAAAGTGCGACCTATTTCTTAGATTCTCCCGTGAATTCTTTTAATTAAGCGTTCTTAGCCTTCTGGCAAACGGCCTTAAATGCCTCTGGATGATTCATAGCTAGGTCTGCAAGCACTTTACGATTGATTTCAATACCAGCCTTGTGCAAGCCACCCATCAACTGTGAATAAGACATACCTTCCAAACGAGCACCTGCATTGATACGCTGAATCCACAATGCACGGAAACTACGCTTCTTGTTACGGCGATCACGGAATGCATAAGTCAAACCTTTTTCCCAAGTATTCTTGGCTACGGTCCAAACATTCTTTCTAGCACCAAAGTAACCTCTGGTAAGACCTAAAATTTTCTTTCTTCTTGCTCTTGAAGCAACATGATTTACTGATCTTGGCATAATTTTTTCATTTTTGAATGGTAGCGCCGTTAAACTTCACAGCCAACGAACTTCAAGCTATTCATTCGGTTAAACTTTTAATAACTTACTCAGACTACACTCAAATTACTTCATACAAAGCAACTGCTTAACTTGCTTAACGTTTGTTACATCGGCAATAGCAGAGTGACACAAATTTCTCTTTTGCTTCTTAGTCTTCTTAGTCAAAATGTGACTATGGTAAGCATGCTTTCTTTTGATTTTTCCTGTCCCGGTAAGAGTAAATCTCTTTTTTGCACCGGAATTAGTCTTAACTTTTGGCATTTTTTTTGATTTAAATGATTATTAAATAATAGTGGCAACGTATATACCGAACGTTACGCACTTAACTCTTTTTCTTTTTTAAGCCTCATTCTTTGCTGAATCATCCTCTGGCTTCTCAGCCTTTGGAGTAACTGGCTTCTCAACTTTCTTGCTTTTGTCTTTCTTAGACTTAGGAGCAATGAAGATGGTCATGCGCTTACCCTCAAGTTTTGGCATGGATTCAACTTTACCATACTCTTCCAAGTCATTGGCGAAACGAAGTAATAGAACCTCACCCTGTTCCTTGAATAGAATACTGCGACCTCTAAAGAACACATAAGCCCTTACTTTGTCACCGTCTTCGAGAAATCCAATAGCATGCTTCAACTTGAAGTTGTAATCATGGTCATCTGTCTGAGGTCCAAAACGGATCTCTTTAATTTCCATCTTAACCTGCTTTGCTTTCTGCTCCTTTGCCTTTTTCTTTAGCTGATAAAGGAATTTGGAATAATCTATCAAGCGGCAAACAGGTGGAA
Source organism: uncultured Prevotellaceae bacterium (assembly GCA_900316585.1). Lineage (GTDB taxonomy): Bacteria > Bacteroidota > Bacteroidia > Bacteroidales > Bacteroidaceae > Minthousia. The sequence goes on along the minus strand of ONDM01000003.1, from coordinate 102,172 downwards.
CGGCAGTTGGAGATATCTCCACTAAATCAACTCCTAGCTCTTCAGCCAATTTGAGCGCATCACGCGTAGGCATTACCTTTGATTCAATTTCATCACCTACGACACGTACTTCACGAACACGGATTTGTTCATTGATTCTATGCTGTCCTTTAAAATTTTCGTTCTTCATTAAAAAATTTATGTTCCTGTTTTTCTTTTATTAATGTAATTATTTGAAATCCTTTATCTAAAAAGCGGTTGCAAAGTTATAACTTATTTATCATATTGCGAACTTCTTCGTTGATTTTTTTCGCAAAATCTTCAAATTTCATGCATCCTTCGTCTCCTGCACCTTGTTTTCTGACTGAAACTGTACCTTCAGACTCCTCTTTTTCACCTACAATCAACATGTATGGAATACGCTTCAGCTCATTATCACGAATCTTACGGCCAATCTTCTCATTACGGTCATCAACGACTGCACGGATGTCATTATCTTCGAAATATGAGCGAAGTTTATCAGCATAATCATTGTATTTCTCAGAAATAGGAAGGATAGCCACTTGATCTGGTGTAAGCCATAATGGGAATTTACCTGCAGTATGTTCAATCAGCACAGCAACGAAGCGTTCCAATGAACCAAATGGTGCACGGTGAATCATCACAGGGCGGTGTTTCTGGTTGTCAGTACCCATATATTCCAACTCAAAACGCTCAGGGAGGTTATAATCCACCTGAATGGTACCAAGCTGCCAGCGACGTCCAATGGCATCTCTTACCATAAAGTCAAGTTTTGGACCATAGAATGCAGCCTCTCCATATTCAATCTTAGCTTGAAGACCCTTTTCCTTACATGCATCGATGATATCTTGTTCTGCTTTATCCCAAATCTCATCACTTCCTACATATTTAGTGGTGTTGTTAGGATCACGAAGTGAAATCTGAGCTTCATAGTTATTGAAATCCAAAGCCTTGAAAATAATAAAGATAATGTCCATTACACGCATGAACTCATCTTTTACTTGATCAGGGCGACAGAAGATATGTGCATCGTCCTGAGTGAAAGAACGTACACGTGTCAGTCCATGAAGCTCACCACTCTGCTCATAACGATATACTGTACCGAACTCTGCACATCGGAATGGCAGATCACGATATGAGTGAGGTGTATTCTTGTAGATCATACAATGATGAGGACAGTTCATTGGTTTCAGCAAATAAACTTCACCCTCTTCAGGGGTTGTTATCGGTTGGAAACTGTCTTTACCATAGTGATCCCAGTGGCCTGAAGTCACATATAATTGTTTATTACCTATATGCGGAGTAATAACTTGCTGATAGCCGAACTTCTTCTGAATCTTCTTAAGGAAATCCTCTAGACGCAGACGAAGTGCAGTTCCCTTTGGAAGCCAGATTGGAAGTCCCTTACCCACCATATCGGAGAACATGAACAAATCCATCTCCTTGCCAATCTTACGGTGATCACGTTTTTTAGCCTCCTCAAGCAGAACTAGATACTCATCTAACATACTCTTCTTTGGGAAAGTGATGGCATACAAACGGGTCATCTGCTTGCGGTCTTCCTGACCTCTCCAATATGCACCAGCTACAGACAGGACCTTAATGGCCTTGATAGGTGTTGTAGATGGCAAGTGCGGACCACGGCAAAGGTCAGTGAAATTACCCTGAGTATAAGTAGTGATGTGTCCATCTTCCAACTCAGAAATCAACTCACACTTATAAGTCTCACCACGGTCACCAAATGCCTTAAGTGCATCTTGTTTGGTTATACTCTTTCGAACCAGCTGCTCTTTCTTAGCAACAAGTTCCTGCATTTTCTTCTCAATTCTAGGGAAATCGCTTTCCTTGATAACATCATCTCCTGGATCCACATCATAGTAGAAACCATTCTCAATAGCTGGACCGATACCGAACTGAATGTTTGGATAAAGTTCCTGCAATGCCTCTGCCAATAGATGGGCACTGGTATGCCAAAATGTATGCTTGCCTTCTGGATCATCCCACTTATACAACACAATAGACGCATCCCCTTCTATAGGACGTGTCAAATCCATCGTCTCACCATTAACACCAATGGCCAAGACTTCCTTTGCTAGACGAGGACTAATACTCTCTGCAATCTGCAAACCGGTTACGCCAGACTCATACTCACGAACGGAACCGTCAGGAAAAGTAATATTTATCATAATTAGTTTGTTATTTCTATTTCGAGTGCGCAAAAATAGTCAATTCTTTTGAGTTTTAAGGCATTTCACTGCAATTATTTCAATCTTTTGCATCAGAATAACGTTTAATAATGTTGTAAGCAGTGTAAAGACCTAGCTCACCAGCCTTGCTTAAATCTTGAATTCCCTGAGAAATCTCATCTAATGCCAAATGAGCCAATCCACGATTGTAAAAAGCCTCTGCAAAATCATTTTTCAGTTCCAAGGCACGGCTATAATCCTGTATAGCAGAACGATAGTCACGGTTCTCCATAGACAAGTTACCACGGTTATAATATGCATAAACAAAGTCTGGCGCTTTGGAAATACATTGGTCAAGGTCAAGCATCATGGCATTGTTCTCCATGGACATTCCTGGACTGAGATTCACCTCTTCTTGTTTCTGGCGAGCAAGAGCATTCACCAACTGGCTCTCAGTAGTTTCCACCTGAGCTTGAGCACGAGTGACATCCATAAGCTTGTAACGGACTACAGCCCGAGTAAAGTATGCCTCAAATAAGTCCGGATTATAATGAATGGCCAAAGTAAGGTCGCTCAACGCATTCTCCAAGTCTTGCACCAGATAATAATCTAGAGCACGGGCAAAGAAAATTTTGCCTGCCTGCAAACTGTCTCTCACTAAATCCAACTCCTTGCTATGACGATCCAAAGATTGAAATTGTCTGTCTGCATCAATCTCTGAAAGAGGTTCCTCAGAGTTTGTTATAAGCAGTTTCTGAGAGAACATAGATTCACGATAAAGGTCATCGATTGCCTTATAGTAATGTACACCAGTATTCACTTCACGAGCTTTCTCATAATAGGTCAGCACAAACATGGGCTGGAGATCCATTCCCACTTTACGGTTCTGGACTTTACCACGGTAGTCATTATTGTACTTCTGCTCCATCTCGGTCTCATCTTCTACCACCATGCTATGATAGTTCTCCAAGTCTTTATCAGAACGTTTACGGGTTTTAACCACCTTGGCAGTCTTTCCTTGGTAACGCTTGTCTATCTGTGCTTTAGTTACACGGAACTCATCCTGGTCTGCTCCCTTATTGTCACCTAACTTACGGCGACATTCCGCACGTGCTAGCAAACCAGTCCAGAAATCTGGATACTGATTAATCACAGTAGTATAATCCGCAATGGCTCCACGCAAGTCTCCCGTCTGTTCTTTCAAAGTAGCACGATTGTAAAGTGCCATATAATCTTCCGGATCCCGCTGGAGAACAAAGTTAAAATCTTCAATAGCACGATTATCATCACCCAGCTGAGCTCGAAGCAAAGCACGGTTATAATGGCCAATATAGTTTTCCGGTTCTATATCCAAGGCTATGTCATAATCAGCCATAGCATCTCCCAACTTATTCAGATAATAGCGGCAGAGAGCACGATTGATATAGTTACCACTACTTTTCGGCAGCAAATGGATAGCCTTGCCAAACTGTTCCTCAGCATCTTCATATTTTTCCTGAGTCATGCTCAGAATACCTCGGCCAGACCAAGCCTGACCTTCATAAGGATCCAATTCCAATGCCTTGTCCAACAAAGAAATGGCTTGAATCGTATCTTTCTCTTTCAGTTTGATATCAGCCTTTAAGGTATAAGGCTGTGCGGAACGTGGCCATTTGCCGATCATTTCATCGACATGCTTGTCTGCATCAACATAGTTAGAATCAGACATTTCACAAATAACCAAATTCTGATACAGTCCTTGCTGTTCTGGAGCATACTCCAATGCCTGAATATAATCTTCAGCTGCTTCCTTGAACTTTCCTCTATTGATACGCGACAAACCTCGTACCTCATAAGTACCGATTACGAACGGATTCCTTTCTAAAGCTTCAGTACAATCCTGTTCAGCTCCAGTGTAGTCCTCTAGGTAGAACTTAGCCAAGCCACGGTAGAAATAAGGCTCATATAAATATGGACGCGCTCCTATCACCTGATTGAAATACTGAATGGAGAGAACATAATCCTCGAAATAAAGTGCATTACGACCTATAGCCATCACACGGTCCGTATTAATCTGAGACCAACCAGCAATGGTTATCAAGAAAGAAAGGAATAAGGTCAGTAATCTCTTCACAAACATTCTTTTATCGTGGTATTTTCACTTTATAAGAGCAACGAAAGTTGCCCTTCATCATATTGACCAACTTGCTTTTAATCATCTGCTTCCTAAGTGAGCCAATACGATCAACAAATACATGCCCCTCCAAATGGTCAAATTCATGTTGAATGACACGTGCCAGATAGCCTTCCACCCATTCATCATGTGGTTCCAAATTCTCATCCAGATATTTTACGTGAATCTTTCTAGCACGACGTACAGACTCATGAATGCCAGGCAAACTCAGACAACCTTCTTCCAGCAAATCAGTTTCATCTCCAGTTTCAACGATATGGCCATTGATGAAAGCATGCCTGAAACCCTTGTATTCAGGAAAATCTTCAGAAAGCACATCCAAATCAATAACAACGACACGGATAGGCAATCCAATTTGAGGAGCAGCCAAGCCAATACCATCAGCATGGCTCATAGTCTCATACATGTTTTCTATTAATTCCTTTAGATTCTGAAAGTCAGGAGTAATATCTTCAGCCACTTTTCTCAAGACTGGCTGACCAAATGTATAAATAGGTAATATCATATTCTATATCAAAAATTCACAGATTCCATATAGCTCTGCAGAATAATAGTGGCACTAATCTCATCGACTAACGCTTTATTTTGCCGAGCTTTCTTCCCTATCCCACTTTCCAGCATGGCTTTGTGTGCCAGAACGGAAGTGAAACGTTCATCATAGAATTCAATAGGCAACTGTGGGTACAACTTCCTCATACGGTTCACAAAAGGAGTGATGTTCTTCATGTTATCACTCTCCTGTCCATTCATCTGCCTAGGCAGACCCACAATAATCTTATCCACAGGTTCTTTTTGCAGGTAATTCTGCAAAAAATCCACTAACTTATGAGTTTCCACCGTGGTTAAACCATTTGCTATAATCTTAAGTGGGTCTGTGACTGCTAATCCAGTCCGCTTTTTCCCGTAGTCTATCGCCAAAATTCTACCCATACTATGGCCACAAAGATACGGCAAAAAGCGGGGAATACAAAAATATTCCCCGCCTTTTTATATTCTCTAACTTATTTCAACAATCCTGCAGCTTTCAGATATTTGCTACGCATGAGATATTCCTGAAATCTAGCTTCCGTATGGCTCTCATATGCTTGTTGCCATAGAGTCTGAGCCTCCAACACCTCTGTCAGGGTACTCATACCATTCTTGTACTGATTATTGGTTATACGAAGATTCTCATCTGCCTGCGAAAGAGAACGCTGAGCTACCTCCACTTCCAATTTGGCTTCATCTAAATTATTGGCAGCCTGTGCCAGTTCCAACTCCATCTTCTCATTCAGGTCACGTTGTTGCATTTCAGCCACAGCCTTTTGTGCCTTAGCAGCCTTTACTTTATGTGCCCCCTCTCCAAAATGGAATAAAGGAACAGATACTGTAACCAAGCCATTGAATGAAAAATCGTCGAGAACTGATGAATGATTGAAACGGAAAGCATTAGCATAACCATAATCTAAAATCAAAGCCACATTAGGCAGAAAGTCACTGCGATTCAGTTTAATCTGTTCATTGGCAACTTCCACTTGCTTTTGGAGCATGATGTACTCAGGACGGTTCTCAATGCCAGAAGATTTCATATCCACCTCTGCTGTTTCTGGATAGTCATCCTTCACATCGATATCAGATGCCAAATTCATACCCATAGAATGACAAAGATTCATCTTCGACAAACGTATGGCATTTTCTGCTTTCTTAAGCTGCAACTCACTCTCATTCAGCTTCACTTGCACCCTAAGCAAATCATTCTGTGCAGCCATGCCATGCCTTTTCAAACTCTCCACCTGACGAAGAAGTTCCTGCAACATTGTATTATATTGTTGTGCTACTTTCTGCATTTCCTTTGCTTTCACTGCCAGCACATATGCCTCATCAGTCTGTACCAACACCTCCTGCGTCGTAAGAGCCTTCTGTTGTTCAGCCACATCCAAACCCAACTTGGCCATGTTGTGAGCCGCTGTAATCTTTCCTCCCATATAAATAGGTTGCTGCAGCATCAGACTAGCTGTATATGACAGACCTGTCTTGAAAGATAGATCGATAGGCTGTATCATGCCCGCCAAATCTGGGAACATAGTGCCCAATGCCTGGACGATTGGATACTCAGCCAAATTTATACTTGTAGACTTGTTAAAGCTATTATACCAGGCACCACCAATCAATTTGAAATTAGGCAAATAATTAGCATAATACTGGCGTTCTGTATGATTTGCTTGATCTATCTTGTAATTTGATGCTGCCAGATTAGCATTGTTTTTCAATGCCAGTTCTCTACACTCTGCCAACGACAAGGTCTGAGCCTGTATTACTGAATATCCAAGCATCAGCCCTATGAAAAATACTATCTTCCTCATGATTTCTTTATTTTAAAGAACAATGCATAAAGCACTGGAATTAAAATCAAAGTAATAAATGTACCAAAGAACAAACCACCCATGATGGTCGCAGCCATTGGACCAAAGAAGCTGTCACCCAACAATGGAATGACTCCTAAAACAGTAGTCATGGCAGCCATCATTACAGGACGTAATCGAGTCAATGAACTATATATAAGTGCCTGTATAGGATCAGCCGTATTTTCCAACTGTAGACTGATCTCATCCATTAGGACGATTCCATTCTTAATCATCATGCCCAACAATCCCAAGCAACCAAAGATAGGTACAATACCGAATGTCTTCCCACTAAGAAGCATAGCAATAATAACACCCACTGCGATGAATGGCAGACAACAGAATATAATGCCCACTTTTTTATAATCCTTAAACAACATAATCATGATAGCAATCATGAGGATAATAGCCAAAGGCACATTTCCAAACAAGTATTCCATACACTCGTCACTGGCACCTTTTTCTCCTTCCCATGCAAGAGAATACCCAGCAGGCAATGGAATCTGTTCGATTTTCTCAGCCACAATCTGACGTGCCTTTTCTGTAGCAAAACCTAAAGATGGTGAACATGCTGCGCGTTGAGTTCTTTCACCATTATAACGGATTACAATTGGGTCCTCCCAATCCACTGTCACTTCCTTACAAGCCTGTTTCAAAGGCAAAGTTCTCATGGCTTGCTCAAGCAATTCCTGTCGATCTAGACGGCCACTTTGCAACTTCATCAGATTTTCCTTATTAATGATAGCATTCAAAGAGGGCGTCAAGGTGAAAACATTTGCATCACTCAAAAGTTCCAATGGTTTATTGCCATTTTCCATACTTTTAATATAGATGGTATTAGGGTGAATACCCTCATAAAAAGTTCCAACAGGAATACCACCAGCAGCTGAAAGCAGAGACATTCCCACTTCTGTACGGCTGATTCCCAAACGACGGGCTACTGGTTGATTGTACTGTACTGTAAGCAAAGGAACTTTAGGGTCCCAATCAGTAGTCACCAGACAAGTAGCCTCACTCTCCTCCATAATCTCCATGGCTTGGTCTGTGAGCTGATGCAAGACTGCTGGATCTGGACCAGTAAATGTTACCTCTATCGGGTACTTCTTGTACATCAGGTTATACCTTTTCAACTTCACATAAGCCTCAGGATAATGCTGAGTGAGATAATCCTGAATTTCATCTAAATTCTTCAGTAAAGCTTTAGAGGATTCGAAATCAATCACTAATTCGCCATAGCTTAAAGATGGCAAAGCTATGCTACGGGTTAGATTGTAACGGGCAGCTGTACCACCTACCGTCCGAGTAACGTGTGTGATTTCCTTACGGGTCTCCAGATATTTCTCAATTTCAATCAAATCTTTCTTCACCTGAGTGCTATTGGTCCCCTCAGGAAGCTTATACTCCATATATAATTGGTCATAATCCAAATCTGGGAAGAAACCTTGAGGCAACAAAGGATAACAAAGTGCACTTAACACTATCAAACCAACAGAAAACATTATGGTAGACCAACGATGAGCAAAGCACCAACCCAACACAGCCTTAAGAACACGGTGTCCCCAACTTCCATATGGATCTTCATTTTTCTGTTTACCGTCATCTTTGCTGTCAAAATAACGATTAGCCATCAAGGGAACATGAACAAGGGCCAACAGCCAACTCAGCAACAAGGAAACACAAAGTACAATAAACAGATCATGAACATAAACACCAACAGTATCTGGCGACAAGTAAATAGGTAAAAACGCAGTAATAGCAATAACGGTAGCTCCAAGCAATGGCATGGCTGTTTTCTTACCTACATCTGTCAATGCCTGAATTCGAGGCTTTCCCGCCTTCAAATCTATCTGAATTCCGTCAATAATCACTATGGCATTATCCACCAACATACCCATGGCCAATATGAAGGAGCCTAAAGAAACTCGCTGTAAGCTTCCATCCATCATACCTAATACCAGGAATGAGCCCATTACAATGACTACCAAACAAATGCCAATTATCAAGCCGCTCTTGAACCCCATGAAGAACATCAAAAGCACCACAACAATAATTACAGATTCAGCCAAATTAATTAAGAACACATTCAAGGCATTACTTACACGTTCTGGCTGGAAGAAAATCTTATGAAACTCAACACCGGCAGGTAAACGATCCTCACGAATATCTTCCATAAGTTTCTGTACCTTTTTGCCCAACTTAGTGATATCAGTGCCACTTGCTGCCGCAATTGAGATACCCAAAGCAGGCTCTCCATCAAATGCCAGTTCATTCCTAGTCGGCTCTTCGTATGATTTCTCAATATAAGCTATATCTTTTAAACGAAGTTGGTCGTCCTCATGCCCTTGAATAATCAAATTACCAATATCATCTACAGAGCGGTATCTGTCATCAACCGTAACACGAATGCGTTGACCACCACTGTTATAATAGCCGCTATAGATAGTTTCATTTTGGCCATTAAGAGTATTCAACACTTCCAAAGGAAGAACACTCAGATTTCCCATCTTGGCCTGATCCAAACAGACATTTATGCATTCAGATCGCTTTCCATAAATATCCACACGAGCAATTCCGGGGATACCCATTATCTCACGCTTTGCTAATTCTGCATATTCAGAAAGCTCACGGTCATTCAACCCATCACCCGTAAGGGCATAAAACATACCGAACACATTTCCGAAGTCATCACGGACAACTGGGGTCGTGGCACCAGCAGGCAGAGAAGCCTGAGCATTAATAACCTTTCTACGGACTAAATCCCATTCCCCCTCAACCTCATCGTCAGGTACCGTCTTGTTCAACTCTACCGAAATTAGGCTCAAATCATTGAAACTATAACTTGTCACGTTCTGCACATCATCTACAGTACGGACACTTTTCTCCAACACATCTGTCACCTCCAATTCAACCTGATAAGCTGATGCTCCAGGATAAGTGGTAACCACTAGGGCTTGCTTCACCTTGATTTCAGGATCTTCCAGTTTGCTCATTCCATAATAGGAATAAACACCGCCAATAATCAGAGCCGCAATCAAGAAATAAACAAGTTTCTTGTTGTCAAAAGCCCATTTACCAAAATCAATCATAACAAACCTCCTACATTACTTGAAGATATCGCAGGCAGTGGTTTTACGTGCTGTCCATCTTTAACATGATGCACTCCTGTAGCCACAACAACATCACCAACTTTCAAACCAGAAGTGATTGAAAACCGACCATTACTAAGCAACAAATCTGTTGTTACTTCGGTCTTCTTCAAAACATTTTTGTTTAGAATATATACATAACTCTTTCCATTCTCCGTGAAAACAGCTGTATTCTTAACTGTAACATTTTGGCTGTCCTCACGTGTTTTTATGGAAACCATAGCAGACATACCAGCTACAGGTTTCTTACCTTCTATGTTTGCCAATTTAAAACGCATCGTATAAAGTTGGTTTGCATTGGCTTTCTGATTCACACTAATCAAGGTCAAAGGAAAGATTACATTTGGAAAGACATCGAAAGTACAACTGAAAGACTGCATTCTGTCACGCATCATATAAGTAGATGCAGGAACATTGATTTCCACCTCAGGGGCATCTTTGTTTATCATGGAAATGACAGGCATTCCTGCTCCTACAGTCTCATGTTCCTCAAAAAGGCGTTTTTCTACGTACCCACTAAATGGTGCATAAATTCTAGTATCCGCCAACTGATTTTTATGGCTCTCTAATTTTGCAGTGATTTGCTGCAGGCCGTATTGAGCTTTATCGTAATTGTTCTCTGTGGTGGAATTTTCCTTATATAGAGCAATAACACGTTCTGCCTCTGCCTTCACTTGTTTATATTCAGCTTCAGTTGCCTTAAGCTGAATCTGATAATCACGAGAATCCAACTCCACAAGCAATTGTCCCTTCCGTACGTATGAACCCTGATCTGCATGGAATCTCAAGATTGTACCTGGCACCCGAAACGCAATACTTGCATCCTCGGCAGCTTCTACTTTTCCTGGGACCAATATGCTACCTTCATTACCATAATCAAGAACAGTATCAGTTTTCACAAACTTCACCTCATCGATCGTCTTTTTCTCTTGCTTGCAACCAACAAGGGATAAAATAGCCACAAATCCAAATAACAAATAACGTTTCATATATTTATTCTCTATTTTTTTAGATGCAAATATCTATCAAAAAAACCAAATAACAAAGTTCTTTTTGAACTATTATCTGTTCAATAAGTCGGAATAAAAAAAAGGGCCAACTTCACAGCTAACCCTTTCTCATGAGAAATATATTTTTCTCGCTCACCAAAAAGAAATTATCAATAAGTTCTATAAAGCAACCATGAACCAGGGAACTCGCCCATCAACTGATCACGCCTCTGCGCTGCAGATACTTTGTCAGGATATGAAGCAGCAATAACACGGTACATGAGTCCTTTATCAGTATTTGCACTAACTACCATTGAGTTGAAGCCACGCTCTGCTAGACGCTGTTGTAAGCCTCTTGCATTTGCTTCCAAACTGAAACTACCAACCACTACACTATAATCCTTCAAATCACCAGATCCGACCAAAGTGACATGCTCAGAACGAACACTAACATTGCTAGCATCATAGTTGCTTGCTGATGATGTCACAGGAGTAGTAGTTACCACTGGCGTAGAAACTACTGGAGTAACAGTTACAGGAGCAGAACTTTCAGCAGTAACAGCCTCCTGAGCTTTTGCTTTCTCATACGCTTTGCGATATGCACTTTCATTGGACTTACAAGAAGTGAAACCAAGTGCTAGGCATAGGCCAATTCCTAATACTAAAAACTTTTTCATTTTATTTATCAATTAAAAATTAATACTCTTTTCTATTTTCATGCATTTTTCTTAGTATTTATACGCTCAAATTTTGAGTTTTTCATGCTCTTTTTCATTCGCACGGATGGGCGAAAATGTATAGCTTTTACACGGACAGACTGTGAACGGATATCATCGGGCGATTCTACTGTTTCCGACTCCGCTGAAAGGGAAAAAGTTCCCAAGTCATCAATACAAACATTATAACCAGCCTTCAGCTTCTGACTTACAGATGAAATAAGAGCTTCAATGGCAGCTTTCATATCAGCTGTTGTCAAAGTGCACCCTGCCGAAATCTCTTCGCAGAGCTCAGCTGTATCAATAGTCCCCCTTGTCACAATCTGAGCATAATACCCCGTTTTGGGCTTACTGCTTATGTTGTCCTTCAGAGGTGTCAATCGGTAAGGTATACTCATCTTTCTTAATGAATTATATAGTCTAAACTTTTTTTCAAAAGAATCTAGACCAAATTTAAAAAAAGTCTAGAGCTAAATGAAAAAGAATCTACTGCAAAAGTAAAAAAATACTAGAATATTTAATATATATACTGCTTAAAAAACGTTAAATCCAATAAAATATGCCCATTTTCATTAAAATTGATTTTGAAAAGCATGAGATTAGGAAATAAATTTGTATTTTTGCCTTAAACCAATAAAAAGTAACGAAGATGAAAAATTTAAGTTTTTTAGCTGCATTCCTAGGTGGCGCAGTCGCTGGAGCAGCAATTGGAATTCTTTTTGCTCCTGAAAAGGGCGACGATACCCGTGCAAAGATTGCAGAAGCAGTCAAGAAAAGTGGGGCTAAACTAAACAGAGAAGAATTTGACAAATTGGTGGACAGCATTCAAGCTAAGTTCATGAAGGGCAAATCTGTTGCTGAAGAAGCTGTATCAATTGACGACTGATGTTATCCAATGAAAAAAACATCAATAGCCTAGCTGACTTATTCACTGATGTTAAGGAATATCTTCTCCTTCAAAAAGAATATGTCACCTTAGATGTGGTAGAAAAGCTCACTATTTTACTTTCTGCCATAGCTTTAGGTTTTGTGCTCATGTGCCTAGGTTTATTGGTTCTTTTCTACTTGTCTTTCACATTTATCTACCTGATTGCTCCTTCAGTCGGTGGGCCTACAGTGGCTTTTGCCATCATGACATGCATCCATTTTGCAATTGCCGTAATCATTTATATTAATCGTCAGAAACTGGTCATTGCTCCTATCACTAAAGGTGTAGCAAGCATACTGATCAGCGATGAAGCAAATTCAAAAATTGGGGAAATAGATAATGAAACTGATTCCGGAGAATAATAATGGTATTACATTGGCAAGCATTCAGCAAAGAAAACTTGCGATAAAAAGGCAACTGAACCAGCGTAAAGGTAATATGGTGAACAAAACTCAGTCTTTGTTCACTCCAACCCATGATGTCACTAAATGGGATCGCACCCTAAACTTAATTAACAATAGCATTGCAGTTTATGACGGTCTACTATTGGGATTGCGTTTAATGATGCGTTTTAAAGGATTCTTCCGTCGAAGATAGAAAATGAAAGAATAAAAAAATCCTGCAAACCCAAAATGGCATGCAGGATTTTTTTAAAACACTGATCTGATTAGTTGTTCTCAGGACGGAGTTTACGGACGACTTCAGCAGTACGCCACATTTCACTATCGTGCAATGCAGCCAATTCCTTCTGAAGACCCACACGGTAATCAGGCTTAGAGTTGGCATCAATAGAAATCTGCGCCTCATGTCCACATTTTACTGACTGATACAGTTTCTGGACAACTGGCTTAATGGCATCGTGGAACGGGCCCATCCAATCCAATGCACCACGCTGGGCAGTGGTTGAACAGTTAGCATACATCCAATCCATGCCCTTCTCTGCGAACAGTGGCATCAAAGACTGAGTAAGTTCCTCCACAGTTTCATTAAATGCTTCTGAAGGAGTATGTCCATTCTCACGAAGAACTTCATACTGAGCAGAAAGCAGGCCCTGAATTGCCCCCATCAAAGAGCCGCGTTCACCTGTCAAGTCTGAAGTGGCCTCACGCTGGAAAGTTGTCTCAAACAAATAACCAGAACCGATACCAATACCCAGTGCCAAAGTTCGCTCCAATGCCTTGCCTGTTGCATCCTGATATACAGCATATGAAGAGTTCAAACCACGACCTTCCAGGAACATAGTACGAAGTGATGTACCAGAACCCTTAGGAGCAACCATTATCACATCGATATCTTTCTGAGGAACACAACCTGTACGGTCGTTCCAAGTAATAGCGAAACCATGAGAGAAATAAAGTGCATTTCCTGGTTGCAGGCATTTCTGTAAGGAAGGCCATACACTCATCACAGCAGCATCTGAAAGCAGACACATAACAATGGTTCCCTTAGTCGCAGCTTCCTCTATAGAGAACAATGTCTCACCTGGAATCCAACCATCCCCAATAGCTTTCTCGAAAGTCTTACCCTGACGTTGACCTACGATTACATTGAAGCCATTGTCACGAAGGTTACAAGCCTGACCTGGACCCTGAACGCCATAACCAATAACTGCTATAGTTTCGTCTTTTAATACTTCACGAGCTTTTTCCAAAGGAAACTCCTCACGTGTCATAACTTCTTCGATGACACCGCCAAAATTCATTTTTGCCATTTTACTTTTTATTTATTATTATTTGAATATTACCTTGCTTTTAACACAAACCTCTTCTTTCTCTCCTATCTTCTTTCGGATTTCCAGATCAAAAGAATCCGGGGCTGTCTCTTCCTGATAGATTCTCAACTCATCACCATAGTAACTTTCAGCACTATATGCCATCTCGAACCTTTTCAATATATGATCTTTCAAGTAATCCAGCGAGAACAAATCCATAATATGTTCTATGTAACGGATGCTATTAACATGTCCATTGATATCAATATCACTATATCTTGCTGTCAATACTGAAACAGGATCTGTTGTAGACACTTTGATTCTTCCAGGTCTATCAATAGGACAATCTAATTCATCTGTACAATACTCTACTATAGAGCCACCATGCAACTGAAACAAATCAGCTGGCTTTCTACTAGCTACGTCAATCATGGCCCATATGCTTCGAGCATAACCAATAGAGGTCCCATCCTTATCACAAATACGGAAGTTGCGGTTCGTAAACAACCGATAAACGCTTTCCACCCAAGTGTCTATTGTGAAGTGTTCATATTGGTAAGGCATTTCAAACATTTCTATAGCCAAGCGTGAAAGTACCCATGTATATTTACACTCATTCAACTCAGCTATACCAAAGCCTCTTGAAGCAGCATGAACACCTGCACAATTCAGTAGATGATTTCCCAAAACACCCATTGTCAAACGTCCTGAAAAATCCACATGAAATGGCTCTGCCATCAGAGCAGTTGTCTCTACCTTGTTTCCCATTCTCCCATAATTTACTATTTCTTCTGTGCTTTTTGCATATCATACGTCATCATACGTACTTTCAGATATTCATCTAAAAGTTCAATGCATCCCATTGTGATACAAATTCTTCCAGAACGGGCAAACTGCAGTACACAACCACAATCCTTCAGTTTTTCATAAAGAGCCAGAATATCATCAGTCATACCGCTTTTCTCCACAACCACATAATTAGGATTCACCTCTACAATACGGGCATCATGAATACGCACCACACGAGAAACATCCTTGTTGCTCAACACCACTGGAGTAGACAACTTAAACAATGCTGTTTCCTGAATATAAATTTCATTTTCCAGAAAATAATTAGCCTGAAGGACATCTATCTTTTTTTCTATTTGCTTAGTCAGCATCTTAACCATTTCTTCCGTGCAATAACAAGAAATAGTATATTTATGAACCCCAGGTGTGGAGGATGCACAGACGTTTAAACTTTCTATATTAACCTGACGACGAGTGAACACAGCAGTAATCTGATTCAACAAACCCGCAATATTCTCAGAATAAATTATCAAGGTATACATCCGTACTCCACAATCATTCTGATCATTACATTTGCCACAAGTATCACATGTGCCACATTGGCCTGCATTATTCTTTTTCATTCCATCTATCTTAAGCAGAGAAAACTATTCTATTTCAAGTATCATCTCATCAACATTGGCTCCAGGAGGGGTCATTGGAAGCACGTTATCTTCCTCTTTCACCACACACTGAAGCAAGAAAGCACCATCAGTCTCCAACATTTCACGGATGGCATCATCCAAGTCTTCCCGCAGTATAACAGTACGTGAAGGAATAGAATAGGCCTGGGCTATCATCTCAAAATCAGGATTTACCATTGGTGTAAAGCTATATCGCTTATTAAAGAACAGATATTGCCACTGACGTACATTACCTAGAAATTTATTATTCAATAGGATTATCTTCACAGGTGAACCTTGTTCCATGATAGTACCTAGTTCTTGTATCGTCATCTGCAAACCTCCGTCTCCTGTAAACATACATACAGTTCTTTCGGGAGCACCATAAGTAGCACCAATAGCAGCAGGCAAACCAAATCCCATTGTGCCGCACCCCCCACTTGTAATTACGCTGTGCGGATGGGTGTACTTGAAATACTTACAACTGAACATCTGATTCTGACCTACATCTGTCACCAAAATAGCCTCATTATTGGTTGCTTCACTTACCTTACGAGCTATTTCACTCATCAACAAAGGCCCCTCGGTTGGAGATAAAGCTTTTCTAGTAACCTTATCATATTCCTTTTCTGCATATGGCTTAAAACTGTCCACCCATTCTTGATGTTTGTTTTCTTTTACCAAAGCGGTAACAGCGTTTAAAGTCTCCTTACAATTTCCCAAAACAGCTAAATCTACTTTTACATTTTTATTGATCTCTGATGGGTCAATATCAAAATGAATAATCTTAGCCTGCTTGGCATAAGTATTTAGGTTTCCAGTCACTCGATCATCAAAACGCATACCAATCGCTATCAGCAAATCACATTCATTAGTCTTTACATTACAAGCCAAATTACCATGCATACCTAGCATTCCCATATTTAATGAATGATCGGAAGGAAGTGCCGAAAGGCCTAACAAGGTACAACCAGCTGGAATCTGAGCTTTTTCCAAAAGAGTCTTCAATTCCTGACATGCATCTCCAAGTTCAACACCCTGACCAACCAGTACAAATGGCTTTTCAGAAGCATTAATCATATCAGCTGCTTGCTTAATAGTATAATCATCCAATTCAGGAACTGGAACATAACTTCGGATAAAGTCTACCTTAGCAGGCTCATACTCCACTTCTGCTGTCTGGGCATTCTTGGTAAAATCCAATACGACAGGTCCAGGACGCCCACTCTTTGCAATATAAAAAGCACGGCTCACTGCCCATGCCACATCTTCAGGACGACGTATTTGGTAAGCCCACTTGGTAATTGGTTGAGTCACACCAATTACATCAACCTCCTGAAATGCATCGGTACCCAACAAAGCTGCACCCACTTGTCCACAAATGACTACAATCGGGGTGGAATCTATCATAGCATCAGCTATACCTGTAATAGTATTCATAGCACCCGGACCACTTGTAGCCACCACACAACCTACTTTACCAGAAACTCGAGCATAACCTTGTGCTGCATGGACAGCACCCTGCTCATGGCGAACCAACACATGGTTCAATGTATCTCTATGATCGTATAAAGCATCATATACAGGCATGATGGCTCCACCTGGATAACCGAAAAGAGTTGTAACGCCCTCACTTTCCAAGGAACGCATTAATGCTTCTGAACCTGTTACCTTCTCACTCATATCAATTAATCTATAATTCTGACACCACCCTTATCAGCGCTACTCACACTCTGAGCATATGCACGAAGGGACTTACTTACAATACGATTACGTTTCAATGGCTGCTGATGCCGTGTAGCTAGCTCTTCGTCAGTCAAACAAACATTGATGGAACGATTTGGTATATCGATTTCAATGATATCACCATCTACAATTTTACCAATGTTGCCACCTGAAGCAGCTTCTGGAGATATATGGCCAATAGAAAGACCTGAGGTTCCTCCAGAAAAACGGCCATCTGTAATTAAAGCACATTCTTTTCCCAAGTGCATGCTTTTAATGTAAGATGTTGGATAAAGCATCTCCTGCATGCCAGGCCCCCCTTTAGGACCTTCATGAGTTATAACCACAACATCACCTTTCTTTACCTTGCCACCTAGAATACCTTCACAGGCATCTTCCTGACTATCGAATACAACCGCTGGGCCGCTAAATTTCCAGATACTTTCATCCACACCAGCAGTCTTCACCACACAGCCATCCTGAGCAATATTCCCAAAAAGAATAGCCATACCCCCATCTTTTGTATATGCATGCTCTAAATCACGAATACAGCCGTTTTCACGGTCTACATCCAATGTTTCATAAACAGAATTCTGAACACCTAACTGGTTGCAAAAGACTCCTGCAGGAGCACTACTGTAAATCCGCTTTGCTTCTGAATCAATATCTTTCTTCAAAATAGAATATTTCTCTATGTCTTCTGCAAGTGTATGGCCATTGACACGTTTCACTGAAGTGTCAATAAGTCCACCTTTTGCCAATTCGCCAAGCAATCCCATCATGCCACCTGCACGACCACATTCCTGTACACTATACTTCTGGCTGTTTGGAGCCAATTTGCATAAGAACGGAGTCTTACGGCTAAGATTGTCTATATCAGCCATCGTGAAATCCACTCCAGCTTCCTGAGCTATAGCCAGTAAGTGAAGAACTGTATTAGTAGACGCACCCATGGCAATGTCCAAAGTCATGGCATTCAAAAAGGCTTTACGGGTAGCTATACTACGTGGCAAAACACTTTCATCCCCATCCTTATAATAAGCCCATGAATTCTTGACTATCTGACGAGCAGCATCCCTCATGAGTATTTTACGGTTTACGTGAGTAGCCAGGATTGTCCCATTTCCTGGAAGAGAAAGGCCTATCGCTTCAGTAAGATTATTCATACTGTTTGCCGTGAACATTCCAGAACAACATCCACATCCAGGGCACGCACGATTTTCCACCTCTGCCAGTTCCTCATCATCCACTGTAGGGTCAGCGCCCTTAACCATGGCAGCAATTAAATCCAGGTTTTCCCCTTTGTACTTGCCAGCTTCCATAGGACCACCACTAACAAATACTGCAGGAATATTCAAACGCATAGCAGCCATCAGCATACCCGGAGTAATCTTATCACAATTGGAAATACAAATCATCGCATCTGCCTTATGTGCGTTGCACATGTACTCTACAGAGTCCGCAATAATATCGCGAGAAGGCAAGGAATAAAGCATGCCATCGTGTCCCATAGCAATACCATCATCAATAGCTATTGTATTGAATTCTGCTGCATAACAACCTAATTTCTCTATTTCTGCCTTGATGAGTTGCCCAGCTTCATGCAAATGAGTGTGTCCAGGAACAAATTGGGTGAATGAATTCACAATAGCAATAATAGGTTTACCAAATTGTTCACGTTTCATACCGTTAGCAACCCACAAAGCTCTGGCACCCGCCATTCTTCTGCCTTCCGTACAGACTGCACTTCTCAAAGGATGTTTCATGTTTGTATGTTTCTATTTTTAATCAAAAAGCCTCCCTCAACATCTATGAGAAAGGCTTAACTAAAATGTATCTATATACTCAATCGGGCATACAACCTTTCTCACCTGATGGCTTGACCACCACGTTCAGGACTAATAGTTCGACGACTGAAGAGAAAAGATTTGTTGCCATATTTTTACCTTAATTGACTAAATTGACGCAAAGGTAATCCTTCTTTTTTTAATAGGCAAATATATGCAGTTTTTTTTGCCATTTTCTTTATAATTGATAGATTTATAATACCAAAGCCTACGAGATTCAAAGTAAAAATGCAGAAAATGTAGAAAATCAAAAGATGCGCACGTTAATATCAGAAAGGGCCTTGGAACTAATCCCAAGACCCTTTCCAATCTTTAGCTTTCAACTAAAACGCATGTATAACTTTAAGCAATTGCTCACCCAATCCGATAGTGTAACCTTGGGAAACAAATACAATTCTACCGTCAGTATTGGCAAGAACTACAATAGGTAGTTGCTTACTATTTGCCAATTTAGCACTAGAAGCAAGTGCATTTTGTACTGCTGCATTTCTATCCATCCCCCAAGTAATTGTAGATGGCAAACCAGGGAAATCCTGAAGACGGAACTTATTTAAAGCATCCTTGTCTGGGAAAGTCAGCAACAAAGGGACACCTGACTCTTCAAAATCTGCCTTCACTGCTGCAATATCACGAATGGCATGGTTAGTTGGTTCTTCATTCACGCCCAAAACAGCAACTATATACCAACCATCCTTAGCCAAATCTACTACTTTTTGTTTAGCAAGCTCTTTCTGGATAACCTTATTCTTTTCCACCACTAATGGTTGATATTCCAACTGCTCTACTAATTTACCTAAGACAGCCAAATCCTCAACCTTCTTTCGCATCTGAAGTTGCACATGAGTATCGTTGTTTTCTTCAATGTTAAAGAATTCCACATGAGTCAAAACTGAGCCATCAGGTTGACGACTGCCACTCACCATCATATAATAGCCAACGTCCAATTTCTGACCTTTCTTCAACATGTTCTCATAATCTGTTCCGCCCCCCATGTCTATATCACCTTCATCAAAGCTAAGAAGATTGAATATTCCATCCTCAAATTTGCTGATTGTAAAATGATTATAGTAACGAGGATTAGGATTATCCTTCGTTGGTTCATAAGTAGCATATAAAGTCCCTTGAGATTTCACCATTGGAGTCCCTTTTTCAAAATCTGCATCCTGCCAGTCACCATCTTGCAAGTATTGAATCTTTCCCGTAACAGGATCTACACGAGATGCTATACCCAAACTTCGTAAAACAGCAACGAAGAAAATGCCACGACTACGAGAATCTGCAACACGGCTCTCCCACACACCCATTGGAGATATTGGGACGCTAGTAACATTCAAATCTTCATTCACATATATATTATCCTTCACCCAACGAGTGAAATTCTGGGGGTCTGACCATTCTTTTTTCTGCTGAACAGAAAGATTTCTCATAAAGTATTCCTTGTAAGTAGTAAGAGCCTCAAGTTCAATACGTGGACATAGGACATAAGAATGATAATCTTCCTCTGTGAGATTAGACTTTTGTATGGAGTTGTCCAGATGAGAAAGTAAAATATCCTTTGGCGCATCACGCAAATCTTTTTGAGATAAACTTTTCAGTAAAGCTACAGCCTCTTTCTTATCTTTAGCTTCGGCCAAGAAACCTGTAATGGAAGGATGATTGCCTCTAGAGCGTTCCAGCATCTTGGCAACAACTGCAGTATCTAATTTGTTATCCAAGCACCATTTTACAGCTTTCTCATGATTGAACATTGTAGCCACATAAGCATTCCGTATAGCGTCTTCATTCTCCATTAACCTAGTATTCGTAGCCCTCTGCTCCGAAGTCACGTCTGGTTCTTTGTAATTTTCAGGTGGAGGTACTATATCAAAGTCCTCTGCATAATTATCCTTTGCACTTCTTGACAAACAGATTGTCTTGTTTTTTCCCTTACCAAATGACAGTTTATCATAACCCCACTTCCCATCTTTGGAAACCCAAACTAACATGTCTCCCAAACCACTGGTGAGGAATGTCTTCCCTTGTGCATCAGTATATTTCGTGGCAACTGTATAGAATTCTGCATAATTGTACACTTTAAACTCGACTTTCGCATTTGGAACAGGCCGACCTTGTACATCTACAACCAAAACGTCCATCTTAGCCGACTTGGCATAATTACTGATGACATTAATCTCAGTAAAATTAGGTTTATGAATCATCACTTCCTCTTGACCATTATAATTGCCAAATACTTTTGTATGCATTAGCATACCACGGCTTGCCGGTCCATTAAACCATCCCAAATCCAAAACAGGTTCTGGCTCACAAGCACCTAAAAAATGCCATTTTCCATCTACCCAAGCTTCTACCCATGCATGGTTGTCATCAGTGTGTGCCCATCTAGGGGTATAAACCTGACGAGCTGGAATGCCCACCGTACGAAGAGCTGCCACACAGAAAGTAGATTCTTCGCCACAACGACCGAAAGCTGTCCTGACTGTCTGTAACGGACTGCTGGTCCTGCCATCACTTGGTGTATAGACAACCTTCTCATGGCACCAATGATTAACAGCCAAAATTGCCTCTGCCAATGACAAATCCTTCACTCTAGCCTTAATCTCTTCATAATAAGTCTTCCTGAAATCATCCAACGGTTCATTATTGACACGTATTGGAAGTACAAAATAACGAATCAGAGACTCATCCAATTGCTTTCCCCATGGCATTTCCTGAATAGCTTTCTGAGTCATGCGTACATTTTCCAGAAAATACTCACCATTCTTATCTACAATGTCACTTTCTGGCAAATAAGCATAGAGAAAAGACAGGGCCTCCTCCTCATATGTTGTTAGGTTCTCCTGCTTAAATATGCTGAAGAAATTACCGGTGGGTAACTGTTTCATTTTAACCTGCAAATCATTCTGAACCTGAGTATAGAATTTCGCATCGGAAATGAAATGTGTCTGAGACATGACAGGTATTGCTGATAGCAAAGCCCAATTCAAGATAACTAGAAGTTTCACTCCTTTTCTCATAATGTTTTATTTTATTAGTTCTGTTTACAAAAGTAGTTAAATAATTGTTCATGGCAAAAAAAAAGGTTACCTTTGCCCCATTATAGAGGGAAAAATCAAAAACCAATAAATACACATGGCAACATTTTCTGAAAAAGTAGGCTATGGATTTGGTGATATGTCATCATCCATGTTCTGGAAGATCTTTACAGCCTATCTCCCATTTTTTTATGCAAACGTTTTCCACTTAAGTTTGGTGGCAACTGGTATTTTAATGCTTGTAACCCGTATCTGGGATGCTGTAAGTGACCCGATGATGGGTATTATAGCTGATAGGACTCAAACCCGATGGGGAAAATATCGCCCGTTCCTACTTTGGATTGCAATACCGTTTGCCATAGCTGGCGTATTGTTGTTTACTGTACCTGATATTGGTGAAACCGGTAAGACCATATGGGCATTTGCTACATACATCCTGATGATGACAGTATACACAGCTATTAACGTCCCATATGGTTCCATGCTTGGTGTCATGACAGAAGACCCTAACGAAAAGACCATTTTCTCTTCTTTCCGTATGTTTTTTGCTTATGCCGGTTCTTTTATCGTTCTGTTCAGTTGGGAACCTTTATGTAACTACATATCCACTCTTTTAGGAACACGCAATCCTGCAGAGAGTGTGACGCTCGATGCCCAGAGTTGGCAGTATGCTATGATGGTTGTGGGTATAGCATGTGCAATTCTGTTCTTTTTAACTTTCCTGATGACAAAAGAGCATGTCACTACTGCACCAAAGTCAACCTCTGTTATTGATGATTTGGGTTCACTTCTAAAAAATGGCCCCTGGTGGATTCTGCTTGGTGCAGTACTATTCTTCAATTTTTTTAATGCTATTCGTTATGCTGCCATTCCTTTCTATTTTTCCAGTTTGATTGCAGCTGACGCTCACTTAAATTTCTTCGGTCTGGAGTTTTTATTCTACGCAGGTATCTTTTTAGCTGTAGGAGAGGTGGCTAATATGGCTGGTGTAGCTATGACCGCCCCGATTTGTGCTAATATTGGTAAAAAATCAACTTTCATTGTTTCCCTAGTTGGACTTATTGCCTTAAGTATCGGCTTTTTCTTCATTCCTACTCACGGAACAACCGCATATTGGATCATGATGATTTTCCAGATAATCATCTGTATTCTGACAGGTATCATTTCTCCTCTTGTATGGAGTATGTATGCTGATATCGCAGATTATGCGGAGTTTAAATTCAAGACTGTTTCTACTGGACTAATATTCTCCAGTTCTTCCATGGCACAAAAGTTTGGCGGTGCTTTTGGCGGTGCAGCAGTTACCTGGATCCTAGCATGGTTTGGGTTTAATCCTGATGCAGCAACACAGACTCCTGAAGCAATAAATGGCGTACGACTGCTGATTAGCTGGATTCCATCAATTATAGCTGTCATCTCAATTATCTTCCTTTTCTTTTATCCTCTAACTACAAAGAGAATGAATCAAATTGTAGAAGACCTTAAGCAGACACGCAAAGAAAATTAATTTATGCAATAAAATAAGTAAGAAAATGAATTTAAAAGAATCTTTGCCTTGGATAGAGCGGCCAGCAGGATGCACTGAACCTGTATGGCGCAACCCCAATAATCCTATCATTGACCGATACAGCATACCTTCTTCAAATAGCATTTTTAATAGTGCTGTAGTACCGTTTGGTGAAGGCTTTGCTGGTGTTTTCCGCTGTGACAACCGTGCTGTTCAAATGAATATCTTTGCAGGCTTTAGCAAGGACGGCATTCATTGGGAGATAAACCATGACCCTATTGAATTCAAATGCGGAAACACTGATTTCATTCATTCGGAATACAAGTATGACCCACGCGTCTGCTGGATTGAAGACCGCTATTGGATAACCTGGTGTAATGGATATAATGGACCTACTATCGGCATTGCCTATACATTTGATTTTAATGATTTCTTCCAGTGTGAGAATGCATTTCTGCCATTTAATCGTAATGGAGTTCTCTTCCCTGAGAAAATTAATGGCATGTATGCCATGCTAAGCCGTCCTTCTGATAATGGACACACTCCATTTGGTGACATTTACATCAGCTATAGCCCAGATATGATTTTCTGGGGTAAGCATCGTCTGATCATGAAGCCTACACCATTTGAGGTTAGTGCCTGGCAATGTTTGAAAATTGGTCCTGGAACCACACCTATCCTCACTGATGAAGGTTGGCTGATATTCTACCATGGCGTCATCAAGACTTGCAATGGCTACCGTTATTCTATGGGTTCTGCCATTTTGGATAGAGAAGACCCATCAAAACTCCTTTATCGTACTCAACCCTATTTGCTGGCTCCTGCTGCCCCATATGAACTTGTGGGGGATGTAGCTAATGTCATATTCCCATGCTCAGCTTTAAATGATGGTGAGCGAGTATGTATTTATTATGGTGCTGCAGACACACATGTTTGTACTGCATATGGTTACTTGAAAGAAATCATTGACTTTACGAAAAATAATTCATGCGTCTGAATAAGGAATCAATCCATAATCCAAACAAAGAAAGGGGAGCTGCGGACTATCAGCTCCCCTTTCTTTGTTTGAACAATATCATTTCTTTAAACCTATTGCCTTGTCAAATTCTGCCCAATGTTCTTCTGTCATTGACTCAGGAGTAAACAAGCAAACACCAGCAGCACCGGCATTTACAGCGCCAGAAACTGCCTCAGCAATCTCTGATGGAAGCAGACCGGAATTCTCTGGATCCACTAAATTTTCCTTATTCTGCCAATCATGACAAATAAAGAGGCCACTAAATACAGGCTTATCTGTTGATTTTACTTCTTCATCTGTGATTTCACCAACCCATGAAGCTGGTTTTAAATAAAAGTCATTATAATTCATCGGGAAAAACGCGTCCACATTCCACTTATTCCACTCTTGGCGCACCATTTTCACTGCATGACTAGCTGGACCAGGGAACACATCAGCACTAATCTTCTTTCCTTTTGCATGAACGGCCTCTGTAATCTTATTAACCAAATTAGTGACTACATCGCAACGGAACTGAGCCCATTCCTTATTCTTTGAGACATCCTCACCTTTGGCCATAGCTTCTCGAATATCAATGCCTGTCCTCTCCTTAAAATCTTTGACACAGTCATCACAATAGCAGTAATCAGCTCCTGGATATTCCTGAACATTTCCTTCTGCATCACGCCATTCATGCTCTATCGTATTCTTATATTTGTCCCAAAGACCTTCAGATAGAATCACATCGGCATAACGAATGTAATCCAACTGCACATAATCTACTTCAGGAATCTCTGCCACTTTGCTATATCTATCTATGAAGAACTGTATTACATCTGGATTGTGAGGATCAAGTGTGGCATAATACTCAACATATGCCCGATTCTTAGGATTGTATGCAGACTGACCTAACCTATTCACTGTATACCAAGTAGAATCACGGTTCTGCTGTAAAGATGTAGGAACCCAAGCATGGAATTCCAAGCCTACTTCATGTGCAATCTTTCCACATTCTGCAATTTGGGCAAATGTTTTTTCATCCGACAAACTACCATTATTGATACAGACACCTACGACACCATGGTCTTTCCACAACTGGAACTTAGCTTTTAAGTTATCTGGAGAAACCTCATCTGGATTCCATCCATACCATGCATAAGCAGGTACACCTGCAATGATTTTCTCTTCTTTCTGTTGGCATGCAGTTATTATAAAAACTGCAGCAATAGCAAGTAATAATTTTTTCATACCAATATTATTTTCAATTATTTCCATTCTTTTTCCAAATGTATCCATCTTCATCAATAGAAACAGTTCTACCATCAGGAAGTATGGCATTGATTTCATATTTATTTGAAATAGCCTCCACTTTCAAGACACTACCTCTTGGCAGAGCATTAATCTCACTATCTACCAATTTGAACTGATCTATTCTGATGAAGTATGAACCTGTTTTATTGAACTGCTCTTCCTGAGCATAATACATTGCCCACAATAATTTTTCAATAGGGTAATCATCTGGGTACTTAAATGTCTCTGTTTCTTGACCTACATTCTTATCTGAAAGATAGACAAATCCCCAACGCTCTGGCATATGCATTGCTACCTGTCCTGTAGAGCCCCAAGTCCAGTTGTCCTCAGGTAAGAATTTACCATTCTTATCTTTTTTGCGAGATTCATGACCTCTTTTATCACTAACAGTTTGCCATTCAACACGTGAAAAACCGACACGCAAGTAATTACCAGCCTTATAATAATTATCAAACTCTGCAGCTATTGCTTTATGTGGAATAGCTATTTCAACTGTCCATCCTTTGTCCTTATCTTTGGAATTATTCAAAGTGCCATTTATGTGAGTTGCTAATTGCATTCCTGGTGCATTCCATTCAAAAGTAACAAATGCACGCTGTTTTGCCCTATAAGGGCGTTGAACAAATAAGTCAAAGATTGTGCCAATGGCATTAGTTTCGATTTCAAAATAATTATGACCATCTCCATCAGGGTCTATGAATACCTCAAAGTCATTATTATAATAAACGATAGTATCACGAAGGCTCAAATCAGCCCAGACACTTGGTTCTTCCAATTCTGCAGAGATATAAAGATTTTCATCATCCCACAACATCTTAGCACGTGTATTAAAACGTGGGGGTGGAAAACCATCACCACTGATATCTACAAATGATTCTGTGTGTGGAGCGTCCTTCCAAGCCTTCTCATCAAGAATCCCATCAATCTTTATGGTTTCAGCTGTACGATATGCCACATATCCATTAGGTTGTGTCAAAAAGCGTTTATACTTTTCAGTGATATTCTGAGCACTCATATTTAAGCTAACGCTAAACAGCAAAACTGCAGACAAAAGATAATTAATTTTCATTGATTATAGTTTTTTCAGTTTACAGAAATAACTTGCCCTTCACCTCTATATAATTTAATAGGACCATCCAATAATACTGCTATGACTGTTATCTGTTCATCCTGTACATCTTCTGGAACGTCAATATAGACAATACCTGGGACATCACTCCAATAAAGTTTATTAAAGATTTTATAGTTCAACATGGCTCCGTTACCTACAACCCAAACACGATTTACTTCGTTCATAATCCCTTTCAGTTCAATAGGTCCATTTGGGTGGTTGGGTAAATAAAGATAAAGTATGTCACCTCCTTTATTCAAAGTAGTATAGCCTCCATGAAAATGATCTCCTGGTATTCCTGCCCTTGTGTCATAAATAGCTTCTTTATGTTTATTGGTCCATCGGCCAAACTCTTTTAATATAGCAACTTCTTCTTTAGGTATTGTGCCATCAGCTTTAGGACCTATATCTAAAAGCATATTCCCACCCATACTCAAACAATCCACAAAAGAACGCAGCAACTGTTGAGGTGTCTTGAAATTAGTATCAGTCTGTTGATATCCCCATGAATCATTCATTGTGTAGCAAAGTTCCCAATACTTAGAAGCTGGTCGGACCACTGGAACACCTTGCTCAGGAGTAGCATAGTCACCATATCCGGCAATTCGTGAATTCACAACAACTGTAGGATTTTTACTCCTAAGCATTTCTATAATACCTTTGGAATTCCAGTCTTCAGCACTTTGCTCCCAATCGCCGTCAAACCAGAACAAATCGGGCTTATACTGATTGTTAAGCTCTTCCATCTGAGTAAAATTAAACTTACAAAAAGATTGCCATCTGGCTGGATCCTCTTTTAAGGTATATCGGGAATATGTCTTTGTCTTATTTGGATAGTTCTCATTACTCCAATCCAGCAAAGAATAATAAAACCCCAAACGCAGGTCTTTTCGTTTGAGAACTTCATCTACAAAAGGAGTCAGCAAATCTCTTTTAGCTGCCGTACTCTTTCGTGTGCTCAAGGTTCCTACCTTTGTGTCCCAAAGTGCTACACCATCATGATGCTTGGTAGTGATGACTGTATAGCGCGCACCACTTTCTTCTATAAGATCAACCCATTCTTTAGGATTATATTTGCTGGCCGTAAACCCATTGGCTTGTTTCATATATTCTTCATAGGGAAGGTAATTGTTATAAAAAGACCAGCTTTCTGAAACGCCTTTTACTGCATAGATACCCCAATGAATGAAAATCCCCAGTTTGGCTCTGCCAAACCATTCCATACGAGATTCATAAGATTCTTTTGTCTCATCAGTTAGTACTGATTGAGCGTTTACTTGCATTAATGCAGAAAAAAACATCAGAAACAAAAAGGAGTTACGTTTCAGATTCATAGTATAACGATTTTAAAAGAAAGACTAGGGATACTTATCCCTAGTCTTTATAATTACAATGGCTTATATTCTACAAAAGCTTCCATTGCTTCATAACAAGCTAGGCCTAAATCATCATAGACCTTTGCTGTAGCCCTATTGCGATCT
The DNA here is from genome assembly GCA_900316585.1 of uncultured Prevotellaceae bacterium. GTDB lineage: Bacteria > Bacteroidota > Bacteroidia > Bacteroidales > Bacteroidaceae > Minthousia. The sequence goes on along the minus strand of ONDM01000003.1, from coordinate 73,480 downwards.
TCAGAGCGTTGCCAGAAAAGGCGTTCATCATTACCTAAAAATGGAGCCGATTCCATCTGTGACTGATGCTTCAGAATAGAATTACGCTTTGCACGTAGCTCTTCTGGAGAGATTGGAACAACCATCTCAATATCCTCAATTGGCCATTCAGTCCAGGCTCCACGATACATCCATGTACGACAATCCTTCAACCATGCGGCATCATCTTGTTTCTCCAAATCAATTGCTGCTAACACAGCATCGGTACATACACGATGTGTACCATGTGGATCTGCCAAATCTCCTGCAACAAAAATTTGATGTGGTTTAATTTCCTTCAACAAGTTTCGTACTATATCCACATCTACCTCTGACAATGGATTCTTTTCCACCATTCCTGTTTCATAAAATGGCAAATCCAAAAAATGAACATGGTCTAATGGAATATTATTGTAGGAACATGCCGTACGTGCCTCTCCACGTCGAATCAAGCCCTTTATAGTCAGAATATCCTTAGTGTCCATATCACCTGGCTTCTTATCTTTAAGAAAATCCTTGATTCCTTTATACATTTTCATGATGGTTTCATCCTTACTCTCATTAAAAAGTTGGTTAAAACCATTAATAAAATGCATAAAACGGATTACCTCTTCATCACTAACTGCAATATTGCCAGAAGTCTCATAAGCTATATGAACATCATGATGCTGTTCTACCAACCGGCGAATAGTACCACCCATGGAAATCACATCATCATCAGGATGAGGAGAAAAGACAATCACACGTTTTGGATATGGAACAGCTCTTTCTGGGCGGAAAGAATCATCCGCATTAGGTTTACCACCAGGCCAACCAGTTATAGTGTGCTGTAAATCGTTGAAAATCTTAATGTTTACATTATATGCCGAACCATATAATGCCAACAATTCACTCAAGCCATGTTCATTGTAATCCCTGTTTGTCAATTTCAAGACAGGTTTCTTTACTTCTTGACATAACCATGTAATTGCACTACGAATCAGCTTATCATTCCAATCACAACTAGTAACAAGCCAAGGATGACGAATTCTGGTCAAATGTAAAGAAGCTGGAAGATCTACACAAATAGTTGCATTATTGTGAGTCTGCAAAAATGATGCAGGTATAGTTTCAGTAATACGAGACTCTACTGTCTTGCTGATAATATCTGCCTTATCTTCTCCCCAAGCCATTAAATAGACCTTGCGAGCTGAGAGAATAGTTCCGACACCCATGGAAATGGCACAAGGAGGAACAGTATCCACGCCTAAATTACGGGCACACTCTTGACGAGAAATCGGATCCATTAAAATAAGACGAGTGGTGGAACTTCCACTTGAGCCCGGCATATTCATGCCGATATTTCCTTCTCGTCCTACACCCAACAATGCCAAATCCAAACCACCATAAGCATTAATCTGTTGTTCATAGGATGAACAGTAAGATCCTACCTGTTCCTGAGGAACAGAAGCGCTGATAGTAAAGATATTAGCCTCAGGAATATCGACTTGATTCAAAATAAGATCCCTCAACTGATGAAAGGCACTGTGAGATGCATCTTTAGTCAATGGAAAGTATTCATATAAATTGAATACTATAACATTTCGAAAACTTAAATGGTCTTCTTTATGCTTACGAACCAGTTCTGCATAAAGAGGACGCAAAGTTTCGCCAGTACCAGCACCAATCACGCAAAAACGTCCCTCACGTTGACGTGCCTTGATAAACTTTGCAATCTCATTCGCAACCTCTCTTACGCCATCATCTTGTGTAGCGTAAATATCGACTGGAACTTTCTCAAAACATGTAAGCTCAGAACGCTCAACAGCGTTCTGAGGCTTATAATATTTTGTGGAAATCTGATCCAAAGAAATTTGTGAACTTAAATTAGTTCTTAACATTTTCAATTATAGATTATCCTTTTCAATGTCTTTGAAATACTTGTAAGTGCCGACCTTCAACTCGTCTGTAGCAGTTTCATCACAAACAATAATTGCATGTGGGTGAAGCTGCAATGCACTGATGGTCCACATCTGAGAAACTCCACCTTCTACTGCATGTTTCAAAGCACGAGCCTTACCGTGACCATTGCAGACAATCAGAACTTCCTTGGCTGCCATTACTGTACCTACACCTACTGTCAAAGCAACTCTAGGAACTTTATCCAAATCGTAGTCAAAGAAACGAGAATTAGCTATGATGGTATCACTTGTTAGTTCTTTCTTACGAGTAACAGATGTCAAGGAAGAACCCGGTTCATTGAATGCGATATGACCATCTTGGCCTACACCGCCTAAGAAAAGGTCTATGCCACCTGCATCCTTTATAGCTTTTTCATAATTTGCACATTCCTCTTCCAGATTCTTTGCATTACCATTAAGAATATGAATATTCTCTTTCTTTATATTGATATGTGAAAAGAAATGCTTCCACATAAAAGAATGGTAACTTTCAGGGTGATCCTCTGCTAGACCCACATATTCATCCATGTTGAATGTAACCACATTCTCAAATGAAATCTCACCCTTTTTGTACAGTTCAATCAGTCTCTTATACAATCCAATAGGTGAAGAACCAGTTGGGCATCCCAAAACAAATGGTTTCTCAGGAGTTGGGTTTGCTGCTTTAATCTTAGCAGCTACATAATCTGCAGCCCAGCGTGACAGGGTCAGATAATCAGGTTCAATAATTAGTCTCATTTTTTTAGGTATTTATTAGTTAAACTTATTTTTTCATTACAAAGACAAGCTTTCCACCCTTTATGATATCAGCATGCTCTATATAATTCTTTTTATAGACCTTTCCGTTCAAATAAATCTTTTCCACATGGAGATTTTCCTTACTCAAATTCTGAGCCTCAACAGTAAAAGTCTTTCCATTATGAAGATGCATAACAAATTTCGGCATCTGAGGTGCTCCAAACACATACTTGGCACTAACTGGATCAACAGGATAAAAGCCCATGGCAGACAACATATACCAAGCTGACATCTGTCCACAATCATCATTTCCGCAAAGTCCGTCTGGGCGAGGAGAATACTGGGTATCGAACACCTCACGTACTAATTCCTGAGTACGTTCAGGCTTACCAGCTAAAGCATAAAGATAAGCCACATGGTGACTAGGCTCATTGCCATGTGCATACTGACCTATCAAACCCGTAACATCACTTAGAGTACTCTCCAATTTTGTAGTAAAAAATATATCAAGTTTATCTGTAAAGGCCTTTTTGCCCCCCATCAACTTAATTAAACCAGGAACATCATGTTGGACATGCCATGTATATTGCCATGCATTACCTTCGGTATAATCACCACCGCTACTCTCAGCATGGGCCAGTCCCGCTGGATCGAAAGGTGACTTCCATGTCCCATTCGTATTACGAGGACGCATAAACTTAGTTTCCGGATCAAACAGATTCTTATAAAACTCTTTCCTCATTCCAAAATAGGCCGCATCTTCTTTCTTACCCATCAAGGTGGCCATATCCCATGCAGCATAGTCATCATAAACTGTTTCCAAAGTAGAAGATACAGACTCCGCCTCAGTAGAATCAGTTGGGAAATAACCATAACGCATATACAGTTCCCAATTTGACTTCAATTTATGGCTTTTGATTTCCGTATTCTTAATCGCTTGGAATGCACGTTCGGCATCAAAGCCACGAAAACCTTTATGATATGCCTCAGCTATAATGGAAACTCCATGATTAGCAACCATACAATAATTGTCTTTACCCCATAACCCCCAAATCGGAATGAAACCCAAATCTTCTGCTTGAGTTATAAGAGAGCTAACCAGACCATCCACCTTATCTGGCACAACCAAAGTATAAAATGGATGTGCTGCTCGATAGGTATCCCAACAAGAAAAGGTTGAATAATAAGCATTATTATCAGCCTTCTTTATGATGCCTTTAGAATCTTGATAGGAGCCATCTACATCCGCGATATTGTTGGGCTGAATCAGAGCATGATAGAAACTTGTATAGAAATTTTTCTTCTCTTCTGTCGTACCCTGAACATCTATCCGGGAAAGATAACTGTTCCAAACAGCATTAGCCTGCTTCACTGTAGCATCAAAATCCCATGCAGAAGCCTCTGCATCTAAATTCTTGTGAGCACCTCTAATGGAAACAGAAGACATCGCAATTTTCACTTCTAACTGTTCTCCTTTTCGCATATCAAAAGATATAACCATACGATTACCTTTCTCTGTGCGGCCAAGAGGCAAATTAGTCAAACGACTCATAGGTTTATTAAACCTAACAACAAAATAATAATCTTGCGTTACCCACACATTATTTCTTACATGCCCCGAAATAGTCTGATTGTCTTCCCAGTTAACTTCACAAGCTAGAACTTGTGAATGATATTGATTGATGTTCCAAGATGGCCCATGCTGCAAGTCAATCAAAACTGCAGCTGAATCAGTCTGATTGTATGTATAACGATGGTAGGCTACATGACCTGTTGCTGTCAACTCTGCCTTCACTCCAGTTTGAGTAAGGTCTACTGAATAATAACCAGGTTTGGCTGTCTCTGTAGACTTGTCAAAAGTGCTATGATAGTTCACACGGTCCTTACGGGCAGTCACTGGCATCACCAAGATATCCCCCAAATCCATACAACCTGTACCATTCAGATGATTCTGAGAGAATCCCCAAATTTCCTTATCTGTATAAATATATTCTGAACAGTAATCCCATCCCACAGCACCAGTAACAGGACTGGTCTGAATCATTCCAAAAGGAACACAAGCACCTGGGAACGTATGTCCTGTACCCTGAGTTCCTACAAATGGATCTACAAATTGTGTATAATCGGTTTGCGCCACAGTTGTAGCAGAAACCAGACCAAAGAAAACTGTAATAACAAATCTATTCATCATGGCCTATTTTATTTCAAATTCTCCATTCAAACGGATATCATTAGATGCAGCACCTACCATAACCCTGAACTTACCAGGCTCCACTACTTGCTGCATTTGCATATTATAAAGTGACAATTCCTCAAAACCTAAGTTAAAAGAAATTTCCTTACTCTCACCAACTTTCAAGTTGACACGTTTGAATCCCTTCAAAGCCTTATGCAATGGTTCTACAGATGCAACAACATCATTGATATAAAGTTGAACCACCTCATCCCCATCAACATCACCTACGTTCTTTACTGTACATTTCACAGTCTGATAGACATCCTTGCCATCCCCAGGAAGAAGTTTTAAATTTGAATATTCAAATTTAGTATAACTTAAACCATAGCCAAAACTGTACAAAGGATCAGCTGAACTGTCTACATAATTATGAGATGGATGCTTGCTATAGTGAACAGGCAACTGTCCCACATTACGTGGAATACCAACTGGCAAACGGCCTGCAGGATTATAATCACCAAACAACACGTCCGCAATAGCCTGTCCACCCTGCTCTCCTGGATACCAGGCTGTAAGCAGTGCATTTGCATGTTCTGATGCCATATTCATATTCAACGGACGACCTTGTATATAAACTACAACCAACTTCACACCCTCCTTCAATAGAGCTCTCATCAGTTTTTCTTGATCTCCCATCAAATGCAAATCTGCACGATCATAGCCTTCGCCACATTCCATGTCTGCAATTGCATTTTTATTCACGATAGCAGCACCTGTAGACAAATAAGTAGTCTCAAAATCACGGGCAGAAGAGCCACCAACCACTAAAACAGTAACATCAGCAGCCTTTGCAGCAGCTACAGCCTCATTTATCTGGCTTTGAGTGGTATCCCTGACAGCACAACCTTTAACATAAGTAACTTGAGCCTTTGGCAGCAAATTCTTCACACCGTCTAAAACCGTCGTCAATTCTTTACGGTCCTGCGGAGCAGTATAGTCACCTAACTGATTATACATCATGTCTGCATTAGGGCCTATAACGGCAACCTTCCTAAGGTTTTTACTCAATGGGAGTAAACCATCATTCTTCAAAAGAACCACACCTTCACGAGCTACCTGTCTGGCCAATTCCTTATGTTCTTTAGAACGTACCACTTTAGCGGCCAAATTAGGATCCACATATGGATTTTCGAACAAGCCCATTTGAAACTTAAGCCGAAGCACATTCCGAACTGCACGATCCAAATCATCCATGGAAATCTTACCTTCTTGAAGTTTCTTTTCCAAATTTGGCCCATAAGAATTACCTTCCAAATCGAAATCCACGCCAGCCTTTAAAGCTAATACTCCTGCCTCACCCCAATCATCTGCAACATGATGAGTAGAAGCAATACCCTCAATACTCTGTAAATCTGAAAACACTGCACCTTTGAAACCCCATTGATTACGGAGTACATCTGTCAAAAGATACTTGTTTGCAGTACAAGGGACTCCATCTATAGAATTGTAAGAAGTCATTATAGAGGCAACACCAGCCTTGACTGCACGTTTAAATTGAGGTAATAGTTCACTGAACAGTGTACGCTGACCCACATTGGCCTGTTCACCATTCAAGCCACCTTCTGGTATACCATAGGCAGCAAAATGTTTCAATGTAGAATAAACATGCTTGCCGTCTTTAAAATCCTTGCCCTGCATGCCCTTAACCATTGCAGTTCCCAAAATACCTGTCAAAACAGGGTCCTCACCAAATGTTTCTTCCATACGGCTCCATCTTGGCTCCCTGGCAATGTCCAAAACAGGACCATATCCGACGTGACCACCCTGAACACGAACTTCCAGACCAATAGCCTCACCCATCTGTTGTATCAGTTCCTCATCAAAAGTTGAGGCCTGGCTCAATGCTGTAGGAAAAACTGTAGTCCCTATAGCCATATGGCCATGAGGAGCTTCCTCCGCAAATAGGATAGGAATTCCTAATCTAGTCTTTTCTACAGCATATCTCTGCAAAGCATTCAAAGCTTCCGCTGCCAACTTGGGATTTAAACCTGTAGTCAAGGTTTTCTGTGTCCAAGGATCTGCACGTAAGACTGCCCAAAAAGAACCAATAGGCATCTGGGTCATACGTTTGATATAGGTATCTGATATACCAACATCACCTTTGTCAGTTTTTGTATACATGGGCCAACCTAATGGGCACAATAGCTGACCGACTTTCTCATTTACTGTCATTCTACCCAGAAGGTCATTGACTCGGTCTTCTATAGGGGCTGTTGCATTCTTATAAAGGGGCTGTTGCGCACTAACAGTCACTGAAAAAATCAGTGCAACAACAATAGTTATAGTTTTAAAGCTCATTTTCATTTCACTGAGAATTTAATTGCAACACCATTGGTCTCTGCTGCATTAGCTGGAAGAATCACAGTAGTCTTATCTCCAACAGTTTTCCACTTTAACGACTTCTTGGTTGCCAAATTTATCAGCTTACTGCCCTTTTTGGGAGCATTACCTGTCCATTCAATGGTTGCAGGTATCCCATTCTTATCATCCCGAGGTACGATAGCATACAAAGTCTTTCCATCCTTATTGGCAGTAAAGAATACTGTTTTAGCCTCATTCTGGTAAATAGGAGTTGTTACGGTAGAATAGATAGCTTCACCGTTAAATCGCAACCAAGCACCTATTTCTTCTAATTTCTCCACAGCTCCATCTTCTATCAATCCTTCAGGAGAAGGACCTACACCCAACAATAAAGATCCACCTTTTGCAACAATTTCAGACAATATGGAAATAACTTTTCCCGCACTCTTGAATACAGGATGCTTAGTCCATCCCCAATCGTAAGTCAACGTTATACAACTCTCCCAAGGATTATTAATCTGATGGTCTGGAATGGTTTGTTCTGGCGTTTGATAATTCTCAAATTCACCCGGACAAGCGCGTTCTACTACAATCAAGCCTGGTTGTGCTTCACGAGCCATCTTCACAATCTCACCCAACTTGATATCTTCTCTAGGTGCGGTGCACCAACCGCCATCTAGCCAGAACAAGTCAATGTCTCCATAATTATGCATCAACTCATAAGACTGATCATAAACATACTGCTGGTATTTAGCCCAACGTTCGGGATAGTCTTCTATCTTATAATTGTGGAAACGATTTGGAGTGGCTTTCACTGGCCACCAATAATACTCAGAATGCCAATCAGGTTTGGAGAAATACAGACCAGGCATTAAACCCTCTGCACGATAAGCATCCATGATATATTTGAGAACATCATTCTTTGGATTCCCCTTGAATCCACTATTCATTACACTATAATCTGTGGTTTTGGTATTCCACATACAAAAACCATCATGATGCTTGGTAGTAAACACCACATATTTCATACCAGCATCTTTTGAGACCTTGGCCCATTGTTCTGGGTTAAACTTCGTAGGATTAAAATCCTTGCTCAATCCCCAATACCATAATTTTTCCTCTTCATAGGTTCTTGTTGTATCTGGAGTAATCCAATCTTCAGAAGTGATTTGCCAAGACTCTACCATTCCTGGTACAGAATAAACACCCCAATGGAGAATAATGCCAAATTTCAAATCTTGCCATTTTTTAAGTTTCTCTACAACTTTCTCATCATCAGGCCATCTGTAATTCTTCGATGCTTCGTGAACAAATGACTGCGCAAATACATTCAAAGTTAGGCCAAGCCCCATAAAAAAAGGAAGTATCTTATTTAGTCTCATTACTGATAAATAGTTTTAGGTTAATAAACCAATGTGCCACTCAAACACCAATAACTAATAGAGCTGCCTTCTGGCCCCCCTTGAGGAATCTCTACTGTTATGGTATGTTCTCCTGGTTCTAAATCACCCAAATAAATGTATTCGGGGTTGGTCACCGTAGCAGGACACCAATTAGACCGGCTCAAGTCCGAAGAACTAGTACCATTTGAGAAATTACCTGAACATGGATTCCAGTTCCTATAGGTAGCACAATCATCTCTCCATGGTATAAAGGAAATCACTTTCTGACCGTCTAAATAGATTGTATTAATTTTCTGATTAAATTCATCACCATTGCCCCAGCCACCATGACCTGTGGTAATATAATAAAGCATAGCATTGTCAATATGCTCATTAACCGTAAATTTAGCATTGAGCTTATCATCTTTCATAAAGACAGGATAAGGCTGACCAGCTTGCTCCAGGTAATTTACAGTATTGAAAAGAGGCATAGTAGTATGAGGTCTTCGCTCTCCTTCTGGATGGAAAGATAATGTCAAGGATACCTTGTGCCCTTTACTGTCCCAATTGCCAATGTAAGCACCGACCCACACTTCTCCTTTCAGATGATCTGCCATTGTCGTAACTTCCGTCTTGTAAGTTACAGAATCCACCCATTCATGACCTTTCACCTTTCTTCCATTATTATAAGCACGAACGCCAAATCCTGTAAAAAAACGCATGATTTCCAAAGGTGCCTCATAATTTGAAGTGGAGACCAGACCATGATATTCTACTCCATCATTGGCTTTGAAAGAAGGAACAGCATTCAAATCACGAATAGCATCCAGAAAACTTTGTTCTTTGTTTGTTGGAATGACAAACACTGAGCCTGTACGATCATATGCATCACCATCTGAATACTGAACTACTTCACAGTATATTTCACGGTCTTTCACATAGTTAGGAAGCTTAACCTTCTTCAAAATAATAGTGCCACCACCGGCACGATATAGAACGTTACTCTCCAATTTCCCATCTGGGAGTTTGTCATTGGTAAAACTGATTCTATCTTGGTCAAAAACCTTTACGTTAATTACATTTGCATTGTTAATCTCCCACTGATAATCATCATAGCTCATTACCTCGCCCATTGAATCAGGAAGAAGTTGAGCAGCTTCTTTCAATGCTACAATGCCCGTAGCTTCCTGCACACTATCTCCATTACGTACGATTTTAAGCACCAAACCGTCAGGAACCCCTACGCCAGCCTGAGGAGTGCCCTTAAATGGGATATCTTGTGTATAAGAAATATCTATTGTATTTGAATTGACTATCGCACGAATAATCTTACATTTCAAGCCCAAGATAGTTTCCTCACCAACCTCCTTCTGGAATCCCTTGCCAATTGCAAATGGTGTTATGGAAGATATCACCTTTCCATTAGGCAATTCACAAACCCGGTAAGTTTCATTTTTCCCATAATCCATATAGCTGAACGTCTGAGGCTGTTTCAAAACCGGACGATCTGGGTCCTGAACAAGACTTCCTTCGGAACTAGCTTGAGCGCGTTCTATCTGTATACGGGTTAAGGCTACTTGGTCACCACTTATTCGCATAAGCATGCCACCTGGACTTACATGACCTTTATAGCTAGATTGGAATGTAACTTCAATGCCCTTTGCATTCTTCACTTTCTTTACAATGTTCAGCTTCTGCGAATAGACAGTGGAAGAAAACAGAAAGCATGCTAAAACAGCAATAACAGATTTCAGGTTCATATTTCAGAATACAGTATTGTTTAGTATGCAAAAATAAGAACCTTTTTCCAATTTACAAAGGAAAACTATTGGTTTTTTACTTCACTTTAATCCTGTCAAAACCGTTTCCGTAAACACCATTTACATTGGCTTGAGACACGAAAGCCATAGGGTCTGTATCCTTTATCAGCCGGAATACTTGAGTAGCTTCACGTTTTCTTGTAAGAACAAATAGCAATTTAACCGGACGCCCTGAATAGAAGCCTGTTCCATCAATGACAGTACATCCACGATGAGTAGGCATCGCATTAATAAGCTTGGCTATTTCTACGTATTTCTCACTGATAATGAAAAACTGAACGGACTGTGTACTTCGATTCACCACAAAATCAAGCATAAGACTAGTGATAACAAGAACCACGTAGCCATAGAAAACATTCTCTGTATGAGAAACCACAAAATAACTGCATGAAACAATGATGATATCCAAATAGAGGCCTACCCTACCTAAAGAAATATTACGATACTTATTGATAATTGCTGCTATAATATCCGTACCTCCCAAACTACCGTTGTTTGAAAAAGCTGTACCTATACCTGCACCACAAAATGCACCTCCTAGAATAGCTGAGGCAAACGGGTCTATATCCAAATTGAAATTATAGTAATTCACAAGATTCTGGATGATTGGAAGAACCAGTGTCATCAAAATACAGGCAAAGATGGTCTTTATGCTGAATTTCCAACCCAAAATGATAACGGACAATATAAGAAGTATTCCGTTAATAGCAAAATAAGTATATTGGACAGGTAAACCTGTGGCATAATAGACTACACTGGAAATACCTGGGACACCACCACCAGTAATCTCTATAGGTAATTCAAAGATGGTCCAGCCAAGAGCATACATTAGAATTCCAATAGCTACAAAAAAATAATCATGTACTTCTCTAAGAATCTGTTTCTTTCTAGGTACAGGGGGTGAAGGTCTTCCTGATATGGTTTCCATAGTACGTAAAATTAATTTACAGCAGTGACAAATCCATTTTGCACTGTTCTATTCCGGTTTCTACAGCCAATATAAACAACAAATAAGAAGATTAATCTCACTCAGCTCAGATCAATCTCTCACACTATATTTATATAGGTCCTCTAAGGTCCATTTCTTTATTTGCACGCAAAATTAAATAATTTTATTGTTATATGACAAATAATTTTAAAAATTGTTTCCTTTTTTACAAATCTCATGCACGTGCAATACCTTATATAAAAGTCGAAATAGAAAGGCCTGCATCTTTTTGATAAGTGCAGGCCTTTCTATTTTATACGATGAAAATATCAAAGCGAAAAGATATAATCTATTATCTGAACCGCATTGTCAGCATGAATCATATCCAGGTTATTTTCCTTGACAAAAGACTGAATTTTATCTTTGTACTGAGGAAATGCTTTATAGACATTTTTAAGGGTTCTGACCTTGTATTCTTTACCGCCTTTGATGAAATAGTAGGTATTGTCATTCTTCTGCTTCCATACATCCAGTGTAGGAGCATCATAGTTGTCATATTTAATGTATCCCATACCTGCATTAGGATTGGCTCCAAGTCCCATTCCTGAAAGATCTACGGTGCTCAACTTCTGTACATGGGCCTGAGTAGGTAACCCGAAGGCACCCGTCTGTCCCTTGTGAACCTGTTTGAGTTTCCACCCTAGTAGTACGGTACCGTTCTCACGCTGGAAGACCTCACAGTATTTCCTGTCATGATACACATACTTACGATCACCCACAGAGATAGTGTCCACTGCCTCTGGATTGGTCAATGACATCATGGTATCCCCTTCCTTGTAAAGCATTTCTCCATTGGCAGCATCAAAGTTAAGCATCACGATGAAACGCTGATGATTCTTATAGGTGATACGGCTTTGAACGAAGTCATTGAAGAAATAAATTCTGGGCTTCTGAGCTGAAACAGTCAAGCTGCAACAAAACAGTAAAATAATAGATAAATAGTTTCTCATTTGAATTAGTTTTTCCTTTGCAAAGATAGCACTTTTTCCGTAAAGAATAAATATAAGGAAAGTATTTAACAAATTAAAGTAGAAAGAGGGGTGAAAACCCTAGTAATCACCCCTCTTTATCACTAAATTAGTTCATCATTGGTTGATTGGAGAACCCCACTGAGGAGCATTCTTGTCCTGCCATACACGCTCTGTATTCAGAGCAGAACCTGTCTGGTTGAAGGAAGAACCTGAATTACCAGAACCCAGTGTATTGAATCCCTGCTCCTTATAGATGGCAGTCTTGATGTCATACATTACGTCTGTTGGATCTGGAGTTGCTATCTCGAAACGACGAGGAATAGCAGTCAGAGAAACATCATCGAACTTAACGAATGGAAGCAAGCTTGAACCAATCTTTGGATAACCAGAACGACGTGCAGTTACGTACTGATCTTCTGGAAGCAATGAGAAGTGAATCAACTGCTGCAGGTAAACCTTCTCCAGCTGATCTGCTGTAGAACCTGTCAACTTGATGTTATCTGTAGCCATCATAGCATCGATTTCACCATCCTTCAAGTCGATTACTACCTCATGTGGGTCATATCCGTAAGTAGTTCCGTAATAAGGAATCTTGTTCTTTGCAGCCAACCAGTCATAATCCTGAACAGAGAAGCGAACACCACGGTTATAGTAGTACTCAGCACTCTGTGGTAAGTTAGCACCCAGCAACTTGAACTCAGCCAAGTAGAGGTTAACCTCTGCTGCAGTCAGATACATGATGTACAATGGATTGTCCTCAGTATCCTGGATAACCTTTGATCCCAGTGTAGGAACAGTAAAGTTATCGCGACCCTTCTTCTGCTCAGTAGACTGTACAGAGAATGGATAGTAGCTCTTGTTTGTACCTTCTACATTCAGCTGATAATCGGTACCATAGTTGAAATACTTAGCATATTCAGGCTTGATGCTACCATTCATTACTACTGGAAGACCGATGTAGCGAACCCAAGGCTCACCCATACCACCCCAGTGGTCGAAGTTTCCATCCTTATCCAGCACTACGTTCTGCTTCACTTCATCAGGAAGATTTTTATATTTTCCTGCATCAATGAAACCCTGAATAACTGTAGAGTTCAAAGAGTTCTTAGTGTAGATGAAACGGATACGTGGGTCTTTAGCATCCATCATGAACTTCAATACGTTAGCACTAGCACCTGGAGTAGCAAGGCTGTTACCAGTACCATATACATAGTCCTGGTCACCACCGTTGGTAGATTGTGCCTTATTGAACTTCATGTCATCGTCCAAAGAATCCATGTAGCCTACAGATGCATTTGCCACTTCACTAACAATGCTAAGAGCCTTGGAAGGATTGTTGTTATACAGACGAGCAGCCACTCTCAGTTTCAAGGAGTTAGCCAGTTTAGCCCACTTTGCCCAGTCACCTGCGTAAACCTGATCCAGTGCAGGACTTGACTCTACGTCGGAACGGGTGAAATAAGAGATAGCCTGATCCAACTCAGTAAGGAATGTGTTATACAACTCTTCTACCGTATCGTATTTAGGAGTCAATATCTGCTGGTCTGCATAGTGGCAAGCCTCTGTATAAGGAAGAGCACCATACATATCGCTATCGAACATTCCCAGATAGACAGAGAGAACCGTACAAGCAGCCTCATAGCCTCTCAAGTTTTCTAGTTCATTAGAGTCAATATATGACTTAATAGCGTTGCGATATTTCAGTACACCGATGTACTGGGAGCCCTGACCACCATTTTCTGCCTGCTCAGTGAAAGAGTCACCGAAACCGCCTGTTGGGGTAGCCATCTGATCCCAGCGGGTGTAGTAGTTCACATTATACCACCAAATCAAGTAGTCGTTTGGTTGGAATGTTAAGATTGCCTGAGACATAAGAGCCTTTGGATCGGTCACTGTAACGTTTGCAGGGTCCTGATTCAGTTTCTGATAGTCATCAGCACAGCTAGTACCCAGTGCAAGCACAGAAGCTAAGGCAACTACATAATATAATTTATTAAGTTTCATATCTTTCTATTATTAGATCTGTGTTGAATAAATTTAGAAGCTAGCATTGATAGTGAAGGTGAAGCTTGTAGTCACACCTGAGAACTGACGGATACGGAACTCAGCTGCTGCAGTACCTGCCACTGCCTCAGGATTCTCCTTGTTAGGCATGGAGTTCAGCAGATAACCTAAGTTGTGTGCCTGTGCTGTCAGGTTCAAGCTCTTTGCACCAATCTTGTTAGCAATCTTAGTGTCGAAGCTATAGCTTAAAGAAAGATCACGGAATGCAATGTAGTTCAAGGTAACGAACCAGTTGTCGTTCAAGACTGCCTGGCTCCAGCTATTGGTAAAGTACATCCAAGTACCTGCATGAGTTGGCTCAATCAATCCTTGATTGTAAAGTTCCTGGTAAGACTGACCATTTTCAGAAACGCTACCACCAGTTACGGTATACTTAGAACCGTCAGGCTGGCTGATAACTGTACCCTTCGGGAGCAAACCGTCTGGAATGATACCATCGGTATAAGTCACACCATCAAACTTAGAAGTCCAAGTAATACCTCCATGGTTAGGATTACGTCCTGCCAATGAAGTATCCAAATATCCATAAGCAGTACCATAGTGAGAACCATAGGATGCTACCTTACCACCAAATCGCATATCGAAGCTTGCACGCAATGTCCAGTTCTTGTATCTCAGGCTAGTGTTTACTGAGCCCAGGAACTTAGGCATCATGGAACCTACCTCTTCTACCACACCTGAACGACGGATGTAAGCGAAACGGCGAGAATCGCTATATGCCAGAACCTGCATGCCAGAATCCTTATCACGCATTGGAGCCGCATCAGTCATCAATGTACCATAAGCACCACCAACCTTTGCTACAGAACCTACACGATAGTTACCATAATTTGTGTAACCCTGCAGTGTGATATATTCAGCAACCAGGTCAGAGAGTTCTATAATCTTAGATTTGTTCTTGGTATAAGTGAAGTTCAAGTCCCAAGTGAAATCCTTAGATTCTACAGGAGTTGTATTCAAAGCAATTTCCACACCAGAGTTCTGGATGTTACCGGCATTGATCAATGCATTGTTGTAACCAGAAACATTAGGGATGGAAACGGTCATAATCTGATTTTTTGTATTTTCCTTATAGAAAGTGAAATCCAAACCGATGCGGTTTCTCAAGATACGGAAGTCAGTACCAATTTCCCAAGAGGTCTTCTTCTCAGGCTTCAGATTCTGTGAATAAGTAGTACCAGGCAAAGACAAAGTGTAGAATGCACCGCTTGCATTTCCTGTATAGGACCTCAGGGAGTATGCTGAGTTGATGTAATAAGCACTGGTATCGTTACCTACCTGTGCCAGAGATGCACGCAGCTTCCAGAATGAGATGAACTCAGGAAGTCTCAGCGTCTCATGAACCAGCCAAGAAGCATTGATTGATGGATAGAAGTAAGAATAGGTACCATGTCCATCGGAATAAACCAATGAAGATGACCAGTCGTTACGTCCTGTTACATCTACGAACAGCTGATCTCTATAGCTGAAACCAACCTGAGCAGCTACAGACTGGATAGTCTTTTCACCGCTAACTGCTGCACTGGTACTGTAACCGTCGCTACCGTTAGCCAGGAAGTACTGGTTAGGCATAATCAAGTCACCCTTGGTAGATGAGCTCATTGCTGACTGGAAGTTATGATAAAGCTCATAACGCAAGAAACCATTCAAATGGAAGTCTTCATTCAAATCCTTGTCGAAAAGCAAGTTGGTGTTCAAGTTAATCTGCTCCTTGTTGGAGAAACCGACACCATAGCCACCACCCTTATTCTGGTAACCAGCACCTGGAACCTTGTTCTCAGTACGTACATAGTAGTAGTTATAGCTGCCTTCTGTCTGCCACTTCAGCCAAGGGGTGAAGTCAACAGTCAGTTTCAGGTTAGGACGAACCACAGTCTCTTTCTGACGGTAGTCGTTCTCCCAGATGCTCCACCATGTATCACGGCCAGGAACATATCCATATTCATCACCATAGGTAGCAGAAGCAATACCACCATGAGCACCTTTATACTTATCACGGAAGTACTTAGCATCGTAAGTACGATCCCATCCACCCAGACCGAAGTTCTCACCAATGTTAGGCTGAGCGTTACGTGGAGTAGAGTTGGTGAAAGTCATACTAGCTTCCAGTTCTACAGCCTTGGTAATCTTGTGAGCAGCCTTAGCCAATACAGAGAAACGCTGGAAAGAGTTGTTTGGCAATGTACCGTCTGAATACTTATAAGATACTGAAGTGTAGAAAGAGGTAGTGTCATTACCACCGCTGATAGCTACGTTAGTATTGGTGCTGAAGCCAGTATCATAAGCATCCTTGAAGTTGTTCTTGTAAGGTTTGATATCACGATAAGTGTGGTCGAACCATTCCATCTTACTGTATTTGCTAGCCATATATTCAAAGGTAGGACCGAAAGCCACACCAGTGTCACCATAGTCGCCCAACACCACATAAGATGGATAACCATCACCGTTCAGATAGTAAACCTCATTCTCATCAAAGATATTGTTACCAGACTTGTAACCTGGGAAGGAACCTTCCATGTATTCATTCTGTAACTTAGGCTGACCAGTTACACGGTCGAAACCGAAGGTCTGAGTTACGTTAACTCCTAAACCCTTCTTACCTCTACCGCTCTTGGTAGTGATAACCACTGCACCGTTCAAACCACGGGAACCGTAAAGTGCGGTAGCAGCTGCACCCTTCAGGACAGATACAGTCTCGAAATCGTCAGGGTTCAAGTTCTTCAACTCATTACCATAGTTGGCTGCACCAGATCCCCAGTCTGCATCGTTCTCCACGATAGAGTTGTCAAGGATGATACCGTCAACCACGTAGATAGGCTGGTTGTTCTTACCCAAGGTGGAAGCACCACGGATCAAAATCTTAGATGCACCGAACATACCACCATCGGATGCTGAGATATCCACACCGGCTACCTTACCCTGAAGTGCCTGTACTGGGTTAATCAGGTTAGCGTCCAACTCATCGCCCTTCAGCTCTGTCATGGCATAACCCAGAGCCTTAGTTGAACGCTTCATACCAAGTGCGGTAACTACAACTTCATCCAGAGTAGCCGCATCATCTTCCAATGTAATATTCAGGGTCTGACCGTTCCAGACAACTTCCTGGGTCTTGTAACCCACGAAAGAGATGACCAGTGTAGCGCCTCTTCTTACATTGTTAATCTCAAAATTACCATCCATGTCAGTAATTGTACCGGTTGTCGTACCCTTCACCAGAATAGATGCACCAATAACTGGTTCACCCTGTGAATCGATAATGACACCTCTACAAGTACTGCTCTGCTGTGTGATTTCCACACCTGCTACATTGTCTGTAGCTGCATTTGCAAGCATAGGACTAAAAGCCATCATAGCAAGCAAAATGCTGACTGATGTAAGTCTATTAGACATAACTGTAATTTTTTGGTGTTTATAATAGTTAATAATTAAAAGTAAACTCAAGCAAAACAACTTTAAAGAATAATGTATTTCACCCATTTATCGGGTTTCAACAATCTAGCTATTACCCCTATGTTAAAAACAGCACACTTTAAAGTTTAGGTTTAAGTTTAATTCTTTGCAAAATTAGGACTTTTTTTTTTAACCTCCAACATTTTGTCACGGAAAAATAACATCTCAATATGTTTTTTCTCGAAAAAAATCTTAAAAAATGTTATAGGAAACGCAAACAGTTTTTTTTGAGCTTAAGACAACTATAATATTCTATTTGGTAGAAATGCTTTATCTAATGGGGAGTTCAGCACTCCCACAAGAGCATAAAACCTAGAATCCGTTAACTAAATTTTTCAAAATCCTTTATAGTTCGCAGATAATAAAATAGCAGAGGTCTATCTCATATTTCAGTCTGCACTTAAAACTGTAATCTTTCCCGAATAAGATTAGTAATCCTCATGCAGTAAGATTAGTAATCTTCAAGGGCTAAGATTAGTAATCTTCAGGACCTAAGATTAGTAATCTTCAAAAGGCTTCCTAACTGCCCTTTTCAAGCATGTCAATTATGTCATTTTTCCGGTTTCCTTAAGGAGAAAAATATTTCTCTAACTGGAGAGAAATTTTTGCCCTTCGATGGTGGCTCGTTACATGGTAGGCTTAAGTCTTACCCCACTTAGGCATGTTACCCCCGTAAGGAGTACATACTAGGAGGTAGACTGACAAACCACTATGCGTTTCAGCAGAACAGAAACTTTGCATCTTTTGCATCTCAAAATTTTTTCATCTCACAAGGTTTTTGTAAATTTGCAAAGATTATAGACATAACCAGATACTATGAACCGACTTAATTCTCTAATACTGGTGGCAGCTGTTGCCATGCTGACAGCCTGTGGAACCAGCCATACGGAAACTACTGGAACCGACTATGCATCCATTGCAAATCCCTTCATAGGAACAGACTACACTGGAAATACTTACCCTGGGGCCCAAGCTCCTTTCGGCATGGTCCAGCTCAGCCCAGACAACGGTACGGGTGGTTGGGACCGTATTGCAGGCTATTTCTATCCAGACAGCACCATAGCAGGCTTCAGTCACACTCACCTTTCCGGAACCGGAGCAGGCGACCTCTATGACTTGCTTTTCATGCCAGTCATGCTCCCAGCCCGTAAGGCGGAAGGCGAGCTGGGAATCCACTCCCGATTCTCACACAGCGATGAACAAGCCCGCGCAGGCTACTACCAAGTGCGTCTTACAGATTACAACATCAACGTGGAGCTGACAGCCACACCCCGATGTGGTGTCCAACGCTATACTTTCCCTGAGGGTGACGCAGCTGTCATCCTAAATCTGAAAAAAGCCATGAACTGGGACTTCACCGATGACACCGATCTTCAAATGCTGGATTCCTGCACCGTTTCAGGCTATCGTTTCTCCGAAGGATGGTGCCGTGATCAGCATCTGTATTTTACCACCCGTTTCTCCAGGCCATTCGATAGAATTGAAATAGATACTACTGAAGTGAAAAAGGACGGGAAAGTCATAGGAAAAGCTTTGGTGGCTACCTTCCATTTCAAGACTCAAAAAGACGAACAGATTCTGGTGAGCACAGCCTTATCCCCTACCAGCGAGAAAGCTGCACAGGCCAACCTGAAGG
Source organism: uncultured Prevotellaceae bacterium (assembly GCA_900316585.1). Lineage (GTDB taxonomy): Bacteria > Bacteroidota > Bacteroidia > Bacteroidales > Bacteroidaceae > Minthousia. The sequence continues at coordinate 53,936 of ONDM01000003.1, read as the reverse complement.
CTGAAGTTCCGGAAGATGATTTCGAAAAAGTGCTGGCACAGACCACCACTGAATGGAACAAGGAACTGGGAACCATCGAGGTTATCGGAGGAACTGATGACCAACGGACCATCTTCTATACTGCTATGTATCATGCCATGATAGCTCCTACCCTTTTCTGCGATGTGGATGGTGGATACCGTGGACCGGACAAGCAAAACCATAAGGCTGATGGATGGCAGAACTACAGCACTTTCTCCATTTGGGACACGTTCCGTGCCGCACATCCTCTATACACATGCATCCTGCCTAGCAGAGACAGTGACATGGTGAATGCTTTCATTGCCTTTCATGAGCAGAACGGCAGACTGCCTGTATGGAACATGTGGGGCGGTGAAACAGACATGATGATAGGATACCATGCTGCAGCTGTCATTGCCGATGCCTACCTGAAAGGCATCACCGGATTTGATGCGGAAAAGGCACTGGAAGCTTGTGTCCATACGGCCAATCTGGATGAATACCGTGGTATAGGACAGTACAAGAAACTGGGCTGGATTTCCTATGATGTAGTGGATGAATACAATGCAGACAATTGGTCATTGAGCCGCACCCTGGAATATGCCTTTGACGATTACTGTATAGCCAAAATGGCAGAGAAGATGGGAAAGAAAGAGATTGCAGATGAATTCTACAAACGTAGCCAGAACTACCGGAATGTTTACAATCCTGCTACCAGTTTCATGCAGCCTAGAGACAATAAGGGCAAATTCTTGGAGCCATTCAGTCCAGATGACTACACAGAAGCTATTTGTGAAAGTAATGCCTGGCACTATTTCTGGTCGGTTCAGCATGACATTCCTGGTCTGATAGAACTAGTGGGTGGAAAGGAACGTTTCACGGAGAAACTGGACAGCATGTTCACCTATAACCCATCGGCAGATGCAGACCTGCCGTTGTTCAGCACAGGTATGATAGGTCAATACGCACATGGCAACGAGCCGAGCCATCACGTCATCTACCTATGGAATAAGGTGGGACAGCCACACAAGACACAGAAGTATGCCTCACAAGTCATGAGGGAACTGTACTTGAATACTCCGGCAGGACTTTGTGGCAACGAGGACTGCGGTCAGACCAGTGCATGGTTTGTCTTAAGTGCTATGGGGTTCTATCCCATGAATCCTGTCAGCGGGGAATATGAAATTGGTTCTCCTATCTTCCCGGAAGTGCATATGCATCTGGAAAACGGCAAGACATTTACCGTAAAAGCTCACCATGTGAGCCCAGAGAACATTTATGTTCAAAGTGTGAAACTGAACGGAAAGCCTTTGGACAAGAGCTATATCACTCATGAACAAATTTTGAGCGGTGCTACTTTGGAGATGGAGATGGGGGCACAGCCTGCTGCGCCTTGGTATACTGAAAATTAATGATGTTATGAAAAAGATACTACTATTAGCAACCGCAGCCGTACTGGCAGCCTGCACGACCAGTCAGCTGGAAGAAAAGGATTATACCGTGTTCGTTGACCCATTCATCGGAACTGGAGGTCACGGTCACACCCATCCGGGTGCCATGGTGCCCAATGGCATGATTCAACCGGGACCTGACACCCGTATTCACGGCTGGGATGCCAGCTCTGGTTATTATTATGAGGATGATTCCATAAATGGATTCTCCCACACACGACTGAGTGGAACGGGCTGTGCAGACTTCGGCGACTTCCTGCTGATGCCTACGGTGGGCAAGCAAGACATCAGCTATGTGGGAGAAAAGGAAAATGCACAGCATGTAGCTTTTGCATCCAAGTTCTCACATGAGAACGAGCATGCAGAACCTGGGTATTATTCAGTTCTCTTGGAACGCTATGGAGTAAAGGCGGAGATAACATCCACCGCTCGTAGTGCCATACATCGCTACACCTTCCCTGCATCAGAAGAGGCTGGTTTTATCCTGGATTTGGACTATTCCATTCAAGAGCAGACCAACCAAATCATGAACGTGGAGATTCTGAACGACTCCACACTCCGTGCCTTCAAAAGAAATGCATGGTGGGAGTATCAGCATGACATCTATTTCCAGGCTCAATTCTCCAAGCCGTTTACTTTCGAGGTGGTAAGAGACACCATCCAGCTGAAGGACAAGCTGGAACCTAGATGCAAAGTACTACTGCACTTCCAGACAACAGACCAAGAAGTGGTGATGGTGAAGACTGCCATCTCATCTTGCGACTACGAAGGTGCAGCCAAGAATCTGGCTATAGAAATGCCCGACTGGGATTTTGAAGGCACCCGTCAGGCTGCACGGAAACTTTGGAACAACTGTCTGAAGAAGATAGACATTGATACGGACAATGAGGACTACCGGAAGGTTTTCTATACAGCACTCTATCACGCCAATTTCAGCCCGAACCTTTTCCAGGATGTTGACGGACGTTACCTGGGTATGGATTTGAAGGTTCATCAAGGTGATATCAATGATCCGGTGTACACTATCTTTTCTCTTTGGGATACACACCGTGCCCTTCACCCTCTGGTCAGCATACTGGAACCAAGTCAGAATGAGGCATACATCCGTTCTTTAATTAAGAAAGGCAAGGAAGGCGGACTGGTACCTAAATGGGATTGTGGTGCGAACTACACAGGCTGCATGATTGGTTATCACTATGTCTCTCTGTTGGCAGACAGCTATGCGAAAGGTTACCGGAATTACAACATTGACGATGCCTACAAAGCTGCCTTACGTTGCGCTGAATATGACACCACGGGCATCACTCCAGCCTGTCCTAAATGGTTATATCCACACATCATGCCTATCGGACGGTATTACAACCACACTGTAGGCTATGTGCCTTGTGACAAAGACAATGAGGCCGTTGCCAAGGGGTTGGAATATGCTTACAATGACTGGTGCATTTCCATGCTGGCAGATTCCCTGGGAGACAAGGAAACAGCAGAGAAATATCATCAATATGCCAAGAACTACCAGCAGTACTTCGATTCATCCATTGGGTTCATGAGAGGCAAGACACTCGACGGGAAGTGGCGCACTCCATTCAGTCCTAAACACTCCGAACATCGTATTGACGACTTCTGCGAAGGCAATTCCTACCAGTGGAGTTGGTTCGTACCTCATGATGTAAAAGGACTGGCTGAACTCTACGGTGGCAAGGAAGGAATGATCAGGAAACTGGATGAACTGTTCAGCGCTTCATCTGAATTGGAAGGAGAGAACGTTTCAGCTGACATATCTGGTCTGATTGGCCAATATGCACACGGTAATGAACCTAGTCATCACATCACTCACTTCTACAATTATTTGGGCCAGCCGTGGCGTACTCAAGAGTTGGTGGATCAAGTGCTGAACACACTTTATTTCAATGCACCTGACGGTCTTTCCGGCAACGAGGACTGCGGACAGATGTCAGCATGGTACATTCTGAATGCCATGGGCTTCTACCAGGTATGTCCAGGCAAGCCGGTTTACAGTATCGGAAGACCACTCTTCAATGAGGCAATTATCCATCTGCCAAACGGTAAGAATTTCACTATCGGCACCTTGAACAACTCACCTGAGAACAAGTACATTAAATCCATCCGCTTAAATGGAGAAGAACTGAAGGAACCATTCTTCACACATGAACAACTGATGGCAGGTGGACTACTGCAACTAGAAATGACCAATACACCGAAGAAATAACTAAAACTTAAATAACATGAAAAAGACCTTACTGATAGCTTTTAGCTTCTGCGCACTGACAGCCAGCGCACAGAGAGTCAGCTATGCGGATTATGTCAATCCTCTCATGGGTTCCCTGTCTTCCTTTGAACTCTCAACAGGTAACACTTACCCAGCTACTGCAATGCCCTGGGGCATGAACTTCTGGACACCACAAACCGGTAAAATGGGTGATGGCTGGCAATACACTTACAATGCCAATAAAATCCGAGGCATCAAGCAGACACATCAGCCCAGTCCTTGGATAAACGATTATGGAGAATTCTCCATCATGCCAATGACGGGAAAGCCTATTGCCGATGAGGAAGAACGTGCCAGCTGGTTTAGCCATAAGGGGGAGGTTTCAAGACCCTATTACTACAAAGTCTACCTGGCAGAGCATGATGTAATTGCAGAGGTGGTTCCGACGGAACGGGCAGCAATGTTCCAGTTCACCTTCCCAGAGAACGATTCATACGTGAATGTAGATGCATATGACCGCAATTCGCATATCCGGATTATCCCTGCAGAAAAAAAGATTGTAGGTTATACTACACGCAACAGTGGTGGTGTGCCTGAGAACTTCAAGAATTATTTTGTGGTGGTCTTCGACAAACCATTTACATACACAGCCACATACAGCAATGACGTACAACCAAAGAAAAAGGATGGGACTGTTCCTGTGACCATCAAGGAAGGCAAGCTGGAGCAGACAAACTTCCACACTGGAGCCATCATCGGATTCAAAACAAGGAAAGGCGAACTGGTTCATGCTAAAGTCGCTTCTTCATTCATTAGTCCCGAACAGGCTGAAATCAACTTGAAGGAACTTGGAAACGATTCTTTTGAAACCCTGAAGGCAAAGGGCAAAGGTATATGGGACAATATGCTGGGACGTATAGAGGTGGAAGGTGGAGACCTGGATCAGCTCAGGACATTCTACTCATGCTTGTACCGTTCTCTGCTCTTCCCTCGTAAGTTCTATGAAAAAGATGCTACAGGAAAGATTATTCATTACAGTCCATACAACGGAAAAATAGAAAATGGCTACATGTTCACAGATGCAGGCTTTTGGGATGTGTTCCGCTGTCTGTTCCCACTTCTGAACATGATGTACCCTTCTCTAAACAAGGAAATTCAAGAGGGACTCATCAACACATACAAAGAAAGCGGATTCTTCCCAGAATGGGCCAGCCCAGGACATCGTGGATGCATGGTAGGAAACAACTCTGCATCTATCCTGGTTGATGCTTATCTGAAAGGAATCAAGGTTGAAGATGTAAAGACACTTTATGAAGGGCTGATTCATGGTTGTAATGACGTGATGGAAGACGTGACATCTACCGGTCGTCTTGGCTATCAGTATTACAACACACTAGGATACGTACCATACGATGTGAATATCTCTGAAAATGCGGCTCGCACATTGGAATATTGTTACGATGACTGGTGCATACTGCAGTTGGCCAAATTGCTGAACAATAATTCTAAATTTGCAAAAGACAAGAATTTCAAGAAACAGTTAAAAGCTGATATAGCTACACTAGAGAAACGTGCTTTCAACTACAAGAACCTGTTTGACCCTGAAAGCAAACTCATGCGTGGTAAACTGGAAAATGGACAGTTCATGGCACCATTCTCACCACTAAAATGGGGTGATGCTTTTACAGAAGGAAACAGCTGGCACTATACTTGGAGTGTCTTCCACGATCCACAAGGACTCATCAATCTGATGGGTGGTAAAGAAGACTTTGTAGCCATGTTGGATTCGGTCTTCTCCGTTCCACCAATCTACGATGACAGTTATTACGGATTCCCTATCCATGAAATAACAGAAATGACAGTCATGAATATGGGCAACTATGCACATGGCAACCAGCCTATCCAGCACATGATTTACCTATACGACTGGGCTGGACAGCCTTGGAAGGCTCAATACTGGCTCCGTGAGACCATGAACCGTATGTACACCCCACAAGCAGATGGATATTGTGGAGATGAGGACAACGGACAGACATCTGCCTGGTATGTCTTCACTGCACTAGGTTTCTATCCTGTATGTCCTGGCACAAATGAATATGCACTGGGTGCACCACTATTCAAGAAAGCCACCCTCCACATGGAAAATGGCAAGACTGTAGTCATCAATGCTCCAGAAAACAATGACAAGAATCGTTTCGTAGATAAGATGACCCTTAATGGGAAAAAGTACACGAAAAACTATATAACCTACGAAGACCTTCTGAAAGGAAGCACCCTAAACTTCCAGATGACCGACAGACCTAATACAGAACGAGGAACTAAGGCAACTGACTTCCCGTATTCATACACTAATGAAGTGAACGCTTCAAAGAAGCGATAGTAGCCTCAACACGAGCATGGGTGGTTACGTTACGCTCAAATTCAGAAATGCGCACGGTACCACCCATGCTTACATTCTCATTTCTGTAAATCATTCCACTCTCCACCGTTTCCCGAGCTGAAAAGTGGAATTCATGAATTCCTGTCTCTGCTGCAATCTTGGCTATATTATTCTCATTCACACCACAACCAGCCATTAAGATAACCCGATTACCTGCCTGCTGCTGAAGCTGCCTCAACAACGGGATTCCAAGTTCTGCAGTTGCTTGCTGGCCTGATGTCAGAATTCTATCGCATCCCAAATCTATGATTTGCTCCAAAGCTTCTATCGGATTCCGACAAACATCAAAAGCACGATGAAAGGTCACAGACATTCCTTGAGAAGCGTCCATAAGTATTTTCATGGATGGAATATCTACTTCTCCATTTCGAGTCAAACAGCCAAAAACTACACCATCTGCACCTAAAACACGCGCATTCTCCAAATCCTTCAACATAATTTCCAGTTCAAGACTTGAATAGAGGAAATCACCTCCACGTGGACGTATAATCACATGAAGCCGGATGTTATCTAATAACCTACGAGCCATCAGAATATCACCGTAGGAAGGAGTAGTTCCACCCTCTGGGATACCCATACATAATTCCACACGGTCAGCACCACCTCTCTGGGCAGCTAAACAACTCTCTACAGAATTGGCACATACTTCAAACTTGAACTCACTCATCTTCTTGTTTTTGAGACTGCAATATTAGTTAAAAACTCCGATTTTTGAAAAGAAAAGCAGTGTAATTTGCCTATTTGACATTAAAGACGTAACTTTACACCCAAAATAGGTATGAACCAAAATTAAACAATTTACTATATATGGAAGAAACCCCAAACAAGTACATTACCGTAGCTTATGAGTTGTATACCGACATGGACGGTAAGATGGAGTTGACAGAAAAAGCACCAGTAGAACATCCTTTCCAGTTTATCACTGGTCTAGGCTATACTTTAGAAGCTTTCGAGAAAAATATCATAGACCTGAAGGAAGGCGATGCTTTCGACTTCACTCTCAGTGTGGATGAAGCATATGGCACCCACATGCCTGAAGGCGTGCAGAAACTGCCTAGAAGTGCATTTGAAATTAATGGAAAATTTGATAGTGAACACATCAAGGTTGGCGCAGTCATCCCTATGATGAATCAGGAAGGCGAGCGGTTCAATGCCACCGTGGTAGACATTGCTTCTGATGGTGTCACCGTAGATTTGAATCACCCTCTTGCAGGAAAAGAACTGAACTTCAAAGGTGTCGTAGTCACTTCTAGAATGGCTACCAATGAAGAGCTCCAGCAAATGCTGAACATGATGACTGGTGGTTGTGGTGGCTGCAGTGGCGGTAAATGTGGTGATGGAGGCTGTGGTAATGGCTGCAATGACGGCAACTGCGGTGATGGCAGTTGTGGAGGCTGTGGAGGTAGCTGTAATTGATAGTATATGAGTAACACATTCGGCAAGATTTTCACCCTGACAAGTTTTGGCGAAAGCCATGGCCCAGGGATTGGTGGAGTAATCGACGGATTTCCTGCCGGAATCAGTATTGACCTGGTTTTTATTCAGCAGGAACTAAACCGCAGAAGACCAGGGCAGAGCAAAATCACAACAGACAGAAAGGAAGCAGATCAAGTAGAATTTCTGTCTGGCATATTTGAAGGAAAAAGTACAGGTTGCCCCATTGCGTTCCTAGTGCGAAATACCAACCAACATTCTGATGACTACGAAAATCTTCGTGGTCTGTTTCGCCCTTCACATGCAGACTTCACCTACACCCAGAAATATGGAATACGAGACCATCGTGGAGGAGGCCGATCTTCTGCCCGCGAGACTATTTCACGCTGTGTAGGAGGTGCTTTAGCTAAACTAGCATTAAAACAGTTAGGCATCAGTATCCAAGCTTATACCTCTCAAGTTGGTTCCATAGCCCTAGAGAACGATTACAAAAGATATGACTTGAATCTTATTGAGACCAATGCTGTCCGCTGTCCTGACCTTCAGAAAGCCAGGGAAATGGAAGAATACATAGCTAGTGTCAAAGCAGAAGGTGACACCATCGGTGGCATCATCACTTGCGTAGTTAAAGGTTGTCCAGTAGGATTAGGCGAACCTTCTTTTGGAAAATTGCATGCAGCCTTAGGACATGCCATGCTCACTATTAATGCCGTAAAAGGATTTGAATATGGCGAAGGATTTGCTGGTGTAACTCAACGAGGCTCGGAACAGAATGACATATTTTTCAACGATGAAGGCCGTATAAACACCCGCACTAACCACAGTGGAGGCATCCAAGGTGGAATCAGTAACGGACAAGATATATACTTCCGTGTAGCTTTCAAACCCGTGGCAACCCTGCTCAAAGAACAAAGTACAGTAAATGAGAAAGGCGAAGACACCCAGGTAAAGGCTCGCGGGCGCCATGACCCTTGTGTACTCCCACGGGCAGTACCTATAGTGGAGGCTATGACAGCCATGACTCTGTTGGACTATTACTTAATGAATAAGTGCACAAGATTATAATTTATCTAAAATAAATTGTTTATCTTTGCACTGAGATGTAAACATAGAAAAAACCAATAATGAACATATTAGAATTAAGCGAACAAGAGATAGTGCGCCGCAATGCGTTAGAAGAACTGCGAGGATTGGGAATTAACCCTTATCCTGCAGCTGAATATCCTACTAACGCATTCTCTACGGATATAAAAAATGAGTTCCAGGATGGAGTAGAACCTCGTCAGGTATCCATAGCTGGCCGAATGATGAGTCGCCGTATCATGGGTAAGGCTTCATTTGCAGAATTACAGGATTCCAAAGGACGTATTCAAGTTTATGTAACCCGTGACGACATCTGTCCAGGAGAAAACAAGGACTTGTACAATCAAGTGTTTAAACGTCTGCTTGACATCGGTGATTTTATCGGCATCAAGGGTTTCGTATTCCGCACCCAAACTGGTGAAATCAGCGTGCATGCTCAGGAACTCACCCTACTAAGCAAGAGTTTGAAACCACTGCCTATTGTAAAATATAAAGACGGCGTAGCATACGACAAATTTGACGATCCAGAACTTCGTTACCGCCAGCGTTATGTAGACCTGGTAGTTAATGACGGAGTGAAAGAAACTTTCTTAAAGCGTGCTACCGTTTTGCGGACACTCAGAAACATTCTGGATAGAGCTGGTTATACAGAGGTGGAGACGCCTGTTCTGCAAAGTATAGCTGGTGGTGCTAGTGCACGTCCTTTCATCACCCATTTCAATGCCTTGAATCAAGACATGTATATGCGTATTGCTACAGAACTTTATCTGAAGCGTCTGATTGTGGGCGGATTTGAGGGTGTCTATGAAATAGGCAAGAATTTCCGAAATGAAGGAATGGACAAGACTCACAATCCAGAATTCACTTGTATGGAACTGTATGTTCAGTACAAAGATTATAACTGGATGATGGGCTTTACAGAAAAGATGCTGGAAGAAATCTGTACTGCTGTGAATGGTAAGCCAGAAGTTGAAATAGACGGCAACATCATTTCATTCAAGGCGCCATACCGTCGCCTCCCAATTCTGGATGCCATCAAAGAAAAGACTGGATACGACCTGAACGGCATGACCGAAGAAGAAATGCGTGAGGTAGCTAAAAAATGTGGTGTTGAAGTCGATGAGACTATGGGTAAGGGCAAGCTGATAGATGAAATCTTCGGTGAGACTTGCGAAGGCAGTTTTATCCAGCCAACCTTTATCATCGACTATCCTGTGGAAATGTCTCCACTGACAAAGATGCATCGTAGTAAGCCTGGTCTGACAGAACGTTTCGAGTTGATGGTAAACGGCAAAGAACTTGCCAACGCTTACTCAGAGCTGAATGACCCTATCGATCAGGAAGAACGATTCATTGACCAAATGAAATTGGCCGACAAGGGTGATGATGAAGCTATGATTATAGACCAGGACTTCCTTCGCGCTTTACAATATGGAATGCCTCCAACTAGTGGTATTGGAATTGGTATAGACCGTCTGGTCATGCTGATGACTGGCAAATTCGCTATTGGTGAAGTGATGCTGTTCCCACAGATGAAGCCTGAAAAGAAAACTCCTAAAGACAAAGTTGAGAAATATGTGGAAATTGGAATACCAGAAGAGATAGTACCTATCTTACAGAAAGCTGGCTATAATATGGTTAGCAGTCTGGCAGGACAAAATCCACAAAAAGTTCAACAGCAAATTGGTGAGATCATCAAGAAATTCAAACTCACTGTAGAAAAGCCTTCTGTACAAGCATTGGCAGAATGTATTGCCAAAGTAGAGGCTCCTGCACCTGAGTCATAAAGTTATTATTCATGGAAAACTGCGGAACCATAGCAATTCTGGGTGGTGGTAGTTGGGCAACTGCCATTGCAAAGATCGTACTGGACAAAGTTGACCACATCAACTGGTATATCCGCCGTGACGACCGTATTGAGGATTTTAAGCGACTGGGGCATAACCCTGCTTATCTGTCAATGGTCCATTTTGATGTGGACAGGATTACTTTTTCATCCGACATCAACGAAATTGTGAAGAAGTCAGATACGCTGATTATGGTAACCCCTTCACCCTACGTGAAGAGCCACTTGAAGAAGTTGCGTGTCAGCTTGCGTGACAAGTTTGTAGTAACTGCCATTAAAGGTATTGTACCTGATGAGAATTTGGCTGTATCTGAATACCTGCATAAAGTGTTTGATGTGCCAGATGAGAATCTGGCAGTCATTGGAGGACCATCACATGCAGAAGAAGTGGCATTAGAACGTCTCTCCTATCTAACTGTGGGCTGCTCTGATATTGAAAAAGCAGAAATATTCTCTAACATTTTAAGGAGTCATTATATCAAGACATCCACCAGTACAGATATCCTAGGAATTGAATATAGTTCTGTACTGAAGAATATCTTTGCTATTGCAGCTGGTATCTGCAATGGTCTAAACTACGGAGATAATTTCCAGGCTGTCCTAATATCCAATGCTGCACAGGAAATGTCAAGGTTCCTTTCCACCATCAGCCCAATGGAGAACCGTAACATTGTAGATTCGGTCTATTTGGGAGACCTGATGGTAACCGGTTATTCCAACTTCAGCAGAAATCGTGTTTTTGGTACTATGATTGGAAAAGGATATTCTGTAAAGAGTGCACAAATAGAAATGGAGATGATTGCCGAAGGCTATTATGGTACAAAGTGCATCAAGGAAATCAATCGTTATTACCATGTAAACATGCCTATCGTAGATGCTGTTTACAATATCCTCTACGAACGTATTTCTCCACTGGTAGAAATCAAGTTACTAACCGATTCATTCAGATAAATTAAATTCAGTATAAGTAAAAAAATGGGAAATTTCGTTTTAAACGTTAGTAAAGCAGCACAATTTCTGGCTGCTGGTAAGGTAGCCTCATTTGCTCCTGCAACCAAGGCTGCAATAGAATCCATGGAAAATGGCACATGCCCAGGAAGTGACTTCCTTGGATGGTTACACCTACCTTCTTCTATCACTTCAGAATTTCTGGCTGAAATCAAAGCAACAGCAGAAGTTTTGCGTGAAAACTGTGAGGTAGTTATCGTTGCTGGAATCGGCGGCAGCTATCTTGGTGCACGTGCTGTCATTGAAGCATTGAGCAACAGCTTTTCTCAGTTGGTTAATGACGGAAAGAATCCGATTGTTCTTTATGCAGGCAACAACATTGGTGAGGATTATCTGGCAGAGCTGACTGACTTCTTGAAAACCAAGAAATTTGGTGTCATCAACATTTCAAAGAGTGGTACTACTACTGAAACCGCATTGGCATTCCGTCTTTTAAAGAAGCAATGCGAAGACCAGCGTGGTAAAGAAGTGGCAAAGAAAGTTATCGTAGCAGTTACAGATGCGAAAAAAGGTGCAGCACGTGTTACAGCTACTAAAGAAGGATACAAAACATTCGTCATTCCTGACAACGTAGGTGGACGCTACTCTGTTTTGACACCAGTAGGCTTACTCCCTATTGCTGTAGCAGGATTCGACATTGAACAGCTGGTGGCAGGTGCAGCAGACATGGAAGCTGCAACAAGTGCAGAGGTTCCATTTGAGGAAAATCCATCTGCAGTATATGCAGCTACCCGTTATGCACTGTATGAGTCTGGAAAGAAAATAGAAATCTTAGTTAACTTCCAGCCAAAACTTCATTTTATTATGGAGTGGTGGAAACAACTTTACGGAGAGTCTGAAGGAAAAGATTTGAAAGGTGTATTCCCTGCAGCTGTTGACTTCTCTACCGACCTTCATTCAATGGGCCAGTGGATTCAAGAAGGCGAACGTAATATCTTCGAGACTGTTATTTCTATTGAAAAGCCAGAACATGAACTTCGTGTCCCATCAGATGCAGAAAATCTGGATGGTCTGAATTTCCTAGCAGGAAAGCGTGTTGACGAAGTGAACAAGATGGCAGAATTGGGTACTCAGTTAGCTCACGTTGATGGTGGTGTTCCTAACATGCGCGTCAGCATTCCTCGCCTAGATGAGTACAATCTGGGACAACTGATTTATTTCTTTGAGAAAGCTTGTGGTATACACTGCCAGTTGTTAGGTATCAATGCATTCAACCAGCCTGGTGTGGAAGCATACAAGAAAAACATGTTTGCCCTGCTTAACAAGCCAGGCTATGAGAAGGAATCTGAGGCTATTCAGGCTCGTCTGAAGTAATAATATCCATGTTTGAAAAAGAAAGAGATAAATATTTGAATCGACACGGCTTTGAGGGCATGCACCTCAAAGCCGTGCTTTTCGATATGGATGGCGTTCTCTTTGATTCCATGAAGAACCATTCAGAAGCTTGGCACATTGCTATGACAAAAATGGGATTTCATTTCCCAAAATCTGAAGCTTACATGCACGAAGGGCGAACAGGATCAGGAACTATCAATATCGTAACTCAACGTGAACTTAATCGAGATGCAACAGAAGAAGAAAAGGAGCAGATTTACAAAATAAAGTCAGATATTTTCAACTCTCTACATGATGTTGAGCCTATGCCTGGTGCAATGGATTTACTGAATAAGCTGAAAACTGATCATGTAACTCCTATATTAGTCACTGGAAGTGCACAAAAAACACTCATCAACAGACTTAATCTGCATTTTCCCAACACATTTGTGCCAGAACTGATGGTCACTGCATATGATGTAAAATATGGCAAGCCTAATCCCGAACCTTATTTAATTGGAAAAAGAAAAGGAAACCTAGAGCTATATGAGGGTATAGTAATAGAAAATGCACCCTTAGGAATAGAATCAGCCTCTAACGCGGGCTTCTTCACTGTAGCTGTCAATACTGGTCCTTTAGAAGATAGAATTCTTATTGATTCCGGTGCTGATCTGCTTTTTCACTCCATGCAGGAACTTGCAGACCATTGGGAGGCGCTCCGTAAATGCTTACAACAATAAAAGAAAAGATGCAGGATTAAACTCCTGCATCTTCTGTATTCGCTTTCTCTTTAAGTTCTGTATTTTCTGTATCCAAATCGGCATCACTGGCCGTATCATTCATTGGGTCCTTATCAATTTTGACATCACCATTAGCCATTACTTTAATCCGTAAAGGAACAAACATTTCATCATCTTGAGGATAACCCACAGCTGCTGCAAACTGAATTCCACCTTCTATTATATGGTCAAACACCAAGCCCTCTAAAATGGAATTCTTCAACATTTCTGGCTCAATGAAATTAGAGAAGCTATTTTTTGTGAAAGTATTGCTGTAAATGACCGTTTCACCACGCTTCACACGCAGACTAGCTGTATTATCAAAAAAGATGGCATTATGAGAATAATCACCACGAACTTGAGGCAACTCATCACTGGAAACTCTGTGGATTTCATAAGTATACAATATCCCATCCACTCTAACCGTATCACGCATTAACTGCTCTTGAGAACGTTGTTCACCACTCAAGTCTGCATCTACTATATCCTCAATGGACAGCTCATTTTCCAATTCCTCATCTGTCTTAGGAGAATTCTTGCAACCAGAAAGGAAAAGGCCAAGAGCTAAGACTGAGAAAACACATATTTTTGCTTTCATATCCGATTTATAAGAATGATGCAAAGTAAACAAAAAATATCGATATATACAAAAATAAAGTCCACTCGTTTCACAACGTGTGGACTCTTAGTGAGAAAACTAAAAACTCAACTATACTTTTATGCTTATGAAAACTGATGCAAAATTGATAAAAAAATCTTGAAAAAACAAATTAATTTAAGTAAAAAATTCATTTTCTCCTTTATACTGACTAATTTTGCACTAGAAATACAGAATATATATGGATAAAACCAACTATAAAGCTATTTTTGAGCAAATCAAAAAGAACAAGAAAGCTCTTGGTCTTACCTTTCTTATCCTGTTATTCCTAGGACTTCTGCTCTTCTTGATTCGAAGTTGTGAGACCGAAGGTACTCTTGTAGAGAATTCTGTCAAGACAGAAGATGTTAAATTAGGAGATGAAATGGAAAAACTCATCTTCAGAATTCAAAATTGCTCCAGACTCTATACCACAGAATATAAAATACATAAGATCATCACTCACGAAGATCAGAAAGTGCTAAAAATGGGTGGATTCAAAATTGGTATTCCCCTAACTGATCGGCATATCGCTATTCCTATGGATGCCACTTTAAAAGCTTATGTGGATTTAGGAACCTTCAGTGAAAAAAGCATTAAGACAGACGGTGAGCATATCCTTATCACGTTGCCTGATCCTCATGTGGAAGTTACCTCGACCATGGTTGACCATGACAACACACTCACTCATAACTCCTTTATCAGTAGTAACTACACAGCAAAAGAACAGGAACAATTGCATCGTAAGGGATTAAAATCCATTACAGAAAATATTCTGGAAACCGATATATTGGAAAATGCCAAGCTTAGTGCTACACGCACCATTGTTCCCATGCTTACCCATATGGGATATAAGGAGGAAAACATTCGTATCACTTTCAGTAAAGAAAGATTCGATGCCACAGACTTAAGTAGACTTGTTGACTCCAACTATGCTACCCCAATTGAATCTAAAAGAGAATGACCCATGAATCCAATACAACAACAAACAAAT
Organism: uncultured Prevotellaceae bacterium; assembly: GCA_900316585.1. GTDB lineage: Bacteria > Bacteroidota > Bacteroidia > Bacteroidales > Bacteroidaceae > Minthousia. The sequence goes on along the minus strand of ONDM01000003.1, from coordinate 38,720 downwards.
AAGAGCTCCGGATGGAAGTGGGTACTATTCCTTATTCTGCTCCTTATCGCCTTAATCGTGGTATGGATGAAGAGCTGTAATGGTCCAATTCTCGATATTGAAAGTTCAAATCCTGAAAATGCAATATATATATCCCCTGAAGAAATACGCAGTATAGAAGACATTGGACAATGGGTATTCCTCAGTGTGGAATCTGAAGAGATTGTTGACACCACACGCAGACACTTTTTCGGAAGTGATGATGCTCTCTCCAGAATTTATGTTTGTAATATGCGCTTTGGCATTGATATGAATGAAGTGAAAGGAACAGATTGGTTCACTGTCAGTGGTGACACTGCTAAATTGGCTTTACCTAGCATCAGGCTGATGGATGATGATTTCATTAACGAAGCAAAAACTCGGACTTTCTATGAGGTCGGTGAATGGGACAGCCAAACTCTCAAAAAAATGTATAATAAGGCACGCAGACAGATGCTTAAGCGCAACAACACATCTCAGAATCTAAAAACAGCCCAAGAAAATGCTGAACATGAAATCACCCGATTTATACAATCATTTGGATTCAAAGAGGTAGAAATTTCATTTGGGAAAAAAATCAATCACCTTCTCCCTCCTCCTAACAATCATATTGATTCTACAGAGGAATTGGAGATTATTTAGTGATGGATTTCCGTGTCATGTTCATCCAGCCTTTCATTCCATAAATACCTGCGGGTATCTTTTACCACTACCCCTGAGAGGAAAAGAAGAGAAATCAAGTTAGGTATAGCCATCAAAGCATTTGCTGAATCTGCAAAACTCCAAACCAAGGCCAAATTAGCCACCGCACCTGCAAAACAAGTAAGGCAATAAAAAATACGAAAACCCATCAGATTCTTCTTCCCAAAAAGGTACTCATACGCTCTTTCTGAATAGTAACTCCACCCCAAAGATGTGGTAAAAGCAAAGAAGACCATGCCTAATACCAAAATAGGTGTGCCCACTACAGGAATCAATGCAAATGCGTGCTTGGTCAATGAAGCACCATTATCATAACTCAGATTACCAGAGAGTACACAACTAATCAAAACTATACCAGTTAAGGCGCAAATAATGACAGTATCCCAAAATGTACCAGTAGAAGAAACAAGTGCTTGACGCACTGCATTACGAGTCTTGGCAGCAGCAGCTACAATGGGAGCCGAACCTAATCCTGACTCATTGGAAAACAGACCTCGAGCCATACCATAACGAGCAGCCATCATTACTGAACCACCCACGAAACCACCTCCAACTGCTGATGGATCAAAAGCAGACACAACAATCAACTTTATTGCAGGCCATACATAGGCAGAATTGACAAAAAGAATATAAATACAACCCAATACATAGAACACGGCCATGAAAGGAACTATCATGGAACATACTTTCGCTATTCCTTTCACCCCAAAAACAACAACAAGGAAAAGGCCGAAAGAGAAAAGCGTTCCTGAAACCCATAAAGGTATATTATAAGCTTCAAACAATGTAGTTGAAACAGAATTGCTTTGAACGGTGCTACCTATTCCCAAAGAGGCAATCATGGTGAAAACGCAAAAGCACACAGCAAGCCATTTCATATGAAGTCCTTTTTCCAACGCATACATAGGGCCACCAAGCATGGTACCATCGCTAGTTTTCTCTCGATATTTAACGGCCAACAAACCTTCTGCATATTTTGTGGCAATACCAAAAACACCTGTCAGCCAACACCAGAAAATAGCTCCAGGGCCACCTAAAGCTACAGCTGTAGCTACACCCACGATGTTACCAGTTCCAATAGTAGCAGCCAATGAAGTAGCCAAGGCTGCAAACTGACTTACATCACCCCCTGAATCAGGATCTTTAATGAAAGAAAGTTTTATGGCCTTAAAAATTTTGAGTTGAGGAACTCGAAGTCGAAAAGTCAGGAAAATATGCGTACCCAATAATAGTATCATCATTGGCCATCCCCAAAGGAAACTGCTTACTGCATCAGCTATAGCTTGTATTTCATTCATATATGAAACTTAAATCGTAATTTTTGCGCAAAGTTAATACTTTTTGCTTGGATTTGAAAACAATTTGAAAGATATGTGGATAATTCATATCTTTTCATTACCTTTGCACCAACAATTTCAGCTCTTGCACAACAGTCTTCCTGCAGGCAAACAGTCTCCCCTGCTTTTTCTCGTGCAACCACTTACTGCCGGTATTGGATTCGGTTTATGTTTCTCCTCTTGGCTTCAGCAATGGGAATCTATTCTACTTGTATGTTTATCCGTTACGATGATAGGTGTAATAATCTGTCACAAAAAAATGAAGCCTATTGCACGCACACTCCGTGAACTATACATTCAATTTCTCTTTCTGTTTATGTTCCTAATAGGTTCAATATGGGGCGAAATAGCCATGAACAGATTAGAACCATTTTATCCCGATGATGTATATCAACAACTTCGTGTTGTCTTACTGGAAGCACCTTCGGACAAGCCAAAAACTTATAGTTGTGTAGTCAGGTCCGAGGAAAATTCTCAGAAGCTTCTTCTTTACATCCAAAAGGACAGCTTGAGTGCTCTTTTACAACCTGGAGACTATCTGGAATTGGAAACAAGGCTGAAAACACCCACTAATCTATCAGAAGACTTCAGTTATGTAAATTACTTGAAAACAAAAGGTATCACTATGACTGGTTATGTCAGCAGTAAGTACTGGAGGCTGTGCCATAGTTTCAAGTTACCTCTCCATGTGAAAATACAAATTCAGGCCATAAGAATAAGAGAAAAATTAATATCTAGAATTGACGATGTCATGTCAGATATAGAGACCCGTGCAATAATTCATGCCATGCTACTGGGAGACAAAACAGACCTTACCATAGAACAAAAAGAAGCTTATACAGAAACGGGGATAAGCCATATCTTAGCACTTAGTGGTATGCACATTTCTTTCATAGTCTTACTTTTGGGATGGTTGACCTATTGGTGCCCAAGTTGGATCCGAAATATTATCACATTTACAGGGACATGGTCTTTCATCTTTATTGTAGGATTACCTGTCTCTGCCATTCGTGCCGGATTGATGCTAAGTCTCTTTCTCTTAAATCCCTTCAAGGGACAAAGAACCATGGCTATGGATCGTTGGGCTTTGGCTGCAATTATCCTTCTCATCATTCACCCTATCTTTTTAATAGACATAGGATTCCAACTTTCATTTGCAGCTGTAGCTGGCATTCTACTATTCATGCCTTACTTCAAGAAAAAAAAATATATCCCTTCTTTCATTCAAGAAGGGGCAAATATCTGTATCAGCGCACAACTAGCAGTACTTCCTCTATCACTTTGGTACTTTGGAACGTTCCCTGTATATTTTCTATTGACGAATTTAGTAATCAGTTTACTGTTTACCCCACTTATCATGTATTTCTCTATTTCTATAATAATATTAGGAGAAATACCTATTTTATCCCATTTATTAAGTATAATGCTGACTTATATAGTCCATATACAACAATTAATCATCAACTTCATACAGCACCTTCCTGGCTCACAAATTAAATTCTACGACTTTAATGAGGGAGCATTGATTTTAGGGTACATTACAATCATAGCACTCTTAAAATACCTTCATAAAAAGGATTCCAAAAGTATAATTCAATTACAAATAAGCATCATTTGCTTACTTCTTTGTATGTTAACTGGATTCTAAATCTCTATATCCAATTCCACAGGACAATGGTCAGAACCGTAAAATTCATTATGAATAGAAGCCGCCCTTAATTTATCATCCAAACACTTGGATGTCAAGAAATAATCAATACGCCATCCAGCATTTTTCTCACGAGCTTTAAAACGATATGACCACCAGGAATAGACCCCTTCTAGATTTGGATAGAAATAACGGAATGTATCAGTCATCCCACTATCAAGCAGGACTGTCATTTTTTCACGTTCCTCATCTGTAAACCCTGCATTCCTACGATTGGCTTTTGCATTTTTAATGTCTATTTCCTTATGAGCCACATTCAAGTCGCCACATACAATGACAGGTTTCTTCTCTTCCAACTTTTTTAGATATGAACGGAAATCATCCTCCCACACCATACGATAATCTAGACGTCTAAGCTCATCCTGAGAATTTGGAGTATAGCAGTTGACTAAATAGAAGTTCTCCATCTCCATGGTAATCACGCGTCCTTCGTGGTCATGCATATCCACCCCTATTCCATAAGTTACAGACAAAGGCTGATGCCTGGTAAATATGGCAGTACCAGAATAACCCTTCTTTTCAGCTGAATTCCAATAAGACTGATAACCCACAAATGAAAGATCCAATTGTCCTTCCTGCATTTTGGTTTCCTGCAAACAAAAGAAATCAGCATCCAGTTCATTGAAAGCTTTTTCAAAGTATCCCTTGGTATAGCATGCACGTAAACCATTCACATTCCACGAAACAAACTTCATATTTTCTATTTTTAGTACTCATCTGTGCAAAGATAAAATATTTTTGTATATTTGTGACGAAAATCACTAAAATATAGAGCATGTACGACAATCAAAAAGGCCTTTATGTGGCCCATGGTCCAAATGGACCTATCAGCATTATAGGCAAAATGGCAAATCGCCATGGCCTAATCGCCGGAGCAACTGGTACTGGTAAAACCGTCACCCTGCAAGTCATGGCTGAGACATTCTCACAGGCTGGCGTTCCTTGTTTTATGGCAGATATGAAAGGTGACCTTTCCGGAGTCAGTCAGGTTGGCAGCCTTTCAGGCTTCATTGAAAAGCGTTGCAAGGAATTCGGTATAGAGAATCCTCAGTTTGCGGGTAATCCCGTACGTTTCTATGATGTCTATGGAGAACAAGGACATCCTATGCGTACCACCATTTCACGAATGGGACCTCAGCTGCTATCCCGCCTTATGGAACTCAATGAAACTCAAAGTGGTGTGTTGGACATTGTTTTCCGTATTGCAGACGACCGCAACCTACTGCTGATAGACTTAAAGGACTTACGTTCCATGCTGGATTATGTTTCCAAGAATGCAAAACAGTACACCACCACATATGGCAACATATCTGCTGCTAGTGTAGGTGCAATTCAGCGTGCATTATTGAGTATCGAAACTCAAGGCGGAGATAAGTTTTTCGGTGAACCAGATTTCAACATCTATGATTTGCTGCAAACAGAAGCAAATGGCAGGGGTGTCTTGAGCGTACTAGCTGCCGACAAACTAATGCTACAGCCAAAGCTGTACTCTACATTCCTTCTTTGGTTGCTTTCAGAGCTGTATTCCACTCTTCCAGAAGTGGGTGACATGGAAAAGCCTAAATTGGTTTTCTTCTTCGATGAGGCACATATGTTATTTAATGGAACATCCAAAGCCTTGGTTGAGAAAATTGAACAGGTAATTCGCTTGATCCGAAGCAAAGGTGTAGGTGTATACTTTGTTACCCAGAATCCTACAGACATCCCAGAATCTATATTGGGTCAATGTGGAAACAAGGTACAACACGCTCTTCGTGCCTTCACTCCAAAGGATCAAAAGGCTGTAAAAACTGCAGCTGACACATTCAGGGCAAATCCTGAGCTGGATACTTACGAAGCTATCATGACACTATCTACAGGTGAAGCACTTGTCTCTTTCCTGGATGAGAAAGGAAGCCCAAGCATTGTACAACGTGCAAAGATCCTTTTCCCACTAAGTCAGATTGGTGCTATTTCCGACAGTCAACGCGAAACCATTATTAAGCAGTCAAACATCTATGGTAAATACGATACACCTATAGATCGAGAGAGTGCATTTGAAGTTCTGATAGAAGAAGCTGAAAAAACGCTGAAAGAAGAAGAGGAGGCTAAAGCTGTAGAAGAAGCTGAAAAGGAAGAGGCAAAAGCCGAAAAAAAGGGAGGAAAAAAGAAAGGATGGATATCTGCTATCTTCTCTGCAGTCATAGCTGCAATTTTAAGTAGTTTTGGACGCAGTGTTGCCACTGAGGTCTCTAACAAGGTAACGGGGAAGAAAAGCAAATCTGGTGGTGTGAAAGGTGCTGTAGGACGTGCTACCAAGTCAGCTACCACAACAGTAGTCAACAAGATAACACGTGATATCCTCGGAAATCTGATTAAGTAAAAGATAGGGAATATCAATAATGGTATCCCCAATCTTTCAAACTATAAGAAGATTCTAGTTTATCTTCCAACTTATCTGGCAGGGCTGTAAAGAAATCCAGCCCTGTCATTTTTTCTACCTCATCCACAGAACAGGCTGCATGAGCTATACGCTGACGGTTGCTGGTATTGTCATAAATGAATCCTATCGCCTTCTCATGCCCCTTGCGAAGAGACAATATACAACGGAAGAATTTATCTGGAACTGCAACTTTATGTGTTCCTATTCTTTCTGGATTAGTACTGGTATAGATAGGACCTACCACGCTATAAATTCCCCCCTCACGACGAGCCCAAGCACGGCACTGCTTCTCCAGCGTATTCCATGAATCACCATTCAATGTATGATTCTGAGGACACACATTCGTCATATAGAAGGTCTGTTTCTTTGCTTTAGAGTCACCACTGAAATCACCGGCTGGAGCCATATGGCCACGGTCATATCCCGAACGGCTGTAGTCATAGGTACTGACACGATACTTTGCCTCTACATCAAAATCCTGATAAAACTCCGGTTCACGAGTTGCAGTACCGTCTATATCTGCTTTCAATAACTGATATGCCACCCAATTTGGCGTACGCATTTGCTTATTGTAAGATATTGTCATGGCCTTCTTGTACAGAATCTGCTCACCACTATTTGCCCGTAAAGCTGGTAAAGAATAATTGACTCCTGCAGGAACCGTCTCAGACGCATCATCAGCAGGAATAGTCATTTCTGTAGGGGCTTTTGTACTAACTACAGCACCCGAATCTGCAACATCATTTCCATTAATATAATAGCCTCCAGCAGATAAGACTGCCACAAGCAGGGCACCTAAAGTGCCGATTTTAGCCTTCTTTTTCATAATCTTCCTTTCTACTTCTCCATGCAAAATATTGAGCTAGAATTGTTCCCGATATCGAATGCCATGCACAACTGACAGCACAAGGAATAACTGCCAGTGGGCAAGATAAATAAAAGAAATTGCTGGCCAGTACTGTGGCCAATCCTGCATTCTGCATGCCAACTTCAATAGATATCGTTCTGTTCTTAGCCTGATTGAAATGAAATAGCTTTCCAACCATATAACCTAGTAAATACCCTAGTGAATTGTGACAAAATACAATGGCAAAAACCATTAAGAAGAATAAGAGTCCTTCTTGGAACAACTGATCTCGAACAGCTGCAACAACTCCTCCTACTATACAGGCAAGACCTAACACACTGAAAGCAGGCATGACAGCCTGTGCCTTTTTGAATGCATCTTTCTTGCCATAAAAAGTATTACAGAAAAAACCAATGGACACGGGAATAATAGTCACAATCAAAATATTCAGGAACATGCCCCATGCATCTACCTCCACCTGCTCACCAGCTAGCCATAAAACCAACAAAGGTGTGACTACAGGTGCCAAAAGAGTAGAGACAGTTGTCATTCCCACAGAATATGCAACATCACCTTTACACAGGAAGGACATGATATTACTACTTACTCCTCCTGGGCAACATCCCACCAGGATAATACCAACAATAATTGCCTTGTGCATCGGTATAAAATGCCCCAGTCCAACTGTCAGCGTGAACGCAATCAAAGGCATCAGGCCAAACTGAGCACAAGCACCAATCAGCAAATCCAAAGGACGGGAAACCAGCTCCTTCATATCCCGTACAGTCAATGTCAGACCCATAGTCAGCATGATAAAGCCTAGAATACAGGTTTGTATGTTTCCCTTAACCCATGAAAAAAGATCTGGTACACAATAAGTGAGTATTGCTATACCAATAATAAAATATGAGGCATTATTAGCTAACCAATTACTAGATCTCAACAAATACTGATACATAATACATCAATCTTTACGCTCCCATATAACAGCTATCTTCTGACGGATGACCAATACGTTCATAAAGCTAACCATTATAAATAATACTATACCAATTAAAACAGTCTTTCCTATTCCCCCAATGATAATGTCAGGATATAAAGCTTCCAGCATTTCCACATAATACTTTCTGACAATCATTAAAATAATGAAAGCCAAAACCAAGACAATTGCATTTAACCCCAAAGTCAGCAACTGATAAGGCCATGCCACACGTGAAGGAGAATAGCCTATAAGCAACAAATTTTCTAACTTTGCTGAATTCTTCTCAACTAACAGATAGATACTGAGCATTAGTATATAAAGTGCCAAAACGGTAATCAAAATACCCACAGCCATAACTATGCCCACAACAATCTTCAGAAACCAAATCGTCTTCCCCTGTTCCAGTTTATCATCTTCAGTTTCATAACCCTTATCCTGAAAATATTTTGCGATTCTGTCATCAGTAGGATTGGAAACTTCTAGGATAAGACGAGATGGATAAACCTTCTCACCTGATCCATATTCTTTATTTGCCCAATCCAAAAATGCCTTAGGAACCAAAATCGTATTCAGTCGATTGCTGAATCCTACAATCTTTCCCTGATAATGCCCCGACTTACCTTGACCCCGAATTGAAATGTCCAAGCTAATCATACTGATTACGTTTTCCGAGAGTTTTGGAAGCCCTCTAGTCTGGGCATAACCAAAATTATACAGATTTAGATAATTCCTTGGAAGGATAATAGGTATCAACTCATCTCCTTCCCTATAATTCCACTGCGAAGAGTTATAATCGACATAGTCATCTGGTACGCTCTCAAAGAACATTTCAGTAGAAAACTGTATTCCAATATTCTTCATTCCCATACTGGCAGAAACACTAAAATCTGCAGGAAGGAACTGACCTAAAGAACGTGTAAATGGCTGTTTCTCCAGTGCCTCAATTTCAGCAGGAGCAAAACTATTCCCCTTACCCGTCAAAGCTGAAACTGCACCCACTTGCTTAGTCACCACAATATAGTCTTTCTTCATGAAACTCTCCTTGGAAGAGAAGATAGAAGAAACATCCTGATAGAACTGAAAGCCTAAAAGGATGATTACCATACCTATCAGATTAGCCATTGTAAAACCTGTAAACTGGCCAATGCTTATATGCTGACGAAGCAATTTCCAGACCAGTTTCATAGCTTTATAATTCGATGATAGTTCATATTCATGTGCTTACCTATACTAGTGACAATGATTCCAGCACCTTGCCTTTGAGCTTCACTCATGAGAATTTCTCCCAGAATCTCAGAATTCCGTTCATCCAAATGGCTGATTGGCTCGTCAGCAAAAAAGAAATCAAAAGGTTGGCATAGAGAACGAATCAGGGCGACACGCTGCTGCTGCCCAAAACTCAATCTCCCAACTTTTGAATTTTTCTTATCTGCTATACCCAGCCTTTCAAACCACTCTTCTATCTGCTTCTGTGAATGAAAGTCAGTCAGCTGATTCTTAATCTGAACATTTTCCATGGCTGTCAATTCTGGAAACAGACGTAAATCCTGCCATAAGACACTCAAAGACCTCAAACGGACATCAACCCAATCTTTCACACCTAATCCATTCAAATCCTTATCGTCAAATAGAATCTGTCCGGTAAAATCTTTACGATAACCGAAAATATAACTGCACAGGGAAGACTTACCAGTTCCTGAATCTGCCTCCACCAAATAGGAATTACCTTTTTCAAAAGTCAAATCCTGCAACCACACGTCACTCTGCATAAGCGACCTGTGTTCTTCAAACACCATCGGAAGAACTTGTTTCAAGACTATTTTATCCATGGTTGCAAAAAGACTTTCAATACATTATCCCGTTGATTCTTAACACAAACCGTCAGTTCAAAATGTTCAGGCTGCGTCCAACGAATAGCTGCTATTTCCAACTGATTCCTTATTTCTGATGGTAAAAAAGGTACCTCCAGCATCTTCGGTAAATTCACCATGACAAAGCCATATGTATCCTTCACTTTATCTGCCCAGGATACAAGCAGATCATTTTGATAAGTGGCATCTACCCTATTTCTCCACTGCGGATTACTTGACAGATAAAAAACATCAGCATTCAATCCGAATGAATAGGATCCAAAAGCATATGAATGATTACCCAACATACGGATTCCATACTTGGAAGCCCATGAATCATTGGTAAGAAAATCAGTATTCTTCAATTGACCATATGTCATAAAATCGCCAGAAGACGAAGTATAAAACGCTACATCTTCCAGATTATCAAGTAACTCATAAAATGGAACGACTTGAGCTATCAATTCCATTGCCATACCCGTTTCCCTGTTCTTTTTGAGAAAGCTCACTAGTTCTGGTGTGCAACATAAAGAGCCATACAAACTGAAATCGGAAGGAATATGATCTAGGAATACACCATTTTGCAACTTCAATGAAGAAGACAAATTCTTGATAGATTCCTGAATTTCAGGGTTGTCAGAATAAAAATTAATCCCAGCATCCAACCTCCCCGTATTGAAATCTGCAGCAAGAATTGTGTAAAGACTATTCAAATCAATATTATCAGGCAAAAAAGCAAGCCATTTTCCAAGTATAGACTCCGGCAAAACAGAAGCAACAGCATAAATTGACAGATCCGAACCTGAAGCCTCAATTTTCTGGAAAGAAGGATTGGAAACAAAACTTTCGGCTACATCCTGTTTCATGAACTTCCTGGCACGTTGCCGAAAAACCATTCCATCACCATATATAGTCATGGCAAGCAACTGCTCATCATTGTAGCCTACCAACAACATATCTGTTGATGCCCAAGTATAATCTCCATCAACATCCAACGTGACTCCCAATGCTTTTGCATGCTTCTCCAGAAAACCAGTCAACTTATCAGCATCATTCATTGCTGCCACAAACCCCATGGCATTATTTGAGACATAGGCATAGACCTTTTCATTCCAGTCTATACCAACATGCTCCGGGTGATGAATCAACTCCTGCAAAACTCCAGAAATCTTTTCGTCCTCAAATCCAGCCTTCTGAAATAAATCTACCACATCAATCTGAGCAACAAGCTGAGAATCCTTTGGCAAACTATTTACATACTCTCTTTTAGAACAAGATGCCAACAAAAATGAGAATACGAAAAGAAAGAAATATACTGTCCTTTTTACCATTAGCCCTATCAACTGTTAAACAAATGCATAATAAGAACAGCTACCAATGCTGCAGTTTCTGTACGCAACCTGCTCTTGCCTAAAGAAATACTCTTAAATCCGTGAGCCTCAGCCAAGGCAACCTCTTCTTCACTGAAATCTCCCTCCGGACCTATCAATACCGTCACATCTTCATTCGGGATAATAACGTTACGTAACTCAGGAAGATTGTCAGAGTGGCAATGAGCAATGAACTTCTGCCCCTTCAAATCATGAGTAATAAACTTCTTGAAATCTACCATCTCATGAAGAACAGGCTTTTCAGACTTATGACTCTGTTTCATAGCTGAAATCAGAATCTTGTCTATTCGCTCCGTTTTTATAACCTTTCGCTCCGACCATCTGCAGTTCAGGAAACTCAGTTCATCAAAACCTATTTCAGTAGCCTTTTCCGCGAACCATTCAGTACGGTCCATATTCTTTGTGGGTGCCATGCCCAAATGGAGATGCCCAACCCATTGACGGGGCTGTGGCATACATTCCAATATCTTGAACTGACAACGTTTGCCAGAAGCAGCAGAAACTACCGCTGAATAATAATTTCCCCGGCCGTCGATCAGTACCATCTCATCACCTTGGTTCATCCGTAGGACACGCAAAGCATGAGCTGCCTCTTCTTCTGGCAACTCATGCGATGTGTCAATATCTGGGGTATAAAAATAACGAACTTCTTTCATTCAGTTTTTCAACTCTCCAGAAGGAGAAATATTTTTCTCTAGAAGGAGAATTATTTTCCAGCTTCGTGTTTGTATTTAAACAAGAAGTAAAATGCGACAGCGACAACAAGGGAATAGCCCGCAAAAACAAACCATGCATTATGCCACCCTGCCTGCTGCAGTTCAGCCGGCTGATTATACACCAGCGCATTTACCACTGCTCCAGCTGCCAATGTACCAATAGAGGCTCCCAGACCATTCGTCATCATCATGAACAGACCCTGAGCACTGCTACGAATATCCTTGTCGGTCTCCCTGTCAACAAACAGAGAGCCGGAAATGTTGAAGAAATCAAATGCCACACCATAGACAAGCATGGACAGAATAAACAGCCACACACCACTTCCTGGATTTCCCAAACCGAAGAAGCTGAAACGGAACACCCATGCAAACATGGAAATCAGCATAACCACTTTAATGCCGTAACGCTTCAAGAAGAAAGGAATCAGCAAAATACACAAAGCCTCACTCATCTGAGAAAGTGAAATCAGGATATTGGCATGCTGAACACCAAATGTATCTGCATATTCAGGAATAGATGCAAAAGAAGAAATATAAGGATTGGCATAACCATTGGTAACTTGCAAGGCTGCACCAAGCAAGAAAGAGAAAATGAAGAAAATAGCCATCTTACTATCTTTGAATAGTGTAAAGGCACGCAAACCCAAGGCCTCAACAAGTCCCTTACCTTCACCCTTGCCACCAATAGGACACCTAGGCATAGTCAAAGCATACAGGCTCAAGAACAGACTCAGGACACCTGAAACCACGAACTGACCTGGAGTAGTCTGCAAGCCTGCCAAATCCACACCTATCATGGTGATAATGAAACCAATGGTACCCCAAACACGGATAGGAGGGAATGTCTTCACCGTATCAAGACCGGCTTTTTCCAACGCATTGTACGCCACAGAGTTAGTCAAGGCAATGGTTGGCATGAAGAAAGCCACATTGATGGTATACAATGTGAATAGAATAGGGAATTGAACCTGATCACCTGCTGAATATGCATAGACACCGGCACCAATCATGGCACATCCTGCCACAAGATGACATAAGGAAACCAGTTTCTGAGCTTCAATCCAACGGTCGGCTACAATACCCATCAATGCAGGCATGCAGAGGGAAACAAAACCCTGAACTGCATAAAAATAGCTGATGTTGGCTCCCATACCCGCACCAGCCAAATAGGAGCCCATAGAAGTAAGATAGGCACCCCAGACAGCGAACTCCAAAAAGTTCAACAAAGTCAGTCTTAATTTGATATCCATAGGTATATGATTTAAAATTGAGAGCAAAGATAATGCTTTTTTTTAAATAAGGTATATGGAGTAAAAAAAAAGATGGTTGCCTCACGACAACCAATCTTCAAAAACCTTATAAATCTAATACCATGAAAAAACACGATGCAAAGGTATGCATTTTATGTCAAATAGCATGTGTTTGCCCACACAATCTATATTTTGTTAACAAGATTTAACTATTCGACATATAAAACCAACCCTTTCAGATACTCTCCTTCTGGGTGATATATATTAATTGGATGGTCTGCTGGCTGATGCAACTGATGTAGGATTTTGACACTGCGTCCACTTTGGGCAGCAGCAGTGAAAACAGCCAGACGGAACTGATCCTTATTTACTGCCTGGGAACAACTAAAGGTAAACAAAATGCCACCCGGTTTAATTTTCTCAAACGCCTTAGCATTTATTCTACGGTATCCCTGAAGTGCATGATGAAGAGCGTCACGATGTTTAGCAAATGCAGGAGGATCCAATATTATCAAGTCGTACTGATCACCCATTCTGTCCAAATATTTGAATGCATCATCAGCAAAGGCTGCATGTCTGGAATCACCAGGGAAATTCAGTTCTACATTTTCATTGGTTAAATCGATTGCTCGCTGCGAACTGTCTACAGAATGAACCAATTTTGCACCTCCTCGCATCGCATAGAAAGAGAATCCACCTGTATAGCAGAACATATTTAAAACAGAGCGACCCTTTGAGAATTTTTCGAGCAAAGAACGATTTTCTCGTTGATCTACAAAGAAACCCGTCTTCTGACCTTGCAACCAATCCACATGAAAAAGTAAATTATTTTCACGTGCTATACACTCACCTCCACCACCTAGCAGATAACCATCTTCCTGATTCAAATTTGCCTTATACGGAAGCGTAGTTTCACTCTTATAATAGATGTTTTCTATTACGCCATCCATGACTTTCTGAAGAGCATGTGCCACATCCATGCGATTCACATGCATACCCACAGAATGTGCCTGCATGACAGCTGTACGGTCGTACACGTCAATAATCAGTCCTGGAAGATTATCACCTTCTCCATGTACCAGACGATAAGCATTCGTATGCTCACTTCCTGCAAGCCCGATGCTTTTCCTTAAATCATATGCAACTTCCAGACGATGTTCCCAAAACTTCTCATCTATCGGTTCATCCTTAAACGACAAGACACGCACTGAAATACTTCCAATCTGTGCATGTCCTACAGCTAAAAACTCATTCTCTGAACTTACCACCTGTACCAAATCACCTTCTTCAATGCCCTTGTCTGCATGAGCAATTGCTCCAGAGAACACCCAAGGATGAAAACGTTTCAGAGACTCATCCTTTCCCTTCTTCAGGTATATCTTCTTCATCTTCCTTAATTACTTCCAATTGATAATCACCAGTTTTCCTTAATCTTTCAAGTTCCTCATAAATCTGAATACATGCCCAAGCATCGGTAGCTGCGTAACGATTCTGCGCATCGGAAAGTATATTAGCTTCCCAGTTCGAGAGACGCTGTGTCTTGGAAATTCGCATGCCGAATAAATTGGCATACAGTTTCTGCAGACTCATATCCTTTATTCCAAACTGTTTTACATATTCTTGAAGTTCAATATAATTTCCAGGTTTAAAGTCTTTACGTTTTTTCAGCGATGCAATATCATCCTTCAAGGACAATCCTACCTTAGGCACATTCGTATCTTCCAAAAGACGAATCAAGGCAGGTGTCAGTCCGAAAAAATTCAAACGGAACAGGAAACAGGTGTCATGAGTAGAAATCTGGACCAGTCCCACTTTATGAATTTTCCCTTTCTGGAAAGAAGGACGGGTCTCTGTATCTATACCAAGGATAGGTTGCGAAAGCAGAAAGTCAACGGCCCTCTCAGCCTCTCCTTCCGTATAAATCGTAATTATACGGCCAGAGAATGACACCTGAGGCATGTCCTTGATTTCTTCTTTTTCCAGTTTATTCCTTAAAATCTTCATTTCCCATTATTCTTCAGAATCTTCTCCCTCTGCAGGTTCATCCTGTTCTGAATACTGATTATATTTAACATCATGTAAAGCACGCATGGTATTTACCAATGTCTGCCCCCAATACATCTCAAAATTCTGCTGAACAGCAACCAAAGAAGAACGCATTGTGTCTTCTAATCCCATCTTGAAAATTCCCACAAAGTTACGGAGATCCTGATAGATATCAGCCAAATCCTCAGAGATGGTCTTCAGCACTGGTCGATCACTATATTTCATGTCTTCCACAAAAACATCTAAATAGTCATCCTGCTCACCCAGAAGCCCGGCAACAGATATGCGGATGACATTGTAATCATCTTCAGTGACCAAGCTTTCCAAATATGCATCCTCGTCACATTCCAGATGTTCCAACATGGATGCTTTTATGTAGAGCAATGGAAGTATTTTTAGTGCTACACTCACGAAATCTTTGCGGCTCCGTTGTTCAATCTGTTCCAAAAAAGCACAAAATTCTGCAGCTACGGTAACAAACTCAACTACGTTACGGTCCATCAGCACCGATTTATCCTGTTGTTTCATGCTATACAAATTTGAATACAAAGGTAAGGAAATAAATTGAATATAGATGAAGTTTGGCTCAGAAACTTTAAAAGTCTTTCTAAAGTTTTCAAAATCCTTATTAAAAAAGAAAATGTTTTTTGTGGAGATTAAAGTAATTTGTTGTAACTTTGCGCCACTTATATAGACGAGAGAATAATATGAACAAAAATAAAACCACAAGGAAAACTAAAAACTCTGAAGACAAGTTAGATTCATTCGTAGATAATGTCTTAAAGGCCCCAAAAGCCATCTTCAACTTCCTGACTGGAGATTCAGCCCAAGTCATCCTGGGCCTGATCTGCATCATGTTCGCATTTTACATGCTGCTGGCTTTTGTATCATTCTTCTTTACGGGAGACGCAGACCAAAGTGTCATTGAACAAATTACAGAAAAGGACATGGCCAATCTGGATGGTGAATTTGCGAACCATGCCGGCTCTATTGGTGCCCGTTTGGCATTCTTCTGGATAAATGACTGCTTCGGCATTTCTGCATTCTTGATACCTCTTTTCCTGCTCATGCTTGGATTCAAACTGGTACGTGCCTACAAGATAAATATCTGGAAATGGTTCATCAGTTTCTCCATCATCATGTTCTGGTTCTCCATCGCACTGGCTTATTTTGCTACCCCATTCTTCGATGAGAGTTTCATCAAGCCAGGTGGTGATCATGGCATTTATGTCAGCAAATGGATTGCGGGTCAGATTGGCGTTCCAGGATTAATCATCGGACTGATAACCGTAGCCCTGATTTTCCTCATTTACCTGAGCAACGAAACCATTAACCTGATTCGTGACATTCTTAATCCCACCAGATGGTTTGCCAAAATACCTCTGCAAGTAAAAGTGGCTGATGGTGAGACCAACGAATCAGAAAAGCTTATAATTGAAGAGGGTGATGACAATCCTATGGAAAAACCAGAGCCTGAGCCAGAAACACCTGCTCCCACTGTGGATTTGTCCACAAAGGTTGAAGATAATGAGGAACCAAAGGAGCCGAAAGAGAAGAAGCTACCGCCTCTTCCAACTGACCCTGACTTCCGTGTAACTGTCACGGAAGAGAATGTGAAGGCAGACAAACTGCTTTCTCAGCCATATGACCCAACCAAAGACTTGGAAAATTATAAGTTGCCTACCATCAACCTGCTGAAAGACTATGGCCAGCAGAAGGTCACAGTAGATATGGTAGAGCAGAATTCAAACAAGGATAAGATTATCCGTGTGCTTAGCAGTTTCGGAGTGGAAATCAGCAGCATTCAAGCTACTGTGGGGCCAACCATAACACTCTATGAGATTACTCCAGCAGAAGGCGTACGTATATCCAAGATCAAGAATCTGGAAGATGACATTGCTCTTAGTCTGGCTGCATTGGGCATCCGAATCATTGCCCCCATTCCAGGCAAGGGTACTATCGGTATTGAAGTTCCAAACAAGAACTCCCAGATTGTGCCTATGCGTGACATCATAAACAGCAAGAAATTCCAAGAATCCAAAATGGACCTTCCCGTAGCCTTCGGAAAGACCATCACGAACGAAATCTTCATGGTGGATTTGGCCAAGGCACCTCACATGCTCGTAGCCGGTGCCACCGGTATGGGTAAGTCAGTAGGTCTGAATGCCATCGTGACATCCCTCCTTTACAAAAAGCATCCGGCAGAACTGAAGTTTGTGATTATAGACCCTAAGAAGGTGGAATTCAGTGTGTACTCACCTATAGAGAAGCACTTCCTGGCCAAGCTTCCTGACATGGATGACGCTATTATCACCGATGTGAACAAGGTGGTGATGACCCTCAAATCACTCTGTCAGGAGATGGATGACCGATACAAATTGTTGCAGAGGGCTGGAGTACGAAACATAAAAGAATACAATGCCAAATTCATCAACAGAAAATTGAATCCAGAGCATGGACATCACTACATGCCTTACATTGTAGTAATCATTGATGAGTTTGGAGACCTCATCATGACTGCAGGTCGTGAAGTAGAGCTTCCTATCTGCCGTCTTGCCCAATTGGCACGTGCCATCGGTATCCACTGCATCATTGCTACCCAACGTCCTACTACCAATATCATCACTGGTACTATTAAAGCCAACTTCCCTGCCCGTGTGGCATTCCGTGTATCCGACATGATGAACAGCCGCGTTATTTTGGACAGAAGTGGAGCCCAGCAGCTGATTGGACGTGGAGACATGCTTTATCTGCAAGGCAGTGAGCCTGTGCGTGTTCAGTGTGCATTTGTCGATACTCCTGAAGTAGAAGCTATCAACAGCTATATTTCCAAACAACAAGGATATCTTGAAGCATTCCAGCTTCCTGAAGTCATGGAAGAACCCCAGGACAATGGAAATGGAAGCCAACGCAGTGGTGTGAATGTAGGAGACTTAGATGGACTATTCCGCGAAGCAGCTACTCTGGTTGTAACCTACCAGCAAGGATCCACTTCGCTGATTCAGCGTAAGTTCTCCATCGGCTATAACCGTGCAGGACGACTGATGGACCAGTTGGAGCGTGCCGGAGTGGTAGGTGCTGCCAATGGAAGCAAGGCCCGTGAGGTGCTCATCGGTTCTGAACAGGAGCTTGAGACCTTGCTGCAGTCCATGAACATCTAAAAAATAAAAGGAAATGAAAAAGTTTTTATTAATGCTACTCTTGTGCCTAGGAGTTTCGGTTCATGTCGATGCCCAGAGTGCCAAGAGCGTACTCGACAAGACTGCCGCCACTTTTACTGAGAAAGGTGCTGTGAAAGCAGAATTTGTCATTAAGCACTTCTTGGGACAGACGCAGAATGGGCAACCCATGACGGGTTCAATTTTACTAAACGGAAAGAAGTTCAAACTAAATGCTGAGGGAATAACCACCTGGTTTGACGGAAAGACACAATGGACATTTGTCCCAGAGAATGAGGAGGTTAACGTAACAGAACCGACCGATGAGGAATTGCAATCCATCAATCCTTACACCTTCTTGAATTTCTATAAGAAAGGCTATAAATACAAATTCGGGAACACCAAGTCTTTCCAAGGAAAGAACATCTATGAAGTGGTATTGATTGCCAAAAGCCAAAAACAAGACATCAAACAGGTTGTATTGTTTGTGGAAAAGTCCACTCATCAACTCATGCAAATCAAATTCCGACAGGGAACAAACAACTGGATGAGCATCACTGTTACAAGTTTCGAAGGTGGACAGAAGGTGCCTGACAGCACATTTAGCTTTGACAAGAAAGACGCCCCGAATGCTGAAATAATTGATTTAAGATAATAATTAAAAACTAAGATATGGAAAAAGTTCGTTGTTTAATCATTGGTTCAGGCCCTGCTGGCTATACAGCTGCTATCTACACAGGTCGGGCAAACTTGAGTCCTGTACTCTATGAGGGAATACAGCCTGGTGGCCAGTTGACAACCACCACTGAAGTTGAGAACTTCCCAGGTTACCCAGATGGCGTGAACGGACAAGAGATGATGGAGGACATCCGTCGTCAGGCAGAACGTTTTGGCGTGGATATCCGTGCTGCCATTGCCACAAAATGCGACCTGTCTGAACGCCCTTATAAGTTCTGGTTTGACAACGGTGATGAAGTTGAGGCAGAGACAGTTATCATCTGCACTGGAGCTACAGCCAAATACCTTGGACTAAGCGATGAGACCAAATATGCAGGAATGGGTGTAAGTGCATGTGCTACCTGTGACGGATTCTTCTATCGCAAGAAAGTGGTTGCTGTAGTCGGTGGAGGTGACACAGCCTGCGAGGAAGCCAACTATCTGGCAGGTCTGGCAAAGAAAGTGTATCTGATTGTCCGCAAGAACTATTTGCGAGCTTCACAAATCATGCAGGACCGTGTAATGAGCAATCCTAAGATTGAAGTCTTATTTGAGCATAATGCAACGGGACTTTATGGTGAAGAAGGTGTAGAAGGTGTTCACTTGGTTAAACGCAAAGGTGAGGCAGACGAGTCTCACTATGACCTTCCTATCGATGGATTCTTCCTCGCTATCGGGCACAAGCCTAATTCAGATATATTCAAGCCTTGGGTTAAGACCGATGAGACTGGCTATATTAAATTGGAAGGCAACACTCAATCCACAGGAATACCTGGTGTATTCGCTGCAGGTGACGTGGCAGACCCTACCTATCGTCAAGGTGTTGTGGCTGCAAGTGCTGGATGCAAAGCAGCTATTGAAGCAGAACGATATCTTACAGAAAACAATCTATAAGTTGCAATGAAACTATCGTTTAGAAAAATATATAAAGAACTTCGGAGGTTAGATAAACTTCAGGAAAAGAGGCATCCAATGTTCGAGAAAAACAAGTTTGCCAAGTTCTTGATTTACTTCATGTTCTTCTATTATGCAGCCCTCTTGATCTTTATGGGCGTGGTTTTGCCTGCAGGGCTTGATGGTTCCATGGCTAGCTTCCATGTGCTGGACAGTGGATTCTTCTATATACTTTTTGCTGATTTCTGGGCTCGGTTCCTGCTTCAGCAGACTCCTGCACAGCAAATCAAGCCACTTGCCGTACTACCACTGAAGAGAAAGACAGTGCTGGATGTCTATCTCATCCGAGCAGGTCTTACATGGGGAAATCTGTTCATGTTCTTCTTCTTAGTCCCATTTGCATTCATGTCTATTTTCCCCTATTACGGATGGACTGGAACACTGGGATGGCTTTTTGGCTGGTGGCTGCTTTTAGTGGCAGACTCCTATTGGTATCTGTTCTGCAGAGCACTGATTATCAAGAATATGCTTTGGATAATCTTGCCTATCGTGGTAGATGTAGCCATCATTTTGGCTACTATCCTTCCGGAGAAGAATATCCTAGGAGACTTCTTCACTGATTGGCTGGAACAGTTCATTTTCTGGAATCCATTGGCCTATCTTATACCTATAGTCCTGATTATCATCCTCTATTTTGCCAACCGCAAGTTACAGGCTGAAATAGCTTATAATGAAGTGGCCAAGACAGAGGAAAAAGAAATGAAACATGCCAGCGAATTCAAGGCACTGAACCGCTTTGGAATCATGGGTGAGTACCTGAAACTAGA
Source organism: uncultured Prevotellaceae bacterium (assembly GCA_900316585.1). GTDB lineage: Bacteria > Bacteroidota > Bacteroidia > Bacteroidales > Bacteroidaceae > Minthousia. The sequence continues at coordinate 17,855 of ONDM01000003.1, read as the reverse complement.
AATCCGCATGCGTACTCGAAACAAGAATGTACGTATGGGATTCCTCGTTGGTATAGGACTCATCGTTATGTTCAGTATCGCAGTCTCTTTTTCAGATGTATATGATGGGGCTTTTATGCAGAATTTCATATGCCTTTACAATTATCTGATTTTGGGCATCATGACACTGCAGAGCATCATGGCTTTTGAAGGGAACTACATCGACGGACTCATGAGCAGGCATGAAAGTATTTACGACTTGCTGAGAGCGAAGTACCTGTTCAATCTGGCCATGCTGATTTTGCCGTTTATCCTGATGATACCCACAATCGTGGCTGGAAAGATTTCACTTCTGATGAATCTGGGATATATGTTTATGGTAGCAGGACTGATTTTCCCAGGACTGTTCCAGATGGCTGTATATAATTCGGAGACGATGCCACTAAATACCAAGATGACATCCAAAACCAACAATTGGGTACAACAGATTGTTTCATTGGCAGTACTCTTCGTCCCTATTCTGTTAACACAGTTATGTGAAGTATTCCTGGGTGATGTGTGGGGATATGTGGTTCTCATAATCTTGGGTTCTATCGGCATTGCCACTTATCCTATTTGGCTGAGAAACATCTACAGGCGTTTCATGGAAAGACGCCATAAAAACATGGAAGGCTTCCGCGCTTCCCGTGCAACCAATTAATTCGTCAAAAGTAACAACAATGGAAATAAGACTCAGAAACCTAAAAAAATGTTTTGGTGAGAAAGTAGCCGTAAACATCGACAGTTATGATATACACAGTGGTGACATGTTGGGACTGGTGGGAAACAACGGTGCCGGCAAAAGTACCTTGTTCCGTCTGATTATGGACCTTATCAAAGCTAATGAGGGCGAAGTGATTATGGTAGGAGAATTCCAGGGACAGCCTGTGGAACGTAATGTGGCTGAACAGGAAGACTGGAAACAATGGACAGGTGCATTCATTGACGATAGTTTCCTTATAGACTATCTGACTCCAGATGAATACTTCAAATTCATTGCCAAAATTAGTGGGGTGTCCGATGAACAATTGGAAGAGCATCTGGCTAAATATGAACATTTCATGAGTGGAGAAGTCTGTGGACAGAAGAAACTCATCAGAAGCCTTTCTGCTGGTAACAAACAGAAAGTAGGCATCATAGCAGCCATGATTCAACAGCCACAAGTGCTTATTCTGGATGAGCCATTCAACTTCCTGGATCCAAGCTCACAACATGCCATCAAACGCATCCTGACTACTTATCATGAGGAGACAGGGGCAACTATTGTCATCTCCAGTCATAACCTGACCCATACTACGGACATCTGTCCACGTATAGCCCTGCTTGAAAATGGAGTCATCATCCGTGACATTCAGAATGAGGATAACTCCGCAGAAAAAGAACTGGAGGAGTATTTTGAAATCAATGATTAATTTTCCATCAAATTATTTGTTGGGAAAATAAATTTGTGCTAATTTTGCAGCCGATTTAGTCCGTTGGGGCCTAACGAAGTGGTTTATAGAGAAAAAAGCCCGCCTCCCGGAGAAAACCCGTTTAAAGTAATATATAAAATGTACGCAATCGTAGAGATTAACGGTCAGCAGTTCAAAGCTGAGGAAGGCAAGAAGCTTTTCGTACATCACATTGCTGATGCAGAGGCTAATGCAACTGTTGAATTTGAGAAAGTTTTATTGGTTGACAACGAAGGTGCTATCACTGTAGGTGCTCCTACCGTTGAAGGTGCAAAGGTAGTTTGCGAAGTAGTTTCTCCACTGGTAAAGGGTGAGAAGGTATTGGTATTCCACAAGAAGCGCCGTAAGGGTCACCGCAAGTTGAATGGTCACCGCCAGCAGTTCACTGAGTTGACAATCAAATCAGTTATCGCTTAATTAATAATAGGAGGAACAAGAAATGGCACATAAAAAAGGTGTTGGTAGTTCAAAGAACGGCCGTGAGTCAGCTAGTCAGAGATTAGGCGTTAAGATTTTTGGTGGTCAGGCTTGCAAGGCAGGCAATATCATCGTTCGTCAGAGAGGTACAGTTCACAACCCTTCCACTAACGTGGGTATGGGTAGCGACCACACTCTGTATGCTTTGGTAGATGGTACCGTAGTATTCAAGAAGGGCCGTCTTGACAGAAGCTATGTTTCTGTAATCCCAGCTGAAGTATAAATTAGCTGAAAATAACTTATAAAGAGTCTTTCCTAACAGAAAGGCTCTTTTTTTATGTCTTTATTTTTTTATTTGGCATTTTTGGTGTATTTTTGCAAGCATAACTGATAAAGATTCACCATTATGAAATTTTTAAAAGCGTTTCTTTTGCTGGTTGTCTTTTCATCTCAGCAAATTACAGCACAAACTGTCAATCTTAAAGATCCGGAAAGTTGTACAAGCATCATGGTTGGAAAGAAGGCATCTGCCGATGGTTCCGTTATTACGAGCCATACCTGTGACAGCTGGTATCGGACCTGGTCTACCATTGAGCCGGCTAAGGACTATCCCAACGACACCATCATGAGCATCTATGATGGACTGATGCACACTGAGTTTGATAAGGATCAAAGTAATGTAAAAGAAAAGGGAACTATACCTCAGGCAACACACACCTATCAGTTCTTCAACACTTCCTACCCTTGTATGAATGAAAAACAGCTCGGCATGGGTGAAACTACCATCACAGGACGTAGAGAACTTAGGAACCCTAATGGAATGTTCATGATTGAGGAACTGGAGCGAGTTGCCCTACAGCGTTGTACCACAGCAAGGGAAGCCATTCAGTTAATGGGTGAATTTATCAAAAAGTATGGTTATGCCGACTCTGGTGAATGTCTGACCATTGCAGACCCTAATGAAGTTTGGCACTTTGAGGTTTTCGGAGAAGGCAAGGACCAGATTGGTGGTGTTTGGGCTGCACAACGTATCCCTGATGATGAAATTGGAGTTTCAGCCAATATCCCAAGAATAGGAACATTGGATTTGAACAATAAAGATTACTATATGGCCTCTGACAATGTCTATGACGTGGCCAAAAAACTAGGATACTGGGATGGAAAAAACAAGAAAGAGTTCAAGTTCTGGAAGGCTTATGGAGGTCCTGGCAGAAGTGGCAAGTACAAGGCATTCAGTGTCCGTGAGTTCTTCATCTTCCGGTCTTTTGCTCCTTCCCGTGAATGGAATTACGACGTAGAGGAACTTCCATTCTCCATCAAACCAGAGAAAAAGATTTCCGTTGAAGATGTCATGAATATGCTGGCTCAATATTATGAAGGAACCGAGTACGACGTCAGACAAAACTTGAAAATCACCCAAAGAAAAGCAGGAAGTGAAAAAGTTGACACTGTCATCAGTCCTGTAGCCAACCCATGGATGCGTCCTGAAATGATTGCCATGCTGAATGGGGTGAACAAAGAGGCTGTAACAAGCGTCCGCAACATTGCCGTACCTCAATGCGCTTATTCCATTGTTATTCAGTTAAGAAGTTGGTTGCCAGATGATATCGGTGGCGTAGCTTGGTTCTCATTGGACAATCCAGGCCAGAGTCCACGAATTCCAGTTTTCTGTGGCACTACTGATTTGCCTGCCCTTTACAAGGTCTGTGGCAATCACCGTTATCGTGAAGATGCAGCTGTATGGCATTTCCGTTCAGCCAACAAGCTGGCTGCTGTAAAATGGGGACAATCCCGTCAGCCAATCGATGAAGGTCGTCATTACTTTATCGAGAAAGGATTAAGTGAACAACCATTCGTAGAAAACAGATATCAAGAAATCTTGAATAAAAAAGGTACGGATGCAGCTCGTGCTTATCTTACCAACTACACCAAGGACATGGCTGGAGCAGCCATTATCCGATGGGACGAATTAACTAGGAAATATTGGAATGATTATCGATTTGGATTCTAAACTAAACACATAAAATAAGATGAAAAAGGAATTGTTTACTTTGGCAACTCTACTTTGTATGAGTGCCAACATGAATGCCCAAAATACGGGAGGTTACATTTTCACAAACACCGTTTCCCTTAAAACCACCCCTGTAAAGAATCAGGCATCTACCGGTACTTGTTGGTGTTTTGCCACCACCTCCTTCATGGAAAGTGAGCTGCTTCGAATGGGAAAGGGAGAATACGATCTGTCGGAGATGTTCATTGTCCGCCAGAAATATCTGAATCAGACGGAAGACAATTATCTCCGCCGTGGTAAAGGAAATATCGGTCAAGGAAGCCTTTCACACACTTGGATGAATGCATTCAATCAAGTAGGTATCGTCCCTGAAGAAGTATATCATGGTATCAATTATGATTCAGAGAATCACAATCACCGTGAGTTCCAGACCTTCATCAAGGCCATCAGCGAAACCGCAGTAAACAACAAGAAACGTTCCCCTGAATATTACAAGATTCTGAATAGTGTTTTCGACACCTATTTAGGAGAACTTCCTGGAAAATTCACATATAAGGGCAAAGAGTATACCGCCAAGACATTTGCTGAAAGCTTGGGGCTCAACATGAATGACTATGTGGAAATCACCAGCTTCAACCATAAGCCTTTTTACCAGCCATTCATCTTAGAAGTAAGAGACAACTGGGAAGGACAGCAGCAATACAATGTGCCTTTGGATGAGATGATGGAGGTAATGGATTATGCACTGAACAATGGTTATACAGTTTGCTGGGATGGTGATGTAAGCGAGAAGGGATTCTCTCATAAGAATGGAGTAGCCATCAACCCACAGGTTGCGAAATTAGATGACTATTCAACCACTGATCAGGCTCGTTTCGAGGGTATGGACCAAAACACCCGTCTGGAAGAAGTCTACAAGTTTGAGAAGCCATATCCAGAGATAAATGTGACTCAAGAAATCCGTCAGGAAGGATATGAATCATTTGTAACTACAGATGACCACTTGATGCATATCACTGGTATAGCTAAAGATCAGAACGGCAACAAGTATTACATAACCAAAAATTCTTGGGGAACTGCACGCAACAATAACGGTGGTTACCTTAACATGTCCGACAGCTATGTCCGTGCCAAGACAATCTATATTATGGTTCATAAAAATGCCATTCCTTCTTCTTTGAAGAAAAAACTTGGTCTGTAAGACATAGAAATAGATAGAAAGTTAAACTCCCAGTTACCTAAATTATTCTTTCAAGTAACTGGGAGTTATTTCTTTATTTGATTTTCTTAAAGATTTCATCTTTATTTGACTATTTTTGTGTAATTTTGCACCCAAATTTAAAAGTATTAAAACAAAATAAAATGCTTACACTGAAATTGATTAATGAACAGACTGAAAAAGTCATAGCCGGCCTCAAGAAGAAACACTTCGACGGTGCCGAAGAAGCTATAGCAAAAGTTCAGGAAATCGATGCCAAGCGTCGTGCTTCCCAGAACGAACTCGATAGGAATCTGGCAGAAGCTAATAAGTTAGCCAAGACTATTGGCTTATTCATGAAACAGGGACAGAAGGCTGAGGCTGAAGATGCAAAAGCCAAAGTAGCTGCCTTGAAAGAGACAAATAAAGTTCTTGAAGAGCAGATGAAGCAGGCTCAAGATGACTTGACAACTTTGCTTTGTACCATTCCTAACATCCCTTATGATGAGGTTCCAGAAGGCACTTCTGCTGAAGACAACTGGGTAGTGAAGAGCAACCTTAAAGAATGCGTCCTGGGTGAAGATACTGTAGGCAACTGGACCGCAGTCCCTGCAAATGGAGAGGCTAAGGTTCCACATTGGGAACTTGCAAAGAAATATAACCTAATAGATTTCGACCTGGGCGTTAAAATCACCGGTGCCGGATTCCCTGTATACATTGGCAAAGGTGCCCGTCTGCAACGTGCCCTCATCAACTTCTTCCTAGACGAGGCTCGTGAGGCCGGTTATACTGAAATTATGCCTCCAACAGTGGTGAATTCAGCATCCGGTTACGGCACAGGTCAGTTGCCAGACAAAGAAGGACAAATGTACCACTGTAATCTGGATGATCTGTATCTGATACCTACTGCAGAGGTTCCTGTAACCAATATCTATCGTGATGTCATTCTCGAAGAGAAAGATCTTCCAATCAAGAATTGCGCATATACTCAGTGCTTCCGCCGTGAGGCAGGTTCATACGGCAAGGATGTCCGTGGTTTGAACCGCTTGCATGAGTTCTCAAAGATTGAGATCGTACGCATAGATACTCCACAACACTCCAAGGAGAGCCATAAGGAAATGCTGGATCATGTAGAAAACCTGTTGAAGAAACTGGAATTACCATACCGTATTCTTCGCCTTTGTGGTGGTGACCAGAGTTTCACTTCTGCTATCTGCTACGACTTTGAGGTTTACTCAGAGGCACAAGGCCGTTGGCTGGAAGTATCTTCAGTGTCAAACTTTGACACCTATCAGGCAAATCGTCTGAAATGCCGTTTCCGCAATGCGGACAAGAAGACTGAACTCTGCCACACGCTGAATGGTTCTGCCTTGGCATTGCCACGTATCGTAGCAGCTATTCTGGAAAACAACCAGACAGCAGAAGGCATCAAGATACCTAAGGCTCTTCAGCCTTACACTGGATTCGATATTATTGACTGACGTACAACTACAATATATGCTTCCTTCCATGGAGAAGGGAGCATTTCCTACATATGTATATAGTATATTAGAGATATTTATTAAAAAAGCAACTGACTAATGAATAAAATTGTACGCAAAGAACAATTCTCAGAGAAAGTTTTTCTTTTTGAGGTTGAAGCTCCGATGATAGCTAAGTCTCGTCGGGCTGGCCACTTTGTTATCATCCGTGTGGATGAGAAGGGAGAACGAATTCCTCTGACTATCGCAGACTCAAACCTGGAAAAAGGTACTATTACCTTGGTTGTTCAAACGGTAGGTTTGACCTCTACCAAGTTGTGTCGCATGAATGTCGGTGATTATATTCTCGATGTAGTAGGCCCATTAGGACAGGCTACTCATATTGAGAATTATGGAACTGTACTTTGTGCTGGTGGCGGTGTAGGTGTAGCACCCATGCTCCCTATCATCAAGGCGCTGAAACAAGCTGGTAATCGCGTGGTATCTGTTTTGGCAGGCCGCTCCAAAGAATTGATTATTCTGGAAGAACAAGTGCGTGAGTATTCCGATGAAGTTGTCATCATGACCGATGACGGTTCATACGGCAACAAAGGTGTTGTAACTGTCGGTATGGAGAATGTCATCCAACGTGAAAAGGTGGATAAATGTTTTGCCATTGGTCCTGCTATCATGATGAAATTCTGCTGTCTGCTCACCAAGAAATACAATATCCCAACCGATGTTTCATTGAACACCATTATGGTAGATGGTACCGGTATGTGCGGTGCCTGCCGAATTACCGTAGGTGGTAAAATGAAGTTTGTATGCGTGGACGGTCCTGAGTTCGATGGTCATGAAGTGGATTTCGACGAGATGTTCAAGCGTATGGGTGCGTTCAAGCCTATTGAGATTGAAGAGATGAAGAAACTGGAGGCACACGTCAACGCTGCAGGTCCTAAAAACGACGATGGAATTAAACTCAACCCAGAATTTGTAAAACTTGCAGAGAAGATGTCTACCGACACACCTCTGAGTGAACTGACCGACAATAAGGCTGCTTGGCGTACTGAACTTCGTAAGAGCTTAAAACCAAAGGAGCGGACAGCTATCGAACGTTGTGTCATGGGTGAGTTAGATCCTGTATACCGTGCTACTACACGTACAGAAGAGGTAAACATCGGTCTTACAGTGGAGCAAGCCCTCACTGAGGCTAAGCGTTGTCTGGACTGCCCAAAACCAACTTGCATGGAGGGTTGTCCGGTAAGCATCAACATTCCTTCTTTCATCAAGAATGTAGAACGTGGAGAATTCTTGGAGGCTGCCAAGGTCATCAAATCTACTTCTGCACTACCTGCAGTCTGTGGTCGTGTATGTCCACAGGAAAAGCAGTGTGAGAGCATGTGTATCCATGTAAAGATGAATGAACCAGCTGTTGCTATAGGTAATCTGGAGAGATTTGTAGCTGATTTTGAGCGTGAAAGCGGTAAAATTGCCCTTCCAGAGAAGGCTCCATCCAAGGGCATTAAAGTAGCCGTTGTAGGTTCAGGTCCTGCCGGACTAAGCTTTGCTGGTGATATGATCAAGAACGGTTACGACGTAACTGTTTTCGAGGCTCTTCACGAAATTGGTGGCGTACTGAAGTATGGAATTCCAGAGTTCCGTCTTCCAAACAAGATTGTAGATGTAGAAATCAGCAATCTGGAAAAACTGGGTGTTAAGTTCATCAAAGACTGCATTATTGGAAAGACCATTGCTGTAGAAGATTTGGAAAAGGAAGGATACAAGGGCATTTTCATTGCTTCTGGTGCCGGATTACCAAATTTCATGGGCATTCCTGGAGAGAACAGTACTGGCATTATGTCATCCAACGAATACCTGACCCGTATCAACCTGATGGATGCTTCCAATCCTGAATTTGACACCCCTATTATGAAGGGTAAGCGAGTCATGGTAGTAGGTGGTGGAAACACAGCTATGGACAGTTGCCGCACGGCAAAACGACTGGGTGCTGAAAAGGTTTGGATTGTCTACCGTCGTAGCGACAAGGAAATGCCAGCCCGTGCAGAAGAGGTCAAGCATGCAAAGGAAGAAGGCATTGAGTTCATGACCTTACACAACCCTATTGAGTATCTTGCCGATGAGAAGGGAGCTGTGAAGGGCGTTGTACTTCAGAAGATGGAATTAGGTGAGCCAGATGCCTCCGGCCGCCGTTCTCCTGTTGCAATTCCTGGTGCTACGGTTACATTGGACATCGACTTTGCAGTCGTGGCTGTAGGTGTATCCCCTAATCCTATCGTTCCAAAGTCTGTCAAAGGACTTGAACTTGGCAGGAAGAACACCATAGCTGTCAATGAGCAGATGCAGAGCAACATTCCTACCATCTTTGCCGGTGGTGATATTGTACGTGGTGGTGCTACTGTTATCTTAGCTATGGGTGACGGTCGCCGGGCTGCTGCCAATATGAACGAGATGCTTAGCAAATAAGCCCACTATAACACAATAAAAAAAGCCTCGAACATTCGAGGCTTTTTTATTAGATTCTATCCAGCACTTTTGTTATCAACGTGTCTATGGTGTTCTTATAACCCACATTGGCTTCCTGTGCCAAACGGTTGGCAACCACCATACATACGGTCATGGCTTTATGCCCCAGCAATCGGGACAGACCTGCCAATGCACTGCTCTCCATCTCAAAATTAGTAATATGGTAGCCCTTATATTCGAACCTCTCAACCTTCTCATTCTGATGAGGGTCAGCCAAAGGAATACGAAGTTCCCTGCCCTGAGGGCCATAGAAGCCACCACAAGAGATGGTGACACCATTCACCATATCACCTTGATTTATACGTGATAACAATTCCTTATTGCAATTCACCACATAAGGAGCACAGAGCAATGACCCCCAGCTCATATATTCCTTGAATGCCTTCTCAAACTCCAAATCACAGATATCATTTCTTCCGGCATAGAAGTTCAGCAAGCCATCGAAACCAATGGATTTCTCTGAACACACAAAAGTACCTATTGGAGTGTTAGGCTGCAAGCCACCACAAGTACCGATTCGAACCAGTTCCAAAGTGCGATGTTCATCTTTCTCCTCACGGGTGTTGAAATCAATGTTAGCCAAGGCATCCAACTCATTCATGACGATATCGATATTATCGCAGCCTATTCCATGAGAGACACACGTTATCCGCTTGCCTTTATAAGAACCGGTAATCGTATGGAATTCCCGGCTACTCACCTCACATTCCTTGGTATCAAAGTGAGCTGCAACAGTATTTACACGTCCTGGATCACCTACTAGAATCAGCTTGTCTGCCAGCTGCTCCGGACGTAAATGCAAATGGAATATACTTCCATCAGCATTTATAATCAATTCCGACTCTGCAAATCTTTTCTTTCCCATATATACGAATTTAAGGTCTCATCCTTTAAAACTTCACTTCCTCCGGATGATTGAGAGAGGAAGCAGATAGTTTATTGAAGTTCTAACTTTCTAATTTGTTTCTCCATATTATGCACTTCTGCCGACAGTGCCTGAAGCTGTGCCTCCTGTTCCCTGATGGTTGAAGCCAGGTTATACTGACCTTTCGAATAGTTCAGACGGTTGTCATCCAAAGATTGCCTCAAGCTGTCCAGTTGCTTCTTTCTGCCTACCCATTCCTTACAGAGCATGGCAGCCTGATTACTCTTGAAATGAATATATGAAGTATAGACATGAGCATCGTCTATGACAATCTCAAATTCCTTGACAGTCTTTTCAGCAGGACGGTAGAGAAGGGCCTCCTGCAGATGGAGACGACCAGTATTCAAAGCATCCTCATCAGTCTGTGTATCACTGATGCTGCGCAACAATGCCGTAGCCCGAATCTTATCCAGGTCATCATTGTCATAGTCGAAGGCATGACGGCTCTCATTCGGGACAAAAATGTAGATGCAGACTTTGCCTTCAGGCTGATAACGGTCCGAAGCGAACCAACCTAGCTCATTCAGCTCGTCTATGACCATCATATAGTCATTATAAGGAGAATTATAAGGCATACCCATATTCTCAGGCTTCAGGAAATCAGTCCCCTCTATGGCACGGGTCACGTAGATGTCATAACCTCCTAAGCCTTCGGCACGGCCTTCCGATGCAAAATAGAGCGTGGAACCATCACTTCCCACGAATGGATAGTCCTCATTTGAACCTTCCGCAGAAATACCCGTCACCTCATGTGAACTGCTCCAGGTTCCATCGGCCAGCTGGTCACTGGTGCAGATACGCTTGCTCCCGTCTTCCATCCGTTTGCCGAAATAGATACGGTTTCCCAACTCCGTCTTGTAGAGTGTGCCATCTTCCACCGAAGTGAAGAAATGAGCATAAGAGTCCAGGGAACCCGTTTCCTCACTTAGCTTGTAAACCTCCAGGAAATCAGCCTTGTCCACCACCACACTGTCTATGAAAAGGACCTGGTCTGTTCCTCTAAGCATTCGCAGTCCACGGGCAGCCTCAGCTCTCAACTGTTCCAGCTCATCACTCTTCTGTTTTTTTTTCTTAAGAGTAGTTTCAGCTTTGGCCAGCCATTCCTCTGCCTCTTCAAATCTATAGTTGGTTATATCTTCCTTTGCCAAGGTCAGACAGGCATTCACATCACCACGCTGAGCCAGTTTCGCCACATTCTGCTGAGCGGATGCTGTGAGCCCCATAAAGAAGGCCATAGTCAAGATGAATATTTTTTTCATGTGCATAATTCCTTTAATGAGACAAAAATACAAAATATTACACAATCCCTCCCCTGTTTTCTTCTTTTTTTATAATTTTGCATACTCATGAAACAGTATTTATCTTCTGAAGACACCATTTGTGCCATCGCCACTGCTCCTGGTGGTGCATTAGGCATCATCCGAATTTCAGGCAAGGAAACCTTTCGCTGCCTAGAGAAAATTTTCTCTCCTTCTGGAGAAAAAAATCTGGCTGAGCGAAAAGACCATTCCATCATATTCGGTTACATCAAAAATACGGAGAACGAAATCATCGATGAGGTCTTGGTTTCCATTTTCCGTGGGCCTCACAGCTATACGGGTGAAGATAGTGCTGAAATATCCTGCCATGGCTCTTCCTATATTCTGCAACAAGTATTGGAACTGCTGATGTCAAACGGCTGCAGGATAGCCCGACCGGGAGAATACACACAACGGGCCTTTCTGAACGGACGCATGGATTTGAGCCAGGCTGAAGCCGTGGCCGACCTGATTGCTTCCAGCACTGCGGCAAACCACAAGATTGCCATGAGCCAGATGCGAGGTGATTTCAGCAAGGAATTGAACCACTTAAGAGAGCAATTACTTCACATCACTTCCCTATTTGAGCTGGAACTGGATTTCAGCGACCATGAAGAACTGGAATTTGCAGACAGAAGTGAACTCAGCCAGCTGACCGATAAAATAATTTCCACCTTATCTAAGCTCGTAAACAGCTTTCATACCGGGAACAGCATTAAAAATGGCGTGCCTGTAGCTATCATCGGCCCTACCAATGCCGGGAAGAGCACCCTGCTCAATGCACTGCTGCATGAAGACCGTGCCATCGTGAGCGAGATACATGGAACTACCCGTGACACCATAGAAGATACCATCACATTAGGTGGAATCCTTTTCCGGTTCATCGATACGGCAGGCATCCGGGAGACATCAGACCAGATAGAGAATCTAGGTATTGAAAGAAGCTTTCAAATGATAGACCGTGCAGACATCGTGCTTCTCATTACCTCACCCGATTCCAAGCTGTCAGAAGCAGAGGAGAAAGAAGTATTCCAGCGCTGTGAAGGGAAAAAGCTAATCCTATTAAATAACAAATCAGACCTGGCTGAGATGTCAGGACAGGCAGAAAATACCATGTCCATCTCTGCCAAGACCGGGAAAGGCATCCCTGAACTTGAAGAAGTTCTCATCTCAACCATGACTCAGAAAATCAATGAGAATGATGTTCTCGTCACCAATGCACGCCATTTGGAAGCATTAAGCAAGGCCCTTGACTCCATGCACCGGGTAAAAGAAGGATTAGAGATGAATCTATCTGGAGACTTCGTCAGCCAAGACCTGAGAGAAACCCTATTCCACATTGCAGAAGTAACTGGAGGCCAAATTACTACAGATGAAGTGCTAGGGAACATATTCAAGCACTTCTGCATCGGAAAGTAGATTCTGCGTGGGAAAGTGAACCCACTGCAAAGAAAATTATAAAATCTACAAATATACCGCTGTAAATCGCTTATTTTCAAGTGTTAAAGATTGTTCGGTTATTTGCAGATTTTTGACTTAGGCATTGTCTATTTGCAGATTTTTTCCTAACTTTGTCCCCCAGATGTCCCCCGAGATTACATCAAAGACGCGAAATCTGTCCCCCGGGGACAGAAAAAGTGTCCCTCGAAAGTAAATTCGGTGGTTATCTTAAAAACGATAACAAACTATGGCAAAGAAAAAATCAGCAAGCGTCCAAAGAGGACAAGTGAAGCTTCGTGAAAAGAAGCTCAAAGATGGAAGTTCGAGCCTGTACCTTGACATCAATGTAGGTGGCAAGCGTCATAAGGAATACCTGAAACTCTATCAGGTAGTTCCAACTACCCCACAGGAAAGAGAACAGAACCGTCAGGCTCTTGCAGCAGCCAATGCCATGAGAGCCAAACGAGAGTTGGAAATCATCAACGGCAAGTTTGACATCACCCAGCCCAAGCAGGAAGGTGTCCGCTTCCTTGACTACTATCGTAAGATGTGTGAAGAGCGCCTGAAGACTCCTGATTCAAATGGTAATTGGGGCAACTGGCATAGTTGTCTGAAGCATTTGGAGGTATATTGTGACGAGGCAACAACCTTCGATGATATCGATGCCGAATGGATTCAGGGTTTTAAGGATTATCTGAATACAGCAGAGAAGGATGCCCAAAAGAAGACGGATCCTAAAATTTCTTATGTATTCGTTGGATTGTCACAGAACTCGAAGGTTTCTTACTTCAACAAACTACGCGCCTGTCTCAATCAGGCTTTTGAGGAGCACATCATTGACAAGAACCCTATGCGTGGCATCGAGGGTTTCAAGGCTGAAGAAGTGGCTCGTGAATATCTGACACTCGAAGAGGTGAAGAAGATGGCTGCTACCCCATGCAACTACCCCATTCTAAAAGCCACATTCCTGTTCTCTTGTCTGACAGGACTTCGCAAGAGCGATATTGAGAAGCTGACTTGGGGCGAAATCCAGAAGTTTGGCGACTTCACACGTATTGTGTTCAAACAGAAGAAAACTGGTGGACAGGAATATCTTGATATTTCAGACCAGGCAGCAGCATATTTAGGCACACGTCGCAACGATGTTGACCGTGTGTTCGAAGGATTCACCTATGGCGCATGGACTTCACTTGAACTGAAGCGTTGGGCACTCGCCGCTGGTATCACGAAGAATCTCACCTTCCATTGCGCTCGTCACACCTTCGCAGTAATGATGCTCGACCTTGGAGCTGACATCTATACAGTCTCTAAACTCCTTGGCCATCGTGAGCTTTCCACTACTCAGATATATGCCAAAGTGCTTGATAAAAACAAGCAAGCAGCGGTTAACCTAATACCAAGCATCAGCGAGTAGAACTTCATACATTATTATATATGGTAACGAGACAAGAAGCCGTATTGAGCTTTGTAAAGTTCAACAAGTTCGCAAAGCAACTCATTTATGACATCTGCATAGGAGGCAACACGAAGTTAACAACCTACGCTGACGAATTGCTCCATTTTGAGCAATGGAAAGAGGATATAATGCTATATACCAGCCTTAATCCAGACCCAATAATCATAGATAAGATTGCAATGCTGGGTTCCCCTGAAATGTTGGAGAACTATATTAAGGATGGTAAAGAGACTTTGCCAAAGAACACTTATGATGCTCTCTCTGGCGTAGTTCAAGCAATGAAGTCCATCCATGCCTTGTGCTTTGACCTCAACCAAGAGTCCAAGGGTAAGTTCAAATATCTTGTTAACGAGTTTGCTTACGAGGAAGCTGCCGACCTTTTCGATCGTGCAGTTAGTGCAGGTTATCTCACCGCTGAGTACCAGCCTAAAGGCGACACAGACTTATACACACTAAAGATTCTCGCCTTTGCCATAGGTGAAATGCTGCACCTCACCATGCGCCACAAATGGTCACATTTCGAGGAGCAATGGAATATCGACAAATCTAACAAGCTTTCATCACTCCCTGTAACAGAAAAGCAATTCAAACGGAACGAGAAAGTGATGAAACTCTATCCAGAAGTTGATTTCTCAGAACTCACTCAACCTAATGAAGAGAGATATTTTGATGCAGTCTATGGTTCACGACGAGTCCGAAGTCTATATCAAGATCTTCACGACAAAGGCTATATTAGCCCGGACACTACAGTCGATGCTTTCCTTAGCATCTTCAATCTCGGAGAACAAACCACGAGAAAACCCATCGAATGGATTAAGAGCCAGCGCCACCTCTCTTACTTTATCTTTTTCGCTTTCTCGAAAACGAACAAAGATTATTGGGAGAAAGCAAAAGCTTGTTTCAGTATCAACGGACAGGCTCCCAATCGAGGAAGTCTTGTTACAGGACTTACCGCATTAAAAAAGCGACCAGACTATGCAGTCTTTGATGTTGACCTGAAGAGAATTGCATCAAAATACAACAATGGATAAACTAACGGAGATTATTTCATCCAACAACACAGAGGTGGGTAAATAAATTATTTACCCACTTTTTGCGTTTATTTATCCGACGTATAATAATCAACATACATGGGTCTTTAAAACGTGCAATTATGACAGCAGAATGAACTAAATTAGCAAAGTTAGGCAATAAATCACGCTCTACCAACAGGTTGAAGCAAGATGGACTAACATGGATATGGTTATTACAATTCTATATTATAATTTTGCAAACTATGGCAAGTTCAGAATCAAATATAGCTTCTCAAAATGAGATAGTTCTTTGTGAGAACGAGATGGTATGTTCCCTCACCAACAAGGTAGTAAGGGCAACTAAACATTGGTCTTTAAAACGACAACAAATGAAGCTTTATGAGAGAGAAATCATGTGTCGCCATAAAACAAAGAAAGTATTATTCGGCGAAAGCCGTTTTGTTATATTTTTTACTTTAATCAATATCAAGAACAATGAGAAAAGAAAAATTCTTCCTCTCTCTTTTTTGAGAGACTGACGCGGACAGGGCATCTGACCGCTGCCAAGAGTGGTGATTCGGGCTTGCTCGAACTGCTCCACGAAGCTTATGACCTCTATCAGGTTGAAGTTGTTAACCAAGGCAAACTTTATCAGCGTTATGCTGATGATTTTGTTTATAGCCATGAGTTCCACGACCACGATGCCATCGACGCATGGAGCAAGAATGAACATCAGAAGAACTACCGCATTCTTGATTCACTACTAACCAATCGACGTGACCTTGTTGAGAACTATTTCAACAAAAGCAAAATTAGCGAAACAGAACTGAGAGAAATGCTTACTCTGTTCAACACTACGCTACCTTCATCCAACACCTTTGTTGCCCGTAAGAAAGTCAGAGAGGCATCCGACCTTAATCTATGTTCCTGTCTCGACAATGATGACCTTGGTATTCTTGCCCGTTGTTGCAACGAGGCTCAAATCTTCAGCGAAGTCATCAATGCCAGTGACCTTCTTTCTCTTTTGGAAGGTAAGATGACTATGCCACTCCATTCTCGCAACAATCGGCTTGTCGCCTTTTTCTTCGATCAGCTGTCCCTCTACAATCTCATCATCCGTAACTGGCAGAACGTTCTTGCCCGTCAACGCTGCATTGTTAGCTCCACTGGCAAAGACACTTTGACCCAGAAGTCTTTGTCCTCTGCGCTCTACTCCATTGTCGATTTGGAGATGTCAGCCCAGGAGAAGATCATTGATGAAGCAGTACGTCCTATCGGGCAGAAATATCAAAGAAAAAGAAACACTGATAAATAACTGCAAAGAAATAGTCAGGGAATGACCGAGAGAATCAGGTAGAGTCTCTATTTTCTCTCTTTCTTATTCCTGACTATGCATGTACTTTTGCCCTCCGTAACCGGTTCACAATGGTAACGGAGGGCTTTCTCCATAGTATTTAACAAGATAAATAAGTAAGAATGGGCAGACGTAAAACACAAATTTCAGACAGTACGCTGGACATGATTGTTTCCATAGACCAGCGACTCACAGAACTTGTCAATAGTGACTTACCCAAGCGGCTTCATTGCATCGAGGAAAAATTGGATTATATCAATCCAAGGCTATTGACTATCGAGCATGTTGACCGATTCTACAGCGAGGTCAAGACTGTTTTCACAGTTGCAGAAGCCTGTGAGTATATGGGTATCACTGAATCACACCTGTACAAACTGACCAGTGCAGGTAAAATTCCTCACTATAAACCGACAGGTAAGCTTATGTACTTCGACAGAAGCGAACTTGACGATTGGTTGTTACAGAACAGAACGTATAACGAAATCATTCAAGACCATGACACCACAAGAGTTTCAACGAGTCAATCCACTTGACAATATGCACATCATGAGTTTGCTGGACAGGCTTGAATCAGCGAAGAAAGTCCTCGAACAGACAGAAGATATTGAGGAGACAATCAACAAACTCAATAATCTCGAATATTTTCTTAGAAGATTCGGGACACTTAAAGAACTTGCCAACCACATGCTCTTTATAGAAAAAAAGATGTATCTCCTCAAAGAGTATCTGACTGTCACAGAGGCAGCCGACTACCTCACACTATCACCAAGTCTTGTGTACAAGCTTACAAGTAAGCACGAACTGCCTATATATAAGCCTAACGGTAAGGTGATATACATCCGAAGAGATGACCTGAACAGGTGGATTGCAAAAAATAGGGTTCTCTCTCAGGAGGAGATAGAAGAATATGCAGACACTCATATGGAGAAAGTATTAAAAGGAGTTTATAAACATAAAGACTTAAAATAATGATGGATATAACAACATTAGGCAATCAGAGAATTGACCAGAAGACATTCGAGCAGTTATTAAAGCACATCAAACTGAAGGTAACAGAGGAATATTCATTTCCCCCTGAAATCATCACCTGTGGAGGTGCGACCATAGCCACACTGGGCAACTTCAGTGCTTCGGTCGGCAAGCCAAAGAGTAAGAAGACGTTCAATGTCTCTGCTATTGTCGCTGCTGCCATATCAGGAAAAGAGATTCTTGGATATAAAGCTCACTTGCCTGAAGACAAGAAAAAGATTCTTTATATTGATACGGAACA
>ONDM01000009.1 GCA_900316585.1 uncultured Prevotellaceae bacterium | reverse complement strand
GGCAGGCAGAGCAAGCTCTGCCCCCGCTGCCCCTCGACTTGCATGTGTTAGGCCTGTAGCTAGCGTTCATCCTGAGCCAGGATCAAACTCTTCATTGTATAATGTCTTTATGTGATGCCTCTCCCCGAAGGGAGAAGGACGTCTTGATCTGTACCGAGGATGAAGTTCGAATTTACAGTATTCATTACTGACGGTTCGTATTCTTTACCCAAATTACTAATAAGTAATCTGCTCTTGTACTACTTCTGTCTGTTTATCTTAAGTCTATCAAAGATCGCCTCTTAGATGCCAACCGGCGTTTTATTTCCGGAAAGCGGATGCAAAGGTACGCCTTTTTTCCTAACTGCAAAACAAAAATGAGGAAAAATTCATAAAAAATTTATTTTTCGGCGTTTCTTTGACCTAAATCAAAGTATATACCTATTTAATATTATAAAAAAGTGGGGAAAGGCTTTGTACCTTTCCCCACAACAAGTCACAAACAGGATACTAATCTTCTATGTTAGGAGTATCCCAAGTATAAGTTTCTGTACATTTCACCGGAGCAATCAGCTTACCGCATATAATATTGAAATCACCTTCCTCCAAGGTCCATTTATTATCTGCACCTACGAAGGCTAAATCGGAAGCTTTTACCTGCAGGGTGACAGTCTTGGTTTCTCCAGGTTGCAACTCAATTTTCTCAAAAGCACGCAGACGTTTGTTCTCTGGCATAACAGAAGCATACAAGTCTGAGGAATAAAGCAGAACCACTTCCTTGCCTGCCATCTTACCTGTGTTCTTCACATCGACAGTGATAGTGAGTACATCTCCCTTCTTAAAGTTAGTCTTGTCCACTTTCAGATTGCTATATTCATAAGTGGTATAGCTTAAACCTGCACCGAACCACCACTGCTCATACGTCTTGGCATCATAGTCATATACACCACTCATAGTGGAACGGACTTCGCAGGCTCTATAGTCGTAGTTCACAAATGCATTAGGCTTGGAAGAATAAGTATAAGGCAGACGTCCGCTGAAATTTGCATCACCGGCAAGCAGTTCTGCCAATGCATCACCACCATAGTTGCCAGGCAACAAGGTATGAACGATTCCCTGAGCCAATGGTTCAATATCATAAATGGTACGGGCACGACCTTCGTTCAAAACCATCACTATAGGCTTGCCAGTCTGAGCCAGAGCCTTCACCAGATTCTTCTGGTTGAGAGACAGGTTGACATCTGCAATGTTTCCGGTAGTCTCTGCATAAGTGTTCTCACCGATACAAACCACGATGTAGTCCACACCTGCAGCGGCAGCAACAGCCTTCTCAATGTTTGAAGCATCTTCATCCTGCCAGTTAGAACCTGCATAAGAGACACCTTCTTCCAGAATGACATTCTCTTTCCCGAATTTATTCTGCAGAGCCTCATAGATGGTATTGAACATTCCTGTGAACTCTTCACGGCCAGCGCCATCGCCCTGCCAAGTATAACTCCAACCTCCATTCAGGGTTCGCATGCTGTTGGCATTCGGACCGGTAACTAGAATTTTGGAACCTTTCTTCAATGGAAGGACACCATTCTCATTCTTCAGCAGGACTTCTGATTCCAAGGCTGCCTGACGGCTATAAGCAGCGAACTCCTCACTACCAAACTTCGGATAGTCCTTTGCAAAAGTATTAGGAGTGTCGAACAGACCCAGACGGTATTTCAGACGAAGGACACGGCTCACGGCGTCATTGATGCGATCCATGGGAACCTTTCCTTCATTGACCAATTCCTTCAGCAAACCATTATAGGTAAATTGGGAAGGAACCATCATCATGTCCACACCAGCATTGATAGCTAACATAATAGCTTCTTTCTGAGTAGCTGCAATATGGTCACGTGTACGAAGGTTCTCAATATCTGCCCAGTCGGTCACAATCATACCATCCCAGTTCAAATCCTCCTTGAGCCAACCTGTCAAGAAACGCTTGTTGGCTACTCCGTTCATATTGTTGACAATGGAGGAATTAGTCATGATAGTCAGCGCACCTTCCTTGAAAGCTGCCAAAAATGGAGCGAACTGCTTTCCGCGAAGTTCCTGATCACTTAAAGTGGCTGGTGTACGGTCCAGACCATTGTTCGGAACACCGTAGGCAAAATAATGCTTCAGGGTACTGGCTACGTGGTATTTATCGATATGGTTCGGATCTGGTCCCTGCATGCCACGAACTGCTGCACGACCCATCTCTGAATCTAGATATACGTCCTCACCGAAGCCTTCATACTGACGACTCCAAACCTGCATGCGGCCCAAATCGATGTCTGGTCCATAGATCCAAGGCACATTGCAGGCACGTGTTTCGTAAGCCACGATCTCACCCATCTTGAAAGTCAGGTCACGGTTAAACGTAGCTGCCATATTGATGGCACTTGGGAACAAGGTTCCTCCCTTGGTATAGGTAGTTCCATGCATCTGGTCCAGTCCATACACATCGGGGATACCCAGTCCTTTCATGGAAGCATCCTGAATGGTTTTCACCACATAGTTCCAAGTTTCCGGTGTCTGAGCCGTGGTACGTGGAGCATTCAGAATGGAGCCAACCTTATACTTGTTAATGACAGAATCCAACTTGCCTTCATCAATCTTGAAAGGTTCTGCTGCAGCTAGTGCCTGAGAGAATGCATATAGCTGCATGGCATGAGTCATGTCGGGATTCTGAGGATTAGAAATGTACATGTCCTTTGCCTTGAACTTGTCGCTCAAACCTGCTTTTTGAATCAAGGCATCAAGTTCTTTCTCCGACTTCCCCATCAGCTTGCGGACATCATACTCTGGGTTACTATAGGAAATCATGTTGATTTCCAACTCCACCATCTGACCGATTTTCTCATCCAATGTCATCTTGGATAACTGCTTCTGTACCCGATTCTCCAAATCGGCATCCCTTGGCAGCATGGGCTTCTGTGCAAAACCTGCCACAGCAACCATCAAGAAGAAAAGGCTTACTAAATTCTTTCTCATAGTTATTTTGATTTAAATGTGTCCTAGGACTTTAGAAAGGTGAATGCTGTTAGAGCCTTTCACCAATATATAATACCCTTCCGGTTTCTCTGCATCCAAAGCTGCAATGGCATCTTCCACTTGCATGAAATGGCGGAAATCATGTTTAATCTTGCCGAATTCTGATCCTATAAGCCAAACCTGTTCAAAGTTACTATTCTGGAGATAGTCCACTACTTTCTGATGTTCGTCCATACTGCTTTCACCCAGCTCACGCATATCACCTAAAAGAACGAACTTGTGTTCCACTTTCATCTCACGGAAATTCTTCAAGGCAGCCATCATACTGGTAGGATTGGCATTGTAGGCATCAATTATCAGATGATTATGTGGGGTAACCTCCAACTGAGAACGGTTATTCTGAGGAATATAGCCTTTCAAAGCCTTATCCACTTGCTCAGGAGTAACCCCGAAATAAAGGCCGATGGCAGCAGCTGCCAGCATATTGTCCAAATTGTAAGAGCCAATCAGATGTGTCTCTACCCGATGCCAATCTCCTGCTTTCTTTTTCCATCGGAAGGTCAGATAAGGTGCACACTCAATAACCTCACCTACCACTGCATTGTCATCGGACTCCCATGTCCCGTATTTCACCACAGGCAGTTTCCCTATAATAGCCTTCAGATAGGGATTATCAGCACACAAGAAGACCTTGCTGTTCAAACGAGAGCGCAGGAAATCATACAGTTCCCCCTTGGTATGAATCACACCCTCAAATGAACCGAAGCCTTCCAAATGTGCCTTACCCACATTGGTAATAATGCCGTAGTCTGGCTCAGCAATGTGAACGAGTGTGTCAATCTCTCCAGGATGGCTGGCACCCATTTCCACCACTGCCATCTCATGTTCTGGTTTCAAACAGAGCAAGGTTTTAGGTACTCCAATATGATTATTGAAATTACCCTGAGTATACCAAACATTATATTTTTGATTCAGCACTGTGGATATCAATTCCTTGGTAGTGGTCTTACCATTTGTTCCTGTAATTCCGATGATAGGAATTCCCAATCTGCGCCGGTGATAATTAGCCAGTAATTGAAGTGTCTTAAGACAGTCATCCACCAAAATGAGACGTTCATCCCCCTCTACCACATATTCTGCCTCATCTACGACAGCATAGGCACATCCTGCCTCTAAAGCCTTGAGTGCAAACTTATTGCCATCGAAAGAATCGCCCTTGAGCGCAAAGAAGATACTACCCTCCGGGCATTCACGACTGTCAGTCGTTACCACAGGATGGGCAAGAAAAATCTGATACAGATCTTTTATTTCCATAAATGAATAGATTATTTTGTTGCAAAAGTAGCCAAAAATAAGCAAGAAAAGAAAGAAACACCGATATTTTGCGTATATTTGTGGGCGAATTAAAAAAGGAAACTATGCAGGATTACATTCCATATACACTGGACCTTAGAGGGAAGGGCTTCAAGCTGTCTCAGCCTAAGGTCATGGGTATTTTGAATGTTACACCCGACTCCTTCTACACCGAAAGCCGCAAACAGACCGATTACGAGATTGAGACTCGAATCCGGCAGATGATGGAGGAAGGTGCCGACATCCTGGACATAGGCGCATACTCATCCCGCCCCTTTGCCGATGATGTCTCTCCCGAAAAGGAGATGCAACGTCTGCGTCAGGGTCTGAGCATCCTTCGGAAACTGTATCCTGAAGCTATAGTTTCAGTAGACACCTTCCGGGCTGATGTGGCAAGAATGTGTGTGGAAGAATATGGCGTACAAATTGTCAACGACATTTCCGGGGGCAGACTTGACCCTGAGATGTTCAAGACTGTTGCACAGCTGGGAGTGCCCTATATCCTGACACATATGAAAGGTACACCCCAAACCATGCAGAAGGCTCCCTATTATGAGGATGTAATGAAAGAAGTCTGTTCTTTTTTTCAAAGCAACATCAGAGAACTGCAAGAGGCAGGTGTAAAAGACATCATACTGGACCCAGGATTCGGATTTGGCAAGACTGTAGAGCATAATTACCAGATTCTCCATAATCTGGATGAACTGCACATGTTCCATCTTCCACTACTGGCAGGTTTCTCCCGAAAATCCATGATCTGGAAAGTACTGAACATTACCCCAGAGGAAGCCCTGAATGGTACCACTGTGCTTAATACGATTTCCTTGCTGAAAGGCACACATATCCTGAGAGTACACGATGTGAAAGAATGCGTAGAAGTGATTAAACTGACCCAAGCCCTAAAGAACAACCATGTTTGAATTTGGCATAAAAGACCTTATTGATATTTTACTTGTAGCCCTGTTGCTATACTATGTCTACAAGTTGATGAAAGAATCCGGGAGTCTGAGCGTCTTCGCTGGTGTCCTGGTATTTCTGTTGAGTTGGATTCTTGTGACTCAAGTGTTGGAAATGAAGCTGCTGGGCTCCATCTTCGACAAACTTATCAGTGTGGGAGTCATCGCCCTCATTGTGCTCTTCCAGGAAGAAATTCGAAGGTTCCTGCTGACATTGGGAACTCGACATCAGGCCAACAATCTGGTCCAGATATTTAAAGGATGGAGAAAAGAACAGAAGAAAGCTAACACCCAGATGCTTCCCGTAGTAATGGCGTGCCAAAACATGAGCCGCAACAAAGTGGGAGCACTCATTGTCATCCAACGGATTGACACACTGAACAGCATCATCGACACGGGTGAAGTTATCAATGCCAACATCAACCAGCGATTAATAGAGAATATATTCTTTAAGAACAGTCCGCTTCATGATGGAGCCATGATTATCTCCAAAGGTCGCATTATAGCTGCAGGTTGTATCCTGCCCGTTTCCCACAACCTGAATATCCCAAAGGAGCTGGGTCTGCGCCATCGGGCAGCCTTGGGAATGTCTCAGGAAAGTGATGCGATTGTCATCATCGTTTCCGAAGAGACAGGTGGAATCTCTGTGGCCAAAAAAGGCGAATTCCAACTTCGCCTGACAGCAGAAGAACTGGAACGTTTCCTTGACAGAGAACTACAAGACTACTAAAAATCCCAATAAAAAAGGAGGGCTGCCCAAAAACAGTCCTCCTTTTTTTATCTGTGAGAATTTACTTCTTCAACTCACTCACCAACTCCAATGTATCGGTTGCAATCATCAATTCCTCGTTGGTTGGAATAACGCAAACCTTTACCTTGCTATCATCTGTGGAAATCACAGCTTCTTCACCGCGAACCTTGTTCTTCTGTGGGTCAAGTTTTACACCCATGAACTCCAGTCCTTCGCAAACCAAAGCACGACAACTTACCTGATTCTCACCTACACCACCGGTGAAGACGATGATATCCACACCACCGAGAATTGCAGCATAAGCACCTACGTATTTTTTGATACGATAGAAGTACATGTTCTGAGCCAGGATGGCACGTTTGTTGCCTGAATTGGCAGCAGCCTCAAGGTCACGCATATCACTGGATACACCTGATACACCAGCCACACCACTCTTCTTGTTCAGCAGGTTGCTGATACCCTTGGCATCCAAACCTTCCTTTTCCTGAATGAATGAGATGGCACCACCATCGATATCACCGGCACGAGTACCCATCATCAAGCCTTCAAGTGGGGTTAGACCCATGGAAGTGTCCACACACTTACCATCCTTGATGGCAGTAATGGAACCACCATTTCCGATGTGACAAGTGATGATCTTCTTGCCTACCACGTCCACACCCAGGAACTCGCATACACGCTGTGACACATAGCGGTGAGATGTTCCGTGGAAACCATAGCGACGGATACCATACTTCTCATACAACTCATAAGGAATAGCATACATGTAAGCATAGTCTGGCATGGTCTGATGGAATGCAGTGTCGAACACACCTACCTGAGGTATATTTGGAAGCAATGCTGTCACAGCGTTCACACCTTTAAGGTTTGCAGGGTTGTGCAGAGGAGCCAAGTCATTGCAAGCTGCAAATGCCTTTAATACTTCTTCGTTCAAGATTACACTCTTGGAGAATTTCTCACCTCCATGCACCATGCGGTGACCAACAGCATCAAGTTCATCGAGTGACTTCAATGCACCGTACTGAGGATCTGTGAGCACCTTGAAAATAAGTTCCACACCCTTAGTATGCTCAGGGATAGGCTCTTCCAAGACCTTCTTATCACCATTTGGCAAGGCAAACTTGATGAATGAATCTGGCAAACCAATCTTTTCAATTCCACCCTTGGCCAGTACCTCCTTGGTGTCCATCTCGAACAACTGATATTTGATAGACGAACTACCACAGTTCAAAACTAAAATCTTCATGTTTATCTATATTAGAAATTAATTATTTTGCATCCATAGCCTGGCAAGCTGTGATAGCCACCATCTTATAAATATCATCAACAGAACAACCACGACTTAAGTCGTTTACAGGACGAGCAATACCCTGAAGGATTGGGCCGAGAGCCTCAGCATCACCCAGACGCTGTACCAATTTGTAACCAATGTTGCCCACTTCCAAACTAGGGAACACCAGAACATTTGCCTTACCTGCGATGTCACTGCCTGGAGCCTTCTTCTTACCTACAGAAGGAACCAATGCAGCATCGGCCTGCAATTCACCATCAATCTTCAAAGAAGGATCCTTTTCCTTTGCCAGACGAAGGGCCTCAACGACCTTATCCACTACTTCATGTTTAGCACTGCCCTTAGTAGAGAAACTCAACATAGCTACACGTGGGTCTTCAAAACCGGCAACACTCTTTGCCGTCTGAGCGGTGCAGATAGCAATCTGAGACAATTGGTCAGCATCAGGTACTGGAGTCACAGCAACATCACCAACAACCAAAATTCCATTCTCACCATATTCTGGCCTCTTCGTAATAAGCAACATAGCACCAGACACACAAGTGATGCCAGGAGCTGTCTTGATAATCTGCAATGCAGGACGCAAAGTATCACCAGTAGTACTCAATGCTCCAGAAATCTGACCATCGGCACCGTTAGTCTTGATAATCATACAACCTAGATACAATGGGTTCTTTACCAACTTACGTGCCTCTTCAATAGTCATTCCCTTCTTCTTGCGAAGTTCTGCCAGCAACTGAGCATATTCTTCACTCTTGTCGCAATTCTCAGGGTCAATCAGTGTTGCCTTATCCAAATGAGTCAGGTTATGCTCCTTAGCCAGAGCTGCAACCTTATCAGGATTACCAATTAGAATCAGGTCTGCTATGTCATCAGCCAGCACACGATCGGCTGCAATCAAGGTACGCTCCTCTTCTGCCTCTGGGAGCACAATGCGCTGCTTGTTAGCTTTTGCACGCGCAATAATTTGACTTACTAAATCCATGTTATATGCTTTATAATTAATATTTCGGTTATACTATGCAAATTTACTTAATTTTACCATATTAACAGGACTAAAAGGAAATAAATTTATGAAGTTTTTTGATTGGTATCGCAGACAGCAAAAAGGGAGATGCAAAAGCACCTCCCTTTTTTTACTTTATACCTTACTCTCTCCTTCTATGAATTCTTCCATGAACATATGTTCACCATCGAAGACCGCGAAAGAGAATTGATTAATCCAGTCGCCTAATATCATCAGACGGGCTTCACGCCCCAGCGAGAGATCTAGCTCTATATGCCGATGCCCGAAGATAAAATAGTTAATGTCTGGATGAGTTTCCAAATAACGCTTGGCATAAAGAACCAGATATTCCTTATTCTCACCTTTATAGTCTTCCTCTTTCCCATCGGTTTGTTTCAGTCTGCTTTGTTTGGCCCAAGACAGTCCCAGATCCACTCCCCAACGAGGGTGGATAGCTGCAAACAATCTCTGGCAGACCTTATTGTGGAAGACTGCTCGCAAAAAACGGAACTTGACATCCTTATCCCCCAGGCCATCACCATGAGCCAGATAGAATAGCTTTCCATGCAACTCCACCGTGATAGGCTTCCGATGCAGGATAACCCCACACTCCTTTTCCAAGTAATCACCACACCAAATGTCATGATTTCCTGTAAAGAAATGAACTTCTACTCCTCTGTCAGTGAGTTCACTGATCTTACCTAGAAAACGAGTAAAGCCTTTTGGAACCACGGTCTTATACTCAAACCAAAAATCAAACATGTCGCCAAGCAAATAGATTGCTTCTGCATGATCCTTGATGTTATCCAGGAAATTGACGAGACGCCGCTCTTGGGTTCTTCCATGCTCTATGACACGGGAACCCAAATGTGCATCAGACAGAAAATAGATATTCTTACCCATTATTACATAAATCCTAATTCAAGTTTTGCTTCTTCGGACATCATATCCTTGTCCCATTCCGGTTCAAAGACCAAATTAACCACTGCCGATTTCACACCCGAGATGTTCTCCAACTTCAAGCGTACATCCTCCATGATAAAATCAGCAGCCGGACAGTTCGGTGCTGTAAGTGTCATATCGACAGAGACATTAAAGTCATCGTCCACATCCACTTTGTAGATTAGACCCAAATCGTAAATATTCACTGGAATCTCAGGGTCGAAGACTGTCTTCAAAACCTCTACGATTCTTTCTTCCAATTCAAATTTTGTCATAATTTTCCTTCATCACAATAACTAAAGTAAGCCCCATCAGTGACGATGATATGGTCCAAAAGCTTTACATACATTATCTCACAAGCTTTCTTCACCCGTTCCGTCAACTGGTCATCATCGGGGCTAGGTTTTATGCTTCCCGACGGATGATTATGGCTAAGTACGATAAGCGTGGCTCGCTTCAGGAGTGCCTCACGCAAAATCATACGGACATCGACCAAAGTCTCATTCCAACCACCCACGCTGATACGTACTGTATCAATCACCCTCAGGTTGTTATTCAGCAGGATAATCCAACACTCCTCATGAGAAAGATCCTGCATGCGTGGCAGCAAATATTCATAGATCTCAGCCGAATTTCCCAAACGTAACCGTTCTTCTATTTCTTTCATTTTCCGACGTTTGCCCAACTCCAAGGCCACCTTGATAATGCCAGCCTTCACATGTCCCAGACCTTTATAATTGCATAGCTCCTCTATTTCCTTCTTTGCCAAAGTATTCAGATTGTTGTTGCAATCTGCCAGGACTCTACGCATGAGTTCCACTGCACTTTCTTCTTTCGTTCCTGTGCCAATCAGGATGGCCAGCAGTTCTACATCGGTGAGAGCAGAAATTCCTTTCTCTGCCATTTTCTCTCGAGGGCGGTCGGCCTCCGCCCAGTGGTTAATGCTGATTCTTCTTTGCTGTTCTTTCACTTATAAAAATTATGTTCAAAAGCGGCAAATTCCGCTTCCTTTCTCACACAACGGACCCACCAAGCCCGCAGGAAACCCGTTCCATAGCCAATAAGCTGTATGAAAGAGGCTTCAATGGACAAAAGGCCTATCTTCAAGCTTCGGCTCTGTATGGATGAGTCTATGAAAACCAACAAACCATACAGCAGAATAGGCAACAGACATATCCACCAAAGAGTATTACAAATTCCATGCCCATAGGCACCCAAGACCCGGAATATGGCAGCCAGAACCACCAATCCTATGCATCCTACAGTAAATACAGCAGGAAGCATATGCACCAGTTTCAGACTTTCCGGATACTTCTTATACAGATGAATGCGAGCTATGCCGGAATTATGTACCTGACGGAAGAACTTGGTGAAATCAGTACGGCGCTTGTGCCACACCCAAGCCTCAGGGAAAAGACGGCAACGATAGCCTCCTTTGAAGATACGGATACTGAAATCAATGTCTTCACCAAAACGCATCTTAGAAAAGCCACCCAAAGCCTTATACACATCGGCACGAATACCCATGTTGAAACTGCGTGGATAGAATTTGTCCATCTTTTTCTTTCCTCCCCGAATACCACCAGTGGTAAAGAAAGAGGTCATGGAATAGTTGATAGCCTTCTGCACAGGAGTGAATGACTCATGTGCACGATCCGGGCCGCCAAAGGCATCGGCAGGCTCTCGTTGCAACTCTGTCTCTACGGCCTTCAAGTAATCCTGAGGAATCACACAGTCTGAATCCAGCACAATGAGGTATTCCCCCAAAGCACGTTCAGCCCCATAGTTGCGACTCATTCCTGGTCCGGAATTCGGCTTCACGAAATACTTTACATCCAACCTGCCGGCATAACGATCCACCACTTCCTTGCAAGGCTGTGCAGAGCCATCCTCCACAATCAGCACTTCAAAATCCTTCAAGGACTGGTGCATGAGGCTATCCAGCAATTCATCCACTTCATCAGGACGATTATATACCGGTATAATCAGAGAGTACTTCTTCATCAACTATCAATATGGGTACAAAAATAAGAAAAAAAGAATTCTCGACCAAACTATGGATGGAAAACAAAAAAGGGGCAAGTGAAAACCTCGCCCCCTTTTATGTAATAGCAAATTAAATTTAAGCCTTTACACGGTTCTGGTAAGATCCATCACGAGTGTCAATCTCAATAAACTCACCCTCGTTAATGAACAATGGAACACGTACAGTAGCACCAGTCTCTACGGTTGCAGGTTTAGTTGCATTGGTAGCAGTATCACCTTTCAGACCTGGCTCGGTGTAAGTGATCTTCAGAACAGTCTTGATTGGCATTTCTGCAAACAGAACAGTATCGGTAGAAGTATCAGAAACTACGTCAACGATGTCACCTTCTTTCATGAAATCTACGCCAGTAATGAGATCCTTTCCAATAGGAATCTGCTCATAAGTCTCCTGGTTCATGAAAATGAAGTCATCACCCTCCTGATACAGATACTGATATGGACGACGCTCAACTCTTACATCCTCCAACTTCTCGCCGATGTTGAAACGACGCTCCAGAACGCGACCATCAACCACATTCTTCAGTTTGGTGCGCATGAAGGTATTTCCCTTACCTGGCTTTACATGGAGGAAGTCAATACAAAAGTAAAGATTACCGTCCATACGGATAGCTGTTCCAATCTTAATGTCTTGTGCATTAATCATATTGTTCTTGATCTTTTATAGTGAAAAATAATCTGTAATAAGTCTCTAAATAACCTTTTTCGGGTGCAAAAGTAGTGGAAATCGGTTAAAATCACAAAAACTTTTGACTAAAAATGACTTAAGATTTGGAGAATTTGAAAAAATAGCCTAATTTTGCAGCCCAAATCCGTGATTAATAACGTAAAAACAGTATATAACAATGAAAAGAACATTCCAGCCTTCTAACAGAAGAAGAAAGAACAAGCACGGTTTCCGTGAGAGAATGGCAACTGCAAACGGCCGCCGTGTTTTGGCAAGCCGTCGTGCTAAGGGTCGCAAGAAGCTGACCGTTTCTGATGAGTTCAACGGAATCCAGAACAAGAAGTAATTTTGACTTGCGGACTGACTCATCTTATCCAGAACACATTCATTGGATAAAATACAAAAAGAAGTGAAGGCTTGACCTTTGCTTCTTTTTGTTTTTCTCTAAAATATTTCGTTATTCAACTCGTTTGCACTATCTTTGCTCCATAATTAATAAGGTATGGACTTCAAACACATTCTAAATAGACTCAAGAGTGCCAAATTCTGGATGCATTTCTTCGGATATTTCGCATTCATCATGGTTTTTATAATCCTATCCCTTTGGGTGCTGGACCTTTACACTCACCATGGAGAAGGAGTATCCGTTCCGGATGTTACTGGCATGAACTACGAGGCAGCACGAGACCGGCTAGACAATGAGGACTTAAACGCTCTGATTGTGGACTCACAATATGTTAAAGGCTTGGGGGCAGGTACAGTTCTGGACCAGATGCCTAAAGCCGGAGCTGTAGTCAAAAGCAGCCGAACCATCTATCTGACCGTGAATGCAGCTAGCGCCCCTACTCGTGCACTACCTGACCTTGCCGACAACTCTTCTGTACGTCAAGCACAGGTCAAACTGAGAGCCATGGGATTCAAGATGGGGCCTATAGAACCTATCGACGGAGAAAAAGACTGGGTTTATGCCATCAAGATCAACGGCCAGAAAGTCTTTGCTGGAGACCGTGTACCAAGTGATGCCATCCTGACTCTAGTAGTAGGCACTGGACTTTATAGTGGAGAGAACGACAGCATCCAGTACAGTATACACGATGTAGGCGATTACTCCGAGAATCTCAGTGACGATGGATTCAATGAGAATGAAGACTAATATGATCACTGAAGACGACCAATTATTAGATTCCGAACTTTCTGAAGAAGACGACTGGGTGGATGGTGAAGAAACCACGCAGCTCTATGAACATTTCCGCTTTCAGGTAGACCGCGGACAATCACCTATACGTGTAGACAAATATATCACTGATAAACTTCCTGGCTTTTCCCGAAACCGTGTGCAGATGGCAGCCGATGCCGGATTTGTCATGGCCAATGGTAAGGTGGTCAAGAGCAGCTACAAAGTCAAGGGCAATGACTTGATCACCATCATGATGGACCGTCCGAAGTATGATCATGAAATCATAGCCGAAGACATTCCACTTGACATTGTCTATGAAGATGCCGACCTTATGGTTATCAACAAACCAGCAGGCCTTGTAGTTCACCCAGGCTATGGCAACTACACAGGCACTCTGGTCAATGCCATTGCCTACCACCTGAAAGATGACCCTAAATATGACCCCAATGACCCCGGAGTGGGACTAGTACACCGTATAGACAAGGACACCTCTGGACTACTGGTGGTGGCTAAGACTCCTGATGCCAAGACACATCTAGGACTTCAGTTCTTCCACAAGACGACCCAACGGGAATACAACGCCTTGGTATGGGGCTCTATTGACGAAAAAGAGGGAACTATTGTAGGCAACATAGGCCGTAATCCGAAAGACCGTATGCAGATGACAGTCTTTCCACCCGAATCCGAAATTGGAAAACCTGCCATAACCCATTATTATACTTTGGAATCATTTGGGTATGTCACCCTAGTCAAATGTGTGCTAGAAACTGGGCGTACCCACCAAATCCGTGCTCACATGAAAAGCATAGGACATGTGCTGTTTAATGATGAGCGCTACGGAGGCAATGAAATCCTGAAAGGAGTACCATCGGGCACCTATCGGCAATTCGTGCAAAACTGCTTCGAAGCCTGTCCCCGTCAGGCACTCCATGCCAAGACGCTGGGATTCGTCCACCCTCGCACAGGAAAGCAGATGTTTTTCACTTCTGAGCTTCCTGAAGACATGCAGAACTTAATCTCCAGGTGGAGAAATTATGTCACAAATAAAGCAGGGAACTAGTATTATTTTATTAAATTTGTAGCTGAAAGACTTAGCAAGATAACAATGAAAAGAAATATAGCAATCATAGCAGGAGGCGATTCATCTGAACACGATGTCTCACTCCGCTCCGCACAAGGAATCTACTCCTTTATGGACAAGGAGAGATACAACGTGTACATTGTAGAAGTCACAGGTCTTACTTGGAAGGCGCATCTGGAAAATGACACCTATTCCACCGTGGACAAGAATGACTTTTCATTTCAGGTTGGTGACAATAAAGTAAAACCGGACTACTGCTACATTACCATTCACGGCACTCCTGGAGAGAATGGCCTGTTTCAGGGATACCTGGATCTGCTTCGCATTCCTTATTCCACCAGTGGGGTATTGGTGGAAGCCCTGACTTTCAACAAATTTACTCTGAATCAGTATCTCAAGAGTTGGGGTGTGAGCGTAAGCGAGTCCATTTTAATCCGCAAAGGCCAAACCATCAGCAATGAAGAAGTAATCGGACGTGTGGGCCTGCCATGCTTCATCAAGCCCAATGCAGGTGGAAGCAGCTTCGGTGTAACCAAGGTAAAGACACCAGAGCAAATTCAGCCAGCCATTGAACTAGCCATGAAGGAAAAAGGAGAAGAAGTGATGATTGAGGCTTTCATGAAAGGCATTGAGATTTCATGTGGTCACTATAAAACCAAGAAGCATGAGGTGGCCCTCCCAATCACAGAGGTGGTACCAGCCAATGAATTCTTTGATTACAACGCCAAGTACAATGGTGAGGTACAGGAAATCACCCCGGCCCGTCTACCACAGGATGTTACAGACCGAGTTCACAAGATTAATTCAGCCATCTATCAGATATTAGGAGCCAACGGCATCATTCGCATGGACTATATCATTACTGAAGGCAACAAAATCAACCTGTTGGAAATCAACACCACTCCTGGTATGACTGCCACCAGTTTTATTCCACAGCAAGTACGTGCTGCAGGCATGGATATGAAAGATGTGCTGACGGAAATCATAGAAAACCAATTTGATTAAACCGATAAGCTTATGAAAATCCCTGCAGAATTTGACGAAATCCGTCCTTATGAGCCTGAAGAAGTGCAGCAAATATTGCATGAACTGATTGAAGATCGCCAGTTCTCCCGTGTCCTGCAAGGTTTCGTGCCCTGGATACCCAAGGGCCTGAGAAACGGAATCCTGAAACTGGCCTGCAAGGGAATCAAGACAACCACTGACTTCCAGCACCGGTTCATGTATCCTGCCATGAAAATCCTGCTTTGGAAAACTACTACAAAATACACGTTCTCCGGGCATCCATTGCCAAGCAAGGAAAAAAGATACACCTATATCAGCAACCATAGGGACATAGTTCTAGATAGTGCTATACTGGACGTGCACCTCTATAAAAACAATTATCCCACCACTGTGGAAATCGGCATTGGAGACAATCTGCTGATTTATCCATGGATAAAGAAACTGGTACGTCTGAACAAAGCATTCACCGTGCGTCGTGGATTGTCTCGCAAGGAGTTGCTGCAAAGTAGCCTGTTGATGAGCAAGTACATCCATTTCACCATCAACGAGAAAAAGGAGAATATATGGATAGCACAGCGTGAAGGGCGTGCAAAAGATTCCAGCGACCACACTCAGGAGGCTGTACTGAAGATGCTGGCTATGGGATATGAAGGTACTCCAGTGGAGCAACTCAAACATCTAAACATAGTACCACTGACCATCAGCTATGAATATGACCCTTGTGATTACCTGAAAGCCAAGGAATTCCTAGCGAAACGAGACAATTCCAATTTCAAGAAGAGCAAGCAGGATGACCTGGACAACATGAAAACTGGCATCTTGGGCAAGAAAGGAAAGGTTCATTATGAATGCGCTCCTTGCATCAACGAATGGCTGGATGAACTGAAAGACCTTCCAAAGAACGAATTCTTTGCAGAAGTGGCGCGCCGTATAGACAAGGAAATACATAAAGGTTACCGGCTCTATCCTGGCAACTATGTGGCTGCCAATGCCTTAAGAGGAGGCTATGAAGACAAGTTCTCTACAGCAGACAAAGAAAAATTCGAGAAATACCTACAAGACAGACTGGACAAGATAGATATAGAAAGCAAGGATGAAGCCTACTTGCGTGAACGCATCCTAACCATGTATGCAAATCCTGTCTTCAATCAAGAAGAGGCCAACGCACAATGAAATATAAAGGATACATAGTAACTGCTTTTCTGCTAGCTCTTTCAGCTTGCAATAAGGAGGACTATCATTATCCGGATGTCATAACTGATTTAGTAGAACTGGAAACAGATAGTTCCAGCAATATCCATCTGATACGAACAGATGACGGGGTTTTGTATTCCCCTGATAAAACTATCGCATTCAAGGATTCTACTCCCGATTCCTTATACCGTGTACGCTGTACCTATCTGCCAATCAATGAAGGTGGTGGAAAAGCTACACTATACAATGTCCATAGCGTTATTTCACCTTTTCCCAAAGGACCTGACTTCTTCAAAGAAGGCATTAAAACTGATCCCGTGAAGATTACCAGTATCTGGAAAAGTGGAGGCTATATCAACCTACATCTAGGTGTCTTAACCAAAGGAAGAGCACACAAATACCATTTCCTTAATCTTGGCAAAAGCAGGAACTCCATGGGGAAAGCCACACAACGAATCCAACTCTTCCATTCTCAGGAAGAAGACCCGGAAGCCTACACTCGTGAAATTTTCTTGTCCTGCCCGTTAAATAAATTAGATCTACAATCTGGTGACAGCATCATCTTTTCCATCAATACCTATGAAGGCATAAAGGTGTACACCTTTATGCATGAAAAAACATATTGAATCATAAAAAACAGGGTGCAGAAGAATCTGATTCTACACCCTGTTTTTCCTTTTTCCCGAAGGAGAAAAATATTTCTCCCGAAGGGGAGAAAAAATCCCGTGACTAAAGAGACTCCAACAATCTTTTCAACACAACCGTAGCTGAAATCTCACGATTTGCTGCTTCTGGAATAACCAATGAAGTAGGAGCCTCTATCACATCATCCGTAACAATCATGTTACGACGCACAGGCAGACAATGAAGGAAGAATGCATCATTGGTCCAAGACATATGTTCAGTGTCTACCGTCCAGCTCATATCCTTACTCAGTACTTTACCATAGTCTTCCGGAACCGTCACACCTGGACAAGCCCAGTTCTTAGCATAGATAAAATCTGCGCCCTCAAATGCTTTCTTCTGGTCATACTCCACCTTGGCTCCACGGACAAACTTAGGGTCAAGTTCATACCCATGAGGATGAGTAATGACGAATTCCACATCAGCCTCGTTCATCCAGTCGGCAAATGAATTTGGAACAGCCTGTGGTAATGCCTTTGGATGAGGAGCCCAAGTTAGAACTACTTTTGGATGATCCTTGCGTTTATACTCTTCAATGGTAATCAAATCAGCAAATGCCTGTAACGGATGACCAGTAGCTGCCTCCATAGAGAAAACCGGCTTACCACTGTACTTAATGAACTGGTTTAAGATTTTCTCTGTATAATCGTCTTCTCTATTTTCAAAACGGGCAAAAGAACGCACACCTATCACATCACAATAATTAGCCATGACAGGGATTGCTTCCAAAAGATGTTCACTCTTGTCACCATCCATAACCACGCCCCGTTCAGTCTCCAGTTTCCAGGCTCCCTGATTCACATCTAACACTATCACATCCATACCAAGGTTACGGGCTGCTTTCTGAGTGCTGAGACGTGTACGAAGACTATTGTTGAAGAATATCAAAAGACAAGTCTTGTGACGTCCGAGAGATTCATACTTATAACGATCTTTCTTTATTTCCTGAGCCTCAGCCAAAGCGACCTTCAGGTCACCTATATCTTTTACGTTTGTAAATGTTCTCATATCTTTTCTTTTTATTTTTCATTTAGGACGAGTCTGCCCGTTTCCACGGATAACCCATTTGTATGTAGTCATTTCCTCCAAGGCCATTGGGCCACGAGCATGCAATTTCTGGGTACTGATACCAATCTCTGCACCCAAGCCAAACTGAGCACCATCAGTAAAGGAAGTAGGTGCATTGGCATATACACATGCTGCATCTACAGACATAAGGAATGTTTCGGCACGTTCCTCATTCTCTGTAACAATACTCTCACTATGCTTGGAACTGTTATTGGCAATATAATCCAAGGCTTCGGCAAATGATTCCACAGTCCTAACAGCCATCTTGTAAGCCTGAAACTCAGTGCCGAAAGACTCCGGAGTTGCATGCTCCAACAATTCAGCAGGATACTTCCCAGCCAAGGCTGAGTAGGAAAGCTCATCGGCATATATAATCACCTTGCTATCCGCAAGAGGTGCACACAGAGCTGCCAAATCATCTAGACGGGAAGCATGAAGAACCACACAATCCAATGCATTACAAACACTTACCCGACGAGTCTTGGCATTATTGATAATCCGGATGCCCTTTTCCAGGTCACCATATTCATCAAAATAACAATGACAAATACCTGCACCAGTCTCTATTACAGGGATTGTGGCATTCTCTCTTACAAACTTAATCAGACGACTACTTCCACGAGGGATAACCACATCAATAAAACCCACAGCATGCAGCATTTCACCTGTAGCCTCATGAGTGGCAGGCAACAAGGTTACTGCATCAGGATTAACCTCATGACGCTCCAAAACCTCCCGAATCACCTTTACGATGACACGGTTGGAATCATCAGCATCCTTCCCTCCCTTTAATACACAAGCATTCCCGCTTTTCAAGCATAGAGAAGCAACATCAACAGTCACATTGGGACGAGCCTCATAAATGATTCCGATTACCCCAAAAGGAACACTGATACGGGTCAAGTCCAACCCATTGGGCAAGACACTATGTTTCAACACCCGTCCCAGAGGAGAAGGTAAAGTAGCTACATGACGAGTGTCGGAAGCAATACCCTCTATCCGTTCAGAGGTTAATTTCAGCCGGTCATACATCGGATTGGAAGGATCCATTCGAGACAGATCTTCCATATTGGCTACCAAGATCTCACCCTGACGTTTCACAATCTCATCTGCAAGGTCACGCAAAATAGAATTGACTTTCTCCTCTTTCAAAAAAGCCAGTTCACGGCTTGCATTCTTAACCTTATTAAATATATGCTCCAACTCCATCGTTACTTTCCTATTCCAAATACAAATAATCATAATGCACCATAGGACGCTGGTCTCGCTTACCAAGAACCTCAACAGCCTCCTCTGATGAATACCCCACCTTACCTACTCCAATCTTGTGTCCCTGTTCATCTAGAATACTTACAATATCATCTTTCTCAAACTCACCATCCACTCCTATAACACCCACCGGAAGAATGCTGACAGCCTTCTTACCTCGAATAGTCTTGACAGCCTGCATATTCAGTTGGATAGATCCCTTCGCAAATCCACCACTATGAGCTATCCACTTCTTCACACTGGAAACCTGCCCCACTGCAGGTTCAAAGCAAGTGAACAAAGTATTATCTGGATCGTTCACCAAAGAAAGTAATATATTTTCCCTTTTACCATTGGCAATGAAAACACGAATGCCCTCTTGGGAAACTTTACGGGCTATATTGCATTTTGTAATCATCCCTCCACGGCCGAAGCCAGACTTTTCCGCTTGTATATAAGCTGACAGGTCCTGATCAGCCCCAACATACCGAATAATTTTACTGCCAGGGGCCTTAGGTGAGCCATCATAAATACCATCTATATTACTCAAAATAATCAGGGTATCTGCATCAATCATGCTGGCAATAAGCCCACTCAATTCATCATTATCGGTGAACATCAGCTCTGTAAGAGAAACTGTGTCATTTTCATTGATAATAGGAATGACCTTGTTCTCCAACATGACTTCTATACAATTACGCTGGTTAAGGTAATGTCTTCGTGTACCGAAACTCTCTTTCATGGTAAGCACCTGTCCTACAGCAATATGATGCTCACGGAAAAAATCAAAATAACGATTGATCAGCTTTGCTTGGCCAACAGCAGAAAACAACTGACGCTGATCCACAGAATCCATCTTTCTACGGATACCTAATTCGCTACGCCCACTAGCAACCGCACCAGAGGAAATAAGGACTAACTGAATGCCATTCTTGTATAGTTCAGCCACCTGATCGACCAAAGCCGACATACGGGTGACATCCAAAGTACCATCGGCACGGGTCAGTACATTACTACCTATTTTAATAGCAACTCTTTTCATTTCCTTTTTCCAGTCATTCCATAATTTGAAGTGCAAAAATATATATTTTTCCTTTAAAAACCGACTATTTTACAATTAATATAAAAAAGATGCCCATTGTTTCACAACAACGGGCACCTACATTGTAGCGTTTTATTCTTAATTTTATGATATAGTATAAGAGAGTTCTAACTTTATGCAATGCAAATATAGTAAGAAACTAACTAAAGTCCTAATCTTTTTTGATTTTATTTATTTAAAAATGATTTATTTATCTACATTTTGTCAATTTAAATATTTGTGCACGTTTTCATATTATAAATTTCGTTTTGTGTTGGAGCACAGTTCCTCAAAGTCTAAAAAATTACATATTAAAGTCATATTTCATGCTCGAAATAGAATAAATATACCATTTATCGAGGCGTATTTATATAAATATAATCAAAAAAGATAATATTCTTATTTTTTTCATGCAAAAATATGCATAATATCAAAATAATGATTACTTTTGCACCCACCTTTCGAAACAACAAATAAAAGCAATGAAAGATAAGAATCGAAGATTGGAAGCCATCAAGGCTATCATTTCCTGCAAAGAAATTGGAAATCAAGACGAACTGCTGCAGGAACTTACGAAAGAAGGATTCAACCTGACCCAGGCTACATTGTCCCGTGACTTGAAACAGCTGAAGGTTGCCAAGGCATCCTCTTTATACGGAAAATATGTATATGTACTACCAAACAACACCATGTACATGCGTAACACAGATACAGCGAAACTGAGTGAAATGATGGTGGATTCAGGCTTTTTGTCCATTACCTTCTCCGCTAATATCGCCGTAATAAAAACCAAGCCGGGCTATGCCAGTCGTCTAGCCTATGACATAGACAACCTTAACCCCAAGCAGATATGTGGAACTATTGCTGGTGACGATACCATATTCGTGGTCATTCAAGAACAAGCCAGCCGGATAGAACTTATCCATGCTTTGAAGATTATCATCCCAGACATTCATTACTAAGTTATTGATAGGAACATCAAAAATGAATAAAGAAACTCCAAAAATCGATATACTTGTTGCCGACGCATCTCATGAGGTATACGTAGATCAGATTTTGGATACCATCAGTGAGGCAGCCAAGAAAAGAGGTACAGGTATAGCAAAGCGAACTCATGCATACCTCGCTACCAAGATGAAGGAAGGCAAGGCTATCATAGCTTTGGACGGTGACAAGTTCGCCGGTTTCTCCTATATAGAAACTTGGGGGAACAAATCATATGTAACCACTTCCGGTTTGATTGTTCACCCAGACTACCAAGGTCAGGGTATTGCAAAGCAAATCAAGGATCACACATTCACCTTGGCACGTGTCCGCTGGCCTGAAGCCAAGATTTTCTCCCTGACCAGTGGAGCAGCAGTAATGAAAATGAACACGGCTTTGGGTTATGTACCCGTAACTTTTGCTGATCTGACCGACGATGAGTCCTTCTGGAAAGGATGTGAAGGCTGTGTAAACAACGATGTGCTAATCCGCACCGGACGAAAGTACTGCATCTGCACAGGTATGCTCTATGACCCAGAACAACACAAGGGAGAACCAACCCCACTGGATGTATTTCAGAAAATAATGAAAACTGTCGTCTCAAGAGGGTTGGTCTAATTTAACATAACGAACAAATCAAAAAACAAATATGGCAGAAAAAAAGAAAGTAGTCGTTGCCTTCAGTGGAGGTCTCGACACCAGCTACACAGTAATGTACCTGGCTAAAGAAAAAGGATATGAAGTTCATGCAGCATGTGCCAACACAGGAGGGTTCAGTGCAGAACAACTGAAGGCCAACGAAGAAAATGCCTATAAACTAGGAGCTACTAAATACGTCACATTAGATGTAACTCAAGAGTATTATGCAAAGAGTCTGAAGTACATGGTTTTCGGTAACGTACTACGAAACAACTGCTACCCCATCTCTGTAAGTTCTGAACGTATTTTCCAGGCATTAGCCATTGCGCGCTATGCTAAGGAAATCGGAGCCAATGCTATTGCCCATGGATCTACTGGAGCTGGAAATGACCAAATCCGCTTCGATATGACCTTCCTCGTAATGTGCCCAGGCGTGGAAATCATCACCCTGACCAGAGACTTCAACCTAAGTCGCCAGGAAGAAGTAGAATACCTTAATAAGAATGGATACTTTGCAGACTTCACTAAACTGAAGTATAGTTACAATGTGGGCATTTGGGGCACATCCATCTGTGGTGGTGAAATTTTGGATAGCAAGCAAGGCCTACCTGAAAGTGCATACCTGAAGCACCCTACAAAAGAAGGTACTGAGATCCTCTCTCTAGGATTTGAGAAGGGCGAGCTGAGTAGTGTCAACGGTGTTCATTATAATGATAAGATTCAGGCCATTCAGGAGGTTGAAAAAATAGGACAAGCCTATGCCATCGGCCGAGACTGTCATGTGGGCGATACTATCATTGGAATCAAAGGACGTGTAGGCTTTGAAGCTGCTGCACCAATGCTGATTATCGGTGCACACCGATTCCTAGAGAAATACACCTTGTCAAAATGGCAACAGTATTGGAAAGATCAAGTTGCCAACTGGTACGGTATGTTCTTGCATGAAAGTCAATATCTAGAGCCCGTCATGCCAGACATAGAAGCCATGCTGACATCCTCTCAACGTAACGTAACAGGCACTGTTACGCTTGAACTTCGTCCATATGGTTTCCAGACCATAGGCGTTGACTCACCGAATGATTTAGTCAAGAACAAACTTGGTGAATACGGCGAGACTGCTAAGGCATGGACCTCTGAGGATGCCAAAGGCTTTATCAAGGTTTCCGCAACCCCACTTCGTGCATATTATTTGGCTCACCCAGACGAAGAAAGATGATTAAAGTAGGTATCTTAGGTGCAGCCGGCTATACCGGAGGTGAATTAATCCGTTTGCTGCTTTGGCATCCAGAAGTGGAGATTGTATTTGCCAACAGTGAATCCAATGCAGGAAATCTAGTCACTGACGTGCATGAGGGATTACTAGGTGAAACTGACTTACGTTTCTCTGCTGAAATGCCCTTTAGTCAAGTAGATGTGGTTTTTTTCTGTTTTGGCCATGGAAAGAGTGAAGCTTTTCTGAAAGAACACAGCATTCCAGACCATGTAAAAATCATAGACCTGGCCCAGGACTTTCGCATAGCTGCGCCTACACATGATTATGTATATGGACTGCCAGAAATCCACAAAGAATCAATTCAGGGTTGCCAGCATCTAGCTAATCCTGGTTGCTTTGCTACCTGTGTTCAAATAGGTCTTCTGCCACTGGCCAAAGCAGGTTTGCTAAAACATGATGTAGCGGTAAATGCAATCACAGGTTCTACTGGTGCTGGTCAGAAACCGAGTGCCTCTACACACTTTTCTTGGAGAAATAACAACTTAAGTATCTATAAGGTTTTCACTCACCAACACTTACATGAGATTTGCCAAAGCCTGAACGAACTTCGTCCGGCACAGGCGCCAACCATTATCGACACTTTGGTAGCTGCTCCAACAGATAAAGACATTACCATCGATTTTATACCATACCGTGGTGATTTCGCCCGAGGTATTTTCTGTACAGAAGTGGTCAAGTTCGATGGAGAGGAGGGGACTATTTCCAACCCTACCGAAGAACAATTGGCAAAACTATTCAGGGATTTCTATAAAGATGCTGCCTTCACATACTATGTGAACAAAGCGTTAGATTTGAAACAAGTAGTTAATACAAACAAGGCATTGGTACATGTTGACAAGTTCGGCAATAAGGCTGTCATCACCACCATTATAGACAATTTGCTGAAAGGAGCCGTAGGTCAGGCAGTACAAAACATGAATTTGATGTTCGGAATTGATGAAACTACAGGACTCAGACTGAAACCAAGTGCTTTCTAAATCTTAAAACTATGAAGTTATTTGATGTATATCCATTATTCGACATAACCATAGACCATGGTAAAGGCTGCAAAGTCTGGGATGAAGATGGCCAGGAATATCTAGACCTATATGGAGGACATGCTGTCATCAGCGTGGGACACTGCCATCCACATTATGTGGCATGCATGACCCAACAGCTGAATAAGTTGGGATTCTACAGCAACTCTGTCATTAACCCACTGCAAAAGCAACTTGCAGAATGTCTGGGCAAAATCTGTGGATACGATGACTATCAACTTTTCCTCATCAACAGTGGCGCAGAAGCAAACGAAAATGCCATGAAACTGGCATCATTCTATAACGGACGTACCCGTGTGCTTTCTATGGAAAAAGCATTTCACGGTCGTACCTCATTAGCTGTAGAGGCTACTGCAAATCCCAAAATCATATCACCTATCAACGCCAATGGGCATGTTACTTATCTTCCTATCAACGACTTAGATGCCTGGAAGAAAGAAATGGAAAAAGGTGATGTCTGCGCTATTATTTTGGAATGTATTCAAGGCGTAGGTGGTATCCGCATTGTAACATCGGAATTCCTGCAAGGATTGCGTGAACTATGTGACAAATATGACACCATTATGATTTGCGATGAGATTCAGTGTGGTTACGGTCGATC
Organism: uncultured Prevotellaceae bacterium; assembly: GCA_900316585.1. Classification (GTDB taxonomy): domain Bacteria; phylum Bacteroidota; class Bacteroidia; order Bacteroidales; family Bacteroidaceae; genus Minthousia. The sequence goes on along the minus strand of ONDM01000009.1, from coordinate 119,085 downwards.
TGGAAAATTCTTTGCACATCAGTATTCCGATGTGAAGCCAGACCTAATCACTGTAGCCAAAGGCATTGCCAATGGATTCCCAATGGCTGCAGTCTTGATTTCACCAAAGTTCAAGCCTATTTATGGTCAGCTAGGCACTACCTTCGGAGGTAACCACCTTGCATGTGCTGGTGCAATAGCTGTGCTAGACATTATTGAAAAAGAGCATCTGATAGAGAACGCCGCTGAAGTTGGCTCCTATCTGATGAATCGACTGAAAAACGAGAAACTTCCACATGTGACAGAAGTTCGTGGACTTGGCCTTATGATTGGAATAGAGTTGGACGTACCCTACAAGGAAATTCGCACAAAACTGGTTAAGGAACAACATTGTTTTACAGGATGCAGTGGAACAAATGTACTTCGACTGCTTCCTCCACTCTGCTTGACCAAAGCAGAAGCGGACGACTTCATCGAACGTCTGAAGAAAGTCTTATAATCTCACAATAAAAAAGGCGGACCTCCAAAAGGTTCGCCTTTTCTGTCGGAAAGAGGAGATTCGAACTCCCGACCCCTACGTCCCGAACGTAGTGCGCTACCAACTGCGCTACTTTCCGAATGCGGATGCAAAGGTATGACTTTTTTTCGACAAACAACGTGTTTTTGAGGAATTTTACTATCTTTGCAAAACAAGTAAAACAAACAACTACCCGAATATGAAAAAAATTTCGATCTTGGTAGTGCTGTGCTTAATTTGCGCAACTACCGCCATGGCTCAAAAGGCCAAGTACGTATTTTATTTTATTGGTGATGGAATGGGACTTAACGAGGTAAATGTGACAGAGACCTACTTGGCTAACATTCAAGGAAAAATTGGCATCCAGCCCCTCTGTTTCGCTAGCTTCCCATACACAACTTATGCCACCTCTTTCTCCGCTAGCAGTGATGTTACAGACTCTGCCGCTGGTGGTACAGCATTGGCTACAGGTGTGAAAACAAAAAATGGCTCAATTGGCATGAATCCTCAGCTTGAACCTATCAGCAGCATTGCAGACTGGGCAAAAAAGAGCGGCAAAAAAGTAGGTATAAGTACATCTGTAAGCATTGACCATGCTACTCCTGCTGTATTCTATGCTCATCAAGCAAGCCGCAACTCCTATTTTGAGATAGGTAAGCAGGCAGCCTCATCTAACGTGGATTATTTTGGAGGTTCAGACTTTCTCCAACCTACCAAGGATGGAGTAGACTTACATCAACTCTGCGAGGAAAATGGCTATACTTGGGCTTATGGCTATGAAGAGGCTCAAACCAAATGGCAGAAAGCCAAAAGATTGATCATGACTCAGACAAAGGATGCTGCAGCAAAAAACAAGACAGAAATTCCTTATGCAATAGACCGCAATGATAAAGATTTGACTCTAAAGCAGATTGTGGAAATGGGTATAAACTTCCTGACCAAGGATAACAAGAAAGGCTTTTTCTTTATGGTTGAAGGTGGTATGATAGACCATGCATGTCACGGAGATGATGCAGCTACCATGATTCATGAAACCATTGCATTTGATGAAGCTATCCAAGTAGCATACGACTTCTATCTAAAGCACCCTAAAGAAACTCTGATTGTAATTACAGCAGACCATGAGACCGGAGGACTGGTTCCCGGCAATGGTCGCTATGAATTGAATCTACAGGCATTGCAACATCAAACCTGCAGTGTGGATAAAGTTACAGAGCGTTTCAACGAATTGAAGAAGAACAATAAAAACGCTACTTGGGAAGATGCAAAGAAAATTCTAAGTGATTGCTTTGGTCTCTTTACCAAAGTCCCTGTAAACTGGAGAGATGAAGCTGAGCTCCACAGCACATTTGAGGATTCTTTCCGTGCAGGTGGAACAGAGCAAAACTGGTATGGCAACAATGCCAAGATTGCAGCCAAAGGACGTGACATATTAAATAAAATTGCCATGGTTTCCTGGGCTAGTTTTGCACACTCTGACGGTTATGTGCCAATCTATGCTATAGGTGCAGGAGCTGAAAATTTCCATGGCAGAATGAATAACATAGACATTCCTGAAGTCATAGCCAAAGCAGCAGGATACAAGAAATAACGAACCTTTTGTTTAAAGAAAACGGCTCGCCTTCCGGCAAGCCGTTTTTTATTTTAATCAATCTAATCAGAATCCAAAAACACCCAACTCATTTAAGAAAATTAGGATAATAGCCAATGGCAATAAATACTTAATAAGCAAATAGAACAAACGAACCACCCACTGAGGAAGAGTCCTATTATTGGAAAGTTCAGTGAGCAATGCCTTTTTGTTCATCTTCCAACCTACGAACAAAGCAGTAAACAGACCACCCAAAGGTAGCATAATCTTAGCAGTAGCAAAATCAAAGAAATCAAACAGATTTAAACCAAACAATTTGAAGTCACCCCAAATTCCCATAGAAAGTGAGCAAGCAATACCTAAGACTATTACCAAAGAAGTTGCTAACAAAGCAGCAGTTTTACGACTTATATGAAGCTCTTCGGACAATAAAGATGTAGGAGGTTCAAGCAAAGAAATCGCAGACGTTAATGCTGCCATGGACAACAATAGATAGAACATCAAAGAAAATGCATAAGCCAACCAAGGCAGTCCACTAAAGGCCTGATAGAACACGTTTGGTAATGTGATGAACACTAAAGAAGCTCCAGATCCTGGCTCTATACCAACAGAATAAGCCGCTGGGAAAATAATCAATCCTGAAAGAATAGCAATCACAGTGTCTATGCCGGCGATATTCAAAGCATTTCCAAATAAGTTAGCCTCCCTAGGAAAATAGGATGCATAAGTACAAAGACATCCCATGCCTATGCTCAAGGAGAAAAAGGCTTGTCCCATGGCAGCCAAGAATGTCCCAGGATGAATTTCACTGAAATCAGGATTCAATAAATAATCCACACCTTTCATTGCACTTGGTAGAGATAAAGAACAAACCACCAAAATCAAGATAAAAACAAACAACATAGGCATCATAACCTTTGAAGCACGTTCAATACCCTTCTGAACACCCATCAATACCACACCAAGAGTAAGTATTACAGCTATGAAAAAATAAATAATCGGCTGAACTGGGTCACTAACAAAGTTAGAGAAATCTGCAGTATACTGTTCCGCAGTCTTCCCTGCAAGACCATTTGAACCTGCTTGATAGACATATTCCAATGTCCAGCCTAATACTACAGCATAATAACAGAGAATGAGCCAGCCTGTCAAAACACAAAGGAATCCCACATACCTCCAAGGGCCCTTAGCCCCCAAAACAGGAAATGCACGAAAGTTATTTGTCCTACTCCTACGTCCCACTGCAAATTCAGCCACCATCAAGGGAACACCTATAATAATTATACATGCAAGATAAATAATCAGAAATGCGGCACCACCATTCTGCCCAGTCTCATATGGGAATCGCCACACGTTTCCCAAACCAATTGCAGAACCAGCTGCAGCCAAAACTGCTCCTACTTTACTCCCAAAATTCGTTCTTTTATTTTCCATAAATAATCCAGCTAGCATTACAATAATCCAGAAAGAACTTTAAAAACCCCCAATTCATTCAAAAAAATCAAGATAATACATAATGGGGCAAAATAACGTATGATAAATCGGAATACAGGATATAGGGGCTGCCTCAATGTTCCTTCATTGGTTATTTCAGCACGAAGCACCTTTTCGTCAACTACCCATCCTAAAAAAATACAAATCAAAGCACTTCCTATCGGCATCAGAAATTTCGCTACCAAAAAATCGAATAAATCAAAAAAGCCCATACCAAAAATGGTTACATCCTTCCAAACTCCAAAAGAAAGAGAGCATGCAGAACCCAACAGGAAACAAACAATGCTAACAACCATGGAGGACTTAAAACGACTTACTTTAAAACGTTTTATAAAATAAGCCTCAGCCATTTCCAACATAGAGATTGAAGATGTCAGTGCAGCCATGACCAACAAAACGTAGAACATTAGAGAAAACACATAAGCTACAGCAGGTAAATCTCCAAAAGCTTGCTGGAAAACATTCGGCAAAGTGATGAATACCAAAGAAGGCCCTGCATCAGGTGATAAACCAGGAATAGAATAGACCGCAGGAAAGATCATCAAACCAGACATAAGGGCAACCAACGTATCAATGGTAGCAACACCAAAACCATCACGTATGAGATCTAAATCTTTTCTGAAATAACAAGCATATGTACACAAGCAACAGAGACCTACACTCAAGGAAAAGAAAGCCTGCCCCATAGCCGAAAGACAAGTGGCCCCCGTCACTTTGGAAAAGTCAGGTTCCAATAAGAAGGTTAATCCCTTGGAAGCATCTGGCAATGTCAACGAACATATTACAAGAATTGCCAAAAAGACAAATAGAATAGGCATCATAATTTTGGCACCACGTTCAATACCTTTTTGTACACCCATAGCCACTATTCCAAAAGTCAAAGCCAGAATAAAGAAAAGCCACATCAATGGTTTAAAAGGATTGGAAGAAAAAGCAGCAAAATCGGATGCATACTCAGCTGCGGATTTCCCTGCAAAATCATTCATACCTGCTTGAATGGCATACTCAAGGGTCCAGCCAGCAACCACTGCATAATAACTCAAAACCAGGAAACCAGATATAACAGGAATAAGTCCCATAAATTTCCACATTTTTCTATTCCCACTCATTTTAAGGAATGAGTGGGATACATCGCTTTGACCATGACGACCGATAGTAAATTCAGCAATCATGATAGGCATAGCCATAAAAAGCATGAAGAATATATAAATCAATATAAATGCAGCGCCACCATTTGTTCCAGTTTCAGTAGGAAAACGCCAGATATTCCCCAAACCTACTGCTGAGCCTGCCGCAGCCAATATAGCACCAAGCTTACTAGCAAACCCTGCCTGATCAGAATTATTTGACATAATTATTTATAAATTCAAACTAAAATCTCTCTTATAGCTTGCAAATGTAAGTATTTTTGCGCTAAATTTGCAAAAAAGAAAGATGAAAATGACTAAAAGTTACATAAAAAGCTACAGATTCAGTTTATTTTGTATCGCTCTTATTTGGGTTTTATGTTTAATGCCAGTTCCCGAGATAAAGTTGTCAGAAGAAGTTCCTTTTATAGATAAATGGACACACATAATTATGTATTTAGGAACATGTAGCATCATCTGGATAGAATATTACCTTAAACATAAAGAAAAAGCAGATAAAAACAGGCTTCTTATTGGAGCCGTAATTATGCCTATTCTAATGAGCGGTATTCTAGAACTCCTCCAAGAATACTGCACTGGAGGTTTGCGAAGTGGCGACTGGATGGATTTTGCGGCCAATATTATTGGGGTAATACTAGCCGCCATTTTTGGTTCACTTCTTTATAGAAAGTTTATTGTCAAATAGAATCTTTCCAAAGATTGAAAGGATAAGTCAATAGAGAACCATTATAGAATCTACGATCTCCCGTTACTTCTTTCCCTATAAAATCTGGCTTTTCATAAGGCTCATTCTCATATTCCAATTCTACTTCAGCCATAATTAAGCCTTCGTTATCTCCATAAAATTCATCCACCTCAAAGGTATGTTTGCCACTTTTGACCAAATAACGCGTCTTGTCAATATATCCATCTTTACAGAGTTTCATCAAATCCATCGCATCACGGAAACTGATTTCTATCTCAAACTCATAGCGTGACAATCCTCCATCAATGGAAGGGCCTTTAATTGTAAGATAACCCTTTTCATTACGTAAACGGACACGGACAGTACGACCACCACCATGACAAATATATCCTTGCACGATACGTGTAGAAGAATATGCCTTATCCTTAAAAGGACCTGTAACTAGAAACTTACGTTCAATTTCCTTTCCCATATTACTCTTTTGAATCACTGAACTCCATAAGGTAAGCTTTGATAAACTCATCAATTTTGCCATCCATCACACCATTAACATCACTAGTCTGATAATTTGTACGATGGTCTTTTACACGGCGATCATCAAAAACATAACTTCTAATCTGGCTGCCCCATTCTATTTTCTTCTTACCAGCCTCGACCTTGGCCTGTTCGGCCATACGATGCTGCATTTCCTTATCATATAGCATCGAACGTAACAGACGCAAGGCATTTTCCTTATTCTTTGGCTGATCACGAGTCTCAGTATTCTCAATTAAGATTTCTTCTTCCTCTCCTGTATAAGGGTCCTTATACTGATAACGCAAGCGAACGCCCGATTCTACCTTATTCACGTTCTGACCACCAGCACCACCACTACGAAAAGTATCCCAACTGATTCGTGCTGGTTCTATATTAACTTCAATGGAATCGTCAACAAGAGGTGTGACAAACACCGAAGTAAAAGAAGTCATGCGCTTACCCTGTGCATTATATGGTGAAACACGAACTAAGCGATGCACGCCATTTTCACTTTTCAAATAGCCATAGGCAAATGGCCCCTCTATATTCAATGTACAAGTCTTTATTCCTGCATCATCACCTTCCAATAGGTTAGCAACAGAACACTTGTACCCATGAGTCTCTGCATAGCGCATATACATACGCATCAGCATCTGCGCCCAATCCTGTGCCTCAGTGCCACCTGCTCCAGCATTAATCTTGAGCACGCAGTCCATCTTATCAGCCTCACTGCGCAGCATATTTTTCAATTCCAGGGCTTCCACTGCAGACGCAGCTTTCAAGTAAGCCTCATCCACCTCTACTTCTGAAACCAATTCCTCTTTATAGAATTCAAAAGCGGCATCTGCCTCTTCCACTAAGGTCTTAACTTCCTTATAGCCATCTATCCACGACTGGAGCCCTTTAACTTTTTTCATTTGAGCCTCTGCAGCCTTTGCATCATCCCAAAAGCCTGGAGCTTGCGTACGCAATTGTTCCTCTTCTACCTCTATTTGTTTACTCTCGATGCCAAGGTACCGGTAAAGGTCCTCAGTACGCTCCTTTATGCCTTTCAGTTGTTCAATTGTTATCATCTTCTCTTTTTACTAATTATGCTTCGTACATTTTATCTATCTCCTCAGAGTAGTTCTTCAATAGTACTTGCCTTCTAATCTTCAGGGTATTCGTCAATTCCCCCTTGTCTATCGTGAATGGTTCAGGCAACAAAGTGAAACGTTTAATCTGCTCATAAGCAGCAAAAGTCTGCTGTAGAGTATCTATACGAGTCTTTATCATCTGATTGATCTCTTTATTCTGGCAAAGATCCTTCATATCTTTATACTCTATCTTATGTTCTGCTGCATAAGCTTTTAGCTCATCATAGGCAGGAATAATCAATGCCGATACAAACTTGCGCTGCTCGGCAATAACAGCCAATTGTTCAATATACTTATCCACACAAAGCCTTCCTTCCAACACCTGAGGAGAGATATACTTACCATTAGAGGTTTTAAACAAATCCTTGATGCGATCAGTAATAAATAACTCACCATCTTTTAAATAGCCAGCATCACCCGTATGGAAATATCCGTCCTTATCGAATGCCTCGCGTGTAGCAGATTCTTTCTTGTAGTAGCCACAAGTCACGCCTGGACCCTTTATCAAAATTTCATCATTCTCACCAATCTTGACCTCAATGCCAGGCAACGGGCGACCAACAGAGCCAAGTGTCTTTACACCATGGTCACAACTAACTGTAGCCAAAGATTCAGTCAAACCATAACCTGCAACTAACCCAATGCCAACAGAGTGGATAAACTCCTCAATAGTAGGAGGAATAGGAGCACCAGCCGTAGGAAGGAACAAAGCATTATCCATACCAATTGCTCTCTTAAGCTTCTGAAATACCAGTTTATCATAGAACCGGTATTTCAAAGATAAAGAAATAGGTGCCGTTTTCCGTTTCAAAACGTATTCGATATTGTACTCACGACCTACTTTTAGAGCACTCTTCACCACTTTCTGCATGACTGAACTCATACCAGCAATCTTGGCATTTACGCCATCATACACTTTCTCCCAAAAACGAGGGACAGCACACATGGCATTAGGATGAACTTCCTGTATAGACTGCAAAATGGCATGAGGATCTGTATTCACACAGACAACAACACCTGCACACAAGCATAGGAAGCTCCAACCCCGTTCAAACACATGAGTCAATGGCAGGAAATCCATGGAAGTCATATTAGGCCAGGTCAAGAATTTAAGAACTTTAAAATGTGCCTCAAATTGACCAATATAATTAGAATGTTTAAGGATTACACCTTTGGACTCGCCCGTAGTCCCTGAAGTATATAAGATATTTGCTATATCATCATCATTTAGATTAGCCTTCCTTTCCTTCAACAACTCTTGATATTTTCCTATTGTCTTTTCATCCACTTTCAAGAAATCAGCATAGTAAACAGAAGTCTTGTCTTGAGGATTCCTAACTACCTTTGAATCATAAATAATCAATTTATGTAACGTAGGACAAAGAGAATGGGCCCGGAATGCCGTATCATACTGCTGCTGTTCACCAACAAAAAGATAACGTATTCTAGCATCATTCACAATGTATTGAACCTGAGTCTCTGAACTAGTAGCATAAAGAGGAATGGTAACAGCACCAATGCTGAAGGCAGCAAAATCAGTATATATCCCCCTTGCCATATTTTGAGAGAAAATACCCATATTTTCCTGGTGCTTTACCCCATTTGCCAACATGGCACAAGCCAACTGATTTACATTATCAGCAAATTGCGTCCATGTGACAGGCTGCCAAGTTCCTGTTGCATCATCCCTATATCGGATAGCCTCTTGTGAACCTCTATTCTTGGCTTGTGTATCGGCAAGCTTACCGAGATGTAAAACCTTACGCTCCATTATTATAGTAGTTTAAGTTATTTTTCTAATTTTAAGCCATCCAATAATTCTAAATACAATCTGATGGCTTGGTCAATTTCAGAAATCCTAACATACTCATCTGCCGTGTGTGAACGGGAAGAGCAACCTGGCCCCATCTTCATTGACGGGAATGGCAACAAGGCCTGATTTGACAAAGTAGGAGAGCCAAATGGGACACGCCCAATCTCCATGGCTTTCAAAACCAAAGGGTGTCCCATATCTATGCATGATGAATTCAATCTAAATGAACGTGCCTTAACCTCACTGCTAACATGCAGACATATATAATCGTACAAATCCTTATTTGAGTAAAACTCATTACTTCGGACATCCACAACAAAAGAGCACTGATCTGGAATGACATTATGCTGAGTGCCAGCATGAACTTCCGTCACTGTCATTTTTACGGACCCAAGCAAAGGAGAAACCTGGCTAAAACAGTAATCCCTTATCCAACTAATATCTTCCAAGGCCCTATAAATGGCATTATCACCTTCATCACGAGCTGCATGCCCTGCTCTTCCATGAGCTATAACATCTAGCACCATCAATCCCTTTTCGGCAATGGCCGGTTGCATTTCAGTCGGTTCACCTACCAAACCTACATGAATAGGTGGGAATAATGGAAGTACACTTTCCAGACCATCCTTTCCTGAAACTTCCTCTTCACAAGAAGCGGAGTAAACTAAATTATAAGACTGACATGTATCTATCAAGGTCTTGTAGACTTGCATCAAAGATACGACACTGGCACCATCATCATTACTTCCCAAACCAAAGATACAATCCCCTTCCACAGTGGCTCTGAACGGTTCCCTTGTCCAACCAGAAACAGGTTTGACCGTATCCAAATGAGCATCGAAAAGGATTGTGGGCTTCTGGGCATCATAATGGGGATCCACACACCAGACATTATTGCCACGACGCTTAGGCTCTAGCCCATCTTTTTGAAGAGTATCAAAAACCAAATCAGCCACAGCACTCTCTTCTCGGCTGAATGAAGGAATCTCTATCATCCGAGTCAACAAATAGACTGCATCTTTTGTCTTCTTATCTATATTATCCATCAACGCCTGCTTAACCATTGTTCTGGATTAAGTTTTCTAGTTTCTCTACGCAATTGAAACTGAAGGATATGATCGCCTTCTTCATTACGAGCTATTTTTCCAATGACATCACGCGCCTTCACTTTCTGCCCAGCACGAACATTTACAGAAGAGAGGTTACAATAAACAGATATATAACTGCCATGACGAATCAATACACCTCGCATACCTCCATAAGAGAATACGCTAGACACTTCACCCTGGAAAATAGATCGGGCACTTGCTCCAGATTGGCCTTTGATATCAATGCCTTTATTATCCAACTTTACATTTTTCAACCCTGCTACATCATGAACGCCATAATGGCCAACAATCATATAAGGACCAGTTATTGGAACTGGCAGCAACCCTTTATTCCTTTCAAATCCACCAGAGACAAGACGATCCTCACTATCAACCTTGTATGTCCCCATACGTTCTGCCTTAGCACTAGCTGTATTTGAATTGCTGGAAGAAGTCGTAGTCTTAGATGAGGAAGACTTATCGGAGCTTCCACTTTCCTTCCTGCCAGCCAATTCATTCTCTGCTTTCTTGGCCAATTCAGCCTTACGCTTACGCTCTGCCTCAAGACGTTCCATCTCTTTCCTGCGTCTTTCCTCCTCACGTTTCTTGGCTGCTGCAATCTCCTGCTCCACCAAACGGTCTATCTGTTCATTCAGACGCTGACTTTGTTTCTGTTTCTGCGATATTTCCTTTTGGACGTCCTTTTGCTTCTTCTGAAGGTTATATAGCAATTGTCGCTGTTCTTCTTTCTTGCCTTCCAGTTTCTTACGTTCCTGCTCGCTTTGTCTCAACAAACTAGATTTTTCACCTTTTGCAGCCAAGAGGTCTGCTTTTTTCTGCTGCACTTCTTTCTGCTGTTCCTTTACTTGCTCACCCTGTACTCTCAGGTATGTAGTATATTCCCTAACATAACGCAATCTACGAAACATCTGGGAGATTGTCTCAGCAGAAAATATGAACATGAGTTTATCCTGAATGGTATGATTTTCCTTATACGCATACTGAACTGACTTAAGATACTTTTCTTTCATGCTGTTCAAGTTTGCTTCTAAGGTATCCAACTCTGTCTCAACCAGCAAAATTTCTTTATCTAAAGCCTTAATATCCTCTTCTATAGCAGTCACGTATTTCTGCTGATTGTTTATCTGACTATTCAAAACTGCCAAATCACTCAACTGACTTTTCACATCTTTCTTCATAGTACGGAGCACCTTCTCTGACTCTGTAATCTGCTTTTGCAATTCAGATCGCTGAGCCTTAAGATTCCGTATCTTCTTATTGGTCTGACCTGAAACGCTCAAGACCAAGCAACAGAAAAAGGATAATATCAGTATACAATGTTTCATAATATGTATTAAAGATGCAACATTCTCAAAAAGTCTTCTGCCTTCATTTCCTGATAGGAACTCCTTACTTTTGTCCGAGTTTCCCAACCAGATTCATTAGACAGGTTCCTCAATTGTATCTGGACCTCAGCATCTCTTCCCATTCCAACTAAATTAATCTTATGGGACAACGGAAAACTTTTACCATTATATGAAGAAAAGTCCGCATAAGACCAGTCAAATTCAGCACTGCCACCTTTAGCAGACGATATCTGTGTCTGCTGTACCAAAGAAGTTGCCAATGACGTCAGGAACTTGAACTTAAGACTAGAGTTCTGGCAAACAACTGTGGCATTCCCACTTGTAGTATACTCCAAGGATAATCCACTCTGCCCTGTTGGCAAAAATATTTCATTTCTAAAAAGAGACTCAAGAAATGAAAAATCAATTCCAGCTTCCTTGAAGAAATGGAACTCACTATAGGCAGCCTTGATATAGCGTTTATTAATGCGATCTATAACTAACGCATCTTCCGGTGTGAATTCAATTCGGACTGCCTCCATTAGGCCCAAAGCTACAAGTGATAATTGAATCACATCATTTCTTTTCATCTTCAGGTTGCCTCCAACAGACAAATTCTGAGATCCACTCTTGAACCGGAAGTTCATCTTAGCTGTCAGACATTCATCTGAAATTACATTCTTCTCCACAGCTGCAACTACTTGTTCCGCCGTCAGCAATTTGGCATCCAATTTGCCATTAACTACTTTCTTGGATGTACCACAAGCACTCAGCAAAATGGGCAAAACCATTAAAAGAAATCTCAATATCTTGCACATTACTCCTCGATATATTTTTTCTGTTTAATTTTCTTCTTCAAAGTCTTGGAATCAGCGCCCATTTCATCGGCTTTTTGCCAATATTTCATAGCTTTATTCAAATCGCCATTGACGAAGAAGATATCTCCTGCATGTTCCACAATCCCAGAATGAGATTCACCACCATTCTTTAACGACTGCTCTATATAGATTCTAGCCTCAGTATATTTTTTCTCTAGGAACAAAATCCAAGCATACGTATCAAGTTCATTATACGATTTAGGGTCAGCCTTGATTGTCCTGAAACTCATAGCCTCTGCCTTCTCCAAATCTTTTTTTTCTAAAGCTAAATAATAAGCATAATTATTAAGCACCAAAACATTGTCTGGCTTAAATACCAACGCAGAATCATAAGACTCATATGCCTCCTTGTTCATCTTCTTCTCATGATAGATATCACCCATCGCTCCATATATATTGGAAGCCAATTCCGCATCCGTTTCAGAGTTTATGTATTGCATACTACGTTTGAATACTTCTAAAGCTTCATCATTTCGATCACTTTGGAAATAAGACAAGCCTTGATAATAATAGAACGCCACAACTTCAGGGGTATATTCAATGGCCTCCTGACAAAGTTGAATGGCATCATTGAAGTCTTCCCTTTCAAATGCATATTGCATCAGCTGAAGACGTGCTCCGGCATTGCTTGGATCCAATTTTACCACCTGACGTAATGATGTAGTGATTTCTTCTTTAGACATTTTCTTCATTACCTTATACTGCGTACAAAGCATGGCCATGTCTGCACTCCCCTGAGGCATCTCCAAAATCTGCCCGAAAAGATTCAAAATATGAGTGCTGTCCTCTTTTGCCTCTTCACTATTATAAATAATCTTGCGCATTACAGAAGTTCTCGTGGCATCATCCAATGAAGGATTCAAAACTAACGACTCCAATGCCTGTGTAGCTTCTTCCTTTTCATTTTGCTTTTCTAGATAAGAGACCATGGATAGTTGGGCCAGAACATTTTGTGGCTCCACCTCCAAGACACCCTGATAAATTCCTAGAGCTCTTTGTGGTTGATTGTTATCCAAATAAAGATCACCCAACATAACTTTGTAACGGTAATCATTAGGATATTCATCAGCTAAAGCTTCAATTTCTTTAAATGCCCGATCCTTATCCTCCAGTTTGAGGAATATGCGGTATTTCTCCATACTGATTTGCTCACTCTTTCCATCCAGACTTTCCAATTTATTCAAAGCCCAAATACATTTTTCATAATCCTGCTTTTGCGTATAGAGTGACAATAATTCATATAAAATCTCTGATTTTTCCTGAGAATTCTCAGCCATTTTCTCATAAACGGCAATGGCTTTATCGATTTGATTGTTCCGGTAATAAAAGTTCCCTAATACTTGTTGATACCAAGAATTTTGTGGCGCTAATTCAGCAGCTTTTTCATAATAATGCTGAGTCTCTTCCTTTGAACCCAAATAATTACAAAAACTTGCCATATCAAACAAAGCCTCAGGTGCATCAGGATTAATCAATAGAGCGTGCTTATATAATTCATAAGCATCAGCATACTTTCCCAAATTACGCATACGAACTGCCTCTAGATAAAAATAGTCAAACCGTCGCTGAGCGGCTTTTGGCAATTCATCACCAAAAGAGAGGCCTGATGTAGACAAGCAAACAAGGCAAAGTATAAATATCCTGATAAATTTCATGCTCATTTTACACCAGAATGTCCAAATCCACCTGCACCACGCTCTGTTTCATCCAACACATCAACTGGGATCCACTGGGCCTGCTCATAACGAGCAATAATCATTTGAGCTATACGCTCACCATCTTCAATAACGAAATCTTCCTGCGACAAATTAATCAAAATAATACCAATCTCACCACGATAATCAGCATCGATTGTTCCAGGAGTATTCAAGACTGTCACACCCTTTTTCAACGCCAAACCACTACGAGGGCGAATCTGAGCCTCATATCCATCGGGCAAAGCTATAAACAAACCTGTAGGAACCAGACAACGCTGCATAGGTTTAAGAACTATAGGATGATCCAAGTTAGCACGAATGTCCATACCTGCAGACTTTTCTGTAGCGTAATACGGAAGGGGCTGATGTCCCCTATTAATAATTTGTACGTTCATGTCTATTATATACACTGATATTCGATATGCAAATTTATATAAAATCCATCATTTTTTCCACTTTTTCTAGAGAAAACAACCCATAGTTAAGATTTTCCATGTATTTTTGCAATAATTAAACGATTCGGCAGATGGCCAAAATGAACTGGGAAAAATTACTATCTACGAAAAGATTGGGGCAAGAATTGTTACATAGCTCCCGAAAAGACGACCGAAGTGAATTTCAAAGAGATTACGATCGGTTAGTTTTTTCTGCACCTTTTCGCAGACTCCAAAACAAGACACAGGTCTTCCCTCTGCCAGGCAGTATATTTGTACACAATAGGCTTACACACAGCATAGAAGTGGCTAGTGTAGGACGTTCTCTCGGTTCTGAAGTCGCTCACAAACTCATTGAAATACACCCAGAATTAGCCAATACTCACCTTTCCGAAATTGGGGCAATTGTCGCTGCTGCCTGTTTAGCACATGATATGGGCAACCCACCATTTGGTCATTCAGGTGAAACAGCCATTGGCACCTATTTTTCAGAACGAGACGGGTTAATACTAAAAAATCAGCTCTCACCTGCAGAATGGGAGGATGTTACACACTATGAGGGCAATGCCAACGCTTTCCGTCTACTTACCCACCAGTTTGTAGGACGAAGACCTGGTGGATTTGTCATGACCTATTCCACTTTAGCCAGTATAGTCAAATACCCTTTTGAATCAAGTCTTTCCGGAAAGAAACAGAAATTCGGTTTTTTCCAAAGCGAAAAAGAAGACTATCTCAAAATAGCACAAGAATTAGGAATTCTGCAATTAAGCTATCCTGGTGAACCACTAAGATTTGCCCGTCATCCTTTGGTCTATCTTGTGGAAGCAGCAGATGATATATGTTATGAAATCATGGACTTGGAAGACGCCCATAAATTGAAATTAATCAACACAGAGGAAACCAAACAATTAATGATGGGATTTTTCGATGAAAACAGGAAAAATCACATTTTGGAGACTTGCAGTTTCGTAACTGACATCAACGAACAAATCGTATATTTACGTTCATGTGTCATTGGTTGTTTAATCCATGAGTGTGTAAAGACTTTCATAGCTAATGAAGAAGCAATTTTAAATGGTACATTTAAAGGAAGCCTCATTCAGCACATTAATGAAACCCCACGTAAAGCCTATCAGCTATGTATGGAAAAATCATTCAAAGATATTTATTCTGCTAAAGATGTAATAGACATTGAACTGGCCGGTTTCAAGGTAATCAGCACACTCATTGAACTCTTTACTGATGCTGTTATGAATCCAAATAAAGCCTATTCACAATTACTGATAAAACGAGTAAGTCAACAATACGAAATCAATGCTGATACATCTTATGGTAAAATCATGGCAGTATTAGATTATATATCAGGAATGACTGACGTCTTCGCCTTAGACCTTTACCATAAAATTAATGGAAACTCACTTCCTATAGTATAAATCTTTTATCATAAATAACAATATGAAATATTTACGAACAATAGTAATTGGATGTTGTATGGGAACAACAGCAACAATTCAGGCACAAGTAAAGCCTGCCATTCCTTACAATGCCGAAATTGAAGCAAAAGTAGAAGCTACCTTAGCTAAAATGTCATTGGATGAGAAAATCGGACAAATGTGTGAAATCACTGTAGATGCCATTACAGACTTCAGCGACAGAAGCAAGTGGAATCTAAGTGAAGAGAATTTAAAGAAGGTTCTTCGTCAGTATAAAGTAGGCTCTATCCTGAATGTGCCATTAAGTATGGCTCAAACACCTGAAAGCTGGGCAACAGGCATACGCAAGCTGAATCAAGAGTCTATGGATGAAACTGGTATTCCACAGATATATGGTGTTGACCAAATGCATGGAACCACCTACACCTATGGAGGAACCCTCTTCCCACAAGAAATCAACCAAGCAGCTTCTTTCAACCGCAGTATTCCCCATCGCATATCAGAAATCTCAGCATATGAAAGCCGTGCTTGTCTGATTCCATGGATATATGCTCCAGTTATGGACCTTGGCCGACAGCCTCTTTGGAGCCGTATGTGGGAAAGCTTTGGAGAAGATGCCTACCTAAACTCTGAGATGGCCATCCAGTCAGTCAAGGGTTTCCAAGGTGACGATCCAAATCATATTGACATGTACCACACTGCTGCATGCCTGAAACACTATATGGCTTATGGTGTACCTACCAATGGAAAAGACCGTACACCGTCAAGTATTACTAATCGTGAACTTAAGGAAAAATATTTTGAGCCATTTAAGAATTGCGCTAAGGCAGGAGCACTCTCCATCATGGTCAATTCAAGTGTGAACAATGGTATGCCTTTCCATGCAAACAAAGAAATGCTTACAGACTGGTTCAAGGTTGGCTTGAACTGGGATGGAATGATTGTAACCGACTGGGCAGACATCAACAATCTTTATGTCCGTGACCACATTGCTGCCGACAAGAAAGAAGCCATAGAAATAGCAATCAATGCAGGTATTGACATGTCAATGGACCCATACAGCGTAGACTTTTGCGACCTTTTGAAGGAACTGGTTAATGAAGGTCGCGTTAAGATGTCCCGTATAGACGATGCAGTCCGCCGCATCCTCCGTTTGAAATATCGCTTGAACCTTATGGACAAATCAACTTGGGATATCGATACCAAGACCTTAGCTAAAAAATATAATAAATTTGCAAGTGATAATTTTGCAAAAGAAGCTATTGCTATGGCTGAAGAATGTATCGTTCTCTTAAAGAATGAAGAGAACATCCTACCTCTCAAGAAAGGTACAAAAATTTTGGTGACTGGTCCTAACAGTAACAGCTACCGTGCCCAAAATGGAGGTTGGAGTTACAGCTGGCAAGGTGATCGTGCCAACGAAGCTTGTAAAGCAATTGGCAAATACAAGACTTTCTATGAAGCAATATGCGATAAATTCGGTAAGAACAACGTGACATTAGCTGAAGGTGTCACTTATGTGGAAGGCAATGGTAACTTTGAGCGTGAGAACGAACCTGACATTGAAAGCGCTGTAAAAGCTGCAGCGAATGTAGATGTAATCATTGCCGTTATTGGTGAGAATTCATATGCAGAGACACCAGGTAACCTGGACGATTTTAACTTGAGTAAGAATCAACAAGACTTAGTAAAAGCCCTAGCTGCTACTGGAAAGCCAATTGTCATGGTATTGAATGAGGGTCGTCCTCGTATCATCAAGGATATTGAACCTCTTTCAAAGGCTACAATCGATGCCTTTCTACCTAGTAACTATGGTGGTATTGCCCTTGCCAACCTGTTAGCAGGTGATGCAAATTTCAGTGCAAAAATGCCATTTACCTATTCTAGACATATTGATGCTATCCAGACCTATGACTACAAACCATGCCAAAACATGGGCCAAATGGATGGGAACTACAACTATGATGCTGTCATGGATGTTCTTTATCAGTTTGGCGATGGCATCAGCTATACTACTTACAACTACAGTAATCTAAAAGTTGACAAGAAAGACTTTAATGTAAATGATGAACTGACCTTTACTGTAGATGTAACCAATACAGGTAAAGTAGCAGGCAAAGAACCTGTCTTGCTCTTTATCTCTGACGTTGTAGCTTCCATCACTCCTGACAACAAACGCCTACGTGCATTTGACAAGGTATCTCTCCTGCCAGGAGAAACTAAGACTGTAACCTTGAAGGTGAAAGCCAGTGATTTGGCATTCGTAGGTTATGATGAAAAATGGATTCTTGAAAAGGGTGAGTTTAAAGCTAAGATTGGCAATTGCGACCCTATCAGTTTTAACTGCACTACTACTACGAAATGGGAGACCCCTAATAGAGAAGATTAAAAAGCAAGGGCTCGCAAATTTGCGAGCCCTTTTTATTTAGCCTTTCTTTTTATGTGTCATAATATCCAAGACCAATCGGTCAGTCTCATCCATACCCTTTGAAGCAAGACGAGTTAAGTTATGAATACAACTATCTACATTATCTTCGATCAACCCTTCCGCAGAAGTCACATATTGATTCTGAACTGCTAACATAGCAGACAAGACTGCTGTGGAAACTCCACTTGAAACTTTTAAAGAACAGCTCGGCTTTGCACCGTCACATACCATACCCGCTAAATTTGCAATCATATTCTTCACAGAATAGGAAATCTGCTCAAAATTTCCACCCATTAGGTATGTTAATCCACAACTAGAACCAGTAGATGCCACTACACATCCACAAAGAGCACTTAGACGGCCAAGACTCTGTTTGATATAAATTGCTGTCAAGTGACTTAATATCAAGGCGCGAGTCAATTCTTCATCAGTATTATGATTCTCTTCTGCAAAAACGACAATAGGCATGGTGGCTGCTATTCCCTGATTTCCACTACCAGAATTACTCATGACAGGAATCATAGCTCCAGCCATACGGGCATCGCAAGCACTGCTTGTAGCAGAAAGCATATGAGAAAACATACTCTCACCCATGATGCCTCTACCTAAAGGCCTAGACAGAACCTTACCCAGATTATGACCATAATTACCTTTCAGAGCCTCTTCACTAGCCTTTTCATTCATTTTTCTGGCTTCATTAATGAACTGAAGTTCTTCCAATGGAGTGGTCATTGCAAAATCATATACATCATGAAGTGTCAATTCGATAGAAGACTCTTCTTCCTCTCTCTTTATTTTATTCTGTTCATCTAACAGAATCTGGTTATCCTTGACTAGATAAACTAGATGGTCGTGCCGACCGGCTATAATAGCAACGACCGTAGAACCGTGAGCAGAGCAAATTACCTCTATATAAAGCTTATCAACTTCCTTATCCTTTAGTCTTATCTCTATTCGGTTCTCTGCCATATATTTCTTACCTTCCTCAACAGCTTCAGGGGTGATATCACGCAAGACTTCCAATCCATACTCACTTTTACCATTTAAAGCTCCCAAAGCCACTGCTATAGGCAAACCAATCATACCTGTACCAGGGATACCTACTCCCATGGCATTTTTCAGCATATTTGGACTTAGCTTAACTATTATCTGTTCAGGTTTCTGTCCTAAAGTCTCAGAAGCTTTTGCCACACAAAGAGCCACTGCCATTGGTTCCGTACAACCAATAGCAGGCACAACCTCTTTATGAATCAAGGAGATAATTTGTTCTCTTATTTCTTTTCTAAGCATGTTATTTTCTATAATTCTTTAAACCCATATTAAGAAATTCAACATAATTTGAAATACTTTCATCATGACTATAACTCCTATTCAAAGGCTTTCCTTCATTATCAAGAAGTACATAGAAAGGCTGAGTCTGGGCTCCAAACTTCGTACGTTGAAAATAGCTCCACTTATCACCAACAGTACGTAACTTGCGAGTTTGACCATTCTCCTTCACCTCAATAATTTCTGGCAATGGAGTCTTGTCATCAACATATAATGAAATAAGTACATACTCATTATCTATCAAATCTTTCACAGTCTCATCAGTCCATACTGCAGCTTCCATCTGTCGACAGTTCACACAACCAAAACCAGTGAAATCAATCATGACAGGTTTATGTTGAGCTGCAGCATACTGCATACCTGCTTCATAATCCTTGAACTTCGCCTCAACAGCATCGCTCTTGGCAAGATTGAAATCCTGAGTATTCATTGGAGGTGAGAATGCACTGACTGCCTTACATGGAGCACCCCAAAGTCCTGGAACCATATATAAAGCAAATGCAAAAGAAATGAGAGCCATGAAAAATCTTGGAACAGAAGTACGAGGATTTACCACCACATTACCTTCCTCGTCAAATTCATCCTCATCGTGAGGGAAACGAATCCATCCGATTAGATAAGCACCAAGAAGAGCAAACAAGATAATCCACAAACAAAGGAAAACCTCACGATCCATTAAATGCCACCCATATGCTAAATCAGCAACAGAAAAGAACTTCAAGGCAAATGCCAGTTCTATGAAGCCAAGGGTAACCTTAATCACATTCATCCAATTGCCACTTCTAGGTGCACTCTTCAACAACGTAGGGAAAAGTGCAAAAAATGTAAATGGCAAAGCCAATGCAACAGCAAAGCCCAACATACCAACTGTAGGCCCAATAATATTCGTCGTAGCCATTTCCACCAACAAGAATCCAATGATAGGACCCGTACAGGAGAAAGAGACCAAAGACAAGGTGAATGCCATAAGAAATATGCTCAACAAGCCTGTCGTACTACTAGCTTTGTTATCTACGGCGTTACTCCATGATGATGGTAGAGTAATTTCGAATCCACCCAAAAAAGATGCACCAAACACTACCAACATCAAGAAAAAGAAGATATTGAATATAGCATTCGTTGACAAGGAATTCAATGCACTAGCTCCAAATATCAAAGTAATTATCAAGCCTAATGACACATAGATTACAACAATAGAAAGACCATAAGTAATCGCATCACGAATTCCCTTTTTCTTATCATTCTTGGAACGCTTCAAGAAGAAACTTACCGTCATAGGAATTATTGGCCATACACATGGAGTGAACAAAGCAATCAAGCCTCCTAAGAAGCCTAGGCCAAAAATGGCCCAAAGGCTCTTATTTGAAGTATCATTTTTCTCACCGTAGCTGTTTAGTTCCTTAATGACAGGAGTCCATAAATTGTCTAATTCTGCTGATGGTTCCATAGAACGGCTTAGAACTGTTGAATCAGCAACAAGCACTGCAGCTTCATTCTCTTTTTTCACTGAAGCATCTTCCTCTTTCAAAAGTGCAGGCTCCACTTTTGCTGGTTCCGAAGCCTTTTCCACCCCTTTGCCTTCATACTTAAAATCCACTGAGGTAGGAGGCAGACAATTTTGATCATTACATGCACCATATTCCAAATAACCTTCAATAGAATAAACAGGTTCCGTGATTTTCACTGTCTGAGTAAACTCTGCAGACTTCTCATAGTAGGAAACATTGGCATCAAATACATCCTCATAATGAGACTGGGGTTGTGTCTTAGACTTCAAGCCACCGACAAGTTCCACTCCTTCTTTCTTATCTACGTTAAAAGATGTAGGGATAGGGCCATTGTCTTCTGTAATTGAATAAATGTGCCAACCTTCATCGATAGAACACGTAAATATCAAATCAAAGGTATCTGGAGCTGTCTGCTTCTGAACGACCTTTACATTCACTTGTGCCTGGACAACT
Organism: uncultured Prevotellaceae bacterium; assembly: GCA_900316585.1. GTDB lineage: Bacteria > Bacteroidota > Bacteroidia > Bacteroidales > Bacteroidaceae > Minthousia. The sequence continues at coordinate 97,612 of ONDM01000009.1, read as the reverse complement.
ATGGTGACCAGAGTCAACATCAGCAAGAGAATAGCTATCTTCTTCATGTTACTATTTATTTTCTAAAAATTCGTTTAATTGTTTTAGTATCTCTTCTCCACGTAAATCACGTGCTACAATAATTCCATTTGGATCAAACAGCATTATCTGAGGAATTCCATTGAAACCATATGTTTGACTGGGAATATCTCCTGCCTCTAAAATACGAGGCCAGAAATAATTATCTTCTCGAAAGGCCTTTATTGAGTCCTCTCGTTTATCCCAAGTTGCCACACTTAATATTTCCAATCCTTTTTCATGATAAAGTTCATAGGCTTTCTTTAAGAAAACGCCCTCTTTTCTGCAAGGGCCACACCAACTGGCAAAAAAATCAACCAACACATACTTTCCTTTAGCGACATAGTCGGAAAGTCTGGCTTGACTCCCATCAGGATTACCATTTGGAACGATGAAATCTGTAAACATCTTGCCTGGTGAGGTACTATGCAGTTTTTCCATCCTATCCACTGTTTGTTTTACAATAGGGCAATTTCTAGTTGTTTCAGAAGTCAGAGCATAGAGTCTTTCAAATGTATCATAATCTTCAATCCAAGAGATACACTCAACAAAAGTCAATGTGTTCAAAGGATTGTTGAGATTTCTTCTCATCATATTCATAGCCCGGCTCTTGAACGTAGCTTCATATTCATCTGTCAAAGACTTCAGCAAACCCGATTTCTGTTTTTTGTCCAGCATCAAGTCGTTTCTAGCTGACTGATACTGCCGGTTAAAATCCCGAACATACTTGTTTCTATCTTGGATATAAGCATTCCACAACTCATTGAGCAATGATCCACTCAAACTCATATCAGACTCCACCAATACATTCCCACTTTCTACAACCAACAAAACATCAATAGGCTCTATCACCACAGCTTTCTTCTGACTCACATTTGCTAAATGAAAAGAATAACCTTCACCATTTAGTTTGCAACTGTCTAATTTCTCCCCCGTAACTAGATCCCTCAAAAACAATGAAGACCCTTCTATCTGAGTCTTCTGCTTCTGAGACACCCATCCTATTATACCCATTTCCTGAGCCAACCCCTCTGTTAAGGAGCAGAGAAAGAGCAAGAAGAAGAAGAAGAAACGTTTCATTCCTATAGAATTAACTGCAAATATAGTTAAAATTTATCTGATATATTATTTCACAAATCAAACTTATACCCAACAGTTACCATAAACCCACGATTTGTAGCACCATCAGCGAAAGTATGGTAATATGAGGATTTTTTTACTGGATTTGTAAGTCCATAATAATAACGGGCATCAAGTATCACATTAGCATATTCATAGGAAAAACCTATAGGAATGGAAAACTCTGTAGGCTTAATTTCATCATCCATGTCATGGTCACAAGAGATACGTAATGCCGGCTGTATTCCAACTTTCAATGCAAGCCCTTTTACCACATAGAAATTAGCCATAAGAGGAAGGGTAAGATAACCCAAAGTCCCTTTATTCTCTGATTCTACATCATAGATTTTATGACTAGGGACAGAAACATATCCCTTCACCTTAATACCCTTTGATTGAAACAATAAGCCAACAGAAGGCCTGAACCAACTATTCATTTGGTAACCCATTTCAGCACCTCCAACAAGCCCTAACTTAGACTTTGTCTCCACTCTGTCTATATTAGCTATCGCATCAGTCCAGTCAAAAGTCATGTTTCCACTGCTGTTTTTGACGCCCCAGTTATTCATGTTGACACCCAATTGGACATGAACGCTCCACTTCCCTACTTCACCTTGTGCAAATGCAAGAGTACAAGAAGACAATACTACTAAGACTAGTAACAACTTTTTCATAGATATTCAGTTATAAGCATTCATCAGTAAACAACGCAAAGGTAAGAAAAATATGCTGAAACACAAAAGAGGAGCTCCCCTTCGGAGAGCTCCCCTAATTATTTTAAGCAAATTCCAATTAGAGCTGTGGACCAGCAGCAACCAAAGCCTTACCAGCCTCATTGGTTGTATACTTATCAAAGTTCTTGATGAAGCGAGCTGCCAAATCCTTTGCCTTCTCTTCCCATTCGCCATCACAAGCATAAGTGTCACGTGGGTCAAGAATACGACGGTCAACACCTTCCAAAACTACTGGAACCTCGAAGTTGAAGTAAGGAATGTGCTTAGTCTCTACCTTGTTGATGTCACCGTTCAAAATAGCGTCGATGATACCACGAGTATCTCTAATAGAGATTCGCTTACCAGTACCATTCCAACCAGTGTTAACCAAGTATGCCTTAGCACCACTCTTTTCCATCTTCTTTACAAGCTCCTCACCGTACTTAGTTGGGTGCAATTCCAAGAATGCCTGACCAAAGCAAGCAGAGAATGTAGGAGTAGGCTCAGTAATACCACGCTCAGTACCAGCCAACTTAGCAGTAAATCCAGAAAGGAAGTAATACTTAGTCTGTTCTGGAGTCAAGATAGATACTGGAGGTAAAACACCGAATGCATCAGCACTCAAGAAGATAACCTGCTTAGCAGCTGGACCAGCGCTCTTGCCATTAACCTTCTTTACAATGTTAGTAATGTGCTCGATTGGATAAGATACACGGGTATTCTCAGTTACACTCTTATCATTGAAGTCGATAACACCCTTCTCGTCTACAGTTACATTCTCCAGCAATGCGTTACGCTTGATTGCATTGTAGATATCTGGCTCAGACTCCTTATCCAACTTGATAACCTTTGCATAGCAACCACCTTCGAAGTTGAATACGCCATTATCATCCCATCCGTGCTCGTCATCACCAATCAGCAGACGCTTAGGATCGGTAGAAAGAGTAGTCTTACCAGTACCAGACAAACCAAAGAAGATTGCAGTGTTCTCACCGTTCATATCAGTGTTAGCAGAGCAGTGCATTGAAGCAATACCTCTTAGAGGCAAGTAGTAGTTCATCATAGAGAACATACCCTTCTTCATTTCACCACCATACCATGTATTCAGAATTACCTGCTCACGGCTCTTAACATTGAATGCAGCACAAGTTTCAGAACGCATACCCAACTTCTCGAAGTTCTCTACCTTTGCCTTAGAAGCATTGTAGATAACGAAATTAGGCTCAAAGTTCTCCAGTTCTTCAGCAGTAGGCTGGATGAACATATTCTTAACAAAGTGTGCCTGCCATGCTACTTCAACAATGAAGCGAACAGCCATACGAGTATCCTCATTAGCACCACAGAAAGCATCTACAACATAAAGTTCCTTGTTGCAAAGCTCCTTGATAGCCATCTTCTTTACTTCAGCCCAAGTTTCCTCTGACATTGGGTGGTTATCGTTCTTATATCCTTCAGTAGTCCACCATACTGTATCCTTAGACACATCGTCCATTACGATATATTTGTCCTTAGGTGAACGACCAGTAAAGATACCTGTCATTACGTTTACTGCACCTAACTCGGTCAGCTGACCTTTGTCAAAACCTTCCAATCCTGGCTTCATTTCAGCCTCGAACAATGCCTCGTAAGAAGGATTGTGACCAATCACGGTTGAACCAGTGATACCGTACTTTGTTAAATCCAAATTTGCCATTTTATTATTTTAATTTTTAGAGTGTAATTATTAATCTTCACCTTTTAAATCGAATGCAAAAATAATATTTTATTCGTAAATTTCCACGTCAATATGCAAATATTTCAATGCCTTAAAAACTTTTTTTTCACTTAGTTGCATTTACTGCAACCTCGATATTGCAATTTAGGGAGTTTTTAGTTTCTTTTGATGTAAAAACATAAAAACTAAATATTTGAAAGTTGTTAACCTCGTAAAATCTAATTACATTCTTTCAGTAATAACGTATATCATTGCTACAACTGAACGAAATGAGGTCATGAAGAGAATCTTATCAAAATTTCTTCGTAATGCAGAGATAAAAATATTTGTTTTATGTCACAAAACATATTACTTTGCGTATTAATTATAGATAAACAAAGATAATAGCTGAATGACAAACGAAGAGTTTGAAATATCGATGCAAAGACTCCGACCTGTATTAATCGTTGAAGCCAAGCGGTATCTAGGTAATACTGACGAGGCTGAGGATATGGTACAGGATGCCATGATGAGGCTCTGGCAGATGTGCGCTCAGTTGAAAAGCCCTGTGAATGGCTTGGCTCGGATATTGGTGAGGAATCTTTGTCTCGATACCATCCGTCGCCGTAAACCCCGGGAAGAAATTGTTTCCCTACCCTCTATGGTAAGTAACGAAGATAGCGAGAGGATGGAGCATGAACGCATTGAGCGTATGATGACAATCGTAGAAGGTTTACCCAATGTACCTCAGACTATTCTCCGACTTAGACACATGGAGGGAATGGAAATGAAAGACATAGCCCGATTGCTGCAAATGGAAGAAGCTGCTGTGAGAAAGGCATTGAGCCGAGCTAGACAAACAGTAAGAGAAAAATTAACCTGCAATAAACAATGAAAGATATAGCAGAAATAAGGATATTGATAGACCGATTCTTCAAAGGAGATACAACCTTAGCAGAAGAACAATGGCTTTATGATTACTTCAAGCAACAACAGAACTTGCCTGAAGACATAGAGTCATATCGAGAAATATTTCTGGATCTAGATGCCATTTCTCTTTGTGAAGTGCCTCCTATGGAATTCCCGGAAGCAGAGCCAGAAATTAATTTACCTACTATAGACCAGACCGTTAGCTTAACACCACCTAAGCATCGTAGATTATGGATTCAAGTTGCAACCATTGCTGCTTCAATTAGCATCTTTCTTGGTTCTTTTTGGATTTATCGAACATACGAAAGCATGAAGTTGCAAAGAATCTATGGTGGAAGCTATATGATAGTAGATGGAGAACGTATTGACAATTTGAGGGAAATCATGCCTCAAATCAAAAGTGCCTTGAGCTTAGCAGATGACATAGGCTCCCCATCTCCTACCGACCTAATTAACCAAGCAGAACAAGATCTGCTAGGTAATATACAGGATGCACAAGAAAGAGAACGCATCCATCAACTATTAAATCAATAATAAAATATGAATATGAAAATTAAGATTCTATTATGCATGTTAGGGATGCTTTTCACTACACTGGCTATCTCTGCTCAAAACTCAATAGACAAAGCGGTGGATGAATATTCGTCTATTGGTAAGAGCACATTTACCTCAGCTGTAGAACGTGACCCAAAGACACGCAAAGTACTGAAAGTAGTGAAGGTACTACAGCCCACCGACATTACTATCAATAAACTCCGTAAAGCATTTCTCCAAGAGAAAGAAAACGGACAATTCAGCATCATGGTCAATGATGAAGAAGAAACCATGACCTTGACCGTAGAGAACGAGAAAGAAAACCGTGTCTATATGATTAAATATGCTAATCGCAGATCGTTATTTACAAACGGCAAAGTAACAATCATTATCAGATATAAATAAAAAACTAAATAAAATGAAAAAGCTAATTTTAGGAGTAGCATTAGGAGTAGCTACCATAAGTAATATACAAGCTTCAGCACTAGTCAACGATGGCCCCATCATCAGCAAAGATTATAATTTGACAGGTTTTTCCGGCTTGAAGAACAATCATGCTGTAAATATTCACTATACACAAGGTAACACTTACAGCATCAAGGCCGAAGGCTCTGCTAAACAAATTGAAAGCCTCAAACTGGTAGTAAAAGATGGAATTCTGGTAGTAGCTAATGACCAGGAGAAAAAGAAAAGCTCCAACGAGAAACAGATGTTGACACTTTACATAACTTCACCTGACATGAGTTCTCTAGAAAACAAAGGAGTATTGAATTTTAATACAGATAAGCTAAAGACTGATAATTTGCACATCAGCAGTAGTGGCGTATTTCATCTTAAAGCCCAACAGATTACTTGTCCTGAAACTACTTGTGAATTAAAAGGTGTTACCAATTTAGATGTTCATCTTGATGGAACCCTGCTTAATTTGAATGACCGTGGTGTCACCAAAGGGGATCTGGTCGTAAATACAGATAAGCTAGACATCCAATCAAGTGGAGTTGACAACATAAAAGTGGATTATAAGGGCAAGGAAGTGTCTGTAAGAAAGAGCGGAACAGGTACTATCAGCCTACAGGTAGATTGCGAGAAACTGGATGCCACAAATTCTGGAGTAGGCAAAATTGTCCTTTCCGGAACTGCGGATGAAACATCCATTCGTAACACGGGTGTTACGAAAATTGATGTGTCCGAACTCAACCAATTCTAATTCTTTTCTTCAAACTTTATATATATTCAAAGCGGTAGCCACCCAAAAAGTGACTACCGCTTTCTATAATGTTTTAGTGAAAAGAAAGATTATTTCACTTCCCAGATATCGTTAGTCTCCAACAACTCTGTGAAATTGTGATATTTCTTCTTTGCGCTAACCTCCTCTATTTGAGCATGTACTGCTTCATCGTAGGTAGGAGCATCTACATCACGAATTACTCCGAAAGCCACAGGGAAGTCTGGACCATCCATCATGGCAAGCTTCAGTTGCAAGGTATTGTCCATGCAGTGTGCATCGTGAACCAAAATATCATCCATTGTCACACCATTCTCACCAATCTTTACCACTTTAATACCAAAGCCATCTTGCATCAAGCCATACTCGTTGTTCTCACCAAACACCATAGGTTGACCATGTTTTAGGTAGATGGCATTTTTGGCACGATCTTCTTTCTTTGCCAGATAGTCGTAAACGCCATTGTTGAAAATCATACAGTTCTGCAGAATCTCGCATACTGCTGCACCTTTATGCTGAGCTGCGGCTTTCAGTATCTCCACTGTCCCAGCAGCATCAACAGCTGCAGCACGGGCAAAGAAACGACCGCGAGCACCAAAGCAGAGCTCTGCTGGGCAGAAAGGATCTTCCACTGTACCATAAGGAGATGACTTGCTCACGAAACCACGTGGTGATGTTGGGGAATACTGTCCCTTCGTTAAGCCATAGATGCGGTTATTCAGCAGAATCATGTTCAGGTCGATATTACGACGTACAGCATGAATGAAGTGATTACCACCGATAGCTAATCCATCACCATCACCAGAAACCTGCCAAACAGAGAGGTCTGGGTTAGTCACCTTAGCACCAGTAGAAATGGCAGCTGCACGACCGTGAATAGTCTGCATGGCATAAGTGTTCATATAATAAGGCAGACGGCTAGAGCAGCCGATACCAGAAATAACTGCAATGTTCCAAGGAGCAACTCCAAGTTCTGCCATTGCTTTATGCAGAGAGGCAAGGAAGAAATGATCGCCACATCCAGGACACCACCGAGGCAGTCCTTTCTTATAGTCTTTTGCTGTATATTCGCTCATGATATTTCTGTTTTTGGAGTTTACTTATTAAGGATTTCATTGAATGCATCTACCAATTCGCTTATTACGAAAGGCTGGCCTTTTACTTCGTTGTACTGATAAGGTACGAAATTGTCTACCTTCATACGCAGATAGGCAGCAAACTGACCGAGGTTCTGCTCTGCCACTACAACTTTCTTATAACGCTTCAGCACTTCGGCAGTGTTCTTTGGCAATGGGTTGATATAGGTGAACTGTGCCAAAGCCACTTTCTTGCCAGCCTTGATGAGCTCATCCATTGCAGAGTGCAGATGTCCGTAAGTGCTACCGAAACCAACTATCAGCAAGTCTGCATCATCCTTGCAGCCTACCACTTCCAAGTCTGGTACTGGAATCTTTGCTACCTTAGAGGCACGCAGATGCACCATCTTGTTGTGGTTCTCAGGTTCGGTAGAAATAGCACCAGTATTACCGTCTTTCTCCAGTCCACCAAGAATGTGAGTATACCCTTCCTGTCCTGGGATAGCCCAGTAACGCACATCTTGATCATTGCGCTTGTAAGGTGTATAGTTATTCTTCATTTCCTCAGTAACATACGGAGGATTAATAGCTGGATATTCGTCCAAGTTAGGCAACTTCCAAGCAGAAGAACCATTAGCAATGAAAGCATCAGTCAACAGAATGACTGGAGTCATGTGCTCCAAAGCTATCTTTGATGCCATGTAAGCAGCATCGAAGCAATCGGTTGGAGAGGTTGATGCAATAACAGGCATAGGACTCTCACCATTACGTCCGAAGAGTGCTTGCAGCAAATCGGTCTGCTCGCTCTTGGTTGGCAATCCTGTAGAAGGGCCACCACGTTGAACATCAAGCAGCACCACTGGAAGCTCAGCTGTCACAGCCAAGTTCATTGCCTCTGACTTCAGACATACGCCAGGACCAGAGGTGGAAGTCACAGCCAAAGCACCTGCGAAGGCAGCACCGATAGCAGAAGCAGCACCAGAAATCTCATCCTCACACTGCACGGTAATCACACCCAGTGACTTATGCTTAGCCAGTTCATGAAGAACATCGGTAGCAGGAGTAATAGGATATGAACCCAGGAATAGCTTCAACCCTGCTTTTTCTGCAGCAGCTATAAAACCATAGGCTGTTGCCTTGTTACCAGTAATATCCATATAACGACCAGGCTCCTTAACCTTAGACTCGATACGGTAAACATTGGCAGCAGAACTATGAGTGTTATGACCATAATCATAGCCGGCTTGAATAACTTTTATATTGGCCTCAGCAACACCTGGTTTCTTTTGGAATTTTTCACGAAGGAAATTGTAAGCTACATTTAAGTCACGGCTGAACAGCCAGCATACCAGACCTAAGGCGAACATATTACGACATTTCAGAATGGATTTGTTATCCATACCACTGTCTGCCAAAGCATCTTTTACCATCTGTGTAATAGGACATGCAATGACACGATCTGGATTAACACCCAGCTCTGCCAATGGGTCTGCCGTCTTAAACTCTGCCTTCTTCAGATCTGCATCCTTAAATGCATCTGTATCAATGATTATAGTTGCATTAGGTTTTGCATACTTAAGCTGAGTCTTTAAGGCTGCAGCGTTCATAGCCACCAAAACATCACACTCATCACCTGGAGTAAACACCTTACTGGCACCTATATGCACCTGAAAACCAGAAACGCCTGTCAATGAACCTTGCGGGGCACGAATATCCGCAGGGTAGTCTGGAAAAGTACTAATACTGTTACCTACAGTAGCTGAAACCGTAGAGAAGATGTTACCCGCCAACTGCATACCGTCGCCGGAATCGCCAGAAAAACGAACCACCACTTGGTCAAGTTCCTTATATTCTAATTCTTCTGCCATAAAAATATATACTATTTTGATTTTTTCAAGAAAAGTGGTGCAAATTAAGCATTTGTTTTTGACTTGGCCAAACAAATAGTTTGAATTTTTAAAATTGTCAATTTTCTTTTTACAAAGAAAGCGGATGATAATTCTTCATTTAGAAAGCGAAGGCTGAAAGTCGATGACATTTTGAGAAATTTAAGCCCTTTTACACACCTAAAGGGAAGATTTTTCGACACTTCGCATGCTTGGAGAAAATGAAGACGAATGAACCACAAATTTTGTTGTTCCACAAGATTTAATTATCTTTGCACACGCTTTTTACAAAAGGCTGATGCCTCTATAGTTCAATGGATAGAATACGAGTTTCCTAAACTTTAGATCCGGGTTCGATTCCCGGTGGAGGTACTCTGGGAAAAATCTCCCATTCTTTTGTACGTAGTTTTGACACTAAGAGTGCTTAAAACAACAAAAAAATCTCCAGATAAAGATTCAGACTTTGCCTGGAGATTTTTTTCTCTCTAACTGGGGAAATATTTTTCTCCTTAAGGGAAATTATTTTTCCTTATAAAAGACATTGTTTGCTCCACTGGTAATTTTCAGTGCTTCAGGGTGAGCTTTTACAAATGTGTCAATATGACGCATACGCTTCTCTTCCAAGATCTCATCCACAGCAATCAAGATGCCAGTTTCTTCCACATCACCAAAACCATCATTAATAGCAGTGCCAAAAAGCCTCATTGTAGGGGACAGATTCATATAGGCATTAACCAAAGGAGGTATGTTATAACCCAGCTTACGGATTTCAGAATTCAGTATTCTGTAATCTTTACGGAAATCGTTCTCATTGAATATCGCCTTCAAGATATTTTCATCCGTTTCCAACTGAAGTGGTTTATCTGGAATAATCAGATTATCTTTATCAGCAAAATGTTTCTTCAGGAAATAGAGAATCATATCTCTTCCCTTCCTGTGGTAAGAAGGATACATGGTCATCTTGCCAAAGAAATACTTCACATTTGGCATGATTACAGTAAGGGCACCTAATCCATCCCACAGATTATCCAATGCGAAAATAGCCTTGCTGCCTGCACGGGTGCTTTGGTATTCCAAAGAAACAAAAGAACGTCCTAATTCTATGGTTTGAGGAAGATAATCTTTCAGGAACTTATCAGAGAAATGGAACATGTGGGCTGTAGCCAGTTTCGGCTGACCATGCTCGTCCATTTCCACGTCGGTTCCAAGAATATAACGATAGCCACCAATGATTTCGTTCTTCTCTGGATTCCATACTATCAGCTGCTTGTATGGATTATCCATGGTATCGAATTCATCCAAATCCAAAGCCTTGCCCGTACCACCACCTGCTGCACGAAAAACTATTTCACGCAAGCGGCCAATCTCCTTCACCACATTAGGAGAATTCTGCCAGGTGACTATGTAGATTTCATTGTTGCTCTTATTTGTTAAACGTAAACGTTTTTCCTCGGTAAGTTCGCTCAATAAAACCTCTTTTGGAATAGGGGCTATAATTTGTTCTTCCATTGACTGCTTTTATAATTGGTATACAATATCCTGCACATATTGTGCCCATTGCGCAGGGGTTCTAGATTTATCAAAGGTTTCCCATGGAATCGGTTTCCCTATATGAACATCGAAAGATTTATGTACATTCTTGTACATTTCATCCACCAAAAACAACATAGCTATGTTAAACTTGATTCCAAGTGCTTTACATATATTTGCCAGATTATAGAAAAAATTTGAATTCTGGCCACTGAAATGAATTGGGACTACGTCACGATGTGTCTCTACACTCTTGGAAATGAAGGTTTTCTTCCAAGGAAGATCCCTGATGACACCATCAATTTTACGAGAGCAAAGTCCTGCAGGGAACATAATGATGTTATTGTCCGAATTAAAACCTTCTTCCACCATCTTGGGGAACTGCTTGGACTGAGAACCAGTCTTGTTTATAGGGATGCAAAGTGGAGCCAGACCATGAAGATTCATCAAGAGGTCATTAACCAGATACTTGATTTTTCCATCATATTCATTTCCCAGGATTTTACCTAGTGCTACTCCATCGGCTCCTCCCAATGGATGATTGCTGACAAAAGTATAAAGCCTTCCATCCTTAGGCAGGTTTTCCTTACCTACGATATGGAGATCCATATCAAGATATTTTACACATTCATCCAAAAAAGGAACCCCGACTTTGTCGCTCGTCCTCGCCAAGAATTCATTCACCTCATCCTGATGAATGATACGCTTAAGCCAAGAAACTACAAATCCCGGTATGTATTTAGCCTTATCACCAGCTTTATCTCGGATAATCTTATCCAAATCTACTAAAAACAGCTCGTCACTCGCCATCTTCTTTCTTTCTATTTCAACATGCAAAAATAATGTTATTTTGGCAATATCACGAAAAAACAGAACGAAAAGTACCCCTTAAACTGACGTTTTTTCAAAAAAAGGATAGTTATCAACATGGTGTTGAAAAATAATTTCAATTTTATTGGGAGAAAATGTGGGGAATTGTGGGGAATTGTGTAATTTTACACCCAAATTTTAATATAATAGGTGTTTATGATACGTTTCATTGGTGATATACCTGCCAAATCCGACAGCAAAGGAAGATTTTTTCTCCCTGCAGCTTTGCGTAAAACTCTGCAAAGCTTCGGAGAGGAGAGGCTGGTACTCCAAAAAGACATCTTCCAAGACTGCCTTGTGCTTAGTCCGGAGAGCGTATGGAACGAGAAAGTGGACCTTTTGCAGAAGAAACTGAACCCGTTCAACAAGCTGCAGGCTCATGTCATGCGGCAGTATGTGGTAGATTCCGAACTAATTACACTGGACAGCAATGGTCGTCTGCTGATACCAAAGCGCTATCTGCAAAAAGCAGGCATTGAGAATGGAGTGCATTTCCTAGGGGTCAATAACACCATTGAAATCTGGGCTTCTGAAAAAATGGAAGGAGTCTTCATGGATGGTGAAGAATATGCCAAGACTTTGGAGAATCTTATGCAGGACAATCCTGATTGAAAAGAATGAGTGACGCACAGGTATATCACGTTCCAGTACTCCTGAAACAGAGCATTGACGGATTAGCCATCCGCCCTGAAGGCATCTATGTAGATGTAACATTCGGTGGTGGAGGCCACAGCCGCGAGATTCTGAAGCAACTTTCCGGAAGAGGTCACCTGTATAGTTTTGACCAAGATCCTGATGCTGAAAAGAACATAATGGAGAATGAGCACTTTACTTTTGTGCGCAGCAATTTCCGTTTCCTGCAAAATTTCATGCAGTATTACGGAGTGGAGCAGGTAGATGGAATCTTGGCAGACTTAGGCGTTTCTTCTCACCATTTCGATGATGCAGGACGTGGTTTTTCATTTAGGTTCGAAGGACTTTTGGACATGCGGATGAATCAACGTGCAGGAAAAACGGCAGCAGACATCGTAAATGAATATCCTGAAGAGAAACTTGCCGACATCTTTTACCTATATGGAGAACTGAAAAACAGTCGGAAACTGGCATCTCTATTGGTAAAGTCACGTGCCAAGCAATCTATCCAAACCATTGGAGACTTCTTGGACATTGTACAGCCTCTTTTCGGTAGAGAACGTGAGAAAAAAGAATTGGCAAAAGTCTTCCAAGCGCTTCGCATTGAAGTGAATCAGGAAATGACTGCCTTAAAAGAAATGCTCCTGGCTGCTATCAGCCTTCTTAAGCCCGGTGGCAGGTTGTCAGTTATTACCTACCACTCCTTGGAAGACCGAATGGTAAAAAACATCATGAAAACCGGAAATATAGAGGGAAAATTGAGACAAGACTTCTTTGGAAGAATTGAGACTCCCTTTAAATTGGTGAACAACAAAGTGATAGTACCTGACGAAGAGGAACTGGAACGTAATCCTCGTTCACGTAGTGCAAAATTAAGAATCGCAGAAAAGATAGGATAAATGAACGACAAAGAACTGAACTCAAAGGAAGAACTTCCAATTAATGATTCTGTGGAAGAACTTGAAGGGGCAGAAGAAACTCTGGAAGCAGAAGATAAAGAACCAACTGCTTCAAAGGAAGATGAATCTGCGGCACAGAGTATTGAGAAGATCAAACAGTTTACAGAAGAAGATGAGGGCAAATCCCCAGCTTCTAGTTCCTTGCGTAGTATCCTCGGCGGTGACTTCTTGACTGCGAAACTAGTTCGTAGGCAACTTCCATTGATAATCCTCATTGCTGCATGCTTCATCATTTACATCAGCAACCGGTACACCAATCAAGCGGAGCTAATTGAGATTGATAACCTCAAGAAAGAACTAGATGACGCCCGTTTCAATGCTCTGACACGCTCTAGTGACCTGACAGCTAAAAGCCGTCAGTCTTACGTAGAAGAATTCTTGAGAACAAACAAAGATAGCCTTTTACAAATCTCATCTAATTCACCCTATGTAATCAGACTAGATGGTTCCAGTGAATTGCCCCCTATAGAAGAAACTGACTTGACGCTTGAGCAAGTTCAGACCAGACAATATGTAACAGATCCTGACACCGCAAAAACAGACACCCTAAATGAGTAAAGTATCAGGCAAAATAATACCACGGTACATGGTGGTTGTAGGCATCTTGGCATTGGCAGCTATTGGCATTATCTTCAAGATGTCATACACCATGTTCGTAGAACGTGACAAATGGGCTGAAATTGCCAACAATGCCGTACGTGACAGCGTGGTTCAGAAAGCTACCCGTGGACGTATTCTCTCTTCTGAAGGGCAACTCATGGCAAGTAGTCTACCTGAATATAAGATTCAGATGGACTTCAAGGCTGGAGGTAAGGAAAAAGACAGTATCCTTATGGCAAACTTAGACTCCATCTGCCGTGGCCTCAGCAAGATTATTCCTCAAAAGACTCCGGCACAGTTCCGTGAGAGAATCCTACAGGGGCGTGAGAGACAAAGCCAGTGCTGGACTATCTATACTAGAAGAATTTCCTACACCCAGTTTAAGGATGTTCAGAAATTGCCACTATTTAATCTGAGTCGTTACAAAAGCGGATTCATCTGGGAAGAATATAGTAACAGAAGAAAGAAACCATTTGGTTCCTTAGCCAGTCGTACACTAGGTAGCGTAAAACCTTCCAACGACTCAGCTGTCAGTGGACTGGAGCAGACATTCGATTCCATCCTTCGTGGCACTGACGGTTTCGTACATCGTCAAAAAGTCCGTAACAGATGGCTGAGCATTACAGATGTTCCCCCAGTAAATGGTGCAGATGTAGTAACTACTATCGATGTGAGTATGCAAGACATTTGCGAAAAGGCTTTGGAAGACAAGATGAAGGAAATTAATGCAAACATCGGTGTTGTTATCTTAATGGAAGTGGCTACAGGTGATGTGAAAGCCATAGTTAATCTAGGGAAGCAAGACGATGGAAGCTACTTTGAGGACGTGCCTCATGCCATTTCTGACATGATGGAACCTGGATCTACTTTTAAAACAGCTTCAATGATGGTGGCTCTAGACAACAATATTGTAAAACTGACCGATAAAGTAGATACAGGTAGTGGAATCAAAATGATGCATGGCTCACCAATGAAAGACCACAACTGGCACCGGGGTGGATATGGAACCATCTCTGTTCCGCAAGTCTTGATGTATTCTTCCAATGTGGGTACCAGCACTATTATAGATGGTTATTACTTTGAACACCCTCAGGATTATGTTCAGGCTCTCTATAATATAGGTATAGCAGAAGACCTGAAACTACCGTTCAAGGAATATAAAGCTCCTCGTATCCGTATGCCAAAGAAAGACAAGACGGGCAAACACTGGGCAAACTGGTCTAAAACAGCACTTGCCTGGATGTCCATCGGATATGAGACTCAGATTGCTCCTATCAATACCGTGACTTTCTACAATGCCATTGCCAATAATGGAAAAATGATGCGTCCGCGCTTTGTCAAACGCATAGAAAAAGATGGAGAAACCATTATGGAATACCCACCTGAAGTCGTAAAGTCACAGATATGTAAGCCATCCACCATTGAGAAACTGCAAAAAATACTTCGTCTAGTAGTAAAAGATGGTGTAGCAAAAAAGGCTGGA
Source organism: uncultured Prevotellaceae bacterium (assembly GCA_900316585.1). Lineage (GTDB taxonomy): Bacteria > Bacteroidota > Bacteroidia > Bacteroidales > Bacteroidaceae > Minthousia. Next base: position 82,304 of record ONDM01000009.1, on the reverse strand, counting down.
ACTAAGCAGTTCCACGTTTCTGGCAAAACTGGTACTGCTCAGATATCACAAGGTAAAGGAGGTTATCGAAGCGGAACTACTGCGTACCTGATTAGTTTCTGTGGTTTCTTCCCTTCGGAGAACCCTAGATATACTTGTATAGTCTGTATGCAAAAGAAAGGATCTCCAGCGTCGGGTGGCACTATGTGTGGCCCTGTATTCCGTTCTATTGCTGAAAAAATATATGCAAAGGATCAGACAAAAGACATGATTGCAGCAAGAGACACTATACATATTCATACACCTGAAGTGAAAGATGGAGACATTCTTGCAGCCAGCTATTTGTTGAACTCACTTGAAGTGAACAATAATCATAAAGGATCAACCACATATTCCAAGGGAAATCCTGTTTGGGGTACAAGTACCAGCACGAAAGATGAAGTCACTTTTGTCAAGAAAGAAATCAGTGGTAAAACCGTGCCTAATGTCATTGGCATGGGTGCCCGTGATGCTCTGTATTTAATGGAAACCTGTGGACTGAAAGTTACTTTGGAGGGCCAGGGCAAAGTTTATGAGCAAAGCATTTACGCTGGAAGTAAACCTGTTAAAGGTACAGAAATAAAACTCAGATTGAAATAATAAAATAACAAAGATATGAAACTAATTGAAGTTCTTGCTAAAATTACCCCTGAGACCATCTTGGGTAATACAGATATTGACATCGAAGGTGTCAATATCGATTCAAGAATGATTAAGAATGGACATCTCTTCATTGCTGAAAAAGGCACTCAGACCGATGGACATAAGTTTATCGGCAAAGCCATTGAGAACGGAGCTATAGCTGTTCTCTGTGAAACAATTCCTGAAGATGCTCCCAAAGAGGTGACTTTCGTTGTAGTAAAAGATAGTGAGGATGCAGTAGGAAAAGTTGCCACTCAATTTTATGGAGATCCTACTTCCAAATTGGAATTGATTGGTGTAACTGGTACTAACGGAAAAACCACTATTGCCACCTTATTATATAATATGTTCCGCAAATTCGGTTACAAAGTTGGCCTAGTCTCTACTGTCTGCAACTATATAGACGACGAACCGGTTCCTACTTCATGCACTACACCTGACCCTATTACATTGAATCAACTATTAGGCAGAATGGCAGATGAGGGTTGTAAATATGCATTCATGGAAGTGAGTTCACATTCTGTAGCACAAAAACGCATTGGTGGACTGAAGTTCCGTGGAGGAATCTTTACAAACCTGACCCGAGACCATTTGGATTATCACAAGACTTTCGACAATTATCTGAAAGCAAAAAAAGGATTTTTCGATGGATTGGGTAAAGATTCATTTGCACTCATCAACCTAGATGACAAAAACGGTAAAGTCATGGTGCAGAATACCAAAGCAAAGGTTGCGACCTACTCTATCCGGACAATGGCTGACTTTAAAGGCAAAATCCTGGAAATGGGATTCGAAGGAATGTATTTGGACATCAACAACCGTGAAGTGGGTGTTTCTTTCATTGGAAAGTTCAATGTAAGCAATTTGCTTGCCGTCTATGGAGCAGCTTGCTTACTTGGTAAAAAGCCTGAAGACATTTTGGTTGTTCTAAGCACATTGCACTCTGTAAATGGCCGTTTTGATGCAGTTCGCTCCAAAGAAGGCGTTACTGCAATTGTTGATTATGCACACACTCCTGATGCATTGGTCAATGTACTGAATGCTATTCATGAGGTATTAAGAGGCAAAGGAGAAGTAATCACTGTTGTGGGAGCAGGTGGAAACCGTGACAAAGGCAAACGTCCCATTATGGCACAGGAATCTGCTAAATTAAGCGACAAAGTTATTATCACAAGTGACAATCCTCGATTTGAGGAACCTCAAGATATTATCAATGACATGCTTGCCGGACTGAATGAAGATGACATGAAGAGAGTTATTTCCATTGTAGACCGGAAAGAAGCTATACGTACAGCCTGTCTACTGGCAAAACCAGGTGATGTCATTTTAGTGGCAGGTAAAGGACACGAGAATTATCAAGACATAAAGGGTGTAAAACACCATTTTGACGACAAAGAAATCCTTCTTGAATTATTTGGTTTGTAAGATTTAGCTCATGTTATACTATTTAGCAGCATTTTTGGAGAAGATGGACATACCGGGCATGCGAATGTTCAGTTATGTATCCTTTCGTTCCCTCATGGCACTTATCATCTCACTATTGGTATCCATGTGGTTTGGTGAATACTTCATCAAATTGCTGAAACGCAAATCCATAGCTGAGACCCAACGCGACGTTAAGATAGACCCATATGGCACTAGCAAGAAAGGTGTTCCCACCATGGGTGGAGTCATTATTATAATAGCCATTCTAGTTCCTTGCCTACTGTTAGGGCGTTTTGACAATGTATATCTCATTCTAATGCTCATAACTACTGTTTGGCTAGGCACATTAGGATTCCTTGACGACTATATAAAAATCTTCAAAAAAGACAAGGAAGGATTACACGGGAAATTCAAGATTATTGGTCAAGTTGGTTTGGGCATTATCGTAGGATTAACCCTATATTTCAGCCCACAGGCGGTTATACGTGAGAAAGTTAATGTCACTCAGACCAATGGTATAGAGACAGTAACCCATAAGAGTCAAGAAGAAAAGTCTACCAAAACAACCATTCCGTTCTTCAAGAAGAACCAACTTGATTACGCAGACCTCATGTTCTTCTGTGGAAAGTACAAACAAGAGGCTGGATGGATTTTGTTTGTAATCATAACAACCATCGTTGTGACGGCTGTCTCCAATGGTGCAAATCTAAACGATGGCATGGATGGCATGGCTGCGGGAAACTCGGCCATCATAGGTGTCACACTAGGCATATTAGCTTATGTCTCCAGTCACATACAATATGCTGATTACCTGAACATTATGTTTATACCTGGATGTGAGGAACTTGTAGTATATATCTGTGCCTTTGTTGGAGCTCTGATAGGTTTTCTTTGGTACAATGCGTTTCCTGCTCAGATTTTCATGGGAGATACAGGTAGTCTGACTATTGGAGGTATTATTGCTGTTCTGGCAATAGCTATACATAAGGAACTTTTGATTCCTATTCTTTGCGGTATTTTCTTAATAGAGAACCTGTCTGTCATTCTGCAGACTCAATATTTCAAGGCAGGAAAGAAAAAAGGTGTGGTACAACGTATGTTCAAACGTACCCCTATCCACGATGCTTTCCGAGTAACAAAAGAACAAATGATTCCTGGATGTAATTACAAATATACATTCCCAAAGAGACCATACCACGAAGCAAAGATTACTGTCAGGTTTTGGATTATAACCATCATACTGGCTGCAATCACTATTATTACATTGAAGATTAGATAACAATAAGGATATGAAAAGATTAGTTGTTTTAGGTGCAGGAGAAAGCGGAGCAGGAGCTGCTGTTCTGGCTAAAGTCAAAGGCTTTGAAGTCTTTGTCTCTGACATGTCTAAAATAAAAGATAAATACAAGGAACTCCTAAACAAATACCAAATTCCTTGGGAAGAAGGGCAACATACTGAAAATCTCATTCTGAACGCAGATGAGGTAGTAAAAAGTCCAGGAATTCCCAATAATGCCCCTATGATTGAAAAGTTAAAAGCACAAGGGACATCTATTATCTCAGAGATAGAATTTGCAGGACGTTATACCAATGCCAAAATGATATGTATTACTGGAAGCAACGGAAAAACCACTACTACATCCTTAATTTATCACATCTTCAAATCTGCAGGATATAATGTAGGTTTAGCAGGCAATATCGGACAAAGCCTGGCTTTGCAGGTAGCAGAAAAGAATTATGATTACTACATCATTGAATTAAGTAGTTTTCAGTTGGATAACATGTATGACTTCCGTGCCAACATTGCAATCTTGATGAATATAACTCCAGACCATCTGGACCGCTATGATTACAAGATGCAAAACTATGTAGATGCAAAGTTCCGAATCACCCAAAACCAAACAGAAGAAGATGCTTTCGTTTTCTGGAATGATGACCCTATCATTCAAAAAGAACTGAGCAAATATGGTCTCAAAGCCAGACTATATCCTTTCGCTGAAATCAAGGAAAATGGCGTTATTGCTTACACAGATAATAACAAAGTGTATTTCGACGCTCCTATCGCTTTCAATATGGAGCAGGAGGAACTGGCATTGACAGGAAAACATAACCTATACAATTCCTTGGCTGCAGGTATTACTGCAAATCTTTCAGGAATCAGAAAAGAAATCATCCGTGAGGGTCTGATGACCTTCAAAGGTGTAGAACACCGGTTGGAAAAAGTTGCGAATGTAAAGGGAGCTAGCTATATAAATGATTCTAAAGCAACCAATGTCAATTCTTGCTTTTATGCACTCCAGAGCATGAAGACTCCTACCATTCTCATTTTGGGAGGTAAGGACAAAGGTAACGATTACAATGAGATTAAGGAATTGGTCAAAGAGAAATGTGTGGGTTTAGTCTACATGGGACTACATAATGAAAAGTTGCACCAATTCTTTGACCCTATAGGACTGCCTGTGCGTGATGTCCAAAGCATGAAAGATGCAGTTCAGGCATGCTATGAGATGGCAAAACCTGGAGATACTGTTTTGTTAAGCCCTTGCTGTGCAAGTTTTGACTTGTTCAAGAGCTACGAGGACCGTGGCGAACAGTTTAAAGCATGTGTAAAAGCACTCTAAAAACAAGAAGGAAGAAATGAAGTTGAGCGTGTTCAACATTTTTAAAGGCGATAAGGTTATCTGGATGATATACTTCTTTTTGAGTCTAGTCTCAATCATCGAAGTATATAGTGCTACCAGTACATTGTCCTATAAGACTGGAGACTATTGGGGGCCAATGCTGAGTCACTGTATCTACATCTTCATTGGAGCCTTACTGGTATGGGGTATCCATCTCATTCCATGCCGCTGGTTTAAAATATTGCCAGTATTTATGCTTCCCCTTTCCTTCTTTTTACTGCTTGCCGTTTATGCTTTTGGTGTAGCAGAAAATGATGCAGCCCGCTGGTTACCTATTTTTGGTATCAAGTTCCAGCCTTCAGAATTGGCAAAAGCTGCAGTAATCATTTCTGTGGCACAAATTTTAGCATCCATGCAGGGTGAGAAACAGGCCAATCCAAAAGCATTCAAGTTCATTATGTGGATTACCGTAATTATCTGCGGATTAATCGCTCCTGAAAATCTTTCCACTGCTTGTCTGCTCTTTGGTGTAGTGACTCTGATGATGTTTATTGGAAGGGTTTCTCTAGTACAACTTACCAAAATGTTTGTTGTGATTGGATTGCTGGTCGGCTCTGTTGTAGCAATAGTTATGCTTGTCCCAAAAGAAGTAGCCGAAAACACTTCAGGTATTGTACACCGCATGGGAACCTGGCAAAACCGTATTAAAAACCACCTGGAGGATAAGGACACACTGGATTTGACTGGAAAAGATGCCCAGACGGCTCATGCACAGATAGCCATCGCTACCAGTAATGTCATCGGCAAAATGCCAGGTAATTCTGTGGAGAGAGACTTTCTGCCACAAGCATATTCCGACTTCATTTATGCCATTATTATTGAGGAAATGGGTATTGAAGGAGGTATTTTTGTCCTTATGCTATATATGTTCCTTTTAATTCGAGCGGGACGAATAGCGAGTCACAGTGAAAGGAACTTTCCTGCATTTTTGATCATGGGACTGGCATTGATGCTTGTATGCCAAGCTATTTTGAACATGATGGTAGCGGTAGGATTGTTCCCTGTCACAGGACAGAACCTTCCTCTAATTAGCCGAGGAGGATCTTCCATGCTTATCAATTGCTGCTATATTGGCATGATGCTGAGCATCAGTCGGTACGTTAATAAAAAGCAGGAAATAAAAATGGGAATTGATACACCCGAGAATGAAAAATCCATGACAAATATGTATTACAATGATGAAAATATGAAATAAATAACTTGACAAAAAAGATTAAATTTCGTATTTTTGCACATTAAACAAAAACTGGATGGAAGAACTTAATATCATCATAAGTGGCGGAGGTACAGGTGGTCACATTTTCCCTGCTGTATCTATTGCCAATGCCATCAAAAAACAGCATCCTGAAGCTAATATATTGTTTGTGGGTGCAGAAGGGCGAATGGAAATGCAACGCGTTCCTGCTGCCGGCTATCCTATTAAAGGATTGCCGGTTGCCGGATTTAACCGCAAGAATCTGCTCGCCAATATACCAGTCCTTTGGAAACTGTTGAAAAGCCAGTTCATGGCATACAGAATTATCAAGGATTTTAAGCCAATGGCTGCTGTTGGCGTAGGTGGATATGCCAGTGGACCAACTTTGAAAATGGCGCAAAAAATGGGAATTCCGACACTGATACAAGAGCAAAATTCATATGCAGGAGTAACCAATAAACTGCTGGCAAAAAACGCCAAGAAAATTTGTGTGGCATACGACGGGATGGAAAAATTTTTCCCTGCCAATCTAATTATAAAGACTGGTAATCCCGTGCGTCAGGGGTTATTGGATAGCAAGATAAGCAAAGAAGAAGCTGCCAAAGCGTTCGGTCTCAAGCCTGATAAGAAAACCATTCTGCTTATAGGTGGAAGTTTAGGTGCCAGGACTATTAATGAGAGTGTATTGAATCATTTGGATTTGATTCGAGAGTCCAATGCCCAATTTATCTGGCAAACTGGCAAATACTACAGCCAAGAGATTCAGACACTACTAAAGAATGAGAAAAACTTAGAAATGCTGTATGTAACAGATTTTATCTCAAATATGGATGTTGCATATGCTGCTGCGGATTTGGTTATTTCTCGCGCTGGAGCAGGTTCCATCTCTGAATTTTGCCTTTTGAAGAAGCCTGTTATTCTGGTTCCTTCACCAAATGTTGCAGAAGACCACCAGACTAAAAATGCTCTGGCATTGGTAAACAAAGATGCTGCACTGTATGTTAAAGACATAGAGGCAAAAGACACCTTAATTAAACTTGCAATTGAAATTGTCAACCGTCCAGAAAGGCTGCAAACCCTAAGTAAAAACATTGCTACATTAGCATATGAAAACTCTGCCGACATCATTGCGCAAGAAGTATATAAGTTGGCAGTTGCTTATCGAGACAGCAAATAATAAGACTAAAATGAAAGTTGAAAATATAAAGGCTGTATATTTTGTAGGAATCGGAGGCATTGGCATGAGTGCTATTGCCCGCTACTTCCTTCACAAAGGCATATCAGTTGCTGGATATGACAGGACTCCAAGCGAATTGACAGACCTGCTGATTCAAGAAGGAGCTGAGATTCACTTCGAAGAGAATGTGGACCTAATTCCTAATACTTTCAAAGATGCATCTGCAACTTTGGTTATTTATACTCCCGCCATACCTAAGGAGCATGCAGAACTATGCTATTTCCAAAACAATGGCTTTGAAGTTGAAAAACGTGCACAAGTGCTGGGGACATTAAGCCGCTCAGGTAAAGCACTTTGCGTAGCAGGGACTCATGGGAAAACCACCACATCCACTATGTGTGCACACCTTTTGCATCAGTCCAAGGTCGATTGTAATGCATTTTTAGGAGGTATATCCAAAAACTATGGTACGAATTACATATTGGCTCATAGTCCATACATCGTAATTGAAGCAGACGAGTTTGACCGTTCTTTCCATTGGTTGACACCATATGCCTCCGTCATTACAGCAACAGATCCAGACCATTTGGACATCTATGGAACAAAGGAGGCATATCTTGAAAGTTTCCGTAAATATAGTTCTCTCATCCAACCAAATGGATTCCTAATCATACATGAAGGACTAGAAATGAAACCTGATGTTCAGGAAGGAGTGACGACCTATACATACAATCGTGCAAGTGGAGATTTTCATGCAGAGAACATCCGGATAGGAAATGGGGAAATTATCTTTGACTTTATTTCTCCTTTAGGAAGCATCAAAGACATAAAATTGGGTGTTCCTATCAGCATTAATATTGAGAATGGTATCGGAGCTATGGCTTTAGCTCAAATAGCAGGTGTCTCTGCTAATGAGATTAAGGCTGGAATGGAAAGTTTCAGAGGCATTGACCGACGCTTTGATTTCAAAATCAAAAGTGATAATTTCGTATTATTAACTGATTATGCTCATCATCCAGAAGAGATTCATCAAAGCATTCTTTCAATTCGTGAACTATATAAAGAGAAGAAGATTACAGCAATCTTCCAACCACATCTTTATACTCGAACTCGCGATTTCTACAAAGAATTTGCAAAAAGCTTGTCTCTGCTTGATGAAGTTATTCTAGTAGACATCTACCCAGCTAGAGAGAAACCTATACCAGGAGTAACCAGTAAATTAATTTACGATAACCTTAGACCTGGCATAGAAAAACGGATGTGTCATAAAGAAGATATTCCAAACATCATATGCAATGGTCATTTTGAAGTGCTCATTGCATTGGGAGCAGGTGATATTGACAATTATATACCGACATCAGATATTCTGAAAAATAAATGATAAAGAAAATTCTGCTATCAATCGTGCTTTTTGTCCTAGGTGGCTATTTCATAGTAGCAATCACCCTCTTCAATAAGCCGTCCGACACAGAGGTTTGCACTCAAGTGGTGACCCTTGTGAACGACAGTTTGCGTGCAGGATTCATTAACACGAAAGAAGTAGAACGAATTTTGAAGAGTTTTGACCTTTATCCCGTGGGGAAAAATGTCGTTGACATAAATACTAGAGAGATTGAAGAGAAACTCCAAGAAAATCCATTCATCAATAAAGCACAGTGCTATCGGTCTGCTACTAGTAAAATATGCATTGAGATAAGTCAGCGCTTACCTATTTTGCGCATTCTTTCCAGAACAGGAGAAAGCTGCTACCTTGATGCCCAAGGCCATCACATGGCATCTGGCAATGCGCTTTATGCTGCAAACTTGCCTGTCGTTACTGGACACGTTACCAGTAAATATGCCATCAAGCATTTGCTTCCACTAGGGCAATACATACAAGAAGATGAGTTTTGGGATAGCATGATAGAACAAATTAATATTACTGAAAGTGGCAATGTGGAACTTGTTCCTCGTGTAGGTAATCATATAGTCTATTTAGGGAAACCAGAACAATTTGAGGACAAACTGTACCGACTGAGGATTTTCTATGAAAAAGCACTATCCCAAATTGGGTGGAACAAGTATTCCCGTATAAATTTGGAATTCAGTAATCAGATAATCTGCACAAAAAAGTAGTATAATATATGGCAACAAAAGAAGTTAAAGACTTTGTCGTCGCAATCGAATTCGGTTCTTCTAAGGTTACCGGCATAGCGGGAAAGAAGAACAGTGATGGTAGTATCACAGTACTGGCCTATGCCAGAGAAGATTCGTCCTCGTTTATTAAGCGAGGTCTTGTTTACAACATTGACAAGACAGCCCAGTGTCTTATCAACATCAAGCTGAAACTTGAAAAAAGTTTGAAAGCCATTATCGGAAAAGCTTATATCGGTATTGGCGGTCAGTCTTTGCATACTGTATTTCATTCCGTGAATTTACCACTAGAACCAGGTTCTGTCATCTCAAAAGAAACTGTTGACGAATTGAAGAAAGCAAATCGCGATTTCACTTATGACAATCAAGAACTTCTTCAGGTTGTTCCACAAGAATATAAAGTGGGAACGAACTCTCAGATTGATCCAGTGGGTGTAGTATGCGATTCTATTGAAGGCCGCTACGTAAATATCATAGCTCGATACAGCCTAAGACAGAACCTTGAGAAAAGTTTAGCTCTAGCAGGCATACAAGTAGCTGACTATATTGTAGCTCCATTAGCTTTAGGCGAATGCGTTCTAAGCGATGTTGAGAAACGTTCAGGATGCGCTCTCATTGATTTAGGTGCACAAACCACCACTGTATCAATATACAAGAACAATATTCTTCGCCACCTATCTGTGATTCCATTGGGAGGTTACAACATAACCAAGGATATCAGTGCACAGCAAATTGAAGAAGAAGATGCTGAAGAATTGAAATTAAAATATGGCTGTGCCTATACTGAGAAAGAAGACAATGCCGATAACGATGATGATAAGACTTTTCCTGTTACCGATGAACGCAACATAGAGGCGAAATTACTAAATGATATAGTAGAAAGTCGCGTTGAGGAAATCATTGCCAATGTAAGTGAACAAGTAAGACAATCAAAATATGCAGATGATCTCCTAGCCGGCTTCATTCTAACAGGTGGAGGCTCTAACTTAAAGAATATTGAACTCGCATTCAAGAAACGTACTAATGTAGAGAAAATCAGAACTGCAAAATTCGTCATCCCTACTATTGATGCCAAGAATCCTGACATCAGAAGCCGAGACGGTTCATTGAATACAACTTTATCTTTAATGATAATTGGCAAAGACAATTGCTTTGAAAGCGTTTTGGAAACTGACAGTCTATTTGGTCCTAACGGTGAGTCTTACCAAGAACGCCAGCAAGAGCTGCTTAGGCAGAAAGAGGCAGAAGAAGCTAAACAAAGAGAACTACAAGAAAAAGAGCGTCAAGAACAAGAAGCTGAGCTTGAACGTCAGAAGCAAGCTGAAGAGGACCGTGAACGTCGCGAGAATAGTTGGTGGAACAAACTGAAGAAAAATGTCACCAAATTTGGTACTACCATATTTAGCGATGAAGATTAATAACCACTAAAAGTATATAGCAATGGAAGAAGAGTTTGAGAATATTGATTTTAACTTCCCAACGAACAACCCTAGCATTATTAAGGTTATTGGTGTAGGTGGCGGCGGCGGTAACGCTGTTAATCACATGTATAGAGAAGGTATCCACGATGTGAATTTTGTGGTTTGCAATACAGACAGTAAAGCTTTAAGTGATTCACCAGTCCCTGTTCATCTACAATTAGGGAAAGAAGGTCTTGGTGCAGGTAACCGTCCTAGCGTTGCCCGTCAAGCAGCAGAAGAGAGCATTGATGAAATTCATGCGATGCTGAATGATGGAACCAAGATGGTCTTCATTACTGCCGGTATGGGTGGTGGTACAGGAACCGGTGCTGCTCCAGTCATTGCACGTATTGCAAAGGAGATGGATATTCTTACCGTAGGTATTGTGACTATTCCATTCCGTTTTGAAGGCAATAAAAAAATAGACCAGGCTTTAGACGGTGTAGAAGAAATCTCAAAACATGTCGATGCCTTATTAGTCATAAACAATGAACGTCTTCGTGAGATTTATCCGGAACTGACAGTATTAAATGCATTTGGTAAAGCAGATGATACACTTTCTATTGCAGCAAAGAGCATTGCTGAAATAATCACCATGCATGGAGTCATTAACCTTGATTTTAATGACGTAAAAACCGTATTAAAGAATGGTGGTGTTGCAATTATGAGTTCAGGATATGGTGAAGGTGAAGGCCGAGTTACTAAGGCTATAGAGTCTGCATTACATTCTCCTTTGTTGAATAACAATGACATCTACAACTCACAAAAAATACTCCTAAGCATAAGCTTTTGTGCAGAAAATGAAGGAGACTCTCTAATGATGGAAGAAATGAACGAAATCCATGAATTCATGGAACGTTTTGGTGGTGAGGTCGAAACTAAATTCGGTTTATCTGCTGATCCAGACCTTGGCAAACAGGTAAAAGTAACCATTTTGGCTACTGGATTTGGAATAGATAGCGTCCCTGGCATGGATGAGGTATTAGCTAACCGTAGCCGTGAAGAAGCCGAACACTTGGCTGAATTGGAGGAACAAGAACAACAACGCATCAACCGCCGCAGTAAATACTATAGCCAAGAAAAAACGACTAGTATCTATAAACGCCGTCACCATATTTACATTTTCAATCAGGATGATCTGGATAATGAAGACATTATCTCCATGGTGGAAACAACTGCAACTCATAAACGTTCTAAAGACCAGCTTGAAAGCATTAAAGCAAAATCTTCCTCTGCAGGAAAAGCCACTGAACAGTCCGATTCATTAAAAACTATTACATTCTAAAACAAAGCATTATGTTATTTGACCAGATTAGCAATGATATAAAAGACGCCATGAAAGCCAAGGACAAGGTCCGTTTGGAAACTTTGCGCAATATCAAGAAATATTTTCTAGAGGCTAAAACTGCACCGGGTGCCAATGATACTCTTACGGACGAAAATGCACTGAAGATTCTTCAAAAACTAGCCAAACAAGGCAAAGAATCCGCATCACTTTATGTATCACAGAACCGTCAGGACTTAGCCGATGATGAGTTAGCACAAGTTGCTGTCATTGAAACCTATCTCCCTAAAAAAATGTCTGAAACAGAATTAGAGGCTGCACTTAGAGAAATTATAGCTAATGTTGGTGCAACCAGCATGAAAGACATGGGAAAAGTTATGGGAACTGCAACTAAACAGCTTGCAGGCAAAGCTGAAGGTTCTGCGATTTCTACAATAGTGAAAAAGTTATTGGCATAACCTCATTTTTTACATCTATTATATAAAGGACTATCTTACAAATAGTCCTTTTTCTTTTTAATCAAAAAGTTCTTTAAGAACAGGAAGAGATTTCAAATCTGCACTTCCAGGTATATGAATGGAATAATACTTGAGCAGCACATCTAATATCTCATTTCTATCAGTACGACTCATCCTAAATAAGTGCATAGTTTCATAATTCATGCGCATTAAAGTCAAAATATGCTTTGCCTGCTGCCCTTGTACAAACTGACCATGAAAAGGTTGTAAAGAAACAAAACAACCATTCTCAAGGTCAAAAAAATCACCCTCATGATAATTATCCAAATTTGGATAAAGACCTAAGAAACGAGAAAGTCGCATCAAAAAAACCAAATGAAAATTGGCAGGAACCTCATTAGCTCCATCTAACCACTGAATAGAATTTTCCAGATAAGCAAAAAGAGGAAGGTTCTGAGCTTCTTCACGAAGAACCTTGGACAGATATTCGGCAAGAAAGAGTGCTACCGAAAGTTTCAAAGGATCAAAAGGTAGAGAACTAAAAGGAAAAACGGCCTGAGCCTCCCTAATATAATTCAAACCACGTTTAGAAACATCGATATTCAATTCCAGAATTGACAATGGTTGGAAAAGTACACTCTTCACTTTTGCTTTATGGCTTTTAGGAATGCGCAGCCAAAAAGACATACGCCCATCCTCTTCGGTGAAAGCATGCACTATCGATGATGAATCATTATACTTCAAGGTAAAGAGAACTATCGCCTTCGTCTTTTTCAACATATTTTCAAACTTTGAGACAAAGATAAGACAAAGACACTAAAAGTCAAAATCCAACATCAGTAATCTAGATTTAAGAATATCAATCAACTGCGTTTTTTCAGCAAAAAGGAAAAATTATACTTGAAAAGTTTTGTCGAATTATTTTTTTACTTTACCTTTGCACCCGCAATTAAGGCCACTTGCCTTAACTGAATACTGGTTTGGTCCCTTCGTCTATCGGTTAGGACGAGAGATTTTCATTCTCTAAAGAGGAGTTCGACTCTCCTAGGGACTACAATTAATAACAAATAAGAATAAATTAAAAAGATTAGTCGAGATGGCAAATCACAAATCATCACTTAAGAGAATCCGTCAGGAGGAGAAAAGAAGACTCCACAACAGATATTACGCTAAAACAATGCGTAATGCTGTTCGCAAGCTCCGCGCTACTACAGATCAGGCAGAGGCAGTTGCTTTGTATCCAAAAGTTCAGAAGTGCTTGGATAAATTGGCTAAACGCAACTATATCCACAAGAACAAAGCTGCTAATCTGAAGGCTAAGCTCTGCGCACACATCGCTAAGTTGGGCTAATTTCTCTGACGAAAAGCAATAGTAGAGGCTGGATTCAATGAATTCAGCCTTTTGCTGTTTACCAGAGCCATCTAACCTCCTACACAATAGTTCTTTACACACTTATTTTTAGAGAAGATTTCTTCTCTAATTCGTTTTTTTTTCGTACCTTTGTAGAGTTAAATCTAAAGTAGAAAATGGCAGAAGAAATCAACGAATTAAACGCCGGACAATACTCCGCAAGTAACATTCAAGTACTCGAAGGATTGGAAGCTGTACGTAAACGTCCGGCTATGTATATTGGCGATATCAGCAAGAAGGGTTTACACCATTTGGTATACGAGGTTGTAGACAATTCTATTGATGAAGCACTGGCTGGATATTGCTCCCATATTGAAGTAACAATCAACCAAGATAATTCTATTACCGTCCAAGATAATGGACGTGGAATCCCCGTTGATATGCACCAAAAAGAACACAAATCCGCTTTGGAAGTTGTGATGACAGTGCTGCATGCTGGTGGAAAGTTTGACAAAGGCTCATATAAAGTTTCTGGTGGCTTGCATGGCGTTGGTGTTTCTTGTGTAAACGCCCTCTCTATACACATGACCACACAGGTTTTTCGTGATGGCAAAATTTATCAACAGGAATATTCCTGTGGCAAGCCTCTGTATGATGTTAAAGTTGTTGGTGAAACCACGTTGAATGGAACTCGTCAGCAATTTTGGCCAGATGACACTATTTTTACCGTTACACAATACGACTATAACGTACTGGCCACTCGCCTTCGTGAATTGGCATATCTAAATAAAGGCATTACTATAACTCTGACAGATGTCCGTACAAATGTCGAAGGTGCTCATGAAGATGGGACCCCTCGAAAAGAAAAATTTCACTCTGATGAAGGTGTTAAGGAATTCGTAAGATTCCTTAATTCAGGAAATACTCCTCTAATGGATGATGTTATCTACCTAAATACAGAAAAACAAGGCACTCCAGTAGAATGTGCTATCATGTACAACACTGGTTACAGAGAGAATCTACATTCCTATGTAAACAACATAAACACAATTGAGGGTGGTACTCACGAAGCAGGATTCCGTGCAGCATTAACTCAGGTTCTAAAAAAATATGCAGAAGACAACTTCAAGAAAGAAATTGAAAGAGCAAAAATCGAGATTGCTCCTGAAGACTTCCGTGAAGGTTTGATTGCTGTTATCTCCGTCAAGGTTGCTGAACCTCAGTTTGAGGGTCAAACTAAAACAAAATTAGGTAACAGTGAAGTATCAGGTGCTGTACGATCTGCTGTTAGCGAGGCCTTATCCTACTATCTGGAAGAGCATCCAAAAGAGGCTGAGCTCGTCGTAAAAAAAGTCATCTTGGCTGCAACAGCCCGTATAGCAGCTCGCAAGGCACGTGAGAGCGTTCAACGTAAGAGTCCTATGACGGGTGGTGGCCTTCCTGGCAAATTGGCAGATTGCTCAGACAAAGACCCTGCAAACTGTGAGTTATTTCTCGTCGAGGGAGATTCAGCAGGCGGTTCTGCAAAACAAGGTCGAAGCCGGGCAACTCAAGCAATACTTCCACTTCGTGGTAAAATATTGAATGTTGAGCGTGTTATGTGGCACAAGGCATTTGAAAGTGATGAAGTAAACAATATCATTCAAGCTTTGGGTATACGCTATGGGGTAGGTGAAGATGATAGTAAAGTTGCCAATCTGGATAAACTTCGTTATCACAAAGTTATTATCATGGCCGATGCCGATGTTGATGGTGCTCACATTGGAACTTTGATCATGACTCTATTCTACCGTTATATGCCTCAATTAATTCAGGATGGTTATCTATATATAGCACTTCCTCCACTATATCTTTGCACAAAAGGAAAGATTAAAGAATACTGTTACAATGATGACGAACGTCAAAAATTCATTGATAAGTATGGAGAAGGAAAAGAATCTGCCATTCATACACAACGCTATAAAGGTTTGGGCGAAATGAACCCAGAACAACTATGGGAAACAACTATGAACCCTGAGACTCGTTATTTGAAGCAAGTTACTATTGAGAATGCTGCTGCAGCTGACTACGCATTCTCTATGTTAATGGGCGAAGAAGTTGCTCCTCGTCGAGAGTTCATTGAACAAAATGCAATTTATGCAAATGTAGATGCATAACCTTAATTAACCATATAGTAATAAAAAAGATGGTAGACAACTTAGTCTATCATCTTTTTTTCTATTAGCTCTTTTACACAATCTTCCAACTCATCATACCATGGTTGTCCAAATTTGCGTATAAGCGGCTCTTTTAAAAACTGATATACTCTTAAGTCCAGTTTCTTTCCTAAGAGCACAGCAGCCTTACAAACATCCCAACGATGATAATTTACCCCTTTAAATTCTCCAAAATCCTTGACACGGATAGGATAAAGATGGCATGACACTGGCTTATAAAAATTAGTCTTTCCAGCACGATAAGCTTTTTCTATAGCACAGAAACAACATCCTTTCTCATCATAGCAAGTGAAAACACAATTCTTATTATTTACTATTGAAGTCACCAAATCACCTTCACTATCTGTATATACGACACCTTGCTTATTGATAACAATACGAGCTTCAAGACTTAAATCATCCCAAACCGCATCTAAGACATTCTCTAATTCTGCCACTTCATCCAATTCCACAGGAGCGCCAGCATCACCTTCTATGCAGCATTCTCCATGGCAAGCATTTAAATCGCAACAGAAATACTGATCCAATACATCTAAGGAAACTAATACATCGTCAATCTGTATCATCGCTCAATTTATAAAATAAGGGCGGAGCTATCAAGTCCCGCCCTTATCCTTTTCTATAAAGATTAATCCTTAATCAAACACTTTCCAGTCATTTCTGCTGGCTGCTCCAAGCCCATAATATGAAGGATTGATGGAGCCACATCTGCCAAAATTCCATCTTCAACCTTCGCAGACTTATTAGAAGTAACATAGATAAATGGTACAGGGTTTAGAGAATGAGCTGTATTTGGAGTACCATCTGGATTCAGCTCATTATCAGCATTTCCATGGTCTGCAATAATCAGGACCTCATATCCATTAGCCTTTGCAGCCTCTACAGTTTCCTTAACACACTGGTCAATTGCAACAACAGCCTTCTCTACTGCAGCATAGACTCCTGTATGTCCAACCATATCACCATTTGCATAGTTTACAACAATCCAATCATATTTCTGAGTATCAATTGCAGCAACCAATTTATCTTTAACTTCAAAGGCACTCATTTCCGGCTTCAAATCATAAGTGGCAACCTTTGGAGATGGAACCAAAATACGATCCTCACCTTCATATGGAGCCTCACGTCCACCATTAAAGAAGAATGTTACATGAGCATACTTCTCTGTCTCAGCAATATGAAGCTGTTTCAATCCTTTAGAAGAAAGATACTCACCTAAAGTATTTGTTACATTCTCCTTAGGGAAAAGAATATGGACACCCTTGAAGGACGCATCATATGGAGTCATACAATAGTACTGAAGACCTGGGATTGTGTGCATACCTTGCTCTGACATATCCTGTTGAGTCAAGACTGATGTGATTTCCTTTGCACGATCATTGCGGTAATTGAAGAAGATAACGACATCACCATCCTGAATTGTACCATCTACCGTACTATTCACTATTGGCTTAATGAACTCATCTGTAACGCCATCATCATAACTTTCCTGCATAGCTTGAGTCATATTATCGGACAACTTACCTTCTCCACAAACCAACTGGTCATAAGCCACCTTAATACGTTCCCAACGCTTATCACGGTCCATTGCATAAAAACGACCGATAATAGATGCTACAACACCACAGCCTACCTCATTAATATGGTTTTCTACATCCGCAATAAAACCCTTACCACTCTTTGGGTCTGTATCACGACCATCCATAAAGCAATGAACAAAAGTACGCCCCTCCAGATTGTACTCCTTCGCAATATCGATCAACTTATACAAGTGGGTCAAAGAACTATGCACTCCACCGGTGGAAGTCAAACCCATCAAGTGAAGTTTCTTGCCTGTTTCCTTAACGTAACTATAAGCTGATATAATTTCCTTATTCTGAAGAATGCTATTGCTAGAACAAGCTCGGTTAATCTTTACCAAATCCTGATAAACAACTCGGCCACCACCTATATTAAGATGACCAACCTCAGAGTTTCCCATCTGACCATCAGGCAATCCTACACTCTCACCACAAGCGAGCAACTGAGAATGAGGATACTCTGCATTTAAATAGTCCATATAAGGAGTTGGAGTGTTAAAAATAACATCTCCTTTACTACGATCACCGATGCCCCATCCATCTAGGATCATCAAAAGAGCTTTCTTTGCCATAATATTCTGTTTTTAAACTTTTTCAATTTGCGACGCAAAGGTACAAATTTTTCAGCAAATCTAATTGATTTTTAGGCTTAAAAACATCACAACAACAGACTTTTTACTTTAAGCCTGCACGTTTACAGTCCCAAATAGTAAAAAGGAACCAAGTTACTAGTATAAAATGAGCAAACACAGAGCAGGATGTAAATGCAGCAAAACTCAATGCGACACTTGCATGAAGAATTTTCCACGCCTGCTTCACACTAATCGGTTCTTCCAAAAGAGAAGAATACACTTTGGCCAGACCCTCACCCACACTTTGCAAGGCCACTCTTACTTTTGTTCCGAAATTCATCGTTACTGATAATTCCTTTTTCATAATTCTAAAAATTAAATGCTCCATCATTTTGATACTGCAAAGAAATACTCATTTTTTGACAATTTATGACAATTCATTTCCGTATTATCTAAAAATATATTAAATTCGCATCAAAATATAAAATTATATGTCACTGAATAAATTCGAAAGACAATTGCAACTCATGCTGCTCTTGACACAAAACCGGAAATACCCCATAGAAGAAATTGGTGAAAAATTGGGTCTTTCCTCAAGAAGCATCTATCGTTATCTGGATTTCTTCGAGGAATATGGTTTTAAAGTAGAAAAGAACAAATCGGGCATTTATCGTTTAGATAAAGAATCTGAATTCTTTAAAAGAATTACTGAACTCATACATTTTACTGAAGACGAAGCCATCACTTTAAAAAAAATCCTTGAAGGTATTCCCAATAAAACTATAGCGATTAACCATCTACTGAGTAAACTCTCACGGTTATATGACTTGAACCTGATGGAAAACATCATATCAGATGAACAATTTGCAAAGAATCAGCAGGCACTTTATCAAGCTGTCAAGGAAGGAAGACAATGTCTATTCAAGGGTTACAATTCTTCTAACAGTTCTACGACCTCCGACAGGCTGGTAGAACCTTTTGCTTTCACGGCCGGAAATACAGAAGTTCGTGCTTTCGAGGTATACGCCAAAGTGAATAAAACCTACAAAATCACACGTATTGGTGAAGTGGTTGTCCTACAGACTAATTGGGATTTCCGCCCATTCCATAAAAAAGCCTATACCGATGCTTTCCATTTCTCTGGTGATAATTTAATACCTGTAAAATTAAGGTTGGACAGATTTGCAACAAATCTTCTCAAGGAAGAAATAATTTTGCAGGAAGATGAACTCATCCCTGATGGAGAAGAACACTGGATCTATAATACACAAATCTGTAACGTTAAGGGTATTGGGCGCTTCATCATGGGCCTTTCAAATCATATTCAAATAATAGAGAACCAAGAGCTAAAAGATTTTATCAAGGAGGAAATGCTCAAAGGATTAGCGTCTATATAAAACAAATGATATAAAAAACCCGAAAGATAGTATGTTCATTCATTCTTTCGGGCTTTTATTTATAACCTAAAACTTTATTTTACTTCCTCCAAGTAAAGTACACGACTTGCATAATCATTCCTTTTGTCATAATTCACATCGTGACTCAATGGCATTTCCAAGCCATTATTCATAAGGAAATCCCCACTGAAAACCTTACCTTCATATGTCAAAGGTCTATTATCAATACGATTTAATTCATGAACCTTGTATTGTTTTTGAGGATCCAAACCATTCATGGTCACACGAGGTAAATGCTGATCACAAAAAGTCTCAGTCTTCCACCAGTAAAAAACAGAACGAGTTTTATCTTCAGAGACAAACATCATACTAGCAGCCCCTTTCTTCTCATTTGGATTCAAAAGTCGATATTGATCTCCAAACTGTACAATATCACGAATCTGCTTGTATTCAGCAACCGCATTTTTAACCAATGTTTTCTCATCTTCCGTCATATTTTTAGGCTGGATTTCAATGCCCAATCTTCCACTCATTGCCACATCAATACGATACTTAATTGGAATTGTGCGAAAAGTCTGATGATTTGGTGCCGCACTAATATGACTAGCCATAGCTATTGCTGGAAAGAAATAGCTTGTACCCCACTGCATATAAACACGCTGTAAAGCATCAGTGTCATCACTCACCCAGAATTCATCAAAATAAGGGAGCAACCCATAATTAGCACGCCCTCCACCACTGGCACAGTCTTGAATAGTAACATCTGGATACTTTGCACGTATGCGTTTTAGCACTTTTTCCAATCCACGATGATACTCTATGTACAAATGACTCTGATTGTCTTTTGTCAGATATTGTGAACCATGATTCATAATAGGAGCATTAGCATCCCATTTTATATAATCAATTTCTGGATAATTAGTCATGAGCGTATCAACAACCTGGAACACCAAATCTTGCACTTTAGGATTGGAGAGGTCCAAAACCACTTGAGTTCCTCCTCGACCTAAATTAGGTTCTCGGTTCGTAGGTTTAATTATGTATTCTGGATGCTTCTCATATAATTCACTTACTGTATTGGCCATTTCCGGTTCTATCCAAATGCCAAATCGGATACCATGTTTTTTGGCACTCTGAAGCAAACCTTTGATACCATGAGGTAATTTATTTGTGTCTACCACCCAATCTCCTAAAGAAGAGGAGTCATTTTTGCGTGGATATTTATCCCCGAACCAACCATCATCCATTACAAAGAGTTCACCTCCCATTGAAGAGATATCAGCCATCATTTGATCCATGCCGGCCTCATTAATATTGAAATACACGCCTTCCCAGCTGTTTAGTAAGATCTTGCGCAGTTTATTACCATGTGCTAACTTATATTCACGCGCCCAACGATGGAAGTTACGGCTTACGCCACCTAATCCCTCCTTGCTGTATGTCAAAGCCAATACAGGAGTAACAAAAGTTTCACCCTTTTGCAAATGATATTCTGAATTCTCCTCATTGATTCCTGCAAAGAACCAATGATAATCTTCATCGCCAGTATCAAAACGAAGTTTATAATTTCCACTGTAACAAAGAGCAGCACCGATTACCCTACCAGTATTTTCCTGAGGTTTGCCATCAAGAGATATCATCACTTCAGGATGAGAAGTATGCGTATTACGAGCCCCATCCTTATTCTTGATAACCAGCATACCATGCTGAAGCGGCTCTTCATCAACTCTTGCCTCATTAGCCCACGAGCCATACAAATGACTTACCCAAACATCCCCTACACGCAAAGGTAAATACCCAGATGCAAATTGAGTGAGCTTTACCACACCTTTCTCTTGGTGAGATATTTCGGTCCAAGTCTCAATAATTTCCTTATTAGGATAAGTACGATAATTTACATTAACTGTAAAAGGATAGACTTTATCCTTCAATACAATGCTTGTCACTTTAGCCCCATTAGGTTCTGTAGTACTCCTCACTCCACTCACTACAAGTTGTAAAGTCATGTTTCCATCCACATGGACAGCACTTAATGCTGTCTCTGCAATACACTGCATACCATACGCTGGATACGCATCTTTCTTTGGAGTACCAGCAACAAGCATATTCCCAATTTCCGAATCACTGATCTTATCACCATAATAGGCAAAAGTCAATGTCTCGCCTTCAGCTGCTTCTAATACTAACGAAGTTTTATCTGTTGATATATGCACATGTTGTGCCCAAACAGGAATTGCCACTGTGGCCAGCAGTGCAAAACAGGCCTTTTTCCATATATTCATCTTCATATCAATTGATTTTCATCCACAAAAATAAAATAAACATTCTATTCTCCATAATTTTATCTTAACTTCAGAACTTGAAAAGGAAAAGTCTGCAAAAATAGTACTAGAAAAGCCATCCTCTAATAACATAATCAAATAGGCAGCTTTATATAAAAGAATATAACTTTTCCTTCTTTTTTTGATAAAAACAAATAAATTTATAAATTTGCACTAATAACCTAAATCTGCACTATGAATATAAAAGATTTAATCTTTTTCAATTATAAGACACATTTCCTTTTTTGTTTAGGAATAGTCATTTTTACACTTTTTTCTTGCCAACAAAATCCAAGTTCTGCCACCAAAGAAGACTTATACTATTTTGCAATTCTGGATTCCACCTTAAATCAAAAGGAACATAACCGAAAGATTTTCGATGCAAGAGTAGCTGAATTGAAGCAAAAGTGTGCATCTGCACAGAGTACCGATGCCATTTATTTCTATCAGAAAATGCTGACCGAAGCATATATAGAATTTGAGCCAGACACTGCATTGTTCTATATTCAAAAAAACTTAGACCTAGCCAAAGAGCAAAAAAGACAAGACTGGGAAGCTGAATGTTTTATTTATAAGGCTCAAACCTATACTTCTGAAGGCTTGCTTGATGAGGCAAGAAGAGAACTCGATGAAGCTAAAAGTTTTTCCATGCAAAAGGAAACTAAGCTTAATTATTATTTAGAGGAATTAGACTATTGGCATAATTATGCTATTAAATATAAACAGCAGAGCCCTTATCCTAAAGCAACAGCTTATGCTGATTCTATAATAAGATTGGAGCCTGATTCTGAGTCACCCTATCATTTATATGCCAAGGTTTGGTTCACAACAGATAATAAGGAAAAGAAAAAAGTTCAAACTGAACTCATGAAATATGCAGAAAAAATGGATCCAGAAAATATCTGGTATGCTAGAATAAACGATTGCACAGGAACAATGGCATATGCAAATAATGATTTACACAATGAAATCAAATATTTTTCAATAAGTACCGCTTCTAAATTTAATCAACTAAGCAGGCACCTTCCACAACTACCGACTATTGGTGCCCTTGCAAAAGAACTGGGAGAATATACGTATGCTGCAAGATTTTTCAACTCAGCAATACAGATACAATCTGATCACCCTGAATATGCATATAATGGAAGTGCTGGTTTTAGCAATTCCATCATGGACTTCCATAATAAAGTATCAGAACAATTAGAAAAAGAAAATAACAGAAATAAATGGTTAAACTATGGGCTTTTGACATTTATCATTATTTCTGCCATTTTATTCTTATCTATTATTTATGACCTCAAAAAAAGAGTTGGCCTCCAGAAACAGCTAGAAAAAAACAATAAAGAACTTGCAGCAAGTGAAGAAAATCTTCGGAATTACAATCTTGCACTAACTAATAAGGAGAATGAGTTACGTGAAACGAACACTTTATTAACCGAAGCTAATTTCTTGAAGGAAGAATACATTGGCCAGTTATTTGCCACTTGTTCTGATTATTTAGGGAAAATGGATAAGTTAAAACTTACCATAAACAGGAAATTAAAAGCAAATCAGATAGATGATGCCATCAGACTTACTGTTAGTAAAGATGTACGTGAAAACGAAGAACTTCATGAATTGTGGGAACGTTTTGACGAAGTCTTCTTAAACTTGTTCCCTGATTTTGTAGATCAATTTAATGGATTGTTAAGACCGGACGAACGCATTACATTGCGTTCAGGAGAAAAATTAAACACTGATTTACGAATATATGCTTTGGTGCGTCTAGGCATTAATAACAGTGTTAAAATTGGGAAGATTCTTGGAATATCGGCTCAAACAGTTTATAATGCCAGAATGAAAATGCGCAGTCGTGCTACCGAGAGTGATTTAGAATTCCCTACCAGAGTTCGCCAATTAAAAGGTAAAAATCCTCCAAAAGAGGACTACAACGAGGAAGAAAGGGAATCATAACCTACTTACTACTGTTTCCAATTAAAGAACTGAAAATCAAGGGCATTAAAGAATAAAGACCTTACTATAAACCCTTACATCCCTTTTACCTTCATAGTAAAGGGGATTTTTTTATGTCTAATTTTGCCATCGTCAATAATAAATAATATGTGGCAAATTCGACCTCTTTTCATCATTGTTTTGATTGCTAGTCTCACAGCTTGCACTTCAAATAATAATTCTTTAAAGGGTTACCGTACTACAGCAGATACCCTTTGGGAAGAAGTTGATTTTGCAGATACTGTCGATAATGGTTTTTATAAGGTTATAATAGATTTTGGTTTGGGTTCGTTTCATGTTCAGCATGCACAACTTGCACAGCAGTTCTCAGGCATGAGTGTATTGCTGGACATGAGAAACGGACTTTATGATGATGTCGAAGGTGATTTTGATATGCGGTATTTTACTATAGCCCCTGACAAACAGACCTTACTACCTTATACCACAGAATTGAAAAAAGAATTTCCAAACTTAGAAATATGTGTTTTGGCTTCAAATGGCCCAGCATGGCTAGACCTCAATCAAAGCAATGAAGAATTATTCCAAAATGCATTTGCGCTATATTTAACCAAATTCATTGACAATTACAATAAGAATCAAATCCCTATTAAGACTTTGTTACTTCCTAACTCTTGCAAATGGGGTACTCCTGCTAAAGAAAAATTAATAAAAGCAATGGAAGAAAGAGGAATTAGCATCATCCGAAAAGAGGATCTCCATATGGATAAAAACTATTCGTCAAGTCATGCTCTAGATAATGCTTGGTTTATGCTAAAAAGTGCTTTAGATAAAGGTTTTCCACATGTAGGAACAGTTTTAACCCGCACTGATAGTTTTGAATCCTTCCAATGGAAAAAACAATTACTTAAACATTTACAGCCTTTAGAAGGACACACCTCAAATTATCTGAAAACAGAAACAAACAATAATATCCTGGCATTTCAAATTGAGAATGAAAAAATACTATTTGTAATATGGAATCCAGACAACAAGGTAAGCGCTGCTAAAATAACTGTAAACAATGTAGAACGTATTATACAAGTTGCGCCTTTATCTTTGAATTCTTTCTGTATGAATATCGAATAAATTATTAACTAACTTAAAACATATATTATGAACAAACGGAATCTATTTCTAAAGCATATCATACTGGTTTGTATGATGTTGCTTGGTTCTTCTGCTACTCTCTGGGGACAGGTAACTGTTAAGGGCGTAGTAGTTGATCCTTCCGGTGAACCTATCATCGGTGCTAATATTCTTGAAGTCGGGACAACCAATGGTACCGTAACTGATTTTGACGGAAATTTCACTCTCTCAGTAAAACAGTTGGGAGCAGAATTGAATTTCTCTTACATCGGTTATGTAACTCAAGTTGCTAAAGCTACTAGAGACATGAAAATCACTCTTCAAGAAGATAATGAGACGTTGGAAGAAGTTGTGGTGGTAGGATATGGTGTAACCAAGCGTAAGAACTTTACGGGTTCTGTGGCTACCGTAAAGGTTTCTGAAGGTGGTATCTCTATGACAGCTCCAAACAATGCATTGGATATGTTACGCGGTGTTTCTCCAGGTTTGCAGATGAGCCAGACAGGTTTTGCCGGTCAAGAGCCAACCATCCAAATCCGTGGACAGAAGTCAATCAGTGGTAGCAGCCAGCCATTGTTGGTTGTGGATGGCGTGATTTTTAAGGGTTCAATCAATGATATTGATCCTGCCAATGTTGAGTCAATGAGTGTTTTGAAGGATGCTACTTCATTGGCTGCCTATGGTTCACAGGCTGCAAATGGTGTAATCATGATTACTACGAAGAAGGGTAACTTGGGTAAACCAATCATTAACTTCAAGGGCTCATTAGCAGTTCTTACTCCAAACTATAAGCCTGATTTGCGCGATGGCTATGAGTACATAGAACGTTATAATGCCCAGCAAGGTCGTGAACCAAATGACGTATCTTGGATGAGCAACTTGGAACGTGCCAACTACGATAAGGGTGAATGGACAGATTGGTTTGATTATGCTACTCGTACAGGTCTTCGCCAGAATTATTCCTTAAATATCTCTGGTGCAACAGAGAACATGGACTATCTAGTAGGTGTTTCCCACCTGGACAATAAGAATTTCATCAAGCATAACGATTATATACGCGAAACCGTGAATGCTCGTGTTAATTCCAAGATCAATAAGTATATCAAAGCAGGATTGAACTTCAACTTCTCTACTTACAAGAACGATGGCGTAACCCCTTCTGTTGGCCGTATGTACTCTCCATGGGGTGAGCCTTATTTGTCTGATGGCAAGACTATGCGTAAGTATTTGATTGGTGGAACAGATACCAACCAGACAAACCCACTGTGGAGCTCTGAAAATGGTGTTGACCGCGAGAATCGTAACCATGCTATCACCATGGGAGGCGAAATTGAAATCAAGCTGCCTTGGATTGAAGGCTTGAGCTATAAAATGACTGGTAGCTATACCGTAAGAAATTCTAAATTACGTTATTTCCAGCATGAATTGAATTTGATTCAGGCTACCGACGGCGAGGATTATTCTTCTACAGTTACTGACCGTTACCTGTCTCAGGCAAATGGCTATATAACAGATACCAATAATACCTCATACGTTTTAGATAATATCTTAACTTACACCCGTGAATTTGGTCCTCATTTTGTCAGCGCTACTTTAGTTTATACCCGCGACTCTGACAAACAGGAGGGAACAACCATGACTGGTTTGGACTTCGCCGGACTGGGTAATACTACATTAGGTTTCTATGGTCTGAATAATGCAAAGACTCAGGAAATTACAACCATAAACTATACGTTGCATAATAATGTAGGTTACTTAGGTCGTATCAACTATTCCTATCGTGATACTTACCATTTCAATGCTTCTGTTCGTCGTGATGGTAGCTCTGTATTCGGTAGTGACAAGAAATGGGGTGTCTTTCCTGCTGTAGGTGTGGCTTGGGTTATTTCTAATGAGGAATTCTTCAAGAAAGCAGTGCCTTGGGCTACAAATACTAAACTTAAGCTGTCTTGGGGTAAGAATGGTAACCAGTCTATCCAACCTTATGGTACTCTGTCCAGAATGAATGTAGGTAAGGCCGGTGGTTATGTCTATTACTTTGACAACATCGCATATTTCTCACAGTCACTCAGTACCTTGGGTAATCCAATGCTGGGTTGGGAGACTACCACATCATGGAACTATGGTCTGGAAACAGACTTGTTAAAGAATCGTATTCATTTTGAAGTTGATGCTTATAACGCAAGTACTACAGATCAAATCTTTAACCGTACAATTTTGCCTATGGGTGCTGGTATCCGTAACCAGTCCTCAACCATGGGCCGTGTAGACAACTGGGGTATCGAAGCGAGTGTAAACACAACTAACATCAAAACTAAGGATTTCATGTGGACTTCTGGCTTGCAATTCACCATCAACCGAAACAAACTGAAGGAACTATATGGCGATGGCAAGGATGATATCCAGAATCAGTTGTTCTTGAACAAGTCTCTGGGTGCCATTTATGGCTACAAGTGGATTGGCGTAGTACAGGAATCTGACACTAACTACATGCAGGCTAATGGTGCACGTCCTGGTGATCCTATGTATGCCAACATAGACGGTAGCGAGGATGGCAAGATCAGCCCTGCAGATAAGACTATACTGGGTTATGCTAAGGAATCTTTCCGCATGAGTTTGTCAAATACTCTGATATATAAGAACTGGTCATTGTATTTCATGTTGAACGGTGTATTTAGTGGTGGTATGTACGGTAAGGCTCAAAACAACTTTGCTTATGGATCTCAAGATGGCAGTATGGACTATTTGAACACCAATGATCACCCTTATTGGACTCCAGAGAACCGGTCAAATACCTACCTGCGCCCAGGTTATGACGTAACTAACAGTGACTTTATTGCTCTTCAGAATTACGGATTTGTACGTTTGCAGGATGTGAACTTATCTTACAACTTTAAGCAGTCTTGGATGAAGAAGGTAGGTATTGCAGGCCTTCAGGTTTATGTATCTGGTTCAAACTTGCTCTGCTTTGCTCCAGGTTGGGACTTCTCCGACCCGGAAGTACGCAGTAGCCGTGCTCAGCAGTTGGCTCGCACTTATACATTTGGCGTAAATGTCCGTTTCTAATCATTTGTTGTAAGCTTAAAATGAAATACATTATGAAAAATTATAAATATCTATTAATGAGTTTAGTTGCAGCTTCAACACTGGTTGGCTGTAATGATGATGAATTCTTGAAAGAGGATCCAAAGACCATCTACACGGTAGATAACGCTTTTGAGAAGAGTAGTCAGGTAGATGCTACTATTTCCCGTGCATATTATACGTTCAGTAAGTTGCACGGTTGGGATAACTTCTTCCTGGATATATTTGACCCTACTTACGGTTACCGCCGGTGTAATGTTCTTGGCGGTCAGGGTGCGGACACCATGGGTGGTGATGGTAGACTTGACCATATATTAGGCGGTTTGAGTGACTTCCAGGCTTTGAATCCAGATTACGCAGATTTTAATGACTTGTGGAACGATTTGTACGAGTTGGCAGCACAGGCAAACATGGCACGTTATGGCGCAACTCAGGTGAACTGGAGTTCGGAGTCAGAGAAGAACACAATTCTTGCTCAGGCAAACTTCTTCCTTGGCTGGGCATACTTACGTCTGGCTGAGTGCTATGGTGGTGTACCAATTGTCCCAGAGTATTCAGAAGAACTGAAATTCGACTATACACGTTCTACCCGTGAAGAGACCTATCGCTTTGCTATTGAGAATTTGGAAACAGCATTGAACGGTCTTCCAGAATATCCACAGCAAGATGGCCGCGTTGCTAAAGGTGCAGTGAATCATTATCTGGCTGAAGCTTATATAGCTTTGGGTACAGAAATTGGCGATAAATCCTATTTCCAGAAAGCTATCGATGCAGCCAAACAAACCATCCAGATGCATCCTTTGATGACAGAACGTTTCGGTGTTCGTGCTAATCCAGCAGACAATAAACCTGAAAATGGTTCTGGTTTCAACCCATTTGATTACAGTCAGAAGGTAGCTAATTATAAACCAGATGGCGATGTATTCTATGACCTGTTCCAGATTGGGAACTATAATCGCAGCCAAGGAAATACCGAGGCGTTATTAGTGGCACAAACTCCTACCTATGATAACTATTCCGTAAATGGTGGTTTAGTTTATCCTTTGGGTATTACTTGCTATGCTGGTTTTGGAAGCCAATACTGGTCAGAGGCTTATCGTTCAAAGAACCCTAATTCACAGGGCCCTTGGTTTGACAGCGAGCAGCATGGAGGTAACAAATGCGCCTATTTAGGTGGTAATACCTGGGGTATTGTAGGCTCAACTGATTACTCTGATGAAGTAGTATGGGAAGGAAAGTTTGCTGATGATATCCGTAACTCTGAATTGAATCGTACTCACTTGGTTGTTACTGATCCTAATAGCCCAATGAAGGGACAAATCGTAACTCCTGATATGTTGCAAGACCCAGCAGCTTGTATGCGTACTTGTGCTAAGATTAGTATGGCCGATGGCTGGGGCTGGGATTCTCATCATTCATCATTTGGAGGTCCTTATGTTAACCAGTATGGACGTGGTTGGTATATGGCTCGTACCGGTGAAACTTACTTGTTGCTGGCAGAAGCCTACCTGCGTAATGGTGATATGGACAATGCCGTTGAAACTATAAATGTTTTGCGTAAGCGTGCTAATGCCTCTTATCTATATTCTACTTTGACCTTACGTGATATTTTGGATGAGCGTGCTCGTGAGTTGGCATGGGAAGAGCATCGTTGGCCTACTTTGCTTCGTTGGGATAGCTCTAAGGGGACCAATGAAGATATGAAATATCAATTGACTAACTATACTATGCTAGCTAATGATTTGGGTGTTAAGAGTGCTGGTACCCCTGCTTGGACCTTATTCCCAATTCCTACAACAGTGATTAATCTGAATACGGGTGCTACTATTGAGCAGAATCCAGGTTGGAAATAAGTAAGATAAACTGTCAGAATTCCTCCTTCTCCATAAAATTTTTGGAGAAGGAGGAATTTTTATTTTTTATTATCCATATTCCAGATAAATAAATGGATAGTTTTACAAAAAAAGGACGAGACATTATTATCTATACTAAAGTAGAAACACGCCTTCTCTTTGGATATATGGAATCATGGTTCCTTTTAACGATTTAGAAGTAAAGATTTAAGAAATAGAAAAAAGAGGCTGCCGTAAGGTGCCCTATTTCATGTTTTCAGTAATGATGAAACCCGCCAATTCTGTTTACTACAAATTCGATATAAATTGCTAATTTTCATCTATTTGTGATAATTTTTACTTACTAAATTAATTATTATTGAATTACTATTCCTTGTATATAACATATTAGATATGTAATTTTGCAACATAGTTGAGAACAGAATAAAAAAGGGAAAAAATGAAAAAATTCTACGCATTAGCATTATGCAGCATGCTGGCTTTACAAGCTTCAGCACAAATGACACACACCACTGTTGCCCAGGGTGAAGTGGAAGGTGTCGCAGAACAGGGTATGGGTTACTTTAAGGGAATTCCATTTGCACAGCCACCAGTAGGCGACTTACGCTGGAAAGCACCTGTACCTGCTTCTTCATGGGAAGGTGTTTATCAGGCCAAAGAATTTAAGGCTAAGCCTTATCAACAGACACAAGGCCCTACCCGCCCTGGACAACCTGGAATAAGTGAAGACTGCCTATATCTGAATATCCTAACACCTGCCAAAAATAAAGATGAGAAATTGCCTGTCTTAGTTTGGATTCATGGTGGAGGTTTTTCCACAGGTGAATCATGGAGCCAAAATGGTACAAGTTTTGCAAAGAACGGCATTGTCTATGCAGCTATCACATATCGCACAAATGTATTCGGTTTTCTCTCTTTGCCAGCTTTGACACAAGAAAGTGAAAAAGAAACAGGTCGTGCCATAAGTGGCAATTATGGTTTGATGGATCAAATTATGGCTCTACAATGGATACACGATAATATCGCTGCCTTTGGTGGTGACCCTGAAAAGGTAACGATCATGGGTGAAAGTGCAGGTGGTATCTCGGTAGCAATGCTTTGTCAAAGTCCTTTAGCTAAAGGACTATTCCGTGGAGCTATTTCTGAAAGTGGGGGAAGTATGGTCCCTGTAGATAACGTCAGAATAGACAACAACTCCATGCGTAATGTAGCCGGAAGTGAAGCCTATGGTCAAGCCATGCTAAATCGATTAGGGCTAGGTAAGAAAAAACTGAAGGATTTACGTAAGATGGATCCTGAGGTGTTCATGAATGACTCTGCTGCATTTAGTGCAGGAGGTGCACTTTGGCCAACGTACGATGACTATGTGCTTTCTAGTGATGCATACAAACAATATCAAAATGGCAATTACAACGATGTAAATGTACTGATAGGCACAAACTCCGATGAAGGTTCCATGTTCACAGGATTTTTAGGAGGCTATACCCCAGCACAATATGAATATGAAATGAAAACAAGTTTTCCAGATGCAGAATGGCAGGCTAAATACCGTGCCATGTACCCTGGAACTAATAACCAAGAGGCATTTGACGCACACGCTGACATCTTCCGTGATGCCGCATTTGCATGGCCTACTTATGCATGGGGCAATCTACAGAGCCAACGGACTTTGGAAAAGAAAGGCAAAGGGAATGTTTACATGTATTTCTTTGACCAGGAAAAATTTAATATGTTCCGCCGTGGGCAACAGACTGACCGGAAATTTCTTTCCATGCATGCTGTTGAACTTAGCTATACCTTTAACTCATCAGGTTGGGGTGGCCCAAAAGATCCAAGTTCTGAAGCAGAGACCAAAATCATTCACCAGTATTGGATCAACTTCATTAAAACCGGCAATCCAAATGGAGATTTATTACCCTACTGGCCAACTTACCAAAAAGACACTGAAAGCGTGATGTATTTCCGTGATGGCGCTCACGTAACAGCACTTCCTAATAAGCCACAGCTTGAACTTTGGGAAAGCTATTTCAATTGGCGAAGGGATCATTTAACTCCTTTGAAATAACTAAATAGATATTAAGAACAATGAAAAAGATACTATCATTGCTGACCATTGTTTCTACAGCATTCTTCTATTCCATGGAATCATTTGCCCAGTTCCCCATAGAAATGATGCTGCGACAAATAGAAAACCGTACTTCTTTCGATATGATGAAAGAATCATGGAATGCGCTTTGGATTGCAGTTCCTGAATCCTCTCAGAAAGATTATGGCATATACTATTTCCGTAAAGATATCAATCTGGACAAACAACCTGAAAAGTTCATTGCCTATGTTTCAGGGGATACCAGGTATAAACTCTATGTAAATGGAACACTGGCTTCATTAGGCCCAGCCCGTAACGACTCAAAGCATTGGAATTATGAGACTGTAGATTTGGCTCCTTACCTTAAGGCTGGAAAGAATGTCTTTGCTGCTCAAGTCTGGAACGAAGGCTCTTTCACACCCGTCCCTAATGCCACTATACGAACAGGATTTCTAATGATGGGAGAAGGGGATGCAAAGATCATCAATACAAACAAAACCTGGAAATGCATTCAAGACCCATCTTATGAACCACTCCGTCAACAGGTTCCAGGTTATTATGCACTGGGAGCAGGTGAAAGTATCAATATGTTCAAGCATGTTGCCGACTGGAATGATCCCAATGCTGATTTAAGTAGCTGGAAGGATGCAGCTCCTTATGAATTAGGAACTCCACACGATACTAATAGTGGAACAGGTGTATATACAGGTCACATGTTGGTCCCAAATACTTTACCACAGGTTGAAAGGTTTGAAAAGAGGCTAAATACTGTTCGCCGTGATGGAGGATTAAAACTTCCTAAGGCATGGCCTGCTCAGAAAGCTAAGGTTTCCATCCCTGCTGGAAAGACTGTCGACATATTACTAGATCAAGAAGAGTTGACAAATGGCTTCTTCAAACTGAATTTCAGCAAAGGAGCTCAAGCTGAAATAACCATTCAGTATGCAGAAGCACTTTATATTCCTAGTAATGAGCCAAACAATAGACGGGAACCCGCCAAAGGCAACCGTAATGATATTGAAGGAAAGATTTTTCAGGGGCGTTATGATAAGTTGATTTCAAATGGCAAAGATAATCAGCAATTCACCACATTGGACTGGCGCACATTCCGATACGTCAATCTGCACATTGAAACGAAAGATGAAGCTCTTGAGATTAATGATTTAGGAAGTACTTTCGTAGGCTATCCTTTCAAACTAAATGCAAGTCTTGATACTGATAATCAAGAACTGTTAAAGATGATGGAAATCGGATGGCATACTGCTCGACTGTGTGCTATCGAGACTTACACAGATTGTCCTTATTATGAGCAGTTACAGTATCTTGGAGACACCCGAATCCAAGCACTTGTATCTCTATTTAACAGTGGCGATGACCGTCTGATGAAAAACTATATGCGGCAAGCTGATATGAGCCGCAACGCAGAAGGTATCACCATGGGACGAGCACCATCAGAGCTGGCACAGTACATTACTCCTTATGCCTTGGACTACATTTATACCATTCATGATTATATGCTATACGGTAAAGACCAAGACTTTGTTTTAGACTTGTTGCCAGGTGCAGAACAGATTCTTCAATATTTCAGCAAGTATCAAGACAAAAACGGCCTTATTAAAGGGCTTCCAGGATGGAACTTCTCCGACTGGGTTTATACACCAGGCTGGCAAATGGGCGTAGCTCAACCAGGTAAAGATGGGTATGGGATTTTGATGGACATGCAACTTTTGTTAGCTTACCAAATGATGAGTGAAATGGAAAACTATCAGGGAAATACTTTCTTAGCCGACAAATACACGCAAAAAGCCACTCAACTCAAAAGTTCTATCCACAACACGTATTGGAGTGAAGAAAAAGGATTATATGCCCAAACTTCCGAAAAAGAGATTTTTTCACAACATGCTAATGCTATGGCTATTATCACTGGAATGGTAGAAGGTGATTTGGCTAAACAGATTGCCCAAAAACTGCTGACGGATTCTACCCTATCCCCATGTTCTGTTTATTACAAGTTCTATCTACATGAAGCACTGATAAAGGCTGGCTTAGGTGACCACTACTTAGAATGGTTGGATATATGGCGTGAAAACATAGCTATGGGATTAACAACATGGGGAGAAACATCCGATGTTAACGCCACCCGTTCTGACTGTCATGCCTGGGGAGCAAGTCCTAATATAGAATTTTTCCGCACACTCCTAGGTATAGATAGTGCTGCTCCTGCATTTGCAAAAGTTAAGATTGAGCCTCATCTAGGCAATATCATACAGATCGGTGGCAAAATGCCACATCCACAAGGAGAAATCAAAGTTAGATACAAAAAAAACAATTCTACCCTAAAGGCTGAGATAGAACTCCCTACCCAGGTTTCTGGTTCTTTGGTTTGGAACGGGAAGACCTACAACCTTAAAGGTGGAAAGAATGCGATTGAAGCAAATTGATTATTATGAAAAAATTATTATTACTGGCCGTTACCTGCCTATCCTCATTAGTTTCACTGGGGCAACCCATGATGAAGAATCCTGGCCCTGATAATACCTTTTCTAAAATTGAAGGGCTGAAAAAAACATCGGCATTTAGATATAATGTACCGAGAATCCAAGATATTCATTCACGTGCTGGTTTTGGCCCTGCTTTCTATGTATTCCCAGACCAGGCACTAGATGCAGAGCAAGCACTCACTTTAGTTAATGATTTATGCTTGCCTCAGTTGGCAAAAGATTTTTCCGGTTCTCTTGTGGTTGTCAATCCTATAGCTAAAGTTTACCAAAAAGAAGACGTTGAGGCTTTTCATGAACTTTTGAATCTACAAGGCGGAGCTACGAACGTCAAAGTCATAGGATTAGGGAAAGGAGCTACTTTTGTGAATCAGCACCTGGCAACTAGCAAGCTGGCTGGTGTTATAGCTGGCATAGTAAGTATTGATGGAATTGCGGGTAAAACTGGAACTTTAAAAGTACCTGCATACGTAGGAGGTACCAACGCTGCAAAAGTTGCTAAAGCATACATTGCTCAAAATGTAGCTGTTAAGACTGAGCAAAGCGGAACTACTGTCACTTATCAAAATACAGCAGAACCTTTACTTCGTGTTGTCGTAAATTCTGATAAAAAGGCTACACAAAAAGACTTGATCGCTGAGGCATGGACTTTGCTTCTAAGCAAAAATTACCGTTACAATAATCTCTATCAAACATTCTATACTGCACGTGGAATTGACAATGAAAATGGGGTGGAAGAATTCGAACTAGAACCTTACGTAATGTTCGACCAATTAGATATTCAACGTAATGTAGTAGAGTTCCCAATTTCAGGTCCAAATCCTGCCAATAATCAGAAGTTCCTTTGGTATGAATATTTGCCAAAGCGATTATTGAATGCTCCAAAATCATCTGTTCCATTAGTGCTTTTACTGCATGGAAATGCCAACGATCCACGGACTCAGAGTGAGACAAGCGGTTTTGTTGAGTTGGCTGCCGAAGAAGGTTTTGTAGTAGCAGAATTGGAATGGCAAGGCAACCCTAACTACAGTCCAATGGGTCTGGACGGCATTGAAGGTGTTGTGTATGAGATTCTAGATAAATATCCTTTTTTGGACCCAAGTCGAGTATATACTGAAGGATTATCTGCCGGTTCTATGACTTCTACCACATTAGGCGTGAAAAAATCACATGTCTTTGCTGCTGTTGGTGGGCACTCTGGAGGCTTATTCCCAGGCCGAGGCTTAGGTTATTATGGCTATGGTAGTGAACCTATTATGAACGAAGCAAAACAGAAACGCGGTCATATTGAAATGCCATATTGTTCTGTTATTGGAACTGATGATGAAGTTGTACGTTTTCTGAATGCTAACGATTGGAAAAATAATTCCATCCTAAACGCCTGGAATATATATCAAACTATGAATGGCATCGAAGTCACTCCCGAACTTGATTTCAACAAGGATGCTACTTTTGGACTTACCTTGCGGGACCGTAAGCAAATCTTAACAAACAAGAATGGAATAACAATGGAGTTTGGTCAGCTGTATAAAGGAGATATCCCTATAATTCGAATGATAGCAATCAATCATTATTGCCATTGGAACTTTAAACCTACAGCAAAACTCATGTGGGATTTCTACAAGCATTATTCCCGTGACCCGGAAACTAAAGCATTAATCTATACCAAATAGTATATATTAAAAATCCTGCAATTCTCTTTAGTTTTTTATGGGAATTGTAGGATTTTTGATATTAATTTTCTAACTTTGAAACAGTAATTTGTTTTAAGCCTTAAAATATAAAATTATGAAAGATTTAAAGATGTACATCAACGGCCAATTTGTTGAGAGCCGTTCAGGAAAATGGATTGATGTGTTAAATCCAAGCACGGAAGAAGTGATTTCTCGCCAACCAGAAGGTACAATAGAAGATGCAGAAGAAGCTCTAGATGCTGCAAAATCTGCTCAGAAGAAATGGGCGAAAGTACCAGCATGTGAACGTGCTGTCTACCTGAAGAAATTCGCAGCAGGTATCCGCGCACGTCAGGAAGAATTTATCGAAATTATCATGCGTGAGCAAGGAAAAACTCGCAGTTGGGCTACGACTGAGGTTGTTTGCACTGCTGAGTACTTCGACTATATGGCTTCTTTTGCCCGTCACATTGAAGGTGAAATCATCCAAAGCGACAATCGCGGTGAGACAATTTACCTAAGCAAAAAACCTATTGGTGTCGTAGCTGGTATCCTTCCATGGAACTTTCCTTTTTTCCTTATTGCACGTAAGGCCGGTGCAGCTCTCATTGCTGGATGTTCTATCGTAATTAAACCTTCACAACTTACACCTGAGAACTGTACAGAATTTGCTAAGATTGTCCATGAATCTGGTCTGCCAGCTGGTTTGTTCAATGTTGTTACCGGAAAAGGCAGTGTTATTGGTAACGCTATGGCTAGTAGCCCTAAAATTGACATTGTCAGTGTAACTGGTTCTGTTGGAGCAGGTGAAAGCATCATGAAGGCTGCAGCCAATAATATCACCAAAGTATCTTTGGAATTGGGTGGTAAAGCTCCTGTAATCGTATTCCCAGATGCTGATTTGGAACTCACTGCACAAGCTATTCTGGAAAGCCGCATTGGTAATAACGGTCAGATTTGCAATAATGCAGAGCGCCTATATGTCCACAAAGATGTAAAGGAAAAACTAACCGCCATGCTATTGGATAAATTCAAGGCTGTTAAAGTTGGCGATCCATTCTCTGGCGAAGTTGATATGGGCCCATTGGTTGAGAAGAGAGCCTTGGATAGTGTAGAGGCTAAGGTTGAGAATGCAATAAAGCAGGGGGCAAAAGTTCTTTGTGGTGGTCATCGCGTAGGCAACAAGGGATACTTCTATGCTGCTACCCTACTGGACAATTGTACACAAGATATGGACATCATCCATGAAGAGACCTTTGGTCCTGTATTGCCTATAGTAGAATTCGAAACCATAGACCAAGCTTTAAAATGGGCTAATGACAGTGAATATGGTCTTGCTTCTTCCGTTTTCACCAATGACATTAATACTGCTGCTCGCTGTTGCCATGAATTGGAATTTGGAGAAACATATGTTAATCGTTTCCACTTTGAGGCTATACAAGGCTTCCATGCTGGTGTTAAGAAGAGTGGTATTGGTGGTGCAGATGGCAAGCATGGTGTAGAAGAATATCTGTCAACCCATGTGACCTACTTGCAGACAAGATAATTATAAACCCTTTTCTATAATCCTACAATTTTCACAAACATGAAAAAACGTGGAAATTGTAGGATTTTTCATTCAAAATACCTATCTTTGAGGCGTAACTATGGAATTTCACACAAATAATTCTTATGAAAATTGGCTTATTTATCCCTTGTTATGTAGATGCGCTATATCCACAGGTCGGTATAGCCACTTACAAACTACTTAAAAACTTGGGATTGGATGTAGATTATCCAGAAAAACAGACCTGTTGTGGGCAGCCAATGGGCAATGCGGGCTTCCAGAATATGGCCGACGAACTGGTTGAGAACTATGACAAACTATTTAAAGACTATGATTATGTTGTTGCTCCCTCTGCCAGTTGCGCTGCATATGTAAGACTTTTCCACCCAACCATTCTTAACCATGAATGTAAAGCTGCCCCAAAAACCATGGATGTGGTAGAGTTTCTCCATGATATCCTAAAAGTTAAGAGCTTGCCAAGTAAATTCCCTCATAAGGTAAGTATCCATAATAGTTGTCATGGAGTGCGTGAACTGCATCTTTCATCTCCAAGTGAACTGAATATTCCACGCTTTTCCAAGATTAAAGACCTGCTCCAACTCGTTGAAGGCATTACCATACTGGAACCTGAAAGAGTAGATGAATGTTGTGGTTTTGGAGGAATGTTCTCTGTGGAAGAATCAGCAGTATCAGTACGTATGGGAACGGACAAACTGAACCGTCACATGGCTACAGGAGCCGAATACATCACTGGGCCAGACTCTTCTTGCTTGATGCACATGCAAGCCATTGCAAAGCATCATAATTTCCCTATTCAGTTTATTCACGTTGTAGAAATCTTAGCTGCAGGATTATGAG
The DNA here is from genome assembly GCA_900316585.1 of uncultured Prevotellaceae bacterium. Taxonomy (GTDB): domain Bacteria; phylum Bacteroidota; class Bacteroidia; order Bacteroidales; family Bacteroidaceae; genus Minthousia. Next base: position 43,717 of record ONDM01000009.1, on the reverse strand, counting down.
TACAAAACATGCAATAGCTGCGGATAAATTTCTGCAGAACAGCGAGAAAGTCACTCGCCACGACCAAACGTTCTGGAGCGTTCGCGTAAAGCGTGATGCACAGTCACAAGAACTTCCTGAATGGGAAGATTTACGCGAGGCGGCCAGTCAAATAAAAAAACACACTATAACCCACTTGGCTGATTACCTGGAAATGTTCGAGAAGAACGCTACTAAAAACGGTGCTATCGTCCACTGGGCAAAAGATGCTGATGAATATAATGAGATTGTCATGGACATTATGCACAAGCATAATGTAAAGAAAGTGGTGAAAAGCAAGTCTATGCTGACTGAAGAATGCCATTTGAATGACAACCTAATCAAGAATGGTATTGATGTAGTGGAGACTGACTTGGGAGAGCGAATCCTTCAAATGATGCACTTGGCTCCTAGCCACATCGTCATGCCTGCCATCCATATTACCCGTGAACAGGTAGGTCATTGTTTCGAGGATTACAAAATCAGTCCTGAAATTGGAAACTATGATCCAACTTATTTAACTCGTTGTGCCCGCTATCACTTGAGAGACAACTTCATGACTGCAGATTGTGGTATGACGGGTGGTAATTTTGGAATTGCAGAGACAGGAGACATCGTTGTTTGTACCAATGAAGGAAATGCAGACATGAGCACATCCGTTCCAAAGTTGCACATTGTTTCCATAGGACTGGAAAAGCTGATTCCAAATTACAAAGCTATGGGTGTATTCCACCGGTTGTTGGCACGTTGTGGAACAGGCCAATCCACTACCGTTTACACCAGTCATTTCCGCGGACCACGTCCAGGAGGAGAAATGCATATCATTCTAGTGGACAATGGCCGTAGCAAGATTCTAGGCAATGAAGAGCATTGGCAAACCCTTAAATGCATGCGCTGCGGAGCATGTATGAATACCTGTCCAGTCTATCGCAGAACCGGTGGATACTCTTATACATATTTCATTCCAGGTCCTATAGGTATAAACCTAGGCATGCTTAAAGACTCTGATGAGAACTATCACAATTTGTCAGCTTGTTCTCTCTGTTGTTCTTGTGACAATGCATGTCCTGCAAAAGTAGATTTATCATCACAAATCTACCGCTGGCGCCAAGGATTAGATGGCATGGGGCATGCAGACCCAATAAAGAAAGCCATGTCAAAGGGAATGCAAGTCATGTTTGAGAGTCCGGGATTATATACTACTGCCCTGAAATTTGCCCCAATTGCGAACCATCTCCCTAGATTTATTACTGGCATCAAACTGAATGGATGGGCGCAAGGTCGTGAAATGCCAGTATTTGCAAAACAGTCCTTCCATGAACTATGGAAGAAAGGTAAAGTAAAAGCATGAGGTTATGAGTACAAGAGACGAAATACTTGATAGATTACGCAAAAATGTGCGTGAAACTTACGACATGCCAGATCTGAGTTTTAAAAAACGCTCGTTTGAAGATCCTGTAAAGGCTTTCATTCAGACAACAATCACTACGGCAGGTGCTAAACTGATTGAAATTAAGCCAGACGATGATATCAATGAAAAAATCCATGAAGCATATCCTGAAGCTAAAGTCATCAGCAGTAATGTCCCTGGCGTAAAAGCAGACCGCAACCCTGATACAGTAGCTGAGGCACAAGACCTTGATGGTACTGATGTTGGTGTCCTAATGGGGGGAGTGGCATGTGCAGAGAACGGATGTGTATGGGTTGAACAGACTATGAAAGAGAAAGCTATCTGCTTCATCTCTGAGTGTCTGATTCTCATCGTTTCCAAAAAGAATATTGTAAGCAATATGCATGAAGCCTATGAACACCTTAAATTCAATGAAAAATATAATTTTGGCACTTTTATCAGTGGCCCTTCCAAAACCGCTGATATTGAGCAGTCATTAGTTTATGGTGCACAGGCTGCAAGAGGGCTTACAGTCTTTCTAACAGAATAACAAATTGGCTAGAAATAAAAAAACGCAGGTTTAACCTGCGTTTTTTATTTCTAAAGACTTGTCTATTTCTTTTGTTTTGCTGCGAAATTACGTAGCTTAGACTCCATATCACCAAAAAGAAGACGCGTATCTACAGTTTTGTAAACAATGATGTCCCGTCCAGGATTTGTAAAATCATAAAATCCTGTATCTGTTACTTTTGGTGCCTTAGTCACTTCATAAAATGAAGATGCAGCACCAGGTTCGAAAGTGGTGGTCAAAGTAGATATCAACACCATCGGGCTGTCACCCAACACATAGGTATCACTCCCAAAACGATGAAGTTTCTCAGTCAGATACTTCCCTATCTCTCCACATGAAGCAATTTTATCATCTAATTCATCCATGCTATACAAACACTGACGATAAACATCACGTGGAATCTGCCACAAGGTCAAGTCACTTAAATTGAAGACGGTCTGGAATGCTTTCACATCCAACCGAGCATTATATTCTACCAAATTCTGGTCTTTATAATACTGTGGTGGGAATGGGTGACCAAACGGATATTCTTGCCCTCCAATCCATATTACAACGATATTTTTCGAAATAGAAGGATCTAGCAGCCATGCACTAGCCACATCTGTCAAGGAAGCCCCTACTGTAACATACAAAGGATGCTCAGGCGATGCTTTATGAGCCTCTTCTATAATAAGTCGTGCACCTTCTGAATCTATGGGTTTATCCATAGCTTCCAATCCCTTTTCTGCACCTTTTACTACTTTGATCTGGTCTTTCATATCAAGCAGCCCCATTACCTCATGAGCACGAGCTATAGCTTGATCTAAAACAGATGTGTTCTGGCCATTGGTTGTCCAGGCACGCTGATTGCCCAAATGGGTCCCAACAATTCCCTTTATTTCACTACTTGTGCAAAGGAGTTGATGAACCAGTGCAAAAATCCCATCCACATCACCACTTAGATCATTAGTAATCAATATGGGAGCCTTCCTTCTGCCAAACGAGCTGAAATCAGGTGTAGCTGGCTTTTTTATCTCTTGTGCAAAGGTAGAAACCAACATAAAAAAAGATAAAATAGTCAATAACTTTTTCATGATATTAAGTTTTATGATTTTATTTAGTAGTCCTACTAGTTAGACAATGCAAATATAGAGAAAAAAAGGGAATATTATGTCATGGAATGAACCATTAAGAGAAAAAACATGCACTTGGACACTTCAAAATTATTTGATGGGAATCAACAAGGCACTTGACAAGGGTTAAGGACGTTAATTACACTAGCAAATATTGTTCTTGGCTCGAGTCAAGACCCATATTCCTATAAAACTATGATTATAGAAATCCCGTCTTCAAACATACACCCTACTAAACTTACAACTAAAAAGTTTTGCTTATTTTTTCTAAAAGACTAACTTTGCAACTGGTTTTGGGAACAGATGACATACTGCCATCTGTGTAAGGGAATCAGGTATAAGCCTGAGCTGTTCCTGCAGCTGTATATCCTATTCAAACAAACCTGACAAATCCCAGGTCACTGCTGAAGAAGCGGGAAGACCGTTAGGTTTAAGGACAAGCCAGAAAACCTGCCATAACCAGTTAACAAGAGAACCATCCCAGGAGAATGGGGTTCTTTTTGTTCGTGCTTTTAGTAAACTTAAATGTTTGTTGTAAATTGAAAAGAATATGAGGTATTTCTTTTTAGTTCTCTCTTTGGCTGTTGTATGCTGTTTTACATCATGCAACAAAAATCAGCAGTCCACACACAATATTAAAGCTGATGAACTTTTCCAACTTCACGACTCTATTCTGGCTCATACCGAAGAGTACTCAGATTCCGTCGTCATTCGTTATGCCAAAGGCTTGAAAGTAGATTACCAATCCGATGGCATCCATGTTTACATCTGTAATCCTGACCCATCATTGGGAAAAGCGAATACAGAAGAATTTGTCATCACAAAACCATCAAAACGTTTCATTTGTACCACTGCCCTTCAGCTAGGTAATTTTGAAGTGCTTGGACTAGAAGACCGCATTGTAGGAATGAACTCCTTAAAAAATCTGTTCAGCCCAAAAATGAAACAACAAATGGCCGATGGCACTACGGTCAAAATCGGAAAAGAAGGAAACTTTGACCTGGAAACAGTCATTGCAGCTAAACCTGACTACATTTTCGTATCAGCAAGCAAACATGGAGGCTTCGAGGCTTTAAAAGAAATTGGTGTTCCATTAATAACACATCACGGTTACAAAGAAATTAATCCTCTTGGACAAGCAGAATGGATTAAGCTCATTGGGCTGCTCACTGGAGAAACCAAACGGGCTAATGCGGTCTTTGCAGACATAGAAAGAAAATATTTAACCCTAAAAGAAGAAATTCAGGCTGACACTCTCCATACTCCTACTGTTATTTCAGGTAGGCAGATTCGAGATGGTTGGTATATCGTAGGTGGCAAAAGCTACATGGCTCAATTGTTCAAAGATGCCGGGGCAGATTATATTATGAAAGACAACGAAGATTCAGGTGGTACAACTTTGGATTTTGAAGCCGTCTACGCACGTGGCATCAAAGCTGATTTCTGGCAAATAGATGGCAGTTACAATGGAGATTTCACTTTAGAATCCTTAGCAAAGGAAGACGAGCGATACACCTCTATGGATGCTTATAAAAATCAGAAAGTGCTTTTCTGTAATTTTGCACAAACCCCATATCGTGAACTGGCAGGAGTTCAGCCACATTACGTGTTGGCTGATTTTGCTAAAGCTTTTCACCCTGATGTCCTGCCTAACTATGAACCTAAGTTTTATAAACTGATTAAATAAGTCATGACTTCATTCCTTATAGGTGCCACCTCCTCTGGCTGTGGGAAAACCACATTCACCATGGGAATCCTCCGTGCTTTAAGTCAAAGAGGTCTGGAGGTACAGCCTTTCAAATGTGGGCCAGATTACATTGACCCGATATTCCACTCTATGGCAAGTGGTCATGATTCAGTAAACTTGGACACATGGCTAGCTTCTAAAGAACACGTAAAAGAGTTGTATAACCATTACTCCAGAGGTGCAGACATCTGTGTAGTAGAAGGTGTAATGGGGCTATTTGATGGTTATGATAAAAGCAAGGGTTCTAGTGCAGAAATTGCCAGTTTACTGGACATACCAATAATCTTGTTAGTCAATGCTAAATCTGTAGCCTATTCTGTGGCACCGCTTATCTATGGATTCAAACATTTCAATGATGGCATTAAATTAGGTGGAATAATTTTCAACATGGTAGCGAGCGAAAACCATTTTTCCTTTCTTAAACAAGCCTGCATTGATGTAGGTGTGCCATGCCTGGGATATCTGAAACAAAATCCCAAACTCACAGTTCCTGGGAGACACCTAGGGCTGACTATTACTGCCAAACAGGAAATGGAAGAATTGATCTGTCAAGCTGCAACAGAAGTGGAAAAACACGTACTCATCGATAAAATATTGAGCTTATGAAAATAGCTATAGCAAAGGACGAAGCCTTCAATTTCATCTATAGAGCTAATGTCGATGCCATGAAAGCATGTGGAGAAGTGTGTTACTTTTCTCCACTCGCAGATCAAGAGATTCCAGCTTGTGATTTTCTTTATCTCCCAGGAGGCTATCCAGAACTTTTTGCTGAAGCACTGGCAAAGAATAAATCCATGAAAGAAAGCATCCGTTATTATGCAGAAAAAGAAGGTGCTATTTTTGCTGAATGCGGTGGCATGATGTATCTTACTAAATGTATTGAAATAAATGGTGAATTATATCCCATGTGCGATGTTTTGCCATTTAAAAGCACAATGAAGGACGCACATTTACACCTTGGCTACCGGATTATCCCTCTGGATAAGAACAGTCTTAAAGGACATGAGTTCCACTATTCAGAAATAGAAGAATCAGTGCCGTCACCTACTGTTCTTGCCACACAGAATCAACTCTCGGCTAAAGGGAAGTCTGTCCAAACTACTATCTATCAATACAAGAATGTAATGGCAGGATATACACATTGGTATTGGGCTGAATGTGGATTTGAATCCTTTCTTTCGCATTTAAAATCAAGTATTAAGCATGCTTGATAATCATTAAGGAAAAATAAGGAAAATCTTGTTGTAACAAGGTTTCTCTATCATGGGAATAAAATTCCTCCGGCCGGCCAATATGGCTGAAATAGTGATATTGGTATGCTGGATATCTCTTCATACATTCATGGACAACATCTGCTGCCATAGATAGTTTCATAATTACCACTGTCGTTCTATTTTCAACCATATCCACTATTTCTTGCAAAGAAATCATTCCTGGAACGACCAATAGACGTTCTTTCCGGCTAACCAGATGTAGCCCAGCTCTTGCACTGGCAGCTATAAAAGAAGGTACACCTCCAAACTGCTCAGTCTCTACACCAGAGTTGTCCAATATATCTTTTACATAATGAGTAGTAGCATATATTCCACTATCACCTTCGGTAGCCACAGCTATTCTTTCTCCCATAGAAAGTCTTTCCCTTATTTCTGTTGCCAAATCCTGATAAACTTTCCAAGTGGCCTCTCGGTCTTTCTGCATGGGTACCACCACAACATGCACTGGGGACTTGACAGGTAACAATGAAAGCGTTTCTGCTGCAAAAGATTGGCTATTGGTCCCAAAACAATATATCCGGTCGCAATTTTGGAGCGTCCTTATGGTCCCCCATGTCACATTATCAACTCCACCAGGCCCTAAAGATAGGAAATAAACACTTGCCATAAATAGTCTTTTTCAAGACAAAGGTATCACTTTTTGTCTTTATTCCTTGCACCTCATACCTAAATTAGGGGAAAAAGAAGGATTTTCTTTTCTTTTAAAAATAAAAAGGGTTAATTTTGCACTCGCAATTGGTTTCTAGGACCGTTTACACGGTCTGAGACGAAGAGGGAACGCAGTGTGATTCTGCGACTATGCCCGTAGCTGTATATTCCAATCGACATGGGAATGCATTCCAAGGCCACTGAAACGGAGTTCGTTTTGGGAAGGCGCAAGACCAGGAATAAAGTCAGAAGACCTGCCTATTGCTTTAGTGAATAGTCATTTCGGGGACAGAGTGACTTGAACAGTACATTTAAGCCTTTCTTTTGCTAATGAAGCAAAAATATGTGATAGCTTTAGCCGTCTTGGCTATTGCAATTAATTTGTATGTAGGATTAACTCATGTCATGCTTAATCCTGCACAGATGCGGATTGTGAATGCCTTAGAATCAACGATCTACAAATGAAAAATAAATTACTGATGAGAACCGCATTTCTTTTAATGCTATTATTAATTGCTACTGGCTCGGTTTGGGCACAATCCCATGTGACTTTGACTGGAACAGTAAAAGACCATAAAGGCAATGCCCTTTCTATGGCATCAGTCTCCGTAAAGAATTCAGTAACGGGTACTTATACAAATGATGATGGCGAATTTATGCTCAGAGTCAAATCAGGTAAATTGACCCTAGTGTCACAACTTCTCGGTTATGAGACTAAAGAATTGGAGATTGACACCCGTAAACAAACGAAGATAGATATTAGCCTTACTGAAACAGGCTTTAACCTGCAAGATGTCATTGTAGTGGGAAAAAGTCAGGAGCAACAGCTCCGTGAAGGTGCTTATACGGTAAGTGCCGTCGATATAAAAAGTATAGCCAGCAGTGTAACCAATCTTAATGACCTTATCAGTCGTAGCAGCGGCGTTAAGATCCGTACCGAAGGAGGTTTAGGCAGCGACTTTGAATTGTCATTAAATGGCTTATCTGGTAATTCCATCCGCTATTTTGTAGATGGTCTTCCTTTATCATCAAAAGGAAACGGTGTTAACCTATCCAACTTCCCTATCAACACCATTGATAGGATTGAAGTGTACAAAGGAGTTGTACCAAGCTACTTAGGTGCAGATGCCTTGGGTGGAGCCATCAATATCATTACCAAACAGGAAAAAACTAATTTTGTAGATGCGTCTGTCAGTGCAGGTAGCTTCAGCACATACATGGCCGATTTCAATTCACAATTTGTGCTTAATAAGACCGGCATAATCTTACGCCCCCAATTCAGTGCAAATTACTCCAAGAACAATTACACAGTTCATGGTGTAGAAGTCTGGAATTCAGAAACTGCACATTATGATACTGTCAGCAGAAAAAGATTTCATGATGATTATTTCAACACCATGGTACAGCTTGAAGCGGGAGTTCAAAACAAGAAATGGGCTGATCTGTTCTTCGTAGGTGGTAGCTTCTCTCAAACCAATAAGGAAATCCAGAATGGTACTATCCAATCTATTGTCTATGGTAAGGCTGAACGTAAACAAGATGCCTGGAACGTCAACATGAAATACAAAAAAGACAATTTCCTGACCGAAGGACTATCTTTGAATGTGTCTGCAAGCCACACCTGGGACCATAGTCTTACCATAGATACAGCTTATGCCCGTTACAACTGGAATGGTGGTTTCCAATATAAATCCAGCAATGAAATGACTTCAAGAGGTCGTCAGTATCGCCACTACAAGAGACCGCTGACCATCATCCGTGCTAATTTCAACTATGCTTTAGACAATCACCATGCTTTCAATTTGAACTATATGTTGAACAGAACGGGTAACAAACGTTATGATACAGCTTCTGATTATTATCCGGAGAATGAAATTGACGGAACATTTACCCCTTCAAAAGACTTGCTCTCCAAACAAGTGCTTGGTTTGAGCTATGACCAATCTCTAGGAAAAAACGGCAACTGGGTAAACTCTTTCTTCCTAAAAGATTACATTAATCATGTGCATGTGGAGCAGACCGACTTAGCTTGGATTACGGGTTCCAACAAAGTGCCCAGTAGTACCACCAAAAACAATCTGGGAGGTGGATTTGGCAGTCGTTTTACTATATTTGATCCGTTGAGCATTAAACTGAGCTACGAACGTTCCGTAAGATTGCCACAAGCCAGAGAACTCTTAGGTAACGGTTCCACCACATACCCTAACCTGGCGTTGGAACCTGAAAAAAGCCACAATATTAACATAGGTCTATTCGGCAACTTACAACCAAACCGCAAACACTTAATATACTACGAATTAACTGCATTTTATAGAAAAGTGACCGACTATATCCATTTACGTATAAATGAAAGTGATGGAACTGCTCAATATACCAATGTGAACGACGTAACCAGCAAAGGACTGGAAGGAGAAATCCGTTATTCTTGGGGACGATGGTTACAACTTACCGGAAACGTAAGTTACCAGGAAAGCCGTGATATGGAAAAATACTTGGAAAATGGCAATGAAAGTGCTACTTACAAGAATCGTATACCTAACAAGCCATGGCTTTACAGCAATATAGACCTAACTCTAAACAAATATGACTTGATATCACAAGGCGACCGCTTGCGTTTTAACCTTCTATATCAATATGTGCATTGGTATTACCTCACATGGGAAAGCTATGGCTATCTACCCAATAAAGCACGTATACCAGAACAGAACATGTTCAATGCTTCACTAACCTATTCCTGGCAACAGGAACGCTATAGTCTGACACTGACTTGCGACAATGTCTTTGACAAACTGTCTTTTGACAATTACAAGCTTCAAAAACCAGGACGTACATTCATGGCAAAATTCAGAATATATCTACGATAAAAACATTTATAAAAAACAAAATGATGAAAAAGTTTAAATTTTTAGCAATGGCATTCTCATGCCTGCTGGCAGGAACAATGTTCAATAGTTGTTCCGATGACGACCCTGTGGAACAAACCACCTTTTCAATGTCCACATCTACACCAACAGATATTGAAGCTGCTGGTGGTCCCCTAACTGTTGACATCAAATCCAATGCGGACTGGACAGTCAGATCTGATGCTGACTGGCTGACCATTTCTCCTACTTTTGGTAATGGAAACGCCACTGTAACAATTACAGCATCCGAAAATACAGGATACGAGAGCCGTACTGCACAAGTTACATTCAGTTACACTGGTCAGACCGCTTCTGGCACTACCTCACTTACTCTCACACAAGCCGGTAAAGAAAAACCAGCTGCACCTACTTACCACTTCGACCTTCTAGCTTCTGTAGGTGCTACCACAGGTATGTCTTCTACTGGTGTTACTTCCTACCTGATTCGCAGTGTAGAACCTAATGATTTAGTTAACCCTAATTACTCTGTAAGCTACACCGGCATCGGTGCTGACATCAAGTCTGCTGAACTAGAGTCTGAGGCTGTAATTTATAAAGGCTATTACTATGAGGTAGCTCCTAAAAGCAATTCATGGTATGGCAAATATCTTATCAATAATGAAGGTGCAACCACCGTTGCACGATTTGAGATGGGCAGCAGCGTATTCCAGACTCGCAAGTATGCACATGCCATCATCGCAGAGAATGAATTTGTATTCATTGGTTCTGATAAGGCTTCTTCTAAGGGCTCTCAAAACAACATCCTGTGGGCTAAGGTAAAAGATAATGGCGCCTCATTCACCCTTGAAGGTGAAGGCGTTCTGGATCTGACCAGTGCTACCAAAGAACTGAAAGAAGGTGGAATCGTTTCTTTCTCCACTTCTGGTTTGGCAAAATATCGCTCCAGCGACAACACGATTATTTACTGTTTCACTGACAAGGCTACCGATGCAGCACCTGGCATTTACATTGCATTCATCGATGCTGCCACTATGGAAATCAAGAATGTGGTTAATGAGACTCGTGTAGATGAAATGGCTGGTACTGCATTTGGTGAATTGCAGCAAGATAAAATGTTCATGGATGAAAATGAGAACTTGTACATCGCTTGTGGCAACCAGATTCCAGACACAGAAAAATCAACCCAGCAGTACGGTCGTCTAATCCGTGTGAACAAGGGCGAATTTGATACCGATAAGAATTACCTAGGATATGACAAATATGATTCCGGTAAGATTCTGACAGTAGATTACATGGGAAACAATAAGGTTATGCTTTACATACAAGACCCTTACTATTGTGGCCTTGCTTCTACCCCAACAGAATATAAAGGCTGGGGACAGAACGAATTCAACAGCTACTATGCAGTATACGACATCACTACTGGTGAATGTACTGAATTAAAATATGACGGTAAGCCTCTTCCTTACAGCTGTGGTTCATTTACCGACCGCGTAAGCTACTATAACGGAAAGTGCTATGTTGGTACCTGCCCAGATGAAACTACCGGCAATCTTCCTACTATCTACATCTATGACGTAGAAACTGGTAGTCTAACCAAGGGTGCTACATTAGCATCAGGGTTCTATTTCGACCGCCTGTCTGTAGTAGACAATGTAAAATAATTCTTGTCCATGAATTTTTTCAATCGGACAATGTTTTTCCTGCACCGTTTGTCAGGAACCATTGTGGCGCTATTCTTCGCCATGTGGTTCCTGACAGGCTTGGTGCTGATTTATCATCCATACCCCCGTGTGGACGATAAGATGAAACAGGCACACATGGAGAATCTGCCAGATACTTTGCCTGTCCTTGACCCATTTATTGCTAAAGTAGACGGAACCATCAGAAACATCTCCGTTCATCAGCAGTTAGGTCAGACCCTGATAGAAATCAGCACCAGGGATAAGGATTACATATTCTGTACGGATACTGCACAACAACAAAAGGCTATCAATGAAGAAGCTCTGATGCAGATAGCCTCTAACTGGGTAGAAGGGATACCCATCAAAAAGGATACTATCTACTATCGAGAACAATGGGTACTCTATGAAAGATATAAATCAGAAATGCCCATGGTACACCTCACCTATGATGATAAGGACAAAAGTGAACTTTATATCAGCATAAAAACTGGAGAAGTACACCAATGGACCACTAGTTCAAACCGTTTTTGGGCTTACATCGGAGCTATTCCACACAAGCTGTATTTCCCATTCATCCGTAAAGACCTGGAAACCTGGAAATGGTGCATTTACATTGGAGGCTTTATCTGTCTGATTGCTGCTTTCACTGGATTTTATGTCGGGATAGTTGTTCTTATCCGTAGAAGGCTTAAGAAACATGTATGGGAAAACCCCTATAAGAAATTTGTATATCGCTGGCATGAATTCATTGGGTTAGGCATGGGCCTATTCATGATACTTTGGGGATTCAGTGGTATGTTCATCATGGAACGAATCCCGCAATGGGTAGCTCCTTATGAAGGGGACTACACTATCTCTGCATCCAGATTCTGGGGCAGGAAACCCCTTCCTTTGAGTGCTTATAAACTGGATTATACCCTACTGACAACTGTTTGTAAAGATATTAAATCTGTAGATTGGACACATTTCGGTTCAGTACCAGTATACGCAGTGGTTAATGCAGATAGTATGGTCTATATTGATGCCTCCAAAAGCACACCAGAGCCTGTAGAGGTTTCTTCGGAAGAAATCTTGGAATGTGCCATAAAGGTTATTTCTCAAGGTAAATCAGATGGGGAGAATAGTCATGGGCATGCTACCCGTATGGAAAGGGAAAAATCTTCGGCAAACAGCACTCCTGACTCAGGTAAAGAAACAGAAACTGCTACAATTCAAAAATCCGACTGCTCTATTGAACTGTTGACTGCATACGATGAATACTATACCGACAGAGACAATGAATATCCTCTACCTATTTATAAAGTAGACATTAATAATGCCGACGGTTCCCGTTTCTATGTCTCACCTCAAACAGGTGAAGTACGATACTCCAATCACAACCGGAGAGTGAAACGTTGGGCTGTAAATGCCATACATTATTTGAAGATTCAAGCACTCATGAAGCATAAGGTTCTTTGGACTATCTGCATATGGGTACTTTGCCTAGGAGGTGCTTTTGTCTCCCTTACCGGAGCTTGGCTTGGACTGAAATGGATCAAGCGAAGCATTAAAACATAAAAATACTATGATGAAAAGATTCTTTTTATTACTTTTACTTGGTGTAACTTTGCAACTAAATGCCCAACAAAAAAAGGCTGCCATTCTGGTTACCCAGTTTGGAACCAGTTTTGACGAAGGACGCAAAGCATCTTTGGATGTCTTGTTCAATGTCATTAAAGCTGCGTATCCCGAATATGAAGTTCGTGAGGCCTTCTCTTCCCCTAGGATTCGCAAGGCTTTAGAAAAGAAAGGCATACACAAGGACAGTGCTGAAGAGGCTCTGCTCCGATTGAAACTGGATGGGTATGAAAATGTAATTGTACAACCAACCTTTTTAATGGATGGTGTGGAGATGGGACTTTTACGTGAGGACGTAAAAAAGGTTGCATCTTTCTTTAAAGAAATCAAATTGGGAGTTCCTATTTTGAATTCCGTTGATGATTTCAAAGCTATGGCTGAAATCCTAAAAGAACGCCAGATACAGAAAAATGAATTGGTGATGTATGTAGGACATGGTAATGAACTGTCCAGCAACGCTGTCTATAGCATGCTAGGCAACATGCTCCGAAAGGATGGTCAGAACCATATTTTTATGGGAACCATAGAAGGTTGGCCAGACTTGGAGACATCAGTAAACCAGCTAAAAGGTCTAAAGGCAAAAAAGGTCACCTTGATTCCATTCCTTTTGGCAAGTGGAGTACATGCACACGAAGATATTGATGGAGAATGGCGTCCTGCCATTGAAAAGTTAGGATTTGAAGTAGAAGTCCATTTCCATGGACTAGGTGAAAATGAAAAGGTGCAACAACTGGTATTAAAGCATTTAAACGAACTTTTCTAAGAAGGAACTATGAAAATATATGTGGCTGGCATTGGCCCAGGTTCACCGGAAGATATTACCCCGGCTGTGCTTAAAGCAGTACAGGATAGTGATGTGGTGATAGGCTATAAGTACTATTTCCAATTTATTGAACCGTATCTGAAACCTGGTACAGAATGCATTGATACAGGCATGAAAAAAGAGCAGGAACGTGCTCTGCAAGCCTTTCTTCTAGCTGAGCAGGGAAAGACGGTGTGTGTCATCTCCAGTGGTGATGCCGGTATTTATGGCATGACTCCACTCATCTATGAGATGAAAAGGGAACGACATTCAAGCATTGAAATCGTCCCTCTTCCTGGAATCAGTGCCTTTCAAAAAGCCGCATCACTTTTAGGTGCTCCTATGGGACATGATTTCTGTGTCATCTCACTTAGTGATCTGATGACTCCATGGAGCCTTATTGAGAAACGGATAAAGGCAGCTGCCTCTGGTGATTTTATCACTGCCATTTATAACCCTAAAAGCCAAGGTCGCTACTGGCAAATCTACCGGTTAAAAGAGATATTCCTGCAAGAAAGAGATGCCAATAATGTCGTAGGATATGTCCGTCAGGCAGGAAGGGAAGGACAGGAAATCAAAGTTACCACTCTGGAAGAATTTGATCCGGAAGATGTGGATATGTTTACCATTGTCATCATTGGAAACAGTCAGTCTTTTCTGGCAGATGGAAAGTTTATTACTCCTAGAGGATATTACCGGGAGAAAAACGATGAAGGGAAGAATCTGGGTCAATCCATCATGATCAAGTCATTCCAGACCATCCGTAAGGAACTGAAAAATCCCGATGTCCCTATCTGGAAACTTTGGCCAATGCTCCATGCCATCCATACCACTGCCGACTTTGATATGGAGAATCTGCTTTGGATGGATAATGAGGCAACAGCAATACTATACGAAAAAGTCAAGAGCGGAAGCATTAAAACCATTGTGACCGATGTTACTATGGTATCTGCAGGTATCCGGAAGGGAGCATTGGAAAGACTAGGCATTCAGACGGTTTGCTACATTAACGATCCTCGTAGTGCAGAAATGGCCAGAGAAAAAGGCATTACACGTGCACAAGCTGGCATGCGACTAGCTGCAGAAGAATATCCTGATGCACTCTATGCCTTTGGCAATGCACCTACAGCTTTACTGGAACTTTGCGACCTGATTAGAAAGAAGAAATGCAACCCGGCAGGTATTATCGGATCTCCTGTGGGGTTTGTGCATGTAGAAGAGAGCAAGCATGCTGCTAAACCTTTCAAGGATATTCCAAAGATTCTGATTGAAGGGAGAAAGGGAGGCAGTAATTTAGCCGCAACCTTAGTCAACTCCATCTTGACTTATGACGATGCAGAACAGTTAAAACCAGGAAGAGATGTATAGTTGTATCATCATAGGCATCAGTGACCGAAGAAAGCAATGGTTTCCTCCTGAAATCATGGAAATCATCTCTGAAGGAACTGTCTTCTCCGGAGGGAAGCGTCATTACGAAATCATGAAGAGCTATTTGCCTGCTCAGGCTAAATGGATTGAAATTACCGCTCCGCTAAGTGAGGTCTTTACCCAATACAAGGACTTTGACAATATCGTTATCTTTGCTTCGGGTGACCCGCTATTCTATGGTTTTGCAGCAACTGTCCAGCGTGAGATTCCGAACATTAGAATGAAAGTCTATCCTTCATTCAACTCTCTCCAAATGTTGGCACACCGCATGAACCTGCCTTATCAGGATATGCGTATGGTGTCACTCACAGGTCGACCTTGGGATAAATTTGATGAAGCACTCATCAAAGGTGAACCCCTCATCGGTTGTCTGACAGACAAGAACAAGACCCCACAAGTCATTTGGCAGCATATGGTGGAATATGGTTATGACAACTATGAAATGACTGTTGGAGAAAACCTGGGGAACGAAGAGACAGAACAAGTCGGGGTATTTGACCCCGAGAAAAAGTATGCGAACCCCAATTGCCTCATCCTAAAGCAAAAAGAAAGCCGCAGACATCCATTGGGTATTCCTGAATCAGAATTCCACCTTCTGAATGGAAGAGCCAAAATGATTACCAAGATGCCTATCCGTTTACTTTCTCTTTCCATGTTGGACCTCCAGGAAAAGACCTCTTTTTGGGACATTGGCTTCTGCACAGGTAGTGTAAGCATTGAAGCCAAGCTCCAATTTCCTCACTTGCACATCACGTCTTTTGAAATCCGTGAAGAAGGCAAGGACCTGATGGAGAAGAACTGCCACAAATTCGGGGCTCCAGGTATTACCCCTGTCATTGGAAATTTTCTAGAGGCTGACCTCACAGGCTATCCTGCTCCCGATGCGGTTTTCATCGGTGGGCATGGAGGCAGACTGAAAGAGATTATTGCTAAAGTGAAAGAAGTAATGCTACCGGGAGCCTGCATTGTATTCAACTCAGTATCGGCAGAGAGCCGTCAGTTGTTCGAGGAAAGTGTTGCCTCTGCCGGAATGAGAATCATCCACTCCACCAGAATCGCCATCGACGAGTTCAACCCTATTTCTATACTTAAAGCAGAATGATAAAATTTGAAACCATAAACGAGGCTGGGAAAAGACTAGCCGACCTTATACAAAAGGAATTAAAGGACGATGCTTCTATCAACGCTATTGTCTTCATCGGGGCTTTGGGCATCTGTGTTAGAAGATTAGCAAATCTGATAAACGATAAATATACCGACCCCGCAGTAGTATGCGTCGATACAACTGGCAAATTTGTCATTCCCGTCTTGAGTGGACATGTGGGTGGAGCGAATGACCTGGCTCGGAAAATAGCGCTGATTACAGGTGGTGAAGCTATCATTACCACCCAAAGTGACAATGCAGGGCTATGGGCTCTGGATACTTTAGCCAACAAAAACGGATGGAGCGTATCACCTCTCTCTCACGAGGAGATGAATAAAATCATTGCCACTTTTGTCAACAAGGAAGCTACTGCCTTGGTACTGGAAGTAGAGGATGACGGCACCCGGGAACTAGAAAGGACCTGCCCTACTCATGTGGAGATTTTCCATCGTATGGAAGATTATCTGATGAGTCCACAACCTTTTGAACTCCTAATCTTGGTCAGTCCTTACATCCATGAAAAAACAAACGGCAAAACCATACAGTACTATCCTAAATGTTTACATTTGGGAGTGGGCTGCCAGAAGCTGGCACCTACCGAAATTGCCCCTGAATTGCTCCAAGAAATAAAAGCATTAGGCTATGCACCTGAGGCCATTTCTACTATCGACAGCATTGAACTGAAAAAGGATGAACCTCTACTTGCTGAACTGGCCAAATTGCTCCCGCTAACTAGAGAAAATTTTTTCTCTGCCGAGGAACTTTCTTCTACCCTTATTCCTAATCCAAGTGAGAAAGTCTTTGAGGTGACGGGATGCTATGGTGTAGCTGAAGCTGCTGCACTGGTAGCCAGTACCCATGGGAAACTGGTGGTGGAGAAACAAAAAAGGAGTATTACACTAAATAATAAATCTTTACATTACACCTTTGCCATCGCACAAGACTGGAAAAGCGGACACATAGAGATTGTCGGTGCAGGCCCTGGTGACCCCGACTTGGTAAGTGTGCGTGGAAGGAAGTTCCTGGAACGGGCAGACCTCATCTTGTATGCAGGTAGTCTAGTTCCTCGCGAACTCACTTACTGTGCCAAACCCGGAGCTACCGTCCGTTCATCGGCAGACCTTAACCTAGAAGAGCAGTTCGAACTGATGAAAACGTTCTATGATAAAGGAAAGCTCATCGTCCGACTGCACACGGGTGACCCTTGTATCTATGGAGCTATCCAGGAACAAATGGCATTCTTCGACCAGTACAACATGAGTTACCACATTACCCCAGGCATTTCATCCTTCCTTGCTGCAGCTGCAGAGTTACGCAGTCAGTTCACCATACCGGAGAAATGCCAAACCATTATCCTGACCCGTGGAGAAGGCCGTACTCCCATGCCAGAGAAAGAGAAACTTCATCTTTTGGCCCAGCACCAAAGTACCATGTGCATCTTCCTCAGTGCCAGTATTGTGGACCAGGTGCAACAAGAACTGTTGGATGGAGGATACCCTCCAGAAACACCAGTAGCTGCATGCTATAAACTGACCTGGAAAGATGAAAGAATCTATCGGGGGCAACTGAAAGACTTGGCTCAGATTATCAAGGAGAACAAACTCACCCTCACCACCATGATTGTGGTGGGAGATGCGATAGACAACCGGAAAGGCTTGAGTAAGCTATACGACGGACATTTTACACATTTATTCAGAAAAGGGAAAGACGAATGATTCTGATTTTCGGTGGAACCACAGAAGGACGATTGGCGGTAGATGTCTGCGACCAGGCGGGAACCCCATTTTACTACTCCACGAAAAGTGATCTGCAAACCGTGGAGATGCAAAATGGCATCCGTCTTAGGGGAGCCATGACCGCAGAAGATATCAGTACTTTCTGTGCGGAGCACGAAATCAAATGCATCGTTGATGCTGCCCATCCGTTTGCCATGAACTTGCATCAGGCCATCCAGATGCAGAATATACCTGTCATCCGCCTGCAAAGAATGTTCGAGCCTCATCAGGAAGGCGTTATTTACTGCCAAAGCTATGAAGATGCCATCCGGAAGATGGAAAGTTACGACCTAAAATGCCTGCTGGCTTTGTCGGGCACCAATACCATTTCCAAACTGGCTCCCTATTGGAGCAAGCATCATACTCTTTTCCGTATTCTGCATCGTCCGGATAGTTTGGAAATCGCTAAAAACAACAACTTCCCACAATCCCACCTCATCTACTATCCTGAAGACCATTCTTTGCCCTCCAAGGAAGAAGAGAGAAAGCTCATGCAGGAAATAGGATGCGATGCCATCCTTACCAAGGAAAGCGGTGAAAGCGGTGGATTTAAGAACAAAGTGAATGCAGCACTTGAATTAGGGCTGAAAGTCTTTGTGGTGGAGCATCCTTCCTTACCCGACCATTGGATTTATGCCACTGGCAAATATGGCTTGCGTCGTTCCATTGAGCACCTTGCCCCGGATTTCTTCAAACTGAAAACAGGTTTCACTACTGGAGCGTGTGCCACAGCAGCCGTAAAAGCCGCCTTAATCTCCTTACTGTATCAAGACACACCGGAAGAAGTTCACTTTGCCCTCCCTGATGGAGAGGTCATGACCATGCCTGTACAAGTGGAAGATGTAGGGGTGGCTTCTACCGTAAAAGATTTCAGTGATGACCCCGATGTGACAAAAGGATGTAAAATCACGGCAAGACTCACTCCGGGAACCCAAGGCATCCGTTTCCTGCATGGAGAAGGAGTGGGTGTCGTTACCTTGCCCGGATTAGGTATTCCGGTGGGAGAACCTGCCATAAACCCTACCCCACGAAAAATGATTACCGATGAAATCCGTGCGCTGACAACAGCGGATTTCGACATTACCATCTCCGTGGAGAATGGTGCTGAGATTGCAAAAAAGACATTTAACCCTAGAGTCGGAGTCTTACATGGAATCAGCATCATCGGCACATCTGGAATCGTAGCTCCATTTTCCAATGAGGCTTGGCAGCAAAGCATAGCCCGTGAAATGCAAGTGGCAAAAGCCATCGGATGTGAGGAGATTGGACTTGTTTCTGGACTCAAGAGTGAACAGGCATTGAAGAAAGAAAAGGATATTCGCTGCATTCATTATGGCAATTTCATCGGAGAATCCTTGAAAGCAGCCCGACGCATAGGCTTCCACAAAGTCACACTAGCCATTATGATAGGGAAAGCCGTGAAACTGGCAGAAGGCCATTTGGATACCCATTCCCATAAAATCATGATGAACAAAGCGTTCTTGAAGTCGTTGGCAGAACCAGAGTATGCCGGTAGGATTGACAGCATCAACCTGGCTCGTGAACTTTGGAGCTTCATGCCATCCTCTTTCTTCGACAAGATAGAAGAGCTTTGCTATCAACATTGTAAAACTGTTTTCCCCGACGGGGAACTTGAAGTAAAACTGATATGCGAAAATACACCCTCCTGACCGTACTTATCATACTCATCCCGATACTGGCCATCATCAACTTAGGTCTGGGCTCCGTTCCCATCCCTGCTAATGAGGTGTTCCGGATTCTCTTTGGGGAAGGTTCCGACTCTGAAGTGTGGACCAATATCGTACTCATGACGCGCTTGCCTCAGACTCTCACAGCCATTGCCTGTGGTGCGGGTCTTGCCGTAGCTGGTCTTGAAATGCAGACCGTGTTCCATAATCCATTGGCTGGACCATCGGTATTGGGTATCAGCAGTGCAGCCAGTCTAGGTGTGGCATTTGTCGTGCTGCTCTCAGGCACCATCGGTGGGGGATTCATGACGCAATTCGGTTTCTTTGGGAACACAGCCCTCACGCTGGCAGCCATTATCGGTGCCATGTCGGTCATGGCTATCATCGTGTACCTTTCCCAACGCGTTCGTGGCAATGCCACCCTACTCATTGTCGGTGTCATGATAGGCTACATTGCAAGTGCCATTATCGGTGTATTGAAGTATTTCTCCTCTGAGGAAGACATCCGTGCCTATGTCATCTGGGGCCTAGGTTCTTTTGCCCGTGTAACTGGAGGACAAGTCTATGTGTTTGTGGGGTTGATGAGTATCCTCCTCCCCCTCTCCATGCTGTTGGCCAAGCCCCTAAACATGCTCCTGCTAGGAGAAATGTATGCCGTAAATCTAGGACTGAATATCAAAAGAACCCGATTGCTGATTATCTCATCAGCAGGTATTCTTACTGCCATCGTCACGGCGTACTGCGGACCTATCATGTTCTTAGGTCTAGCCGTTCCTCATATCTGCAGAGGCCTTTTCCGGAGGTCAGACCATCGCATCTTATTGCCTGCCTCCCTCTTCTGTGGAGCCGACTTGGCCCTAATCTGCAACCTTATAGCACGATTGCCCGGCTTTGAAGGAGCCTTGCCTATCAATTCCGTTACCGCATTAATTGGTGCCCCTGTAGCACTTTGGGTGCTGCTTCGTCGCAAGAAATAAGGCAAAAGTTATATCTTTGCACTCAGAAGCAAGAAATATGGTCATAGGTCACGGAAACGATAAATACAAGTATGAAGCTGGAATCAAGCACGACTTCAGTTCCAACATCCCTGGGGGAATAGACCACAGCGGGTTAGTTGAGTTCTTGAAAGACCGGTTGCTTTCCATCAAAGACTACCCCAACCCTACCGGTTCTCCCCTAGATGAACTGCTTAGCAAAAGGTTGGATATCCCTGCCGAATGCATCTGCATTACCAATGGTGCTACGGAAAGCATCTACCTCACTGCACAGTCTTTCCACGGAAGCCGTTCCGCCATTCTCATGCCTACCTTCAGTGAATATGCCGATGCCTGCCGGATGAATGGTCACACGGTAAAATCTATCTTCAGCCTAGATGCCATTCCTGCAGATGCCCAATTCATCTGGCTCTGCAACCCGAATAACCCCACAGGTTCTGTACTAAGCAGAGAAGAACTGTTGGACTGCATAGAAAAGCATCAGGGTTCCATCTTCGTGATTGACCAATCCTATGAAAGTCTGACTGCAGAACCCCTGCTCCGTACCAACGAAGCCGTTCTTTACCCGAATGTCATTCTCATCCATTCCCTGACCAAGGAGTTTGCCATACCCGGTTTACGGTTAGGTTACCTCACTGCCCCACTTTCTCTTATCCGTCAAATTGCCGCTCATCGCATGCCATGGAGTGTGAACCAGCTGGCTATACAGGCAGGGTACTACCTGCTTCAGCATGAAGATGAGTATGAGCTGGATTTAGAAGGCCTGCTCGACGAGTGCGAATATGTAGGCAGAAGGCTTACGGAAATAGGAGGAATGGAAGTTTGGCCCAGCAAGACCAATTTCCTGTTGGTCCAGCTCCGGAACGGGAAGGCCTCAGCCCTGAAAGACTATCTGGCGAAGGAGCATCAGATACTGATACGAGACTGCAGCAATTTTGAAGGACTGGATGAACGGTTCTTCCGCATTGCCGTACAAAGTCCGGAAGAGAACGAATTATTGTTGTCCGCTATTGAAGAGTGGATATTAGCCTAATGGAACAGATTTTCATCTTACTTTTAGCATGGGTACTAGACCTACTTATCGGTGATCCTACCAGCCTTCCTCATCCCATCGTCTATTATGGGAAATGGATTGCTGCGGGAGAACGCCACTTAAACAAGAACAAGCATAGATTGGCAAAAGGAGCTGTCTTTTCTGTCTGCTCCATCATCCTTGCTTTTCTGCTCCCTGCCGTGGTTTTGCATGCTGTGCAAAGTTGGAGTTCCCTCGCCTATCAAGTACTAGGAGCCATTCTCCTCTTTTACTGTCTGGCAGGCACTACCCTTATCAAAGAAGTAAGTCAGGTCTTTTTCGCTTTAAACGAATCCTTGGAAAAAGGCCGGAAGCAAGTAGCACGGATTGTAGGCCGTGACACGCAGAACCTCACCGAACAGGAGGTAAGAAAGGCTGCGTTGGAAACCTTGGCTGAGAATCTGAGCGACGGAGTCATCGCTCCCCTCTTCTGGTTCTTACTGCTTGGCGTACCTGGGGCTTTGATGTATAAGATGGTCAACACACTAGACTCCATGATAGGCTATCAGAATGCCAAGTACAAAGATTTCGGTTGCTGGGCTGCCCGTATCGATGATGCCTTCAATTACATCCCAGCCAGGCTGACCGCCCTATTCATGGCCTTGGTTAGCGGCAAGAAACTGAAGCCACTCTTCCAGTTCATCTTGAAATACAGCCGATGTCATGCCAGCCCTAATTCCGGTTGGCCGGAAGCAGCCTTGGCAGGAATCCTCGACTGTCGTTTTGGAGGTCCTCACAATTATTTCGGGGAGATTTTCTATAAACCGTATATCGGTGAGAACGACAGAGAACTGACCACACAGGACTTGCTAAAAGCCACCAGCATTAACCGGAAGGTTGAATTTCTCTTCATCATCCTGTCTATCCCTATCCTTTTTTTCCTTGCATAATCCGGTACAAGAGCGGCACATTCAGATGCTTCCTCACATGGTCTGCAAGCTTGTCGTACTGTTCCTCCTTGTAAGCCTGATAATCTATTTCCGTATGTTTCAGCTTGTCGGAATAAGGCTCCAATAGATAGTCGATGAAAACCTCATTGTCTAAAATCCCATGAATGTAGGTTCCCATACACTTCTGACTGATGAAACACCCGTCGGCATGCCCATCGGGGAAGACCACAAACGGTTCCACCCCTTCCTCCAGGAACGAAGTCTCACCCATGTGAATCTCATACCCCTTCAGTCCCTCTTTCCCCCTGAAAGAAAACTCCACCTGACGGGTTACCTTTTCCCCCGTCATGGAAGTAGAGGTAGGCAGCAAACCTAAGCCAGGCAACTGATGGATAGAGCCCTCTACCCCATCAGGGTCCAGCACCTCACGACCTAAAATCTGAAAGCCACCACAGATGCCCAAGATGGTCTTCCCTTGCCTGTGAGCCCTCAGGATAGCCTGCGCCACGCCATTCCTACGTAATTCATACAAATCACTCAAGGTGCTCTTACTCCCAGGAACGATAATGATATCCGCTTTCTGAAGCTCTTCCGTATTATTGGTGTAGTACAAATGCACCCGGTCGTCCATCTCCAACCGGTCGAAGTCGGTGAAGTTCGACAAGTGTCGAAGCAGGACCACAGCCACATTGATTTTCCCCTGTTCCGCCTGCAGATGCTTATATTCCAGAGACAGCGAGTCCTCCTCCTCTATATGAATATCATTAAAATAAGGAATCACCCCTAAGACAGGAACCCCACAGATACGCTCCATGATTCTCACCCCCTCCTGGAAAAGACGGATGTCACCCCTGAACTTGTTTACGATGATGCCTTTAATCCGCTTCTGGTCCTCCGGCTCCTGAAGCATGATAGAACCGTACGCACTGGCGAAAACACCTCCCCGGTCGATATCAGCCACCAGAATCACATCCGCATCGGCATACCGGGCCATGGACATGTTCACCAAATCCGTATCCTTGAGATTGATTTCCGAGATACTTCCCGCCCCCTCCATCACGATGGGATTGAAACGCTGGGAAAGCCGGTCGAAAGCCGCATGCACTTCCTTCCGAAGCTCATCACGCCCCTCCACCCTGAAATAATCGTAGGCATTCCGGTTGCCAATAGGCTTCCCATTGAGGACCACCTGAGAGGTATGGTCGGATGAAGGCTTAAGCAGCAACGGATTCATATCTGTACTGCAAGGGATTCCAGCAGCCTCAGCTTGGACAGCCTGTGCACGGCCAATCTCCAGCCCCTCTGGAGTGGCATAGGAATTCAAGGCCATATTCTGAGCCTTGAACGGAGCAGGACGATACCCATCCTGCAAAAATATACGGCATAGGGCAGCAGCAAGGACACTCTTCCCCACATCGCTGCCCGTACCAGCCAACATAATAGGATGCAACTTCTGTTTCATCCCTTTAGGCATTAAGCAGAAAGATCATAGTCATTATTCAACCCTTTACCAGCCTGAACCACGTTCATTACATAGTCACCGCACTTCTCACACTCGCAGATGAAATCAATGTAGAACACACCCAGCTGATAGCTGTATACACCAGAGTTCACATCACTCAAGTTCTGGTTCTTCAGCTGCGTACGGTAGTTGTTTATCTCATTCTCTATATTGTAACACTGGTTGATATTGGGTCGCAATTCCGTCAGAGCCACCTTCTTCTCCATCTCAGCCAGAGCCTTATCCACCAAATCCAGCATGGTTTCCATACGGTCCATCTGCTGTTCGGTGAAGTTCTCCTTGTTGTACTGACGCTTCCGGTTCAGCGTTCTACCCAGATTATAGCAGCTGTCGCCTATACTCTCCAGCTCCGAGATCTGCCTCAGCATCTTAGCTATCCAAGCCTTGGATTCATCGGAGAGTCGGCCCTCGCTTACCTTGTTCAGGTACCGGGCTATCTCCATCTCCATATTATCCGTGATACTCTCGTACTTCTCTATCCGGGCAAACTGCTTGTTGAACTCCTTTTCATCCTCTGTATGAAGCAAGAGGTTCACAATACCCAGCATCCTGTGGCAACGCGCAGCAAACGAATTGATTTCCTTTTGAGCCTGTATGATAGAAAGTTCTGCCGTACTCAATATACCACCGGAGATGTACTTCAACCGATGTACGCCTTCCTGCTCCTTCATCGGAAGCACCTTGCAGACGAATTTCTCTATCTGGTTCACAAATCCTATCAGCACCAGTGTATTAAAGATGTTGAATGCCGTGTGGAAAGCAGAAAGTTTGTACAAGTCATTGCCGTGCACACCCATCACATCGGTCACGAACCAGCTCACCGCATTGCATGCCGGATAGAACATGATCAGCACCAGCAATACACCGAACACGTTGAAGAACATGTGAGCCAGTGCAGCTCGCCTTGCCTGCGTATTCGCTGTGAGTGATGCCATAAAGGCTGTGATGGTAGTACCGATGTTCTGACCCATGGCCAAGGCAGCAGCCTGTTCAAACCCGAAGCCATCGATATGCATGTCGAACAGCATCAAGGTAATGGCCATGGTTGCAGCGGAAGCCTGAACCACCATGGTTACTATCGCACCCACGATGATAAAGATGATGATCGTGAAGATATTATCATAAGGGATGTGTGCCAGCATGCTTGCCACCAGCTCACCTATGTTCAGATTCGTGGCAGCCGTCTGCAGGAAGCTCAAACCCATAAACAGGAAAGAGAAACCGAAGATGAACTCACCCAGACTCTTCCGGCTGGACTTATGATTGAATATCAACGGCAAACCGAAAGCCAGCAGTGGAACGGCGAAGGCCGAGATATTCACCTTAAAGCCTACAGCAGAGATAATCCAGGCAGTGACTGTAGTACCCACGTTGGCACCCATAATGACACCAATCGCCTGTTTCAACGTCATCAAGCCAGCGTTCACAAAGGAAACCACCATAACGGTTGTGGCACTGGAAGACTGAATCAAAGCTGTGATAAGAATACCTGTGAAAACGCCCATAACCCTATTTTTCGTCATGGCTGCCAGGATAGAGCGAAGCCTGTCGCCCGCGAACTTTTCCAGACCCTCACTCATGATCTTCATTCCATAAAGGAAGAGACCCAACGAGCCCAGAAGAGATAAGACATTAATTACCGAGTCCATAAAAATTACAATGTTGCCACAAATTTATTATATTTTTATGAAATAGAGGCTAAATGGTCGTTAAAATCATTAATAAACCTGGAATTCATAGAGTCGCACGGTAGTTCCTTCATCCTGATCAGCCTTGGTGATGAAAAGCCGCACATAACGAGCCTTTACCGGAGCAGCCAGCAAACGGTCCGTCTCAAACGAATTATTATCGTAGACCGTATCTACCGTACGCCATTCTGCATCACCCTCAGCCTTTACCTGCAGGGCATATTCCTTGGTGATATAATCCAATGATTCCATACCCGCATGAACCACATGCCAGCCCTTGACTTCATACTCCTTGCCTAAATCCACGGCAATGAATTTCTCCCGGGATTCACCCACATCGCACCATTTCGTGGTGATGTCATCATCCACTGCCAGCTCGGCACGTTCACCCTGATGATATTCCCCACTCCGCTCGATGACAGGCTTCTGAGCCGTCAGGTTTCTCCGGTTCAGCGCCGATGCATTTACCTTGGAGTAAGGCAGATGAACACCTGTCAACTCCGTAACAGGCTCCAGTACATTGAGCTGGTCGTGGGCCACGGTAGCCGCAAAGATGATAATCTGACTGTTCTCCGGCAACATCAAGGTCCGGGCTTTCTCCGGCAAATCCAGCGTCACACTATACATATAGGTAAACTCATAAGGCAAATCCTTGTTCTTGGCCATCTCATGCCGGTGCGTTCCCACGAAAGCCACATCAGCCGGTTTCACATAACCTTCCGTATGACCGGTATGCCCCCACTGACCGAAGAATCCCGTATAAGAAGGCACCACCACCGTCTGCTCCTTACCGTCCACGAAGAAGGACGCATACTGATCTTCCCCTATCGAAGCCACCAGCAGATGAACCTTATTGTAATTCCCTTGCGGAAGCTCTACCTCCTGCCCCCTGCACTTCACCACATTCAGTGAATCAGGTACCGGGAAGCTGAAATGAATCCCCTTATAGTCCAAAGACGATGGCAGCAGCTCAGCTGCAAAAGCATAGCCCTTCCCGTCGAAGTTCACCGTCCTGCGAAGTCCGTTGTAACTTGCCGACAACAGATTATACGGAAGTTCCAGGGAAGCCTGCTCCATCTCGTGTCTAGCCTTCTTCTCTAACTTGACCTTGAAACTACGGATGCCGAACGGCTGGATATCGAAATTCAGCTGATTCCCTTGGAACGAAGCCGCATTCTTAAACTGCTCTACACCATTCACTTCCTCAGCCAGCTTGACAGGACCAGCAAACGACAGCTTCACATGCTGCTCCTTCCCTGCCGTTTCATAGTACCGCAGAATGTAGGCATCCTCATCCTCCTCGGCCTGCTTGAATGCTTTCAGTACCACATAAGGGTTGTCGGTCTGAACCATGCTGAAGCTCCTGCCCAGCACCCCTTTATGCTTCGGAGCCCGGAAGGCCTGAATGGTCTGGTTCACCAGTTCTGCCTTTTGAGGCACATTCACCTCCTGCAGACTACCCTTGTGCCCCACGATGGAATAGGTGAATTCATGATGACCGAAATCCTGCCTGCTCTGGTACCGATAGCCAGAACGCGTGGAAGGAGTATGCAGTAGGGAAAGCCGAATCAGATTATCAGCAGGCTTGTCCCAGCCGTATTTGCCGTTGTTCAGCACAGCCACGCCATACTCCCCGCTCTTGTCGGTCAGGTCTGTCCAGTAATGACTATACACCTCATAGGCAATATCCGTATTGTTTCCACGCTGAATATGCCCCAGCCCGATATCATACGATGCTTTCGGATTCGACACCTGAAGCGGGAATTCCACCTTCAGCAAGGCATTGGTCGTTCCCCAGTCTATATAGTTCACGATATCGATACGGTCGCTCTGCGCCCCCTCGTTCAACCGGATAAGCTGGCAGAAAGTAGATTCCCCATACTTCCTTTCCACCTGGATGGCACTCCGCAGCGCCCCTTCCTCCGCCACCGTAATCTTCACATTCTCCGTAACGGGAACAGGCTCAGCATCAATCGTTGTCTTCCGGATTTCCCATGCCGGCCAGTTGTACGACGGGTTCTTGGTGAACAGTGCCAGCCGGATAGCCTTCCCCTGCTCCACCAGTTCCTTATTATATCGCTTGTCGTAAATCGAAGAAATATCCCCATGCTCATCCAGTGTCACCTTATAGACACTGTTCTCTATGCTCCGCGAAGAAACCCCTATTTCACCATGGGATTTGGAAGCAGACAGACGCACGTCGTAGACCTCATAGCCCACAGCTGGCACCTTTGCGCTGACCAGCACCTTCAGCACCGAGTCATTGACCTCTAGCAACTGACTAGGCACTGCTTCTCCCTCGCCATTGTAAACCGTGACTCCATTCACTTTCCGGCTCACCGGCAAGCACAGTTCCACCACATCCTCAGCCGTGAAAGAAGAAGGATTATACAGCACCACAGGAATTCCCCTCACCTGCGTATCCAGTAGGTTCGAAGTAGCTCCCGCAGCCGTTTTCAGTGCATTGGAGAAACTGTTCAGTGCTATCAGCTCATCGTTCCAGGAGAACTCGTAGGCTCTAGGGATGCTCGTTCCCGTCACATCATCATGGAACTGATGCAAGATATACCGCCTATGGTTTTCCGTAAACAAAGCCTTCGGATAGCTCGCCAGCCCTTGGAAGTCGGCCATCACAGCTGCCCGTTCCGCAGCCGTGGAAAGCAGCTCGTTCCTCCGGTTGAACAGTTTCATGGCAGCCTGCGACGTATAGGTTCCCGTGCCATGCACATCCATCAGCAGCTCCCCGTTGAACACCGGCAGTTCCGGATGATTCTCAAAAGGCAGAAAGTCCTTGTACATCTGGTCGCTCGTGGCACTGATAATCTGCACAGGTCCATTCCCATGCACACCCTTCTGCACGGCCCGCACAGACTCCAGGGTAGGAGAACCGCCCGTATCGCCCGTACCGTAGTAGTGGTACGTCATCTTCAGCGGATTACTCTCTACAATCTTCTTCAAGGAAGAGTTATAACTCAGGTCGGCATCAGCCCATTTGGTGGTATAGCCATGCGCATCAGCCACCAGCATGATACGCGAACCATCCACACCCTGCCACAGACCGAAGTCGAACGGCACCTTCCTCCCATTGTCGTAGAACGGCTTCTCGCGCCACTGCAGCTTCTGGGTAGAGAACCCTATCAGCCCTGAATGCGCGGCTATGGAAGGCAGGATATAAGGGAATCCGAAGCAGTCGGGCAGGAAGATATCCGTACCCTGCACCCCGAATTCCTGCTGATAGAACTGCTGCCCATAGAGGATGTTACGCGTCAGCGACTCCGGGGAGCCGATGTTCGCATCGTTGGCATCCCAGCTGCTGCCCGTCACATGCCAGCGCCCCAGCTTGATATACTGCTTCACTGCCTCGTATTCCAGCGGGTAGTACTCCTTCATCCAGGAATACTTCACACCCCCCTCAAAGTTGAAGATATAGTCCGGGTACCGACTCAGCAGGTAGAGGTTCGTCTCCATGGTCTTCGGCACATATTCACTGATGGATTTCTGTACATCCCAGTTCCATTGGGTATCGAAATGCGCGTTCGATACCACATAAGCCTTCTGAGCCCTCACGCTCAGGAAGGACACGCTCATGAAAAGAGCCAGTAAAGCAAGTTTTCTCATAACACCTATTATTACCAGTTTTTACGCTGTACGGTCCAGTCCGGATAGTTGGCCTTCTGATAAGCCTCATCCAGGAAGAACCTGTTCTCTTCCGTTTTTCCCTTCGTATGCCAGTCCAGCCATTTCAGGGCTATCTGTGCGAAAGCCCCTCCATGAGGCTCATGATAGGTAGCCATGTGCCCCACATTCAGGTTACAACGAACCACCGGCACATGCTTTATCAAGTCGTAGTTCTGCCCCGAAGGCACATAAGCCACATCATCGGGACCGCCTATCAGGTAGGCCACCGGCGCATGGAGTTTCACCAGATCAGCCTGCGTAGCAGTACCTCCGAACTCCTTACCGTACAAGCCACCTTCCGTGACCGACTTGGCAAATCCTGCCGCCGGACCTTCAGCCGGACGCTTGCTGCCCGGTTCCTCTACCGGGAATGGAGGCTTCCCGTTCACAAACCCACTGTTCAGGGCAATGGTCGTGGTCACCCGTGGGTCCACAGAGCCCGACAGCGCCTGACCGCCGCCACAAGACTGCCCCATGGCAGCCACCTGCTTCATGTTCACCTTCCGGTAGAAGAAGCTCTTCGGGTCGGCATTCAGCTTCTCCATCACATCCATGGCATGCACCATATATTCCGTATCCGTCATGCCCAGTGCCCGAATCTGCTCCTCGCTCAGCTCATCGAAAGAGCCCACAGCAGCCACTATGTAGCCGTGCGAAGCTATCTCCGTGAGGAACTTTTCAAAATGCTTGGACGTGAATGAACAGCCTCCGTTGGCAAACAGCACCAGTGGCAGAGGCCCTTCCTTCTTCACCGCATACTCCAGGTTAGCCGGGTGGTACAACGTATAATCCTGCGCCTCAGCGCTCCTATCTATCACAGCCTTGTAAGGTCCGGTACCACCATCCTCCACCTGGAGATAGTTGGCCGTCTGCGGAATGAAATGACGCGCCTCCAACCAGCTCATGAGATTATCCGACCACGTATCCGTAGTGTTCGTACCCTTCCTGTCGGCCAGGGCAAAAGGTCCTACCCCATCGCCATACATATGCAGTTCCGCATTCTTCCCTGCCTTTTTCCACTCCAGGAAAAGTCCCAGCAGACCGGCAGCCACATTGGGGTGCTCAGCCCGTGTAAGAATCAGCAAGTCCGGTGCATTCTCCGGCACCTTCACATCGATGAGCGAAGGCCCATAGACCGTGACCAGGAAGTTCGGCATCTCCCCCTTCTGGGCACAGATCACCTCACCTACAGCCACACCGCCCCCGGCAGAGAATCCCAGCAGCCCCACCTTTTCCGGGTTTATGTTCCACTCCGCAGCATGTTCACGCACCATCCTCACGGCAGCCCGCGCATCATCTATGGCCCGCATATTTGCCGCATCGCCCTCCACGCTAGGCATCGGGTTTGCGTTTGCCTTCGGGAACTTGTCGAATTTCGTCACATCCACCATCTCCGGCATCTGAGGCATACCACCCGGAGCCATCTTCATCGGCGCATTGTTCAGCCTGTATTTCAGTCCTATGGCAGCTATACCCCTGGCATTCAGCAGCTTCGCCATCCGCTCCACATCGTTCGTCCACGAATGGAACCGCATGGCCCCACCTGAGCAGAGAATCACAGCCGTTCCCGTGTTCAGTTCCTCACTAGGCAGATAAACCGTAATCGACGGCTTCGTCACCCCCGAGATGATGTTCTGTCCATCTCTCACAGTCACTTTCTCCTCCACACCCGGCTCGTCATAGTCCACCGGGATAGGAATCACCTGCTGAGCCATGCCAAGCGCAGGCACCAGGCAAGCAGCCACAAATAAATGCTTCATGTATCTCATAGTATTGTCAGATTATTAATCTTTCAAACACCCCACTGGAACTACTAGCACCCCGTCAGTCCGTTTATATGCATATCGGCCCACCGCAGTCAAGACCATCTTGAAAGACGGTTTCTTCATCTTTGTGGTGTCAATCTTATCTTCTAAATTATTCAGATTTGCAGCACCCTCTTCTATTCGAGTTTCACCGCCCAGTTTAATCTCTATAAGCCCATAGCTGCCATTCCTCAAATGTATTACAGTGTCGCATTCCAACCCCGTTTTATCTCTGTAGTGGAAGACATTACCACCATTGGCTTCAGCATATACCCGAAGATCTCGGACACAAAGGGTCTCGAAGAACAATCCCATTGTTTCTAAGTCATTCAACAAGTCGTTCGGCCCCATGCCCAGTGCAGCTATTGCTAGTGACGGATCTACGAAATAGCGCGTATCGCTTGTACGAATAGCAGTCTTGGAACGCAGATTAGGATTCCACGCTGGCATATCCTCTATGACAAAGATTTTCTTCAAAGCTCTGATATAGGAAGCCACCGTTTCGTCACTCATCCCTTCAGGGCCTGTGGCTTTCATATCATCCACTATGGTTGAAATACTGGCCATAGCACCTTGTAGGCGTGCATAAGAACGCATCAGTCTTTTAGCCCGAAACTCATCACGAGTCACACCGTCCACCCTTGAAATATCTGAGCGGGTGATGGCTTCATAATATTCTGTTACCTGACGAAGCGATGCCTCCTTACTTTTTTTATACAATGATTTCGGCCATCCTCCCCGGCAGATAACAAATGCCATGTCCTCCATACTCAACAAACTTTCCCCATCGATTATATCAGGCTGTGAGAAAAGGGATTTCAAGCTAATCTCACCTGATGACTCTCCAGATTCCCAAAGTGTCATGGGACGCATGGTAAGCCATGCAAAACGCCCAGTACCTGTATGATGTATTTTAGAATTATCAATAGGCACCGCAGAACCCGTCAACATAAAAAGTCCATCGTCATTCCTGTGGTCCACTTCAAACCGCACAGCATCCCAAATCTGAGGTGCAATCTGCCATTCATCTATAAGTCTAGGTGTTGAGCCTTGAAGGAGCCTTTTAATGTTAGTCTCTGCAAGCTGCAGATTCTGTTGCATATTCGATGGGTCATCCATATATAAAATGCTTTTGGCTTGTTGCTCCGCCGTAGTAGTCTTACCACAGGCTTTAGGCCCTTCAATGAGAACTGCCCCCATGGCTTCCAGCTTTTCTGCTAAAAGGACATCTGCTATTCTTTTCCTATATTCTGGCATAAATGAATCATTTTTACTCCCGATGCAAAAATAATCATTTCCAACTAAATACAAAAATAAATCTGAAATAATTTGGTCATTTGGACCGATTCCGTTTGGTCATTTGGCCGAATTTTGTTTGGTCATTTGGACCGATTCCGTTTGGTCATTTAGCCATTGCACCTCTATCTTTTTAATCATCTTAATCAGCGAGTTTGTTGATTAAGATGCTCCCTATTTACGATGTTGTTTAATAACCACAAAAAAATGCAGCCCTGTTTCTGGCAGGGCTGCACGTATTCATTTCCAGTTACGCTTTATCAGCAGGAATTATCCTTATTCCAGGACGCTTCGAGCATACTTCATGCAGGTAGCTACCTCCTTTACGGAGTTGCTCCAAGGAGCTATCTGATATTCCAGCTCTGCATCGCAATAGATCTGCGGATACTTGCTCTGTACCAGCTTCAGTACATCATCCAGTGGAGTCTGCCCCTGGCCCCAAACCTGATTCTCATTAGGAGTCTGGGCATCAGGACCCGTCTTGTCCTTGGTATGCATAGAGAAGATACGGTCATGATACTTCTCAATGAAGTCGCAAGGGTTCTTGCCCGTTGAGCCATAGTAGTGTCCGAAGTCGAAGTTCAGCATCACATTTGGAGATACTGCCAGCACCTCGTCGGGACCAGCTTCGAACTCAGGAGTAGCATACTGGAAGTGGTTGTGCATGCAGTAGTACATGTCATACTTCTCAGCGAACGGAGCGCACCGCTTAGCATTGTCTATTGACATTTCGGCTGTTACCCCCTTGGCACCCATAGCCTTAGCCAGCTTGAATGCGTATTCTATCTCCTCGTCCGAAGAAGATGCGCCCGGCTGAGTCTTCACGATATGAATACTGATGCCCTCAGCCTCGAAACGCTTGCGTACTTCCTCCACCTTATTCCAGTCCATATTCTTACGGAAGTTTGCGAGGGCTTCATTATAGTCGCTCATCTGTTTCTTCTCTTCATCGGTAAGAATGCTTGCGATACCTCCAGGCTGAGACCTTACCTTGCTGCGTGCGTCCTCGTCCAAGCGAGCGAATGCAGCCGAAAAGATAGCCGACTGGGGGTTCTCAGGAGCACCCAGCGCAGTCTCCAAGTCATTGCCCATCAGCTCCAGGTTGCTTACATTGGCGTCCTTGCAATACTTAATCAGGTTCTCAAGTCCACCAGGCATATCGCGCCAGCTATAGGTAATAGCCCCCATGTGAACACCACCGAAGTTTGAATTTGGCTTGCCGTCAACAGGCTTAGCTGCCGGGGTAGAAGCCTGTCCGCCGCATGAACTCATGCTTGTCACCAGTGCCAGACCTACCAATGCAGCGGCACACATTCCTAAGAAATTTCTTCTATTCATATGCATTATAATGTTTAATAAAATCGAATACCAGCAGCACTTTAGCCTATTTAGCGTACGGGACCATACCCCTACGGGCCAATTCATTCATAATCAACAGTGACAAAGGTATGAAAAATTTATCAGCTGTTAAACAAAATAGCTGCCAAAATTCCACCTGCATGTAAAAAAAATTCTCATTACTAAATGTTGCCCAACAGGGATGCCCAATGGGGACAGGTCCCTGTTGGGCAAGCCTCGACCATAACGAAAATAACGGAAACACCTATAACAATAGGAGTTCCCGCTACTTTTCTAATACTCAAAATGCCCGTGAGTGAATATTAATGCCATGATTCCCCCAAACTATTTGTCATTGTTCCATCCTTAGAGTTTATATAAAGTGTTATTGTCCCTGATGGTATCAAACTAGCACGAACTGTTGCGCTATATGTAGAATAATCTACGACAACAGGTGCGCCTGAAACGCACATACCATTCATATAACAGCCATCCTGCCGAATCTGCAAAGAATTACCATTGCTCCTATATGTTTTACCACTTAAATAACCTATCACGTCATGACCTGTCTTGAATTGGAAAGGTGAAGACGACCCGCTTGCATCGTATCTATTACCATTATCATCAATAATTCTATGGCTATCTTCATTCGTTCTTAGTTCATGAGAACTGCCAATCAATGTGCCATTATTATACGTGAAACGTTCACTCCACATTTGCTTTCCATTGCGATAGAAAGTCATTGAACTTCCTTCTATTACAATCTTATATGAAGCGATAGTGCCAACAGGACTATTCATATCGCATGTCCACGTACCTTGAATCCACGAAGGGCTATTGCTGTTTGAAGATGTTGAACTAATGGAAGAATCATAGTCTTCTGTAATCTCTCCTTCGTCTTCATCGAAATACTCATCAGTTACTTCATTAATAATCTTGTGAGATGTTTTACATGCGGCTTTGGTTGCTTCGGATAATGTTTCATTTCCTTTCAGGTCAACATAGCCATAATGATTAACACCCCCTGAGCCCATACTGTCCCAATTAACTTCATTCATTACAACCAAAGCAACCCCATTAGAGATTTTGGTTTTGATATTATTATCTCCATACCATCGATGAAACAACGTCAATATTGCATCATATTGTGGTTCTATGATAACGTTACCATTGGCATCCTTTAATCCCCATAGCTGAGTTCCCGAATCCCCTTCCTTGAAAAATGTTATATAGTCTCCCGCCTCATTCTGTTTGTAAAACTCAAATCCATCCTTTTCTTCTGCTTTACCTACTTCACTACCGTTTTTATCATAAATGGAAAATCCTATATTCCCATTTTCATCATATAAAGGAACGTACAATTTGCCATTTATATAATAGGGCAATTCGGAACTTTCGTGTAAATTCATATCATATCCTCTATTAATAATTTTAAGAGAGAAAAGGGACTCTCCTGCTGTGTTGATTATTTTGAAATCTTCACCACCGCACATGACGACTGCTAACCCTTCAGAGAAACGACCAACACATTTTGCTTCAATAGAAACAGGTATGACTTCATCGCCTTTTGTGTTTATATAGCCCCATTTCTCATTTTTACAAACGGCAGCATAACCCTCACTAAACGAACCAAGTTTTTCGTATTGTTGAATAGCATTTACAAACTTAGGTGTAAACTCCACAATGGCATCTTTTCCACCATTAAAGAGATTATTAAAAGCATAATATCCCCCACCAATAATAAGGCAAAGCAATAACGCAAGCAAAAACCAAGATTTAGTTTTATTCTTTACGGGTTTATTACTCACATGGTTTGTACCTTTCTCAATCGGACAACCACAATTTGGACAAACAGATGCTTTATCTGAAACATCATGTCCACATTCTTTACATTTAATCATTGCCATAATCTTACTGTATTTTTAATTAATATTATGCTGTTTGGGGAGTTATAACTCCATGTATATTGTCGATGTACTTCGCAAGAGGCAGCATATATTGGGTGAAGACAGAAAGCCTTTCATCAAATGGTGGATCATTGACCACCGTTTCCTTGGTGATGTCACCGTTCTCACAGACATAAGATATTATCGTCATCAAGAACTCTTCTTGCTCAGCGTTCAACTCGTTCCCCGATATGTATTCAGAGAAACGCCTGACAGCGTTCTTCCTGTCAACGCCTACCATTGAACGTATGAAGATGGCTACATTGCTTCCACAGGTCATCCCTTGGGTGTACTTGTCGTAGTCTTCCTTGCTCCCAAGTTCCTTCCAAAGTATCTGCTCAAGTCCTGCAATGTCTTCCCCTGTCAGTTGCTCCATCTTGTATATTTTTTGCAGCACAGGAAGATTCCTGTTGTTTGCCAAGAAATCCAAGACGCTCTGCCTGTATGACATTCGGGGGGTAATGCCTTCTACCGTACCATTGTCTGAGATACTATCATCTATATCCACCTTAAACCATCTGTTGTCCTGCCCCATAAGGAATTTGAGCAAGTCTCTAAGGTCTTGCCTAACCTTTTCAAGCCAAGCCAAAGAAACGTTCTTCCAAGCCACATCCGTAAGCACCTCCTTGATTGTACCCATCTTTGCCTGTACTTGTGGCAATGTGGCTTTCTCCTGCAACTTTTCAGCGATGATTTGGACTGAACGAACTGCCTTGACACAGTTCGTCTCGCCATCGAGCAACGAGAGCTCTATCAGCAGCACCAACAAGTCGAATTTCTTGGCATTCTCATCCAAAGTGTTCTTTGGCAGTAAAGGTGCAATGTCACTGCCAAGTGTGGTAATATCAACCTCTGAAAGATATACCCATGAATCTTTATCCTTGAAGTGGCTGACAGCCTCCCATTTCTCCCTTACGCTGATATGGCTGTCTGAGAGCACCGATACTTGCTCCCTCAACGATTTCTTCAACTCATCGTGAAGCCCCTTTGCATATTCATCTTCTTGGTACTTTTGGTGTTGCAAGTGGAAGGCTATCCTTGCTCTGATCGTGAAAATCTTCTCTGTCAGAGACGGAACAGCAACTCCTTTCTGACCTTCGGGGTTCTTGTCAAAATACTCAAAGTTCCTGCACCAGTCGAAAATATAGAAGTACTCCTTGTCCTTTCCCTCGCCAAAAATATTCTCAGACAGACGTGTTCCACGCCCAATCATCTGCATGAACTTGATTTTGCTCTTAACCACCTTGAAGAATACAAGGTTAAGCACATCGGGAACATCTATTCCTGTGTCAAGCATATCCACTGAGACTGCAATCTGAGGATTACCGTCCCTTATCTCAAACTTGTTGATGAGGTCTTTGGAATAGGTAACATAGTTGTCGATGAGCGCACAGAATTCAGCACCATATTCGGGGTACAGGACATTGAACCTTTCCACTATCATCTCAGCGTGCCTGTGGTTGTAGGCAAAGATGATGGTCTTTCCTATTCTCTCTCCACTCTGCACCTTCAAGCCGTTCTCCATCAAGTCCTGAAGCACATGGTCTATGGTGTCGATGTTGAAGATGTAACTGAATATCTCGTTATTCTCAATATCACGATGATAGTCTTCACCCTCCATCGCCTTCTTTGTCTTCTCGTATTCCCAGACCTTTTCAAGCTGATCTTTCTCTTCTTGGCTGAGGCTGTTATACTTGATGCCGTCTTTCAGGATCAGAGAGCCACGCTTGAAGCCCTTGTAGTTGACCAGATAACCGTCGGCCACTGCATCCTCCAACTCATAGGCATAGTTCGGATGTCCCTGTTCCATTTGGAACGTTTCGTAAGTGCTTCGGTCAACCTCATCCCTTGGCGTTGCTGTCAATCCTACAAGCAAGGTGTCGAAATAGTTGAAAATGGCAGAGTATTTGCCGAAAATTGAACGGTGCGCCTCATCGATTATTACCAAGTCAAACCTACCGACAGAAAAGGCTTTCTCATCCGTGTCAATATAGTTTATCATGGTCTGATAGGTGGAGAAAGTGATACGTGCGTTTGTATCAGGGTCCTTGTCTTCGCTGAGTATCGAAGTGGTCATGTGGGGAAGCAGCTTCACAAAGTTCTTGTGGGCTTGGCTTACCAATGGTATTCTGTCGGCAAGGAAAAGCACGTTCTTCAGCCATCCGTTACGAGAAAGGACATCCACCAATGAGATAGCAACCCTTGTCTTCCCTGTGCCTGTTGCCATCACCAGCAATCCTCTGCGATGCTTGCCGTTGAAATGCTCACAGACAGCCTTTATCGCCATCTTCTGATAGTGCCGGTCAGTAATGCTGTCCTTGACGCTAAAGTCGCTTATATCGTTTCTTTTTCTCTTTTGAATGAGCAGTTCCAAGTCGCTCTCTGTGTGGAAAGCATACAGCCTTCGTGGTGGGTAGCCCAAGCCATCTATGATATTGGTCTCAAAACCGTTGGTGTAGTAGATGACAGGTCTTGTACCGTATTTCTTTTCCAGGCAATCTGCGTAAAGTTCGGCTTGGTGCTTGCCAACGAGGGGAGATTTGCTTGTTCTTTTGGCTTCAATGACTGCCAGAGGCAGTCCATTGCTGCCAAAGAGTACATAGTCGCAGTAGCCCTTTGCACCCATAGGGATTTCGAATCCCTCAGCAGCTTTTTTGCCTTCTGATGGAACTTGTCCACTCCCACTATAATAGCCGTATGGCATTCCCTCTACCTCAACTTCTATACACGCTTTGGATGGCTGTATTGCCCCTTCTATACTGAGGACCTCCCACCCTGCTTCTTTCAGCATGAGGTCGATGTACAGTTTGCGCGTCTCTGCCTCTGATATGTCAGTCGTTATTGCAGCCACAGGAGCCTTGTCCTGCACTGCTTCCATACTTGCAGCCTTGACGATGGTTGATTGTGCAGTTACCATTACGGTTGCAGGTGTCAGACTTGGAATCTGTGGAGTGTCAGGGATTAGGTCTTTGTCGAATGGCTTGACCGACTTAAGAACCGTCAGTTTAAGAAGGATTGCTGCAATGACATTGTAGATGTTAAGCAGACAGAAGAACGCCTCTTTCTTCGTCACCTTAACGCCATGTGCACCGTTATTGCCCACCTTGCGCACATAGTGCACAGCCATCATTACCTTGTCATCGCCTATGAATTCACGGAATGCCTCACCATCTACAAGTTCGAACAGAGAAGCCTTTTCGGGTATCTCAATGTTCTTCATTAGGTACAGTGCCTTGACGATATATTCCAATGCCTTTCGGGCACTGATGGCACTGAGGTCGGGTTTGCTTACTTGCAGTTCCTCTGCTGCCGAACAGAAGTTATGTAGTTCGGTCAGCCCTAATTCCTGTAGATAGTCAAAGTTTCTCATAGTGGTTAATTGAAATAATAGTCCATTCGGCTGTTGAACAGGGTCTCTGTCTCTGCAATGGATTGCTTGATTAACTCCTTTTGCTTTTCAATTGCCTCTATCTTCTTTGCAAAAGATTGCTGAATCTGAGCATCAGGAATCGACACATACACTTTCTTGACCATTTCTTTATTAAGATTATTCACCACTCCACCAACAGCCATACTTTTAAAAGACTCGTAGGTTTGGGGATTTCCAAGAAAGTAATATAGGTATATTTTGTTAAAGGTTTGATTGGTATCTTGAATCACCAACCAACCATCATGAATGCAACCATCTACACCAAGGATATAAGGTTTCCCAAAACTCATAGAATTGGACAAAAGGAAGTCACCCTTATGGACAAAGCGAGATTTCTTAATACCTTCTGGAATGATTCTCTGTTTCGTGGATGAAATAACCATACCACCTTCTGTAGCATCACCTATCTTAATCCAATTGATACCATTTTCGTCATCTGTCAGATAATGTTCGATTGGGCGAGGAGAACCACCACGCTCAATTATACACACCTCTCCCAATTTCTTCACCTCCCAACCTTTTTCATTTGTCACAGGGTCTCCGAACATATCATAGAAGATGGATTGTGCGAGTTGGTCGTATGCTTTTAGTTGTTCCTTTTGCTTTTCTATGATGCCCGAAAGAAGGTCAAGTTCTGAAACGATGCACTTCTGCTCTGAGAGGGGTGGGATGGCGACAGAAACACTTCTTACTAATTGGCTGTTTAAGTTGTTAACAACTCCACCAACAGCCAATCGCTTAAATTCGTTATACATATTGGGGCTACCCAATAGATAATAAAGAAATGACTTGTCAAAAAGATTATTTATATCCCTTATCACCAACCAGCCATCATGAATACAACCATCTATACCTAAAATATATGGTTTCCCAAAACTCATCGAATTGGATAATATAAAATCACCTTTATGAACAAATCTTGTTTTCTTTAATCCTTCTTTTATTATTTTTTCTTTTGTGGAGTTAATATATTTAGACCCTTCAACAGCATCACCTATCTTTATCCAATTTAATCCATCTTCGTCATCAGTTATATATTGCTGAATCGGTCGAGGGGAACCTCCACGTTCTATCTCGCAGATATCCCCTAACTTTTTATATGTCCACCCCTCTCTCATAGATAATATATTTTAAATTCATTCACAACCTTGTTGATTTCCTCATGGTGGGTTAATTAAAATAGTAGTCCATTCTGCTGTTAAACAGGGTCTCTGTCTCGATGATGGATTGCTTGATTAACTCCTTTTGCTTTTCTATCGCCTCTATCTTCTCAGCAAAGGATTGTTGGAGAGAGAGAGGGGGTAGGGGAAAATTTAATTCTTCAACAATACTCGAATTTAAATTAAGCATGGTCGCCCCTTTTGCATTTGAGACAAGTTCATTTGTAAAAGAACTTGAACGAATGACATACATAATGTATGTAGATGCGACCTTAACAACAAATCTGACGAATAAACTACCCGTACCACATAGAAAACCATTCTCTTTTTCTGTCACAACGGCACATCGTCCTATATCCCCTCTACGTGCAAAAATAACATCGTCTTTTTGAAGAATGTATTTTTCCAATTCTTCGGCTTTTTCATTTGAAATCGTAAAATCCATATCTGCAATTATATGGAAATCTTTCATGTGGATAGGATTTACCAAAGGTATTGCATTGGAAATGTAATCTTCTTTATGCAACATTGAACCAAAAGGACCTGTCTTCACTGATGCCAATTCTCCCAATTTCTTAACATCCCATCCTTTTTCATTTGTCACGGGGTCACCAAACATATCATAGAAGATGGATTGGGCGAGTTGGTCATATTCCTTCAGTTGTGCCTTTTTCTTCTCAATTATACCCGACAAAAGGTCAAGTTCTGATACGATACGCTGTTGCTCGGAGAGGGGAGGAACAGGGAGTTTTATTTGATTTAACTTCTTTGCCGATAGATGTTTTACAGTCACAAAAGGCGTTTCATCCTCTATCTTTTTCAACTCCTTCACTAAAAAGCGATATACATATCTCATCAGCATATCTGAACTTTTGCTTGCTATCTTGCATACTCGCTGATTAAGTAAAGCATCATCACTTTGCCATGGAGATATATTAAACTCTCCGTCCATTCCTATTAAATAATCCCCTTTGTGAATGACATATTCTTTTGGATATACCCCTTTATAGTATGTTGAAGTGGCCCCCTCTTTAACATCCCTTATCCTAACAAGGGGCATATCCTCATTAGATGATGAGAAATTCTTGGAGTCGAAGGGATAGCCGTATAATATGGCGCACTCATCAACTAACTTCTTATATGTCCATCCTTCCCTCATAGATACTTTTCCTTGAACTCTGCCATTGCGTTGTTGATTTCCTTTTGTAGTGAGGCAATTCTGCCAAAGATGACATCGGGAGCATCGTACTCAACTTTGACACGCTCCACCTCCTTGTATTTGTTGATGGAGAGGTCGTAGTCATTATTACGAATCTCTTCAACAGGAACCAAGAAAGACTGCTCCTTGCGTGTCCTGCCTTCCTCTGCTTCCAAGTTGTTGAAGCGAGCCACCACGTCGGGGATATCATTCTCTTGGCACTCCGTGCGCTTTTGGTCAAGGGTGTAGCCATCGGCTTTCATATCGTAGAACCAAACCTTATCAGTTCCCCCTGCATTGGTCTTGGTGAAAACCAAAATCGCTGTGGAAACGCCCGAATAAGGTTGGAACACGCCCGATGGCATGGAGATAACAGCTTGCAAACGTTGATTGTCGATTAATTCCTTTCGCAGTGCCTTGTGTGCTGTACTGTTTCCGAACAGCACACCATCAGGAACTATACTTGCACAGCGACCACCGATTTGCAGCATACGGACAAACAGACTGACGAACAGCAGCTCTGTCTTCTTGGTCTTGGTGATAGCAAGCAGCGACTTGCTTACAGCCTCATAGTCGAGGCTCCCTGTGAATGGCGGATTTGCCAAGCAGAGCGTATATCTGCCTGTATCTGTATTGTCAGTCGAAAGGCTATCCCTGTATTGGATATCGGGATTGTCTGCTCCGTGAAGCGTTAAGTTCATAGCACCAATACGAAGCATCGTAAAGTCTGTATCGAATCCGTGGAACATATCGTTCTTGTAGTGCTCGGCATTCTCTTTCTTCAACAGTTCAGATTGGTAGTGTTCCTTGATATATTTGGCACTCTCAACGATGAAGCCTGCACTACCCATAGCAGGGTCGCAGATGGAATCCTTCAGCGTAGGCTGCATAATCTCTACCATCATACGGATAATATGTCTTGGTGTTCTGAACTGACCGTTATTGCCCGAAGCAGCCATCTTGCCAAGAATATACTCATAGGTATCACCCATTGTGTCACGGTTGTTCATGTCGAGATGGTCGATGCCTTCCACTATCTTTGTCAGCGTGCGTGGGCTTTGGATAAGGAACGTGGCGTTCTCCATGAAACGGCTGTACGCAGATTCCTTGCCCTCGTTCAAGTTCTTGATGAAGATAAAGGCATCCTTGCTGACAGTACGATACATCATCTCAGGTTCCTTGTTCTTGAACACGCTCCATCGAAGGTCGTTATAGTCCACATCCCTATCTGTTTCGGGATTGTGCCACATACCCTGCTTGAAGGTCGGGTCTTTCACTGCAACGCCAAAGACATTTGCATTTGCCTCCTTCGTGCGCTGAGCATCGTCAAGCATCTTCATGAAGAACAGATAGGTCATCTGCTCCAATATGGTCAATGAATTTGTGATTCCACCCGTCCAAAAGGTGTCCCAAATACTGTCAATGCGGTTCTTTATTTCGCCTGTAATCATTTCTATTTTTTTATTTTGCACAAAGATATAACAAAAATGAATAACAATAAGAAATTACTCATCAAAAAACGGAACAAAAAGGGAGGAAAAACCCTGCACTTAGAAAAAATTCCGTGCAGGGTTTACTGTTCATTCTCCCGGTCTCTTGAAAGACCCACTGGAGAGCATCTTGTCCACGTATGCCTTGAGTCCGAAGACGGAGCCGGCATAAATCAATGTCTGTGCGAAGTACCATAACACACTGTCGGAAATCTCTCCCACTGGCTCTGTGAAGAATCCTATGAAGGAGAGGATTACTCCGGTGGTCA
The DNA here is from genome assembly GCA_900316585.1 of uncultured Prevotellaceae bacterium. Lineage (GTDB taxonomy): Bacteria > Bacteroidota > Bacteroidia > Bacteroidales > Bacteroidaceae > Minthousia. Next base: position 177 of record ONDM01000009.1, on the reverse strand, counting down.
GGAGCACTAGGGCTGAAATAGTTTGTGCGTGTTTCATGGTATGGTTCCTCTCTCTACTTTAGAACTGGTTCAGGCCGAAGGTGGTTGCGATGGCTGTCAAGACAGTGATCACAATGTTGATAATCCGGCTCCAGAACATGTTTTTGTTTTCTGCCATAATGTAAAGGTTTTTGGTTA
>ONDM01000002.1 GCA_900316585.1 uncultured Prevotellaceae bacterium | reverse complement strand
GGGCACGCTCTGCATTCATGCAGAAATAGGTAGCCTGCCCTTCCACACAAAGCTCTCCGCTGGAATTGTGGATGGTGACATTAATGAGGGCGATGTTCCGTTTCATCTCGGTAATGTGAGCCCGGATAGTGAGCTGAGGGTCCTGAGTGGACACAGCCTTGCGATAGTGAACATCCAGATGAGTAGTCATGCCGCTAGTCTGAAGCTTGCGGGAAACAACCCAGCCGGAAATCTCGTCGACCAATGTAGAGAGGATTCCTCCGTGCATGGTGTTGAGCCAACCCTGGTAGAATATACTCGGTTTCCAGAGGCTCACTACATCGTCACCATCTTCCAGGAACTCCATGTGTACACCGTAAGGGTTCGTGGGACAACACCCAAAGCAGAAGTAACCTTCCTTATTTACCCATGGATTCAGTATTTTTTTCATCATAAAGCTAGTGATTTAAAGATGAAACAGCCCTAAAGACCAATGCATGAGCATCAAACTTCAGGGCTGAAATCAGTATTATAAACGTATTAAGATAGGCTCTAATTAATCCAGTGCCTCGACCAAAGCTGCAAGCAGTTTCTCGTCTCTGACATTCCAAAGGTTGATTTTCTTCTCACCGAAACGATTAGTGCCAACGGTCAACGTCATTTCACCCATAGCTTCTGGCTTTCCGGTAGCAGCTACACTCTTAAGCTGGAACTTGTAACCCATCATATCATATTCCTTGCGTATGGGTTCAGAACCACCATGCTCCAGAATCTTCTTGAAGAGGTCCACCTTAATCTGGTAGGTAGGAAGCCAATTGTTCAAGTGCTTCAACAGAGTCATAAGGCTCTCAATCTGGAAGTCAACCACGCTGGAATCATACTTTCCAGGAACATCCTCATCATACTTGTCAACGAATACTGCATAGTAAGCATTCTCCGGCTCTGGGTTCTCGCTTGGCTTACCTGTGAAACGGTCGCAAAGCTCCATGCTCAGGCAGGAACGGGAGTCCAACTTCTCGAAATAGCTCAGGCTCACCGGGTTCACAATGTTATAATCTACACACTGATATTGGGTGAAAAGGTCATTCAGCTCCTGTCCCAGTTTCTTTTTCAGGGCGAAGACTTTATCATTGAATTCTTGCATAATATCTTGAATTTAGGGTAGACATAAAAATTAAATGATCGCGGCAATAGCCTTCTCCACCTCAGCATCTTTAGTCTCAGTAGGAATCATGCTGAAGTTGTCGGCATCCAAGCGCTGAACAACTACTTCATAAAGCTTGTTCAGGAAGTCAACATCACTGATATCCCATACAGAGAGGAACTTGAAGTTTTCATACTTCTCCTCGTCATAGAATGGGGTGAACAGCTCTATCTGGAACGGATCAGAGTTAATAGTGAGTACACGGTAGGTATCTTCCTGATCTTGGTAGAACAAGTAAGGAAGGTCAAGTGGCTTGACCGGCTGTTCTACCAGAAGTTGGTGGATAGCTTGTTTAATCTTGAAAGTAGGTAGGTTCTTCCGGAGATGCCCTATCAGTGCATCCAGGTCACGTACAGAATGTTCAGTTACTGATTCTGTGGTATTATCAGCATTCACAAAATTTACCACAGGGTTCTCGAAATCACCTGAAACAGTCAGCTTTCTATCTGAATCCACGAATTTGTAAGTCTTGCAGCCTGCCTCCTTGAAGAGTGAATAGATGGATTTGGCAGCAGCCTGCTTCACAGACTCCAGTTCTTTCAGTAAATCTTCCATAATCTTTTCAGCAAGTATTAGATTTATAAAACTCCACAAAATTAGGATTTTTAAACGAATTAAAAAAATTTCTGATTATAAAATTAAAGAGGAAGGGTGAAATCGATGCGATATCTTGGGATGAAAAAGCCATGTTTTCATGCAAAAAAACAAGGGCCACAAACTGCATTTCTGAAAGAAAATATGTATTTTTGTAATGTAAAAATGCTTGATAATAATTAATTTCTTACTTTAACTAACTATATTTATATTATTGTAAAACAATAAGATTATGGGTGCATTTGATGAATATTTCCTGGATATTCAGAAGAAAGAAAAGGGAAAGGAATGGCAGGAAATCCACTCCTGTCCGGAACTCATAGAGTGCATTCAGCAAGTAGGATTTCTCCCCTTGCTTGAGAGTGGTATACCGGGTTACAGTGCCGAAGGGCTGCTAGCCGAGGAATGTAGGTTCATTCAGTTCCCCGATGGCACTTGGGAATGGCCGCTTTGGCAATGGAAAAGTGCGGTGGTCACAGAAGGCAACTGTGTATACGGGAAGTTTTTTGCGGGTAAGGCTGGATTTATCAGCATGGATTGGTGGCCAGATTTCTACAATTGGAGGCGTAGCACACGCCCCGTCCCTGTAGAGGGTAGCATTGAGGAAAGCATCCTCACCATCCTGAGGGAAAATGGCAGCATGATAGCCCGTGAACTGCGCAAAGCGTGTGATTTCACCGGAAAAGGGATGCGTTCACGATTCGACGGATATGTGTCCCGTCTGCAAATGGCTTGCTACCTTGTGACAGAAGATTTTGTGTACCCACGCGACCAGCATGGAAGGGAGTACGGATTCGGATGGTCGCTGCTCACTACTCCGGAGCAGCTGCTTGGTGTGAAAGCCTGCCAATGCGGGCGTACTCCAGAGGAGTCATACCAACGCATGGCAGCGCATCTCACACAATTGCTGCCTCAAGCTTCGGAAAAGCAGATCCAAAAGCTGCTGAAATGAGGCTAGCCTAAGAAGGAACGGAGCAACTGACTATTGCCTCCGTCTCTGAGTTTCTTGAGAGATTTTTCCCTGATTTGGCGGACACGCTCCCTTGAGAGGTGCATATCCAGACTGATTTCATCGAGGGAGGATTCTTCCCTGCCGATACCAAAACTGCGTCGGAGTATCTCTTCTTCAGTCTGTTTCAGCATCGACTTGAGATACCGGTCTAGTTCTTCCTTGAGAGATTCATGATCCAATCCTTGGTCAGTGGGTGGTACATCAGCGGGTATCACGTCGGCCATGGTACTGTCTCGCTCCCCGTCGGTCCCGAACGGAGCATCCATAGAATAAAGCCGATTATCTACATTCAGTACAGACTCTACCCTTTCCTTGTCTTCCCCAACCAGTTCAGCCAAGGTATCCATGGTTGGTGGTTGCCCGTGTTCCTGCTCATAGTTGGTGATAGCATTGAGAAGGCGTCCCAGCAAACCTACCTGGTTCTGTGGGAGGCGAACAGCCCTTGATTTCTGTGAAAGTGCAGAGAAAATGCTCTGTCTAATCCACCAAACAGCATAAGAAATGAACTTAAATCCCTTGGTTTCATCGAATTTCTGTGCCGCTTTCATCAAACCGATGTTCCCTTCATTGATAAGATCCGACAAAGCCATACCTTGATTCTGATACTGCTTGGCAACCGACACAACGAAGCGTAGGTTACTACAAACTAGTCGGTTGTAGGCCTCTTCATCGCCCAGTCGTGAACGTCTTGCCAACTCCTCTTCCTCCGAAGCAGACAGCAAGTCGTACTTGCTGATATCGGAGAGGTAAGCATCTACTCCACCTTCATTTCTGTCAGTTATCCTACTGGAAATTTTCAATTGTCTCAAGCTCATACTTGTATAGTTTTCCTTTAATTAGTTATTATAATAGGTTGATATATATTTATTTATGCTGCCATATAATAAGAGAATGCTTGAATTTCTAAGCTTTCGGATGTCACTGCTTCAGGAACGGAAGGAAGGCAGTCGTAAAGACTGCCAAGCTCCTCCTTGTGTTCCCTGAGCTTGATTCGGGCCCTCTCTAGTATGTGGTACACATCACTTGGAGTTGATGCCATAACCTGTGCAACCTCGGCTGCCTTCATACCGTGACCAGTGCGTATGCCGTAGAACAGCTCCACAGCCTCTACCTCTTTTGGATTGAGGCAACTCCGCAGAAAGTTGCTCACGCAGTAGTGCAATGCCACGGAAGAGAAGTTCTCCAAAGGCTCCAGCCTCATTTTCTCCACGTCGCTGATATCGCCTACCGGTATGGAGCGGGAAAGACCCTTGATCAGGTCTCTCATGGCATCCCTTACGTAGTAGAAGGCGTAGGTCTCCAGCTTGGCTTTACGGCTATCGTTGTAGCTTTTCAGCCTTTGCACGAACTCCAGCAGCCCCTCTTGCACAAGGTCTTCCACGTCGACGAGGCACTCAACTTGCTTGTAGCAACCCTCACTTACGGTGTAGAGCAATTTCTGTGCCAGTTTGACAATCCATGGTCTTGCCAAGCTGATCAGTCGCTCCATAGCTACTTTGTTACCACTCAGTGCAAGCTGCACCATTTCCATTTCACTCATTTTTGTAGTCTTTAAACTCTTGTTCATTCAGTTGAAAATCAGATTTTTACGGTTGTTTTCTTAGGTGAACAGCCCTTGAATAGGGCGCGAGAGATTCAGAACCAAGCACAAGATTGCCTAGCGCTAGTTCTGTGTGTACGAGTCAAAATGAATGTTGATTTAGTTGTCCTGAAGTAGTGAATTTGTCACTGTGTTTCTCATTTGTTTTCTTAAGGGACGGCGAATTTACAACGTTCATAAGAGATTTCCAAATTATTTACCAGTTTTTTTTCGGTTTCAAGTAATTTTTTAATTTTTCTCAATGTTGTAAGGTTTAACAATCAGTTAATGGAAAAGCTTTTCAAGTGCAAAGGAAATATGGAGTTCTGACAGAATATGACAAAATTGGTTCGAGGCGTGTTAAAAGTGCACTTCGCAACGCATTTTTTTCAGTGAATTACCCTTGGAGGGTTCCTTTTACCTTATATATTATGACAAATAGGTACCGAAATTCCCCACCTTAAGAAAATTTTTTTTGGTGAAACGGGTAATTTTTTAAAGGAAAAGACACAATATAAGTAAAAGGATATACTAAATTTGCAAGAAAGTAAGAAAAACCATGAAAATTCTACACACTAGCGATTGGCACTTGGGACACATGCTGTACAACTATGACCGTACAGCAGAACAAGGTGCCATGTTGTACCAGATGATTCATCTCGTGGAGAGACATCAACCCGACGTATTCTTAGTGGCGGGTGACATCTTCCATACATCTACCCCATCAGCTTCCGTGCAGACCATGCTTGCCGAAGCCATCGTGGAAATTCACAAGGCTTGCCCGGAAATGACCATCGTACTCACGGCGGGAAACCACGACAGTGCATCCAAGCATGAGATTTTCCGTACCCCATGGAAGGCACTGAACGTACATGCATTGGGCTACTTAGAAAAAGATAACCTGGATAGTCATATAATTAAGGTGGAAGGAAAGGGGTTCATCGCTGCAGTGCCCTACTGCTACGAACGAAACATGCCTGAGAATTTCTTTCAGCAGCTACTAGACCGGGTATCCGAGCTGAACACTGAGAACTTGCCTGTGGTGCTCTCTGCCCACCTGACCGTGGCAGGGTGCGACTTTACCGGTCACGAAAGGGTGACGGACACGAGCGTGGGGGGTATAGACAACTATAGTCTGAACCAGATGGGTGTGGGCTACGACTACTTGGCACTAGGGCATATCCATAAAGGACAGTTCGTGCACAGCGGTCACCACAATGTAAGGTACTGCGGAACTCCCCTCCCTGTAAGCTTCGATGAAACCAGTGAACACAGCATCACACTCGTGGACATTCCTGCTCACGGAGAAGAGCCTTCGTATGTTTTTGAGAAGATAGAAAACCCTTATTCGCTAGTAACACTACCCCAAGAGGGATTCTTGGATTGGGAGAGCGCAAAGGAACTGCTGAAAGAATTCCCCGACGATAATCCTTCTTACATCAGACTGAATGTGGAGGTGACCAACTTTCTTCCGGGTACGGCAGCTGCAGAGGCACAAGCCATCTGTCGGTCGAAAATGTGTCGTTTCTGCCACATTAACGCCAAACGGAAGAATGCGCTTTCGGTAAAGAGCAAGGGAATGACCATCAGTGAGTTCAAGACGAAATCGCCTTTGGATGTGCTGATACAGTATGCACAAGATACCAACAAGGTGGTGGACGACGAGATGAAAGTGCTCTTTGCAGACGCTGAGCGACAAGTGATGGAAAACAAAGGAAACAACTAACTCAGAAAAAAAATGATTTTACAACAGCTAACGATACACAACATTGCATCCATAGAGGATGCATTCATCGATTTTGAGGCAGAACCGCTAAAATCCAGCGAGGTCTTCCTGATATCCGGAAAGACGGGTGCGGGAAAGACAACCATATTGGATTCCATTTGCCTGGCACTGTACAACAATACACCCCGTCTCCTCTTCTCCGACATGCAAGGGGATGTGATGGATGAGGGCAAGAGCATCGACGTGAAAAACACGGCACAACTGATGCGGAAGAACACGGGAGAAGCTTTTGTGAAACTGACGTTCATCGGAACAGACGAGATGCACTATGAAGCTACCTGGTCCATCCAGCGTGCAAACAGAAGAGTAGAAGGACGAATTCAAAACATAAAACGTGAACTGAGAAACCTAGATACTGGAACTTCCCTGCAGAGCTCAAAGGAAATCAATCCGTACATTAAGGACAAGGCGCTTGGCATGGATCTTAACCAGTTCTGCCGAACCACCATGCTAGCCCAAGGGGAATTCACACAGTTCCTTAAAGGTAAAGATGATGAAAAGGCTAGCATCTTGGCAAAAATCACGAATTCATCGGGTTTCAAGGAAATCGGTTCCAAGATATACCAGATCTGTAGCGATAAGAAATCAGAATGGAATACGGCTCAGGAAAAGGTGAAGAATGTGGTGACATTGGATGAGGAAACGGTGGCTGCCAAGCAGAAAGAGCTGGAGGAAATGAACCAGAAGTACAGTAATTTCAAGAAGGAAAAGGATGAGAAATACACTAAGCTGAAATGGCTGCAGGAAGAAAAAGAACTGATACCTAAGGTACAGCAAGCAGAGGATAGACTCGATAAAATCAGCAAATTAGTGAGTAGCGAGGCTTTTCGTCAGGAAGAAACATTGGTGCGAAACTGGCAGGAAACCATTGATGCCCGAAGATGGCTTTCTGAACGAAATGAATCGGCAGAAAAGAAGGCTCTTTTGTCCAACGAATTAGAAAATCTCTCTTCAAAGTTCCAGCAACTGAAAGACGGAGAAATGGCTCTAGAACAGAAAATAGAGCTAAAGCGGAATGAGATTCAGCAAATTGAATCCTTTCTGAGCAATGAAGCTGACAAGGCTCCTGTGTATGAACAGGCTCAGACTATAAAGGAGAAACTGGAGCTCATCAGCACAGGAAGAAACTTTATCGCATCTGTCAAGGACAATATTTTAGTTGAAGAAAAGAAGTTGAATGGGGAACTTCAGCAAACCAAGCAAAAGGCAGAAGATTGCCACAACAAGGCACTGGAAGAACTGAATGTCAAGAAGGAGGAACTGAAAAGCCGACAGGCAGAACTGGATAAAGCCAATCTGAAAATGCTCCGTCAACAGATGATTGACAACGAGAAAGAGCTGTACTTCCTGTCTTCTGCACTAGAGCAATTGCTGCTATTAGGGAAACTGGACCAGGAACTTTCAAAATCCAACTCGCATCTTCAAGAACTTTCCCAAAGTACTTCTGATGCAAAAGTAAGAATGGAAACTTGCAAAGAGAATCGAGAGAAACTTAGTGATACGGTAAACAACTGGGCCAAGAACATCCGTGGCAAGCTTCGTGCGGGTGATGTCTGCCCTGTCTGCCAACAGAAGATAGTTCATGAAATTCCTCATGAAGATTTGCTGAACAATCTGTACCAGCAAGCAAACGATGCATTCGAAGAAGCGGAAAAGGTATTCAAGGATTTGGAGAATGCAAAGAACGAGGAGGCAGCAAATAGCTCTAATCTGAGTAAGTTGCTGGACCGAGCAAGGCAGAACGCAAACCAAAATGCATGGATTAATCGGGTGAAACCACAAAATGAGGAGAATCTAGCCTGGACTGTTCCCGCTACCCAGAAACTAACCGAAAAACAAAAGCGCCTAACCATCTATGCAGAAGAACTGAAGGTTGCAATAGACAAAGCAGAGGCTGTTGAGAATGTCGTGAGGAATCTTCAGCGAGAAAGAGACAGTCTGGAAACCAAGGAAAGAGTGACCAAAGATGAAGAGAACCAAGCCCACAATGCTATCAAGGAATGCGAGGGGCAGATTCACACCAACAAGGAACTCATCTCCTCTAAACAATCAGACATGAATAAGGCTGAACAGTTCATCAGCAGCCTGATTTGCATGGGAAAATGGGTAAACAACTGGAAGGAACAACCTGATATCTTCCAAGAAGAACTGTTAACTGCTACAAACCTATATAATAATAAGGTACAGGACAAGCAGGCTAAGACCCAAGAACTTAACATGCTCAAAGATGAGCACGAAAATACGAAACAATTGCTTTCTAAGATGTTGGAAACCTTTCCTGCATGGAAGAGCATCAACGCTCATGAAGCTAAAGAAATGGCTAGGCTTTCCACCCTAGCCCAAACCCTTCAGAATGAGTTGAGAACCAACAAGATTCAGTGGGAAAATGCAGACAACAACGAGAGCAAGGCTCTTAAGAACCTAACTGAGTTCTGGCAAAAGCATGCAGAACTCACGGAGAAGAGAATGAACGTGCTGGCAAGTTACTCTTTAACTGACATTCAGGTAAAAATCAATGAACTAAGCAGTAAAAAAGAGGATAAAATCAGCGCTAAGACTTTGTATAATACGCTGAAAAAACAACTGAATGAGCACCTGGAAAAGAAACCGGCTTACAGCGATGAGGAAACAGAGGAATTCCTTGCTGCAAAAGTGGAAGAAGCAGAAGTCAACATGGCTGGGCTAAACCGGGATACAGGTGCTATTGAGCAGGAACTGAGGACAGACCAAGAGAACAAGCAGCGACTGACTGGTTTCATCGCAGATGCAACAGAAAAGGAAAGAAACTTCAAGCTTTGGGACAGGCTTCGTGAGCTGATTGGCGATGCCACGGGAGCCAAGTTCGAGAAAATCGCCCTAAGTTATATCCTAGCCAATCTGATTGACTCGGCTAATACATACATGAAGACACTCACTGACCGGTATACATTAAGTGTGGAACCTGGTTCTTATGTGATCTTCATTGAAGATGCATATCAGGGTTACACCAAACGTGCAGCCAGCACCATCTCTGGAGGTGAAAGTTTTCTGGTTTCCCTTGCATTGGCATTGGCACTGAGTGATATAGGTCAAAATCTGAAGGTGAATACCTTATTCATTGACGAGGGATTCGGCTCACTGAGTGGAGAACCACTTCAACACGCCATAGAGACTCTGCAGTCACTCCACAGCAAGGTGGGACGGCAGGTCGGCATCATCAGTCACATTGAGGAAGTACAGGAACGCATCCCTGTACAGATTCAGGTGCTGCAGAATGGCATGGAATCCAAGAGTACCATCAAAATTTTGCCTGAAATATGATAAAAAAGAAAGGCACACTTCACAGTGTGCCTTTCCTAACTCTCTAATTCGAATATATATACCAGTTATGTTTAATTAGTTTTCTCCGTACAAATTTTTTATCTGGTTTCAAATGTAGTAAACAAATTTCAATAGACAAAATATTATTGAGAAAAAATTATTATTATAAATATTTATACATATATTTGTCATAAAGTTATCATAAATTGGCTATTTTGATAGCTTGGATAACGTATTTTGGAAGAAATATTTATTTTTGACTGCAAAACTATGCAAACAAATTTGAAACAGGATGTCAAGGAAATATCAAGAGTCATGATTACGGGACCTTCTGGATTCTTGGGATGCCGACTGAATATATATTACAAAGAAAAGTATACACTCTTCTGCCCGAGGCATGACGAAATGGACATTACATCGGAGGATTCTGTAATGAAATATCTGGCAGAAAACAGGCCGGATGTGGTAATTCACTGTGCTGCCATCTCCTCCACAGGGTACTGTCAGGAGCATCCAGAGGAATCGTTCCGAGTGAATGTCTTGGGTACGGAAAACTTGGCTAAGGCATGCAAGGAAGTAGATACAAAACTTATCTATATGAGCAGTGATCAGGTTTACAACGGTACTGCGAAGAAAGGACTTTTGACGGAGGAAGTTCCCCTGTCCCCCGTTTCAGTTTACGGAAAAGACAAGCTAGAGGCAGAAAGACGGGTGCAGCAGATTCTACCCGATTCTATCGGTCTCCGTTTAACATGGATGTATGACCAGCCAGAAAGTAACCTCAAACAGAATACAGGCATCTTGCTGAATCTGAAAAAGGCATGGGAAACAGGGCAAAAAATAAAAGCAGCAGTCCATGAATACCGAGGAATCACCCAAGTATGGGAAGTGGTAAAGAACATGGAAAAGTTGTTCTACGCACCGGGAGGTATCTATAATTTCGGTTCTGAAAATACGCAGTGCAGCTACAAGACTTACTTAAATTTTGCCACAAATATGAAACTGCCTCATCCAGAAGAATGGATAATAGCCGATACGGAACGATTTACCACACAAGATCGGAACTTATCCATTGCTATCGGGAAAATCAGAAAGTTGGGCATTGACTTCACCCCCAATTGACATTCTTACTTGCGGAGTCCCTTGCTCTCCAAGTACTGGATAAGCTGAGGATTACGATCTGTCTGAATCAGCATGGCACCTTTTTCCAAGAGCCATCCCCAAGAACCATCAGGGTCATGTCCTAAGACTGCCCTATCATCATGATGTCCTCCATTCAGGTTGGGCCATAAAGAATTAATCCAGATTTTCACACCAGACTGACGGATTTTTTCCAGTAAGTATTCTACTTGAGGGGTGACAGTGCCAAAGCAGCACTCAATGGCTGCCACATGAATGCCGATGAAATCATCGACCATCTTCTCTGCCCCTTCCCGATCCAAACTGATGACAGGCATATAGATGACTTTATCCAAAATATCTTGATGATCTTGCTGAACCGTCTTCAAACTATTGCCCGACTTGATAATCACCTGGTCGAGCATATCTTTTTCTACCAAAAGATCATAGACCTGAGAGAAATAATCATAACCCTTATCTATGTTGATGAGAATCTTGTCCTTACACAAATCGAGTGCCTCACTGAGCGTAGGGATATGCACATCAGTTTCAGAGCGCAAACCATCACGAAGACGGAGTTTCTTAATTTCCTCGTAGGTGAAGTTGGACACCCTCCCATTGCCTGTAGACGTACGATCCAAGGCATGATCATGCATGAGGACGAGCACACTATCACTAGTCATCTGCAAATCAAGTTCCACCATATCGACACCTTCATCGATGCAATGCTGGAAAGCAGGCAAAGAGTTCTCAGGAGCGAAACGCCAATCTCCACGGTGAGCCACCACAAAGACATAATCTTTGCTGTTGTACAATTTATCGGTAAGTTGAGCTGCACGGTCTTGTGCAAAAGAGGATATTGCGCAAAAAACAGTAATAGACAGAACAAGCAATTTTTTCATAATTCAATTAGATTTTGTTAATTGCAAATATACTGCTTTTTTACATTAGATGACTTATTTATTTCCACAAATCGCAGTTTTACGTATATTTGCATGTCAATATAATAAAAAAGGAATACATGTCGTTTCTCTGTAGATTATTTAAACTATTCTCTCCTGCACCTAAGAAAGTGGAGGAAGAAGTGATTGTCATTCCCCCTACAAAGCTGGAACTTCCGAAACTGCGAAAGGTAGAAGGCTATACAGCCAAATTCATGGATGAAGACCCAAATCACCCCTATTACCACAACAGAGGACTGAAGATGGGTGAAGAATATGTGGTAGTATATGTGAATCTACAACAGCCCTACAGCTACATAACGCTGAAAGACTTGGGTGGATGGTTCAGCACTAGTGGGTTTGCCTTCTTCAGAAACGGGGAGGAGATACAACTGACAACCGATGAGAACTGCTGGTCGCCTTATTACCAGAACTTGATGGAATTCAGGAAGACACGCAAGAACCTGGAAATGACTCAAGAAATAGAAGAAGAATGCAAACTCTACACCGCTGCATATTATATGATGTGGGCCTTGGTGAATAAGAGTAAGAAGAAAGAGGATGAATACAGCATGGAGGCATCGATAGCTGAAATCTATGAGCGAAGCAAGGACAATACGCATACTCCGCTGAACATAGAAGGGCTAGACCTCACCCTACTCTGTACCTATTTCAAAGATTTCATCGGTACATACGGGTGGACAATGGAATCAATCGCTGAAGAGGAAGAAGAGGATTTGTTACCAGAAAACAGAAGATACCTATTCCACATCCTTCACTATGGGAACAACGAGCTTATATAGGTAGTAAGATTTATACATAAAAATAGAAGGACAGGAACTTCACAGTTGCTGTCCTTCAACATGATTCCAAATTTCTATCTGTAAGAGAAAACTATTTATTTCTTACTTCACAAAAGTATAATAAAAATAAGGTGAAGTAAAATTATATCGACAAACGACTCATTTTTATCGCCCAAATCGGTATTTATTGAATAGAAGAACTGAATGGAAGTCCAGGAATAACAAAAAAAAGGGCAGATTCAAACAATATCTTTAGAATCTGCCCTCTCCTATTCAAAAAATCTTACAAAGTAACTTCAGTCTGCAATGGGAAGTCTGCAGATGAGCCACCTACATAGATGACAGCCTTACCCTTTTCGATATTCCATGCATGCTGGAACTCATTCCAGTGACGGAGGTTCTCAATAGGAATAGTAACGGTAACCTTGGTAGTCTCACCAGCCTTCACAGCAACACGTCTGAAGCCCTTTAGTTCATACTTAGGACGCTCAACCTTAGAATCTGGACGGCCGATGTAAACCTGTGTAACTTCCTCAGCTTCCATAGAACCCTGGTTTGCTAAATCGAAAGTAACCTCGATACTGGATTCTGCAACCTTAGCACTCAGATTGGAATATTTGAATGGTACATAAGACAAGCCATAACCAAATGGATACATAGGCTTCACATTCTTTGTAGCATACCAACGATAGCCTACCAAGATACCTTCGGTATAATCTGCATCAGCTTTTCGCTCCTGGAAACGGTCACGATTTACCAAGTTGACAAATACGTCACCTCCACCTTGTTCCTGCTGTGGATATACACCTAAAGCATAAGCTGGAGAATCTTCCAACTTAACTGGGAAAGTGAATGGCAACTTTCCAGAAGGAGAAATTTTTCCGGTCAACACGTCAGCCAAAGCATTACCACCTTCTGTACCGTTGAACCAACTGTAAACGATACCCTTTGCAACATTCTTCACCTCACGCAAATCGACAGGTGCACCAGCTACCATGACAGCTACGATGTTTGGATTCACTTCAGCAATAGCCTTCAGCAGCTCATCCTGCTGGAATGGGAGCTGAATAGTGGTTCTATCGGAACCTTCAGTCTCCACCTCACGATTGTTTCCACCGATGAAAAGAACGATATCTGCACCCTTTGCAACTTTCAAAGCCTCTTTCTTGTAGGCAGCCATCTTCTTCTCATACTCCTTCATTGCATCCTCAGAGAGCTGCTGTCCCCAACGAGCTCTTGGAGCAGGTTCATAACCACGTGCATAACGGATTGTAGCCTTGCCCTTAAGTGCTTTCTGAAGACCCTCCAAAGGAGTTACCTCATACAGTGTTTTCACACCAGCACCTACACCACCAAGACCCATGGTACGGGTAGCATTGTCGCCGATGACTGCAATCTTCTTCATCTTCTTAGTCAAAGGCAGCAAACCATTGTCATTCTTCAAAAGAACAATGCTCTTAGAAGCTACTTTATAAGCGATAGCTTGAGTCTCTGGCTGAGAAGTAACCTTCGTATTTGCAACATCCTTTGGCACAGGAGTGATGGCAAAGCGTACACGGAGAAGATTACGAACCTTGGAATCAATAACTTCCATTGGTACAGCACCGGATTTTACAGAATCTACCAATGCTTGTCCCATGTAATCGTGGCCAGGCATTTCGACATCCAGACCACCAATAGCAGCGCCTACAGTAGAATGTGTTCCACCCCAGTCGCTAATAATGATACCTTTAAAGCCCCATTCATTGCGAAGGATACGATTTTGAAGCATATCGTTCTCAGAGCACCATTTACCCCATACCTTATTATATGCGGCCATTACGCCCATGGCATCTGCCTGCTTTACAGCCATTTCAAACGGAGTAAGGTAAATCTCACGAAGGGCACGCTCAGAAATATTTGCGTTCACGAAACCACGCATATTCTCTTGGGAGTTCACAGCAAAATGCTTCAGACATACAGCCTCATTCTGATCCTGAGAACCCTTGGTATAGCCCACTGCTAGCACACCACTCAAAAGAGGATCCTCGCTTAGGTACTCATAAGTACGACCACCGGTGGGCAGACGCTGGATATTCATGGCTTGACCCAGAATCATATCCTTTCCACGAAGCTTAGCTTCTATGGCCATACCTTTACCATACTCATAAGCTATTCCTGGACACCAGGTAGCAGCCAATGCGGAACCTGTAGGGAAGAAAGTAGCTTTGTCGGTCTCCCATCCCAGAGGCCTCCAGCTGTGAGGTTCCATTTCCTCACGGATACCAAACGGGCCGTCGGCATATTCGATGTCAGGAATACCTAATCTTTCAATACCGGCAGAAGAGAACATGTTTTTTCCATGCAGCATGTTAACTTTCTCTTCCAAAGTCATGCCCTTAATAATCTCAGTGATTTCTGCCTCATGCTGCAAAAGTGGATGTGTCTGTTGTGCAAAAGCTGCCCCAGTGAGGAAAAAGGCAGCCAGCATTAAGATAGTTTTCTTCATGATGTTTAAGGTTATTAGATTGTTTTAAGGTTATAAATAGATTTATTATTGCAAATATAAGTGTTTATCTTAAAACAGAAAAAAATATAAACAAAATACTCAAGCATATTATACTTTTTCGTAAATTTGCAATAACGATCTATAACTCTTCAATGAAACCTTAATTCATTAGCACCATGAAGAAATCTATACTAGGACTATTTCTGCTTATGTCTTTCACTGGCATCTTGAACGCAGCTGATGTCACTTCACTTCGTGTGAATCATTTGAATCATCCTATAGGAATAACCGACCAGCATCCCCTATTCAGCTGGATACTGACCAGTACGCTTCGGAACAATGTGCAAACAGCCTATCAGCTGGAAGTCAGGAAAGGGAATACAATAATTTGGGCCACCGGAAAGATCTTGTCTGAAATCTCCACAGGTGTCCCCTATTCAGGTAAGGAACTGGAATCGGCCACCCTATACACTTGGCGTGTGAGGGTCTGGGACAGAAAAGGTGTTTCCAAATGGGTACAAGGCAGTTTTGTAACAGGACTTTTCAAAACCAACGAATGGAAAGCCAAATGGATAGAGCCAGTCGACACTAATGCCCAAAAAGGTTCCCCAGCCCCTATCATGAGGAAGGAATTCCAGGTGAACAAGAATATCAAAAGTGCCTTCGCATTCATCACTTCACACGGAGTGAATGAACCGTATCTAAACGGGAAAAAAATAGGCTCTTACCACATGGCACCAGGATGGACTGCCTATTACAAACGTCTTCAGTATTACACCTACGATATCACCTCCATGCTCAAGAAAGGAACCAATGCGTTCGGAATCCAAGTGGGATGTGGCTGGACACTGAGCCGACTGGTATGGCAGACAAATTTCCCGTACAAGAAACTTACTGAAAGCACCGGAGCATTGGCTCAAATCATCATCACATACACAGATGGAACGCAAGAAACCATTTGCACGGACAAAACATGGAAATATTCTACAGGTGCGGTTCAAGAGGCTACCATATACGATGGTGAAACTATAGATGCCACTAAAGCTCAGCCTGGGTGGAACACCGCTGGATTTGACGACAGCAAATGGGAGTTTGTAAAAGAAGCTACCTACGACAACAGCAATCTGGTCTCTTGCGAGAATGAGCCAATTGAAACACGTACCATTCGTAAGCCAGAAAAACTTATTGTTACACCTAATGGAGAAAAAGTCATCGACTTCGGTCAGAACCTGGTGGGCTATGAAATAGCGACCCTAAAAGGAAAGAAAGGGCAGAAAGTAACCATCACACATGCCGAAGTTCTGGATGAAAACGGGAATTTCTACACTCGCAACCTTCGTTCGGCCAAGGCAACTAGCACCTACATTCTCAGTGGTAAGACAGACAGGTTTGAACCTGACATGACCTTTTACGGTTTCCGATACATCAAAGTGGAAGGAATGGAGGATGTAAAGTTGGAAGATTATCAGGCAGCAGTAATTTATTCCAGCTTTGACGACAACGGCGATTTCACCTGCTCTGACGATACCATCAACCAACTGCAAAGCAATATCCGTTGGGGAATGCATGGCAATTATCTAGATATCCCAACTGACTGTCCTCAACGTGATGAGAGACTTGGTTGGATGGGTGATGCACAAGTCTTCTTCCGTACCGCAACTTTCAATGGTCGTGTACACAACTTCTTTATCAAATGGACCAAGGACTTTACAGCTGAGCAGGCAGAAGACGGACGGGTACCGAACTTCGTCCCCAATGCAAGCAGTGTGGATGACTCTGGACGCACCGGATGGGCAGATGCAGCAACCATTATTCCATGGCAACATTATCAAGCTTACGGAGACAAGAGAATTCTAGAGAATCAGTATGCCAGCATGAAAAAGTGGGTGGACTATATGATTAAGGAATCCAAGGATTATCTTTGGAACACTGGCTGGCATTACGGCGACTGGTTGTTCTATTCCGTGCAAGATGACCGATCCGGAGAATCGGCTGTAACCTCAAGAAGGCTGATTCAACAGGCATTTTTTGCCAATTCAACTGATATCGTAGCCAAATCTGCAGAAATACTAGGCTACTCCAGTGATGCGAAGAAATACGCGGAAATCTATCAAAAGGTAAAACAAGTTTTTCAGGATAATTACATGACTAAGACAGGAAACCTGATGAGCGATACACAGACCGCTTATGTACTGGCTCTACACTTTAATCTACTTCCTGAGGAGATGCGCCCTGTGGCAGCCAAGAGACTTGTAGAGTTGGTGGATCAATATGGACACCTCACAACTGGGTTCTTGGGAACACCTTATATCTGTGATGTACTCACTGAAAACGGTTATGCTGACAAAGCATATCAACTATTACTGTACAAGAGCTATCCAGGTTGGCTTTACCCTGTAAAAATGGGTGCAACGACAATCTGGGAACGATGGAACTCCATGATGCCCGACAGGACCATCCCAGACAATGGTATGAACTCCTTCAATCACTATTCCTATGGTGCCATAGGCGACTGGTTATACAGAGATGCTGTGGGAATACAAGAAACCTCACCTGGTTTCAAAACCATACGAATTTGTCCACACATTGGAGGGGGATTATCTTTCATGAATGCTCATGAGAACACCCCTTATGGTTATCTGAGTGCTGGATGGAAAACCGATGAAAATACCATTACTGTCGAAGTAACAATACCAGTGAATACCACAGCAGAAATATATATCCCTACTTCTGATTCATCCACTGTCCAGGAAAATGGACAATCCATAAGTGCTGAGTCTGCAAAGGGATATGCTTTGGTGAAAGTAGGTTCTGGAACATACACTTTTACTGCAAAAAAATAAAACACCCCCAAAAAACGAGTGAAGCTTCGGGAAACAACATTTTCCTGAAGCTTCTTCTCTTTTTATAAACTTCGAGCCAGAAAAATCAGTAACTTTGCAGCTCGAAATAATAGGTATGGCTAAAAGTAATGAAATAGACATGCTGCATGGACCCTTGGTGGGCAAAATTCTGATGTTTGCCATTCCATTCGCCTGCTCTAGCATCTTACAACAACTCTTCAATACGGTGGACGTGGCCATTGTAGGCCGGTTTGCCAGTAGTGAGGCTTTGGCTGCAGTAGGTGCAAACACAGCCCTCATCAATCTTATCATCAATCTTTTTGTGGGTTGTTCCATAGGTGCAAATGTAGTGATTGCCAATCTCATCGGTCATCGTGACAACGAAAGAATCAAGTTGGCCGTAAATACTACAGCAGTACTTTCATTAATAAGTGGTATTATCTTGCTATTCATCGGATTAACAGTTTCAAAACCAGTACTCAAACTTATGGGTACGCCTGATAATATAATACACGACGCTGTACACTATCTACGTATCTATTTTCTAGGTATACCCTTTTTCATGGTCTATAATTTCGGTGCATCCATTTTGCGAAGCAAAGGAGATACAAAAAGGCCTCTATATATCTTGATTATTGCTGGTTTCATCAATGTAATCTTGAACCTGATTTTTGTAATCGTATTTCATATGGGAGTGGCTGGTGTGGCTATAGCTACAGACATAGCAAACATGTATTGTGCAATTCGTATTACTTGGATTCTGTTACATGAAGAAGAACCTTTCAAAGTAGATCAGAACAATCTTCATATAGACACTGTAGCCTTGAAAAGAATACTGCAAATTGGACTTCCTGCAGGACTTCAAGCTATGGTTTTTTCTTTCAGCAACGTATTTGTCCAATCAGCTATCAATGATTATGGTTCAGCAGCTATAGCTGGATCTGCGATAAGTCAAATGTTTGAAGGATACTGCTATTTTCTCATGAGTGCATTTTGTGGTGCTGCAGTAACATTCACTGGACAGAACTATGGTGCACGTCAAATAGACCGTTGCAAACAGATTTTTTGGATATGTCTAGCCTTTGGTGCATTGACCTGCTTTGCGGCAAACATGATGTTCTTCACCTGCAGTGATTTCTTTCTTCAGTTCTTTACCACAGATACTGAAGTCATGCAATTTACCAAGATTAGGATATTTTGGGTTATAGGTTTTCAAGCTATAGCAGCCTCATACGAAATGCCAGCTTCAGCAATGAGAGGATTAGGACATTCACTAGAACCTGCCTTACTAACAATATTAGGAACCTGTGTGCTAAGACTAACTTGGATATTTACAATATGCCCAATATGGCCTGGATTTGAACGTCTAATGCTCTGCTATCCTATTTCATGGGTATTAACTGGAATCATTGTAAGCACAGTATATGTGCTTACTAGCAAAAGGGCATATGCCTTCATCCTAAAGAATCAGAAATGAGGAGAAAGGTCGGTTTCATCTGTCACTTCAAGAGTATCGAAAGGCTCTATTATCTTAGCTGAACGCACAAGCATCTGCTCATAGAATTCTTCAAGCATAGAAGACAGATACAGATGATATCCAAATTCCTTGGCAATTTCATAGATACCTTTAATGAGTGACTTGCCAATATTTTGATGGGAATCTTTCTCATCCACATAAAGACGAGAAATCTTGATAGTCTTCTCTCCATGGAACACCAACACACGGATAAGCGGAAGAGCCTCAACGACCATGGTGGTCCCATTCATTGGAGCTGAGTGAAGATTCTTTTCTTTGATAACACTGTTCACATAGTGAATGATTCTTCCTTTCAGCAGTTCTGGTATATTATCTTCCGTCGATTGGCTTTTCATAAGTATGATTTTCAAAAGCAGTTTAATGGATTCTGTTTCAAAGATAATACTTTTGTTATTAATAACGAACTGTATTTTCTTTCTTCTGCAATTAATTTTGGAAATTGATATAAAGTAGAAAATAATTACTAATTTTGCATTAATATAAAGTGAATAAATAATGAAAAAGATAGTTAGTATTGTACTCTTATATTGCCTGTGCATGCCTATTCTCGCACAGCAGTTGGATTATAGTGATTCCGTAAACTGGTATACAAAATCTTTTTCTCCCGACAAGACAAAAGTTGATGTTTTCTACTTGCTGCCAACATGTGTCACAGCTTGGGAAAACGAAGATGGACAGACACAATACAATGCCGATGTCAGGAATTTAAGCCATCTGGAAGCATGGAAACTTTCCTGTGAGTTGGCTCAAGGCATTTTTGGAGAAGGTACAAATTTCTATCTTCCATATTACCGACAGACAACATTCGGAGCTCCAGATGAAGGACAACGAGGAGACAGCATACGTGCGATAGCTGTAAATGATGTCATTAACTCTTTCGATTACTATCTAACAAATTACAATCAAGGCAGAAGATTTATTCTGGCTGGTTTCAGCCAAGGTGCATTAATGTTGATTCACCTGTTGAAGCACATGGACGATGCGACCTATAATAGAATGATTGCAGCTTATGCCATAGGAGGATGCGTAACAAGTGAAGACATCATGAATAAACATGTGAAGCTAGCTCAAGGAGAGAAAGACAAAGGCGTAGTTATCTGCTTCAATACTGTAGCCGATATGAAGAAAGAGACACATACTAACCTACTTTTCCCTAAAAATATAGCTTGTATTAATCCTATAAACTGGACCACTGGCACAAAAAAAGCAATCTTGAAAGACAAAAAAACACCAATAGAACCAGATGACCCTAATTTCCCTTATGGCACAGCAGTAGTGCCAGCCAAAAAGAATAAAAAGGTAACAGTGAGAATTAATCCAAGAAAGAAATTATTAGTAGTTAAAGGATTAAGTTTGGAACGTTACCACTTGGATTTTATGGATGATATGTTCCCATTAGGTTATCTTCACCTACAGGAACCATTCTTCTATGCTGAACATCTGAAAAGAAACATGAAAGTACGGAGTGCAGAATAGTCTGTTTTCACACCAGGCTATTTCCAATCATCATTGGCAACAAGCAAAATTTTATCTACATCCGGATAAACCAAGTCGTTAACGATGAGAGAAACTTTCAATCTTTTTCCTTCAAAATAATTTCCTAAATCATCTATAAATTTGGAAGGATAGTCTGTACCTACACTGGCTTCAGACAGAGAGACATATATGATTACGTATTGGGGGGTATAATTCAGCATATCTAGCTCATCCTTGATGCGTTGGACAACATCTTCCTTGATGAGATCCACATTCATCTGAGAAGCCATAACTTGTTGAGAATCAAGCAAGAATTTGAAAAATTCAGGTTTATAGATATTCTCTATCTCATGCGAACAAATCATGTCTATCAGCTGCTTCAGCTCAGCATTGCTTATTCTTTTCATAGTTAAGCTATAAGTTAGTATTACTCTGCGAATATAATGAATATTTTTAGTCATGCCTTTGCTTCCTAAAGGATTTTTGTATCTTTGTAGAAAATAAAAACCTATATCATGAAAAAAAATATTTTATTCCTACTTTCTATTTTAGTTTTGAGTAATATTTCTGCTCAGCATGTAGTTTTGGATAAATCTAAAGAACATGCAGTCTTAAAGATTGACAACCAACCCTTCCTAATGCTTTCCGGTGAATTGCACAACTCAACCTGTTCGGACATAAAATATTTAGATGGTGTATGGGACAAGCTGGTGAGCATGAATATGAATTCCGTCATAGCTACAGAATCTTGGGAACTGATGGAACCACAAGAAGGGAAATATGACTTCTCAAGAATAGACGCTGTAATTAAAGGTGCAAAAGAACACAATCTAAAGGTGGCACTTATCTGGTTCGCAACTTTTAAGAACCCATTCATGACCTATAGTCCGTCTTGGGTTAAATCTGACAACAAGCGATTCCCTCATTCACAGACTGCAGAGGGAAAGATACTAGAAATTCCATCACTATTCGACAATAAAATCATTGAAGCAGACCTTAAGGCATATAAGGCACTTTTGCAGCATATAAAAGAAACAGACACCAACCATACCATCATTGGTATTCAAATAGGAAATGAACCAGGTTTGAACAGTCCGACACGAGACTGCTCTCCTGCCGCCAATAAAGCATGGAAGGCTGATGTTCCTCTGCAAATCATTGATTATATGGTAAAGAACAAAGGAACCATGCAGCCAGACATTGAAAATGCTTGGAAAGCAAACGGATACAAGAAAAAAGGAAATTGGGAAGAAGTCTTCGGAAAAAGTCTCACGAAAGATGACGGTTCTCACCCTATTTTACATCTGACCGAACATCTATTCACTGCCTATTCCTTTGCTAACTATTTCCAAATTCTATCTTCTGAAGGAAAGAAGATTCTGAATGTCCCCACATTTATCAATGCGACTGGAATGGTGAATTCAAGAGGACGAAGCATGGGCAATGGTTGCTCCATACCTGATTTCTTCGATATCTATATGGCAGTCGCTCCATCTCTTGATGCCTTGACACCAAACTCCTATGCAAAAAACTTTGATGCAATCTGTGAAGTATTCTCATATAAGAACAATCCAATCTTCATACCAGAATGTACCATGTCTGCAGTACGCCCGTTCTACGTATTTGGTGAATGGGACGGCTTGTGTCATTCTCCTTTTGCCATAGATGACTATGATGCATATACACCTGAAGGCAAACAATTGAGTGAAGCTTATTCCTTGCTGAGCAACATGAAAAATCTGATAGTTGCAAATCTGAATTCAGAAAAGATGAGAGGTGCATACATTTATGAAGGCAAGCCTGAAGAAATTATTGAAATGGGAGACTACAAACTGACAATCTCTAATCAGACAAGAAATGAAATTGGCGAGGCCATGGTTCTTGCTCTTGCTGGGGAAGAAGCGTACAATGCTATGAAGAATAGTAAAAAAGAGATTCCTCCTTTTGAAAGTGCCTGTCTGATTATTCAAACAGGAAAAGATGAATTCTACATTGCCGGAGGTGGGGTTAACGTCAGCTTCCAGCTAAAAGACAATATTAAGGCACAGTTCTGTGATTATGATTATATTTACGAAGGCTACTTCAACAAAGACGGGGAGTTTGAAAGAGGTAGACTTCTTAATGGTGATGAACAGAACGTCTTTATTCCAGAAGGAAAGATTGGAGCTCTTCAAGTTAAAATGTATCACTTCTAAACATTTATAAATCACATGACAAGATATAAATTCCACCAGCATAATCAATATTATGGTTTGCTAAAATCCATTATTTTCCTATTGGCTTTGTTTATTGTGAGTCAAGGCTATGCTCAGGAGCAAGAGCCTAGAAAAAAAGTTGCACTAGTTCTATCAGGTGGAGGTGCCAAAGGCATGGCTCACATTGGTGTGATTAAAGTAATTGAAAAAGCGGGAATACCTGTGGATATCGTAACCGGTACATCTATGGGAAGTATTATTGGTGGCTTGTATAGTATCGGATACACACCTGAGCAAATGGACTCTTTGGTCTCTGTCCAGAACTGGGCATTTGTGCTCTCTGATGATGAAGATTTAAATAGTAGAAGCCTTGAAGATGTAGAGAAAAACAACACATATCTTCTTAGCCGTCGTTTTACAATTAAGAACAAGAAAATTAATGGAATCAACGGTATTATCAACGGAAAGAACCTTGCTACCCTTTTTAGGCGTTTGACCAAAGGATATAATCATTACGTTGATTTCAGTACCCTACCCCGCAAATTTGCCTGTGCAGCTACAGAATTGGTAACATACAAAGAATATGACTTTTTCAGCGGTGTGTTGGCTGAAGCCATGAGAGCCAGTATGTCTATCCCTGCAGCCTTTGCTCCCGTGATGAAGAATGATATGGTACTTGTAGATGGTGGATTGAAAAACAACTTTCCTGCTGATTTAGCAATCAAATTAGGTGCAGACTACATCATCGGTGCCACAGTCCAAGGACCGGAAAAAACAGCAGAAGACCTTCAGAACACCTTGGATATTGTGGGCCAACTAGTGGATGTAAACTGCAAGATGAAATACGATGACAATTTAGCCATTACAGACGTGGCTGTCCGAATCAATACTAAGCCATATGGTACTGCAAGCTTCAATACAAAAGCTATACAAGCCTTGATCAAGATGGGTGAAGATGAAGCTATGAAACATTGGGATGAGTTGATAGCATTAAAAAAAGAACTTGGCTTGCCCGATGATTATAAAGTAGAACCCGTAGCCATACAGCATCCGGAAGACATTGATCAAAAATACAAAGTGGATAAATACCAATTCACTAATATGTCTCCGCAAGATGAGCATTTCCTACGTTCTAAGTTCAAGTTAAGAGATGGCGACAGCATCAGCCTAAGAAAAGCAGAAGAAGTAGCAACATCGATGCGTATGGACTTGTTTTACGAACAAGTAGACTACACAAATGGAACACAAGCAGACGGCAATGTTATGAATTTTGAGGCAAATGGCCAAAAAGCATCAAAACTAAATATCGGTGCCAGATTTGATTCAGAAGAAATGGCTGCTTTAATGCTAAATGTAGAACACCCTATTCATGCCAAGATACCGACTAATATCGATTTTACTCTCAGACTAGGAAAACGTGTGCACGCAAAAGCTCAATTAGTATTTCATCCTGCCAGCTTCTCAAAAATCAAGCTTTCCTATGAATACCAACACAATGACATCAACATATACAATAAAGGTGACAAATATGTCAACGGGACCTATAGTCATCATATTGGAGATTTAAATCTATTGGATTTTGATATCCGTAACTTCAAGATTAATATGGGTGTCAAGTGGGAACTCTTCCATCGCAAGAACATGTTGACTGATATTGACGACATGCAAAACATCTATTTTGAAAATCTCAATGGAAGTCATTACTTCAGCTACTATGTAAGCACCAAATACATTTCTGAGAATGACTGGAACTTTCCAACAAGAGGTGCGAGATTCCAAGCAAATTATGGATATTTCACAGATAATATGACTAAATACAATGGACATACAGGTTTTTCCATCGTTGACGCTGCTTGGAGGATGTCATTTGCCATCAATCACAACTTAACTGTTACACCTATGCTTTATGGAAGACTCTTGTTCGGACGGGAAATCCCTCTCATCATGTCTAATATGATAGGTGGGAACTATTTTGGTCATTACATTGAGCAACAGATGCCTTTCTCCGGCCTAGGCCACATAGAACAAACCAGGGATCAATTCGTAGCTGCACAACTGAAGTTCCAGCAGAAAATATCCAATAACATATATGCTATTGCTTCAGGAACCTATGCCAAAGCTGCTGACAAATACAATGATCTTCCTACAGGTTCCAACCTTTATGGAGCACAGATTGGTGGCTTATACAAAACGTTATTAGGACCAATAGGACTCAATCTAGGATGGAGCAATAAATCTAAAAAACTTTATATGTACTTAAATTTGGGATATGAGTTCTAGAAATAAAGGGGTGAATCAGTGATTCACCCCTTTATTCCTATTCATCTACCCATTCAATAACAGGTTCAGGAAGTGGTGGCAAATCTGATTTCACTTGACTACGTTTCAATCCTCGTGTAGCACCACCAGAAACACTCCACGATAGTTTATCAAATTCCACAAAGTCTGCATAGTCGTAGTTATATCCATATGCACTTCCTGTGGAAAGTGTCATGGCACGTTTATAAATAAGTTCGCGACAGACCGCATTAAAAGCACTATAATCTGACCCCATCATACTATTATCGGTAGGTCTATAAATACCGTAATTATAGGTCCATGCACCTTCATAACAGCCTATTGACTCATACTGATACCGGTAATCAGCAGCCAAATGTGCCCATTGGCAATTGCTTACATTGCTCTCCAATGTCACATTCAAAAACATTCCATGGCTTTGCACACCTTTCAGGTATGTCTTCCGTGCTTCAGTAATAGTAGAACCATAAAAATATTCATCTGCCAAACGGCCAAATCCATGACCTATTGTCTCATGGTGAACCAAATCCCGATAAGTAGTGCTTTTGTTGCACATTGGAACATAAGCCACTGAATATCCTGTGGATACATCATCTCCTTGATGTACAGCAAACATTCTAGTATAACCTGCATATTTGGATGAATTCAGAACAACCATAATTGTCACAACCTGAGTCTTGAATGCATCAGTTCCAATAGCATCAATGGTCTTTGCATAATTAAGTGCAGCATTATTATCCCCTGAAATTGACGTTCCACTTCCAAATTTACATTTCAAAGCAGTAGTATAGGAATCAGAAAACTGGTCATTTTTAGAAACCAAATCAATGTACCAGACATCAAAGTAATCCCTTAAGGACTTAGTTGGCTCAATATCGAAAAAATACTCATAACCATCAGTCATAGCCTGTGCATAAGTACCATCGGCTATTTCTGTGTCAACGAAACCATCCCCCATTATCACCAAAGGAATACCTACTCCTATTTTATGCGTCTGCAAGGTGTGAATATTTCCATTAGCTGAATAATCGATAGAAGTACGAACCGATGCCAGTCCCTGTTTTGTTTTTATCAACGTAGAACTATATTCTGTTCCATTTTCAGTAAGATGCAGGTAGAAATATCCATCTAGTACAGATGATTTCTCAGCATTTCTTTTAATCTGAATAGTATATGTAAACTTATCACTCTCCTCATCATAACTCAATTGTTTATCCCCTATCATTCCCAAAATAGTAGAACTAACAGGATGTATAGACAATGGTAAATTTTCAGGTTTATATTTTTGGGAACTATACACACGGAATACCAAATTGAGTTCATCTCCATCACCATTCAGTTCATCGAATTCGGTTTGGTCTAAAATAAAGGGAGGATGCTGTTTTACAAAAACCCGTTTAGTTACGGCCCCACCCCTATTTGAAGCAATTATATTGAAAGAAAGAAGTCCCGCATCGAAGTTAATAGAATTTGTAGTTGTATTTGCCGTCAAAGTTAGTCCTTCATTACAACTCCCTTCCAACTGGCTAAAGGTAACTTTTTCTGTATTAGTACGATAACTGATTCTCCAATCACAATTCGTTTTTAATGGCAATTCCAACTTACTCCCCTCTAAGAAACTAAAATAAACTTCACTAGGCACCTCTAGATAAGGGAGTCCTTCCTGTGTAATTGTAACAATCTGCTTTATTTCATTATATGTCATGGTTATGGTGCCAGTCCTTGATTCATAACCAGTATTCTCCTCCACGTCAAAATAAAGATCAACACTCTGTAAAGCACGAGTAGAAACTTGGGTTATCCAATCTGCAGAAACTTCAACTTTAAAGTCTACATTCGTATCTATAGTAAAATCCAAATGATGTATTGAAAACGATAAGACATAAGTGTCTTCTGCCACGATAATGGCATTTTTTTGCATCTGTGTAATCCGAACTGTATCAGAAAGTTCATAATCTTCATTCTTGAATACTATGTAAGTGGTTCTTGAATCATAATCTTCATTGGCCTCAACATCAAAATAGTGCGTAAATGAAGATATGGAACGGGTAGTGTTTTCACTTATCCAACTATCTTCAGGGATTTCCACAGAATACTCCACGTTGCTCTTTACTTCCACTTTAACGGTTTCCTTTGAACTACCAACTGCCACTTCCTTATCGGAAATAACCAAAACTGGGTCTAAACCATCTTGATATACTGTCACCTCCTCCGTCAAACTTCCATTAGAGACAGTTATCACGCCTGACCGATTGTTTACACCTTCATTTTTGTCAATCTTCAGGACAATATATGAAGTTTGTAAAGCCCTTGTTCCTACAACTGATATCCAGGACTTCGCATCCTCGTCAATTGAATAATTGTAATTGACATTTGCTTTCACCTCAATAGTCTTTTCACCTCCATCAGCATCAACTTCTATCTTGTTTGAAGTGACAGTCAAGGCATCCTTCTGCTTCTGAGTAACTAGAACAGATTTAGTAACACCATTACATGTAATGACCACATTCGTATTACGCTCATCAAAAGAATCATTCACTCCTGCCTTAACATTCAAGGTGATACTTCCTTTATTTCCACTAGAGGATGATACCGTGAGCCAGTTTTCACCACATGTGGCAATCCAGTTTCCGTTAGCATTAAACGAGATATCAGCTGAACCACCAGCCTGTTCAATCATTACACTTTCAGTCTTAATGGTAAAAGAGGAATCACCTGATGAGCCACCGGAAGAGGAACTGTCATCTTTACTACAAGATGAAAAACTTATAATCAATATAAAAGATAGGATAATAAGTTCCAAAGTACTTCTTGTTTTCATAGAGAATTGTATTTTTTTCTTGACAAAGATACTACATTCATAATAATTATATTTGCTTATAATTAAAAAATTGCAGCCAACTTAAAAGCGACTGCAATCTTTTTTATTTTATAGTAAGTACTCAAATTCCTTTAATTTCTGTTAAAATCACATCCAAATCATTTTTTGCCTTTTTTATCTGCTCGTTAGTAAGCTGTACCTTCTCCAATTCTGCAGGTTCTACTTCAGGTATTTCAGACTCTTTCAGAACAGTTGTAGAATAGTCCCAGGTCATTTGAGCCAGAGATAACAACGTATATTTAAGTTGTTTACGATTGCTGAAATTAAGTGGCTTTGAATCATCCTGAAGCCTGTCCATAATCATGGTTACCGTGTTAAACTTCAATCCTGTATACTTCATAATTGTATACTTTGTCAACATTCTGCCATATTGGGCTGGTAGTTTTTTTACTTTACCAGTGTCTTGTTTGTAACGCAAAGCACGCAGGTACTCCATTCTTGAGAATCTCACTGCATTGGATTGAATAATTTCTAACTCTTTTTCAAGAACCGATGACGCTTTTTTCAACGTACTTGGTGAAATAATAGGATTAGTCATAATATAATCAAAATATGTAGTAGTATTTAGGTCATGTAAAAGTACAAAAATAAACGAAATTTTTCTGCATTTTTCAGCTAAATAACAAAAACAAATACCAAACGGCATATAAATTTGTCATACTAAAATAATTTTGTTTCCTTTTTTTCTCTAAAATAAGATGATACCATAAATAATACTTTATGCAAAAAAATTGTAACTTTGCATCAAGAAGATTAAAAACATGAAAAAGTATCTATTATTTATATCTGTCATATTTCTCATGGCATGCACACCAACAAGAGAAGAAATCATAGAGAATCTCATTGAAGAAGAGATGAAACAAACTCTAGTTAATCCCGAGGACTATGAAGTAATTGAAACCAAGGTAGACAGCGCTTTCAGTCCAAATGAGGAACCAGAACTTCTGGATAAGATTAATCGGCTAGGAAGAAACATAAACAAACTTAACTCACTGGATCCTGAAAGTGAGGAGGCCAAATTATATCAAAAGAAGATTCAACAAGACGGTGACGACATTGTATATTTGGTAAGCCGTCCTACAGATTTCATCGGGTTAAAAGCTACACAAACTTATCGGACGCGTAACAAGGACGGAGTGACCATTGTTGAGGAAGTAGTCCATATCTTTGATAAGAAACTAACTAAAATTGTCCGCTCATATTATAAGGAAGACTGGGACAACAGCATAGCAGGTGCAGAAGCCATCAGAAATCAAATCAAGGAAAGCATCGAGAAAAACAAAGAACAGATTGAAAGCATTCCAAACACCATTAAAAATAAATAATCAAACAAATTAATGGTTTTGTCTTAAACAGAACTGCGAAGGAAGAGCACCTGTCACATTCTTAAATGTACGAGTGAAATGAGAGGAATAATCGTATCCTAATTCATCAGCTGCCTGAGATACGGTCATACCACTTACTAACAAACTTTTTGCCCTTTCTATAACAAAATTACGAATATAATGGGATGCAGTATCTCCTGTGGCATTTTTGATTATATCCCCAAAATAGTTAGAAGAAAGAAATAACTCTCTAGCACAATACTTCACCGTAGGAAGACCTAATTTTCTTTGTCTATTTTCTTTATAATACTGCTCAAGTAAATCTTGGAACCTACTCAAAACATGGTGGTTTCCCATGGCCTCTTTATTTATCTGCCTTGCATAGAACCGGTTGCAATACTCCAAAACCAATTGGATGCTAACTCGTACGATATCATTCAAATGTGGATCATTTGCATTATTCTTTAATTCATAACGAATCTGTTCTATGATCCTAATGAGAACATCTTTTTCTTCCGGTTCCAACCGGAGAGCTTCATTTGCTGTATATGAAAAGAAATGATAGGTTGACATCTTACGCTCCAGTTCTGTTCCTCTAATAAAATCTGGATGAAAAAGCAAGACCCATCCGCTCAGGCTAATGGTATTCCCATCATCAGGTATACCTCCCAATTGTCCAGGAGCAACAGCAACTAAAGAATCATCTGATGCCTCATAATTAATCACTCCATATATTAAATTTTCCGGAAAACTCTTCTGCATGAATAATCCATAAACACCATAGTTGTTCAGACTGCTATGCACATTGCTAAGCTCGTCAAAATGAATAACCCCAACAAGTGGATGCAAGACTTCTGCTCCTACATATTCCACATAGGTGTTTACACTTTCTACTTTCAATAACTGAGACATAAATTTTTTCCTATACGATACAAAAATAATTATTTTCAGTAAAAATGGTTATTTAATCCAACTTTTATTTAAGAACATTTATTTTAATTAGCCATAATTTTGCAAACACATTAAAATAAATAACTAAAACGATAAACATATGAGAATTCTTTCAATAGCTTTCTTAGTTATGGCTACCTTTAGCTGTTGCGTAAACAACCCCGTAGAAACGACTAATACAAATAATATGCAAGAATTAAATTTAACACAAGAATGGGATAAAGTATTTCCAAAAAGTGATAAAGTAAATCACAAGAAAGTAACATTCCATAATCATTTTGGAATAACACTGGCAGCCGACCTGTATACACCAAAAGATGAAAATGGCAAATTACCAGCATTAGCTATTTCTGGACCATTCGGAGCAGTGAAAGAGCAAAGTTCAGGTCTCTATGCGCAGACCATGGCAGAACGTGGCTTCATCACATTGGCTTTTGACCCTTCATTTACCGGAGAAAGTGGTGGTCAGCCAAGAGATATGTTCTCATTGGACATTAACACGGAAGATTTCCAAGCTGCAGTCGATTACTTGAGCAATCTGGAAAATGTGGATGCGGAAAAGATTGGTATCATAGGTATTTGTGGATGGGGAGGTATTTCACTTAATGCAGCTGCAATGGATCCACGTATCAAGGCAACAGTAGCAGTCACCATGTATGATATGGCACGTATAGGTGCTAATGGCTATTTTGACCAAGGTACAGCAGAACAAAGATATGAAAGCAAAAAACAAATAGCAGAACTACGGACCAAGGAATATCAGACTGGTCCTCAAGCAACTGCAGGTGGCTGTCTGGAACCAGAACAAGCAGAAAAAACGAATCAACCTGATTTTGTACAGCAATATAGTGCATATTATAAAACAGAGAGAGGCTATCATCCTCGTTCTGTAAATTCAAATGCAGGATGGCATACCCAGGCTCAAGCTGGATGGACTAACACAGCTATTCTAGTTCATCCTGAAGACTTGCGCAATTCTGTCTTGATTGTACATGGAGAAAAAGCACACAGCCGTTATATGGGTGAAGAAACATTCAAAAAGCTGAAGGGAGATAACAAAGAAATAATTATAGTTCCTGATGCGACCCACACCGATTTATACGACCAAATGGATAAAATACCATTTGACAAGATAACATCTTTTTTCCAGAATAATCTGAAGTAATTATTATCAATAAATCATAAGTAAGGGGGGATTTTGAATTCCCCCCTTACTTATGTTTCTGGTAGTTCTACATCTTCTTCCTCCTCTTCATAATCATCGTCAATTATTCCTAATTGCGATGTCTTGCTATAACGAACCTTCATTCTTTCTCCTTGGGCAATAGGAAATGCATCATCTGCATAGAATGTCATATAATAGTTGGTTCGAAAATCCTTTGGCTCAATCTGAAATGTCAAGCTATAGGTCCTGTCTGGGAAATTAACCATCAAATTATGAGATTGATTACCCAAAGAATCAGGCTCAGTTTCATCTGATTGAGTCAAATAAAATGATCCTATATGATGAAAATCCTTCAGGTTATTATCCATGGAGATATTCCAGTCACTAGTAAGTTGAACCTCCAATGAATCTACTAAATAGTAACCTGCCAGAGCACTGGAATTAAGAATCTGTTTCTTCTCACCATTTTCCATATTAGCCACGATATTATGACCATCCTTTCCAAACTCTTCTATAACCGATAATACATTATTGATACCATGAAGAGGCCCACTGCAAGTCATATCACCTGTAGTGATGGCATCTACTAGACTCATGATAGCAACACTACCGCGTTCAGTTATCAAAACCAGATAAGGATCCTTTTCCTTACCCATTTTAACATGCATGATACCAGCACAAGGCTGATTCAATCCTTTTACAATAGAAAGTTCACTGACCATGAGAGGTAGTCCTAGTTTTTTTGCAAAACGAGAGCAAGCACGATAGTTAAAAGTAACATCCACCTCACCATCTTTATCAATCTTTGCCTCATAGAGTCCGTCAGTGTCCGATTTATTCAATGATTGAGGCAAGGCAGTCCTACGTCTTTCACTTTCTACTAAAGCTAGAGAATCGCTATTTTCAGCGTCTGGATTCACTTTAGGTGACTGTTGTCCACATGAAACCAAGAGAATGGATAGGTATAGTAAAAAGACTAATTTCTTCATAACATATTCACTATTTCATGCAAAAATAGAGAATAAATTGTATTGATACAAAAAATTCACTACTTTTAAGGTTTAAGGCTCTCCTATTCCCCGTGACAGATAATAAGGCTATTCATCTGCCTATTAGTCGAACAGAATCAGACGTTAGTCGGATATGACTTTGAGAAAGCAGAAATACCTAACTATATTTGTAGTGTATAAAATATAATAGTTAAGAAAGAATTACTAACCATTAAAAGAAAAACTTATGAAAAGACTTATTCTCTCTCTTATAGCCACACTGACTATTTCTATAGGTACTGCATCAGCAATAGAAACAAAATCCGTTGACAGTACAGAAAAGAAAGCTACTGAAGAAAACTTCCAGACTGAATTATCCTCAGAGGAATCCCTCAAGGCTGCTGCAGAAAACCTAAATACTATCTGCACAATGATAAAGCAGAAAGAAAAATTCAGTGAATGTAAAAAGGAACTTAAATCTCTTAATGAAACCATACGCAAGATTCAACAAGCAGAGTTCCGATTCAAATAAGCTTTAGACAATTAAAAAGACTCCTACTTTTACAAAGAAGGAGTCTTTCTATTATAGTGAAGAAAGCGTTTTAAAACATTTTGATACCCATGATCTGACGCATTTCCTCTACATTCTTGCCAACCACCTCACGGACTTTTTCGGCACCCATCCGACGAACCTTATTCAAATACTCAGTATCTGCATAAATTTCCTCATAACGCTCACGGATTGGACGAGTTACTTTCAGCACATCTTCAGCTATCTGCATTTTAAGGTCACCATAACGGATGGAGCAGTCATTCCAAGAAGCCAAGAACTGGTCATACACTTCAGGGGCAGAGACAAGCTTCAGGAAATAGAACAAGTTCTTCACAGGTTCATTCATCTCAGAATTAGGCTCTGTAGGAGTCATGTCGGTCACTGCTTTCTTGAATTTCTTGATAACAGTCTTGTCATCATCATTAATATAGATGCAGTTTCCCTCACTCTTTCCCATCTTTCCAGAGCCATCCAGTCCTGGAATCTTGATAGGTTCACCCTTTGCCTCATAAGCACGTGGTTCCACCATGAAGTCAGTTTTGTAAAAATGATTGAAACGGACAGCAAAATTGCGAGCCATTTCCAAGTGCTGCAACTGATCCTTGCCAACTGGAACAAAGTTAGCCTTATGCTGAAGAATATCGGCAGCCATGAGTACTGGATAAGTCAGAAGACCTGCATTGACATTGTTGGGCTGTTTCCTGGCTTTGTCCTTAAAAGCAACCGTTTTCTCCAACTCGCCCAGATAGGCATGCATGTTCAACAAGGTGAAGAACTCACAGGTTTCAGGAACGTCGCTCTGAACATAGACCATACATTTCTCCGGATCCATACCTGCAGCAATATACTCAGCCAAAATGGAACGGACATTTCCATTCAGCAAAGAAGGATCAGGCTGAGTAGTCAGTGAATGATAGTCTGCTATGAAATAACGACAGTCGTAGTCGTTCTGCATATCTACGAAATTTCTTAACGCACCATAGTAATTTCCCAGGTGAAGGTGTCCTGTAGCACGGATGCCTGACAGTACAATGGGTTTCTTGTCCATATATTTTCCTTAATTTGTTTTCAAGGGTGCAAAGATACACTTTTTCATCGGAATCCTTTAATATCTTGAACAAAAATAATAGGGCCAAGAATATACTCTTTCATTTTTACCTGATTATGCTCTGCAAACCAAAGAAGTCAAACTTCTATTTTTATAAATAATGGGACACTGCCATGATTTCGTGAGGTTTTCTATAATAATAAAGTAAGTAAATAACAAGTCGATTAAAAGAAAATACCTATTTTTGCATAAAACAAAAGAAGACCCTCTTCACAGAGAATCTTCTCTCAAAATTTTAATTAACCACACTTGGCTTGTTTACTAAATAATGTCTGAAAATCGTTTTCTGTCGCAAATTTACTTTAAACTATTTAATTAACAAAAACACTTACTACTTTTTTTCAATTTTTATATAATCATTATTCACTTATATGAATACTCCATAAAAATTATGCCAAGTAAAAAACGTTTTTTTTAAAAAAAACTACAAACGATGTAATAATTTGGATTTTTCTCTGTCTTATAAATAGAAGAATCACAAAATGGAAGACAAAGATATAGTACAACGAATCCTCAGACACGGTGAAACCCAATGCTACAGTCTGATTGTAAAGCGCTATTCTGGCATAGTGTTCTCTAAGGCTATATGCCTGATGAAACGGGAGGACCTGGCACAAGAAATAACACAACAGACTTTTATCCGTGCCTATACTAACCTGGACAGTTGGCGTGGAGGCTCTCTGGGGGCTTGGCTAGTCTCTATCGCAGCACATCTTTCCTTGAACGAATTGGATAAGCTGCGGAGAGAACGGACTGACTTCATGGAAGAATCCCAATGGAAGGAACCTGAACAAGAAGATAATGAAGAGCATGAGACTCTCATTCAGATTCTAAAAAAATCCATTAAAGAGCTTCCTCCCGATGACCAAAAAATAATCCGACTACATTATTTCGAGGAAAAGAAGACTGCAGAAATAGCCAAACTCACAGGTCTTACTCCTAGTAATGTTTTAGTTAAACTTCACCGTATTCGTGAACTTTTAAAGAAAAAAATAGAAAATGAAAGAAATAAATGAAAATGAACTCGATGCTCTCATCGGTGAAACCTTGAGACGAGAGAAAATCTTGGAAGAAGTGAACAAGCAGGTCATGCTCACTGTCCAAAAACAGAAACGAAGCAAACTGTTCACTAAATGGGCTGTCTTTTCCTTCTGGATTGCAACCCTAACCATCCTACCGATAGCTGGAGTATATTACATTGCAGAAAGCGGGTTGGGTACAGAGGTAACCCTCTCCTTTGGATTCAGTATACTGATATTCTTGATAACCTTATTTCATCAAGCAAATAAAATTTCTGCAAAGTTTTTTTTAAACAATATGTAATAATCTGAAAAAATAGCTGTCTTATAAATAGAAGTTGAACCCTTTAATAATAAAAAAATGAATACAATTAATTTATTACCAATTATAGTTAGTGTTTTAGGCATACTAGCTGGAATTATTTCAATTATTGGATGGATAATCACAGACGTGAATGAAAAGAAAAACGAACGAATGGTACGTGAATCTATCATACAAAACAAGACAGATCCTGAAACTGCAAAAATAATATTGGCTGGAAGTGAAAAGAAAACGAAAATGAAAAAAGAAGACCCTTATACTACCCTACAGGCAGGATTGTCTATAATGGGACTAGCTGTAGGTTATTTGCTGACGCTCCTTTTAGGCATAAAGCAAAGTGATTTTGGATTTTGGATAATGCTCATTGCTGGATTAGGATTGGGAATGCTTCTCACATTCTTTATCAAAGTCAAAATGGAAGAAAAGAATAAAGAGAACTCCATTGAGAAGAATGAATAAAAGAACCCATTCCCTTTCAATAAACAAAAAAAAAGCAGGCCCGCTTCGCAGTGGGCCTGTTCTTTTAAAATCAAATTTTTAACCTAAAAATAATACCATGAAAAACACACAAACATTAATAATAAACCAATCTTTAAAACCTTAAATAAACCTATGAAAACATATCGTTCTCATGAGTAAGAGAGTTCGTTTCCTTTTATTAATTATTAATCCTTCTTATTTACACTGCAAAAATACGAGGGGATTTTTCCTACTGCAAGGGAAAAGACCTAAAAGTCTAGGGGAATTTCCCTACTTTAAATCTTGAAACTTTTTGGACGTTGGAAATTAATACTTAATTTTGTAAACTGAATAACAAAAATAAAAAACATGTATATGAATATCGTAAAAAGAGTGACATCCCTGGGTATGCTGTTCATGCTCTGTCTTACAATGAACGCCCAGATTGTATCTGAAAACTTCAGCCACAATAATATGGGATGGACGCAACGTGAAAAGGGGAATGAAGCCATAATTAAAAGAGGCAAACTACATCTTGAATCAAAAGGCAAGGCTGCCATTTCTACTTGCTATACACCTATCGATGTGAATAAACCTTTCACTATTTCAGTAGAAGTGGAAGCCAAGAAGTTGTCAACTACACATACTGTAGGAATGATGGTAGATGTGGAAGATGAGTTCAACTTCATTCTCTTTCAGTTTGAGGGCGACCATGTTTCTTTCTGTCGTATCGTGAATGAAAAATTGCAAGGATTCCGCGAAAGCAGTATCCATGTCAAAACCGGTAGAAAGATAACTATGGCACTAAAATCTGAATCAAACAAACTTTCTTTCTTTGTCAACGGGAAAAAAGTCATAGAATACCAAAAACACTTGAATACAGGTGAGACGATGATAGGCACTACTGGTGTTGGTCTTTATGCCAGAGGGGTTACTGCAGAATTCGATAATTTCGAAATCAACCAATAAGATAACAAAGAAAACGGTTCGCTTAGGATTAAGCGAACCGTTTTCCTTATATGAAAAAATCTATACTCATGCTTTAACATCCGAATCTTCTGTCAGAAGTTTCTCCACCTTTTTAATTTCCTGCTTTTCTGCAGCAACCTTTGCAGTTCTTTTATCTTTACGGTTCTTTTTCTCTCTCCTCTCCCGGATTTCATCCAGATAACCTGCTGTAATCACACCTGAAGGCAATGCTATCACTGCCACACCGACCAGTGATGAGATCATACTGATGAGACGTCCTATAGTGGTTATAGGATAGATATCACCATAGCCAACCGTCGTAAGCATACAAGTAGCCCAATAGACAGATTCATAGAACGTTTCAAATTTATGTTCATTGTCTATTCCCTCTTCTGTATTGAACATGATAAGCGCTGTAATGAAAATGTAAACCACAGACATACTTAGAACGGTTAGCAGAACGCCTCGTTCCCTCTTGAGCACATTGGTCAGGATGATCAACGGCATAAACATCTTGGTGGCACGAATAATACGCAAGATCTTGAGTAGACGCAGGGTTCTGGCTACCTTGAATGAGTTGCTAATAACAGTGAACGTAGGCAAGATAGACAACAGGTCTATAATTGCCATTGGCGTAAATGGATAAACGATGTAAGAATAGAAACCCGTTATATTTTTACCGCTTTTCTTTCTTCTGATATCATTTGTATACCACCTGAGGATATAGTCCACAATGAAGCATGCACAAGAAACATAGTCCATCCACAACAAGAGCTTAGTAGTGTGCCTGAACATCAAGGGTATCAAACCCAGAATAATGGCAGAATACATTATCCAGTCATATACCCGTGATGAAGTGTCTTCCTGATAAGAAGCACTCTCCACAATTTCATACAGTCTTTCCTTTATCATCTGCTAAAGTTTTTTGCAAAATTAATAAATAAAACTTAATCTGAAAATTTTAAAACAGAATTGATAAAAAACTAGTTCAATCTATAATACATTCACTTGCTGGTATATTCAATGAGTGTACTAACGTTATTGCCGAGCATCAACTGGACATAGAACTTAGAGCCATCCTGAAGAACAAATGGAGTGATTTCATCGTGCAACTTAGCAGGCATCCTGAACTCTATCCGTACAACCCCGACCTGGAAGTCATCAGGGCGAAGCTCTTCAGCCATTCGAATGTAATTGGCATTGTTCATATGTCCATTATAATCAATGTCATTTTTCCCAACCCTAAAAGGAGTGTATGGCTTCAATTCCACTCTTGGAACCATGATGCGCCGAGGCAGATAATTCATTGGCTTCTTTTCCTCCATATAAATACTATCCATCACCTCTTGTGGCATCCTGATAAGTGCGCCATTGCTCCTATCCACAAAAGCGCCCATGGACCATGTCCGGTAACAAGGCTTATTCGATGAATCATAGATAAACGTGTTACGGAAGCCAAACATAGGTTTTACCTCATAGACCGAGGTTTCGGTATGCAAATCTTCACCGAAATCAGGAACACGTTCCACCTCTACCTGACGGAATGCCAGCAATTGGGTATGATTAGCATCACGAAAATAGCTGCTTAACTTTGGTTCTGACTTTACCCAAAGTTCAGAGCAATCTTGCATCATCTGAAAAGCAGAAAACAATTTTAATTTACCCGTACTATCACAAGTGCTCGTAGTCACTTTACTATCTATTCTATACATGTTTAAATTATAATTAGGATGTGAGAAACATAATAGGGACTTCACTTTTCAGTCCCACAAACGCCCCAGATGAAATAATGGCATTTCAGTAAAATATGTAAATATAATTTACCTACTAGGATGCAGACTTGAACAAATGCTTTTCATTTTGGTTATGGAGCTGAAAATTTTTTGCCAGTTAGGGAAAAATTTTCCCCTAGTTAGAAAGATAAATTTTGCCTTCAAGATGTTTTAAGTGTTATAGTCAAAGGTGTCAAACTCTAAACTCGTATATGTCAAAAATTTGGAATTAAAATGACATATTGCAAAAGCACTTTGACACCTATGACCTCTTTATACCCACAAACGTAAGAGCGTTTTATCAACGGATAAAATTTGTAGGAGTAAATGGTTCTGACTCAGGAACATCCTTTGCACCATCTGCATGGAATTTCTTGAGCATCCATGCCATATTCCGTGCCAACTGTCTCATGGTCTGCAATCCCTCAGCATCCTGTAGAACCTCCCCAGGTGCAGTACCATAGCCAATATTCCAATACTGAGAAGTTACTATTGGCATATTCACCATCTGGAAAGGCATGTTCATGGTCTGGAAAGCTGCAGTGGCTCCACCACGTCGGCAGACAGCCACATTGGCTACCGGCTTGAACCTGAAGTTGTTACTTGCTGAATAAAGCATGCGCTGTACCAATGCTAGAAGCGACCCGTTGGGCTGTCCATAATAAACCGGACTGCCAAATACGAAGCCATCAGCATCCTTAGCCTTTCTAGAAATCTCATTGCATGCATCTTCATTGAAAATACATCTGCCAATGGTACGTGTATAGCAACTTCCACAGGCTATACATCCTCGAATAGGTTTTGTTCCCAGACTGACAATCTCTGTCTCCACACCTTCAGCCTCCAACTGACGAGCCACCTCACTCAATGCCAAAAAAGTATTCCCTTCCTTACGGGGACTACCACAAATAAGTAAAACCTTAGCCATATTTCTTCTGATTACATTCTACTAAGCAAATATAAACAAATAAATGAAAAGAACCTCACTTTTTAGAGAAGTTCTTCCGGCACGGCATAAGCCATGGCCTTATAGGCTGATTCACTAGGATGAAGATGGTCTCCACTGTCATATCCAGGAGCAAAAGAACGTGGATCATCAGCATCTCTTACTGCCAGATCAAAATCCACACAACCATCGAAATCCGGACAAGTCCTCATCCAATCGTTGAACTGACAGCGAAGCAAGTCTCGCTCATCAGTATAAGTGCGCCAACCGTAAATAGGAAGCAATGTTCCACTCCAGACCTTAACACCTAACTTACGAGCATATTGAATGTAAATATCCTTTGTCCCTTGTGTCAAATCATTCAGCGACGGCATATCGCTCCAAGGACGGAACGGGTTCACATCTACTCCTACGGGATGAATGATATCATTTATTCCATGCTGAATGATAACTGCACTGGCTCCTGAAACATTCATCTCTATTGGGAAACGAGTGGCACCTTTTAAGCCATAGGCTTGATAGGTTATACAGTCATACTGTCTTAATATACGAGTTCCACTGACTGCCCTCCGGATAATAGATACGTTCCTATGATTTTCTTCCCACGCACGTAATGTCAAATAGTCCGGCCAACTTTGGGCTGTGATGGAATCACCATAGCATACCAAGGCATGGTTTGTTTCCCTTGTCAAGATGTCCACCGTATTAAGGAAAAAGAACCAGTTAGTATTTCTGGTAAGGTCTAAGGGTAAATCTCGCTCTTTAGAGAAATCACCATAACTATACTTGCCTGAAGACAAAGGACCTGTAATCAGTGTCCCAGCATTCAACTGGGTAAAATCCTGAAAATACATACTCACGTTCAAGGTAGAACCAGCTGGAACCATCAGCTCAATCTCATCACTTTCCACCTCACATCCTGGATTTATCGTAACAGACTCTCTCCCACTGAAAAGTACAGGTGAAGAGACATAATCTTCTTGTTTCAAGGCTACGAAAGAACGGGTGAGAGTTACAGGTTCTGTACCTGTAAGATTGGAGAAACGCAGTCGAAGTCTACTGCCATCAAAGGGCATGAACAACGGATAACGAAGTGTCAGATTCTTGGCAAAAGTCGCTTCCTTCCTATCGGAAATACTAGTTGCATTCCCCCAGCAAGCCACCCATTTGGTATATTCATTCTCTTTTTTCATAACGGTGTGCAAAGGTACGCAAAATATAAATAACTGACAAAGCTGACTATATTTATCGACTTGATTATGAAAACAAATTTTCAATTCTTTTTTCAATCTGGTAATGCGGTATTTCTTTAAATATTTAGTATATTTGCAAAACTTATTAAAAACCTATAAACTATTACTATTAATTATGCCACTTAATCATAGACACAAAGTAGCCGTAATAGGCATCGGTGCAGTAGGCTCTGCAGTATGTTATGGCCTTGTCAATCAGGGAATTTGTGATGACGTACTTTTGGTCGACGTGAACATGACCAAGGCCATTGGCGAAGCCATGGACCTGAGACACAGCATAGAATACATGGGACGAAACATGAAAGTTCGTGCATGCGAATATTCGGAATGTGGAGATGCAGATATTGCCATTTTTTGTTTAGGTACTCCTCAGGCACTGCTGAAAAGAGATGAGAATGGCAATGTGATGCGTGATTCCATGTTGGAAGTTTCCATCAAGATGGTACGTCCTGCAGTGGAGTCTTTGATGCGTTCAGGTTTCAACGGATACATTATTTCCATCACGAACCCACTTGACACCATAACCCAGCTGATCTGGCGCATTTCCGGACTTCCAAGCAACCGGGTCATTGGTACCGGAACCTCACTAGACACTGCCCGTCTGAAATGTATCTTAGGAGAGATTATCAATGTTGACCCTCATTCCATTAATGCATATGTGATGGGAGAACACGGCCCTACAGAGTTTATCCCTTGGAGCATAGCAAGCGTGGGAGGCAAGAGCATGGACAGTATTAAGGCAGATAATCC
This sequence comes from uncultured Prevotellaceae bacterium, assembly GCA_900316585.1. GTDB lineage: Bacteria > Bacteroidota > Bacteroidia > Bacteroidales > Bacteroidaceae > Minthousia. Next base: position 312,352 of record ONDM01000002.1, on the reverse strand, counting down.
TCAGCTCTTTGAAAATGAATCTTATGAGAAGATTCTGAATGCCGTACAAGTAGCAGGGCCAAAGGTAGTAAACAAGAAAGGCTTCACGAACTATGGCATCGCCTCTTCTGCCATAGCCATTGCTAGAGCCATTCTTTATGATGAGTGCCGGGTTATTCCTGTCTCTACCCTACTTGAAGGATACTATGGTTTCAGCAATGTCTACACAAGTGTTCCTGCTATTATCGGTGGTGAGGGAGTACGTGAAATTATAGACCTTCACTTAACAGATGATGAAATGAAACAGTTCGAACACTCCGTAAATGCCATAAAGGAAGCCAATAAGGCTGCAATGGCTTTCTTCTAACTTTTACGCAAATAAAAATCATATGCTTATAGCCTCTAGGAATAAAATCCCAGAGGCTATATTTTATCATACTAATAAACAGAAAAAAGATGGATAAACAACAAAGAGAACCCCGATTGGAGTTCCCCTTGCTATCATTCTACAAAAAAATCAAAATACTATGAAAACTTTAGCTTTTATCGAGTGTTGTATCTCTACAACTTCAAAAATCTAAACTAATAATCTATTATCTACTTATCACAATACAAAAATAAGAAGTGAATATACGCAATACAAGTAACAATGAAGAATAAAACTGATTATCAACATTTTTTAATAATATCTACTGAATTAATCACTAAATAAGCAATCAACATAATAATAAGGGCCTGCTTCGCAGCAGACCCTGTATCATCTTTAACCATAACCTATGCGGCAGAGAGTTGCCGTAGCGAAAACTATACTAAAAAACAAATAAAAATAAAAAAGATGTATTTATTACGGATTCTGTTTTTACAAATATACAGTTTTTTTTCAATATTACCTATACTTGTAGCAGAATGGGACAGAAATAAGAGAAATTGACGAATAAAACCAAAGAGCAGGCCACTGTGCCTTAATAAAAAAAGAGGAGAAAAAATCAATCTATACAAGAAAAGAACTATATTTGCACCATAATTATAGAAAATAAGACAATTAAAATTAATAATACTTGAACATTAAAAACTAATAGAAATGAAAAAAACGTTACTATTCTTTTCCGCTTTGATATGCACTGTAATTCTATCATCCATTTTAGTGAGCTGTAAAAGTGATGATGATCATGAGCTTACAGTAAAAGAACAATTACAAGGACGGTGGGAAGTTACTGATTATAAAGTTAATTCATCTAAAATACCAGCCCTTGATGGCTATCAACTCATCAAGTTTTTATGGATTATAGAAACTCACATGATGTTTTCAGAAAAAAAGGATTTTTCAGATCTCATGCAGTCAGAACCATACACTTTTGACGAATCTACCAGAACCATCACCATAAGTACTTATTACAATGAAATAAAAGCCAATCTTAAAGCTCACGTAGATAGCATTAACGATTCTACCATGACCTGGAGTGTAGAAGCTACGGCATTAGGATTCACTATTAAAGCAACTATGACATTCAAAAGACTGTAAAATTAGAAGTATTTATTAAAAAAGACACTGCTTTATGTAGACCATAAGGCAGTGTCTTTTTTGTATATAATCCACACTTTCGCAACAATACTACAAAAAATAATCGCACATTTTTAATTTAAGGTAAAAATATTGCAATAAAATGGAATCATAAAAAAAGTAACCTATATTTGCCATAGAAAAATAAACCATTAAAATAAAAAGATTATGTTATTGACAACTACCCCTACAATTGAAGGCAAGACCATTAAACAGTATTATGGTGTTGTTACAGGTGAAGTGATTATCGGTGCAAACGTTTTTAAAGATTTTGTTGCAAGTATTCATGATTTCTTTGGAGGTCGCGCATCTAGTTATGAAAGTACCTTAACAAAAGCAAAAGATGAAGCTATGCAGGAAATGATTGACAGAGCAACGAGGATTGGAGCTAATGCTATAGTAGGTATCGACTTAGATTATGAGACTATAGGTGAATCAAACAGTATGCTTATGGTCAGTTGCAGTGGTACTGCAGTAACAATTTAAAGACCACCAAAATAACAGAGACATTCAATCATTGCCTACCAATAGATAGTTAATAAGAAAAAAACACTCTCTCAAAAACATCTTATTACTTGCTAATTCTAAAAGAAGATTCTCTTCACAGAGAATCTTCTTTTTTCACACAACATTTATCCCGCTGGATAAAAACCTAATTAATTTTTAAAGAGTCTTTTTAAGTATTAAATCTACGAATAAAGTAAAAAATTGAAATACTAAACACTTTTTATTATTACCATACAAAAATAATAAAAAATAAAGCGTGTGATTAGTATTTTAGAAAACTTAACCATTTGAAATTTAATACCTTGTCTATACAGAATAACTATTTTGCTTTATTGGGTGTTGATTAACCGATAAAGTAATTAAAATCCTTTAAAACTGTTACTGATCAAGATTCTCTACATATCCTTGGTACTCTTGAACTAGTGCACTCATTACACTCTTATAAGATTCCTCTTTCAAATAGTCCTGATTTTCTTTACCTTTACCTATTGGATATATCGGTTTATGAATGGTTAGCCTAAGAGGATACCAGTTTACCCAATGACCATCACGCATTCTTGGCATAACATTGAATGAACCATTAATGGTAAGTGGACAGACTGGTAATTGAATCTCATCTGCAAGCATAAAAGCACCTCTCTTAAAATAGCCCATATGCCCTGTAAAAGTGCGCGCGCCCTCCGGAAATACCGTCAAGGAAACGCCTTCCTTTAGTACTTCACGAGCTTCATGATAAGTCCTTTTTATGGCAGAAGGAGAGCTCTTGTCAACAAAAATAAAACGACAGGATTCACAGGCTTTTCCGACAATAAAGATTCGACGTAATTCTTTCTTCATCATCCATTTGAAATGCTTATGAAGAAAACCATAAATCAAAAAAATATCGAATACACCCTGATGATTTGCAACAAAAACATAAGACTGTCTTTCTTCAAGATTCTCTCTTCCCTCTACTTTTACAGGGAGCAAAAGTAGCCGGACAGTAATCCAACTCCAAAATCTTCCAGGATAATAACTGCAGAAATGACCAAAACCCAGCATGCATCCTACTATGACAATGATGCCAATCACCAATGTCAACAATAGAAAAATAGGAATAAATATAAAAAGCTGGTATAATCTATAAAGGCATTTCATACATATTCGTAGCTAATTCATTGCAAAATTAAAAGAATTATTCGTTAATGAGAAAAAAGAATGCAATTTAAGCCATTAATAGAGAAATAAAGATAGATTCAAAGAATTGAAGAGCAATTTAAAGAAATAGGAATAAGAAATTACTACTGGTTTTCATTTAGTATTATTATGATTTAGTACAACTAAAATCAAAATTATTATTTATATTTGCAACATGAGTCATAAAGACAATTGTAAACTACGAAAACTAATAAAAAACAAAAACCATGAAAAAAATTATGTTTTTGGCCATTTCCCTACTGTGTGGGATGAATGCCATAGCACAAGAGTACAAATTGCAAGCCCCAGACAAGAATGTCTCTACTACCCTATTCGAGGCATTGCAGAACAGACATTCCGTTCGTGACTTCTCTACGAAGGAAATTACCGAGGCTCAACTGAGCAATCTATTGTGGGCTACAATCGGAGTAAACAGAGAAGATGGCCGAATGGTGGCACCTACTGCTATGAACAGACAGGAAGTTTCAGTTTATGTTGCAACAAAAGATGCAACTTGTCTATACAATCCAAAAGAGCACTCTCTAACGGTTATAAACATGGAAGATATTCGTCCCATATTGACCGGACGTCAGACTAGTGTAGGCAATGCTCCTATTTTCCTGATAATTGTTAGTGACTCCAGCAAATTCGGTGATTCCACTGGTTTTGCAGAATTAGACGCTGGTTACGTAAGCCAGAATATCTGTTTGGCAGCTGCAGCAATGGGATTAGGCACAGTTCCACGTGCCATGATGGATCGTGATGCAGTAAAAAAAGCTTTGAACTTAGGTGAGAAACAGCTTGTAGTGCTGAATCATCCTATTGGATATCCAAATGAATAATTATACTTAATCACCAATAAGGGCGAATCCTGCAGGATTCGCCCTTATTTTATTAATAAAGGAAAGATATTGTTACATATTAATCATACGCTTACACGTTTCATCAAATGACGAAATAAGGTCATTCATGATATCATCCACTGGCTTAATCTCTTTTATAGCAGATGCAATCTGTCCAATTTCTAATTCTCCATTTTCCAAATCGCCTTCAAAAAGTCCACGTTTTGTAGCCTTAGGACCCAAAATAGCACGAAGTTCATCAGCATCAGCTCCCCTATCTTCTGCTTCCTTAAGTCTAGTGAATAAGGCATTTTTAATCAGACGGGTTGGAGAAATCTTCTTAATAGCCAACATCGTTCCATCCTCAGGAAGTTGGGTACAGTACTGTTTAAATGCATCTGATGCTGAACTCTCCTGACTTAAAGCAAACAATGTCCCAATCTGCACTCCTTCTGCACCTAAAGCCATAGCTGCAGCAATAGCTTGACCACTGCCTATACCACCTGCTGCAATCAAAGGCAAAACTGTGGATTTACGCACCTGTGGTATCAAAGTCATCGTAGTAAGTTCCTCACGACCATTATGCCCACCGGCCTCAAAACCTTCTGCCACAATGGCATCTACACCTGCCTCTTCACACTTCTTGGCAAATTTGCTACTGGAAACTACATGCACTACCTTTATTCCTGCCTCATGAAAACGCGAAGTGAATTTTTTAGGACTTCCTGCAGAGGTAAAAACCACTTTTACACCTTTATCAATAATAAGGTCCACAGCCTTTTCTATTTCGGGATACATCAAAGGTAAATTAACACCCCATGGCTTATCCGTAGCAGCATTCATCTTATCTATATGTTCAGCTAATGTTTCAGGATGCATACTTCCGGCACCCAGAAGGCCAAGTCCACCAGCATTGCTAACTGCAGAGGCAAGTCGCCATCCACTACACCACACCATACCACCTGCTATAATAGGATATTTGATTCCAAAAAGTTCAGTAATTCTTGTTGAATTCATGTTATTTACAATAAAAGATTAATTACTTTGGGTACAAAGATAATAAAAAAAGTAGCATGAGAATTTACTTACATCGCTTTTTTCTATCTTTGCACCAGCTATGGAACTGAAGATTAAGAAATACAACGAACTATCTACTGACGAGCTATATGAGATACTCCGTCTACGTTCTGCCATCTTCGTAGTGGAACAGAACTGTGCCTATCAAGACATGGACCATGCAGACCAACGGTCTATTCATCTATGGTTGGAAGACAATGAAGGAATCGTAGCTTATGGAAGAGTTGTGGAAAAAGGAGTCTTCCTTCCAGAGGTGGCTATCGGAAGAATCATTTCACGTATCAGGAGAAAGGGACTTGCCACGCAAATCGTGAAGAAAGGTATAGAAATAGCACAACAGGAATATCAGGCAGATAGAATCATGCTGGAAGCACAAGTTTATGCCCGCAGTCTGTATGAAAAATGTGGATTCCGACAATGTTCAGAGGAATTCCTGGAAGACGGAATACCTCATATTAAAATGCTATGGATTAAAGAATAAATAAGAAAGGCTTTCTGAATTTGAAAGCCTTTCTTATTATCTGTTAAGATCTCCACAAACCATGCAAGTTACAGAATTCACGTGCATAAACTTCTTTTGCATCTGTCTTGAATTCTGCCATAGGCTTGTCGGCTGGAGTAAGATGTTTACGTAACACACCATCTTCGGTAATCAGTTCAATCCACTGGATGTAGTGAGCCTCCGTCATTGGATGATCCACCTCACCTACTCTTACAATATAACCATCTGCAGTTTTCTCAACTACAGGAACATGCTTTTCTTTGGCACCATCAGTAGTGTTCTCCTTAAGTAACTTCATTGGCTTTCCACAGCACTCAGGCGTGCATGTCCCTTCAATGACTACCTCAACCATATTAGTGCAACCTGTGCATTTGTAAATTTCATTTCTTTTTGCCATAGTTCAAAGATTTAAATTAACTTTGCTAATATAAGCGAAAAAGTAGAGATTACCAAACGATAAGATGAAAATGTTAAAGAATAATCTCCTCCTTCATATCTTCAGGAATAGATTTATCACATGGGGCATCATTTCTTATTACAGACTCTTCTGTGACAGGAACCAGTTTCTTGTAAGCTACATATATAAGAACAATACCAAGAATAGGAAGTATCAAGTTAGGCAGAATATTTGCAATGACATCTGATTCTTCCATTCCCCAAATCCATGTGGAAACAGTTGAGAAAGTATTATTGAAAAAGTGAAGAGCAATACCGGGCCAAATACTTCCCGTACGGTAGAAAAGCCAACCACAAACCATACCCATGATAAACCCGGCTATGAACTGAGGTAAATTCCCATGAGCAAGTCCGAAAAGAATAGAAGCAAGAACGATGGAAACCCAAGGATTCTTAATCCATTTCATCAGATGACCTTGAATAGCACCACGGAATACCAATTCTTCTGTCAAAGGAGCACAAATGCAGATAAGTACTACGCAAAGAGGATTATACATTAATGGTTTGAACATCTCAAGATAACTGAACATCTGCTCATCACTTGGAACAACTGCCTGTACGAATTGCTCAAAGAGAAGTGCACCTATCATCATCAAAAGAGCATATATAGAAAAAGTCTTCATCGACTTAACCTTACTCAAATTCCCAAGGGAATAATTGGCGCGTTTGAACAAAAGGAAGACAAGAATTACAGGAAGCTGAGTGCCCAACAATAAAGTCCCCATCAACCACGGATTTCCCATAAGATTGTCAATATTACTGCCAGGATTAATAACGGTATTTGCTATAATACCTAAGATACTAAAAATAATAGCTCCTAGAATAATGGTACCTAAATAAAGCAGAATGTCTACAATAACTTTTTTCATTTTTTATTATCGTTTTTTTAAATAAATTACACGTTCAGGATAAATAAATTAATTGCAAATATATAAAATGACTCCAATAACCTCAAATTTCAACATAGAAATTTATTTGCTATTAATAAATTAGGATTTACTATGAATATAAATTCGGAAAAAAATAAAAAGAGGAAGGGCAAATCCATCCATTGTAGATTTGCCCTTCTTCATAAATTGATTATTTATAAAATTATTTGCACTGGTCTGAAAAATGACGGGTCGCAAAACGAAGTGCATAACCCAAAGCCTCATACCAATAATATGTTGCATGTACACCCTCACGAGTGCGGAATTGTATGTTCATGCCCAATTTCTTCATCTGTTGATAGGTCTGTACATTTCCTGCAAAAAGAAAATCATCATCACCACAATCCAATGTCCATGCCACAGTCTTCATTTGAGCGAGTTGTTCTTCTGGCACATTCTCTAGATCTACATTAGCCTGGAAAATATTTTGATTTACACCACCAGCCATACGTTGAGGTCTTGCATTCGGGGATGCAAAACTTCCCACAGCAGCACTAATAGCATAAACACTACTAAACATATCAGCATGGCGACAACCATAATAGAAAGAGCCACCACCACCCATGGACAAGCCAGCAATAGAGCGATGCCCTTTATCTGGAATAACACGGAAATTCCTTTCAATCAAAGGGATCAGTTCTTTGAAGAAATAATCTTCGTACATCCATCCCTCTTTATTAAAATACCCTGACTGATGTTCTGTAGCATTAGGCTGAACAATAATCATTTCAGCTGCAGAGCCATCGGCTGTTACTTGAGATATACGCTCATTGATCATAGAAACAGGGATGTTAGCCCATTCCCAATCATTTTCACCATGTCCGTGGAGCAAATAAAGAACTGGATACTTACGGTCTGGTTCCTTTTCATAGCTCTTAGGTAAGAATACTGAGAAGTTTTTATCCACACCCAAAATCTCGCTCTTCATTGTCAAGTGCTTAACTGGCATAGGAAATACACGTGGAGTGTGCTTAGCTGGATCCTGCTCAGTATAATCCTGTGCATTTACCTGTAAAGTAAAACAACTTAATAGAAGTGTTGCAAATGCAAAAAACTTTTTCATGATCTTTAGAATTAAAAAGTTATTATAGATTGATTGTTTTTATTTCTTTATTTACATTGGTCTGAAAAATGACGAGTAAAAAATGTCTGCATCTTGCATAGACCATCATACCAATAGAATGTGGCATGAACACCATACTCTGAACGGAACTGGCAGTTCATTCCTATCTTTTTCATCTGCTGATAAGTCTTAACGGCATTGTCAAAAGCAATATCCTGACCACCACAGTCGATAGTCCATGCCACAGTCTTTACTTTTTCCTGCTCTTCAGGAGAAAGGGTGGTTACGTCGATTGAACTATGACCACTGATGGCATAAGCAGCACAGAATAATTCTGGACGAGTGAGCGCATATTGATAGGTACCTCCAGCACCCATAGAGAGTCCACCGATAGCACGATGACCCTTATCATTTATGGTACGGAAATTCTTTTCTATAACAGGCATCAACTCATTAAAGAAATAATCCTGATATTTCCAGTCTTCCCGGTTGTTATAACCACCCTTATATTCAGTTGCATTAGGTTGTACGATAATCATTTCTGCACAAGACCCATCACCTGTCATTTTAGAAACAGCCTCACAAAGCATAGACACAGGGATGTTAGCCCATTCCCAATCATTTTCACCACCACCATGAAGCAAATAAAGAACTGGATATTTACGGTCTGGTTCTTTATCATAACTGCGAGGAAGGATAACTGAGAAATTCTTGTCTACACCCAAAATCTCACTATGGAAATATAAGTATTTAACTGGCATAGGAAATACACGAGGAGTGTGCTTACTAGAATCCTGCTCCTTAATATCCTGAGCATTTAAGTGCAAAGATACGAAACTAAGCAGAAGTGTTACGATTGCAATAATTCTATTCATAAGTTGTAATTTGATTAATTCTTTTTGTTATGTTTTTGTTTTATTTCGATTTCTTTCGTTTATTTGAGTGCAAATAAAATAAAAAAAACTGAAATCAACAAACTTTCTGTAAGAAAAGATAAATAAATACAACTTTTAACAAAAACGATTATTTTGATTCCCTTAGAATTAACATATAGCAATAATATCCAGATATACACATAACGCAATTTAAGGAAATCTGACATATACTTTTGCTGTAAAAATGAAAAGAAGTAAATTTGAAGCCAAATTGATATAGTATCATTACCGGATTTATGATAAAAAAAGGAGCTTCTCATCTGGACATGCTTAATGGCCCTATTGCCATCAAGATGATATGGTTTGCCTTACCTGTGGCTTTAAGTGCATTGTTTCAGCAGATGCTCAACGCTACCGACATAGCCGTTGTTGGACATTTTGCCAGCAGTGATGCCATGGCTGCTGTGGGTGCTAATACATTTATTATTAACCTGATGCTGAACATCTTCATTGGCCTATCCGTAGGAGCAAACGTAGTAATTGCACAATTAATAGGCCAAAAAGATAAAGAAAACACAAACAAGGCTGTTCATACAACGGTACTTCTCTCTATATTTTGTGGGTTATTCATGAGTATTCTTGGTTGGTTCATTGCCAGACCGGTTTTGACACTACTCTCAACCCCTGATGAAATCCTAGATTTAGCCGTACTATATTTTCGTATCTATTTCCTAGGTATGCCATTCATCATACTATTTAATTTTGAATCAGCAATACTACGTAGTAAAGGAGATACAAAAAGGCCACTCTATGTCTTGATAATCAGTGGGATATTCAACGTATTACTGAACTTGTTTCTAGTAGTAAAATGCCATCTTAGCGTAGAGGGTGTTGCAATTGCCACATTAGTATCATCAATCATCAGTTCACTTTCCTTATTATATATGTTGAGCAAGGAAAGTCCCGATCTCCGAATAGAGATACACAAACTGAAAATCCATTGGAATATACTAAAAAGAATTGCTTACATAGGCATACCGGCTGGTATTCAAGGGATGATCTTTAATTTTTCAAATGTAATGATCCAAGGTGGAATAAATTCTCTTGGAACAGCTGCAGTAGCAGCAAATACTGCATCCCTGAACTTCGACTATTTTTGTTTCTTTATTGGCAATGCATTTGGTCAGGCAGGCACATCATTCATGAGCCAGAACTATGGTGCAAAACAGATTGACAGATGTAAAAGAGTTGTTCGGAACTCCATGATTATCGGCCCTGTAACAGTACTTATTGTTAGTTCAATTTTCATCCTATTTGCAAATCAGTTAGCCTCATTCTTTACATCTGATCCAGAAGTTATAAGACTAGCAGTCATTCGCAGCCAGATTGTTTTGGCCATTTACAGTATTCACTCCTTCAATGAAATCATGTCAGGTATATTAAGATCATTAGGCTATGCCATTATTCCTGCTTGGATTAATATAATCTTTATTTGTGGTGTACGTCTAATATGGTTGTTTTTTGTATTTCCAATGAAACCTGAAATGGGATTCCTCATGTATTGTTACCCAATTAGTTGGATAGTAAATGTGGCAATACTTATGCCTATTTTCTTCGTACTAGTGCATCGTTCTATCTGGAAGGCTAGAACTTTAGAGAAGTGCTAAATTCCAAAGTAAATGGACGGATATACGTACCAGAGGTCAAATAATTCTTGAATGCTGAGCCATCTGTAGCCAATGATGCCTCTTGAATACCAGCACTTGCTCCAGTCTGATTTAGGAAATTTATCACATTCAAAGAAAAACTAACATTGTCTTTCCAAGCATAATCAATCCCTCCGAATGTTTCCCATCTGGGGTTGAAAAACAATGAATTAGTTATATTCACATACTGTTTGCTATAGTAGCGGGCACTAAGCCAAAAACGCCATTTTTCCCACTTATATGAAGGTTCCAACTCTATTTCAACACTAGAGGTGGAAGTTATTCTCTTTCCAGAAAAGTCATAATTCTCAGAATAGCCATCACTAAATGTAGGTTTGAAACTATAGTCTCTATACTTAGGAGAGCGAAACGTAAACAAACCATGAAATGTAAAGCCTTTGAAAGGAGTCAGTAAAACATCTGTAGTCCAACCTACAGCATCCATACTATAGAGGGAGCCGATATACACACTTTCATTATATCCAGCGGGATAACCACCTGCAGCCTTAGTAAGTTGATGTGTCCACATAGTAGAGGTAAAATTATTATCCTGCCGGATATAAGTCAGCAAAGACTGTAAGTCTACCCAATCATTTTTAAAATTAACTCCACCACGTAGAAGATAATCTCTTTTAGGCACATCATTTGGCAAATCTTGCTGTCCATATTGCCAAAGTTCAGCATGGCGCTTAGTAGCTATCGCATTCATTTCCAAACCAAACTCGGAATTAATCTTATAATAAGCCACAAGTGATGCTGCGCCATTGAACATATCTTTTTTTATTGGATTCAATATTACATCAGGCGATTTCAAACTCCAATTAGCCTGACGAGAGTTATTTTCCATGCCAACTGCATTAAAAGCACCATCACCAAGCATGCCACTATATTCAAACCGGAGACCAAAACGAAGGGTGAATCTATTATTGAAGTTCCATTGATCTTGTCCAAACAAAGCGAGTTTACTCTGATTTCCATCTACATATTGAGCTCCAGTATTATGAACATAATACATTTCTCCATTATATAAGAGGGATATTGGATCCTTCTTAGCTTCATATGCATAATTAATTGTGTGAATGTCATTCGTTGTATCTACAAACCATGCATTCATACCTACCATCCACTGATGATTCTTCCATTTGCCTTTAAGCTGTGCGGTAGTCAGCCATTCATAACAGTGGTCTTCATAATAAAGCATGTAACGTGTTTGCACATTACCCAAATATGGAGTTCCATCAGCATAGGTGTAACCGCCCGTTAAATCTACCTTAGAAAGAGAACTCAAATATGCTTCTGTCAGATTCGTTTTTCCTAATCTAAGCCTAGAATTTATATCCAATACTTTACCATTCCTTAGCAGACAATTAAGACCTACTGTAACAACATGGATAGGAGTTCCTGCATCATTCACATAACGGCGAGTTTTCTTTTGTCCAGTCTTCAAATCAATGTAATCAAAAGTAGCTGTAGAAGGCAGGTATTGGTCTCTACCTAATTTAAAATCCTCATATTTTTTCACGCTACCATCACCCACGAAAATAAAAGGTCCGTAAGGATCACTCAAGCTAAGTGTCTTCATGTAAAGATAGGAAACAAAGAATTTACCCCTATCCTGATCAAAGGTCTTAGATACACTAGCTTTATAATGTTGTATATGCTCTTGAAAATAAGACAGATCCAAATGATTAGAGCCTCTATTCAAATCTTGATATACATTTATATTGACTCCCCACCCATTTCCTAAGGGAGAGGCAATATTGGCTTCAATTTGATTACGACCATAAATATCCAAACTATAATTTACAGCACCTTCCAACTTATCAGCACCTGCCTTGGAAGTTGTCATTGCAAAAAAGCCTGAATTACCCAACATGACCGCCGATTCATCCAAACGGGTTAAAGTCATGGATTCCGTACCTAGTCCATACTTCCATGACCAAAAACCAGGAAAATAATCCAGATAAAAAGAAGCAGGTAAGCCATCATCTACTATAGTGGTACCCCATTGAGGAATTCCCAAAGAAATCACACGAGGCTGAGAAGCGGAAGAAGCATTCAGCATCACATTCTGATTACTTCTTCTATCGGTAGAAACAGAATCGGGCAATTCATTCTGAGCTTCCATATTAAAAGGGAAGCTTAAGCAAATCATAACAACTAAAGTTTTGTAGATTACACCGGCTTTTATCATAGTCAGTCATATGTTTAATATAATACAAAAATAAAGAAAAAAACGGAATTACGCTATTGGCATGCCAAAATATCTTATATTTGCAATAATTAATAACAAAAAACTAAACGACAATGAAGATTCAAAATTTATGGATGGGGGTTGCAATACTGCTATTTTGCAATTTCACAAGCATTCCGGACACAGAACCAGAGAAAAATCCCGGTATAAAAAAAGAAAATAGAGATGAGAGTGTCAAACCAGGAGATGACTTTTTTCAGTTTGCCAATGGGGGATGGATAAAAGCCAACCCTTTGACACCAGAATATAGTCGTTATGGCTCTTTCGAAATGCTAGAGCAGAAGACCAATCTTCAACTTCAAACCCTTATCAATAATTTAGCAAAATCGCAGCATCCTAAAGGCTCTGTAGCACAAAAAGTAGCCGATCTTTATAATCTTTCTATGGATAGCATCAGACGCAATAAAGAAGGCTACTCTCCTATCAAAGCTGATCAAAAAGCAATATCTAATTTAAAGACTCGAGAGCAGTTGTTCCTTTCTATAGCTGAAATGGAAATTACTGGCATGTCTCCATTTTTCAGTGTCCGAATTGGAACTGACCGAGACAACAGCAACAAAAAACTTGTTGCAATTAGTCAAGGTGGAATTGGCATGGGACAAAAAGATTACTATACTGAAACAACTGAATCTACTGTTAAGATCAGAGATGCATACAAGGACCTAATGGTTGATCTTTTCCTTATGACCGGAAACAACGAGAAAGAAGCAAGAATTAAGATGCAAGATGCTTTCCGTATAGAAAACCGTCTTGCCAACGCCTCTCTATCTCGAACTGAAATGCGTGACCCAACCAAAACATATCACAAAATACCATATGCTGAATTGAAATCCCGTTACAACAAGCTAGATTGGGATGGATTCTTCAAGATTTTAGGATACAATCCCAAAGAAGTAAATGTAAGTGTATTCGAGTTTTTGAGTGAGGTCCAAAACATTTTAACTACAGAGAGCCTAGATGCTTTGAAAAATTATCTGACATGGAATTTGGTTAACGGTGCATCACGTACGTTAAGTGATGAAATTGAAGCACGTGCTTTTGAATTTAGTGGAAAAACACTGACAGGCAGCCCCGAACAGTCACCTCGATGGAAACGAAGTTTACAGGTGATAAATCGTACAATGGGTATGGCTTTAGGGCAAATGTATGCTGAGAAATACTTTCCTAAAGAAAACAAGGAACGAATGATGTCACTAGTTCAGAACCTGCTTACTGCTATGGGTAAACGAATTGACGCACAAGAATGGATGAGCGATGTAACCAAGAAAAGGGCACATGACAAATTATCAAAATTTAAGGTAAAAATTGCTTATCCAGACAAATGGAAAGATTATTCAGGTCTTACAATAGATCCATCTAAAAGTTTTTATGAAAACATGAAGGCTGTCTCAATTTGGAGTTACTGGGACAGGGCTAATAAATACAATGAGCCTACCGACAGAACCGAAATGCGCATGACTCCACAAACCGTCAATGCTTCTTATAGTTCAACAAATAATGACATTACTTTTCCTGCTGGCATTCTTCAGTACCCATTCTTTGACATGAGTGCAGACGATGCGTTTAACTATGGTGCCATTGGCGTGGTTATCGGGCATGAGATTACTCACGGATTTGATGACAATGGTGCACGTTATGATGGAGATGGGAACTTCAAGAATTGGTGGGAACCTGAAGATGAGGCACAGTTCAAAGCTAAAGGAGATCAATTAACCAACTGGTTCGACAATATTGTTGTACTCAAAGGCACTGGTAATGAGCCAGACCTACATGCTAACGGCAGAACGACCCTTGGTGAAAATATAGCCGACCACGGTGGCCTAGAAATTGCATGGCAAGCATTTCAAGAAGCTACAAAAGATAAAGAACAAGTTGTGATTGACGGCTTGACTCCTGGGCAACGTTTCTTCTTGGCATATGCAACAATATGGGGCCAAAACATTCGTGATGCAGAGATACGCAGACGCACAAAATCTGACTCACACTCACTAGGAAGATGGCGTGTTAACGGAACCCTTCCCCATATCAATGCATGGTATGAAGCCTGGGGCATTAAAGAAGGAGATGCACTTTATTTAGCTCCTGAAAAAAGAGTTTCGGTTTGGTAGTTTATTTTAGTTCACACATAATAAAGGTGGCATCGAATCGATGCCACCTTTATTCAATAAATCAATTATTTCATCAAAACCTACTTGAAACCTTATATTCTTCACCAGGCTGATAGTCGAACCAATCTACATTACATGAGGCTTTTGTGCCTTCCCAACCTTCTGCAAACAAGCCAAAAACGACTCCAGTGAAACCTCCTAAAGTTTCAGTAGCAAGGAAGTAAGTATCCATACTACCCAACTTCTCAAATGTCTTTCCATCAGTAGAATAAGAGAATGAATATAGAGCATTAGTCGCTTCTACCCTCAGTTGTACAGCTTTCTTCGTATTCAGTTTTACACGCTTTTCTACATGCTTCATCGCACCTAGGCGATAACTAAGCTCTACATAGCAACTACCATCTGCTTCAGAAACCAACGCTACATCATAATGGCCCTTAGGGTCCATATAGACACTCAAGCCAGCACGATCACCACCTTTTGCATCAGCAAGAGCGAGCTTAGTGGTTACCACACAGTTAATATCTGTCTGACGCTTTGCAACGAAAGTAGGAGTCTTGTTTGGATCATCCAATGGTGTAGATGATGCTTTCAACTGAAGCTGATTTTTGGAATATGAGTAATTTGACTCGATAGGATTATTAATATAAATCCATTCAAATCCTAACTTTTGCCCATTTTTAAAAGTTGTACGGGAAGCTGGCTGACTCATAGTTACTTGAGGAAGAGTTGGTACATTCATCGTAACATCAACCATTCCATTACCATTGACCACAGGCCATGCATTGGTATCCCATCGCACAGGAGCCAAACAGGTTTCACGACCTAAAGTATGCAACTGCTTACCAGCACTGGTTCGGAATGCCAAATATACCATCCACCAAGACCCATCGGATGCTTGAACCAAATCTGGATGACCTGCACCTTGAAGAAGACTACTGGCACTCTCCCTACGCTTCTGAGTCAAGATAGGATTGGAAGGATTACTGGTATAAGGTCCATCAATATTTCTAGAACGGGCTATATTCACTTTATGCCCCATCTCAGTACCACCTTCAGCAATCAATAAGTAATAATAGCCATCTTTCTTATAAATATGAGGTCCCTCAGGACTGCTATCACCATCACCATCCCAAATATTTCTTGGCTGGCCAATCATTTTAAAAGATACAGGGTCCAATTCAGCCAAACTGATATTATTCATTGCTGACCAACAAACATACATACGGCCATCTTCCCAATAAAGAGATGGGTCAATACCATTTACACCCTCAATAAAAGTTGGCTCACTCCATGGTCCTTCCGGTTTATCAGCAGTAACAATAAAATTGCCGGGTTTACCTGTAAACAGCATATTGATATTAGTGGTAATCATGTAAAACTTACCATTATGATGACGAATGGTAGGTGCAAAAATACCAGAACTGGCACCACCTACACTTAAATCCACTTGAGAAGCACGGTCCAAGACATTACCTATCTGCTCCCAATGAATCAAATCCTTACTGTGCCAGACCGGCACTCCTGGAAAATACTGAAAAGTACTATTTACCAAATAAAAGTCATCCCCTACCGCACATACACTAGGGTCAGGATAGTAACCAGGGATAACAGGGTTATGGAAACCACTTCCTGTTGCACTTTCATTAAGCACATTTTGAGCTTGAACTGAATTTGCAAACAGAGAAATAGTCATTAATAAGATGCTGGTTATTTTATACATAGTTTTAAAATTTAGTATTGCAAAAATACCAAAATAAACCTAAACAACAAATAATGAATGGTATATATATCTTATATTTTTACTCAAAAGCCAAACAATTATCAGAAAAACATTATCTTTGTAAACTAAAGTATAATTATGGAACAAAAGGAGACTTCATTAAAAGAGAAAGCACGGACCGATTTAAGGGAACCGAGACAATACCAAGTGATATTGCATAATGATGATTTCACAACATTTGATTTTGTAGTGAAAATACTTACCACTATCTTTTACAAGACAGAGACTGAGGCACAGCTTATTGCAGAAACAGTTCATAAAAGTGGTCAAGCAACTATAGGTGTCTATTCCCTTGATGTGGCAGCCAGCAAGGTTAGAAAAGCGACTCGCTTGGCTCGTCAGGAAGGATTTCCTCTTCGTCTCACATACACTCCTATAGATTAATATGGAACAAAGCATATATACACAAGAAGCTATCAATAAAGCATTTACTCTGGCATTGGATAATCATCATGAGTTTATCACACCAGAGCATATACTTCTTACCATCATGGAGCAGGAGCCATTCAAAATGACATTTACCCTGAACTTCTATAAAGAAGATTTCATGAAAGCAGAACTAAAAAAATATTTGGACTCACTGGAAAAAGTGCCGGAGGACGGAGACAGCCATCTGCCAGAGGCATCTTATCAGTTGCAACGGGTACTAGAGTATGCATGCATTCAAATGGATAGAAGTAGTGCTGAAGAACTAGAAATTACTCATATAATCCAAGGTATTTTAGCTCTAAAAGATTCTATGGCTCAGTTTATCTTGTTGAAAGCAATCAACAATGACAAAGAAGAATTTATGAGCGAACTTATCAATCAGTATGAATTCAACATAGAAAATGACGAGGAGGAAGATGATGATGATGATGATTTTGATGAGGAGGAAGATGATGAATTCGAAGAAATTCCAAATAGGAAAAAAGAACCTTGGAATAATTTCGTGACTTGTCTAAATGAACATTTGGCAGAACATAATCCACTGATTGGAAGAGAGGAGGAACTGGAACGAACCATTCAAGTTCTTTGCAGAAAGGAAAAGAATAATCCACTTCATATAGGCGAACCTGGTGTAGGTAAGACAGCCTTAGCATATGGTTTAGCTGATATGATAGAAAAAGGGAAAGTTCCTGAACGACTAAAAGGATACAAGATTTACGAGTTGGATTTAGGAGCCATGGTTGCCGGTTCTCAATACAGAGGCGATTTTGAGAAACGAATAAAGATGGTAATGGAGGGCCTAAAAAAAGAAGGCAAAGTCATTGTATATATAGATGAGATACAAAACATGATTGGTGCAGGCCGTACAAACGACAGTTCTATGGATGCTAGCAACCTGTTAAAACCCTATTTGTCTTCTGGTGATATTAAATTCATCGGTTCTACCACTTATCAAGAATATAACCGCTATTTTTCACAAAGCAAAGGTTTAGTTCGCCGTTTCCAGCAAATCAGTATTTCAGAACCAAGCATAGAAGAGACTATTCACATATTGGAAGGATTACAATCCAAATATGAGGAATATCATGGGGTTCATTACGATAATGATGTAATCCCTTATGCTGTGGAGCAAAGTTCCCGCTTTGTTCATGAAAGATTCCTACCAGATAAGGCCATTGATTTAATAGATGAGGCTGGTGCTTTCCGTGAACTCCACCCTACTGAGGAAATGACTGTTAGCAAGGAAGTGATAGCAGAACTGCTAAGCAAGATTTGCCGAGTTGATGCCAAAGCATTGAAAGAAAGTGATAACTCCGAACTTGAAACTTTGGAGCCCCATATTTTAAGTCAGATTTACGGACAAGATGAAGCTATTAAACAAGTTGTGGAAGCTGTGCAAATGAGTAAAGCCGGTCTTCTGGATACACAGAAGCCAATAGCAAGTCTACTATTCGTAGGTCCTACTGGTGTGGGCAAGACTGAGGTCGCAAAAGTGTTGGCAAAAGAATTAGGTATTAGTTTAGTCCGGTTCGATATGAGTGAATATACAGAAAAACACACTGTTGCCAAACTTATTGGTTCACCAGCAGGATATGTTGGATATGAAGACGGAGGATTACTAACTGACGCCATCCGCAAAACTCCAAACTGCATATTACTTCTGGATGAAATTGAAAAAGCACACTCGGATATTTTTAATCTACTACTTCAGGTAATGGATTATGCTAATTTGACCGATAATAAGGGACAAAAAGCAGATTTCCGCCAAGTTATTCTAATTATGACCAGCAATGCTGGAGCCCAATATGCGAATCAGGCTCTTGGTTTCAATGCAAAAATCAATAAAGGAGCAACTATGTTGAAGGATGTAAAAAAGACTTTCAAGCCTGAGTTTCTTAATAGACTGTCAGGCATAGTGACCTTTAATGACATGGACGAGCATATGGCCAACTTAATTTTGGACAAGAAACTCCGTGAACTACAAATTAAGTTGGATGCCAAGAATGTGAAACTAATACTCACTCCAGCTGCCCGTCAGCATTTGCTCCAGAAAGGATTCTCTCTAGAATATGGAGCACGTGAAATGGATCGCGTTATCCAGCAACTATTGAATCCGTTGCTCATGAGAGAAATCCTATTTGGTAAGCTAAAAGATGGTGGAGAATTACAAGTTGACATGAGAAATGACTCTTTAACAACTGTTTAGGTCTTGATAGAAGCCACTAAAGTCTATTCATCATATATATTTATGCAAATAAAAAGGAAAGAGTTGGTCTATAACAACTTTTTTCCTTTAATTTTGCATTTTAGAATAATCCTTAAAACTAAACTAAAACAAAATGAAAAAAACATTGACTTTATTTGCAGCAGTTCTATCATTACTAACAACTGCCTGCACTGAACAAAAGACTGTTGTTGATGAAAACCCCATCCTTTCCATAGAAGGTGGTAAAGTTCAAGGAGTGGTTATAGATTCAACGAATGTCATTGCTTACAAAGGTATTCCTTTCGCTGCCGCTCCAGTAGGAGAATTACGTTGGAAAAAACCTCAACCTGTCACACCATGGGATACTGTAATGATAGCTGATCATTTCCGTAATGCTTCATGGCAAGCTGCACATAATCCTAATGATGGAGCCTATGGTACAGAATTTTTTGCAGAAGATGCTCCTTTCTCTGAAGATTGTCTGCAATTAAATATTTGGGCTCCCCAAAATACGGTTGGCAAGACTGACACCAAACTCCCTGTTGCCATGTGGATTCATGGTGGCGCATATACAGGAGGTTGGAGTTTCGAGCCAGAAATGGATGGAGAAGCTTGGGCTGAGCGTGGCGTTATTTTAGTAACTGTTAACTATCGTCTTGGAGTTTTCGGATTCTTGAATCACCCATTGCTTACCGAAGAAGGTGGTGGACATTCTGGAAACTATGGCACGTATGACCAAGTAGCAGCTCTGACCTGGATTCATAATAACATTGCTCAGTTCGGAGGTGATCCTGAAAACATCACAGTGTTTGGACAAAGTGCAGGCGCTGCAAGTGTAAAGAACATGATAATCAGCCCGCTTAGCAAAGGAATGGTTAAGAAAGCCATCATCCAGAGTATTGGTGGTATTGGCATGGAATTGGCAGCTCCTGAGACTCAGGAAGAATTGGATGCTAAAGCTAAAGCAAAACTTGATGCCGCTGGTTTAACCACCTTAGAGCAACTGCGCACAGCAAGTTATGAAGATTTGATGAAGGCACTTCCTGCTGCATGGGGAGATCCTAATGCCGTAAGATTCAGTCC
Source organism: uncultured Prevotellaceae bacterium (assembly GCA_900316585.1). Taxonomy (GTDB): domain Bacteria; phylum Bacteroidota; class Bacteroidia; order Bacteroidales; family Bacteroidaceae; genus Minthousia. The sequence goes on along the minus strand of ONDM01000002.1, from coordinate 291,816 downwards.
TCACCAAGATGGAGTATTGTTGACCGAAGGGTTTAACGATGCTGTATTCAACAACACAATAGCAGATGTTCCTTATATGATGGGGCACTGTGCTAATGATATGCCAGGACTGACAGATGGAGAACAGCGTTTTGCTGAAGTTCGTGACAGTCTATCTAACAAACCAGTTTATCTGTACTTCTTCGACCGACCACTTCCTACTGACGGGCGAAAAGCATTGGAAGGTTCATTTCATAGTTCAGAACTATGGTATACGTTCCACACTTTAAATCGCAGCTGGAGACCATTTACTACAGCAGATGAAGAGTTATCCAACCGTATGGTTGATTACTGGACTAACTTCTGCAAATATGGCAATCCAAATGGAGAAACCGATGGTGAGTGGAAGAATTCAACCAAAGAGGCTCCATATGTTATGAACTTGCGTATTAAAGAATAATTCATATTATTTCTTAAAGATGAAAGGGAGAATTTTATCCTATTAACGGACAAGATTCTCCCTTTCTTTTAAATAAACTCCTTTATCGTTTACTAGATGCCACTAATAACCCCAAATAAGTAAGAGCCCCATTCAAAATCAGTAACTCATAACCAAACTTATAGCCAAATGACCGCTGCGTAAATAAATCCAAAAAGAAACAGATAATTGGAGATGCAAGAGCTATAAATGGAACAAACTTTTCACATGGAACACGCTTGCAAAATATACCAAAGCCATACAAACCAAGAAGTGGACCATAGGTATAACTAACCATAGTTAAAAGAGTGTCAATCACACTAGTACTACCTAAAGCTTTAAATCCCAAAATGAAGAGAATAAAGAGTAACATCATACAAATATGAACAGCTTTTCGAACTCTCTCTCTTGATACTTTCTTTAAAGGAGTATAACAATATCTTTCATCTTCAATCTCTAAAATATCAATACAAAAACTAGTTGTCAAAGCTGTCATGGCAGAATCGGCGCTAGAAAAAGCAGAAGCAATAATACCTAAAGTGAAAATAACCAACACTGTTTCACCCATTACTCCACTTGCTATAAAATCAGGAATCAAACTGTCTCCTGCAGTAGGCAATGGTATTCCAACATGTGCATATAATAAAGTCATCATCACACCTAACATCATCACTAGCCCAATAACTATTACGAATAAGAAACCTGATAAACACATATCTTTCTGGGCGGAACAGAGATCCTTACATGTTAAGTTCTTCTGCATCATATCTTGATCCAAGCCAGTCATAACAATAACAATAAAGATTCCACTCAAGAATTGTTTCCAGAAGAAATTTCGTGAAGCCCAATCTTCAAAATCAAAAATACGGCTATGAGAATCACTCCAAATGGCAGACCAAGTTTCAGAAAAGTTCATATCCAACATATCAGCTGCTTTATAAAGTATAAGGATGATAGTTACAATAAAGCACAAAGTCTGTAATGTGTCTGTCCACACCAATGTCCTTATACCACTTTTGCGAGTATATAACCATATTAAAACCAATGTAACCATCACCGTAATAAGATATGGTATACCTAAATCATCAAAAACATAATTCTGCAGAATATGACATACTAAGTATAATCTAGCTGCAGCACCTGTAAGTTTTGACAGCAAAAAAAATGAGGCTCCAGTTTTATAACTGACTTTTCCAAAACGATGATCTAGATAGGTATATATAGATGTTAGGTTCAACTTGTAATAAATAGGCAATAAAATGAATGCCACTGCCAAATAGCCCCCAAAATAGCCAAAACACATTTGCATATAACCCATATCAGAGCTTACGACCATGCCAGGAACACTTACAAAGGTAACTCCTGAAAGAGTGGCACCTATCATTCCAAATGCAACCAAAGACCATGGAGATTGTCTGTTTCCACGGAAAAAAGCATCGTTACCTTCTCGTCTTGTAATATAAGCTATAAGAAGTAACAGACTGAAATATATAAATGTTGTGATTAAAACAAGCATGAAGACGTACAAAATTATATTTGGACGCAAAATTAATACACTTTCCCGATTTGAGCAAGATTTACCAAACTGCAATCATTACTTCTTTTTCAACATACTGAACGTCTGCAAAAAGACCGATAAAATAATTAGACATATGCCTATCCAAAAAGAGTAATTTAAATCTCTAGCCTCATGAAGGAGAATCATGGCAAAAAGAATACTATATACTGGTTCTAGATTATAACTCAAATTCACCGTAAAAGCAGAGATTCTACGAAGTGACTGAAGTTGGAACAGGAATGGACCTATTGTGAATACTGAAGAAAAAAGTAACAACAACAAGAAATCAGCAGTTGTTGGAACGACTTTCATCTCGATATTAAAAAACATATAGATAGGAAGAACTATTGTAAGAATGATTCCCCCACCAAACAATTCATATAGGAGCATGGTACTACTACTTTTCCCGGTAGACTCCTGTACTTGCTTACTGAAGATAGAAAAAAAGGCATAAACAATAGAAGAAACCATACCTAAAGATATTCCAAAACGATATCTGAAATCCAACTGGAATATCAACAAAATACCCATAATGGTCAATATACTAAAAGCCAAATCTCTCCATGAGGGTTTGTGCCGATTAATTAAAGGTTCAAACAAAGCCGTATAAAAACCCACTGTTGCAAAACAAACAACTCCAATAGAAACATTGGCTGCCTTTATACTCCCATAAAAAAAGACCCAATGGATTGCAAGGAGCATACCACAACCCAAAATCCTAATGAATGAACTCCATTCAATCCTATGAATCCTTCTTCCTAAAAAAAGAATAAAGAATAGAATAATAGCAGCAAACCAAACCCGATACCAAACTAATGGAATCTCAGACAATGAAATGAATTTCCCAAAAAGGCCAGTACCTCCTGCAAGAAGAATTGCCAAATGTAAACGGATGTATGACTCCCTTAAACTCATTAATGTGTATTTGATTGCAAAATTAAATTATTCTATCAGATTTTCAAAAACAATAAAGCAAAAGTATGAAGATAATATCCTCAAAAGTTAAAGTAAATATAAAGAATATCGTAGGATAATAAGGACATTTAGTTCTTGACCTAGCTCACAAAATATCAAATACTTTTATTTATAGTAATATTACAACGAATTTAATAAAAAGAAATATTGTATATATAGAAAGAATTTATGTATCTTTGCAACTGATTATGAATACAATGGATTACATTATTAGCCAAATTACTTCATCAGAAGTAAATGCCATTGGGGCATTTTTTAAATTGGGACTCAGTTTAATTTTAGGAGCAGTTATTGGCATTGAGCGTCGTCGCAAGGGTCAATTTGCCGGTACACGTACATTCGCACTTATTTCTATGGGTGCCACATTAGCTATGCTGGTTTCCATATATGTACCACAGGAATATATGGGACTGAAGAATGGCGATCCTGGTCGAATAGCAGCTCAGGTCATTAGTGGTATAGGCTTCTTGGGCGCAGGTGCAATCCTTCATATGAAAGGCTCTGTCCGTGGGTTGACCACAGCTGCTGGTATATGGATTGCAGCTTGTATTGGTTTAGCTATTGGTGCAGGTATGTACATCATTGCAATAATCTCATGTTTACTGATTTTCTTTATTCTAATTCAGATGGACTTTTACGAGCACAAATACTTGAGTGGAGGAGAATACAAAGTAATACGCGTTAAAGCAGATGGTGTCATTACGGATTTAGAACCATTCCGTGTAATCTTTGACAAACACAAAATACATATTCAAAATGAATTCATAAAGTACGAATATAAGGATTCTATTTCCATTATTAATTTCATAGTAGTCAGTAGGGGGAAAGTCCCTAATTATGTAAACCTTTTTAGTGAAATTGAAAAGATTGAGCCATCCATCCATTCTATTACACTTACAAATGAAATAAACAACTAAATTATATTACTAATTAATCAATGAAAATGAAAACTGTTTTAAAAAAGTTGACTCTTATTGGCATAGCCATAATAGCTTTTCAATCATGTTCTGCACCTAGACCTGAGTTAGGTATACAAGTAAAAACTCAAGCAGGTATCTTGGAAGGAACACAAGATTCAACCAATGTGAAGTATTTCTTAGGTGTTCCATTTGCTGCTGCACCTGTAGGGGACCTTCGTTGGAAGGCTCCACAGCCAGCACAATCTTGGGAAGGTGTACGTGAAGCTAAAGAATTTGGAAATGATCCGATGCAGCCTAACATCTTTGGTGATATGGCTTTTCGCGGCCCTAAACGTTCAGAAGATTGTCTGTATCTGAATATTTGGACTCCTGCTAAATTTGCAGACGAAAAACTTCCAGTATTGATTTACTTTAATGGTGGTGGGCTTATGGCAGGTTCTGGTTCTGAACCACGTTATGATGGTGCTGCTATTGCTCGCAAAGGTGTTATCGGTATCACAGCGAATTATCGTGAAGGTATCTTCGGTTTTGTCGCTCATCCTGAATTAACAGCAGAAACAGAATATAAGGGTTCTGGTAATTATGGTTTTTTGGATCAAGTTGCTGCTATTCAGTGGGTAAAAGATAATATTGAAGCCTTTGGTGGTGACCCAAATAGAATTAACATCGTAGGTGAGTCTGCTGGATCTTTTTCTGTATCACTCTTAATGTGCTCTCCTTTGTCTAAGGACAATTTAGTAGGAGGTATGCTTTCATCTGGAGCAGAAGTTCTTCCTTATAGAGCTGTAGCTCAAGCTGATGCAGATGCAGCTGGTAAAGCATTGTTTGAAAGCAAAGGTATTAAATCTTTAGCAGAAGCACGTGCTATCCCTGCTGATTCATTGCAAGCACTTCTTCCTCCTAGAGGAATGGCAAGTGTGGTTTTAGATAATCACTTTATGCTGGAAGATCCTACTGCTATCATGGAAAAGGGAGGACAGGCAAAAGTACCATTGTTGGCTGGTTGGAATTCTATGGAAGGTAACCCATTGGGCTCATTCAGAGATTTAGCTCCTACACTGGAAAACTACAAGAAGATTATGAGTGCTCAGTTTGGTGAAAGTACCGATGCTATTTTCGAAGCTTATGGAATTACTACTGATGCCGATGTTTTAAGCCAGAAGAGTGTAAACTTGGCTTCCGACTTATTTACTGGTTTTCCAACATGGAAATTCTGTGACCTTCATGCAAAGTCATCAAAACAACCTGTCTATCGTTATAAATATAATCACCCAAGGCCTCAGGTATCTGCTAAGATGGCTGGTTTCACTGCAGCATTGGCTGGTGGCGTGAGGAAACAGACAGAAGAAGAGAAAAAAGCTGAAGAAGCCCGTCCTAAGGTTCCACAAGGTGCTGTTCACTCTGCAGATATCGAATATGCAATGGGTAATTTGGCAACAAACGAATATTATGACTGGAATGAAGACGACTATAAGATTTCTAAATTATTCCTAAGCTATTATGCAAACTTCTGTAAGACTGGCAATCCTAATGGAGAGGGGCTTCCAACCTGGACTCCTATCAATGACAAATACGATGCAGCACCCGTGATGCAGATTGACGTTGAAAGTGGTGAAAAAGCAGATGCAGCATTGGAAAATGCATATCGGACTTTAGAGAAATTCTATTTAGACAGAAAAGCTGCTCAACAGAAATAATTTTTTTTAGAACACAAAAGAGGGAACCATTAAAGTTCCCTCTTTTGTGTTCTAAAAGCTTTCCGATCCAATTTTCCATTGAATGTTCTTTTAATTGAATCCACTTGTTCATATAGTAAAGGAACTTTATAAGATTCAAGTTTTGTTGCGATAAACCGTGCCATCCTCTTTTTATCCAATACCACACCTTTCTCAAATACGACTAACAGCTTTAAAGTATTATCAGTGATGGAATGAGGAACAGCAATACAAATACAATCTTTTATACCTGGAAATGCCATTACAACATCCTCTACTTCCGAAGGTTCTACCTTTAACCCACCTACATTAATGACATCATCTTCACGACCAGTCAAATGAAGCATTCCTTCTTCATCCAAATAGCCTAAATCAGAAGTGACCAACACATTATCCTTTATAACACTCTTATCCAAATCCATATCCACATATCCACTCATCAAAGTCCGACCAGAACATGCAATATTCCCTTTCTCCGTTATGCTTATACCTGAATTTTTCATAGGTCTACCTAAACAACCCGGGACACAATTACCGTCATTAAAATTATATGTTGAGATGATGCCTGTTTCCGTAGAAGCATACGTATTATAGATACGAGTATTAGGCAGAATTTTACATAGTGCCAACATATCAGAATGACTTATTGCTGCAGCTCCAGTTTCAATAAAATCGATTTTATCTTTATATTCTACTAATCTGTCCTTACTAAATAACAAAAGCATACGAATACTGGATGGTACAAGAAATGTCGCTAACTTATAGCTAGGATAATCAAGTGCTTCATAGAAATTATCTAAATTTTTAATTCCATCAATAATAATTACAGTCCCTCCCATCATGAAAGTTGGGTACATTTTAGAAAGACTTCCAATATGGTTCAATGGTCCACAAATAAGAAATACTGTTTCTGATGTAAATCCTTGTGCATCAGCTAAATTCTCGGCATCAGCCAAAATCGTGTCATGGCTTATAATTACACCCTTAGAGACACCTGTAGTTCCTGTAGTAAAAAGGATATCAGCTACATCATTAATTATAAAAGGTCCATGTTTAGAAATACGAGACTCTAACTCTCCTATTTTCTCATTAGGTAGAGATTTCTCCAACGGGACTGCAATTGCTCCAATTTGATGTAATGCAAAATATGTGACAATACATGATCGATCTGCATGGAATTTGAACAAATATGTTTGACCTTTGACTATTCCTTGTTGACTAAACCTTAAAGCATACGATTTAATCTCATCATACAATTCCATGTATGTAAGTTTTTCTCCATGACATATTAAAGCCACTTTTTGAGGTTGCGTAAGGGCATGAAATGCAATATAGTCAACAATTTTATTAATCATCCCAACTGACAGATTCATTTATTATTATCCAGTTTATTCTGTACCATAGAAACTAAGCTATCCAAGGATTTAAAATTCCGTGGCGTTACATCTTTGCCATCTAAATTGATTTTATATTCTTCTGATAAAATCATTAAAATAGATGCTATTCCCAATGAATCCAACTCATTAAAAAGGAAGTCAGTATCAAAATCAACTAAAGGAAGAGCATCTTCCAACAAGAACTTTATTCTTTCTTTCATCTTAATTGATAATTATCGGGTTGTATCTTTTATATTTATTAAATACTTCCGCTGTAGGTTTTATCATAAATAGTTTTGTATCCAGTTCCGATAAAGTTTCGTCTAACTCTGATGTTACAGTCAAATTAGAGGCAATACCTTCAGCTGTATATTTTGTAATCAATCTGTTATCCTCATCCAAATCAACACCTATAACAGATACAGATGGATTCAACATAGCCAATAAAATAGGGAATTCACCTTTTTGACAATTAAGCACTACCACTTTAGGCTTGTCAATTAGAACATCTATATAAGGTTTATAATTATCATATTTATTTAAATTCGACTTTACAGAAGAATAAATCTCTACCCCCTTATACATATAACGATCTTTTAATAAGCATAATGCATCAAAATAAGCATCATGACTTATAGACTGTCGGATGTACCTACGATATAAATATCGCAAAGTTAAAGGCTGTCTTCTGTACACCCCTTTATCCATAACAAGCCATTTATAAATTAAAGGAGGGAATAAATATGCCATAAGAACAACAGAAAACATACCTACAATAGTAACCTCAGCCAAAGAATGCAATGCAGGATGTTTTGCGAATATCAAGCTGCCAATACCTATAAACATTATTAATGCAGAAAGGATAATGGAATTTTTATATGACAACAGCATTTTCTTCCTATATGCATATTCATAACAAGAACCTTCTGTCATGAAAATAGTATAGTCATCACCTTGACCAAATATAAAAGTTGCCAATATAACATTAACTATATTAAAATGTATATCAAGCAAAGCCATAATACCTAAAATCCAAATCCAACTTATTGTCATAGGTAAAAAAGATAATATAGCTAATTCCAAACTGCCTAAAGAGAACCAAAGGAAGAAGAATACAATTAGTCCACATGCCCAACCAATATAATTGAAGTTATCAGATAGATTATTCGCAATTGTACTATTCAGTGCAGGTAAATCAAACACGTTTGCATTTGATGACACAGTTTCCATATAGGATTCAAAGTGAACCAGAGAATCAGGGTTTACACTAATCACATCCACAACACTATATTTCCCATTTATGCTATCAACACTAAGATTGGAAGCAAAGACAGGAAAGAGGACATTAAAGTCTTCTATGGATTTAGTGCGATATTCATTATTCAATATATTTATGAAATCATCAAAAGTTCCATCCACGAAACCTTCATTTCTGGCTTCTGACAATAAATCAACTTTTAATTTGTTTCTCCAATTCCCAATGAAATGGTGCCAATTACTTAATCTGGATTTCTGTAATTCTTCTGTAGGCAAAAACATAGAACAAGAAGAAATACTTAGCACACTATTTTTAAACTCATATTTATCAAGTGCATTCTCTAATAAAAGATTATGTTTCAATGCCTTTTCCAAAGAATTATCAGTTGAGACAATATATACATCCTGACCTATATATGATGAAGGCATCATGTTCTCCTGGAAATATTCCATATCTGCAATTTGTCCTTCATCCATATAATTTATATTACTGAAACTTGAATCAAACTTTGTTTGAAGACTAAAGTAGCCAAAGAATAAGGTCAGAAAGACAACAGTAGCTACTAACCATTTTCTATTTTCAAGTCTTAATTCCCCTAATTGACGAAACAATAAATGTTCTCCATTATTCTGATACACTCTAACTACATGTGGTAAATATAAGACAACGAAAAGAATGGTTCCAATCAAGAGGAAGGAACTGAACAAGCCCAAATCTCGCAAAGCAACAGAACGCAAAGGGACTAAACTTAGAAATGCACCGACTGTTGTTATATTTCCAACCACTAACGGCATTACTATTTCTTTAAGAGCAGAACGGATGTTAGTAGTATGAGAAAGATGAGCTATTAAATGAAGAGGATAATTCACTGCTATACCTAAAATAACAGAAGATATACCAATGACAATTACCGACATATTATCATGAACCAAAGCCAATCCACCCATAGCAAACAGCCATCCCCAACCAATGGAAACTACTATAAGAAGCATGTTCCAAATACTTCTGAATGAAAGATACAACAACAGCAAAATAAGAAAGACAGAAATAGAAACGGATACCATACAATCTGTCTTTATCTGCGATGCATTTCCTACAGCGATAGCTGGTCCTCCAAATACATGAGCAATTACTCCAGGGAACTCAGATTGAACCATCTCTACAGATTTATTCACAAGATTCAACAGTTTTCCATTATTTTCAGTTTCACTATTGCCAAAAGGTGACTCCATCATAACGATTCCTCTTTTCATGTCAGATGAAAAGATATAACCATCATACAGTTCATAAGAAATATCCGTTCCCCTATTAGGCAAACGGCTAAACACAGGTGTAAAAAGATTTAGAGGGTCTCGTTGAATGTTTGAAGAAAGTAACCCACCTGTTGGAAACATCAGCATCTGCTTATCTTGCTGCAGCTGAGTTCGTACAAAGTTCTCATCATTTAATATAGAATCTATCCGTATATAATCTTCATTTGTTAGAAAATATGGTATGTTCTCATAGATGAAATCCGTTATTTCCGACATTTGACTCCAATCTATTTGAGTCACTAAATTCCTTACCATATGCAAGGAATCTCTTTGCTGTAAATCCATCGTAAAAGATTCAATGGATTCAACTAAAATATCCGGATTATTTTCTGTACTATCACCAAATTGGAAGATAATAAAAAGACTATTTGCACCTGAAATATCCTGATAAACTTGTAGAGACTGCTGATGTTTATCGCCCAATGGCAGAAAATCAGATATATCCTCTTTATAATTAAGATGCAAAATAGAAATGACCAAGCACAAAGTAAACAACAAGAAAGACAAGATGCCACATAAACGATGCACCTTCAAATATTCATATATCTGCAAAAGTACTTTGGCCATACAATTTACTTATTATCTACAGGATTAGAATATATACCCAAGAAAATATCTCGTAACTGTTCCAAGTCACAAGTATCATATTTGTCAAGTTTTCTTAAATGATGCTCAAATAACTTGCGTTGTTCAGGTGTATACATATCCTGATAACGAGTATTTCCATATCGGATATCATGAGCAATAAAATTATTAGGATATAAACGATAAGCAGTGTTGATCCTACTATCAATCAAGGCTGCAACAGCTTTATGATATTCATTTTTTGTTAATGAATCCAAAGAGGTCAACTCTGCTTTTGAAATAGGTTGACATATTTCTATGTGGACCTGACCCTTATACTGAATAATACCAGTAAGAATACTATTCAAGTCCTCTCCTGGTTTCTTTGTATATTTAGTATACTGAGACTCATAAAGTTCCAATGCCTTAAGGATGTCACAAGACTCCCATTCATAACTGATAGAGACTGGAACTATGTGTAATTCCGATAAGGCTTTAACTTTATCCTCTGGATCACTCATGCAAAACATTTTTATAATCCCTTGGTCGGTAGAGTCATTCCCATCTTTTGTTCTTCCATTACGCTGGGCTATCCAAACTGACTGCTTCTTTTCTTTAATAACATAACGAATGTATTCAGACAAATGCATCGACCCTTTATAAAACTCTTTTATGTTACCACCAGGACGCTCTACCTTGAACATCTTATTCGACTTTCCAATATCAACAATCAATTGATTCATCATCAAATTAGCTCCAAAAGTTATTTCTGTAGTATCAAATCCATTATTAAATAGGAAATATTGAAAAAGACTGGAATCCAAAACAATATCGCGATGATTAGAAACATAAAGGTAGGACTTATCCTTATGAAGTCTTTCCAGGCCTGTGCAAGAAAAATCAGAAATCGTAAGGTCGATGACTCTTTTATTCATCAGGCTCATGGTCTCCTGCTGAAATTCTCGAACGGTTTTAAAGCCAGCAACTCGTTTTCTGACATCCTTAACAGGTTCATCTGGATAAACATATGATGATAACAAAGGGAAACTTGAACTAGCTGCAATTCTTTTCATTGCATCAGGAATTTCATCTTCATAATATGGACGAATATCGTCGAACTTAGGATTTTTAATTATCATAGTATAAACGATTAACTATTCAACTTCAAATTAAAGAGCCAATGAAGAAATTCACCTTTCCATTGCCTACATTCTGCTGTTCCTTTAACTGTTGAAACACCAAATCCGTGCCCTCCAGTTTTATATTGAATATACTTGTGCTGGATATTTTTTGAGGTTAAAGCAGAATCAAGCAATACAGAATTATAACACTTCACGATGGGATCATCTGCACAATTTACAAGAAAAACCGGAGGACAATCTTCTGGCACATGTTTCTCCAGTGAAAGAGAGTCACGCATATTCTTATTGAACTTCTTATATTCCCCAAGTAGTCCCCTACGGGAACGTTTATGAGTACAAGGATGAGACATGGAGACCACTGGATAAATAGATGCCACAAACTTTGGTCTGCTTTCAGGAGAATGATAATTTTCAGCTACAGACATAACCAAATGACCACCAGCAGAAAAACCCATAGCTCCAATTTGATTTCTATCTACACCATATTCATCAGCATGTTCACGAATATATAAGATAGCTTGCTGCAAGTCGTTTTGAGGGTCAGGATATTGGTTCCCACGATAAAATAGACGAGTATGAAAAGCAAAAGCTGGTACATAAGCTGTTCTGTAAATCAAAACAAATGCAGATATATGATTCTGTTGAAGCCAATGAGCTACCATATGACCTTCATTTTCTGTGTCATGCCAGAAATAACTTCCCCCAGGACATATCACCACAGCCTTATTCCCTTTTCCTTCTGAAAGATAAGCAGTCATTAAAACTTTCTTGTGAACATTTGTTCCATTCCAAATATTCACCACTTGTGAATCGACGTTCACTATAAGGGGAACAAGACATAATATGATAAAAAGCCGTTTCATTTAATGGACTCATTTATTTTATCTACTATATAATTCAAGCCAAATATAGCCTCACAAGTATTTATGGCTGTCAATGGAACTCCACAAAAACCATGTAAATTATTATTCTGACCAGTAAGCAACAAATTTTTAATTTTTGTCACTACTGGCACTTGAGACAAAGCTAAATTATTATAATCCTTACTAAAACCACATAACGAACCATCCTTTACATTATAATAATCACGAATAGTCAGTGGAGAGGAAGAATTAATAGCTTCTATCTTATCCCTAAACCCTGCATATATCTCCTCAACCTTATCCAACAATCTATTTGTACATTCATCCTTCCACAATCTATATGATTCACCTCTATGACCAGTAATGGTATCCCTCCATTTAAGGCACATTTCCATTGGCATTGGAGCAGTCAACAGTACTCTATCTGCATATTTACCTTGCTCTAAATCTGGTGAAGTCATCAACAGAAATCCTAAAGGCCAAGGTTTTTCTATTTGCCCAAAATTCCAAATATCATCATATGTAGTCATGTAATATACGGAATAGTTGATGTAAGGAAAAATATTATCCTTCATTTTTATATATAGTGAAAAAGCAGAATAGGAATTAGGAATAGAATTTAATCTATCACGATATGATTTGGGCAAAGCTTTCTCATCCATCAAATTAAACATACTACACGGATGAATATCACAGATATAATAATCTGCATTGTATACGCCTTTAGAGGCAACTACGGCTTTTACTTTCCGATCTTCCACTTCTATTTTAGTCACTGGATTATTAGTCAGAATCGTTCCACCACGTTCCCTAATGCTTTCAGCTAAAGTCTCTGCAAACAAATAACTGCCACCTTTAAAACGACTTGCACCATTAATATATAAAACATTTATAATGGCATGTACATAAGCAGGAGTCTGATTGCCTCTACCTCCATAAAGAGGATTCATATAAGCAATAATACTACGTAGTTTTCGGTTCTTTATATATCTGGCAATAAAAGCATCAGCTGCCATCATAAACTCCTCGGAATGTGCAAAAAGGCTCTCACTGGTACGCTGGATATTGAAGAGACTTACCTCATCTGTCAACCGATAAATAGCTTTAACGTAATTTTGAAGATTTTCGCGTTCATCAGGGAAATAAGTTGACAAAGATTCTACAAAGGGGCCTTGACCTTTAGCTATTTTATAATATGCCTTATCTTCCGCAAAATAAAGGAGGTCTGTACAGTCATCGTCAACATCCATAATCTGCATTTTGTCCATTACACCCAAATACTGACAAATCTTACGAATGTTTCCGTTTGGCCCTAAACCGGCAATAACATGCATTCCTGTATCAAAGGTTACACCGAAACGCTTAAAAGATTGTAATCCTCCACCTAGAGTCAAATTTTTCTCCAGTATAGTAACTTTCACTCCCTCATGAGAAAGGATGGCTCCGGTAAAAAGGCCACCCAGACCACCACCTATAATAACTGCAGTCTTACCTTTTTCCATAAGCATCTATTATTTGTCTATATATGGCTTCTGCAGAAATTAGTTCACTGCATGTTACAATTGTACCTACAAGCACACCAAGCATTCCATGTGAATTGATATTCTGACCTGTCTGATATACATTCGGTATACGAGTGCGGTGCGGAACACGGCAAGCTGCACTTGAATTCACATCCTTTGAAACACCATACATACTGCCCTCTTCTGTACCCGTATAATCTCTATAAGTCAAAGGAGTGGAAGTATAATAATACTTGATGGAATCTTTCAAACCAGGAATTTGCTTTTCCAAAGAATCCAATAAAATTTCAGCCTTCTTTTTCTTGAATGATTCATATTCACTCCCTCGATTTCCTACAGTAGTGTCTTTCCACTTCTCCAAATCATCTATATGCATATAAGACAAGACAGCACCAGTAGTAGCATACTTTGGATTATTTTCTTGACAGAAATGCATATACAAATAGCCTTTGGGCCAAGTGCTATCATTGTAATCTTCACACCCCCATGGTGTATTACCATTATAGCCATAAAGGTTATAATTCATATAGGGCAATCTCTTCTCCTTGAAATGCAAATAGACCGTAAAACTACCTATCGTCTGCCTAATTGAATTAATACGATTTCTGAAAGCTGGACGAATCAACTTCGTATCCAACATTTCTAAAGTACGCATCGGATGAGCATCTGAGATGATAAAATCAGCAGAAATGAACTTGTCATGATTCACCTCAACTCCAACTGCATGACACTCATCGCAAATAATCTTTGTTACAGCATGGTTAGTAAGTACTTCGCCACCATATTTTTCTATGGTGTGAATCATTGAATTTGCCACTTTACCACTTCCACCCACTATACGATAAGCACTTTGATTGTAAAAATCCATTATGAATGCATGAGTTGAAAATGGTGTCTTATCTTTCTCTGCAGCATACAGAGGCAAATTTCCCACAAGAACCTTAGCTAGAATTGGGTCTGTGATAACTTCATCAATAACATTGTTTATAGAACGCAGTTGATATTCAGTATTAACAGAAGAATCAGAATCCGCATATTTCAAGGAATGTAATGAAGATGCATTGGCTACTTTCTCTACTAAATCAAAGTATCTTTCAAGATTCACACGTTGATTAGGGAAATATGAAGTCATTTGATCTATAAAGTGTTTACGCCCTTTAGCAAATTTATAGCACTTACCATCAATCAATACCACATCATAGCCAGATGGATCTAATTCCGACAATTGAACATCCTTTGATATCTCAAGATAATTCATAAGTTTATCTAAAGTCTGTCCTGGTCCTGCACTTCCAATAAAGTGCATACCCGTTTCAAACTGCACACCTCTACGGGTAAAGCATTGAAGACATCCACCAGGTTGCGAATTCTTTTCTAAAACAACAACCTGATATCCGTTCTTGGCTAGAATTACACCACAAGATAATCCACCCAAACCGCTTCCAATTATAACTACTTTACCCTTCATTCATTATGCATCTTGTTCCAACTTATTGCACAAATCTGTATACTTTCGAATATACCTCTTTCTCATAGCAGAGGCTTGTTCTCTAAGACCTCCATACTTACTAAGTTCTTCAGGGGGAATCCTCTTCCCAACCTCCACGTACATCTGACCTTTATTCAAATGATATGTACCTTTCTTCAAAACCTTGCCTGGTCCATATAGACACATAGGGAGAATATCCATGTCCAGTTCTCTTGCTACATAAAATGCACCCTGATGAAAACGACCAATCTTACAATCTTTAGAGCGTGTTCCTTCCGGGTATATAGCAATACTATATCCACGCTCTTTCAAAGATTTCAGTTTTGGCAGCAATTCTGCCATACCTTCTCTTACAGGATAAAATTCGGCATTACGAATCAAAAAACCATAGGTAGGATTATTCCAAACCCAGTCATTAGTCAAGAATATCATATTTGGGGTAAAAAACATCTGACAAACCAAATCCAAATGAGACTGATGGTTACAGATAATTACCGATGGTTTATCAAACACTGACTCATCCTGAATTTTATATCGAAACTTCGTTCCAGGAATACCATGTACCAACATGATTAAGCGAGAACATGTACAAATAATACTATGTAGTTTTTTCCTCTTCTTTTCTGTCATCTTACCTATCTTCACATAAAGATAGACAAAAGGCGTAATTACCACCCAAATTGCTATTAAGAAGAACAGCAAGGTATAGATAGTCCTTACATATTTCAGGAGCCAACGGAAAAATCTCAGGGGCAAACCATATACAACGGCTAAAAAACACAAGACTGTATTCAAGACTGTAATACGGAAGAAATCCCATCCTGGTCGGAAATGTGATACTCTCTCCTCACGAGGCGGGTAATAGACATGAACAGGTATCTGAACCAATTCTACACCATGCCATGAGGAAAAGACAAGCAACTCTAGTTCTGCTTCATATTTAGAAGTCATTAATGACAAACCATAAAGTTTCTTTATGGGATAAAGCCGGTAACCCGTTTGCGTATCATCCAATTTCCTGCCAGTCTGGATGTAGAACCAAAAATTAGAAAACTTATTTGCAAAATCGCTCCCTTTTGAACGTACAACACCTGTCAAGTTTCTGGCACCTACAATCAAAGCTCCAGGATGTTCCTGATTCGCCTTCAAGAACAAAGGAATATCAGAAGGATAATGTTGACCATCAGAATCTAGAGTTATGGCATATGAAAAGCCCATTTCCAAAGCTTTCTTGAAACCCGTCTTCAAGGCATATCCTTTACCTCTGTTTTTAGGATAAGAGACAACTGTTATAGAAGATATGCTATCTAAAAGTTCTGAAGTACCATCTGTAGAACCATCATTGACAACTATGACATCATCACAATAAGATAAAGCCTCACGGACAACATGCTCTACTGTTCCCACATTGTTATATGTAGGAATAAGCACACAGATTCCACGTGCCTTCAATGATTCTTTTATAGGTAGTTCTACAGTATCTTTCATATTTGTTTCAAAGTCAATGATATTTTAGCATAAGTAACTTGATCGTCATAAATCAACATTTGTACCTTCAACCTGTTGGGTTCTTCCTCTATGACCTTTGTCAATTCACAGATTACATTTCCATGTACTTCAAGAGGTGACATAACAGACAGGAATTTCACATTATTCACCCTATCTATTTCCAAACTTCTATTCAAATAATCGCTAGCTATTTCCAAACAAATCTGTATTACACAGACACCCGGAGTTATAGGCTGTCCTGGGAAATGAGCTTTGTAGATGAAATGCGTATTATTAAGAGAGAGCCAATACTTGACACCTTTCTCTGTACACTCTTTCCTTATTATTGAATATAGACTATCCAGCAATATCATCTTCATTAGCAACTAAAGGAGTAAATAAATATCTAATATGCCTTTTTTCATTCACATATTCATTTTTACCATCCTGCAAAACATGGATCAATTTTTTCAAGTCCTTCCTCAAGGTCATTTTTATGTACCACCGGTTCAAAATACTAATTACATTATGTAACTTCACCTTGTCCTTTTCTGGAAAATAGGAAAAATCCATAGCAGATATGCCAAACTCATTGAAAATACTTCCATTAATTTGTCCACCTTGATAAGCAATAATACATATCCCACTGATATAAGCCTTTGGCATCTCGATGTACGCAGTATAACGAGAGCGGTCTCCCTCCTTTTGTGGAAAGAGAACTTGTGCATGAGCATATAAAGTGGCACAAAGCAAGCTAATCAACAGTAAAAAATTTCGCATCAATCTTAGAATTAATCTGTATATTGTTCAATTCTATAACAGTATTGTCACCATTTTTTTCAACCAGTTCAACCACAGAAACAGTTGTTGTCTTTTTATTGAAATGAAGTACAATTTTCTGAAACATCTGCTTCATATCCTTCCTCAACGGAGATAAACTAGCAACATATTCATTGGCAACATCCGAAATCTTCACACTAAAATCCTTGTCATCATTCAAACAATTACCAACAACACTATTCATCATGATGCGAGCAATTTCCTTGAATATTTTATTTTGCTGAACATCTATCACATCATTATGCTGATTACTCTTCAAGTATACCTTTGAATCATTCAAAAGAAAAATGTAAGCATAAGGGGTAACATACTCCCAACGTAATTTATTACTCTGCTGATAATACATCTTACCCTTAGACACTAATTTGTCATTCAGCATCTTCAAATTTTTAGTCTGAGTAAAATCACACTGCATAGATTTCATCTGTGATGCCACCTTATTGATCTCTTGCCTAATTTGAGTCTCAGATAATGTCTGAGCAGAAACCTGAGTGCTAATGCACAGCGAAAATATCAATAATACAATGAACTTCTTCATCTTTATTATTTAGCAATTAATATACAACCACCCATAATCAACAACACACCAATCCATTTTTCAATTGAAACTTCCTCATGAAAGAAACAGATGGCAGCTATCATTCCCATCACATAACTTAAACTAATCATCGGATATGCCATACTAAATGGGAAATTCTTGAGGATATAAAACCACAAGAGTGATCCCAAAGCATAACAAATACCGCAGCAGGCAAATTGCCAATTTACCAGTAAGCCACCCCAGAAATCACGATTCCAACCAAATGGAGCCATCCGCATCAATGCAAATTTCAAAAACACCTGACCACTAGAAAGCAACAGACTCTGGATTAAAGCAAGAATTATCAATTTCCACATGACAGCACCATTACTATTGAGTGAATAGAATAATCATATCTTTTTCCTAGGCGATTCATGAATTCCCGAAAAACAGGAGTCGTTTCTTCATGACAACCTACTAGGACATTTTTAGCCTTACCACTTCTTAAGAGCAGTTCCGCATCACGAATAGCCCAATCTAAAGAATCATCACCTTGAGTATAGGTTACATTATACCCATAACATTTCAACCGAATTGCTATGTTGCTACTAATTGTATTATGGGTACTCTGCATAAAAAGTGTAGGCTTTATCATCTGTTCTCCCTGTTCTTGAATCTCATTCAGCAAAAGTTCACTATTTTCCAGACACCCCATTGATGTACCTGTAATAATAGCATCTGGGCATTCAATTCCAGCCTGTTGTAAGGCTTTCAATGAC
Source organism: uncultured Prevotellaceae bacterium (assembly GCA_900316585.1). Lineage (GTDB taxonomy): Bacteria > Bacteroidota > Bacteroidia > Bacteroidales > Bacteroidaceae > Minthousia. Next base: position 273,036 of record ONDM01000002.1, on the reverse strand, counting down.
GACAAGAGTGAGCTCTTCATTAGCTTACCCATACGACGAGCCTCCAATGGCTTTACATAGAGTTTGATGTCAGAGAGTTGTTCTTCTGTATCAATCTCTACTTTACTTAATAACCTGATGTCTTTATTACTCAAAACGGAATCTGTAAAGGATGTTGGTCTATCAGAGAAGAGTAATGAAGAGTCATTTCCACCAAATCCAAAAGAGTTACATAGAACATGATGTAATTCATAATGAGATTCACCTAAAGTAGGAATGATTCCACCAGCAAACTCATACTTCCAACCCAGATTACCTGGAACAAACTGATGCTGCAATGCTAAAATACTTATTACAGACTCTATGCTTCCAGAAGCACTAGTAGTATGAGCCGTAAATGATTTTGTACTAGAAATCAATGGCATTGTTTCACCAAACACTCTTTGAAGAGCTACACTTTCACTTGAATCATTATTTGGGGTACCAGTACCATGAGCATTTACATATTGAACCTCAGAAGGATGAATCCCTGCCATACGCAAAGCATCATTCATGGCAAGATATGCTCCTTCACCATTCTCTGATGTAGCTGTCTGATGAAAAGCGTCACATGAATTCCCATATCCATTTAAATAAGCATGAACTGGCACACTTCTTTTTCTGGCTGATTCTTCTGTTTCCAGTACAAGGAAGGCTGCACCCTCACCCAAATTTAATCCAGCACGAGTGGCATCGAAAGGACGACAAATTTCTTTATCCAAGATCATCAAAGAATTAAATCCATTCAGATGGAACTTAGAAAGCGCTTCGGTACCTCCAGCAATAACCATATCAGCCTGCCCACTTTTCAATAAGTTGGCACCAAGGATAATGGCATTTGCAGCAGAAGAACAGGCTGTAGAAATAGTGGTGCAATCAGAGAAGATACCAAAATAATTAGCCATGAACTGGGTACATCCTCCACAATCATGATACTCTAAACATTCCAAATGCTCATTGTCACCATGAATCAGTTCTTCATAATAGCGTTCGGTCAAATCCATACCACCAACTGTAGTACCTGATATCAAGACAATACGTTTCTTCTCATCTTGAACCTTAGCCTCATCAATAGCTTGTTTTATGGCAAGTATTCCCATCAAAGCCGTTCTACTGGCTAATCCCTTAATTCCCAATTGTTCCTTCATCTCTTCATTTGAGAGATGAACTTCACCAACTGGCAGCTCTTTGTGAACTGAATCCAAGTAATGCATAAGACCTATACCCGTTTTCCCTTCTTGCAGAGAACGTAGCACAGATTTTTTGTCCAAGCCTATTGCTGAGACAATACCTTCACCTGTGATAACAATACTTGAATTCACTTTACAACTTATTTTTTCGGTTCTTACTTACGTAATCTGCTATCGTTGCTACATTCTTGAAAATTGCTTTACCTTCAGAAGGATTTGCCAAGCGAATGCCATATTCCTTCTCCAAAAGAACAATTAGTTCAAGTGCATCTATGGAATCTAATCCGATTCCATCTTCACCGAACAACGAAGCCTGATCATCAATATCATCTGGAGTCATCTCCTCCAAATTAAGAACATCAATGATCTGTTCTTTCAATTGCCTAATTAATTCATCCATATTTTATTTCTTTAATTTTTCATTAACAAATAAAGTTCTGCGTCTAAATGAGATTCATCCTCAGCATCTATCCAACCACCCAAAATACTTTTGATATCTCTATCTTGAAACGTAGACATGAAAATCTGGTTCATAATATTCTCATCTTTTTCAGGCAGAACATAAAATGATGTTTCACCATGATAATGGTTCCTGATTGCGATTTCACCAGTTACTATATTGGGTAACGTATAGACAAAAACTGAAGGACTAGGATAGAAATTCTCCATATCAGAAATATCATTCTGATGAATAATATCTGAATGTATGGAAGAAGTACGGTTGAAAAGCACCACAGCCCGGTCATCTCTATCACAATCACGATTCTCGCCAGATGAGTGAAGCAATAGCTCTGAAGCTATAAATCCTAGCCTGCATAGCAAATCCATTTTATAAAATTTCGGATACCCCCCAATTCTGGTTTTATAAACCTCTGCCAACAAGTCCTTTCCCGTATTACTTGTCTCTAAAACGACTCCATCAACTATAATTTGTTCTGTTGAAACCTTAACATGATGAGTCTTAATCATTTCTTCAGGTACAGAGACTTCAGATTGCACTTGAACATCTTTAGCAGCAAACAAAGCAGCATTACAACCTCCAAAACCAGAAATCAATTTTACAAATGAATTTCTATCCGTATCTAGGGATTCTGAAGATATATTGATTTTTCCTGAAACACCTAATTCTGTAAAGCCCTTAGTTCCCAATATACGATGATGATCTATCGATTTCATCGTAATAATAGTCTCCAATATACCAGCTGCACCCATCGTATGACCATAATAGCCTTTTAAACCGTTTAAAGGCAAATCAGACAAACAAGCACGTTGTACGGCAATAGATTCCATCTGATCATTATACATTGTAGCTGTTCCATGAACATTGATAAGTGCCAAGTCCTTTACTGATTCACCTGTCAAAGCACCATTCAAAGCCTTGAAACTACCCTCTCCCTGTTTTGAAGGACTGCTAATATGATAAGCGTCATTACAGATTTTCCCATTCTTAATAGCCCAAGAATGAGGAGCAATTGGTTTATTCGACAGAATCATAGTTGCCACAGCCTCTCCCAAATTCAAACCCGTACGTTCCATATCAAATGGGAGACAAGGATCGGCAGACAAAGCCTTAAAGGATTGAAATCCAGAAACGATGAACTTATTCTGCACATCGGTACCAGAGACTACAGCATAGTCATAAAATCCTGAATCTAAAAGCCTGTCTGCAAGGATAAGAGCAGCTGTACCCGATATACATGCATTACAAACCGTGACAGGAATTGTATTAAATCCTAATTTGGCAGAAACAACTTCAGCTGCTTTTCCTGGATACACCCGGTCTTTGTTATAGTCAGAATTTTCCAACAAATCAATATTACCCTTAGTTGTACTAACTATCAGAATCACCCGGTCAGCATGGATGTTTATAGTCGTTTGCTCCAATGCACGGGAAATGGATTGATACAGCAATGATTCGAAAAACGTCAATCCTTCTACTTGATACTTTTTCTTCTGAGCATCCGTAAACAAAGAAGCAGCAAATGGTTCTGGAAGATTCCACAAATGAGTATAAGTACACAAGGCAGAACTTCCACTGCTAAGTGCCTGGTAATTCTGTTCTGTACCCTCTCCTAATGGAGAAATAATATCATCTGCTATCTTATAAACCATAGACTATTTATTAAATACATCCCATCGTTCTTGCCATTCTTTGTAGAACTCAGGGCTTTCCCACACCAACTCATAATTCAAATCCATGAATACCTGAATGGAGGTTCCCGTAGCTACCAGGCTATCATCAGCAGTGTCATGGATTTCATAATCGAAAACTACCTTTGCAGCCTGGGTAGGACGATAAACAATATCAATCCTAGGCTTTGAACCGTACTTTAAAGGATGTTTATACTGAAACTTCAGTTCCACAAGCGGTGCATAATATCCCTTTTCAATATAACCCAAATAGGTCAAGCCATATTTTTCCCCGAACGCCTCTCTGGCATCTTCAAAATAAAGAGCATATGAACCATGCCAAACCACGTTCATGGAATCTACTTCCGAGAAGCGAATATTGATTTCTTTACTTACTTTCAGTTCCATCGTTTTTGAGTGCTATTTTCATCTCGGCAGTTACCAAAATATTTTTCCCTAACTGGACAGTTGAATTTGCAAGTGTCATCCCGAAGATTTCTTCCATTACATCAACAGTGGTTGTAATAGTATCACCCACCTTCGGCAAACCATGTATCTGCATATTTCTGATAGCACCAATAAAACCAATCTGAATACCTTTCTTCAGAATATATTTATTGACATATCCGATTCGTGCAGCACAAGTCTGTGCTATATTCTCCATTAGTCCCGATGCGGTGAAACAGCCATTTTTAACAAAAATGTTGTCTTCTGAAATTATCGTTTCTGTCACAGTACGCAATTTGTCAAAATGAGTTAAGCGACTAATCATCACAAAAGGCTCTTGTTGTGGAAGCAGTTCATGGACATCAATGCTTCTTAAGAATGACTCTGCAGGCTGTGTATAATCCATCTCATCCATCATGACCAGAATTCAAAATAATTGTACCACTGCGTAGGGTATAGATTTAACATACGCTCCAGTTCTGTCACATAGGCACTTGAAAGCATATTTATCTGTTCACTGCGTTTAGCCTGTTTATCGTATTTCAACGGAGTCACATAAATCTTATAGCATTTCAAGGATGTCTTCATGACATTCACTGCCAAAACATCCAATGACCTCATGGTGGCAACACTAAAAGGACCCAAGGGAAACTTGGCATATCCACCTAAGAACATCTTCTCTATACATTTCTGTGAGCCGAAAATACGGTCTGCCGGAATACTGACAATTTCACCGTTCACCAAAGCACTGTCTATTTCAAACAGATGACTCATATCAGGTTTGATACCAATCATTCGGATATTTGTATTTGAAAACATCTTATTTCTGTTCTCCATGACAGTCTCTTTCTCATCTGCAAAAACCAAAGCATTAAAAACTTTTGTTTCAGCAACTAGATTATAACCAGCTAATTCGTAATTCCCTATATGAGAGCTCAACTGGACAAAACCTTCTTTTTGTGCAGCAAGATGAAGAAAATGGTCATAACCTTCAATCTCAATCTTGAACTTTTTACCTGCATACATGGCAAAACGGTCTATAACAACCTGACCGAACAGGCAATGATTTATGTAGGTTTTCCACGCAGCTTTTAAAGGTGAATAATTAAATCGCTCACGGAAATAACGATAAGCAATACCTCTACTGGCATTCAGACAGAGACAGACAGGTACGACAAAAATAGCAGCTGCCAAATAGAGCAATCTGACATCCATGAAACGTAAAGCAAAAATCAAGCTGCCTAACAACTTACTCCCACCATACGTTTTACCCGTCCATTTCTGTTCCTCTGCCATCTTTATTTAACCAACTTTAGACTGGATATAATCATAGAACTGGGAAAGGGTCTTTACACCTCCCATTTCTTCTGGCTTAATCTTGAAGCCAAAATTCTTCTCAACTATTACAACTATATCAACAAAATCCAAACTGTCGATACCTAAATCCTCTTTCAGCAATGCATCATCAGCAATCTTATCTTCATCGATTTCCAAATCATCAATAAGAAATGCATTTACCTTCTCTTCAATTACTTTTCTATCCATATGATAATTACATTAATTTACAAACTATTATACTGTGGCCCTGACCTAAGCCATCATATATATTTTCTACCTGCAAACCTGCAGTTTCTATCAATCGAATCATATCTTCAGAATGGTACATTTTACTATTACCATTGGCTATAGCAGCAAAATATAAGCTTGTCATGGTCAAGCAAAATGATGCCGGTTCAAATCGTTGTCTATCCCAAAGAGTTTCCATGATGAAAATACGAGTATTCACAGTCATAGCTGCTTTTGCACGAGACAAAATACTGATAATTTCATCTTCTGAGAAACAATCCAGGAACTGACTCATCCATATTGCATCTAGTCCACCTTCTCGCTTAGGGAAAGGCACCTTTTCATCCAATAGATTGATTCCGAAACCTCCAATCCTCTCTGAATGCTCTTTCCCTTCCACATTCTTCTTCATCAATTCTATCTGCTGAGGCAAGTCTAGGACTGTTACCTCAACATCAGGATTATAATTGACACACTGCAATGCCCATTTACCCGTATTTCCACCTACATCATACAAGGAACGAACCTGATATTTACCGAAGACTATCTCCAATGCCTGTGGGAAGGAAGAGTCACTATAAAAGTGGTCAAAGCCAAACCAACTTTTCTGAACTTGTTCCGGAAGGCTTGACAAGCCCTCATACACAGTTGGCCAGTCACCGAAATGTTTCAAACCTGCAGGTTTACCTTCCTTTAAAGATTCCTCCAAATGAAACCAGCCCTCATAATTCACGTCATGGTTAAAATCCAAATTGACACGAGTTGCAGGATCATTCAGCAAAAACCATCCAGTCTTAGATAAAGAATATCTGTCCGTTTCAGGATTAATAAAGACTGTACCAATGCAAAGCGAAGCTTCCAAAAGACATTTGACAGCATACTTGGAAAGACCTGTCTTATCAACCACTTCATCTTCAGTCATACCATGATCACTATCACGCAGTAAATCTAGAATACCCCATTTAACCATTAAACGGGATGCCTGAAATACGGCAGGTCCCCAGGCAATAAACTCAGCTGCACGTTGTGCGTCACGGGCAGAAAGGTCATCCTTCGTATATTTTTTCTTTAATGAATCAGACAAATACATAAATTTCCTTTTTGGAGCATTTAATTCTTCAGGGCTTGAACTTCTTTACTACTAATGCACTATTCGTACCACCAAAACCAAATGAATTACTTAATACTGTATTTATTTCAGTATCTATAGTTTTAACTGCAAGATTCAGTTTTTCAGAATGCTCATCTGGATTTTCAAAGTTTATATTTGGAGCAACAAAATTATTATGCATCATTATCAATGAATAAACGATTTCACTAGCACCTGCCATCCAACATTCATGTCCCGTCATTGATTTCGTACTGCTAATAAGAGCATGCTGCCCACGGAAAAGGCAATCCAAAGCAATAGCCTCATACATATCACCCTGAAGAGTTGAAGTAGCATGAGCGTTTATATAGTCCACTTCTTCCAATTTGACACCAGCGTCCTTCATGGCACGACTCATAGCTATAACGCAACCTTCATCACTAGGTTGAGAAATACCACCACCGTTGGAAGAAAAACCATAGCCCACGACTTCACCCAAGATTGTAGCGCCACGGCAAACAGCATGGTCATAGTCTTCAAGAACAAGTGCTGCGGCTCCTCCACTAGGAATCAATCCATCCCTATCCCTATCAAAAGGACGACTTGCCTTTGTAGGCTCATCCATACGTACAGAAAATGCGGAAAGTGCATCAAATGAAGCCATGGCATAATAATTACACTCTTGAGCTCCTCCACAAAGAATCACATCTTGCAAGCCCTGTTTGATCAACATATAACCCAGTCCGATGGAATGACTTCCACTAGCACATGCAGCACTGATAGTAAAATTAACTCCCCTCAAGTGAAAAATCGTACTAAGATTCATATTGACTGTAGAATTCATGGACTGGAAAATGAGCCCATAGCCAATCATTGCCGTATCATGTTTCTCATCCATTATCTTGGAAGTCTCAATAACCGGTTTGGCGGATGAATCATTTCCGAAAATGCACCCTACTTCATTCTTAAGAAGATATTCATTATCAATTCCAGCTTGTTCAAAAGCTTGCCGACTTGCCATATAGGCATATCTAGCCTCTTCAGACATTCCAGCTCTAGTATGTCTGTCTAACATAGCCTTCGTAATAACAGGTTCATCCACAATACCAGTAAGCCCTGAACGATAGCCATAAATCAATCGCTCCTTATCAACACCAATTCCTGACTTACCAGCATAAAGGGATTCCTTGACTATATCTACAGATGTTCCTAAACAGGACCATATACCCATACCTGTAATAACTACTCTACTTGACATGAATCTCAAATTTTAAGTATATAAGCCACCATTTATGTTAATAACCTCACCTGTAATATAAGCTGCCTCTGGAGATACTAAAAACTTAACAACTGCTGCAACTTCCTCAGGTGTACCGAAACGTCCAACAGGAATCATCTTTTTCAGTTCGTCCTGAGACAAATCTTTGGTCATGTCTGTTTCAATAAAACCAGGAGCTATGGCATTTACAGTAACACCACGTGGAGCTACTTCCTGTGCTAAGGCTTTAGTAGCACCTATGATAGCAGCCTTTGCTGCACTGTAATTTGCTTGCCCTGGAAGACCTTTCAACCCAGACAATGAAGCAACATTAACAATACGTCCTCCCCTTTTCCTAGGCATCATATGCTTCAAAAGACGACGAGTAACGTAGAAAAAACCATTTAATGTTGTATCAAGAACTTTATGCCATTCATCATCAGACATCATGAACAATACATTATCTCGACGAATACCTGCATTATTGACCAAAACTGAAATATAATCATCTGGATGAGTATTTTCCCAACTATCCAAAGCAGATTCTATTTGAACTTTGTCTGAAACATCAAACTGAAGGAGTTCAGCCTTGCCACCATCAACTTCTATTTGTCTTTTAGTAATTTCAGCTGCCTCCAAATTCGACTGATAATTGATGATTACAGGAAAACCCATCTTTGAGAGTACTATGCAAATAGCACGACCTATACCTCTAGACCCGCCAGTTACAAGTGCATATTTCATACTTTAATTTTATATTTAAATTACTTTACAACTTGAGATATCCCAATTAGGGTACAAATTTACAAAAAATAGAGCAATCTATGAAAGGGAAAGCCAAAAACTCTTTTTCCTAAAGGAAAAAAGAACAACTATTCAGCTAAAATAACATGCAAATAAATAACCAAAAAACACAATAAACTATGTAACTAATATTGGGACAAGGAAAAGATTTAATAAATCATCAATCTATCAAACTAAAAAAAGGATAAACAAAAAAAGGAGGAAATATCTTCCTCCTTTTTTGTTACTGTGATTTAAATTATTAATCAGTTACAGTCAAAACTTGCTTCTTTACATCACGGCAGTTCGGACCTATTTGTATTTCAAAATCACCAGGTTCACATACAAACTCCAAGTCATGATTATAATACTTCAAGTCTTCAGCTGTGATAGTAAATTCAACAGTCTTACTCTCACCTGGCTTAATGGTTAATTTCTGGAACTTCTTCAACTCCTGAACTGGACGAGTACTAGTTGCTATCAAATCACGGATATAAAGCTGTACAATTTCTTTACCCTCACGATCACCTGTATTCTTTACTGTTACAGAAGCTTTAACTTCTCCGTTCTGAGCCATACTAGCAGAAGATAGTTTTACATCTGAATACTCAAATGTAGTGTAACTTAAGCCATAGCCAAAAGGATACAGAGGAGCATTTATAACATCCAAATAATTAGATCTGAAACGAACATAAGGAGCATCATCACTACTCTGTGGTCGACCAGTGTTTTTATGATTATATGAGTATGGTAATTGACCCAAAGCACGTGGGAAACTAGTAGTCAACTTTGCACTAGGATTAGCATCACCGAACAAAACATCAGCAATAGCATGTCCTGCTTCTATTCCAGGGAACCACGCATTTAATATAGCTGGTACATTTGCATCTTCCCAAGTCAGAATTAATGGACGACCTGTAAAGACAACCAAAACTACAGGTTTACCAGTAGCTACAAGTGCCTTTAACAATGCTTCCTGAGGTTCTGGAATAATTGGATTAGCACGTGATGTGCCTTCTCCATTCATATTTGCGTTCTCACCTAACGCTGCTACAATTACATCGGAAGAGCGTGCTACACGCAATGCCTCTGCCAGTAAGTCTGCTTCAGAACGAGCATGAACTTTTGATGCATCACCTCCTCTTGCCAAACCCATGGCACGACCAGCAACAGTCTTCTCTGTAGTTTCATCAGAAAGCAACCAACTACCTTCTGCATAAGTCACGCTACCACCCTGTCCTGCAATAGCTTCCTCCAAGCCCTGCTTCAAGGATACAGGCTTACGACTTCTAGAATAACCACTCCAACTACCTACCATATCAGCAGCACGATCAGCCATAGGGCCAATCAAAGCGATTCTTTTATTCTTAGTCAATGGTAAGAGGTTTCCTTCATTTTTCAACAGTACCTGGCAATCCTGAGCCACCAAACGAGCTTGATCAACATGTGCCTGAGCACCTAAAATCTCCTCTGCACGTTTCTCATCACAGTATTTGTAAGGATCATCAAAGAGACCCAACTTATACTTTGCTTCCAAAATCCTACGACAAGCAGTATCGATATCTTTTTCTGATATCATGCCCTTCTCCAAATTTTCCTTACAGTACTTGAAGAAGTATTCGCTTACCATATCCATATCTATACCAGCTTTCAGAGCACGTGCAGCAACTGTTGGTTCATCTCCTATACCATGAAAGGTCATTTCCATTATACCAGTATAATCGGTGACAATAAAGCCATCGAATCCCCAGGTTTTTCTTAACAACTCGTTCATTAAATAATCATTAGCAGTAGCTGGAATTCCCTCAAATTCATTAAAAGAAGCCATGTATGAACCAGCACCTGCCTCACAAGCAGCTTTATAAGGAAGCATATAATCGTTCAAAGCACGCTGACGACTCATATCTACAGTATTGTAATCACGTCCTGCTTCGGCACCACCATATAACGCATAATGCTTTACGCAAGCCATAACATTATCATTATGAGTCAGATCGCCATCGCTCTGATAACCTTTGACCAATGCCTTAGCTACTTCTGCTCCTAAATATGGATCCTCTCCAGCACCTTCTGCAATACGTCCCCAACGAGCATCATGACAAATATCGACCATAGGAGAGAACACCCAATCTACACCACTAGCGGAAGCTTCAATAGCAGAGGTACGGGCAACTTTCTCTATAAGATCCATATCCCATGAAGTAGACATTCCTAATGGTATAGGAAATGTAATATCATAACCATGAATAACATCAAAACCAAAAATCAAAGGAATACCCAAACGGGATTTCTCAACTGCCACCTTCTGTACTTCCTTAATGGCTTTGACGTCTCTCATACCAAAAAGACCTCCAATCTCACCATTAGAAACACGAGTAGCTAGAGGAGATTCTTCTCCATCCTTTCCTTCTCCAGCAACAAATCCACCTGCAACAGGAAGATTCAACTGACCGATTTTTTCTTCCAAGGTCATCTTAGACATCAAATCTGACACGAAAGAGTCCATGTCTGAACCCTTTTTCTGGCTACAACCAGACAGAAAAACCAAAGCAAATAATGAAAGTGCAATGGTACTAATAGTTAAAAAGTTTCGTTTCATTATATTATAGTTTAAGGTTTTAAAACAAAGGTAAGAAAAAAATTATTATTAAAGCATTTTTAAACGGAAAATCTTATTTGTAGACACATGAAGTGCATATAAAGCACTAATTCTTCGTCCTACTAACCATATTATTTCTCCATCGGCTGAACAGAGAACCAACTGCTTTTTTTTATCCCATAAAGAGACCTTCTGATCTGTTAAATAATCGCTAACTAACTTTTTCCCTTTCATTCCAAAAGGAACGAACTTATCTCCATTTTTTACTCTACGTAAGACCAAAGGGAAATGCAATTTTTCAAAATCAAGTAGAGCTATAGATGACTCCTTTTCTATTATTTGGTAATCATTCTTTGAATATAAATTTATATTAATCTTAACATCATCAAACACTACATATTCATCTGATTTATTGATATATACAAATTTAGATTCATCTAAAATAATTGGAGTTATTCGGACTGTATCCCTATCAACTAAAAGGTTCCATTGATCCGAATAGAATATTTTTCCAGATAAAGACAATGATAAATTTAAAAAATCTGCAACTTGTGTCTCATTGAAGCCATAAGAACAAAGAATTTCATACCACACAGTATTAGCTCCAGGGAAACGGATAGTAGCTTCTGTCCTTTTCATCAAAAGAGAAGTCTTCCCCAACTCAAATTTATCATCTAATATGATATTCCTACAAATTTCATGAACCCTTTCTTGATAGAGTAATTCCACTTCCCTAAAACGAGTCATAGATTGACATAAAGTGGAAATAACGGAAGGATTTAATTCTTTTAAAATAGGAACAACTTCAGAACGAATTTTGTTCCGTTTATACTCATTTGACAAATTTGTACTATCTACAACATATTCTTGATGCCTAGACTGCAAATAATTTAATATTTCAGTTTTAGATACACATAAAAAAGGACGAATAATGTCTCCGTTTTGAGGTAGCATTCCCCTTAATCCATGAATTCCTGTTCCACGAACTAAATTAATCAACAAAGTTTCTACTTGATCATCTTGATGATGGGCAACAGCTAAAGTCGGAATGCACATAGATTCCATCAGCTTTCTAAAATAAGCATATCGAAGCTCTCGAGCCGCCATTTCAATACTGATTTTGTGCTCCTTTGCATAATTTGTTGTCTGAAAATCTGTCACATGCAATTCTATCTGTTCTTTCTCACAAAACCGACGGACAAAAGATTCATCACGAAATGATTCATCACCTCTCAAATGAAAATTACAATGAGCAGCAATGATATTATAATTCAAAGACTTCAAAATTAAGGCCAAAGCTACTGAATCTGCACCTCCACTTAATCCAACAAGAACCTTACTTTGAGGCTCTAACAAATGATTTTGAGCTATAAAAGACTGAATCTTATTCTCCATACAAACGATGACGTATTTCCTGAATTTTAGGATCTGAGATATAGTCATCATAATCCATGATTTTATCAATAATACCATTTGGTGTCAACTCAATGACTCTATTGGCAACTGTTTCGATAAATTCATGATCATGACTAGCAAACAAGACATTACCCTTGTATAATTTTAGATTATTATTAAAGGCCTGAATACTTTCCAAGTCCAAGTGATTAGTTGGAGTATCAAGAATAATACAGTTTGCATTTTTCAGCTGCATGCGAGCTATCATACACCGCATTTTTTCCCCACCTGACAGAACATTTACTTTTTTTAAGACTTCTTCTCCAGAAAATAGCATCCGCCCTAAAAAACTTTTAAAATAAACCTCGTTGCCTTCTCCAAATTGACTCAACCACTCAATTAGATTCTTATCACTTTGAAAATACTCAGTATTATCTAATGGTAAGTAAGATGTAGTAATGGTTATTCCCCATTTAAATGTTCCTTCAGCAGGATCGATATTACCATTAATAATTTCAAACAATGTTGTCATAGCTCTAGGGTTACGACTCAAAAAGACAATTTTGTCCCCTTTTTCAACATTGAAACTTACATTCTGAAATAAGAGAGAACCATCATCATTGTAAGCTTTTAAGCCTGAAACCTCTAAGATCTGATTACCTGGTTCACGATCAATATTAAAAATTATACCAGGATATTTTCGACTTGAAGGCTGTATCTCATCCACTGTGAGTTTCTCAAGCATTTTCTTACGGCTAGTAGTCTGCTTACTTTTTGCGACGTTAGCAGAAAACCTACGGATGAACTCTTCCAGTTCCTTACGTTTCTCTTCTGCCTTAGCTCGCTGATTCTGAGCCTGTCTCAAAGCAAGCTGAGAGCTTTCATACCAAAAACTATAATTACCTGCAAACAGATTAACTTTACCAAAATCTATATCTACAGTATGGGTGCAAACAGAATCCAAGAAATGACGATCATGACTTACAACCAATACTGTGTGCTCAAAATTGCTAAGATATTCCTCTAACCAAGAGACAGTCTCCATGTCCAAGTCATTAGTAGGTTCATCCAACAACAAATTGTCAGGATTTCCGAAAAGAGCCTGAGCCAACATTACACGAACTTTCTCCTTACCACTAAGAGCTCCCATCAACTCATTATGAAGTGCTTCTCGAATACCTAAACCACTGAGCAAGGCTGCTGCATCACTTTCAGCATTCCAACCATCCATTTCAGCAAATCGCTCCTCCAATTCGCTGGCACGAATACCATCTTTGTCAGTAAAATCCTCTTTTGCATACAAATACTCACGTTCCTGCATAATATCCCATAATGGCTTATGCCCCATAAGAACAGTATTCAAAACGGTATAATTATCAAATTTGAAATGATCCTGACTAAGTACAGACAAACGTTCACCAGGTCCTAGAGCAATTATTCCTTTCGTAGGTTCCAACTCCCCAGAAAGGACTTTTAACAAAGTAGACTTTCCTGCACCATTGGCTCCAATTATACCATAAATATTTCCACTAGTGAACTTCAGGTTTACATCCCTATATAAAACTCTTTTCCCAAACTGAATAGCTAAATCTGAAACTGTAATCATAAATAATGTTTGTATTAGAATGCAAAAATAATATTTTTATTGGATAAAATGACAAAAATGTCATAAATAAGGTGACTTTGTCATATAACATCCTACTTACAATAAAGTGGCAAAGATTTTGTTATTAAACAAAAAAAATTAGAAATCATGGAAAATAAAGAAAACATCAACGAAGAAAATAAAGAGCGTGTTGAAAACACAGCTGAAAACAGTATAGAGAATCCAACTGAAGAGAATTTTCAGCAAGAACTGCCAGAAACAGATGTTCAGCAAGATGCCAATCAAGAACAAGAATCTGAACCTAAAAGCGAACAAGAGCCAGAACTAACTGAAGAGGAAAAGCTTCAGCAAAAGCTGGATGAGCAAATTAGGCAGACAGCGGCTATGCAAGACAAGTATCTGCGTCTAATGGCTGAATTTGACAATTTCCGTAAACGGACTAATCTAGAAAAAGCAGACTTGATTAAAAGTGCAGGGACCAAAGTCATCACGAACATTCTTCCTGTTTTGGACGATTTTGAGAGAGCTATTAAAAACATGGAAAAAGCTGAAGATATCAAATCAATTCTTACTGGGGTTGAATTGATATATCAGAAATTCATGACTACACTTCAAAAAGAAGGATTACACCCTATCAATACAGAAGGTGCCGATTTTAATGTTGATTACCACGAGGCAATCGCTCTCGTTCCAGCACCAGCTCCAGAATTAAAGGGTAAAGTACTGGATTGTGTCCAGACTGGTTATACACTAAATGAAAAAGTCATTCGTCACGCAAAGGTGGCCGTAGGTCAATAAATAATAGGTATTATGGCAACAAAAAGAGATTATTATGAAGTCCTGGGTGTGGATAAAAATGCCACAGCTCAAGAAATAAAAGCTGCATACAAAAAAATGGCTATCAAATATCACCCGGACAGAAATCCTGGTAATAAAGAAGCTGAAGAAAAATTTAAGGAAGCAGCTGAAGCCTATGATGTCCTTCGTGATGAAAACAAGAGGGCCCGATATGACCAATTTGGTCCAGAAGGCGTGAATGGTGCCGGTGGATTTGGAGGGTTCGGTGGTTCAAGTATGAACATGGATGATATATTCTCCATGTTTGGTGATATCTTTGGTGGACATGGTAATTTCTCCGGATTCGGTGGATTTGGAGGATCTTCATCTCGTCGGCAACAACAATTTAGGGGAGCAGATCTTCGCATGCGTGTTCGCTTAAGTTTAAAAGAAATTGCGACTGGATGCACCAAGAAGTTTATGCTTAAGAAAGATGTAACTTGTTCACATTGTAATGGAACTGGCGCTGAGGGTGGCAAGGAGGCAACTGAAACATGCTCTACATGTCATGGTAGTGGAATGGTCACTCGTACACAAAAAAGCATTTTCGGCATGATGCAGACACAAAGTGTCTGTCCTACTTGTAATGGTGAAGGTAAGATTATCAAGAACAAGTGTTCATATTGTCAAGGAGAGGGCGTAGTCAAAGGCGAAGAACTTGTTGAAGTTAATATTCCTGCAGGTGTTGCAGAAGGAATGATCGTTACAGTATCAGGAAAAGGAAATGCTGGACGTCATAACGGTATTGCAGGTGATGTACAAGTCATTATTGCAGAAGAACCGAACAAAGAATTAATACGTGACGGCAATGATTTAGTATACAATCTACTTCTTCCGTTCCCTACTGCAGCTTTAGGAGGAGCGGTGGAAGTTCCTACTGTAGATGGCAAGGTTAGAATTAAAATTGACCCAGGTACTCAGCCTGGCAAAGTAATGAGATTACGTGGCAAGGGACTACCTATTTTGGACAGCTACGGAAGAACTCACGGTAGTGGCGATGAATTAGTCCAAATTAGTATTTATGTACCTGAGGCATTAAACAAAGAGGAAAAGAACATGATGGAGAAATTGCAGAACAGTAGCAATTTTGTCCCAAATCAAAGTTTAAAGGAAAGTATTTTCAAAAAATTTCGCAAATTTTTTGACTAAACAAACATGACCTATAAGGATACCATCCAATACTTATACGATAGTACACCACTATTCCAACATATCGGAGCAGGTGCATACAAAGAAGGCTTGACAACAACTCATAAACTAGATGATCATTTTGGTCATCCACACCGTTTGTATAAAACCATTCATGTTGCCGGGACAAACGGCAAAGGTAGTTGCAGTCATACTCTTGCTGCTATTTTCCAGTCTGCAGGATATAGAGTCGGACTGTATACTTCTCCTCATCTACTCGATTTTAGGGAAAGAATACGTATAAATGGAGAGATGATTCCTGAACAATATGTCATTGATTTTGTTGAAAAAGAACGCTCTTTTTTCGAACCTCTTCATCCTTCATTTTTTGAACTTGCTACTGCTATGGCTTTCAAGTATTTTGCGGATGAAAACGTAGACATCGCCATAGTAGAAGTTGGCTTAGGAGGAAGATTAGATTGCACAAACATCATTCAACCAGAATTAAGCATTATTACTAATATCAGTTTTGACCATACCCAGTTCTTAGGAGACACGTTGGCGAAAATAGCATATGAGAAAGCAGGTATTATGAAAAAAGGAGTGCCTGTTATTATCGGAGAGGTTACTTCAGAAACACGAGAAGTATTTGAACAACAAAGCAAAGAAGTGGAATGCCCAATTATTTTTGCAGAAGACTACCCCATTATTTTGAATGCAATTCCTAATCCAACTGAAAATTTTGGTTTGAATTATACGCTTCGTCAAGGCTTTTTAAATACAACTACTTTATATGGAGAGCTAGGTGGTGAATATCAAGCAAAAAACACAAACACATTACTGCATGCTATCAGACAATTGATTTATAATGGTATCAGATTAAATGATGAACATATCCGACAGGGATTTGCCCAAGTCACATCATTGACCGGTCTATTGGGAAGGTGGCAAAAAATTAAAGACAAACCATTGGTTTTGTGTGACACAGGCCATAACACTGGTGGTATAAAGTACGTTAGTAAACAGTTACAAAGTCTAGACAAGCCGCTCCATATCGTCATAGGCATGGTCAATGACAAAGACATTAATGGTGTCTTGGATTTACTGCCACGTTATGCATCTTATTATTTCACACAAGCCAGCGTAAAACGTGCACTACCAGCAGACCAATTAAGAGAAATGGGCAAAAATCACAATTTAACTGGGAATGCATATCCTAATGTAGCTGAAGCTTTTGATTCCGCATTGAAAAATGCTAAGGAGGATGATGTTGTGTTTGTAGGTGGCAGTAATTTTATAGTAGCAGATTTTCTACTTCACATTTCAGAAAATGGTCTATAATCAGAAATAATTTGTTTAATTTGGAGATATAGGTCGTTACTTTTTCTAAATTCATTTGCCCAAATCAATTCTTTTGGTTATGTTTGCACTTAGATTTAACCAAAAAAGAATTCTATGATTAACGAAATCGATCCCCATAATATCTCAGGTTTGAAGAGAGAAGACTTCCAATCTGAGATAAAAGGCAAAAAAACAGATCTTTTCATACTTAAAAACGAGAAAGGCAGTGAAATTGCAGTCACAAATTATGGTGGCGCAATCCTTTCCATTATGGTTCCAGACAAGAACGGCAAATTTGCTAATGTCATTCAAGGTCATGACACATTGCAAAACGTCATTAATAGTCCGGAACCTTTTTTAAGTACCCTTATAGGTCGTTACGGCAACCGCATTAAAGAAGGACAATTTACTTTAGATGGAAAAGTATACCAGCTAGCCATAAACAACGGACCGAACTCCCTTCATGGAGGACCTACAGGTTTTCATACCCGTGTTTGGGAAGCCATGATGATTGACCCTCAATGCTTGGAACTTCATTATACTTCCAGCTATGGAGAAGAAGGTTTTCCTGGAGAACTAAATATGACAGTCCGTTATACTTTGTCTGACGAAGATGCTTTTATCATTGAATATAGAGGCTTTACAAACCGTCGGACCATTGTCAACATGACTCACCATGGATTCTTTTCCTTAAGTGGTATTGCGGATCCTACTGCAACAATTGATAATGTCATCTGTACCATCAATGCAGATCATTATATTCCTATAGACGAAAACAGCATTCCTTTAGGTTCTGTGGATCCTGTTGATGGCACACCTTTTGATTTCCGTAAGCCCCATACATTGGGTGAGCGTATTAATGATAAGACAAATCAGCAGATTATTAATGGAACTGGATATGACCATTGTTATGTTCTAAACAAACATGAACGAGGAGAACTATCATTTGCAGCCAAAATAATAGAACCAGTTTCTGGCCGAACAATGGAAATTTATACAACTGAACCAGGTGTTCAACTATACACTGGCAATTGGTTAAACGGCTTCACAGGTTGGCATGGTGCAACCTTCCCTGCTAGGAGTGCAGTCTGCTTTGAGGCTCAGCATTTCCCAGATTCACCAAACCGCCCTTATTTCCCTACCGTAGTCTTGAATCCTGGAGAAACTTATCGCCAGCGTACAATCTACAAGTTTGGAATCATTGATGAATGAATTAATTACCAAATATAAATTTAATAATTATGACACAAGCAGAAAAAAAGAGCGGTAGTATTATCGCCATTATTGCAATGTTCTTCCTCTTTGCAATGATTTCTTTCGTTACCAACTTGGCAGCACCTATTGGTAACATTTGGAAGGCTCAAGGTTTGAGTAACATGGAAGCAATGTTAGGAAACTTCATGAACTTCTTTGCATATTTATTCATGGGTATTCCTGCAGGCAAGATGTTGGAGAGAATCGGTTACAAGAAAACTGCTCTCATTGCCATGATCGTTGGTATTGTCGGACTTTTAGTTCAGTACCTGAGTGGCCAAGGTGGTGGTTTCTATGTATATTTGTTGGGTGCATTTATCTGTGGTTTCTGCGTTTGTATGTTGAACACTGTTGTAAACCCAATGTTGAACCTACTTGGTGGTGGTGGAAACAAAGGTAATCAGTTGATTCAAACTGGTGGCGCATTCAACTCATTGGCTGGTACTTTAACCCCATTGTTTGTGGGTGTATTAATTGGTACCGTAACTGATAAGACCGCAATGGGTGATGTTGCTCCTCTATTGTTCATCGCTATGGGTGTATTAGCTGTAGCCTTCGTTATCATCCTCTTTGTTGATATCCCAGAGCCACACTTGAAGAAAAAAGAAGCTGCAGTTGCTAAAGTTAAGGATAAATACAGTGCATGGAGTTTCCGCCACTTTGTACTCGGTGCTATTGCTATTGCTCTTTATGTAGGTGTTGAAACAGGTATACCTGGAACATTAAACTTGTGGCTGTCCGATCCAGTCAAGGGCTTAGGTCGTGAAGGTGCTGCTGCTGTAGCAGGTGGCGTTGCAGCATTCTATTGGTTGCTCATGCTCGTCGGTCGTTTAATCAGTTCTGCAATTTCTGGTAAAGTGTCTAGTAAAACTCAGCTGACAGTATGTGCTGGTGTTGCTATTTGCTTTGTTCTGTTGGCAATGTTCTTACCTTCTTCTGTTCAGGCATCTTGTCCTGCTTATGCTAATGGAGCATTCAGCATGGAAGTTGTTCCTGTAAGTGCATTCCTCCTAGTGCTTTGTGGTCTTTGTACTTCAGTTATGTGGGGTGGTATTTTCAACTTGGCAGTTGAGGGACTTGGTAAGTATACAGCTGCTGCTTCTGGTATATTTATGATGTTAGTATTCGGTGGTGGTGTACTACCACTGATTCAGAATGGTGTTGCCGATATCGCTGGCTTTGCCATTAGTTACATTGTACCATTGGCAGGTTTAGCATATATCCTGTTCTATGGTTTGATAGGCTGTAAGAATGTAAACAAGGATATCCCTGTAGAGGATTAATCCCAAATAAAAAACTTTTTAACTAATTGACATGAAACTAACAATTGAAGATGTCCGTAGTCGTTTCATCAAGCATTTTGATGGCACTACTGGTTCCGTTTATGCATCCCCTGGACGAATCAATCTTATTGGTGAGCACACCGATTACAATGGCGGTTTCGTATTTCCAGGTGCTGTAGATTGCGGTATTATCGCAGAGTTAAAGCCTAATGGTACAGAAAGTATTGTACGAGCATATTCTATTGACATGAAGGACTATGTAGAATTCTCCATAAAGGATGATAAAGGTCCTCGTGCAACATGGGCACGCTTCATTTTCGGCATATGCAAGGAAATGGTAGCTCGTGGTGTTGATGTAAAAGGCTTTAATACAGCATTTGCTGGTGATGTTCCATTAGGTTCCGGTATGTCTTCATCTGCTGCTTTGGAAAGCACATATGCTTTTGCCTTGAACGACATGTTTGGCGAAAATAAAGTTCCTAAATTTGAATTAGCATTGGCTGGCCAAGCTACAGAACACAAGTACATTGGTGTAAACTGTGGCATCATGGACCAATTTGCATCTATCTTCGGCAAAAAAGATCATTTGATTCGTCTAGATTGCCGTTCTATGGAATATGAATACTTCCCATTCAATCCAAAGGGCTATAAGCTTGTCTTATTAAACTCATTAGTTAAGCATGAGTTGGCATCTTCAGCTTATAACGACCGAAGAAAAAGCTGCGAAAATGTAGTAGCTCACATTGCTGCCAAGCACGAAGGTGTTGAAACTTTACGTGATGCAGATTGGGCAAAACTGGAAGAAGTAAAGAACGAAGTTTCCGAAGAGGACTATAACTGTGCTAAATATGTAATTGGAGAAAAAGACCGTGTATTGGCAGTTTGTGATGCTCTTAAAGCTGGCGATTATGAAGCTGTTGGCCAAAAGATGTATGAAACACATGAAGGTCTAAGCAAAGATTACAAAGTATCTTGTGAAGAACTTGATTTCTTAAATGAGATAGCAAAGGAATGTGGTGTAACTGGTTCACGAGTAATGGGTGGTGGATTTGGTGGCTGTACCATCAACCTGGTGGAAGATGTTCTTTACAAACCATTTATTGAAACTGCCAAAGCTAAATATAAGGAAAAATATGGTAAAGAGCCAAAAGTCATTGATGTGATCATTAGTGACGGTGCTAGAAAACTTTGCTAAAACAGACTTATTTAGTTGTATATTAAGAAAGTGAAACCTAATTGGTTTCACTTTCTTTCGTTACAATTTTGGTACATCAAATTTAATCGTTATTTTTGCAAAAACTATAATATAAAAACTATGAACGATATTAAACTTTTGAACCGGGCAGCCAATAATATCAGAATTTTGGCTGCAAGTGCTGTAGAAAAAGCTAAATCTGGCCATCCTGGAGGTGCCATGGGTGGAGCTGATTTTATTAATGTACTTTATTCTGAGTTTCTGATTCATGACCCAAAGGATCCCACATGGGTAGGTAGAGACAGGTTTTATCTTGATCCAGGTCACATGGCTCCAATGCTCTACGCTCAATTAGCCCTAACAGGAAAGTTTACCTTAGACGAACTTGCCAATTTACGTCAATGGGGATCACCTACTACTGGTCACCCTGAATTTGATATCAAAAGAGGTATTGAAAACACTTCAGGTCCACTTGGACAGGGTCACTGCTATGCAGTAGGTGCTGCAATTGCTGCTAAATTCTTAGCAGCACATACGGGCAACCCTACTTTTGAAAAAGAAACTATTTACGCATATATCTCCGATGGTGGAATTCAAGAGGAAATTTCTCAAGGCTCTGCACGTATAGCTGGTTCTTTGGGACTTGACAATCTGATTATGTTTTACGATTCTAATGACATCCAACTTTCAACTGAGACTGCAGATGTCATGAATGAAGATACAGCTGCCAAATATCGTGCGTTGCAGTGGGAAGTTATCGAAATAAATGGAAATGATGTCACCATGATTAGAGAAGCTCTTAACGCGGCGAAAAAAGTAGTTGGAAAACCAACCCTTATCATAGGTAAGTGTGTTATGGGTAAGGGGGCATTAAAAGCTGATGGTACATCATACGAACGCAATTGCAAGACTCATGGTGCTCCTTTAGGTGGAGATGCATACATAAACACTATCAATAACCTAGGAGGTAACCCAGATAATCCATTCGTAATTTTTGATGAGGTAAAGGAATTATATGCAAAACGAGCTGAAGAACTAGAAAAAATAACTTCAGAACGACACGCAGAGGAGAAAGCTTGGGCTGAATCCAATCCAGAAATTGCAGCTCAACAAACAGAATGGTTCAGCAATAAGGCACCAAAAGTAGACTGGAACAAAGTGGTTCAAAAAGATAATGATGCTACACGTAATGCATCAGCAGCATGTTTAGGAGTATTGGCAGAACAAGTTCCTAATATGATTTGTGCTTCTGCTGACCTTTCTAATTCTGACAAGACTGACGGATTTTTGAAAAAAACTCACGCCTTCAAAGCAGGTGATTTCTCAGGGGCATTTTTCCAGGCAGGAGTGGCAGAACTAACCATGGCTTGCTGCTGTATAGGTATGGCATTGCACGGAGGTGTTATTCCTGCTTGTGGAACATTCTTTGTATTCTCAGATTATATGAAGCCTGCTATACGTATGGCTGCTTTAATGGAACTTCCTGTAAAATTCATATGGACTCATGATGCGTTCCGTGTAGGTGAAGATGGTCCAACTCATGAGCCTGTAGAACAAGAAGCACAGATCCGCCTAATGGAAAAATTGAAGAACCACCATGGAAAGAACTCTATGCTTGTTCTCCGACCTGCGGATGCTAAAGAAACTACTGTCGCATGGAAATTAGCAATAGAAAACACAAGCACTCCTACCGCTCTTATTTTAAGTCGTCAAAATATTAACAATCTGCCAGACGGCAATGACTATGACCAAGTTTTAAAAGGTGGCTATGTTGTTGCAGGATCAGACGAGAATCCTGATGTTATATTGGTTGCAACTGGTTCTGAGGTATCTACATTGGTTGCAGGAGCTGAACTGCTTCGAAAAGATGGCAAAAAGATTCGTATCGTGAGCGTACCATCGGAAGGCTTATTCCGCAATCAATCTAAAGAATATCAACTAAGTGTGTTACCAAGAGATGTAAAGAAATTTGGTCTCACAGCAGGCTTGCCTGTCAACCTTCTAGGATTAGTTCCAGAGGCAGAAGGAACTATTTGGGGATTAGAAAGTTTTGGTTTTTCAGCTCCTTATAAAGTTCTTGATGAGAAATTGGGCTATACTGCTGAAAATGTATACAATCAGGTAAGCAAATTATTCTAATGGAAAGAGAATTAATTGGTTTAGCTAGCGATCATGCTGGTTTTAAGCTCAAACAGTTCGTTAAGCAATATCTAGAAGAAAAAGGTATTCCTTACAAAGATTATGGTACCTTCACTGAAGAAAGCTGTAATTATGCCGAATTTGGACATAAGCTAGGCTATGCTATCGACAATGGAGATGTTAAACTTGGCATTGCTATGTGTGGTAGTGGCGAAGGCATTAGCATGACCTTAAATAAACATCAAGGAATTCGAGCAGGCCTCTGTTGGATTCCTGAAATTTCACATCTTATCCGCCAGCATAACAATGCAAATGTACTTGTCATGCCAGGCAGATTCATAGACAATGAAATAGCTCGACAAATTATGGATGAGTTCTTAAACACCGATTTTGAAGGAGGAAGGCATCAAGTTCGCATAGATTCCATACCTTTAAAATAGGAAATAACACAAAGTAAGCGTACCATTGTACGCTTACTTTGTTCCAAAATTGATAATGATAAAAGACATGACAGTCGGAAGTCCTTTCCGACACATACTTAATTTTTCTATACCTCTATTATTAGGTTCACTTCTACAGCAAACATATAGTTTGATTGATGCTGCAATTGTAGGTCGATTTTTAGGAATCAACGCACTTGCAGGTGTGGGAGCCAGTTCCTCTGTTATCTTTCTTATTTTAGGTTTTTGTAATGGATGCGCAGGAGGTTTCGGCATTCCTGTTGCACAAGCATTTGGAGCTAAAGACTACAGTCGAATGCGTTCCTATGTTGCAAACAGTTATTGGCTTGCTACTGGCATTTCCATTTTCTTTGTCATTATATGTACTCTACTTTGTGATAATATTCTCCATATAATGCACACCCCGGAAGAAATATTCTCTGATGCATATGAATATTTACTTGTTACATTTATAGGAATACCATGTGCTCTATTTTACAATTTAATAGCTAGTATAATACGCGCATTAGGTGATAGTAAAACTCCATTCTATTTTTTACTTTTTGCATCAGTTTTGAATGTTATTTTGGACTTTATCTGCATTTTAGCATTTGGATGGGGAGCTGCAGGTGCTGGAATTGCTACACTCATTGCTCAAGGAGTGAGTGCAATATGCTGCTTGATTTACATGAGGACGAATTTTCCACTACTTAAAATGAGCTATGAGGAATCACGCATAAAAACCAAGAGTGTAAAAACTCTTCTGCTTATGGGAGTCCCAATGGGACTTCAGTTTTCAATTACAGCAATAGGCAGCATCATGTTACAAAGTGCGAACAACGCTTTAGGAGCTACATGTGTGACAGCATTTACCACTGCGATGAGAATAAAAATGTTCTTTATGAGCCCATTAGAAAATCTAGGAATTGCCATGGCAACTTATGTTGGACAGAATCTAGGAGCTAAACGTATAATAAGAATATGGTATGGGATACGTACATCACTATCTATGACATTATTTTATTGGATATTCTGTGCCACACTTCTATGGTTTACCGCAGAGTGGATTTCCTCGCTATTTGTCGGGATTCAAGAGCAAAAAATAATCGAATATAGCGCACTCTTTCTACATATATCATGTTTTAACTATATCTTTCTAGGAATTCTAACAACCCTAAGATATACATTACAAGGAGTAGGATTCACCAGACTTGCATTAAATTCAGGTGTTTTTGAAATGATTGCACGTGTGTGTGTGAGTATTTGGATAGTGCCTGCAACAGGTTTTTTAGGGGTATGCTGGGGAGATCCTATTGCTTGGATGTCAGCAGATTGCTTCCTAATCCCAGCCATGATTATTGTTTATCGAAAACTGAAGTCAAAATACAATCTAGAGGCTGGTCTAAAGAATCTGTAGGTACATAATTTACAACTTGAAAAGAAAAACCCACTCCTAATTTAAAAGCATGATTCAATTTAGGAAGAAATCTATCATAGTATCCCCGGCCTCTACCAAGTCTTTTACCATCTTTAGTAAAAGCGACACCAGGCACAATTACTACATCTATCTTGTCATAATCAGTAAAAAAAGGAGAAGAAGAAGAAGAAGGCTCTAAAATATTAAATGCACCAGTCTGTAAAAAACCCTCCCCTTTATATTCACGCAATTCTATATCTTCTCCTATTACAACTGGAAACAAAATTGTTTTCTTCCCCAAATACATTTGAAATAATGGCATAATGTCCACTTCATCAGGAAGAGGACAATAGCCCATTACTACTTTTGCATTTTGAAATTGAGGCAAAAGTCTTATCTGGTTTATAATGTTTTCAGACTCTACCAAACGTTTGTCTACGGGCAATTGTGCTTTTAAATAAGACATACGTTTCCTAAGTTCCTTTTTACTCTCCATGTAGCAAATATAGACATAAAAATACATTACTAAAAAACTTTTCCAAAGAAAAATAAATGTCATTATCGAAAAAGGTTGTATTTTTGTAGATATAACAATAAATAACTCAACATGGATCAGAATAGTCAGCCAATCACTCCCCAAATGATAGGAAAAGATATGCGCTATTTACAACTACTTAGTGGCTCTTTTTCTACTATTGCTTCCGCAAGTACAGAAATCATTAATTTAGAGGCAATAAACAACCTACCAAAAGGCACAGAGCATTTCATTTCTGATTTACATGGTGAATATGAAGCCTTTATTCATGTACTCAAAAATGCATCTGGAAATATTAAGCGTAAGGTAAATGAGATTTTTGGCCTTACCATGCGTGAAAATGAAAAGCATGAATTATGTACTCTTATATATTACCCAGAAGAAAAACTCAATATCATTAAACAGAAAGAGGAGAATCTTGATGATTGGTATATGATTACCTTGCACCAATTAGTTACAGTATGCCAAAATGTATCTTCTAAATACACACGATCAAAAGTACGCAAATCACTTCCCGAAGACTATTCTTATATCATTCAAGAACTACTTCATGAGTCATCTGCTGAACCAAATAAGCAAGAATACTTTAACCAAATTATAAAAACCATTATTGACATCGGGCGTGCTGATGATTTCATTGTTGCTCTATGCAATGTCATTCAACGTCTCTCTATTGACCAACTTCACATCGTAGGAGATATTTGGGACCGTGGCCCAGGTGCTCACATTATCATGGAAACTCTTCGCCATTATCATCATTTCGATGTACAATGGGGCAATCATGATATTAACTGGATAGGTGCCGCAGCAGGCAACCTAGCTTGCATCGCAAACGTCCTACGTATTAGTTTCCGATATGGAAATATGGCGACATTAGAAGATGGGTATGGAATCAACCTTTTGCCATTAGCGACATTTGCCATGGAAACTTATAAAGATGATCCTTGCGAAAGATTCCAACCAATTGTAGCTGAGCCTGCACATTTCGACACCAAATCCACACGTCTACTTGCACAAATGCACAAAGCTATTACAATTATCCAATTTAAATTAGAAGCTGCCATCATAGACCGTCGACCTGATTTTGAAATGGAATCTCGTAAACTGCTAGAATTTATAGACTTGGATAGAGGCGTGTTCCATTATAATGACAAAGATTATGAAATGTGGGATACAAATTTCCCTACAATCAACCAAGAGCATCCATATGATTTGACTGAATCAGAAAAAGATATTATGGAAAGGCTTAAACATTCATTTTGCACTAGCGACAAGCTTCAAAAGCATGTTAAGTGCCTATTCACCAATGGATGTATGTATAATGTTTGTAATGGAAATCTCCTATTTCATGCATCAATACCTTTAAATGAAGATGGAACATTCAAAGATGTCAAGATACGTGACCACTATTTTCATGGGAAAGCACTAATGAACGAAGTAGGACGTCAAACCCGATGTGCTTTCAATTCAGAAATAAGTAAGGAAGAGCGCCAATATGCACGGGATTACATATGGTATTTATGGTGTGGTAAAAATTCTCCACTCTTTGACAAGGACAAAATGGCTACATTTGAAAGTTATTTTTTAAAAGACAAATCCATGTCTAAAGAAGAGAAAGGTTACTACTACACATACCGAGATAATGAAAAAGTTTGCGATGCCATTCTCGATGAATTTGGTGTCATAGGAGAGCATCGCCACATAGTGAATGGCCATGTTCCTGTTAAAGCTGCTACCAAAGGTGAAAGCCCAATAAAAGCTCATGGTAAACTCATAGTTATCGACGGTGGTTTTGCTAAAGCATATCATGAAAAGACTGGAATTGCAGGCTACACATTAGTTTATCATTCCAGAGGTCTACAATTAGTCCAACACGAACCTTTTACATCAACTAAGGACGCTATAGAAAAAGGAACAGATATTGTTTCGACCACCCAATTAGTTGAACTTAGTGCACATCGCGTAATGGTAAAGGACACTGATCTCGGTAGAGAACTTCAGAGACAAATTGATGATCTTAAGAAGCTATTATACGCATACCGGAATGGTTTCATTAAAGAAAAAGAAAATAAACATAATTAATCATGAAACAATACTGGTATGTATTCTGTCAAGACGAATTGCTCCTTTGGAAAGAAGGTAACCAGTTGGTAGTCCCATTTGCTGAAGAACCACCAGTAAAAGTGGCACCTTGGACTACCATAATAACACCAGAAAATGGTTACTCTGCTATTTCCATCCCATCACCCATTATTGAAGATGAAAAGCAAATAATGATTTCACTCAGGCCCTCCTACGAAATACTGCCCTACGAGCATTATCAGAAAGCTGGCAAGTGTAGAGAACTATTATATTGGGACACTAATAACAAATACTGTGGCTGTTGTGGAGGACCTTTGAAATTTAATTCTCCAATCAGCAAAAAATGTACAATGTGTGGAAAAGAAATATGGCCAAATGTAGCTGTAGCATGCATCGTTCTAATACAAAAAGGAAACGAAATTCTAATGGTTCACGCACATAATTTTCGTGGCAAATTTTTCGGTTTAGTTGCAGGTTTCGTAGAAACGGGTGAAACTCTAGAAGAATGTGTGAAACGGGAAGTACGTGAAGAGACTAGTCTTACCATTAAAAACATCAAGTATTTCGACAGTCAACCTTGGCCTTATCCTTGTGGTCTCATGGTAGGCTTTACAGCTGAATACGAAAGTGGAGAAATTCATCTCCAACGTAGTGAACTCGGAGGTGGTGGATGGTTTACAAAAGACAATCTTCCTGAACTTCCGCAAAAACTATCCATTGCAAGAAAATTAATTAACCACTGGCTAGAAAAACAAAACAATATACTATGAAAAGATATTTATACTTATTAATCTCGGCCTTTATCACACTGACTATTTTATCATGCTCAGTAGAAGAAAGAACAGTCAAGATTCAACTAGCTGAAACAAGCGATGTGCATGGTGCTTTTTACGATTATGATTTCCGTAATGGTAAAATACAACATTCCTCTCTATCTCGTGTGTCACAATATCTAAAAGAGACCCGCAATGAACTTGGAGACAATCTTTTATATTTAGAAAATGGAGACATTCTTCAAGGTCAACCTGAAGTCTACTACTTTAACTATATGGATACAGCAAAAGTACATCAAGTCGCAAAAATGCTAAACTACTTAAAATGCGATGCAGCTGCCGTAGGGAACCATGATATTGAAACTGGACATGCAGTATATGACAAATTTTATAGTCAATGCAACCACCCTGTTTTAGGTGCCAACATAATTGATTCAAAGACTGGTAAACCTTACTTTCAACCTTATACTATTATAGAACGAAGTGGTATTAAAATTGCCATAATAGGTATGATTACTCCAGCTGTACCTAAGTGGCTTCCAGAAATTCTTTGGGATGGATTAGAGTTTCAAGATATGGTAGAATGTGCAAAAATATGGATTCCAGAAGTAAAAAAAGAAAAGCCAGATTTAATTGTTGGACTATTACACTCAGGTTCTGATAGTCGTAACGAAACTGCTGAAGGTGAAGTCTTAGAGGATGCTTCATTCGTAATACCAGAAAAGGTCGCTGGCTTTGATGTCATCTTTTATGGTCATGACCACAAAAATTTTCTAGAAGAAATAATTGATCCAGAAGGGAAAACTGTATACTGTATTAATCCTGATAATGAAGCTGAATTCCTTAGTTTAATACATGTCACTTTCCAACTTAAAAATGGGAAAGTAGTTTCTAAAGAAATCAAGCCAGAACTGAAAGACATGAAAGACTATCCAATAGACACAGACTTTGAAAAGGAATTTGCTCCTCAAAAGCAACAATCAATTGATTTTATCAATCGAAAAATTGGAAAGTTAACCAAAACACTTTATGCAAAAGAAGCATTTATTGGCCCATGTGATTTTCTAAGTCTTATACATCAGTTGCAAATGGATATTACTGGTGCTCCTATTTCGATTACAGCTCCACTCTCACTTAATGCCGTAATTCCTGCAGGTGACCTTACAGTAGGTGACATGTTTAATCTTTACCGTTTCGAAAACTATCTATACACTATGAGCCTTACTGGACAAGAAATTAAAGATGAATTGGAAATGAGTTATGCAAGCTGGACAAACCTAATGAAAAGTGCAAATGATGATCTGTTGTTACTAAATAAAGATGCTTCAGACGATCAGCATTTAGGATTCAAAAATTTCTACTTTAATTTTGATACAGCTGCTGGTATCAATTACACTGTAGATGTAACAAAACCAGAGGGAGAAAAAGTAAAAATAATATCTTTGACAGATGGTACCCCATTTAATTTGAACAAACGATACAATGTTGCCATAAACTCCTATAGGGGAAATGGAGGTGGAGATTTACTAACTAAAGGAGCTGGCTTAACAAAACAAGAAATTCTTAAACGGATAGTAAACAGTACAGATAAAGATTTACGTTATTATTTGATCAAACATATCGAAGAAAAGAAAACTATTACACCACCTCACATGAGCAACTGGAAATTCATACCAGAATCATGGACTATTCCTGCTGGAAAGAAAAACTTAGAAGAACTTTTCAAATAATCGAAGTATAAAAAAAGGATGCACATTATGCATCCTTTTTTTATCAGGGTTTATATATTTATAACTTTAAGCTGACCTTAATAGCTTCAATCTTCTCCATAGCCTTTTCAGACAAAACAGGATAATCTTCTGCACTAGTCATCTTACCCTTTACTTCGCAGTAGAACTTAATCTTAGGCTCAGTTCCTGATGGACGAACACTCACCTTTGTTCCATCCTCACAGAAATACTGCAAAACATTACTTGTTGCTGGCATATCCAAATGCTTAACTGTACCAGCATTTACATCAGCCAACTGCAAGGTTTGGTAGTCTTTAATAGTAACAACCTTAGAACCTCCCAATTCTTTTGGAGGGTTAGTACGGAAATCAGCCATCATTTGCTTGATTTCATCTGCACCGCTCTTACCAGGCTTAACTACATTAATTGTAAACTCCTTAGAGAAGCCATACTCGGAATAAATCTGCATCAACAAGTCATATAAGGTCTTTCCCTGATCTTTAGCCCATGCAGCGATTTCACAAATTAAACAAATTGAAGCTGGAGCATCTTTATCACGGACCTTATCATATGGTAAGAAACCAAAGCTTTCCTCACCACCTCCAATATATTTCTGTTTACCTTCTGAAATGGCGATTTCACGAGCAATCCATTTGAAACCTGTATAACAATCACGAAGTTCAACGTTGTTCTTTTTAGCTATTTCTGCAATAACCTCAGTTGTAACAATAGTCTTTACCAAGAAATCTGTAGATTTCAACTGACTTAAAGCCTTCTTGTTCTTAATGATGTAATAGCAGAACATCATACAAGTCTGATTTCCATTTATGATAATCCACTCGCCCTTGTTATCACGGCAAACAATAGCCAAACGGTCTGCATCAGGATCAGTTGCAACTACTAAGTCTGCATTCAACTTAGTTCCTAGCTTCATTCCTAATGTCATAGCTTCAGCATTCTCTGGATTAGGAGAAACAACTGTAGGGAAGTTGCCATCTATAACCATTTGCTCTGGAACAACATGTATATTCTGGAACCCCCAAGAACGAAGACATAGAGGAACAACAACTCTACCAGTTCCATGCATAGCAGAATAAACTATGTTTAAATCTTTCTGACGATTGATGACATCCTGATCAATTAAAGCCTCATGAACAGCTGTCATATAATCATAATCCATTTCACCACCAATGATTTCTATTAAATCCCAGTTTGCATCAAATTTAACATCATCAATAGTTACCTTATTTACCTCCTCTATGATACCAGTGTCATGTGGAGATAGGACTTGAGCACCATCTTCCCAATATGCCTTATAACCATTATATTCTTTAGGGTTATGAGATGCTGTAACATTCACACCACACTGAGCATGTAATTTACGTATAGCAAAAGATATTTCAGGTGTAGGACGCAAACTCTCAAACAAATAGCATTTTATACCATTAGCAGAAAAAATAGCTGCCACAGTCTCAGCAAATTCACGACCGTGATTACGACAATCATGGCCAACAACTGCCGCTAAATCTTTACGACCAGGAAAGGCTTTCAGAACATAATTAGCAAAGCCCTGAGTTGCCATTCCGACAATATATTTGTTCATTCGGTTAGTTCCTGCTCCCATGATACCACGCAAACCACCTGTACCAAATTCCAGGTTTCGATAAAATGCGTCAATTAATGGAGTCTTGTCCTCTGCATCAAGCATAGCTTGAACTTCTGCACGAGTCTCAGCATCAAAAGAAGGAGAAAGCCACTTCTTTGCAGCTTCGGTACATTTCTTAATCAATTCTTCGTTTTCCATAATAGAACATATTAATAATTTTTTGATTTCAGATGTTATATTCTAGCTTACAAATATAGAAAATAATCTGACTTTAACCAAAATTAGTCAAACTTTTTTCCAGTAACAATTGATTAGCTACTACAAATGAAACAATTTTCGAAATCTTTGAAGGACTAAAAAGCAATTCTATTATAATCCATATTTACATATAAAAATAAAATAGTAAAAAAAACCTAGAATTAATAATTCACAAATAAATAATTTTATCCTAGATTATTTGTTTTAAATACACTATTTTTGCAATATGAAAACAGTATTACTCGTTGTAGGCAAAACCACCGAAAAGCATTACATCACAGGAATTGATGACTACATTTCACGGTTGAAACACTACCTTAATTTTCATTTTGAAGTTCTGCCTGAATTAAGAAACACGAAAAACCTTTCAGAGCAGCAACAGAAAGAGAAAGAGGCTGACTTAATCCTTAAAGCTCTTCAACAAGGAGATGTTGTGATACTATTAGATGAACATGGGAAAGAATTCAGAAGCATTGAATTTGCAGAATGGACTAAACAAAAAATGAATACTGTTAACAAACGACTTGTATTCATTATTGGAGGTCCCTATGGTTTCTCTCAGCGAGTTTACAATATAGCTCAAGAGAAAATATCTCTTTCGAAAATGACATTTTCCCACCAAATGATTCGTCTTATTTTCGTGGAACAACTCTACCGTGCTATGACTATCCTAAATGGTGGCCCATATCACCATGAATAATCACCAATGGAAATCAGCTACTATTGGCAAATGATCACTGTAACCTCCTTGATATCTCATACCATTGTAGGTGCGAAAAGGCTTTTGCCCACCAAATTCATAATCATCCTCCAATATAAAGGAGGGTTGATGAATATATACCCAATTTGAAGATGTATATAAATGACCATCTTGCTGAATAAGTAAGTTCCCATTTACAATAAACTGATCTAAAGTGTTCCACTTACCTTTATACTTATAGGTTCCAGGTTTCTTCTCTATCATTAAATTATACAAAGATGAAGGATTGACTACTGCTTCGACTTTAGATGCTTTTAATATAGTTTTCAATGAAGCATTATCAGGAAAGTCATTAAAATCTCCAGTTATTATAATTCTTGGATAATTTCTATGGATCATTATAGAATCCACTTGATTTTTAAGCACTTGTGCTACATATCTGCGATATGAATCTGTGACTCTCTGCCCACCCGCTCGACTGGGAAAATGGCAAAGAAATAAATCCAAAGTGTCACGCGTTTGAGTGAGCCCTTCAATATAAAGAATATTACGAGTAGGTTTATTTCCTATTCTATTCCTGTCTATTTCAAACTCATTAAAATGAAGCGGCTTGAAAGTGGCTTTCTGGTATAAAAAAGCGATATCTATTCCACGTTCGTCAGGACTATTGGTTATGTAATAATCATATCCAGCAATACGTAATGGAGAACGACGGGTTAAATATCGTAAAACACTATCATTTTCAACTTCACAGAGCATAATAGCATCTGGCAGCTGGTCGACTGCAGTTGAAGATATAACTTGAGATATATGAATTAATTTATTCCAAAAGCGATGTTTTGTCCAATTCCTAACAGATCCAGGAAGAAATTCCAGGTCAGATTTCAATGAATCATGAAAAACATCAAAAAGATTCTCTACGTTATACTCCATTAATCTGAAACGAGATTGAGAGAAGCATAATAATGAGAAAGTGGTAAGAACGAATAAAAAAATAAATCTACGCAAGGATATGAAAGAGTGCACATAAAGTGCACTCTATACGATTATTAATTAAATTTCTGGAATAGCTTTCAATATAGCCTTCAAATGACGCCAACAAAGATCTACAGCTGGTATATGCAGACGTTCTTCTGGAGAATGTACACCACGAAGTGTAGGACCAAAAGAAATCATATCCAATTCTGGATATTTCTCTTTAAATAAACCACACTCTAAACCCGCATGGATAGCCTTAACTTTAGGTTCCTTATCAAATAACTTACGATAGGTATCTACAGCAATCTTAAGAATTTCACTATCCATATTGGGAGACCATCCTGGATATGAAGCAACGTTTTCCACCTTAGCTCCACCAAGTTCCAACGCAGCACGAATAGTGTCTGCCATAACTTCCTTACCATTATCAGCACTGCTACGTTGACTAGCTGTAACTCTAATGGTATTACCTTCTCCCATCTTAACTGAAGCTAAATTTGAAGATGTTTCAACCAACCCTTCTATATCACGGCTCATTTCAAATACACCATTATCAATGGCCATCATACAATTTATAAGATTATCAGCACTCTTACTGTCAATTGCTTGAACAGGATCTGTACTTTGCATGACCAATTCCATATTAGGCTCAGTACGCTTAAACTCCTCTTTAATTCCTGCTGCCCAATTATTGAAATCAATACGGATTTCTTCTTTATTCATCATCGGAACTGCTATAACTGCTGAAGCATCACGAGGTATAGCATTATGTAATCCTCCACCATTAAAATTACATAAATACATACCATATTTACGATTAGCTTTATACAAAAAGCGGAATAGTACCTTATTGGCATTAGCCAAACCTTTATTAATATCATCGCCAGAGTGACCACCCTTTCCATTTTTTAGAGTTAACTCTAAAAATATATAGCCTTCTGGAACTTCAATTGGATTATATGTGAACTCAGCATTAGTTCGAATGCCACCAGCACAGCCTACAAAAAGTTCACCTTCATCTTCAGAGTCTAAATTAATTAAAATATTACCGTGCATAAAATCACGTTCTATTGCCTCTGCACCTGTCAAACCACGTTCCTCATCTGTAGTAAAAAGACACTCCATAGGTCCATGTTCTACTTCAGAATCAATCATAGCAGCTAATCCCATAGCAATACCCACACCATCATCAGCGCCTAAAGTAGTGCCTTTAGCCATCATCCACTCACCCTTTATTTTTGTTTTAATAGGATCAGTCAAAAAGTTCATTTCAACATCAGGGTTCTTTTCTGGCACCATATCTTGATGTGCCTGAATAATCACAGGCTTTTTATTCTCATAACCTGGAGTGGCAGGTGCACTAATTAAGACATTACCAGCTGCATCCATTTTGAAACCTAATCCATGTTTCTCTGCAAAGCCTTTCAAATAGGCTCCCATCTTTTCCTCATGTCCAGATGGACGAGGAACTTGATTAATCTCTGCAAAAATGTCAAAAATAATCTTTGGTTTTAATTCCACAGTATTCATATTAAAATAGTTTTTTATTTCATTTCAAGTGCTAATTAATATTAAATTGTGTCCTTCTTTCCAAAAAGCAAATTTAGAAAGTATATCTTTGCATGCAAAATTACAAAAGAATGGTCAAAACAATGCTTGTATGTGTGTTAATAATTGCTATTAGCGTAGCTTTATTATCCATAAAAATAATTATTAAGAAGAATGGACGCTTTCCTAACACCCACATTAGTGGAAGTAAGGCAATGCGTGACAGAGGCATTGGATGTGTACAATCTCAGGACTATGCAGCACAATTTGATAATCCTCATGCTATTTCTGAGCGCAAAAAATGATTTTTTAAATTAATAAAATAAGCACTTATTTATAATGAAAAACTTGAAAATTGTATTGGCTGCAGCATGTGTAATGCTATTTGCAGCATGTAACGACAAAAAATCAGGAACAGAGACTGCTCCAGCTAATGTGAAAAGTGGCGAATTGAAGATTGCTTATGTAGAGATTGACAGTCTGATGTCTCAGTATCAGTTCTGTAAAGACTATACTTTACTTCTTACCAAAAAAGGTGAGAACATACGTGCTACTTTAAATCAGAAGGCTAAAACTTTGGATTCTGACGCACAGGAATTCCAGCGCAAACTTCAAAACAATGCTTACACGCAAGAGCGTGCAGAGCAAGAAAATGCACGCCTAGTTAAAATGCAACAAGATCTTCAGGCTCTACAGGAGCGTTTAAGTAATGAATTTGATGCAGAAACTGCAAAGTATAATAATGCTATGCGTGACTCTATTACCTCTTTCCTAAAGATTTACAACAAGGAAAAGGGTTATAATTTAGTGTTGAGCAAAGCTGGTGATAATATGTTACTTGCAGATCCTACATTGGACATCACTAACGATGTTATTGCAGGCTTGAATAAGCGTTACGTTCCTAGCAAGGAATTAACAGAGGTAAATGCTGAAACAACCGGAAAAAAATAATAGTTTTTAAATAAAAAAAGATGCATCTGAATAGGAATCTGATGCATCTTTTTTTATTTAAAACATTCTTATTTATATAAATACATAAAAATATAAATGCATATCTTTAAATCTCGATATGCTTATTACCACTATTAGAATTTTTACCCAATTTTCGCAACAAAGCCCTATTAACTACAAGAAATCTTTTAGGTTGAGTTTTAAGTTCTGCATTTGTTACATTGCTTAAATCATTAAAATATTCTGAGAATACAGAAAGGATATTTTCTCTAAAGTTAAACTTCGCTTCGCTATGAGTAAGAACCTTTAAACCTGCCTGAACAATCTCAACATCAATATCTTTTCCTGTTACGATTGGATCCCCATCATAATGAATCACACCATCACTAGAACGATGTATATGAAGTTTGCGTGTACGGAAAGTTTTTATGTGACTATTCTTATTTATCGTCTTATTAAAAAGTTGGAACGCTATCTGTGGTGCATCTAGTACAGTAAAAGGTTCCATAACAGTCACATCCAACAATCCATCTTCCATGGAGGCTTCAGGAGCAATATAAGCATTATTTCCATACTGAGAAGCATTAGCACATGCTATCAAAAAAGCTTTCATTTTCACAGAGCCTTCTTCATCCTCAATTTCATACGTTTCTGGTTTATAACGCAAACCTTCGACTAAAGTATTCTCCAAATAAGTCAACAAACCTCTTTTTCCAGCAGAAGCAAATTTCAAGCTTACAAAGGCATCAAAACCCACACCACAAGTACAAAAAAAAGGCAAATTATTTACTAAGCCATAATCTATAGTATGTACTAATCCATTCTGGATAATGTCCACTGCTCTCTTATAATCCTGAGAAATTTCCAAATGACGTGCTAAACCATTTCCTGACCCACAGGGAATGATACCCAATGAAGTATTGGTATGAATTAAAGAACGAGCAACTTCATTGACAGTTCCATCACCACCAATGGCTACAACTGTATCATAACCTTTTGCCGCTGCATCTTTGGTCAACTCTATTGCATGACCCGCATACTGGGTCTTTGCAATCTCCCAATCAATATCATCCTTGTTAAGAGTTTGCTCTATATATTCCAAAATCTGATTTTTATCAGATGTTCCAGAGATTGGATTAACAACAAATAAAACTTTACGACTCATATTTTGAAGGTGCAAATATAACACATTTTGTCTAATTGATACTCTTTTCTATATCATAATCCCTAAAGATTAATATTTTTTGAAATTTATCGTTATTATACTGAAAATTATTGCTAACTTTGCAGCGCTTTTTATGAATTAGCGAAAATTTTAAAAACAAATCGCTGTAGACAGCGACATATAACATATTTATATATGGGATTGTTACAAGAAAAATTAG
The DNA here is from genome assembly GCA_900316585.1 of uncultured Prevotellaceae bacterium. GTDB lineage: Bacteria > Bacteroidota > Bacteroidia > Bacteroidales > Bacteroidaceae > Minthousia. Next base: position 235,374 of record ONDM01000002.1, on the reverse strand, counting down.
CAAAGTATACCTTGCCTCAGCAGTATATGGCAATGGGAATCTATCCTTATTTCCGTACCATAGACAGCCATCAGGATACAGAGGTAGAAATGGATGGCAAAAAAGTTCTTATGTTTGGCTCAAACTCTTATATGGGTCTTACATATGACAAGCGTATAATCAATGCTGCTATAGAAGCAACAAAAAAATATGGCACTGGCTGTGCAGGTTCTCGTTTTTTGAACGGAACTTTAGACCTACATGTTGAACTTGAGCATGAATTGGCTGAATTTATTGGTAAAGATGAGGCCCTAGTATATTCAGCAGGTTTCAATGTGAATGCAGGTGTAATCAGTTGTGTTACAGACCGTAATGATTACCTTCTCTGCGATGAGCGTGACCATGCTTCTATCGTTGACGGCCGTCGTCTATCTTTTTCTAAGGCTTTAAAATACAAGCACAATGACATGGAGGATTTGGAGGCTAATCTCCAAAAATGCAATCCGGAATCTGTCAAACTTATGATTGCAGATGGCGTATTCTCCATGGAAGGAGACTTAGCTCCACTTCCAAAAATGGTGGAACTTAAGAAAAAATACAATGGTAACATCATGATAGATGAGGCTCATGGTTTAGGTGTGTTTGGCAAAAACGGACGAGGAGTATGTGACCACTTTGGCCTAACTGATGATGTAGACCTAATTATGGGTACCTTTAGCAAATCCTTAGCAAGTATTGGTGGTTTTATTGCTGCAGACAAAGAAATCATCAATTGGGTGCGTCATAATTCCCGTACATATATTTTCAGTGCAAGTATCACTCCTGCCGCTGCAGCAGCAGCTAAAGAAGCTCTTCATATTCTGAAGACAGAACCTGAGCGTCAAGAAAACTTGTGGAATATAACAAATTATGCCTTAGAAAGTTTCCGTAATGCAGGTTTTGAAATAGGAAGCACTGAAAGTCCAATTATTCCACTATATGTACGCGACACTGGAAAAACTTTCGAGGTGACTCGTCTTGCATTTGACAATGGCGTTTTTATCAATCCTGTGATTCCTCCAGCATGTGCACCTGAAGACACTTTAGTTCGAGTTGCATTGATGGCAACACATACAAAAGCACAGGTTGATCAAGCTGTTGAGGTTTTAGTAAAAAGTTTTAAGCAACTGGATCTCTTAAAATAATTACCACATAATATATATAAACGCAGAACTCTTTGAATTCTGCGTTTTTTTTCGTTAATAATTTGGTTATTATTTAAAAGTTACTTACCTTTGCACCGCATTAAAAAAATGCTTACGGGGTGTGGCTCAGTCCGGTTAGAGCACCTGCTTTGGGAGCAGGGGGTCGTGGGTTCGAATCCCGCTACCCCGACAAAAAAGAGATTGCATGCAATCTCTTTTTTTTTATAATCTCAAATAAAAATCCTTCAATAGTTCTTTATAGTCATGTGTATATTCACCGTCACTTTGAATAATAAGCCTATCGATTCTTGGATTTGAATTTATTCTTTTGGAAAAGGACAACAATGCTCTCTTAGGAGGCTTTTTGTCAATAGTGTATACATCTGTCCTGTGATTCAAATACAATTGTTTTTCAAGAGCCATATGAATAAAATGTTCTGACACATTGATTGGAAGAACAACACAAAATATGCCTTCCAACGAAATCAAATCAGACACTTTTTTGATCAATCCAAAAAAATTTAATGTAATATTATGGCGTGCTAGAGTACGCTGTTCACCAAAACTTTTTAAAGAATCCTCAAAAAAAGGAGGATTACAAACTATTAAATCATATTTTTCTATAGATTCATAGTTTAGAATATCCATACAAAAAACACGAATATGCCCTGACCAAGGAGAAGCTAACACGTTCTCCTTCGCCTGTTCAACTGCATTTTGCTCTATATCAACAGCGTCTATTTCAAAAACAGAAGAAAATCTTTCCAACTTTTGAGCACACATAAGAGCCAAGACTCCAGTTCCTGTGCCAATGTCAAGTATTCTTCTACAGTTCTCCACATTAACCCATGAGCCTAAAAGACAGCTATCTGTACCAACCTTCATGCCAGATGATGACTGTTTAACTATAAAATGCTTAAATTGAAAGAAATCATTGCTCATTTCACAAAGTTAAGCAAAAATACTTAAATATAAAAATATTGGCGTTTTACAAACCTCATATCTTGTATAAAAATAGTATCTTTGCAAAGATTTAGACTTATAAGCATATACCCAAAGATAGAATATAAACATAAGATGAACGATTATAAAAACAGATATTCTGAAGAACCTGAAATATCCATGATAGCAGACTTTGAAGGCGATGAATCTAGTCTCTTTAATCAGCAAGTTGATGAAGAACTCCCCATCCTGCCTTTAAGAGATGTTGTCATTTTCCCAGGAGTAATTCTACCAGTACAAATTGGCCGTGCCACATCACTGAAAGTTGTGAAGAATTGCTATGAGAAAAAAAGCCAAATGGGAACATTAACTCAACGTGATGCCAGAATTGAAGACCCACAACCTAAAGATTTATACGATACAGGTATTGTAGTACGTATTTTACGGCTGCTCGAAATGCCTGATGGAAAAACCACAGCTATACTTCAGGGGCAAAGCAGATTCACAGTAGATGCATTTCTCCCTCGCCAATCAAAGAGTGACTGGTGGACTGTACGGGTTCATGAACGTAAAGATGAAGGATTTAAGATTCAAAATAAAGAATTCTCCACTTTAGTGGCAACATGTCGGGAGATGGCCGGTCAGTTAATGCAAGAAATATCTGATGGTAAAACTGAGGTTGCATTTGCTTTACGAAACATTAATAATAATCTGTTTTTCATAAATTTCTGTTGTGCTAATCTTCCTTTCAATGTGGAAGACAAAATGAAGTTAATGGAAATAGATTTTCTAATAGATCGCGCATATGCTCTTTTAAAGTTAATCAATACAGCCATACAATTGGTCCACTTGAGAAAACATATTCAGCACAAAGCACAAGATGAGTTGAGTGAGCAGCAACGTGAATATTTCCTACAACAAGAAATACGCAATATCCAAGAAGAACTTGGAAACTCCAGTGACCAAGAGATCGAAGAGATGCGTAATAAGGCAAAAGAAAAGAACTGGAGTATAGAAACATATAACCAATTTAAAAAAGAAATTGATAAGTTGGAACGTATTGCCCCACAAAGTCCAGACTACAACGTTCAATTCAATTATTTGAAAACAGTACTTTCACTTCCATGGAATCATTATTCAGTAGATAATTTAGACATTAATAATGCAGAAAAAGTGCTGAATCGTGACCATTATGGGATGGAGAAAGTAAAAGAACGCATTTTGGAGCATTTGGCTGTTGTACGCATGCGAGAGGATTTCAAAAGTCCAATTATTTGCCTATATGGCCCTCCTGGTGTTGGCAAAACATCATTAGGACGTAGCATATCAGATGCACTGAACCGTGAATATGTACGAGTCTCTCTAGGTGGTTTACACGATGAAGCTGAAATCAGAGGGCATCGCCGTACTTATATTGGTGCTATGCCAGGACGTATATTGAAAAATATTCAAAAGGCGGGTACTTCTAATCCTGTTTTCGTTTTAGATGAAATTGACAAAATTACACAACAAACCATGAATGGTGACCCTGCATCAGCATTGCTTGAGGTGTTAGATCCTGAACAGAACAGCACATTCCACGACAATTATCTAGATATGGACTATGACCTCTCTAAGGTAATGTTCATCGCTACAGCAAATGACATAAGCACCATCCCCAGTGCATTGCGTGATCGTATGGAACTCATAGAAGTCCCTGGATATATAACTGAAGAAAAGATAGAAATAGCACGTAGACATTTAATTCCAAAAGCCAAGAAAGAGATTGGGATCAAGACAAAATACGCAGATATAAAGATAGGCAAAGCAACTGTTGAAAAAATAATAGAAGATTACACACGTGAAAGCGGGGTACGTCAACTAGAAAAAATGATAAACAAGTTAATCCGAAAAGAAGCCCTTTATTATGCCCAACATGGAGAATTTTATCCTACAATAGTAAAGCCTTCTGATCTGAAAAATCTGTTAGGGACTGAGCCGTACAGCCGCGATAAATATCAAGGCAATGACTATGCTGGAGTTGTAACAGGATTAGCATGGACTTCTGTAGGAGGAGAAATCCTATTTGTCGAGGCAGGATTAAGTAAGAGCAAATCCCCGAAACTATCACTTACAGGTAGCTTAGGTGAAGTGATGAAAGAATCTGCTGTATTAGCATTGGAATATGTAAAGGCACATGCAGACCTATACAACATAGACTATCGTATCTTTGATGAATGGAGTATCCACATTCATGTGCCAGATGGTGCCACACCAAAGGATGGTCCTTCTGCAGGTATAACATTAACTACAGCTATTATCTCTGCGTTAACTCAGCGTAAGGTAAAGAAAAACCTAGCCATGACCGGTGAAATAACTTTACGAGGGAAAGTCACTCCTGTTGGAGGAATCCGTGAAAAAATTCTAGCGGCTAAGAGAGCTGGTATAAAGGAGATCATTCTTTGTGGAGAGAATAGAAGAAACATTGAAGAAATTCCTTCTGTTTACCTTGATGGACTTATCTTCCACTATGTAAATGACATCCGTGAAGTGATTTCCATAGCTTTGTTAAAAGAGAAAGTAAGCCATCCACTTCAATTCATTTTTACAGAAAAGAATAACGACAAATAATGACATTTGAGCTTCAATATACAGACCCAAAAACTAATGCCCGAGCTGGTAAAATCTCAACAGACCACGGAGGAATAGAAACTCCAATCTTTATGCCTGTTGGTACACTCGGAACCGTAAAAGGCGTACACCTGAGAGAGTTGATGGATGACATCAAAGCTCAAATTATTCTTGGCAATACCTACCATTTATATTTAAGGCCAGGCATTGAAATAATTGAACAAGCAGGAGGACTCCATAAATTCAATGGGTTCACCAAACCTATGCTGACAGATAGTGGTGGTTTCCAGGTATTCTCACTTGCGGGGATCCGTAAGTTAACAAAAGATGGTGCAGAGTTCCGTTCTCATATTGATGGATCAAAACACATTTTTACCCCTGAAAAGGTCATAGATATAGAAAGAAGCATCGGTGCTGATATCATTATGGCTTTTGACGAGTGTCCTCCAGGAACCTCAGATTATGCATATGCAAAAAAATCATTGGAACTAACCCATCATTGGCTAGACAGATGTTTCAAAAGATTCAATGAGACAGAACCCAAATATGGTTATAACCAGTCCCTCTTCCCAATTGTTCAAGGATGTGTTTTTAAAGACCTTCGTCAAAAATCAGCAGAATATGTGGCAAGTAAAAATGCTGATGGTAATGCTATTGGAGGTTTAGCAGTAGGAGAACCTGTGGAAAAGATGTATGAAATGATCGAAATCGTTAATGAGATTCTTCCTAAAGATAAGCCTAGATACTTGATGGGAGTTGGAACACCTATAAATATCCTAGAGGGTATAGAGCGTGGAGTTGATATGTTCGACTGTGTAATGCCGACAAGAAATGGGCGAAATGCTATGATTTTTACTAAAAATGGAATACTAAACATGCGTAACAAGAAATGGGAGAACGACTTTTCACCACTAGACCCTGATGGCACTTCATATGTAGACCTCATGTATTCGAAAGCATATGTACGTCACCTGTTCCATGCAGAAGAAATGTTAGGCATGCAAATAGCATCTATACACAATCTAGCCTTTTATCTTTGGTTAGTGGGTGAAGCAAGAAAGCACATCATTGGTGGAGATTTCTCATCATGGAAAACAAAAATGATTAAGCAACTGTCAGAGAGACTTTAAAATAAACATGAAAAAAGCGATAAAAGTCATAAGAGAATTCTTTTCCACTCTTTTTAAGCCTTTAAGGCCTATATGGGATTGGTTGTTCTCTGCTCAATGCATATCAAGAATAGACCGGTATATTATCGGCAAATTCTTGGGAACTTTCGTTTTTTCCATTATTTTGATTATTTCTATTGCTGTTGTCTTCGACTTTAATGAACATCTAGATAATTTCATGGAGCATAATGCCCCTATGGATAAAATCATTTTTGAGTATTACTTAAATTTCATCCCCTACTATTCCAATTTGTTCAGCGCATTATTTGTTTTTATATCTGTAATTTACTTTACATCAAAAATGGCTGACAATTCTGAAATTATAGCCATGATGAGTACTGGCATGAGCTTTAACCGTATTATGCGGCCATACCTTATATCTGCAACTGTCATAGCCATTTTTACTTATATATTAGGTGCATATATTATTCCAGAAGGTACTGTTACTCGACTAAACTTCGAAAATACATATAAAAAGAAAAAAATGGTGACTTATGCCCAGGACATTCAATTGGAAGTAGATTCAGGAGTTATTGCCTATATAGAGAGATTTGAAAGCAGTAATAAAACCGGCTATCATTTCAGTTTGGACAAATTTGAGAATAAAGAGCTTGTTAGTAGATTGACAGCAAGTACCATTACTTACGATACACTTTCTGATGTCCGTTATCACTGGACAATACGAGACTATACTATACGTGAATTAAAAGGTATGAAAGAGTTCATTTCTCATGGGAATCGAACCGACTCTATTATCAAAATGGAACCTGCAGACTTTCTGATTTATGAAGGACAGGAATCAACTATGACCAGTCCTCAGCTTAAAGAATACATTGACAGACAAAAAGCTCGTGGTTTTGCTAATATACAACAATTTGAAGTTGAATACTATAAACGAATAGCATCTAGTTTTGCCGCATACATTTTAACTATTATTGGTCTTTCACTATCTTTTCAAAAAAGGAAAGGTGGTATGGGCATGTATCTAGGCATTGGATTAGCTTTAAGCGTAACTTACATCCTTTTTCAAACAATATCTTCTACCTTTGCTATTAACGCAAATATGCCACCTTTAATTGCTGTTTGGATTCCAAATATCCTATTTGCATTCATAGCATTTTACCTTTATAAAAAAGCACCAAGATAAACTATTATAATTATGAAACAAGAAAAAATAGAAAAATTACTCAAAGACATTAAAACCCTTAAGTGGTGGGAAAGTTGGATAGGAATAACTATTGGCAGTGCTATAGTCGCTGCAGGATTTGTCTATTTTATTAACCCATACAATATAGTTCCAGGAGGTGTTTACGGTAGTAGTATTGTTCTTCATAATATTTTCCCTTCCATCCAAGTCGGAACTTTTGGTTACATGTTTGACATTCCACTCTTTTTTATAGCACTTCTATTATTAGGTGCCAATCTAGGTGCACGAACATTCTATTCAGCAATGATTACACCTACTTTCATGAACTTGATGACTATATTGTCATACCCAAACCAAGATGCAGTTGAAAGTTTAAATCCTTCCCTTTTATTGGATGGACATATTGATATGTCTAATGATTTAATGTTAACAACTATTATCGGTGCTGCACTAATCGGTATAGGTTGTGGTATAGTCGTCAAAAACGAAGCTACAACCGGTGGCAGTGATATTGTGGCCATGATTTTGCAGAAGTATGCTCATATAAAATTTTCCAATGCGATTTTATTAGTAGATGGTTTTGTCGTACTATTCGGTTTATTAGTTATTGGATTAGGAATCGGGCAAGAAGAAGGAAAATCTTCTGGATCTTGGCTATTATCATTTTATTCATTATTAGCTATTTTTATCTCATCAAGAGTTCTTGCTTATGTCATAAATGGTAATAAGGATGACAAGATGATATTCATTATCAGTCAAAAAGAACTAACTAATTTACATTATTATATCCTTAATGATCTAAATAGAACTGCAACGCTTTTAAAAGCACAGGGATTATATACAAAACAAGACAAAGAGTTGATTTTTCTTGTTGTAAAATATAAGGAAGTAAATAAGGTAAAGCAGCAAATTAAAGATGTTGACCCAACAGCATTCGTGATAGTAACAGATGCATATGACACCTTCGGTGAAGGATGGAAAGAACTTCCAGATGCAGGTCAGATACAAGCTGAATAATTAAGATGAAAGGACTCACATACTCTAAATCCTTTTGTATAGAGGAAAAAGATACAGCATTACACATAGGTTCTGGAGATCTAAAAGTGTTATCCACACCTAGTCTGATTGGATCTATGGAGAATGTTGCAATGAATTGTGCTAAGTCTAAACTTCAAGAAGGTTATACTACTGTTGGAACATTGTTAAATGTAAGACATTTAAAAGCAAGTAAGATTGGACAAAATTATACAGCTAAAGCTACACTTATAGAAGAAGATGGAAGAAGGCTTGTTTTCAAAGTAGAAGCAATTGACAAAAACGGGAATCTGTTGGGGGATGGAGAACATGAACGATACATAGTAAATATAACGAAATTTATGAGTAAGATTTAGAATACATATTTGCACAACTCTATAAAAAAAAGGACTATGATTAGCAGCACTAAAAATGGTGCTGCTTTTTTTACTCCATAAATTATCCATATCACCATCTCGTGAACATGCTTCATGACGCCAGAAATCCAACTATATATGAAACAAACAGAGCAAATACCGAAACTAAACCAAAGAGCAAATCCTTCTACCAAAGGACTATTATGCAAAGATCCAGTAACACCAAGCAATTCTCCATTAGGAGAAAAAAGACCTACGACAAGAACTAAAAGATAAAAAATTAAAACAAAAGAAGATATTTGTAATCCCCATCTTTGTTTATAAGACAAGGATTGCCTATTATTCATGATTGTCTTACGGACAGCACTAAACCAACCAGACTTATATATGACTCCACAGCTCATGCTAATAGCTAGAAAAGACAAGAACGGAAAATCTAGTCTTACCTGTTTTAAAGAATCACGTAAAAGCCAACGCAATCCATCTGCAGAAAGGATATTTTTGACATCCATCCCGTAAATACTTGCAAACCAAGAAAACAGTACCAATGCTATCCCAGCAATGAAAAAAGCCAAAATTATCCAAGAATAGACACTAAATAACTTCTTCTCCCTCATTTATTCATCATCTGGTTCTAGGTTGTCAATATCTAAAATGCGCAACTCAAAAGCACGTGTTACCAATCTTGTAGCATTTACACCACTTCGTTCATTAGGTTTAAATAGACGTTGAATTAAATCAATTTGTTTCTTCTCCAATGATTTCACTCCAAGCGGCATACCTTTTAACCCTGTGATCATCTCCTTTGTATAGCCTAATGCTAAATGACGAAGGAATCTTTCATCATATTCATCAATATCAAAATTAATAATAGCCTCCTGCTTCCTTTGCTCTAAAAAAACACTTTTCTTAAACCGATCTAGTATTTTCTCTAAGATAGGTTCATTAAAAACTAAACGCTTACCTTCCATTACACTTTGAACATCAATGCGTGTGAGAAGTTCCCCACTCTTCAATATAATTCCGTCAGCACCAGCATCTAGCACATCTACCCACAGACGTTCGTTAAGAACTTCACCAGTAAAGATTAAAATATGAAGATACTTATATTCTTTACGAACTTTTCGGCAAATCTCAACACCAACAGTTGTTGATCCGCCTAAACCTAAATCCAATAATAATAAGTCAGGAACTTGTTTTTCAATTAAGGTCCAAAACTCTGCCTCTGTCATAGCTGTACCTATAATTTCGGCTTCTGGAATATCATTACGGAAAATTTCCTCCGTTCCTTTTAATTCCAGTTTCACATCTTCTACAATAATAACTTTAAATTTTTCCATTTTTATATCAATTATCCTAATTTGCCAATGGTAAAGTAAACCAAATCCGATATCCTCCTGAACCTACAGGTTCTGCATTGATTCTACAACCTCTATGTCCACATAATTCATCATGATCTCTAATAATCTGCTTCATAGTCAAATATTGTGTGCCATGCAATTTCCCGGAAATATCAGGGCTCATTCTTTCCATACTTGGATAAAAAAGCAAATTTAATTCCTGTTGAGTATATCTACCTCTTGAATCGATGAATTCTAATCTTGAGAAACCATCATAATGCCCACTCTTAAAGATAAAATCACCCGACAAACCATACCCTTCTTTTTCTAATGCGGCATTGACGAGAGCCTCCATAAAATAGCATAGGAGATGTTCATCACCTATTATATAATCTTCGTGAATATCCACGGACAAGTTCCATTCTAAACTATACTTCTTAACAATCTTGGCAAAATACTTTTCCAGATGTATTTTTAAAACAGCAATAGAAACTCTAGTTCTGTTGAACTTAGTATTCTCTAACTGCCTATTAGCCAACCCACTCAAAGTTGTAAAAATATCCTTATAATAATATATAAGTTCCTTTATTACTTTAGTTTGTTCATATACATTTTGAGGATTATTTTCATCTTGAAGTTTATCTACAATCTGCCTGATTCTATTGGGGTAATACATGGTTTCATGCTTTAAGGTAGACAAACAGTTATCCAACATCATATTTTGAACATGAATAAGATTCTCTTCATGAATAGCACGCCTCTTTTCATCTTCAGCAGCTTCCAATTCTGACTGCTTATAACTAAGTCTGATAACAGTCTGATAGATAATAATAGAGACATAATTCAATACTAAATCTCTTAAAACAGATTCATTCTTATTTGAAGAGGTCTGCTTATTGACAAATGCAAACGAACCTATACATGTAGTTTTCCCTTCTTGATGAACCAAAAGAGGGTATATTTCTATATGATTTAATAAATCCCTATGCGGCAGCTTTGAATCAATAACATCACGCAACTGACTTTCCAGATATTCATTCTTTACACTATTATTAGTACAACAGACAGGAAGCAAATTACCATTAGCATCTTTAATTTGTATAGCTAAATTGTCCACCAAATGAATAGAATTCAAATCTGGATAAATCTTATATAACATTTTCTCTGGCAACCTAGTAATATTCTCAGAACCGACATTAACATCAAAAGTTTGAAGAACATCTCTATTAATTTCAAGAACTTGCTGAACATTTAATCTATACATCAAAGACTGTCGGAAATAAAGAGCATAAAAAACTACAACAAATGCCAAAATGACCAGAATAAGAATAAAATTAGAAACTCTTCTAATGTCAGCAGTCTTTTGCATTTGCTCGCAGAAAACATATAATGTATTGTCTTCACCTAACAATTTATACAATCTAGTATAACCTGTATTATTAATTTTATATACATCCCATTCACATAATGCCAAAGCTGCAACAGCAGCTTCATTTCTGATATCTAGAATAATATGGTAATCCGTATTAACACCTCTGTTCCACCATTCAAGTTCAGCTAATGAGCCGTTCTCTTGGATACCCATTAATAGAGAACTCTTAGGGTACTGGAACTGATAATACTGATTCAAATAATTACATGCAGAATCTGCATACTCCAAAGAACGTCTATAATTACCATCTATATTACTATAGTAAGTAGAATCTGCATAAACAGCAGCTTGTCTAAGCAAAGCATCAGACTCAGGACTAGAAAAAACATTAAGGCTTGAACATATGCAAGTTAAACCTACAAAAAATCTCAAAGCACCCTTTGGAAGACGGAAATAAAACCGACTACCCTTACCTAGTTCGCTTTCTATATCAAACAGACAAACATTGAATATAGAATTGGTCTTTTTATACTTGTCTATGATGCCTTTACAATTCATCAATCCAAAGCCAAAACCTTTATTGTCTATTAGCGCACTATCAGATGAAGCATCTCCAGATAAACCTATTTTACCAGAATCATAAATCTTATCTTCAAGGATTGTTTTTCTATCCATATCTGATAAGCCTCGACCAGTATCTTTTATTGATATTTCCACATAATTTTCCGCCTCTGTTGCAAAAAGGTGTATTTCCCCACCTTCTTGAGTATACTTGCGAGCATTGTCACAAAGCGTATTAACCATAAACAAGGTTAAAGCTTTATCGGCTTTAACTAAGAAGTTTACATCATCAACAATAAACTTTAAGTTCTTAACTTCATAAGAATGTTTGCTCTTTGCTATTTTGGAAAAAATCTCAGCTAATTGGAATGTCTCAATACGAAGACTGACAGTTCCTTGCCTCATTTTAATCCAAAGAGACATTATATCATTATACTCATTGATACGATCTATCAACTCCTGAATATAATTATAACGCTCTTTCTTTTGTTCTTCTGATTGAAATTTATCACTTAAACGGTTTATCTCGTTTAAAGCTCTATCCAAAAATGGAGTGATACCTGTTACTATACTCATACAGGTTCTCTTGTCTAGATTTTGTCTTTTATTCTCCACGATATGCTGCTCATGAAGATAACGTTCTTTCTCCAGTTTCCGGAACTCATCATCTAAATTTAAATAGGTAGAACCATATTTGTATGCCCAATTTAAATAAGGTTCTATAAGTGAAAGCAAGTTTCTGTCATCTTTATTTAATTCAGTTTCTGATACAAGCGAAAGCCTATCTTTACTTTCATCAAATTTAATTGTTATTGGATATCCAAATAATTCCATCAATTTTGGCTGCAAGTCTGTAGCCATTTTATCCAAGAGTTCATCTCTATCATCAACATTAGTAGGAATAGAAGAAGATATATAGCTACACAATTCAGCTGTTATGCTTAATTTTTCAATACGTTTAGCATTCTTTTTGCGCCAGATTCGATTTAAAAGAATAATCAGGTAACCACCTACAACTGTCAAAACAACAATAACCCAAAACAATATATTCAAGTTTCGAGTTTCTTTATCTAACTGCTCAAATCGATTCTCTTGTTCCTTATCCTGTCTTGTTTTATCTAATAAATCCAAATAAATATTCCGATTGTAATCTGAAGCCTGCTTATTGCCCAATGCACTATAAACCATAGAAAGAGACTGTCTTATGTTAGCAAGCCACTGAGGTACTGTAGATATCGAGTCATTTTCCATCCATATAAGATCTACAGCCAATGAATCTTTATCTGAATAAGGTTGTAAAAGTCTAGTCTCTCCACTTAATTTATTATATTTAAGATGGTGGGTATTCATATCATTTAAAGCACTTAACAGTGCGCCTAAAGCCTGTTCATACTCCCCTTCATAAAAATACACATCCGCCAACTGACGACGAGCACCTGCTAGTTGATAGTAATCTCCATAGTTTCTAAAACATTCAAGTGCTTTCAAAGCCAATGTCTCAACAAACAAAGAATCTGAGACTCCTTCAGGATTCAAATAAACAAAATCTGCTGAACGATTTTGAATTGCAATCTCACGCCATTTGGGATCTAGGAACTTCTCGGTAAAAGCTTCTAAGACATTACCTTCCATGTAAACTAGGTTCTTTTCCCTAGACATAAACAACAAACGAAGCAATGTATCAAATTCCATTTTTACATCTTCTTCATATGTTGTTCCACCAAGCATATTGACAGATGCTAACATATATTCATAATAGGTCCATTGGGCTGTATCTGCAATAGCTAATTCGTCTTCTTTTATTTTGCTTAATTCATTTCTAGCTTTCTGATCTTGCTGCATATAATAATAATATATTGATGCAGTAATATAAAAGTCACTCTCAGCCAGCATGAGCCTAAATAAATCATGTTCATTCAAATCTTCAGATTCATCTTCGAGAAGTCTTAAACGTTTCTGTATACGAGTTTCATATTCATAAAACTTCTTATTCTCAGAAGCTCGTGCACATACTTTTAACAAACCTATATCTGAAATCAATAACTCTATCTGATTATGTGTCTTTTTTTTGGCCTCTTCAAAATAACGATTAGCTTCTATAAAATCTTGTCGCATATAAGCAGCAAGACCTAAATTATTATAGGATTCAGCCAAATTTGTAGACGAGCCTTTTGAAAGAGACAAGGCTCTTGTAGCATTTGAAACAATGCTATCCAGGCTTATATATCTATAACTAAAAGCACGATGATTGTACAGCTCACTAGATTGAAGCTGTTTATCTGTTTTAGAGCCACATGAAGATAAAAGGAATAGCAATAAACAGATGTAAAACCATCGGAATATAGACATTACTTTAACTTCTAATTCAAGGCATTCTTTAAATAAATAAACCACATAGATTAGATCTATTTATACAATTTATCTTTAAAAGTAACTTAGACAACGCACTAACAAGAACAATTATGCAAACTTGTTGTGTGTTTACAACAAAACAGCACAATAATTATCCAATTGATATAGGTAAAATATATATCCCAATGGATGAATTCTCTCATGTTATTTATTCAAACGTGTTCGCTAACAAAGATAAAGATAAAACCTAAATAAAACAAAGAAAACAATGAAAAAATACATTTTGGAAAATTATTCCAAAGAAACAAACACAATTCCAAAAAGATACATTATATTTGTATCGAAAAAATAAAATGATATGGAAGAGATACAAGGGAGAGTCAGAATCAAGGATATAGCAGAACAAGCTGGGGTCTCAGTAGGTACTGTAGACCGAGTTCTTCACGGCAGACCAAATGTTTCCGAGAAATCAAGGAAAAAAGTAGAAGAAGTATTAAAACAAATAGACTATAAGCCTAACATGTATGCCAGTGCTTTGGCATCAAATAAGCGATATAGATTTTTGTGCTTGCTTCCTCAGCACAAACCTGGTGAATATTGGAGTGAAGTAGAACAAGGTATGATGAAAGCACAATCTGTCTATAATGACTTCAATATTAAAATTGAGATTTTCTATTATGACCCTTTTGATTTGACTACATTCACTTCATCATCCCAAGAAATGATGAAAAATTCTCCTGATGGTATTATTATCAATCCTTGTTCTAAAGAAGTGACATCTTTATTTACAGAAGAACTTCAAGAAAAGGAAATACCATTTATCTTCATTGATTCTACTATTCCAGAGCTTCATCCACTTGCTTTCTGTGCACAGCATCCTACTCAAAGTGGTTATTTCGCAGCTAGAATCCTTCACATGGCTGACCCTACTAGTGAAATCGGAATATTTCGTCAGGCGGTAGCTGGTTTAATAGGCTCCAATCAGCAACGTGACCGTGAGGCTGGTTTCATTCGCTATTTACACAAGCACTATCCTAAAACCATTATTCATAAGTTAGAATTACCTAACAAGAAATTTGGCCGGCAATTTGATTTAATGGATGATTTTTTCAATTCACATCCAAACATGCATGTCGGTATATGCTTTAATTCAAAAGTATTTGGTATAGGTGAATATCTAGAAAAAAGAGGTATAAAGCAATTCCATCTATTGGGTTATGAACATTTAGACCGAAACAAGGAATGTTTAAGAAATGGTTCTGTAGAATTTCTTATAGCTCAACATCCTTGGAAACAAGGATTTGATTGTACAAAAATGCTAATTGACTATCTGATATTGAAAAAAGACATCAAGCGAGAGAATTATGTACCAATAGAACTGTTAACAGCAGAAAACATTGATTTTTATAGCAGGACTTATTAACATGGAAATAATTCTAAAATATTTTCCGAAACTTACTGAAAAGCAACAAAACCAATATGCTGCTCTTTATGATTTATATATAGACTGGAACAGTAAAATCAATGTTATTTCCCGCAAAGACATCCAAAATCTATATGAACATCATGTCCTACATTCTTTAGGAATTTCAGAAGTCCTCAATTTCAAACCTGGATCTAGAATTATGGATTTAGGTACAGGAGGAGGATTCCCAGGTATTCCTTTGGCCATTTTTTTCCCTGATTCTCATTTTCACTTAATCGATAGTATTGGGAAAAAAGTCCGCGTGGCTCAAGAAATCGCAAATGCCATTGGCCTGAAGAATGTCACTTTCAGGCATGGTAGGGCTGAAGAAGAAAAAACAAAGTTCGACTTCGTTGTAAGCAGAGCTGTAATGCCACTTGCTGATTTACTCAAAATCAGCCGTAAGAACATTGCTAAAGAACAAAGAAATGCACTTCCTAATGGCCTTATTTGTTTAAAGGGCGGTGAATTGGAACGTGAAATGAGCACAGTTAAAGGAGTCATAGAAGTTACAGAACTTAGTGACTATTTCACAGAAGACTATTTTGCGACCAAAAAGGTTGTATATGTTCCTATTGTATAAATTTCGCCATGCTGAACATCCATTCTATAGAGGTTAATCCTATTCAGGAGAATTGCTACATTGTCAGTGATGAAAGCAACGAATGTGTCATCATAGACTGTGGGGCTCTTTATGACAATGAAAAGGAATCTGTAAAGAAATATATTGAGATAAATAAATTAAAACCTATTCATCTTCTCAACACTCACCTTCATTTTGACCATGTTTGGGGAAATGATTTCATCTACTCTACCTATGGTTTGTTGACAGAGGCAAGTGATAGAGATAAAGATATCTACAATGACGTACCTGGTCAAATTGAGCAATTAATCGGTCACAAATGGAAATACCCTTTTTATGCACCAATGGGTAAAGCCTTGACAGAGAATGATATTGTCAAGTTTGGGACTCATGAACTGAAAGTAATTGCAACACCAGGTCACACACCAGGTGGAATTTGTTTCTATTGTGAGATAGAAAAAGTACTATTTAGTGGGGATTCTCTTTTTTATTGTAGTATAGGCAGGACTGATTTTCCTGGTGGAAATCAAAGAGAATTAATAGAGAATCTAAAGACTAAGATTACTACCTTACCAGAGAATACCATTGTTTACCCTGGGCACGGACCTGCAACCAATATTGGAACAGAAATACGTTTCAATCCGTATTTAACATAAGAAAGATAGCATTTTATTCTTTTTCATATATTAAAAACTAAAGCTTTATATTCTTCAGATTAACTCTTTATAAAGTTAAGGGCCTAAGTTTATAAAGCTAGACCACGAAGTTTATGTAAACTTATGGCTTATGCTCTATAAAACATAATTATCACTATATTATAAGCAATTACTTCATAAGAAATCATTTTTACATCTTACATCTAGCATCCCATTCAATAAAGCAAAATTGAATAATTCTAACATTTTTTTAGGGTTTTACAAGCTCTAATTTGGTTAATCATCTTTAAAATTGTATATTTGCAATGTTATAACATGGTGAAATAATATACCAATTAATCTTAAACTAATACATATTTTTATGAATTTACTTTTCAAGTCTTTTCTTTTCAGTTTATTTGCCTTAGGGAGCATTTTACCTGCATCCGCACAGGAGAAAAAAGTCAGTGACATTGTTTCTACCCCTAAGTTTGGAGGCTATATCATTGGTAAATATTCATATCAAGATAATAGCAATACTACCACAAATGGCGATGGTTTTAATGCCCGTTTGGTTCGTGTATACGTAGATGGTTCAGTTTTGAAAGATTTCAAATACCGTTTACAGGTAGAGGTTAATGGTGACCCTGGGGCAAGTAAAGGCCCACATATCAAGGACTTCTATATAGAATGGGCAAAGTACAAAGAATTCACAATTCGTGTCGGGCAATTCAAGCGTGCATTTACTTTCGAGAACCCATATAATCCATGGGATGTAGGTGTTGGTGATTACTCACAACTTGTCAAGAAACTTGCAGGTATGGGTGACCGTTGTGGAGAGGCTACAACTGGAGGACGTGACCAAGGCATTTGGTTCCAAGGTGATTTGATTCCCGATCGGAATGATGGGCACCGTTACATTCACTACCAGTTAGGCATGTACAATGGTAATGGCATCAATCATGCAGATAATAACAAGCAAAAGGACTTTATTGGTACAATTCAGGTACAACCAATCAAGGACCTCTATATCGGTGCATTTGGATGGACGGGAACTTATGGAGCTCAAGGCTATCAAGTAGACCGAAATCGTTATGTTTTTGGTTTAAAATACGAAAGCGACTGGACAGTTCGTGCAGAATGGGGACATTCACAAGGAAAAGTGTATGATGGCAAAACTGTTGGTGGTATAGGATATGATAAGGCTGATGCATTCTATGCAACAGTCGGTGCACCAGTTTCTAAACTGATTAAAGTTTATTTGAAATACGATCAATATCGTAACGGTAAGATAGATGATAACAAAAGCGCTATTTATAGTGTTTCTTGTAACATTCGTCCACACAAAAACTTGATGCTACAATTGCAGTATAATTATGTTAATGACAAAACTGCCATTGACACTAAGTACAACCAGCTTTGGGCTGAAGCATACATCCGTTGGTAATGAGACATTTCTGGATTCTAGCCTGTCTATCCATAGCTTTTGTTTCCTGCCAAAAAAAATGGGAGCAAAAATATGTTGAAGAAGCAAAAGCATTTACAATGACATGTCCACGTAACATAGGAGATGACATTTGGTTAGACAGTGTAGTCTTTAATATTGAAACAAAAACACTTATAAGATATAATAGAGTTACAGGCGAAACAGATAAAGAAGAAGAGTTCCTGGCAAAACAGAAAGAATTAAAAGAAGCTCTTCTATCTGATGTAAGAAATTCTGTTGATTCAAAAACAATGATTGAACATAAATCTAATATTAGATTTATTTACATTTCTGGGTCTTCTGGAAAGACATTATTGGATTGTACATTTGAACCAATGGAAAACGGACTATATGGAATTAAACAATAACAATCTAAATAAAAAATCCGGTAAACAATTACCGGATTTTTTATTTAGATTGATTCCTTTTCTATTATTGCACTTAATGCTTTGGACAATTGGTCTGGACAACTTGTATCCTTCATCCCACATTTTATACCTTGAAGTTTATCAATAATATCCTTCACTTTCTGCCCTTTTACCAACTTGCTTATTCCTTGAAGATTACCATTACATCCGCCCAAAAACTGAACATCTTTAATCACACCCTCTTCTACATTAAGCTGAATCTGTTTAGAACAAGTTCCTGTTGTATTATATATATACTCCATTATTCCTCAGTATTTTCTGCAGGCTTCATATTAGTATAGACAGTCTGCACATCATCAAAATCTTCCAGACGCTCTACCATCTTGTCTATAGTTTCACGCTGTTCAGGGGTAACATCCTTCAAGTCGTTAGGAATATATGTAAAGTCACCACCAATATCCTCAAAACCCTGCTCCTCCAAATATTTCTGTATCTGAGCATAACTTTTTGGATCACCATATACTGTAACTGTACCTTCTTCCTCATCCTCATCAAACTCATCATCCACATTGAAGTCAATAAGTTCTAGAATAAGTTCATCCATATCTGTGTCAGCTTTCTTCTTGAAAGTAAAAACACACTTATGATCGAACAAAAAAGCTAAAGAACCTGTAGTTCCCAAAGTACCACTAAATTTGTTGAAAACAGAACGTACATCAGCTACAGTACGAGTTGTGTTGTCAGTCAAAGTGTCAACAAATATGGCTATTCCATGAGGGCCATATCCTTCATAAGTCATAGACTTATATGCACTCTTATCCTTACCCATTGCATTTTTGATAGCACGCTCAATATTATCCTTCGGCATGTTCTCACGCTTACAGGTTGCAATGATAGAACGTAATGCAGGGTTATTCTCTGGTTCTGGACCACCTGACTGTACTGCAATAGCAATCTGCTTACCTAAACGGGTAAAGGTCTTCGCCATATGTCCCCATCTCTTCAATTTAGTCGCTTTACGATATTCAAATGCTCTTCCCATTGGTTAAAACTTTTATATTATTATCTGCTTATTATCTTAATTTTGCACCTAACTGTTTTTCCAAACTTTGAATAATTTTATTCATTATTGCATCTACTTGCTTATCATTCATCGTTTTGTTCTCATCCTGAAGAATGAAATTGACAGCATAGCTCTTTTTGCCAACTTCAAGATTCTTGCCTTCATAAACATCAAACAAATTTACATCTTTCAAGAACTTCTTTTCGCAACCATATGCAATTTGCCTAATGGATTCAAATTCAACATTTCTGTCAATTAATAAGGCAAGATCACGACTAACTGCAGGATACTTGGCAAATTCCCTATAAGTAACTTTATTGTTCTTTATAGCTTTCATGACGTTCTTCCAATAAATATCTCCAAAATAAACATCATTGTCAATGTCTAATTTTTTAGCGATTTTCTTACTGATTACACCATAAATTGCCAATATCTTACCACCGCGAGTCTGAATCTCAACTGCCTTGGAAAACAAATCATTGCAGGAATCAACAATAACTGTTGTACCCAAGTTCAATCCTAAACGAGCAAAAATATTCAATAAATGTGATTTGAGCTCAAAAATGCTTGAATCTTCATCAGCATGAGCCCAACTACCCTTAACACGCTTTCCTGTAATCCATAATCCTAAATGCAATTCTTCAGAATAAGCATCCAAGACATGCTTAATAACCTCAGGTTCTGTACTCTTTGAAACCCCTGGAATTATATCTGGACATTTCCTAGATTTGTCATAATGATAGCAATTACCATATTCAAAGAAACGAACATCAGCATTCTTACGATTAGAGTTATGAGAGATAGATTCCAAACCACCGAATAATAATGTCTGACGTAGCACATTAAGATCTGTAGACAACGGATTCATCAATCTAACCAAGTTTGAAGATGGGTATGAAGCCAAATCATCATAATAAGCAGCTTTAGTCAATGAATTATTTAAGATTTCATTGAAACCGGCACCAACTAATTGCTCTGCTACGAGGTTTTCCAATTTATTACTCTTGTCTACATCTGACTTAACAGTAATATTCGCCTTCAGAACCTTAGGTATGTCTACATTATTATACCCATAAATACGAAGGATATCTTCAACTACATCACATGGACGTTGCACATCTACACGATAGGCAGGAACTAAAAGGTTCAGACCTTCAGCAGTCTCAGAAATAATTCGCATTTCTAACGAAGTCACAATACTCTTAATTGTCTCAGCAGGCAGATGTTTACCTATCAAATTGTCTACATAATTGTATTCAAGTTTTACATTGAAATCAGAAATAGGAGCAGAATTCACATCCTTAATTTCCATGGAAATAGTGCCTCCACCTAATTCTTTTGCCAACAATGCAGCTTGCTTCAAGGCATAAATTTGTCCATGAGGATCTATTCCACGTTCAAAGCGAAAACTAGCATCAGTACTTAAGCCATGGCGACGAGCACTCTTTCTTATCCAAGTCGGGTTGAAATAAGCCGACTCAAATAGGACATCCTTTGTTGTCTCATACGTTCCACTACCCTTTCCTCCAAATACGCCGGCAATACACATCGGCTCTTCTATATTACATATAGCTAAATCCCTATCACTTAATTTATGCTCCACACCATCCAATGTCACAAAAGGTGTTCCTTCAGGCAAGCTCTTTACAACAACCCTACCACCTTTTATCATATCCGCATCAAAGCAATGAAGAGGCTGGCCATATGCCATCATTATATAATTTGTAATATCTACAATATTGTTAATTGGACGAAGGCCAATGGTACGAAGTTTAGTCTGAAGCCATTCTGGACTTTCTTTCACTTCAACCCCTTTTACTGTTACAGCACAGTAACGAGGACAAGCTTCTACATTTTCCACCACAACATCAATATCCAAATCATGATTGTCAACTTTAAATGATTCATCTGAAGGACGATGAAGTGAAGTTTTCTCGCCACGCTGCAATAAATATGCATACAAGTCACGAGCTACACCATAGTGGCTACATGCATCAGAACGATTGGGAGTTATGTCTACCTCAATAACATAATCACTTTCCAAATGATAATACTCAGAAGCAGGAGTACCGGGTATTGCATCTTCAGGAAGAACTATTATACCTGAATGATCTGTACCTATACCGATTTCATCCTCTGCGCAAATCATTCCACAGGACTCAATGCCACGCAGTTTGGATTTCTTGATAGTAAAACACTGATCACCATCATAAAGTTTCGTACCTAAAGTTGCAACAACAACCTTTTGACCTGAAGCAACATTGGGTGCACCACATACTATTTGCACAGGTTCCCTAGTACCCAAATTAACAGTGGTCACATGCATATGATCTGAATTTGGATGAGGTTCACATGTAAGCACCTCACCTATCACAATACCTTCAAGACCACCTTTAATAGATTGAACTTCTTCTACTCCATCCACTTCGAGACCTATTGATGTCAAAGCTGCGGCAACTTCATCAGCCGACAAATTGAAATCAACATACTCTTTAAGCCATTTATAAGATATTTTCATAAGGACAGTTTTTTACTTTCATTCAAAAATTCCTGCAAAATTATATATTTTTTTCAAAATAACAGGTATGCTGAAAGCTATTTTTCACTAAAATGGAACATCTATGGGATCTCCATTACCAAAAGGGTTATCCATGGGCGGTATGTCCTGTGGAGGAACCGGTATACTTCCACCTGCATGTCCACCTCTATTCATACGAGATGGACGGGGTTCATGACCAATAGGAGTACCATTATCTTCCTCTGGATTCATAAAACGAGTGTACTCAGCCTTAAAACGAAGAAGTACATCACCAATTGCTCCATTACGATGTTTTGCTATAATAATCTGAGCCATACCATGCAAGTCGTTTCCTCGCTCATCCTGATAAATCTTGTAATACTCTGGACGATGAATAAAACAAACCATATCAGCATCCTGTTCAATAGCTCCAGACTCACGCAAATCGCTCAACTGTGGTCTTTTACCTTCTGCACCTTCACGCTTTTCAGTGTCACGGTTCAACTGACTTAATGCTATAATAGGAATATTTAACTCCTTGGCTAAGCCCTTCAATGAACGAGAAATTGTTGAAACCTCTTCCTGACGATTGCCAAATCCCATTCCACTAGCATTCATCAACTGTAAATAGTCAATAATGATAATCTTTACATCATGCTCACGCACCAGTCGACGAGCCTTTGTCCTTAGCTCAAAAACTGAGAGAGAAGGTGTGTCATCTAAATACAATGGTGCATCCATCATACGATTCATTCGAGTATCAAGCTGCTGCCATTCATAAGGTTCCAACTGACCACTCTTAATTTTCTTAGAATCTATCTCACAAACATTGGAAATCAAGCGGTTCATCAATTGAACGTTACTCATTTCAAGAGAAAACACTGCAACAGGTATTCGCATATCTATAGCCATGTTTTTTGCCATGGAAAGGACAAAGGCAGTTTTACCCATTGCAGGACGAGCTGCAATAATAACCAAATCAGAGTTTTGCCAACCAGCTGTAATAGAATCAAGACCATGATAACCAGAAGCTAGTCCACTCATACCATCAGAACGAGCTGCTGCTTTTTTCAACATTTCGTAAGCTTCACCTAACACGGAATTCATCTGCTGATAGTCCTTCTTCAAATTCCTCTGGGATATTTCAAAAAGCTTACCCTCTGTTTCCTGCATCAAATCATCCACATCAACAGTTTCATCAAAAGCGCTCCTTTGAACTTGAGCTGCAAAAGAAATCAACTGACGGGCAAAATATTTCTGAGCAATTATCTTGGAGTGATACTCTATATGAGCAGAACTAGCCATATTTTCACTCAAGGTAGCTAAATAATAAGGTCCCCCTGCCTCTTCAAGCTTACCCATTGAACGTAATTCTTCTGTAACAGTAAGAATATCGACAGGACGTTGCTGAAGACTCAAAGACATAACAGCAGTATAAATCAACTGATGGCGTTCGTCATAGAAAGATTCAGGTTTAAGCAATTCACTGACTAAAGAATAGGCATCTTGCTCAATTAATATAGCTCCAAGTACTGCCGCCTCAAAATCAACAGCTTGTGGCTGTAAACGGCCTAATTCATCCTGTGCTGGAGCATCAGGTTTCTTTCTACGAGTTGTTCGTTTAATATTTTCAGGCATGATTATAGATTTTGCATGCAAAGATAATCTTATCCCATCGCAAATAAAAATATCTTTGAAGGAATTTTTCCACAACTTTCCAACAGGGTATTGTTGAAACTTAGAGTTTCAAGCAAGAATAAAAACAACCTGGGAAAGATGCCTCTAGAAGTTGACATTCAGAATATATACCAAACACACTGCTACCGCTACCTGACATGGCTGCATAGATAGCTCCTAAATTATAAAGTTTCTGTTTGATTGATGCAATTTCTGGGAATTGAGGAAAAACACTATATTCAAAATCATTAAACATATAGTCTTTCCATTTAGTTATAGGCATTTTGATAATATCCTTGAGATTCGATTCAGGTCTAGCAGGCTTAATTTGAGAAAAAGCAGCTTTTGTCGAAATAAAAATATCAGGTTTTACAACCACAAGATAATAACCAGAAAGTGAGAAATCGATATTAGTAAATATATTACCAATGCCCTCTGCATAAACAGGCTTATTTTGAACAAAGATGGCACAATCGGCACCAAGTTCTGCCGAATATAATTCAAGAATAGGTGTTGAGATATTCAAATTAAAGCATTCATTCAATGCTTTAAGCATATATGCAGCATCAGAAGAGCCCCCCCCCATCCCTGCACCAGATGGTATTTTCTTATTTAATCTGATTTCTACAGGAGGAAAGTCATATCCTTTATTTTTTAAAAGATGCAAAGCTTTCACTACCAAATTATCTTCATCCTCTCCACCTATCGAATTGCCATTTACTATAAGATTGTATGGCTTATCTGCAGAACAAATAGGATTTACCTCCAAATCATCGAACAATGGAATAGGATAAAAAACAGTTTCCAGATCGTGATATCCATCCGGTCTTTTCCTGACAACATTCAATCCTAGGTTAATTTTGGCATTTGGATGCAATATCATGATTTCTGTGGTATATTAGTTCGTTTTACTATAAAAATACTGAACTCATACAAGAGCCAAATAGGGAAAGCTACAAGCATTAAAGTGAACACATCCGTTGTAGGAGTTATAATTGCTGCCGCAATTAAAATAACAACCACTGCATGCTTGCGATACGTAATCATGAACTCTGTTTTCAACAAGCCAAATTTGGCAAGTAGCCAACAAATAACAGGAATTTCAAAAACTACTCCCATCAAAAAACTGAGTGTCCAAAATGTATCAGTGTAGGAATCCAATGCTATCATATTAACTACCTCCTCACTGACTTGATATGTTCCAAGGAAACGGAATGTAAATGGAAATATTATGTAATAGCTCAGTAATACGCCCAAGATAAACATGATATATCCACCCCCAACTAATCTTACAGCATAACGTTTTTCATTCTCATATAGTGCAGGAGAAATGAAATTAAAAAGAAGATAGATAATATAGGGAGATGCACATAGAAAACCAGCAAAAAGCGCCATTTTCATATGCACCAGAAACTGATTGGCAAGACCAGTATTGATTAACTGAACATGAAAGTAGTCTAGTGAAGCATTAGGAGAAATCAGTTGAGCTGCTTTTTCCAAGATTCTATAGGTAATAAAATCCCGTTCCTTTGGAGCTAATATAATATCAAAAAGGGTATCTTTCATGATAAACGCAAATATCATGAAAAATACAGTAACTAAAACAATCTTTATTAGACTACCCCTAAGAACATCGAGATGATCCCAGAAAGTCAGTTCTTGTTCTGCCATCAATCTTTTATCTCTTGATCAACTTTCTTGGTGGTACTATCAATCTTAGTTGCATCATCAAGAGGCTTTTCTATCTCCTTCATTCCATCTTTAAAACTCTTGACGCCCTGTCCTAAACCTTTCATTAATTCTGGTATTTTCTTACCGCCAAAAAGGAGGAGAATAATTAAAGCAATAACTAAAACTTCTTGCATTCCTAATCCAAACATAATATTTTATATTTAATCGTTTAATTCTAATTCTTTTGCCCTTACTCTACTCAATGTCTCAGGAGTCATCTGTAAAAAAGAAGCAATCATATTCAAAGGAGCACGCCGCATTGCTTCAGGTTGAAGTTTCTTCATAATCCTATATCGACTCTGAGCACTCTCAAAACGAAGCATATTTGCCTTAATCTGGGAAAGAATAAGTGAATGTTCAAGAATCTTTCTGTAAAAAATGCCTAACTCCGTACTTTCTTCTGAAAGCTTTTCAATTTTATCATATGGAACTCCATAGACAATAGAATTTTCCATGGCCTCTATTTGCAAAATAGTAGGTTCCTGTTTATAAAAGCTCTCTATACATTGAACCATGCCACCCTCGAAAGAAAGGTGCTCTGTCAGGTCTTTCTTATTTTTATAATAGAATTGACGTAAAAAACCTTTGTGGACCCAATAGATAAAATGAGCCACCTCACCCTCCTTTAGGATTATATCTCCTTTATTAAAACGCATAGGGACTAATATTGATGTCAATTGCTCTATGCCTTCTGGTGACAAAGTGTGATATAATCTAGCCATGTCAAGGGCCACGTCATGCCGAACATCCATAATACACATTTTATATTGATATGCAAAGATACACTTTTTTTGATTATTTTCCCATAATTTTAGAAGAAAGAATTATCTTTGCAATAATAATAAAAATAAAACAAATATGATTATCATCGGTATTGCAGGTGGCACAGGTTCCGGTAAAACAACCGTTGTCCGTAAGATTGTGGAGAATCTTCCTGAAGGGTCAGTAGCTGTCATTCCTCAAGATTCATACTACAATGACCAAAGTCATTTACCATTAGAAGTACGAAAAAAAACAAACTTTGACCATCCCGATGCCTTCGAATGGCCTCTTCTTGCTCGGCAGATTGAGGATTTAAGACAAGGAAAAGCTATAGAACAACCTACTTATTCCTATCTTATTTGTACTCGATTGAAAGAAACAATTCATGTGGAACCACACGATGTGATTATTGTAGAGGGCATTATGGCTTTATATGATAAGAAGTTACGTGATCAGATGGATCTTAAAATTTTCGTTGAAGCTGAACCTGACGAAAGACTCTTAAGAGTAATCCAGCGTGATATGGCCGAACGTGGTCATCCACTGGAAATGCTTATTGACAAGTATCGCAATGTATTAAAGCCAATGCATAATCAGTTCATTGAACCGACAAAACAGTATGCTGATATCATCATTCCAAATGGAGGAGACAATCAAAAGGCTATCAATATGCTGCAAATGTATGTCCGGTCGTTTTTAAATGAACAGAAAATAATGAAAGAGCTTCGCGGAAAAGTTGGCAGAAATGAATAAGTATCTCTATTTTCTCTGTCTAACCTTAATTATTTTCACTTCATGTGTAAATAACAAACCAAAAGAAGTTACGAAAAACGTAACTTCTTTCGATTTTTTTGACTTGGATGAGATACAACGAAGCGGTCAGATTATTGTCCTTTCTACCTATAGTCCAGAAACTTATTACGAGAATCATGGACTGCAAGGTGGACTTCAATTTCAAATAGTTCAAGAATTTGCCAAAAATATTGGGGCAAGGATTAGAATTGAAGTGGCAAATGATGAAAATGAACTTATACAACGCTTAATTTCAGGAGAGGCAGATTTAATAGCATACAATTTGCCATTGAAAGATTCATTAAAAAAAGAATTGATTTGGTGTGGTGATTCTCTTGAAACTAGAAAAGCTTCTTGGGTAGTAAGACATAATTCCCCCAACCTTGCAAGAGCTGTTCAAAACTGGTTTCAAACTCATGTGCAAGCCATACATGAAATTTACAACAAGGAAAATCAACTTAAAACTATTAAGACTTCAGCACGCATACTACGAAGGGCCATAGTCAAGAATCCATCAAAAGGCATTATTTCTGACTATGATGCTATATACAAAAAATACAGTAGGCAACTAGGATGGGACTGGAAATTGTTGGCAGCACAATCTTATCAAGAATCAGCATTTGACCCCAAAGCAACGTCTTGGGCCGGAGCAAGAGGTCTAATGCAACTTATGACTACAACAGCCCAACAAGTAGGTGTTGCTTTAGAAAACATCTATAATCCAGAAGAGAACATTAGAGGTGGAGTGAAATATCTTCATTACTTGCATAACCATTTTAAAGACATCACCAATCCTACTGAAAAAATAAACTTTGTATTGGCTGCATACAATTGTGGAACAGCTCATGTTAGAGACGCACAAGCTTTGGCTCAGAAATACGGCAAGAATCCTAATGTATGGAAAGATAACGTAGACCAGTACATTTTGCTGCTTCAGGAGGCAGAATACAACCGTGACCCTATAGTAAAAAACGGTTACTGCAGAGGTTCAGAGACATACAATTATGTGAACTCCATCATGAGTATTTACAGCCAATACAGAAAAATAAAATGAATCGCCAACGTATTTGCCATTTCTCAAAAAAATGACTTACTTTGCGATAAAGACGTAAATAGATGAAACTAAAGGGATACTTATTTCTCCTTTTTATCTTGCAAATC
This sequence comes from uncultured Prevotellaceae bacterium, assembly GCA_900316585.1. Taxonomy (GTDB): domain Bacteria; phylum Bacteroidota; class Bacteroidia; order Bacteroidales; family Bacteroidaceae; genus Minthousia. The sequence goes on along the minus strand of ONDM01000002.1, from coordinate 207,086 downwards.
ACTTCTCTGAATGCACAGGTAGAAGTGAAGATAGACTCATTAAACAACAATGGGGCTAACCGTCAGGATTCCTTGTCTGAAATAGAAACAACTAAATTCATTAGGCCTGAGACCATTGAATCCGTCCGCAAATCTGTTCATCCATTCAATGCATCCGATATCAAATCACTTAATAGGCTACCAGAATCACACATGCAACTAGATTTGAGCTATCCCCAAGATTTGGCTCATTGGCAAGGTGGAGCAATTTATGGTGGGAACAATGAAGAAATCATACATGGATTTGGAGCTTATAGAACAGCGTCTGCCATAGCATACCAGCAACTGGGAAAACTTAGGATAACCGGAGGTATTACGGTAGAGAAATTCAATTTTTATAGAAATATCGGAAATGGTATTGAAGGTCAAGTTGAAGGAACCTATCGATTCAATGACAACATATCAGCTACAGCATTTGGAAGAGTTCAAAATATGGGATTCTTCAGCCCATACTCTATTATAACATACCAATATGGAGGATACTTCAGTTTTAATACAAATAATAACAAATGGGGCTTAGATTTAGGAGCACAACGTTATTTTAATCCAGTAACCCGAACCTGGACTACTGTCCCTATAGCAATGCCATATTATAAATTCCAGGGACAGAAATTAGGAATTGACTTTGGGGGGTTACTCTATAATCTTTTCATCAATGTAGGTGAGAATTTAAACCCACATGATATAAAACCCATGCCCAAAGTCAACTCTCCTTTAATGCCTAAGCCAAATCATCCATAAATGTTACATACTACTACATTTCTAGCTAACACAAAGAAACAGATTGGCTTAGAACTGGAAAGTATGGAATCATCCAAACCAATCCAAAATAATTATTCAAGTATTACATTCTAATCCTGAAAATCTTCACTTCACCATTAGATACTGTAGCACCACCAAAAGCAGTCTCATCCCCATTTAGACGGTGATAGTATGTCTTATCATCTTTGTCTTGACGAATCTCATCTACTGAAATATAGCCATTGACACCGGGCTTGGAAATGGATATACTAATGGAGCCCACACCTGCAGCTACTATGAACTCATTCTCGGCTACCTGAAAAATGATAGCACCGCTTGCCAGATTCTCCTGCTTTTGTTCCTCACCACTGGTACCAAACAAGGCTTGTGCAGAACCTAACATAATCCGACGAGCAACAACATTATAATCGCCTAGTTTCTGGGAATCCGTTGTCTTCTTATCATCTAAGAACAAGCCTATGCACTTATCTGTTCCAGCATATTGTTGCAAATAAGGCATCAGTCTCTTCAATGCTCCATATACCATTCTGAAATACTCTTCATTAGGAGTAGCTGAATTTGTAAATCCTCCTCCATCTATTCCAAAAGGCGCATAGCACAAGGCACCATATTTACCAAAAGTATATAAGGCTCTAGCTGCTGCTGCGGCATCAACACGGGTCTCTGGTATGAAAAGAGGATTGTCTGACTGCTTATAATCTTGACAAATTTTGTCAAAGATTGAAATTTCATAGATATCCGGTGCCAAAAAATCAATGGCAGGTGCACCAGCACGCCAGATGTCGATCAAATGAGCCTGTGGGCCACCAGAAGGATACAACCCAGGATCACGCTGGGATGGCTGCTTCATCCAGCCATTAACATACATCGGTATATTATACTCTTTCTTGCCAGCAACTGCTACCTGTTGAACATAAGTGGCATAATTCCATGTATTGAAAATTTCGTCTGTCAGATAGCTAAAATGCTCATTGAAATTGGAAGTAGTATCTTCCTTACTTACACCGAAAACTTCCTCCCACGTGCCTTTCTCTTTCTTTCCATTGGAACTCCATGTTTCAGCTATCACAGGATTCAAGTTCTTTTGGTTTTTCTTCAAATAGGAAATCAAGTCCGATGGAACCTGACCTGCAAAAGCCTTATTAGCAGGAGATGAGAAGTCGCGCATGATGCCATTTGGCATATTCATATAGGTAGAAGCCATATCCATTGTTCCAATCTCATTCTCAATCTGAACCGCAATAACTGTATGATTTCTATCTGTTTCACGCAGATGAGCCATCAGATGGGCAAATGCATTAGAATCGGCCTTACAAGCATTTACACTAAATGTAGATAAGATATTCAACTCATTCCCATTTTTGTTTTTTACCAATGGAAAGCGTTTTTTATCAGTCTTGACCCATGCTGGGACATAGGTAGAATTTCCATTTTTCCAACTTCCAAACCAAAGAATCACCAGTTTCAAATGATTCTTTTCCGCTCCTTGCACCATGGCGTCAAGGATAGAATAATCAAATTGTCCTTCTGTAGGTTCAAGCAGTTCCCAAGACATGGCAGCAATGACCGTATTCAGATTCTTCTCTGCCATACGGGGCCAAATTGTTTCCATGTTTTGAATACTTCCTGTAGATGAATTGTGCAATTCACCTGCCAAAGCAAAGAAAGGCTTACCATCAACGATAAGTTGCGTCCTTCCGTCTACCTTCTTTAATGTCGGTAACTGTGCATTAGTCTGTGAAACGAACAAAATAAAAAGACAAGTAAAAAAAATAAATCTTCTCATAAAAATAAATATTTCATTGTATCTCATAAAAACGAAGCTAAAGTTTATCTCACGCAAATTTACCATTTATTTTTTTAACTGACGAATCAAGGCTGCCATATAATCTGAAAAAAATATTGTATCTTTGCTTTTGCTATGGAAATGGAAAATGGATATGACTTGTTCGACGAACTGCTACAATATCATCATGCAAACTGGAGCATGAGGTTGAGGTACAACCACATGCACAATCTGTTGGACAGAACAGCTAAACAACTTACAGCGGACTACGCAGCTGAATATACTTCACTGTTTGCCAGACTATATGCATTGTGCAGTTCTACCAAGTTCAGATACAGAAAACCCTTAGAGATCTTTTGTATCAATAGCAGAAGAGTTATGCGTGAGACATACACTCCAGACCTACATGACTATCTATTTGACCTAAAGGCACTCTGTGAATACATTGCCTATTTTTACAATACTCCTATCCCAACTGAAATTCTCAAACTGCTCCCCGGACAATGGAGAGAGTACCCAGAAGGAAGGCAGACACTATATGCTGCTAAGCAGATACGTTTGGTAGTGCAAAAATGGGATGAAAATTATATCTACGGTCATGATGAAGAAATACCTACCGATCAACTAATCAAGGTTGATTTTCATAGTCAAAGCAATCTGTTTTCCAATATCACAGAACAGATTCATATAGGAACGCAACTGAATCTATTGGATGTCAGTCTAGTACATGAAAACGAAGATGATGAATCCTTCATATACCGGCCTAGATTAATTGTCTTGGAACCTGACTTCCTGATTGATATCAGTGCCCTGGCTGCTTGTGTGGAATCATGGGGAACTTCTGAACTAAATTACCTCCAGCACAAGTTCACTCCAAATGAGAGCAAGGATTACACTTTGCTGGGAGATGCGGCCAACCAATTCTTGGATGACCTAGTCAATGAAGACAGTTGCCACCCTACAGAGTGGAAAGAATCATTGCAGCGGAATTTCCGGGACTATCTCCTAGAGTACAGTGTCTGCGAGGGAATTGACTCCGCTTTCTTTCAAAAGACACAAGCTCAGTTTAACAACCTAAAAGATGTAGTTAGCCAAAAATTTGGAGATGCCAGTGTGGACATCAACAAATCTGAGGCACTCCTGGAACCATCCTTTTTCTGTGAGCCGTTAGGGTTGCAAGGTCGACTGGACCTGATGTTGAGCGACTATTCTCGCATCATTGAGCTAAAAAGTGGAAAAGCGCAAGAATTCGGAGGCATCAGAGCTCAAGCCAAACATTCACTGCAGATGGCTTTATATCAAGAAATGCTGTACTACAGCATGGATAAGCCAAGGGATAAAGTCAGAACCTACCTACTCTACAGCAAATACCCACATCTGTTTGAGCAACGCACTTCGGTAACCCAAATTCAGAAGGCTATTTCCTTGCGTAATACCATTGTCTTTCAGGAGCAGGAACTACGTAATGGTAAAGCCTGGGAACTCATTTCCTCACTTACCCCCGATAGTTTCAACACTGCCGGAATCCAAAACAAGCTTTGGAATCAGTTTATATACCCTCAACTAACAGCATTCTTACAAGTTTTCAAAGATGTTTCTCCACTGGAGGCTGCTTACTTTAATGCATTCACCGAATTCGTGGAACGAGAGCAGTTTCTAGCAAAAATAGGTGATGAGCAGCCTGATTCCGGAAGAGGATTCGCCGAAACTTGGAGATCCGATCTCCTGACAAAAAAATCGAATGGCAACATCCTTACAGATCTGACTATCCTTGATTTCCATAAAGACCGGGGTATAGATAAGATTTTGCTGAAAATACCCGAATACGATGAGGGCTTCCTTCCTAACTTTAGAGAAGGAGACATGGTCATACTATACCAACGAAATAATGACTCTGACCTTGCCACGAACCATATCGTACACAGATGTGCCATTGCCAGCATCAGGAACGACAGAATAGAGCTGAAACTAAACCATCAGCAGAGAAACCCAATTGTATTCCCGAAAGACAGTTTGTACGCCCTGGAACACGACCATATGGATTCTTCCATCAATTCAATCTACAAAGGCCTTTATACATTCCTCAAAGCACCTCAAAGCCGAAAGGACTTAATCCTATGCCAAAGAGAACCGGGAACCGACCTTAAAAGAAAATTGAACGGAAGTTACACCAACAACGTCATCAATCATATTGTACTACAAGCAAAGCAAGCTAAAGACTATTTCCTGCTGGTGGGTCCTCCAGGAACTGGAAAAACCAGTATAGCTTTGAAATCGATGGTACAGGAATTTTACTCTGATACCAACAATAACATACTGCTGCTTTCATACACCAACAGAGCTGTGGACGAGATTTGCGAGATGTTGGAGACCATTGAGCCAAAAGTTCCTTACATGAGGATTGGTAATGAATTGAACTGTAGTTCACAATTCCGTCCGCATCTGATGAAGAACCTGGCAGTCGACTGCACTAACAGAAACCAAATCCGAAGCCTTTTCATAAATCATCGCATCATTGTTGGCACAGTATCCAGTATTGGCTCTCAACTCAATACCCTCTTCAAGCTGAAACACTTCAATGTTGCCATCATCGACGAGGCCTCTCAGATACTGGAACCACATCTGTTGGGAATCCTTTCTGCTACAGACAGTGAAGGAAAATGTGCCATAGACAAGTTCATCATGGTAGGTGACCACAAGCAGCTACCAGCTGTGGTGGTACAGAGTCAGAGACATTCGCATGTGAACGAGAAACTCCTTTTAGATATAGGTTTAAAAGACCGCAGGAATTCCCTCTTTGAACGGCTATATACTTGGGTTAGAGAGAAAAACATCCCCAATATCTCTGCCACATTGCTGAGACAAGGACGTATGCACCCAGAAGTGGGAGACTTCGCCAGTATTCACTTCTATGGGGGACAACTTCTACCAGTACCAGTGCCCCACCAAACAGAGAAACTAGAATTCAGAAAATATGGAAAGGATTTCCAAGAATATGTAGCCACTACCCGCTTTGGGTTCATACATTGTGACTATCCAAATATAGAGGAGAACAACAAGAGTAATCAGGGTGAGGCACGTATTGTAGCAGCACTAGTAGGCAGCATCTATCAATTATGTCTTCTAAACAGTCTGGATTTCAACCCAGACAAAAGGATTGGAATCATCGTTCCATTCCGAGGTCAGATTGCCATGATTAGAAAGGAATTGGCTTCATTGAAAATTCCACAGACCAATGAAATCGTGATAGATACTGTGGAACGTTTCCAAGGGAGTCAACGAGACATCATGATTTTTTCTACCACCATCAGTCAACCATACCAACTAGATATCCTCTCTACCCTAACAGAAATAGATGGAGAAATAATAGACCGCAAATTAAACGTAGCACTTACACGTGCAAAAAAACAGATGTTCATCGTAGGTAATGCTCATCTGCTAGAAAGGAATCCCTTATATAAAGAACTGATTAAAAAAGGTTCAGTTTCTTCTTGTTAGCCTCATCCAGTGAAACCAATTCTTCAGGTTTACCCTCATGCTTCTCACGCAGGTTCCTATAAAGTTCGTTCAGTTCTTTTGTATAGGCATCGTGCAGGGCTGGATTCATCAGTTTAGCTAATTCCAATGAATTCTGGCTAGCATCCTTCAAGTGAACCACAGGACCACCATAAACAGGTGCAATCTTCAGTGCCGTGTGCAACTTACTGGTGGTTGCCCCACTCACCATCAACGGATTTTTGAATCCTGCTTTTTCCAGTTCTATTGCCACATGAGCCATCTCCTCTAGGGATGGGGTAATCAAACCACTCAAAATTACAGCGTCAACCCGCTCTTTCAATGCTGTCTCCACAATCCGCTCTGCAGGTACCATCACACCCAGATCAAGAATCTCATAGCCATTGCAAGCCATAACCAGACCTGCAATATTCTTGCCGATATCATGTACATCTCCTTTTACTGTAGCCAACAGCACCTTTCCTTTATGACCGGAAAGATTCTCTCCACCCTTCTCAATGTATGGTTGAAGAACTTCAACTGCCTTTTTCATCGTACGGGCACTTTTAACCACCTGAGGTAGGAACATCTTTCCTTCACCGAATAACTCACCTACTCGGTTCATAGCGCTCATCAACGGGCCTTCTATGACAGATACTGGATTCTGATATTTTTCAAGACATTCCAACAAGTCCGGCTCCAGATAATCACTTACTCCTTTTATCAAGGCATGCTCCAAACGAGCTTCAACGGATTGTTCCCTCCAACTGTCTTTCTTGCCCAAAACACCAGAGTCAATCACCTCTTTCTGCCCCGATGCCTTTGCCGCATCGTTTTCCTCCTTAATTTTCTGAGCAGTCTCAATCAGTTGGTCAGTTGCTGCAGGAGTACACTTGAAGAGCACTTGCTCTATCTGCTCAAGTATTTCTTTAGGAATATCTGTGTAAATAACAGAAGTAGAAGGATTTACTATTCCCATATCCATGCCATTCTCAATAGCATGATACAAGAACACTGCATGCATGGCCTCGCGGATATAATTATTTCCACGGAAAGAAAAAGAGAGATTGCTCACCCCACCGCTAACATGGGAACCCGGTAGATTTTTCCGTATCCATGCTGTGGCCCTTACAAAATCAAGGGCATAGCGATTATGTTCCTCTATTCCTGTCGCTACAGCCAATATATTAGGATCGAAAATAATATCATTTGGATTGAAGCCAACCTTCTCCACCAATAGCTTATATGCACGGGAACAAACTTTGATACGACGTTCATATGTGGTGGCTTGCCCTTCCTCGTCAAATGCCATTACGATCGTGGCAGCACCCATTCTCTTGATGAAAGTAGCTTTTTCGATGAACCTCTCCTCACCTTCCTTTAAGGAGATGGAGTTGACTACCGATTTGCCCTGCAGACATTTCAAACCAGCTTCAATCACCTCCCACTTACTAGAGTCTATCATCACCGGTACTCGAGCTATTTCCGGCTCACTAGCAAGTAGATTCAAGAACGTCACCATCTCCTCCTTAGCATCCAATAGGGCATCGTCCATATTAATATCCAAGACAAGTGCCCCATCCTCCACTTGTTTCCGAGCGATGGTCAGTGCCTCCTCATACTTTTTTTCGCTGATAAGACGTAAGAACTTACGAGAACCAGCTACATTGCATCGTTCCCCTACGTTGATGAACCGAATATCAGCGGTCTTTTCAAAAGCCTCCAAACCTGAAAGTTGAAGGGTTTCTGCTCTTTTGACTGGCACATGAGGCTTTCCCCTCTCAACCAAAGGCTGATAGGCTGCAATATGCTTGTCTGTCGTACCACAACAGCCACCAATAATATTCACCAACCCATCATCCACAAAAATACCCATTTCATGAACCATCATCTCTGGAGTCAATTCATACTGCCCAAGACTGTTAGGAAGACCCGCATTGGGGTGGCAGGAAATATAAAATGGGGCTTTGCTAGCCAATACTTCCAGATGTGGTTTAAGTAAAGCAGGACCAAATGAACAGTTCAGACCTATAGAAAACAGATCAAAATGAGAAACTGAAGCAATGAATGCTTCCATGGTCTGTCCGCTAAGGGTTCTGCCAGCTATATCGGAAACTGTTACAGAGAGCATGACAGGAACCTTCTTGCCAGCTATTCCCATGGCATCCTCTGCAGCATAGAGGCCAGCCTTGGCATTCAGAGTGTCGAACACAGTCTCCAGCAGGAGGATGTCTACACCACCCTGAATAAGGGCAACCATCTGTTCAGTGTATGCTTCCACCAGCTTATCAAAGGTTAGTGCACGGAAAGCAGGGTTTTCTACATCAGGAGACATGGAGCAGGTCTTATTGGTAGGTCCCACTGAACCAGCAACAAACCTAGGTTTCTCAGGATTTCTTAGTGTAAACTCATCGGCCAGGGCACGAGCCAGCCGGGCACCTTGTATGTTCATCTCCACACAGTAATCCTCCATGCCATAATCCTGCATGGAAACACGCTGACTACTGAAAGTGTTCGTGGTGATGATGTCAGCTCCTGCCTCCAGATACAAGCTATGAATCTCCTGCACCACATCAGGGCGTGTGATATTCAGCATATCATTGTTGCCTTTCATGATGCCGGGTAAATCTGCAAAACGCTCCCCACGGAAGTCATTCTCCTGCAAGTTGTATCGCTGTATCATAGTGCCAGTAGCACCATCCAGAACCAGGATATGGTCCCTAACCAACTCTCTTAAACCTTTCATATCTCAAAATTATGTAAGTATCAGAACTTCTTCATGATACGATCCATCTCTCTCCTATCGTCCTTCTCCTTCAGACTATCCCGCTTATCATATTCTTTCTTACCCTTTGCTAAGGCTATGACCACCTTGCACAACCCCTTTTCATTGATGAACATCCGCACGGGGACAATGGTCAGACCGGGAGTCTTGTCGGTCTGCTGAAGCTTGCGCAGTTCCTTCTTGGTCAGCAGAAGCTTACGGTCACGGCGAGCCTGATGATTATTGTATGAACCATAGAAATACTCGGCAATATGCATATTCTTCACCCAAAGCTCACCACCAATGAAGATGCAGTAGGTATCCACCAGACTGGCTTTGTTCTGACGGATAGATTTAATCTCTGTACCTGTGAGCACGATGCCACAGGTATAGAGATCCAAAAACTCATAATCGAAGGAAGCCCGCTTGTTTTTTATGTTTACTGGAGCAGGTTTCTTCCCTTCTTTATTTCCACTCATAAGTAATCAGCGTCTCCTGGTCATTATTGATGATAAGGGAGATCTTACCGCTAGCAGGAACAATCTGTGAGCGATATTTCTCCAGCTCCGGATGAATCAGGTAAGAAAGAGCCTTACTTCCATAATCAGAGCCACCTGCCTTGCAAGTGTGCGTTAGAAACACATTCGCACCATCCACCCGGTCCACATACAGATGAAAATCAGTTTCAGAGATGTTGGAACCGAAATAGCCCTCCACATAAAGGTTCAGGTATTTTTTGGTCATGCTCATGGATTTTGGTCTGGAAAGTTTGAACTCCTTTTCCTCTTCTACATCCTCCTTAGAGACACAAGGCACAATGTAGCAGCGCTGAGCACCTTTGATTTCAATATAATTGCTCTTAAGTTTACCTGCCTGGTCATACTCCATGCTGAAGTTTGCTATCACACGATTTGGTATAGTACCATCGGAAAACTTCAGCGAACTGGGGTTGCTTACCTGTAGTACATCATCATCGTCGGTCATTACAGTTGTAGCATCAGCGCCTACAGCCAAAAAATCAGAGAAGGTAACAGTGTAGCCCTTTTCGTCATCATCGTTGTTCAAGCAAGAGCCCAAGCTCAAAGCCATCATGGCAAGAGCCAAATACTTTACAAATTTCATATATTATATTAATTATTAAGATTCTATTGTCGCGAACTGATCCATGTGCTCATCCACATAGAAGGCTATCTGAGCTGTAATGCCCTCTTCCTCTGTCACAAAGTAGTCATCCAGTTCATCAAACACCTCATAGTTCTCATACATGGCCATGAACTCCTCATCGGTACGAGTCCGAGTCAAGTCCTCCTTATGTGCATCATACACCCGCTTAGCCTTGTAGATGATGTTGGAGAAGTCTTTCAGTCCCCACAGACGCATGGCCTTTGCAAACGGATTGTCGAAGATGAACGGGCCATAACCGTTCTGAATCAGTTGGATGAAGCCACCGTCCATCACTTCCTCATGCAGCACATGATAAGCCAACAGGGTAATCTGCTCCCCATTAAGGTTTTGGAAAGTATCTAACGTTATCTCCCCACCTGTAGGCTCCAGATACGCCTCTACGAAGACGTTCAGAAAGGCATCCATTCCTTCTCCGGCAGCCTTCTTGAGTCTCTCATCCTTGATTCTTATTTCCATGACAATACATTTTAGAATGCAAAGCTACTAAAAAAAAGAAGAATAATCACACTTACGAAAGATAAAAACCCTTAAAGTACCACCAGAATCCCCCTTTTCTCCATTCAGATTATTTCCACACTCCCAAATACAGCACTTGGTAGCCATAGAAAAATGTGTAAGATGTATATTATTCCAGATGGAGTGCTTATCTTTGCAGCATGGAAGAATTATTGCCTTACCTTATTGTTTGCCCACTAGTGTTCCTGGCCGGCTTCATCGATGCCATTGCCGGGGGTGGCGGACTGATTTCCCTCCCTGCCTATCTCATTGCAGGACTCCCAGCACATGCTGCACTAGGAACCAACAAGTTCAGTTCTACAATGGGTACCACAGTGGCTACCTTGCAGTATGCACGAAACGGGTTCATCCACTGGAGGCAGGTGATTGTGGCAATTCCTGCCACTTTGATAGGTGCCTATTTCGGTTCCCGTCTTGCACTTGTCGTTCCGGAGCGCACCTTCCTCATTATCATGCTCTTCATTCTTCCGCTTACCGCAGCTTATATCCTGCTTCGGAAAAAGTCGCTAACCGGGAACGGGAACCATTATCCACCGGTAAAGACAGCCCTCATCATCACCGTACTGGCCTTTTTCATTGGGGTGTACGATGGTTTCTATGGCCCTGGCACCGGCACCTTCCTCATGATTACCCTCACGGGGTTGGCACATGTCTCCCTGAACGATGCTGCAGGCATCACTAAAACCATCAACCTCACATCAAACATCACGGCATTCACCGTGTTCCTCGTGAACGGAGTGGTGTGGCTGAAGCTGGGGTTCGTCGCTGCCCTTTTCAGCATTGCAGGCAACTACCTTGGAGCCAAGTATTTCACCAGCAAGGGAACACAGATTGTCCGTCCTGCCATCCTGCTGGTACTAACCATATTCCTCGTCAAGATTATACACGATCTGCTGGCATGAAAAAGGGCGGGATTTCTCCCACCCTTACACTATTTCCACCTCGGAATCAAAACTCAATCGCACTTTCCAGCGCAAGCTTCATCATGTTCGTGAAGGAACTCTGACGTTCCTCGGAAGTAAGTTCCACATGTGTCACGAAGGAATCTGAAATGGTAAGCAGACAGGTTGCCTTCTTACCCAGCATTTGTGCCGTGCTGAACAGTGCAAAACTCTCCATTTCCACACAGTCTGCCTTGGTACGTTCTTTGATGTCCTGCCAAGTCTCTGTGGCAGAATAAAACACGTCACTGGAGTGCACAACAGCCAGTTTACACTCGATATTGAGTTCCTGAGCCTTTTTCAAGATGACCTCGTTCAGTTCTGCACTTGGCAAGATGATCTTTTCCTCGTGACCACTGAGTATTCTGGCGAAAGTAGAGTCACTATAGGCAGAACTGGAGAGCACCACATCCATCACATTCAGCTTGTCGGTATAGCTGCCGGCAGAACCGATGCGGATAATGTTCTCCACATCATAGAACTTGTAAAGCTCATAGGAATAGATACCTATGCTGGGCATACCCATGCCGCTGGCCATCACAGATACAGGAATACCCTTGTAGGTTCCCGTGTAGCCCAGGCAGTTGCGCACAGATGTTACCAGTTCAGCATCGGTGAGGAAAGTCTCAGCCACAAACTTGGCACGCAGGGGATCACCCGGCATCAGCACTGTCTTTGCGAATGCGCCATCCTTGGCGTTAATATGAGGTGTAGCCATAATATTTAGTTTTTAAGTTTCACATTCACTCTTTCCGCAAATTTCGCAAATAATATGCAAACTTCCAAATTTTTTCCCTCATTTTAAGTCTTCCGGCCTAAGGCTTGCAAAAAAGGATTTTACTGTTTATATTTGCAGAAAAACAAGAGAAGATGAAGGCATTTCCTTCCACACTGATTGCTTTACTATGCTGTCTGGGGCTTCAGGCACAGAACCTGGATTTCCTAAGAATGAGAATCGACAGCATCATTACCTCACACCCGCTCATGGAGCAGGCTTCTTGCGGTATCATGGTGTACGATGCCACCGCGGACAATGTCATCTACAAGCATGAGGAGAAGAAGCTACATCGGCCAGCTTCAACTGCCAAACTTTTCACTTGTGCCACTGCGCTCCGTTTCCTTGGGGCCGACTATGGTATCCATACTAGCATCCACACTACCGGAAAGACAGACAAGATAAGAGTGGATGGAGAACAGAAGAAAGTGTTGGAGGGCGACCTTTTCATTAAGGGAAACTTCGACCCTACTTTCTCTAGCGCAGATTTGGACACACTCCTGCTGAAAGCATTTGTGCAGGAGGAAATCGACAGCATTGTGGGGAACATCTATACCGATATGACGATGAAGAACCGCACCTTGGGTGGTGCTGGATGGTGCTGGGATGATGAAGGGGATGACTTTCCGCTACTCTCTCCGCTAATCATCGACAAGGATACTTGTTTCGTAAGCACATTTCTGGCTAAGTTGGATTCCCTGGGCATCGCTTTCCAAGGGGAAGTGGGCGATAGCATTGTCCCGGCTGGAGCTACCTTGCTGGCAGAGAAGTGCATCGCCTTGGGCGATTTACTCCCAGCATGTCTAAAGGAAAGCAACAACCGCTATGCCGAGGCCATCCTCTACCAGTTGGGAAATCTGAACGATGTGAATTATGACCCTACCTCAGAATCACTGAAATATATCAACCAGTTCTTAGAGGAACTAGGATTCGACAAGTACGACTTCCGCTTCGTAGATGGCAGTGGTCTGTCCTTCTACAATGCTGTCACCCCTGAGGTGGAAGTGGAGCTGCTAAAATATATCTACCTAAAATCCGACTTTTTGGGAATACTGCTAAATGCCCTACCTTTAAGCGGTATAGACGGAACCTTGAAAACACGCTTGAAAGAAAAGGGTACCGAAAAGAGAGTCTTTGCCAAGACTGGCTCACTCACAGGTACTTACTCTCTGGCAGGTTACCTATTCCGAGCTGACAGCCACACGCTTATCTTCTCCATCATGAACGATGGAGTGCCCCATGGAAATGGCAACGGGATAAGACAGATGCAGGACCAGATTCTACAAGTGCTAGCCAACCCAGCTAAAGTACGTTGATAAAGAAAGTGATAATTAAGCTGTTCACAAAATCCGTAAACATACTTCCCACAATAGGAATAATCAGAAAGGCCTTCACGGAAGGCACGTATTTATCGCACACTGCCTGAATGTTGGCCATGGCATTCGGAGTGGCACCCATACCGAAACCGCAGAAACCTGCAGAAAGCACAGCTGCGTCATAATCTTTACCCATGACCGGGAAGCACACAAAGTAGGCAAACAGTATCATGATGATGACCTGTGCACCTAACATGAGGCACAGCGGAAGCGCCAACTCAGCCAATTCCCAAAGTTTCAAGGAAATCATGGCGATTCCTAAGAAGAGCGACAGGCAGATGCCTCCTATCTCGTCAATCTCACGCATGGGAGATCCAATCCAGTTATTCCCGAACTCATCCACGTTACGGATGATGCACCCAGCAAGCAAGCCACCCATATATATAGGGAAAGTTGCACCCGTGAGATCTAGCAGGTAGCTCACCAGCGTACCCAGCCCTACCGCAATAATCAGCAGGTAGAGCGCCTTGGTGTAGTTTCCTTTACTCTTCAGCTTGTCCTCCTGTGATTTCACCAGACTTTCAGCCAGATCTGCCTCACCGGAGCTATCATACTTATGTCCTGTGATTCTTTCCTTTAGCAAATGGTGCTTCTCGATAAGGCGCTGTGCCAATGGGCCACCCACCAGAGAACCGGCTACCAATCCGAAGGTAGCTGCAGCAGTGGTTAAGGATGTACCACCTACCACTCCCATCTGTTCTAGTATGGGGCCAAAGGCTCCGGAGGTACCATGACCGCCCACCATAGGGATGGAACCCGCAGTCATGCCCACCAGACCATCCAAACCCAGTCCAAGTGCAATGCCTACTGCCACACAATTCTGTATCACCACCAGAACGGCAACCAGCACTACCATCATCAGCAAAGGCTTTCCACCCAGCTTGATAGTCTTGAAATTGGCTTGAAAACCCACGGAAGTAAAGAAGAACACCATGAAAAGGTTCTTCAGCGTACTATCGAAACTGACCTCGAACAACCCCAACATATAACCCAGCAGGGTAAGCATGGCAAACAGCAGGCCACCCACCACAGGTGATGGAATACAGAAACGCTGCAACACACCGATGCGGTTCTTTAGGTAAGAACCCACCCAAAGTGCCACTACTGCCAGGCATAAGGTCTGATAAAGGTCTAGTTCAGTCATCTTGTCAATTTATTCAGTATAATATTATCTACTTTTTCCACAGTTGCCTCCCTTTCCCAGTCGGGACGGTTAGCGAAAATCAGGTAGAACACATCCAGATCAGGAAAGCGTCCCTCAAAGATGAGGAATCCTCCGTTGTCACCCGTATGGTAGATTTTCTTTGGACGGTCCTTACGTTCTTCCACGAAGAAGCCATAGCCATAGGATGTCTCTGGGATGTCGGTCAGGATGCGAGGCGTATGTGCCTTTTCACGAGATTGAGCAAGCATTACCTTGTCATGATAGAGTGCCCTGTCCCATTTCACGAAATCCAATGGTGTAGTGTAGATTCCACCATCTGCCTTGGTACCGAAGAAACTAGCCTCACCGTAGTCGTTCTCCTGCCACTTCCCATCTTGACTCCTCCAGTATCCGAAAGGATTATCCAACGGTACACGGTCTCCATTCAATGTGGTGAATCCTACCGGCTCATAACCATGCGCCAAGTTTGGAATCTCCTTCTCCGGTTCATAATACAATGTGTTCGTCATGCCAGCCGGAAAGAATATATGCTCCTGCATCCACGCATCGAAATCCTGGTCAGTGACCCGTTCCACAAGCAGTTCCACCAGTTGGAAAGTAGGATTTTGGTATTCATACTGTGTTCCAGGTTCAAAAGCCAATGAATCCTGTTTTTCCAGAAACCGTACGCTCTCCTCCACTCCACAGAATCTTTTGAAGTCCTCCACACGAGAAAACTCCGTCTTGTTCTTGGAGGTATAGACAGCCCACTCCTCCGGTGTACGGGGACGAGAGTCAGGCAGGCCACTGGTGTGGGAAAGCAGCTGTGCCAGGGTTATTTCCTTGAAGAAATCGGCTTTGAACTCCGGGAAATACTTGTTCACGGGGTCTTGCAGGGAAATCAGTCCCTGCTCCTCCAACTTCAGCAAAGCCACGGCAGAGAACTGCTTGGAAACGGAGCAGATATTGAACATTGTCTCATCCGTGATAGGCTCCCCTTGCTCCACCACATGTCCAGGCAACGTAGCCATACCGAAGCCACGGTCGTAGATGATGCTGTCGTGCAGAGTCACCAGCACATAGGCACCCGGTTCACCAGCAGGGAATTTCCGGGAGAAAAGGCTGTCCAGCGATGCCGTGAACGCAGCATAGTTGTTCCTCTCCCCTTTTGGAGAGCAGGAAAGCAGGGTCATCACAGCGCACAGACAAAGTAACTTAATTCTCATCAGACACTTGTTTTTTCGAGATTCTAGCCACCAAGACCGAAGCCACCACGTTGCCCGTAGCATTGAGCATGGTAGCTGGTGCATCTATAATTGTACTGATGACCATCAGGGCTACAGCCAGTTCAGGCGAATATCCCAGGATGGAGCAGATAAGCAGCTCACCGGTCATGCCTCCACTAGGAATTGCCCCCACCACCAAGCTGGAAATCAAGGCGGTGAAGACAATCACGAAACCATTCAGTTCCAGTCCGTGAAGGCCACCGAATATCGTCATCAAGAAAACGATTTTCACCACGGAACTTACCACAGAGCCATCCTTATGAATGTTGGTTCCGAAAGGTACCACCGTAGAGGCTATGCTTGAAGGCACACCCATATTTTGGGCTGCCTCTATATTAAAGGGGATACATGCAGCGCTGGACGATGTGCCCACAGCGGTGAGCGACGGTGGAAGGATGTTTCTCCAATACGACTTGAGCAGTTTTTTACCACCAGCCAAGAAAATATACACCGAGTTCACACCGAAGTACACTATCACGGTAAGCACCAGATACAGTACGAAGGCTCCCAAGTAGCCGTTCACAATCTGCCCTCCCAACGAGCCAATTGTTGCAGCGAAGTAGCACCCCAGACACACGGGAGCCAAATACATCAGATAGTCCATCATCTTCAGCACCACGTTGGAACCAGCCTCCAGGAAATCGGCTACCGGCTTCCCCTTCTCCCCACAGACCGCTGTGGCCAGTCCGAAGACCACGGAGAAGATAATCAGCGGAAGCAGGTGCGGCTTCTCAAACATCTGCAGGAACTCCGGCACGGAGACTGTACTCACAAGCATCTCACCCACCGACAGTCCACTGTCGGGCAGTTCAGCCGTCCCATTCAGTTGGATAGCACTGCTGTCCACCCCCGTCATGGGATTGTACACCAAGATGCACAGCCAGCTCAGCACTGCAAGTACCACAGACATCACCAAGAACACTAGCAAGGTGTTAACCAGCACCCGTCCGGCCATATTAGAGCGCTTCATGGTACACATGGCCGAAGACACACTTAGGCACACGATAGGCACTACCAGCACATACATAAAATTCATGAAGATGTCGCCCACGGGTTTCACCACGGCGGCATCCTCACCGAAAATCATTCCACACACGCCACCGATCAAGATACCCAGTAGCAGCAGAATGGTAGAAGTATAGTTCTTGATTACATTCATCTAAAGGGCATCACTTGGTCATGGCATATACAATCTCCATGATCTTCTTTCCTATCTCATCAGCCTTCTCCATGGTAGCAGCCTCGCTGTACACACGGATGATAGGCTCAGTATTGCTCTTACGCAAGTGCACCCAGCAGTCGGCAAAGTCAATCTTCACGCCGTCCACATCATTGATTTTCTCATTCTTGTACAGTTCCTTCACCTTCTGCAGAATGGCATCCACATCGGTACTTGGAGTCAAGTCTATGCGATTCTTGGCGATGCAGTACTCTGGATAGGTAGCACGCAGTTCGCTCACTTTCTTGCCCTCGTGAGCCAGATGACTTAGGAACAGAGCGATACCTACCAAAGCGTCACGACCATAGTGGCTTTCCGGGTAGATGACACCACCGTTGCCCTCACCACCGATGACGGCTTCCATCTCCTTCATCTTGGTGGTTACGTTCACCTCACCCACAGCCGAAGCGTAGTAAGTACCACCATACTTGTTGGTCACGTCACGCAGTGCACGGGTAGAACTCAGGTTAGAAACCGTGTTGCCCGGTGTGTGCTTCAGCACATAGTCGGCTACAGTTACCAGGGTGTACTCCTCGCCATACATACGACCATCCTCACAGATGAAGGCCAGACGGTCCACGTCCGGATCTACTACGAAGCCCACATCGTAGTTTCCGCCTCGCATAAGGTCCATGATATCGCCCAGGTTCTTCTCCAGCGGCTCAGGATTATGCTTGAAGTCGCCTGTAACCTCTCCATTAAGCAGATAGATGGTCTTCACGCCCAGTTTCTCCAACAACCGTGGAAGGATGATGCCACCTACCGAGTTGATGGTGTCCAGCGCCACCTTGAAATTGGCATTGCGGATAGCCTCCACATCCACCAGTTTCAGGCCCAGCACATGATCTATATGTTTCTCATCGAAGCTGAAATCTTCCTTGTATTTTCCAATACGGTCCACATCCGAATACACGAACTCTTCTGCCTCGGCTATCCTCAGCACTTCGTTACCTTCGGCTGCGTTCAGGAACTCGCCTTTCTCGTTTAGCAACTTCAGGGCATTCCACTGCCGTGGGTTATGACTGGCAGTCAGGATGATACCGCCACAGGAGCCCGTCATGGTCACAGCCAGCTCGGTAGTAGGTGTAGAAGCCCAACCTATATTAATTACATCGAAACCCATACCCATGAGGGTGCCACACACCATGTTCTTCACCATCTCACCAGAGATACGTGCATCACGGCCCACCACGATGGTGTTACTCTCCACAGGAGTAGTCTTACGGATGAATGCCGCATAGGCAGAAGTGAACTTCACAATGTCCAGAGGGGTCAGGCCATCGCCCACAGGACCACCGATGGTCCCACGAATGCCTGAAATAGATTTTATCAGTGTCATAAAATAAAAATTAAAATTCAGTGCACAAAAGTAACCATAAAATGGAAGACAGACAAATTTTGGGTGGAAAAAGCACGGAAAGAGCCGTATGGGGGACTCGAACCCCCGACCCACGCATTACGAATGCGTTGCTCTACCAACTGAGCCAATACGGCGAAAAAAAAACCTGAGAATTTTGCGTTCTCAGGATGAAGATGCGGTGCGTACGAGGCTCGAACTCGTGACCCCCTGCGTGACAGGCAGATATTCTAACCAACTGAACTAACGCACCAATATCTATCAATGCACAAACCTCGAAAGCGGTGCGTACGAGGCTCGAACTCGTGACCCCCTGCGTGACAGGCAGATATTCTAACCAACTGAACTAACGCACCATTTTTCAGTTTGCGGATGCAAAGGTAGCACAAATTTTCAAACCCGCAAACTTTTGGCCTCTTTTTTTCCGCCTATAGAATTTTTTGCATCAGCAGGGCATCGGCATGGCCATCGGCCAGCAGCAGCCAGTCCTTGAGCACATAACCCTGCGTGAAACCTTGGTTCCGGAACAGCTCCACAGCTGCCTCATTGATTATAGGCGTGAAAGCATAGAGCTGATGCAGTCTGAGATGCTCTCTGGCAAAGTCTTCCAACAGCCTCAGCATACGTAGGGCATGACCTTGGTTCCTGAACTCTGGGAAGACCAGCACTCCTACTTCTGCCCTAAGATGCTGCGGAGAGAAGTTGGAAAGGTCCACCAGTCCCACGGGCATATCATCAGCACAACGCACGGCTACCAGCCTCAGCTGGCGGTCGGTGTAGATGTCGCCCGTCACATCAGCCAGATACTGACGCAGCAGGAACCTACTGTAAGGTCCCGTCTGCTCACCTAGCCACCAGATGGAGGAGTCGTTCTCCTCCCGGTAAAGCAACTCCAGGTCCTCCGGCTCCACAGGCCGCAGGTACAGCACGTCGTCACTCAGCAGTCTCATCCCCGTTTACGATTGAATTATACTCTTTCATGGAAGGATAGACCAGCCACAGGGCCAGCATGGAGATGAGCCAGCAGAACCCGATGGATGTTTCCAGGGTGAGGAAGTAGCTCACTAGGGTCATCACAGTGGCCGCTAGCATCAGGATAATACGAATCTGGCACTTCACACTATACAGGATGAAGCCTTGCTCTCTTACCTGTTTCTTCGCCTTGGCAGTGCCTAGCATCCTCCAGGATAAATAGATATCACCTAGCGGAATGAACACACACGCCACGCTAAGAACATAAATCATATTCTTGTCTGTCGCAAAGTATCCCTGTGGCAGCAAGCCCGTCATGAACAGGACCAGAATCAGCACATTCACCAAAATGATACCCCAAAACTGTATTTTCAGTATCTTCATAACCTCTTTTTTAATATTTACCATTGAACTCCGTCCGGTTCACAATGCTGCGCCCCAAGGTCACCTCATCGGCATACTGCAACTCGTCTCCCACGGCTATTCCCCGTGCTATTATGCTTACCTTTACCGGCAGGCCAGACAGTTTGCGGTAGATATAGAAATTGGTGGTATCGCCCTCCATGGTGCTGCTCAGTGCCAGGATTACCTCATCGATGCCTCCGGCCTTTACACGCTCCACCAGACTCTCTATCTCCAGGTCCGATGGCCCGATACCGTCCATAGGTGAGATAGAGCCTCCCAGCACATGGTAAAGCCCACTGAACTGCTGGGTATTTTCCACCGCCATCACATCCTGAATATTCTCCACCACGCACACCGTAGTAGCATCACGCTTCGGGTTGGAGCAGATGGGGCACACCTCCGTATCGGATATATTGTGACACACCTTGCAGTGTTTCACTTCGCTGGAGAGCGTGAGCAGGGCATCGGCAAAATTACGGATCACCTGGGGTTCCTGACGCAGCAGGTGGAGCACCAGCCGAAGAGCTGTCTTCCTTCCGATTCCCGGCAGTTTGGCAAACTCTTCCACCGCATTTTCCAGCAACTTAGACGGATATTGTTGTTCCATTTTGTATTATTTTTCTGCAAAGATAGCTCAGTTTCTTGAGATTTGACTAACTTTGCATCGCAAATATTCAAAAGATGGAGATCAAAAGCGCAGAATTTGTCATCAGCAATACGGATTACCGGAAGTGCCCGGAAGGGAACCTGAACGAATATGCCTTCATCGGACGTTCCAATGTGGGCAAGTCCAGCCTTATCAACATGCTTACGGGGCGCAAGAAGCTGGCCTTGACCTCGGCCACCCCTGGAAAGACGCTACTCATCAACCACTTCCTTATCAACCAATCTTGGTACTTGGTGGACCTGCCAGGCTACGGCTATGCGCAGCGCTCCAAGAAAGTGCATGATGAGATTCAGCATATCATCCAGTCGTATATCCTGAACCGCAGTCAGATGGCTTGCCTCTTCCTGCTTGTCGACAGCCGGTTGGAACCCCAGAAAATAGACCTAGAGTTCTTGGAGTGGCTGGGCGAGAACGGCATTCCGTTTGCCATCATCTTCACTAAGGCCGACAAGCTGGGCCACGGCAAGGTAAAGACAAACGTGAGGAATTATCTCCAGAAGCTGGAAGAACAGTGGGAAACCCTTCCCCCCTATTTTATCTCCAGCAGCGAGGACCGTACCGGAAGAGACGAGATTCTCAACTATATCGATGAAATAAACAAATCACAAAATGAATAAAAGAATTTGCTGCATCGGGCATATCACCCGTGATAAGATTATCACCCCCGATGCCACTACCTACCTTAACGGAGGAACCTCCTACTACTTCGCACATGGCATCAGCCACCTGAAGAACCCTAACTTCCAGTTGGTCACTTCCTTGGCAGAATCCGACATGAACGCTGTGGAGGAAATCCGTGCCAAGGGTATAGACGTCATCGTCTTCCCTAGCGAGAACACCGTCTATTTCGAGAATAAATATGGAGCCAACCAGGACAACCGCACCCAGCGTGTACTGGCGCAGGCAGACCCTTTCAAGGTGGACCAGTTCATCCCTATCAAGGCCGACTACTACCACTTGGGCAGCCTCCTGGCACAGGACTTTCCCTTTGAGCTGGTGCGCTACCTCTCTACCAAGGGTATGGTGAGCCTGGACGTGCAGGGCTACCTGCGCCGGGTGAATGGTGAGAACGTGGAAGCCGTGGACTGGGCCTGGAAGCGTGAGACGCTGAAGTATGTGGACATCCTCAAGGTGAACGAGCATGAGATGTATGTGCTCACCGGTGAGAACGAGGTGGACAAGGCAGCTATGCGTCTGGCTGATTGGGGCGTACGTGAGGTCATCATTACCGAAGGCAGCCTGGGTTCCTTCATCTACTCCGACCACAAGCTTATCAAGATCAAGGCCTACCCACCGAAGAAGATTGTTGATGCCACCGGCTGTGGAGACACCTACATGACCGGCTATCTGTACATGCGTGCACAAGGTGCCTCTATCCGTGAGGCCGGTTGTTTCGCAGCAGCCATGTCAACCCTGAAACTGGAAGGTTTTGGACCATTCAACGGCACCATGGAAGATATCCGCCGTGTCATCGACCACCGCGAACTGGAGCTCGACGTCATCAAATAACTCCCCAGGAAAGCCATGAAAGCATTTCTCATTGCTTGGGTAATTATCCAGTTGGTACTGCTCATTGTAGGCCATATCTGGATATGGCTTGACTGGAAGAATGAGAAGAGAAAGAAGGCACCTTATCTCATCACAGCCATAGGCTGCTTCATGATGGCACTCTACTTTCTCTATCTCGTCTTGAGAGACTGAATTCTCAAGGGGAGGGGTAAAAAGATACGTAATCTGCTTAAGCTTCGAAAATGAGAGACGACTCCATTTTTGCAGCATCTTATACCAATAACTTAATACGAATGAAAAGACTAATTATTTTTTTTACCATCTTCCTGTCCACCATCATAGCTTCAGCGCAAGCCTCCTACATAGGAACACACAAGTTCGACGGAGAGCATAAAAACGAGCTGTACGGCTACGTCATGGGAGGCAAGAATGTGGTGACCAACTTTTACATGGGGGTGGAAGCCTCCTACAAACGTCACCTTACCGACCGGTGGCACGTGGGAGCCGATGCTCAACTGCAGTTTGGAAAGCAACAGTATTCCATCGACCTACAGGGTGGATACCGACTCCCCGTAGGGTGGTCCGATTTCTACTTCGACGGGAAGCTCATGTACAACCGCTACCAGCACTGGGACACCAACGAGATTACAGCTAATCTGTCCGTTACCTGGGAAACTCCCTACTACTTCCTTCGTGTGGGAGAATCCTACATCCACTACCACATCTTGGATTTCGGTACCACTGAACCCCTCACGTTCACCTTCGGCACCGGCGTCAGTATACGTCCCCGATGGGAATCCTGGAACATCGGAATCTATTTCAGGAACTACGACGACTTCTACTTTGAGAACTGGAATATCAACTGGGGATTGGACTTCTATGCTACCCTGTCCTCAAGGATGAAACTCTTCGGGGAGTTCAACGTACGCCCTGCCGGCAGTATAAGCCAACTGGCCAGTAAATACGAGACATCAGGAAAGTTAGGAATCAAATACGTATGGTAAAGATGAAAAGAAATATAATACTGACAGCACTCATGGCGCTGATTGTGGCTTCATGCGACAAAGTGAGCCCTACCGGTGTACTCATTGCTGGATCAGGTGTAGAAGACCGCGTGAAGATGTCGCACCTCTACTTCAAAGAACACAAGAACGAGTATCACGACTTATCAGCCTTAGCACTAGGCGAAGAGTATACCTTCTTGATAGGGGCAGACAGTCACCTGACCACCGACGACGGACGCATCAAAGAGATGTTGAAGATAGGCCTGGACTCAAACGACCTGCTATATGCCCATTTAGGCGACATAGCCGACACCAAGGCCGAGTATTACATCAAACTAGAAGATGCGCTCACCAAGGCCAAGAAGGATTTTGCGGAGAAATACTATGTGAAGGACACCATCATCGATGAAGGTACGAAATATATCTATTATACAGACACTGTCATGGATAACATCTATGTAAATATAGAAGACATTCCCCTGCCCTTCTTTCCCGTAGTAGGAAACCATGACATCACGCACAACGGCTGGGCTCTGTGGTCCAGCATCTTCCACTCGTCCTTCTACGACCTGTACGTCCTGGCCGATGCTACGAAAGATGATATGACGCTAGACCATTTCATCTTTCTCGACACAGCCAACGGAACCCTAGGCCGCGAGCAAGTGGAGCTCATCGAAGAAGGTGTACTGGACGACAGGACCCTTGAGCAAAACGGTGTACATGTACGCCACACCTTCGTCTTCAGCCACACCAACATCTTCCGCCCATCAGCGCTGCAGTTTGCATCTACCTTTTCACGGGAGGAAACCTTCTTCCTCTTGGACCAGCTGAAAGAGTGGAACGCCACCATGGTCTTCTGCGGACACGTGCATAAGTGGGGCGAGGAAGAAGTGGGCGGCGTGACCTACCTCACACTCGATTCCATGAGTGAGAGCAACAGCCCCGCTCCGGGCGACTACCTGGTACGCGTGCATGTGAAGAAAGACGGCACCCTCTCCTGGGAGAAAGTGCACATGGACTATACTAAAAAGAAATAGAAATAACACACAAGAAATAGCATTCCCTCTAGGGACAAAAAAAGATGCAGCCTTGCTTTACTCAGCGCTGCATCTTTTTTATTGAATGCACATTTACAGCTCTATCACATGAGGCTTGATGTCTGTGTCGTGAGTGGCAAGGCTTTCTATGCAGTTGGCATCCATCGACTGCTCACGAATCCATTGTAGGGATTTCTTCTGCAGCTCCTTGTCGAGCGCCACACCACTGGTAATCATCTCTTTCCATGACTTAGTGGCATATCCGCCATCAGAAAACAGCAGCACGTATTTCCCATCTTCACGGGTAATCTTCACGGCACAAAGACCATCGCAGTGACCAGGGATATTAATCATCTTGACACTACCGTCACCGAAAAGGTCAAATGATTTCCCTGCTGGTCCTTCAGTTCCGTTCCACTTAATAGTAAACATATCAACACCTTCCCACCACTTCTTCTTATAGCGGATGAAACCATTCTTACGGGCGCACTCCAGCTCCTCGGCAGCACAGAGGATATGCTTGGCATCCTTCACGGCACGGAGACCGTTGGCGTGGTCACAGTCCAAATGGGTAAGCAGCACGAAGTCTAGGTCGGCAGGTTTGATGCCCATGGTGGCCAACTGCTCATCCACAGCCTCACCAAGTGGTATCCGACCTTGATTGATATGGTATAAAACACGGGAACCTAGGCTCTTGATCTGCGCTGCCTTGTCATAGACACCTTCGGGCGACATATCCCGATGCCAACCCGTATCCACTAGAATCAGCCCTTTCGGATGTTCAATGAGATAGACAGAAACAGGCAGCCATATCCAGTCCTCTTTCGGGGTAGTCATCCCCGAAGCCTTCAACAGGCTGCAGTTGTCACCTCCGAACGGCAGATAGGGTGAAACACGAACTTCGCCAGTATGCAATACATGAATCTTCATAATCATTATTTAATTGTTGTAGATTTTTGAGTGCTAAGGTAGTCTGTTTTTCCCATACCTCAGTGTCCCAAATATCCACAAAGGTTGTCAATTCACTACAAGAAAAAAATCTTAGAACTAAAAAATAACCTTTTCCCATCCCAAAAGTCAAGTTTAGGTTATTTTTAATATATTTGCAAATGTGATGAGACATTTGGATTTTGATGAACTCTGGAAGAACCATCTGTTCGACTACAAGGATGGCGACCTGCTGGTGATAGATGACATCCGGCGGCTTGAGCTGTCGGACTACGAGAACACGGCACTGGACTTTGTGATGGCCGTATTTTGCATGGAGGGCCACCTGCAATTCATGGTGGATGGGAAAAAATACAGCCTTTTCAACAACAATTTCTTTGTCTATGTGCCCGGACAGGTATTAGCCGACATTCTGCTCAGCCAGAATGCCAATGTAAAGGTTATCGCCTTTGCCCAGCGAGCTATCGACCGCTCCCTGTACCTCCACAAGTTCATCTGGCAGAACATATCATTCATCAAGGAACATCCGTTGTTCACCCTCTCTGAAAGAGAACTGCAAGGTCTCAACCATTATTACCAGTTGCTGATGATAAAGACGCAAGAAAGCGAGGGCAGTTTTCAGCACGATGTAGTGCGACTGCTGTTCCAAGCCCTGATGCTGGAATTTCAGATGTTTGTGGACAAGCGCAGAGGAGAAACAGAAACTCTCCCGAAGAAAAAAGATTCTTCCGTGCGCCAATCTACACTGGTCTATCGCCGTTTTATGGCTTTGTTGGCAGAATCCGATGGCCGTATACACAGCGTGTCATTCTTTGCCAATATACTGAACGTCACGCCCAAATATCTCTCCAAGTGCGTGAAAGACGAGTCTGGCCGTCCTCCCCTTGATCTGATTCACGAGACCACGGCTGGCATTATCCGCCAACAGCTGCGCTACAGCGATAAGACCATTAAGGAAATCTGCTACAAACTGAACTTTCCAAATCTCTCCTTCTTCGGCAAGTTTGTAAAGAAACACATCGGGATGTCTCCTACAGAATTCCGACAGCAAAACCTAAAAACGGGTAAGGTATGACAGCAGGAAGACTTGTTTCATGTTTATTGCTCTCACTGTTCCTGATACAAGTGAATGCACAGACCCGACGCCAAGTGGTAAGGGCAAAGGTGGACAGTGTCCTACAGGCGAAATACAACAAGGTGTCCTACGATACCAGCTACATCAGCCGACCAAAGGCCAAGCTCACGCTGAAACTGCGTACGAACATCTCCGGGAACAGCATCCATGCACGAAGCACGAGGGACGGCATCAACACCAAGGCCGACCTGAAGACTGACCTCAAGGCCACCCTGAGCCTTGGCATAAACTATCAGGGCATCACGGCAGGTGTGGCCATCAACCCGGCAAAGCTGAAAGGAAAGAACAAAGATTTCGAGATGAACCTGAATGCCTACAGCAACAAGTTCAGCCTGGATGCCAGCTACCAGTTGTCCAAGACATTTGCCGGAGACGAGGTGCGCGACGGCACGAATTACCACCTTGCAGCGGGCTTTGTAGAGACTAAGATGCTCAACGTATCGGGCTACTACACCTTCAACCATCGCCGGTTCTCCTATCCTGCCGCATTCACGCAGACCTACATCCAGAAGAAATCGGCCGGCTCGTGGCTGATAGGCTACTCCTATCAAAGCGGACGCATCAAGACCACCGACGAACGCCCGGAAAACATTCCTGAGGCACGCATCTTCATCGGGCATTTCGGCATAGGAGGCGGCTACGGATATAACCTCGTCCTGGGAAAGAAATGGCTGTTCCATGCCTCCTTCCTGCCTACCCTGGTGCTTTTCAACCTGAACAACATCACCGTCAACAGAGTACGTCAGAAGATGCACACCAAATTCCCCGACACGATTATGAACGAGCACGTAGCCATCATCCACAACTTCAACGAGAAGTACTTTGCCGGACTCACGGTAGTGATGAGCAGCACCCTTTTCGGAAGCAGCACCGTGACCATCAACCAGAACAAGTGGAGGGCCAGAGCCTACTTGGGCATAAGGTTCTAAGTTCGATTATCTATACCTACAACTTTACATATTACGAGACTATGACTGAAATGGAGAAACTGAAGGCTGGCCTGGACTACTGCTATGCCGATGAAGAGATGATAGCCCGAAAGACGCAGGCAATACTCTGGTGTGAAGAATACAATGCCATAGACGGAAGGGACTATGAAGCACAATACGCCTACCTGAAGAAAATGCTGGGCAGTGTGGGCGAAAGAGTGTGGATTTCCAAGACTTTCGGCTGCGACTGCGGCAAGAACATTTTCATTGGCAATGACTTCACGGGAAACTTCAACCTGACCATTCTTGACATCCGTGAGGTGTATATCGGCAACCACGTGATGATAGGCCCTAATACCCTCATCACCACGGTAGGCCACCCCCTCTCCCCCAAGGAAAGACGTGCCTATATGGCCAAGGCAGCACCCGTACACATCGGCAATGACGTTTGGATAGGCGGAAACGTGACCATCCTGCCAGGCATTACCATAGGCAACAATGTGGTGATTGCAGCCGGTGCCGTAGTAGCAGAAGACGTTCCGGACAACTCCCTCGTAGGCGGTGTGCCTGCCAAGCTGATCCACAAGCTGGAAAACGATGTAGAAGACCTGTAGGCTGAATCATTAAGGTAGGCCTTAAAAATTATACCCACAACTGTATTCATATAGAACTTCCTCATCTACCGTTTCAAAGCTGACGGTGTGGGCATTGTGGTCGAATTTAATCTCCACCTTCGCTCTTACCAGTCCTACCCACTCGTTCCAGTAGCAGTATTCCAAGTAGTCTTTAATGTCATCTTCATCGTGTACACCGAAGGAGAACTTGACTGGCGTAACAGGTAACTTCTCTCCTGATTCCAAAGTCATATCTCTGAAGACAAAGCTTCGTTCTTCATAATACCCATGCCATCGCATTCCAATGAAATGGTAGGTGTTCTGCAGCAGAAAGGCCTGCCAGATGGCTTCAGGGGTATAATCCAGCGTCACCAGCTCGTAATATAAATACTCGCCCCGGTAAGGATTGGTGGTCGATGTAAAGCGTGCATAGAGACTCAACACATCGTTTGTACTGTTCTTAGGCCGGCTGTCGGCCAATGCATAATCCGGATCCATGTGGAGCAAGTCGAGCACTTCGAAAACCTTGTTCCAATTATTGGTTTTTTCTAGTTCCCCACCATGGTTGCACAGGAAATCAGTATACTTATCATACACTTTCTCCTCATTGGACATTTTAGGCATAATCATTTCTTTCATAGCGGTAAATTTTAAATGGTTTCTACTATATTTTTATTTCCTACCGCAAAGTTACCGTCTGAAAGAAGGAAAACCAAAGGAAATGAATTTGCAAGGCTTGCGTTCTGTAAAAGGGGACAAAAACAGATGAAAGCGATTGCCAAATCCAGGTTTATTTTACCATAAGCTTAGAATTTAGGTTTCAGTTGTATTTGCTTTTCACAAAGCGGGAGATTAATACCCTCAGGTCTCTCTTATACCGGCCGTGTATGCTGACTCTGATTCGAAATCTTACCACGAAGTTACAACATTTTTCGCCTTTTTCCAAACTTTTCAACTCACAAAACGCAGAAAAATGGCCTTAAAATGAAAATAATTTGATTTGTAATGATAATTTACTGAAATTCAGCGAACTCCAGAAGGCACTTTTTAAAGGGGAGTTAGCTAGAGAAAAATTTCGCCCTAACTGGAGATAAATTTTTACCTAACTGGGGAGGGTCTTTGCGTGTCAAAAGCGTGTCACGTGTCATGTCATCCGTGTCATCCGAACAAAGCCAGTATGTGTCAAAAAAGTGGAACAAAAATTTAATAATATAATATTATATATAATATTATATTATTAATTCATTTTATAGCTTATTTTGCGTTTATACAGGACCCCACTATAGGGTGTGTGTGGCCTAAAATAAATGACACATTTGACATGACACGCTGTGACACGCTAAAGATGGGGAATAGCCTTCCTATATTATATTATTGATTGATAATCTTTCAGTTACACTTTTTATAATACTGATGATTCTTTTCCTAAAGAATGGACAAACCGCTATTTCACTCCAAAATCCACCCTAAATCACGCATTTTCCACGGTGCACCGTGAAATTCCATTTTAACATTAAAAAAAAGGCATTTTTGGGCCCATATAAACACATTCGTACGGAAAAAGTTGACTAAAAACCCATGAAAAGTCGACTATACAGCCTGAAAAGTTGACTCTTTACCTGAAAAGGTTGACTCTTTACCTGAAAAGGTTGACTCCATACAGAAAAAGTTGACTACCCCCCAAAAAAGAGCCAAAACACGCCTTGAAAATTTGGTTATTTAAATATTTTGAATTAACTTTGTATTATAATAAAAGGGAACAAAAAGCTAGCATGAAAAAAGCACTAAAGATTTTCGGATACATCGCTTTGGCACTCATCTTACTGTCCTGCCTTGGACTAGGTGCACTCTACATATACCCTAAATATATGCAAAGAGACGCTGTGGACTTCAGTGAATGGGAGACCACCTATATGAACGAAATCCCCGTGGAACCGGCCGACTTCAAAGAGGATTTCGAGAGTATCTTCAAAAAGGTGATTCAACGCTATGCCTACATCGAACGCAAACACCTTAACATGGACTCACTCCACGAGGCTTTTGCTAGCAGGCTGGACACCGTACAGACCAAGCCAGCATACGCCAAACTCCTCCGTGAGTTCTTTGCCGACCTACATGCGGGGCATGCCGACATTGCGTTCAAATCAAGAGGGCTTGGATTAGATATTGCCGTGATTGAGAATCGTGTCTTCATCGACCATCCGCGCAAGCAGCTGGAGAATGCGGGTATGCAGCAGGGCGATGAGATTCTGACGGTGGATGGGGTGCCTGTGCAACAATGGATCAAGTCGAACGAAAAGTACATCTCGGCATCGACCGACGCATTCCGATACCTGCGATCGGCTTGGGAGGTGATGCTCAGCTATACGGACAGCGTGAGGAGATACACCATACAGCGAAACGGACAGCCCTTGGAACTGACGATGAAACTCCATCGCTCAGACAAGATAGAAGATCCCGTGAGAAACAAAGCATTGGAATGGAAAGAAATCAATGAGGACTTCGGCTATCTGGCCGTGAACGAGATGTCGAATCAGGTGCTGGACTCTCTGGGACAGGCTATTCAGCAGTTGCGCCATCTGCCTAACCTCATCGTGGATGTAAGACGCAATGGTGGTGGCAACAGTACGATTGGCGACTCCTTGACTTCTTATCTTATCAAGGGTGAACAGAAGGGATGGAATAGCAATCTGTTGCAGCCACGGAAAAACGGCTACCCAGGCAAGGTATATATCCTTATGAGCACCCATTCGTTCTCTGCAGCAGAAAGTTTCATCATCACCATGAAAGAGAGCGGCGATGCAGTCCTTGTGGGCGAGCCCTCCGGTGGCGACACTGGTGGACTACCCCTATGTTTCAAGTCAGAGCATGGCATCTATTTCCGAATTCCAGCCCTCGACAATATAATAATGCTAGGAGGATATCCATTGGAGGGCAAGGCCATCCAGCCCGATCATCTTGTACCGCAGAAGGTGTCCGATTTCCTGGAAGGGCGTGACACGCAGCTGGAATATATCCTGACCGGGATGGAATTATAAGCTCTTGCCTAGCTGATAGGCTTCACGACAGTATTTCGTACCCTTGATGCTGCCTGCTGTCCAGATACCGGGAGCTACCACGCTACCCACGTTTTCCCACCCCATGTAAT
This sequence comes from uncultured Prevotellaceae bacterium, assembly GCA_900316585.1. Taxonomy (GTDB): domain Bacteria; phylum Bacteroidota; class Bacteroidia; order Bacteroidales; family Bacteroidaceae; genus Minthousia. The sequence continues at coordinate 176,073 of ONDM01000002.1, read as the reverse complement.
CGGCAATGGTCATGTAGTGGGCATTCATGGCCTCAGCATCCTTAGGAGAAGTGTTGGCATAAGCCATCAGGAAGGCGCATTTCTTGTAGGTGTGCAAGGTGCCGTTGATGGCATAGAAGCGGTCGATGACTGCCTTGAGCTGTGCGGAGAAGCCAAAGTAATACATAGGTGAACAGAACACTACCATGTCGGCCTTAATGATTTCCGGACGCAACAGTTTCGTAAAGTCATCATTATAGACGCACGGGCCATCCATACCACAGTGATTGCATCCAAGGCAAGGATGAACCTGGCTTGTTGCCGCATCGAAGCGGAACACTTCATGTCCTGCTTCCTTGGCTCCCTGAATGAACTGTTCTGCCAGATGGTTGGTGTTTCCGTTCTTTCGCGGACTACCAGTCAATACTACGATTTTCATGCCTTTCTTCTTTTCGTCGTCGTTCGTCAATGTAGCAGCAAGAGGCGTGGCTAGCAGGAGCGAACCCACTGCAGCCATGCCCGATTTCTTGATAAACTCTCGTCTGTCCATAGTAGTGAGAGTTACAGGTTACTTCAGGCTCTCCACCCACTTCTTCAGGTCGGCATCAGAAGCACGGTTCAAGAGTCTGCCCTCTTTCCAGTTCACACCTGGATAGGCAGCCTTCAGCTCATCGCATGCTTTCTTGATGCTGCTGCCTCCGGAAGTGGCAAATGGGATGACTGTCTTTCCGTTGAAGTCATACGCCTCCATGAAGGTGTTGATGATAGTGGGGCAAGTATACCACCAGATAGGGAAACCTACATACACCACGTCGTAGTCCTGCATGTTCTTCAGCTTGTCTGTGATGGCTGGGCGTGAGGACTTGTTGTCCATCTCCACGGAAGAGCGAGACTGCTTGTTGCGCCAATCCAGGTCGGCATCAGTATAGGGTTTTTCCGGCATAATCTCATGCAAGTCAGCCTCAGCTACCTTAGCAAGCTGCTGTGCAATGCCCTTTGTGGTACCCGATGCGGAGAAATAAGCTACTAAAGTCTTCTTGTTCTGTGAACAGGCACTCAGACTGATGGTCAGCAGTGCCGTGAGCATAATAATAATCTTTTTCATAAGTAGTATCATTCTAAAGTTTCTTTATATATTTTGCCCATCTTCACGCAGTCACCAATGATATCGCCTGTGCGCAGATACTTATAGGTAGGCATTTCAAACAGTACGGGCTTCAACTTCGCATAGTCTGGCTTGCCCTTTTCATCCAGCAGATCTTCCTCAATGTAGGTATTCAAGATGCTGCAGATGTAGTTCTTGAAGCCGTCGATTTCATAGGTGTCTATAACCTGACACTCCATGACCAGTGGTGACTGTTCGATAACGGGCATGCCAGCCTCACCCATGTGGTAAGGGAAGATACCAGACTTGTCTGCCTTGGCTCCACTCACCGTTCCGGTATAGTCGGCTACAGCCAGAAATGCCTCGTCGATGATGTTGATGGAGAGACGCTTCTGAGCATCGATAGCCTTCACGCTATGGTGAGACGAATGGATGCTTAACAGCAACTTAGAGTGGCTAACAATACCGATGTGGGCCACGAGCAGCCAGTTTACCTTTCCCTCTTCGCCTACAGTTCCTACAACTGTGGCTGGCGTGGGATAAAGTGCCAGTTTCTGTCCAATATTCTGTTTCATGACGTCTATATTTAAAATCTTCTAATTACTCCATGGAATGTTCCCAACCGCCACGGGTGTCAATACCTGTGGCATCAGCCAGTTTCTCCAGACGCTCCACTTCCTGGGCTGTGAGCTGTATCTTGGCAGCTTCGGCAGCTTCTATGACATGGCGCTCTTTCGTAGCTCCGATGATAGGCAACGTACCCTTGGCGATAGCCCAGGCAATGCCGACCTGTGAGCAGCTGGCACCGTATTTCTTTCCGATGGCAGTCATCTCTGCCGTAAGTGCCTCCAGCTGAGGAAGTACAGGATTATACTTCTTGCCACGGTCGCTCTCTGCAGGCAAAGGATTCTCCTGATTGTATTTTCCGGAGAGGGCACCCTGCTCCAGCACCATATAGGCCCAGAACTCTATGCCGTTCTCTTTGCAGTAGTCCAGCACCCCACCCTTCTCTGAAGAGCGATACAGCAGGGAGAAATGGTTCTGTACTGCAGACACTTTAAAACCTGCCTCACCCAGTATTTGGTTGGCCAGACGGATTTCTTTGATGTTATGGTTGGATACACCTACACGCTTTACCTTGCCCTTCTGCAGCAGAGGAATCAGTCCAGGAGTCCAACGCTCCACATCCATCGGATTGTGAATCCAATAGATGTCTATATAGTCGCAATCCATGCGAAGGATGGAGGCATCAGCCATCTTCTCCACGGAGTTTTCAAATATCTCGGCTATCTGTGGGGTAAATTTGGTGGAAATCTGCACATCCTCACGCTTAAACTCACGTGACAATGCGCCCAATATTCTTTCAGACTCACCCATACCATAGACTGTAGCTGTGTCCCACAGGTTCAGTCCTGCTTTCATGGCTGCCTGGAATACAGGCTTCAGGTTCTCTACGTCGGTGTTGCTTCCAAACACGGTGTCTCCACCAAATGCTCCTGCGCCCCAAGCCCAGGTTCCTAATGCAATCTTTGTCATAATACTTATAGTCTTTGTTTGATTATCCGATTGCAAAGGTAGGGTGAATATACAAACTTCTAATTAATCAAAATACGGATTAATTAATCATTTTCACGGAAAACACCTCTCCCACACAAAGATGTTTACTGTATGAAAAGGTCATCAGCAGGTATAACCTGCTCCATGGTAAGCTGTTGCACATCGTCGAAGACAAAGGCGGGCCGGAAGTCGCTGTCGCAAAGTGAAAGGTGTACGTTTCGGAAGGTGATGCCCTCCACATGACGCACATAGAACCCCCAGGACGGCAGTTCACCGAACATGGAGAACTCCGGATATTTCTCAATCCGCTCCGGGACATCGTTCAAGCGCCAAAGGGGCATGTAGGCCATTCCTTTCGTGGCACGGCCAGGATAGCTGATTGCTACATTCTCTATGACTACATTCTCAATGGGGTTTTCAGGAATGCCGCAGATGCTGCTGGGGAATGGATTATGGAAGAAATCCACCTCAGGACCGCGCAAGTCGTATGCCTCATCGGGACGACCAAAGGGAACCTGGCACGTCAGGTTGCGGATGGTTACGTTCCGGAGTACTCCCTTGCGGTCTCCTTTCCGCTGACCCAATCTCAAAAAGATGGCATTTCCTGTGTTCTGCGCGTCTATCCTCTCTACCAACACGCTGTCTATCACCCCACCGTCCACACTCTCTATGGCAATGGCCGAACGGAAGGTATCACTCACTTTGATGTCGTGCACATGTATCTTGCGGAACCCACCCCACGATGCTGTTCCGAACTTCACGGCCGATGCACTGCTCCGGATGGCACAACGGGCTATCTCCACATCGTAGTTGCACAAGTCTGCATAATCGCTCTTCAGGCAGATGCCATCGTCTGCAGCATTGACAGTACAGTCCGTGATGCGCACATGGCGACAGTCGGTCACATCAATGCCATCGTTGTTCCAATAAGCACGGTTCACCACATCCAGGTTGGTCAACGTGAGGTGCTCACAGCACTCAAAGGAGAGCCCCCAACCGGCACTGCTCCTGAGGTGCAGACTGTCTACACGCACATCGTGGCACTGATAGAAGAAAAACAGGCTGGGACGGGTGTTCGGACGCTGACGACGCACGTTGTAGATAGGGTCAATAAGTTCCCCCGTATGATGCAGGCTGTCAATGGTAAGTGCCAGCTGCAGTCCCTGCCCGTCGATGGTGCCCTTCCCTCCCAGGCCTACATGATTCACTTGGCTGGCAACAATCAGGGCATAGGTGGTCACCTTGTCCGGATTATCGGGAACAGAGACTCCATCGGGCAGCGGATAGTGTCTGGGGTCGGTGCTACCTAGTAGCGTGGCCCCTTCTTCCAGGTACAACTCCACCCCGGAGCGCAATATCAGTCCACCGGAGAGGTAACGACCTGGTGTAAAGATGAGCCTTCCACCTCCCTGTGCAGAGATACGGTCTATGGCTTGCTGCAGTTCTGGGGTGCAAAGTGTCCTGCCATCGGCTGGCACTTTCAGTTCAGCCGTAGTCAGGTCCAACGCTTCAGCCATAGTGGTCAAGCAGACCATCAGCAGGAAAAGGAGAAATCTTGAAAGTCTCATCATGTAGTGGAATTTATTTAGAAGAACTTGGCAATCTCATCAAGTGGTCTGTGCTCTGGTTTGCGAGGGTCTCCTGCCCTGTAGCCCAGAGAAATGACTGCAGTGATGGTTTCGTTGCTAGGTATGCTGAACAGGCCACGCAGGGCATCAGCGTCACGCATGCCCATAATCAAGGTATCAAACCCCATGGCACGAGCTTTCAGGATAAGGTAGCAATTGCTTAGTCCATTGTCATAAGCGCCCCAGCCCTCTCCAAACTCATTGGTAGGATTCCCTTGGAAGAAGCCGGATTTTCCACGCTCAAAAGTGGAGACGATGAGCACAGGAGCGTCCTTGATGCGTTCTTTGTTGCCTCCCACCATGTCCTGCACGGCTTGTACCTTCTCCGGGCTGATGGCTACATAGTATTTGCTAGGCTGCTGATTAGCCCATGACGGTGCCTCCTGGGTTGCCAGGAGCAGTTCACGCACCTCAGCCTCCGTTATTTTCTTCGTAGCATCGTAGCTGCGGATGCTTCGACGGGTAGTCAGTACTTCATCGAACGATGGCGACTCGTTTTTCCCTGCAGGTTCGCTCTGAGTGGTACAACCTGACAATGTAAGTAGCGCAAGGGCTACACTGAAAAGGACTCTTTTTTTCATGTTTCTGTTTTCGTTAAGTTTGTATTTCTATTTGTTTAGCTCTACGGCAGGCCAGCCGTAATCTTGATAATAGCGAACGGGAAGTTGATGCAGTCGTACATACTCCCCAAGCTGCTCCTTACGAGCTGCTTCACGTACGTTCTGATTACTATGCATGCCCTGGAAGATATCGAAGTGATCACCGAAAATGCGCTCTGCACTGGATTGGAACGTAGATCCGTCCTCAGTCTGCTCAAAGGCCGTGACCACGTATTTTCCGCCCTCTTGCTTTAAAGTCATGCATCCGGAGTGATTGCCTCCCGATACGGTCTTCAGTGTATCAGCGGAAACCTGGTACCAATCCACCCAAGTATCGCACCAAACGTGTGTTTCCCCCTCGTTCTCCTTCTCTGACACGATGAGGAGCGTAGGGATGCACAGTTCACCTTTCAGGTAGTGACTGCCCACCTCGCTGACCAGATACTCCCTCATGGCTTGTCGTAGGGCCTCTTCCTGACGGTTGATGGCAATATGACGGATGCAGTCTTGCTTGTGCCCATCGAAGTCGGACAGGAGCCACTGACCATTCACTTTTTCCATGGATAGCAGGTGTTCTTCCACATCGCTGTTCTCGTCGAACTCTCCGTTCTCCCATTTTTGTCGTACCTGAATGGTAGCTGTGGCATGCGTCTCGTCAACCAGCTTCACTTCTTTCACCTCATAGTCGGCTATGGTGCTTCCATTGGAGGTCACGAAATAGTGCATCCATTCATGGTCCATAGCCTCATGCTCTGGCAGATGGTGGAAAAGGGTATCCAGCACGGCATAGAAATCGGCTGTCATGAATGCCTTCGATGTTTCCTGCAGATCAGTGTTGGGAAGGTACTGGCACAGCACGGATGCACGCTCTCTTAGCTGATGTTCTTTAGATGTACAGGCTGCCAGCAGCACCGCTGCAATAATAAAAGTCAATATTTGTTTCATGGTTATCGTATTTATTCTTTATAGTGATAGATTCCTAGTGGAAATCAAAATATCCGAGGGGTGATGTTCAGCATAATCCAGCCCCAAGACAACTGACGCTTGTCCGTACTACGTTTCAGGGCCACCATGGTTTCCGAGCCCCTCATGTACGAGAAGCCCAGCGTGAGCTTGGCATCTTTCATGAGCTGGTACTGTGCCCGGAGCTCTACCTCATGACCCAGGTCCCTGCTAAAACCGTTTATATCTACCGATGTAGAGAGGAAATGGTAAGATGCCTCGTAGGAAATCTTACCTCCCGGTTTGTACTCGGCACCGGCAAAGATGTTCTGCAGACCAGGTGAAAAGGTATGATAGTAGGCACTCACATAGAAGAAGTCCATGGCTCCGTAGAACTTGTGTGAAGAACCAAAGACTGATGTGAAAGCTGTAATCCGGTTGTGCTGTCGGGTACCTATGAATCCAGGGTCTGGAAGCATGAATTCCTCATCACCGCTCAGGTAGTCGTAGCCTGCATAGCCCGACAACTTGCCGTCCACGGGATAAGTGGCCTTCACACTGGCCATCCAGGCCCTCAGTGGGACAGTAGTCTGCGAGGTATAGTCTATGCTAGCCTTGCCCATCTGGCGGTAGTGGGCCGCCTCCAGTGAGAGTTTTCCCGGCTTGAAGTTCAGGTATCCGCCCAGAAGCTGCTGGAAAGTAGTCCAGTATTCCTCCGGTGTGCCCGTCTGCATACCTATGTTCATGAACAGCACAGATGCGCCCAGAGGCAACTTCTTGAAATCGTAGTGGTACCAAACTGTCTCCATCGATTTATACGGCTGTGATCCGTTCTGGTAGAACGTGCCACCGTTCACATTTTTTCCATTCTGGTTGTAGGCCACTATACCATGCAGCTTATGCCTCCCGTGTTCATACCCCAACTTCAAAGCATCGTGATAAAGGGCTGCCATGGCCCAGTCGTTACTACCCAAGATACGCTCATCGTCATATGCCAACTTCTGTCGGCCAATAGTGGCAAACAAACCATTTTCGGCATGAAATTTGGCCCATGCCTCATAGAGGTTGAAGTTTCCACCACCCTCAGTACCCCACACACCTTGGTGCTGTGCTGCCACTTTCAAGGCCAAATGTTCCCGTTCATAGCCCAGAGAGATTCTGGCACGGTTCGAGATGAAAGCCGAGCGGTTCTCGTCCTTCTCTTCCGTGTCACCAGGCAGACCACCTTGGCGTACTTCTCCACGCGACATCAGCTGTGCGTCCAAAGTGAACGCATTCGTTTTCTCTTCTATCTTCTCCTGCGCTTCCATGCTCCCGGCCAGAAACAGCAGTGCAATAATTGAAAATATTCTTCTCATGCGGTATTCTTCTTCAGCCCCCGTGAGTTTATTGTTTTCCCCTTTGAGGGGCATATATCGGTTTCAAAGATAAATATTTTTTTCATTTTCAGCAAATGTGGTTGAAAATACGCCAAGCAGCACAGAAATATCCGTAAAATATGAAAATAATCATACCCTATATGAAAATAAATTAGCCGAAATTGTCGTATATTTGCAATGATATAGGTAAACATAGACACAAAGGATAATATGGAAAAAACTTACGGATGTTATCTGTTCAACACGAAACGTGACGGTCGCCAGCTGACGGAGTTCATCGGAAAGTACCACATACATATCTTGGTACTTCAGGGTGAAATGTCTTTCTCCGATGGGAAGCACGGGTTTACCTCACTCAAGAATGACCTGACTATCTGGCAGATGTCGAACACCATTCAGAAGGTAACGTGTTCTGATGACTTTGAAGCCGACTTCCTGATAGTATCCAGTGATTTCATCTTGCGCTTCAATCCTGAAATGGTATGGGCCACCAAAGGCTTCATATTCATACGAATAAACCCGTCGTTTCATCTCCACGAGCAGTCGCTCCAGCTGATGAGCGATGACTTCAGCCTGTTCCGCAATAGACTGGCCAAGCCAGATTCGCCGTTCAAGGAAGAGGTGCTGGGAAGAGTGATGCAGATCTTCCTCTATGACCTTTGGACAGTTTACTCTACGGAGATGGCACAGATGGAAACCACGGACAATGCTGCACGCTTCTTCCTACGCTTCCTAGGTCTGGTACAACGAGACTGCCGCAAGCAACGCGACGTAGCCTACTATGCCGACCAGCTCTGCATCACACCGAAGTATCTCTCGCAAATCAGCCATTCCGTATCGGGGCTTCCTGCATCGCAATGGATTACCTACTACACCACCTTTGAACTGGTCACTCTGCTTGAAGACCAGTCGAAGACACTTACAGAGGTGGCCGACCTGATGCATTTTGAAACGACTTCACATTTCTCACGCTATGTGAAGAGACTGCTAGGAAAATCCCCTTCAGAGTTCCGCAACAGGTGATACTGTAGAAAAGCATGCCGGATGCACACCCGCACCGGAAAAAATGAATCTTCTGTAATATATGAAAGTTTAGGAGTAACTTGAATAACTAGTTGCTCCTTTTTCTATGGTACCTTTGCACTCGTAAACCTGCAAGAGTATAAAAATATGAATATTTTCGAAAAGCTGCGTTCAGGGGCTGATGTAGATATGGCAGCACCTGATTATACGGAAGCAATACAGCACATGATATTCTGTGCCGACACTTGTTTCAAGATTAACACTACAGCACCTGCACCGGAACTTATTCGCCCGTTGGAGGAAAAGCTGCTCGGAAACAACCTGGATAAATCAAGCTATCTGATGCCACCTATTCAGATAGATTTTGCCTGCCAGATGAAAATAGGCAAAGGAGTATTCGTGAACCACTCACTGACCTGCATGGCAGCAGGGGGCATTACCATCGATGACGGTGTGATGATTGGCCCTAACGTGCGTATCGTCACAGACAACCATGACTTCGAAAACCGTATGGTGCTTCGCTGCAAACCGGTGCACATCTGCCAAAATGCCTGGATTGGCGTAGGTGCCATCATCCTTCCTGGAGTAACCATAGGTGAGAACGCTGTAGTGGCAGCTGGAGCTGTGGTAACCAAGGATGTAGCCCCAAACACCATCGTGGGTGGTAATCCTGCCAAATTTATCAAGAGTATATAACTTCAAGACTAAATCAAACAATTGTTCGTAAAACTTTAAATAAAAAAAAGATATGAAAAAGGTATTGTTTATCATGGTAGCCCTGCTGACAGCAACATGGGCTAGTGCACAGACAGAAGATCAACTAGCACTGAAGAGACTAGTGGATACATTTTCTAACCTGGCAGACGTGAAGGATGTAAAGTCGCAGATGGACTTGTTCACCGACGATGCAGAGGTATGTTCAAAGACAGGCGACCACGTGTCGGTAATGAAAGGCAAGGAGGAAATAGGCACAGCCTTCTCCAACTATCTGGCACTGTTCGACGTGGTTTATCACCTTAACGGGCAGCAGACTGTAGATATAGACGGTGATACCGCTACAGGCACTGCATACTGCTTTGTGACTCTCATCGGCAATGGCAGGAAGAATCAGAGTGGCGTGCGCTATCAAGACACCTACGTGAAACAGAACGGAAAGTGGCTCATCAAGCACAGGGAGTCCAACTTCATGTTCACTACTGTTGACGAGATGAAGTAAATTCCCACGGTGGGAATCAGCCGGCAAAAGAAGTTCTATTATTTCTTCTTTAAGGTATCTATAATGGAATCCAGTTCTTTTGCCAAGTTGACGTAATCATTTCCCTTTAAAGGACAAGTCTTGAGTTCCTTGCCTATACCTTGAGGAATGATGGCATAGGCCTGCTCTTCTAGGTCTCTACCCTTCTCCGTGAGCGACACAATCTGCTGGCGCTTGTCCTCACTTCCCCGTTTGCGAACCAGGATGCCCTGTTTCTCCATACGCTGAAGGAGAGGTGTCACGGTATTTGTCTCCAACATAAGCCGGTGTGCTATATCATTCACTGGCTGATTGTCGGACTCCCAAAGCACCATGAGCACCAAATACTGTGGATAGGTGATTCCTAATTGGTTAAGGAGAGGGGTATAAGCTTGTGTTACAAGTCGTGCTGCTGCATAAAGACGAAAACAGAGCTGATTATCAAGTTGTAATTCTACGTGCATAACTAATTATTAAATCGTTCACGATGTAAAATTATAGCAAATAATTCATATCGCAAACGATTTAATAAACAGTTTAAGTAAACTTAACAATTTCCCACAAGGGAATATTATCGGAACATAACGTTCATGCGCTCTACGGTGATTTTCTCCCACACGTGTTCCACTACGTAGATTTCTTGTGCCAGATAGGCATCCAACTCCTCCCGACTATCGAATTCCATGACCAAAACGGAGCCTTTCAACTTTCCTTCTTCATCCAGAAGGCCACCGGCGCAAATGACATGTTCTCTTAACTTTTCCACGCCCACCAGATGTCGGGGGCGTACTTCCATTCGTTTAGCGAGTTTTCCCTCGCCATCGTAGGCAGTAATGACAAACTGCATTGTGTTTATATTTTACGTAATGCCCTCTTAGCAAAGAAGAGCACAATGAGATATCCTATCAATGGAATTACAAATGGGATAATGAGCGTGGTAGAATCTGCCAGATAGCCCATAAGCAGGAAGCCGCAGCCTCCTACAGGAGTCATCATCAGCAGGGATGAAGCAGTCTTGGTAAGTCCACCCAGATTCCTCAAAGCCAAAGAGAAAATAGTAGGAAACATGATGGCCTCACAAAGATAGTTGCACATAAGGAAAATCACTGGCAGGTACTTGGTCCAAGACACAGTTTCATCAGCCTCGGAAATACCGGTTAGAATTACCAAAATAATGCTTACCACACTTCCGATACTGCAATAAAGCAACATTCTTTCTGCAGGAACATACTTCATAATCCAGCTACCCAAGAAACGACCACCCATAAAGATAATCAGGGAGAAGGAAAGTATATATGAAGAAGTAGCTGCATCCATCCATCCCATACCCGTTGTGAAATTCACAAAGTAGCTGTTGATACTGATCTCACTAACCTCATAGGCTAACAAGGCCAGAAGGCCAGTCATGAAGTAAGAATTGCTCACCAAGGCCTTCAGGTTCTCCATAGTACTTCCTTTGGATTTCAGTGCCTCAGGCTCTTCCTCATGATGAATCTCAGGGAGCTTTACAAAGCTGAAGATAATAGCCACCACAACTACCAAAACACCCATGATGGTGTATGGCAGAGATACATCGGCATCTTCACTAGTAAAGAGGAAACCACCGATAAGCATAGGTGCCAAGCCGCTACCCAAGCCATTGAAACTCTGTGAGAGGTTTAGACGGGATGTGGCAGTTTCCTGTGGACCAAGTTCCGTGGAATAAGGGTTAGCCGATGTTTCCAGAAAAGCCAGACCACAGGCAATGATAAACAGTGCCACAAGGTATGGGTTCAGCGTTCCGATAGAAGACACCGGAATGAATAAGAATGCACCGATGGCATAGAGAATAAGTCCAAAGACCACTCCCCCACGGTAACCGTACTTATTTATGAACGCACCGGCAGGAATAGCCATAAGAAAATACCCCAGATAGGTGGTAACCTGTATCAGGGCAGACTCAGTGATACTGATGTTCAGCGATGTCTGGAAGTGCTTATTCAGCACGTCGAGGATTGCTCGTGCGAATCCCCAAAGAAAGAACAGCGAGGTAACCAAAATGAAGGGCAGCATGTACCCTTTACCCACCAATGGCTGTGTTTTTCGTTTCAGTTGTTCCATATTTTGTTTAGAAAGTCATTCGTACCATAAGACGTACACCCTCTTTGTTGCAGTATGGGTTCTCCAGATAATTCAAACGGCGAACATACTCCACGTGTAGCAGTTTGAAGATATTATGTACACCCAGCGCCAATTCAACGTATGGGCGGTTCTTGTCCATGACATGGCTAGTGTAGATTCCGTCGCGCATTGGGAAGTCTAGCAGGGTATCATCGCTCTTGTTCTTTTCTAGGAATGGATTGTTCTTGTCGGACAAGGTTCCCCAAAGAGCCTTAATCTGAATCCACTCACGCCATTTCAACTTCTTGAGCAATGGGATACGGTTGAAAATCTTTCCATTCAGGTCCCAGGATACATCCAGGGAACCATACTTGTCGTTCAGGAACTCCATATTGTTTATCAAGCTGAAAGTCTCATACTCTTTGATATAAGACAAGTTGGCAGCTGGCATGATAAGCAGGTTGAAAGGTACCTTATTCCACTGGTATCCACCCTTCAGGTAAGCATCAATCTTTCCCCAGGAACGCATCCAAAATCGTTTATATACACCCACTTCAGTGAAGTTGTAATTATAGTCGCCTCCCATGAACCCTTTGAAACCAAAAGTATGATCCAAGGTGAACACAGGTGCATCCAAGTTAAGTGGCAAACGGCGCTGCTTGGTATTGATGAAAGTTTCACCAGGTGCATAGCGAATACCCGCACTAATCTCAGTAGTGGTGATGTTGCTGAGCAGCTCACCAGTGTTCAACTTGCGGTATGCCAAGGAACCAGTAGGTTCATCACGTGTATATTTGAAGCCGATATGGTGACTGTAGCCACTCTCGAACTCCTGCTGATAAGTGACATAGTGCTTACGCTGGTACATGTACTGGTCCACCTCTGTAATCTTGAATGCCGTGAAGACATTATCCTTATCCGTAGGCATGAACTTGTCCACCGGTGACACCATATCATACTGAGTTCCTACTACCACCGAGTGCCTTGGGAACTCTCTTGGCAAGTATTTTTTCTCATTGAATGAATACTCAGCCTCAGCCAAATATTTCATACGCTTGTCCTTGAATCCGTAGGCAGCATATCCCTTCAGGAAAAAGTGTTTGTTGAAGTTTGCGGTAGTCTGTGCACTAAGACGAGTTCGGAAACCCTCAAACTGGTTGTGACCTACCATGGTATTGATAGGTCCGATGTCCACCTTACTGTTCTCGGCTGATGTCTCAACGAAGTTCTCAATCAAGGCTTTCAATCCGAACACCACAACCTTGAATCCCTTCAAGGACTGCAAACGGTCCAGAAAGTCATCCATGTTGCTCTCACTGCTAGTGAGCTCCACCTTACGGTACTTTGCCCAAAAGTTCTCATCACGCATCATGGCATCAGCCTCATGTACTTCCTTCGCCTTTCCCTTGAACAAGTTCTTAGGTAACTCATCGAAAGCATATTCGTCATAACGGGTCTGCCTTCTCACCTGGAATTTCTGGAAGAGCCTGTTGAAAGTAATTTCCACCAGCATATCGTCATTTACCAAAACATTCTCTCCAGATGGAAGCTGCTCAAATTCTTGCAAGATCTCCATGTGCTCCACGAAATTCACATCACTTTTTTTAGGCAAGTTCAGCGTGCATCGCTTTACCTGATAGGAGGAGTCAGCCTTCACGTACAGATGGCCGGTAAATCCAAAATCCTGTGAATTGTTCGGTACGAACGAAAGATGGAAACATTTGTCTCCTGCCACCTCCAAGGTATCCATAATGAAATAGCGGTAGAACTGAATGGCCCCGCTGGTGGCGATAGGACTGGTGAATGGGTACTGCAGCAAGCGAACCTGATCATCGTAAATGTTCACATCGGTGAACACTTCATGAAGCAGGGATGTCAGTATGTCACCTGTATTCAGAATCTCATTCACACCTGTGCTGTTCACACCCTTCACAATGGTCTTCTCCGACTTAGGTTCCTTGCGGTAAACTTGAGTGGAAACGGTCTCATCCACAGAGACAGGAAGAATAAGTTTCTGCGTCTCATCGCAAAATTCTATCTGGTTCTTGAGGAATGGCATCTTCTTGAAAATACCAGACTCCAAACTATCTGTTTTGATATCATTTAGGGAAAGAGTAAGTTTCTGGTACCTGTCAAATTGATAAAATGGATAGACAGAAAGGTCATTGGCTTTCTTCGCTGCTATAACCTTCTCCATCATAATGACAGCTGGATTATTCTTCCTAGAATATCTCTCGCGCCTAGGTTTTACAGTAACTTCCTGAAGCATCACATCGTCACTCTCCACCTCTACGTTAAGAGTTTGGAAATATCCGGCACGCACCTTCACTACCTTAGTCTTGTATCCCACGAAAGAGAAAGTTAGCTCGTTTAAGCCCACACGGCTCTCCACCACATAGTTTCCGTCCAGATCGGTAGTTGTTCCCACACCCTTGCCTTCATAATAGACATTCATGAAGGATACAGGCTCACCCGTCTTCTTGTCAGTGACCTTTCCACTGATTTTTTGGGCAAAAGCCTGCATAAAACCTAGAATAAGGAGAATAACTAAAAGAAAGTATCTGTTGCTCAAATTATTCATTCTTTTTAATCCTATTAAAAACGCCGCAAATTTAGCTATATTTTACGAGGTGGGGAAAAATAAAATGTCAAACTAGTAAAAAAAAACGACTTTCAGAACAATTAAAAGAGAATTCAAAAGATAAAAGATATTAAAGCAAGTAATCCAGTACTTCAAGCAACGAGTGGATTGTCACATCAGGAAGGTTAGGGTCAATCTCTTCCTTGCCCCATGCAGGGCCACTGAGCCACACGGCTTTACAGCCCACTTTCTTGGCAGGAACCATGTCCTTGCTATAGGAGTCACCAATAACCACAATCTCTTCAGGTCTGAAACCCATGGCATCAACACCAAGTTGATAAATGGCAGGATCAGGTTTACGTACACCAACCACATGAGATTCCACAATTGAGGAAAAGAAACTGTCTAGTTGGAAATCCTTTAGGATGGTCTCAATGTTGCCGTAGAAATTGGACACTAGAACAAGTTTGTATTTCTCAGCAAGTTTCCTTACAACTTCACGGGACATTACCAAAATATCCAAGACATGCTGATAGCAAATATCAGCCACACCTTCAGCATATATAACTTGCTGAGTTGCATCAGCTTTAAGAAGTTCCAATTCAACTAACCGATTAATTTGCAAATGGGTTTTTATACGCAACACTTGATGGAAGTTGTCGGTAGGTTTCACCAGTAGATTTTTTGCCATGGCTCGTTCTCCGTACACATAGGCATCACGGAAATCCTGTTTCTCCACTGGTATTTCCATTTTCACATAAGCAGCCCAAAGGACTTCTGCCCAATGCACACTATTTGTATCTATGGTTCCACCATAATCGAAAATCACTCCTTTAATGTTCTCAAATACTGTTTTCATTTCTTATTACTTTTTCCATTACCAATTTTCATGATGCCAAGTCCGATAGCAATCCAAATCAGTTCCCTAACACGGGTAATAAGACCGGTGGTGACACCGAACCCACTCTTCAAGGAAAGGGTACTAGTGATAATGGCCAAACCACCCTCACGTGCGCCAAGTTGCATAGGCGAAAAGAAGAATGCATTGGCAAAAAGGGAGGAAAAAGCCTGGATGAGGATGCAGTCCCAGAAATTCACATGAGGGGTCATCATCTTCAGGATGAAGAAGATTTCCAGACAACCCACAATTCGTGACAAGAACTCCAAGGATAACGACAGATAGAAAGTAGCCTTACGCTGCTTGTGAAGCTCCGCAATCTGCCGATCCACCTTTTCAATGGATTCCCTCTTTTCCACAACAAATCGTTTGGCCCAATTTCGAATGAACGGCACGTGGGTAAGCAGGTTCAACCCCTTCTTAGCAAAACCGTTACGATAGCCTTTCATAAAGAGATAAATAACCACCAGACAGAGAACAGCCACTGGAATGAGTACAGACAGAGCCAAGGCATTGACTTTCTCAGAATACATGAACACAAAGAGCAGCAGACTGAAAAGCCAGAACCAGAAGTGACTGAAGATATGCATCATGACATAAAGAATGACCGATGATGTAGCCTTAGCGGTTCCCACATATGGGGAAAGTTCCATAATACGATATGGTTCACCACCCATCAGACCTACGGGTGTAGTGTAGTTCAAGGCAAAGCCTGTAACAGTAAACTTATATACTTTCCAAAATGAGACCTTGCTCCGATTCTCACCATCATTGATGATGCAGAACCAACTGAGGGCATTCATCAAGTAAATGACAGCCCAAAGCACAATCACGGCTGGAAACCAGTAACCAGCAGACTTAATGTTCCGCCAAAGTTCACCATAGTCCGGGTCGAACTTCCACAACATGAGGCCGATGGCCACCAAGCCAAAGACAAAGAAGATGTTCCTATATTTGCTTTTCATAATTCCTCGTAGAAATTCCTACACATGTTCTCATGTCTGCTGCGCATGTAGACATATAAGGATGTGAGGACAATAGCCTCGAAGAAGACATACAAATAAGGCATGTCTATCAAGCAGCTAATATACAATGCAATAGCCCTGGTGTTGAACGTCAGGATGTTTGTGAATGGCATGAGTGGCTTGCTCTGTGCACGAAATCGGTCACGGAAATCCTGTGGAATATTCTCCCCATAGACTTCCTTCAGCTTTTTGAAGAAGCGCTGGAACTGAGGAGTCTGTTTCTCCTGTCCTCTAGTATAGTTACCATAGAAATACAAGAAAATCTTCCACCAAAAATTACCCTTCCATGGTAGCTCGTTAAAGAGTTTGCGCTGCTGGACAAAATTGTCTAGTTCACTACCTGATTTGCCTTTTAGAAAGAAAAGGTGGATGTTTCGGTAGTAGTCGGCCAATGCACTCTGACGAGAGTGTAGGATAAATCCGTTGAAGCAGGCAAAAAGAAAGAACCACCAGCCCCAATGAAAATTTGTGAATGGAATATTCTGGTTCCACAAACGTGCTACAATAGCAATATAGATAGTGAAAAACCAAATATCACCTGCAAAACCATCAAGCATTCTGCCCCACAGCGTCTTCTTTCCCGTCATACGTGCAAGCTGACCATCGCAACTGTCGTAAAAATTAGCCCACATCAGGAGCAACACACCTGCCAGATTATGCCAAAAATCAGTATAGTAGAAACAGATTCCTGCAGCCACTCCAAGGAAAATGGAAAGGATGGTCACCACATTGGGATGTACATTAAACTTATTGAAGAACAATGCCCATCTATAACCTATAGGACGCGTAAAATAGATGTCAATAGTCTCTTCCGTATCACTTGACTTAAGTGTTGAATTCAGGTCTTTTTTTATTTCGCTCATAAGTTTTAATTATATAACTAGCAATGGCATGAGCAGCTTCATCCCTGCAAGAGGAGAAGCTTGGCCAATCATTAAAATCAATTATTTTAAACGTTCCATCCGCAGCTACAATACAGTCTCCACCATATACAGGTATCTGGAGTATATCTGCAGCCTTGTCACAGACTTCTTTCATTTTATCTACGTTGAAACGGTAACCTTGTACAGGGCCGTTCTTTTCTTCCAGTCCGAACTTGGACTTACTAAAATCGGGATAGTTCCAAGAGAAGAATGGAGTACCAAGTACACCATAGAACTTCACCAGGTCTCCCTTGAGATGTTCAGATACTACCGCACGTTCTATTCCTCTTCTACGGAATCCGGCAAGGGCAGCATTAGCCTCAATAGCATTTCCACAAAGCTGCACATCGTCTTTAACTTGGGCACAACCGTCACCTCGCTTAATCCATACAGGGTATGGCCATGTGACATCAGCCTGTTCAAGAATACTCTCCAACAGTTTCGTCCGTGGGATAGGGATTCTTTCCTTTAAAAAAAGTTCTGAGAGCCGGAATCGCTCACTGTTCCTAATTCCAGAGGCAGGGTTCACTACCAGAATCCCTTTTTTTTCAAACTTTTCCAGACACTCCACAGTTCTAGCGTCCCTCCCCATGGTAAAAATCAAATCCACACCCTCTATGGATGAAGACAAAAATTCATTTTCCGTTAAATAAGAGACATCCATACCTTTCTGCTGTAACACATCACCTACAGCATGCAAGATGAATGAATCCTTATTCTCTGAATTGGGAGAGAACTCTATACTCCGTGATATGCCTAATGCCTTCATTTTACGGTTTTCAAGAATTCTTCAGCTTTCAAAATATCACCTGCATGGTCCACGTCCAGAATTTTACCAAAACGATAAGCCTTCAGGTGCAGTCCATCAAAAACCAATTGACGCTGGAAATTACGCATACGAGACATCCCCTTCTCCATACAACCTTTTAGGGTATCAATAGCTTTTGGACCCAAGCAGTAGATGCCACCAGAAATATACTTGCACTCCTCTGTGTTAGTGTCCAGAAAACCCTTGATAGTCATGTCTTCTGTGGTTGATATATAGAGAGGTTTCTCGTCATCAATGTAGTCGGTAACTGCCATAAGGCCGTCGTCCGTGCTAGCCTTGAAAGCCTTTATGTATTCAGCGAACTCGTCTTCCCGAAATATGGTATCCACAGTGGTTAGACAAAAACGCTCACCCTCCAAGAACTTACTCAACTCAAAGAAACTATGCATGCTACTTGGGGTAGTTTTCTGCACGATTTTCAGGGGAACCTTGGTCTTCAAATTATCCAGGTGAGATTTTGTTTGAGGATGAAGATTGTTTACTATGATGTCAATCTCTTCTGCACCTTGTTCTGTAAAAATTCGAATAAGGCGGTCTATCATAGCTTCACCATTGATTTTTACCAATGGCTTTGGAAGCTCTATTCCCTCTTGTGCCAGCCGTGAACCTTCACCAGCAGAAATAATGGCAAATTTCATTCTTCAGTCTCCTCTTTTTCCAAGTTCAACTTATCGCTGTCATCTTGCTTAGCAGTATACAGTTTGCGTAGTGGATTACGATGAGCTTCATCATCAGTTCTACGGTTTCGCAAGATATCTGAAACCATATAGATAGCATTTCTGAATGCAGACTCGTCGGCCACATTTTTGCCAGCAACCTCATAGCCTACTCCATGAACTGGAGCAGCACAAACTAGAGGAAGACCTGCAACATAGCTCACGCCTTCGAACATACCGAAAGTGCGGAATGGAATCATACCTTGGTCATAGTACATAGCCAAAACACCATCGAACATCCAAATATCCTCAGATGCAAAGAAGGAGTCTGCCGGATATGGGCCGAAGCACTGGAGTCCACTATCTCTAAGTTCCTCAATAGCTGGAATAATCTGCTCAGCCTCCTCTGGTCCTTGCAAATCAACATTACCGGTCTCCGGATTCAGTGCAATGATGGCAATTCTTGGGTTATCAATCAGGAAGTCGTGTTTCAACGACTGATGGAAAACAGTAGCCTTCTCCACTATCAGTTCCTTGGTAACAGCTTCTGGAATATTCTTCACAGGCATCTTGCCTGTAAGCAGGCCGATGCGAAGATTCCTATTCAGCAATATGGTTAATGATTTGTAGGAATCTCCGAACTTATTCTGCAGATATACTTCATTACCCAAGAAATGTATAGCATTGTTCTGCATGGTGTCAAGATTGACAGGAGCAGTAACAAGCACATCGAAAAGGCCCTTCTCAAACTCCTGTATGGCGAATTCCAAGGCAAGAAGAGCCGCAGTTCCAGCAGTATCGGAAGGATTTCCTAGCTCTATCTTGACTTCTTCTTCAAAGCAGGTAACCACATTCAGCTTACCTTCCACAGCATGAGCAGCACTATTGATAGTAGTGAAATTCACATTCATCTCCAGAGCTTTACGGTGAAAAGTAGCCACTTTGGGTGAACCATATACAACAGGTGTGTACATCTCCAGTATGGTTGGCTCCGAGAATGTTTTGAAGATCAACTCATAGCCTATACCGTTGATATCACCCTGGGTAATGCCTATTTTAATTCTTTTTTCCATCTTTCTTTAATTTGTCTTTAGAGACATTCTTTAATTTACCATTAATATCTTCCTCATTTTCCTCCTCCACGCCTTCAGCAGCCAGAGTCTCAACAGTCTCTGAAGGCAATTGCAGCGTGTACAATGCAGACTCAAGACGGCGTATTGGATTACGTTTCCTTGGCTCGTTTGGATAATAGACAAAGCCCTCTGCTACAATGACCTTTTGGTTTACAGTATCAACACGCACGTGAGAGACAAAAGGGCCTCCCATATTGTCATTGGTCATTTCCCACAAGCCACGAACCTCTTGAGCGAACTGATGGTGCACCACGATGTGCTGCCCCTCAACCAAATTCTGACCTTTATATTTCTGAGTAGCCATGTGCATGCCTGGCTGTGAGCCAGGTATATTGGCAGCCATGAAAGAGTCACGCATTTGTACAAAATATTCAGGGGTAAAAATCTTGCTGCTAGTATACGGATATGAATACATGCAGAAGTTCAGCTGGTTCCCTCCATTTTGTGAAGCCCAAAAGAAATTGTCACCCTTCTTGATGGCTGTCAGGTCTGAAGGCACCCAGACGTCGCATCCAAACATTTCCCTAGCAGTTTTTGCCACTTGCTCGGAGTGGGATCGTTCCAGCAACTTAATGCTACGGTTCAGTTCTGCTTTCACAAAGAAATCGATGATAGTTTTTCCGTGACTAAACACATAGTCAGACATCTCCTGCTCCGACGGTGAATTAATGGTCATTATCATCTGAGGTGTGGAATTCAGATCACGGATGAACTTGAAACGTGTTTGCGTATAAATATTAGGATTGATATTAACCACAATGATGTTACGGAAAATCTTGTAGGTACGGTCAAAGTGCTCCATGGAGCAAGTCGTAATCCTGAACTGCGCCTCATGCTGAGGAAGTCCAGGCACATCACTAGTAAGTACATCGTGCAGAACACGGCCTGCAGGACGTTCATACATGGCTTTGTCAATCACCACAAGGATTTCGTAAGGCCGACCACTGGAAACTGGCAAAAAGCTAAGTCCGTCACCACTCTTCTTGCAGGAAGAGAACAGTGCCATTATCAGGCAAAGTATAAAGGTTATTCTTTTCATAATCGTTATTTTTAGTCTTTTGATAGCAAAAATACCATCCAAAAAACATATCGTAAAATGTTCAGGTTCACTTTTCGTTTACTTGTAACCTGGCTCACTGTTTACATTTTGTTCACTCTGGAGCTTTTTTGTGCTCAACAATCCACAGGCTGCGTAAATATCTTCTCCCCTACTTGCCCGAATGGTGGTAAACACCCCATGCTGGGTTAGATAATCCCTTAGCCGAATCATTTGTTGTGGTTCCGTGTTCCTCAAGTCTGAATCTGGAATTTGGTGGAAACGAATCAAGTTCACACGGCATTCTAACCCATGAAGTAGGTTCACGATTTCCTTTCCATAATCCAACGAGTCGTTCCAATCCCCGAAGACAATGTACTCAAAGGAAAGACGACGCTGATGACTCCAATCATAGCTACGCAAAACCTCCACAACTTCCCTGATGGAAATCAGTCTCTCTGCAGGCATAAGCTGAGCACGCTGCTCAGGAATGGGGTTATGCATGGAAATTGCCAGATGGCACTGACTTTCCTTCAAGAAACGCTCTAAACCCTCTTTCCTGATGCCCACAGTAGAAACTGTAATTCGCTTAGGACTCCACCCCCATCCGAAATCGGCAGTCAGAATCTCTGTAGAACGAAGCACGTTCTCCAAATTGTCAAATGGCTCCCCCTGACCCATATAGACTACATTAGTGAGTCTATCGGCTTCAGGTAAGGAATAGATTTGATTGAGAATATCTGAAACTGACAGATGTCCATGAAATCCTTGCCTTCCAGTCATGCAAAACTTACAGCCCATCTTGCAACCTATTTGGCTGGAGACACACAATGTAGCCCTATCCCCATCTGGGATGTAGACCGACTCAATATACTTGTGATCTACTGTCTGGTAAAGATACTTGATGGTGCCGTCTACGGAATGCATGCTGTCAACTGGTGCAGAAGCCCCAATCTCAAACGATTCCGAAAGCAATGCACGGTTCTTAGTGCTGAGATTAGTCATCTCATCGATGGAACGAACCCGTTTGCCATAGACCCACTGGGCTATCTGCTTAGCAGTGAAAGCAGGCATACCCAACGACTTCACCACCGTCTGTAGCTCATCCAATGTCAAACCTAGCAATCTACGTTTCTCCATACCATCATTTAAATCGGCAGCAAATTTACAAAAAAACTACGAGGTAAAACCAAATTTAGGGCAAGATTGATTATATTTGCAGTAAAAATAAAGAATCAACAATTAAAATTCAGGATTATGAACAAAACCATCGATTGTTTTATTCCATATTTGAATCAAGCACAGGTGCAGGCAACCGTGAACGGCTTGAGAGAGTCACAGGAGGTAAGCAGAATTTTCTTGCTCTGCACTCCAGATTCTTCCAAAGATACGGTGGAAGGCTGCATTCGTCTGGAAATACCTTCCCTCTACTCTTATGAGGCAGCTCAAGCCATTGCTCAAGAAACGAGAGCTGCCTACACCCTGGTTTATTTCAAGGAGAAACCAGTGACCTTCACTTATATGGCTTTGGAGCGTATGGTAAAAGTTGCCGATGGTACCCAAGCAAGCCTAGTTTACTCAGACCACTATTGTATAGAGAACGGTAAGACGGTTGCTGCACCTTGTATTGACTATCAGATGGGAAGCCTTCGGGACGACTTCGATTTTGGTTCAGTGATTTTATACAAGAGCGATAGGTTGAAATCTTTCTTCCTGATGAATGCCGATTCCTTCATTACAGAGCTTAAGCATGCCATTTGGTATGCCGTGCGCTTGGAATTGTCGGATAAAATCTTCCATCTTCAGGAGAAACTCTATACGGAGCAGGAACTTGACCTACGCAAATCTGGCGAGAAACAATTCGACTATGTAGACCCACGCAATAGAGACCGTCAGATAGAGATGGAGGAAGTCTGCACATGGTATCTGCAAGATGAGGAGCACTATGGTTATCTGGAACCGGGTGACTACTATCCACTGGACATAACGGCACAACAATTCCCTGTAGAAGCCAGTGTAATTATTCCAGTGCGGAACAGAGTGCGTACCATAGCTGATGCTATTCAAAGCGTGTTGACACAAGAAACCACCTTTCCATTCAACCTGATAGTAGTGGACAATGGCTCCACTGATGGGACAACAGAGAAGATTGAAGGGTTTAGGGAAGACTCCCGGCTTATTCATATTGTACCGGATCGTTCAGACCTAGGTATAGGAGGATGCTGGAACATGGCCCTACTTCACCCCCAGTGCGGAAGGTTTGCCGTGCAGTTGGATAGTGATGATCTTTACAGTTCTCCAAAGACTCTTCAGCAAATAGTGGACAAATTCTATGAAGAGAACTGTGCTATGGTCATTGGCTCTTATAGAATGTGTGACTTCAACCTTAACACTCTGCCTCCTGGTTTGATAAGCCATGCGGAATGGACTGAAGATAATGGACGAAACAATGCATTACGAATCAACGGATTAGGTGCGCCACGTGCATTCTATACTCCAATAGCTCGTGAAATTCTTTTCCCAAACACCAGCTATGGTGAAGACTACTTTATGGGACTGGCTATCAGCCGTCATTATCGTATTGGCAGAATTTATGACGAACTTTATCTATGCCGTCGATGGGAAGGCAACTCAGACTCTTCTTTAAGCCGCGAAAAGGTCAATGCGAACAACATGTACAAGGATAGTATCCGTACTGCAGAGCTTAAAGCACGCATTGCATACAACAAATATGCCCCAAGTGAACTAATTCAGCGCATGACTTGGGAGGATTACGACAATCATGTAACTGAACTCTATGAAGTACAAACCAGAAAACTTGGAACTGGAACCAATAAGGTAACCCTGCAGTTCAACCCTGCACGGATTCGATCCACAGGAGCAAAACTCGACCAGAAATCCTTGGCCGAACGTCCTTGCTTCCTCTGTAGCAAAAACCGTCCTGCACAACAGTACTCCCAGACGGCCATCCCTGGCTATGAGCTACTAGTTAATCCATTCCCAATCCTGAAAGAGCACTACACTATTCCTAGCCTCTGCCACGAGCCCCAATTGATTCAAAACAATTTTATAGCATTTGAACGTCTAGCAGCTTTGAATGCATCTGAACACTCCGAGAACCTCATTGTCTTCTATAATGGTCCTCGCTGTGGAGCATCCGCTCCTGACCATCTGCACTTCCAAATGGGAAGCGGTGACAATCTGCCTCTGGTACAGACACTTAAAGAACGTATTGACGAGGGACTGGAAGATAAAGATCTGCTGGTAAATGAAGATAAAATAGCATTGTACAAAATTACCAACTATATCACTCCATGCCTAGTTATCATCAGTGCCATGGATTATAGTCAGAATCAACTGTTCCAGAAAATATACAAGGCTCTCCCACTTCAGGAGAACGAAATTGAACCAGGTATGAACTTAATAGGCTGGACACAACGCTTCACAGCATACGGAGATGTGCATGTAACTTTGGTCATTCCAAGGAGAAAACACAGACCTGATTGCTTTTTTGCAGAAGGCGACCAGCAGATTATGGTAAGTCCTGGTGCACTAGATATGTGTGGTCTAGTTATTACCCCAAGACTGGAGGACTACAAAAAACTCAAGATATCTCAGGTGAAGGAAATCATTTCAGAATGTGGCCTCAGCAAGGAGGCATTCGCCGAATTCATCAACCGCTTAAAAGCATAGTGTATGAACAAAGAACCACAAGTCAGCGTAGGCATCATGCACTCCACTGAAATCCATTTCAATTTACGCGGATACTTTATCAGCGCACAGGGACTTGTCAGTGGAAACCAAATCGTAAAATATGTTTCTGGTGGTGTGGAATGGAACGGAGTTCGTTATGGACAACTGTTCTTCATACCACAGGGAAAAGGTACCTACTTCACACTGGAAGATGTGACTATCGGACTACAGTTCCATTGGGAAAGAAGAGAAAACCAGTCTTTCATGGGTAGCCTGCATTTTCGTGAGGAGGGAAACCAAGTGGTAGCAATCAACCAACTTCCTGTGGAGGATTATCTAACTAGTGTCATATCCTCAGAGATGAGTGCTACAGCAGGATTGGAATTGCTGAAGGCACATGCTATCATCTCCAGAAGCTGGCTCCTAGCACAAATGCAACATCGTTCATCTCGCATGAAAAAGAAATCCCAAGGTGCCCTAAATACTACAGCAGAGTTGGTTCGATGGCAAGATCATGACGACCATACGCTCTATGATGTCTGTGCAGATGACCACTGCCAACGCTATCAAGGAATCACCCGTGCAAGCAACCCTAATGTATTTGCAGCAATCAAGGCCACACGTGGAATCGTACTGAAATACCAAGGTGAAATCTGTGATGCGCGTTTTTCAAAATGTTGCGGTGGTGTAATGGAAAAATACTCCACATGTTGGGAAAACAAGGACTACCCTTACCTGGAATCTAGACGTGATGACGCTACTGGAGAGAATATACCAGACCTAACGACAGAAGAAGGTGCACGCCAATGGATTGAGTCGGAACCCGAATCATTCTGCAATACCAAAGATGTGAACGTATTGAGACAAGTACTAAACAATTATGATCAGGGAACCACCCATTTCTTCCGTTGGAAAGTTGAATACTCTGTAGACCAACTCAGTGACTTGATTAAGCGACGCACGGGCACCAACTATGGCAAGATAAAATCATTAGAGCCACTTCATAGAGGGCCTTCGGGTAGAATAGACAGACTGCGAATCACTGGTTCCCGCAAGGTACGTATCATTGGGAAGGAGCTGGAAATCCGGCATGCACTTTCAGAAAGCCACCTCTACTCTAGCGCTTTTGTGATTAAAAAAGAAGGAAAAAATTTCATTCTTTCAGGTGCAGGATGGGGCCATGGTGTGGGTCTTTGCCAAATTGGTGCTGCTCTCATGGCAAGCAAAGGCTATAAATACGATGAGATTCTACAGCATTACTACCCTCACTCTGAATTAGTCAGTGAATTTGAATAAGGAAGCATGAACGGAAAGGTAAGAAAACCATGGCTCTGGGTTCCAACATTGTCCTTCTATGATGCAATACTTTACATCACTTTGACACTCCTATGCCTAATCTTCTACAAAAGAACGGGCCTCTCCCATACAGAAATTACCTGTTTGGGTAGCCTTATCCTCTTACCATGGATTATCAGACCGGTGGTAGCTGAGAGTAATTTCCTAAGGAAATACCCTCGTCCCTTACTTCTTTTCTCTGAGCTAATCATTGCTCTAGGATTCACAGGCTTGCTATATATGACAAAAGGGAGCTGGTATAAAAGCATCACATTGTTGCTTTTTTTGGTCATTTCCTGTGGCTATGTCATCCATAATTCAGCAACTCAGCTATTCTTCAAATCGCTGGACTCTACTACACAACAGGGGTTTGAACACGCCAAAAACTTTTCTTACATGCTGGGGAAACTTTTAGCTGCTGGAGTACTGGTCATGCTTGTTGGTGGACTAGAGACATTTAGTGGGAAAATCACTCAATCCTGGAGTATTCTATACACGATTCTCTGTGGTGTTTTCTATGCTATTTTTTTCTATCATATTTTCACTCTTCCATTTGGTTCACAAATGAGAGATCAGATACAATATTTGACGGTGAAAGACCGCTTACGTATCAAAAGGGAAAGTCTGTTGACCAGCTTTAAGGAACTAACCTCCTTACCTAAGGCAAATGCCTTTCTCACCTTTGTTTTACTTTATAGCATCCCACACACTTTCCTCATGGGCATAACCCCACTCTTTTTATTGGATACACCAAGCCATGGTGGTGCAGGTCTAAGCACACAAGAGCTAGGACTCTGCTACGGAACCATTGGCCTGCTAGGTCTAACCGCTGGAAATATCATCGGACAGAAAGCTATCAGGGATAAAGGGCTGGAGATTACTATAAAAACAATGAGCCTTTGCCTAAGTTTTCCATGTCTAGGCTATTTATTGATAAGTCTTTTGGGAATAGAACAATTCTCCTTAATTAGTTTGTTTGTCTTCTTTGTGGAATTTGGATATGGATATGGTATCATGGCATGTACAACTTTCATCGAGCGTTTCTGCAATGGGAAGCCACAATACCATGTTTGGTGCAATATCTATTTGACGCTAGGATTTATCCTGCCAGGATTTATCACTGGATACCTTCAAGAAACATTAGGATATCCTATCTTCTTTATCATTGTCATAGCATTGGGAGCCATCTCATGGAGTGTAACAAACAAGGTTATCGACTCCCCAAAATGAACTTTTCAATCTGAATCTGTAGTTATTCTTAAAAAAGAGGGCTCACTGATGTGAGCCCTCCATATTAAAATAGATTGTCAATAATTACCAACCAGGATTCTGATTCAACTGTGAATTCAAATCCCTCTGTCCACTTGGAATTGGGAACAACATATACTTGCTGTCATAAGTACGTGTATTACCATTTGAACAGTTGATATAGCCATCAGCATCAACAGTAATTTGATCCAAAAGATCTGTTCCAACGAAGTTGCCCACATATGCGCCACGTGCCTGATCTGGATACTTAGCTGTATCAAGTTTATCTAACTGATTCCAGCGCTGTAGTGAATAGTAACGGTCATTCTGAGCATACATCATCTCAACACGACGCTCACGGCGAATTTCCCAAATCAGATCGCTTACACCCATATTGTTTGCAGGATCAGGTTCTGGAGTCATAGTTAAATGTGGCATACCTGCACGGTCACGGAGCAAGTTGATTGTCTTGTCAAGATCAGTTTGTGAAATAGCACCAAGTTCTGCCTGAATCTCCGCATAGTCCAACAGAATCTCTGCCAGCCAGAAAATAGGAGCATCGGTATCATTTCCACTGATAGACTGACGATTAGTTGTAGAAATCAGGTTTGTATCGAACAACAGAACGCCATAACCTGTACCAGAAGTGGATTGAGCACCACCGAAACGAGCATATCCATTTCCTGGGAACATCAGAATGTGGTCAATTTGGTCGGACAGACGTGGATCACGATTTGCAAGTACTTCAGAGATGTCAATATGATCCTGAGGACCAAATCCGGCATTATCATCTATGTTAACCAAAACACCTTCCTCACTAGTATCGCAGGAAGTAGTTGCCTTAGGAAGACCATCGATAAACAGGTAACTGTCGAATGCAGCCTTTGACATACCATTTACTTGAGTAGAACCGCAAGTGTAGTCGATGGTAGAGTGTGCCAAAGTTCCATAGAGATACTTCTTGTAAAGAATCATTTCTTTGTTGCCAGCCAGGTCAAGGGAGTTAAAGTTTGCATGATAACTGCCATTCAACTGGAACTGACCAGAATTCATGATAGCATCACATGCAGATTTAGCTTCATTCAGGTAAGATGCAGCACGTGAGGAGTCTCCAAGGACATATTTACTATATGTACCTTCGAACAAGCAAACCTGAGCCTTCATAGCCTGAGCAACATAGACGTTGATAGCAGTACGTGAAGATCCGTTTTCTGAGATGTTGGCAACTGCATAGTTCAGGTCTTCCAGGACACGGTCCATGACTAAGTTGCGGTTTTGACGAGCACCATAAAGGACGTCTTCATCAGAACTGTCAAGTGCTTTATCTACATAATAACAATCACCGTAAGAGCGAACCAATTTGAAATGCTGCCAGCCTCTGTAGAGACGAGCTACACCCATCCAATGTGCTTTCTTTGCATCAGACATGCTCTCTATGTCAGGCAGGGCCTCAATCAAAGTATTGGCACGACGAATCTCTGTATATGGAGTAGACCATGCAGCTGCTGTTGCAGGAACTGCAGTAAATGTCCAAGATGCCAAACCAGTAGTACCCTGGTCATCATTCAAATTATTAAAATAATAATTACCATAAGAGCCACTGTTTCCGTAGCCGGAGAACTCTGAGTAGAAATAGTTGGCAAACAACTCTACATTCGTCTCACTGGTAAAATAAATGGGTTTGGTGAACTGATCGTATGGATCACTATCAAGAATGTCATTACATCCGGACAGCACAACCGCAGCTCCCAACATATATAATGCTAATTTTTTCATAGTTGTTGTACATTTAAATGTTAGACATCATTTTAGAGATCAACCTGTATTCCGAAAGAATATGTGCGCAAGATAGGATCAGTACGTCCCCAGACACCATTTGCATAAGAACCGACACCAGTATTAATTTCAGGATCAAGACCTGTACCCTTATTGTGGTTGATGATATCAAATGCATTGTTGACAGCAACGTAAACACGTACTCTATCTATTGTAATCTTGCGGGTTAAATCACGTGGAAGTGTATAGCCCAAAGTAATGTTCTTCATGCGCAGATATGCCATGTTTACCAAATACTTTGTTTGAGGATAGAAGTTATAACGTCCATTATCAACGATTGAACTAGAGATATTACCTAATCCTGCACCTCCTGACCACATACGTGGGAAGTCCTTGCTCTGGTCAATCTTTCCTGCTGAATATTCTGCTTCTGTGATGTAAGAAGTCTGGTTTGAATAGAGTGCATCGGAACCACGCATCATTGGCATAACGAATGCAGACTGAGTCCACATGTCTCGTTTACCAACACCTTGCATATAAACATCAAGGTCGAATCCCTTCCATTCACCACCAAGACGAAGTGAGTACTGATAACGTGGAGTGTTGTTACCAATCTTTATCAAGTCACCATGATCATTAGGTGTACCCTTACCCCAATCAATGACACCGTCTTTATTCTGGTCTACGAACTTGATATCACCAGGACCATAGACGAATTTACCAGACTGCAGCTTGGTTTGGTCAGCAACACCTGCTGCATATGTGCCATCAGCATTGAAATCAGAGAACTCGAAATAACGGTCTGTTTCAAAGCCCCAGATTTCTCCATATTCCTTACCCGTATAATAGGTATTAATAAGGTCATTGCTATCCCACTCTGTTACAGTTGCCTTGTAGTCAGAAAGGTTTGCAGTAGCATAGACATTAAAGTCACCGAATGAATGACGCCAGTCTACAGTTACTTCCCAACCACGTGAACGGAGAGAACCTGCATTCTCATAAGCTGCAGATGCACCCAACACTGCTGGAAGAGCCTTACCAGGAGCAAGCATATCCCGAGTATCACGCTGGAACCAGTCGAAATTAACGTTCAGCTCATTGTTGAAGAATCCTAAGTCAACACCGATATTGGTAGTTGCGATAGTCTCCCATGTCAATGAAGAAGAAACCAACTTAGGCTGACTGAAGTTGTCATATTTAGAACTGCCTGAACCCAACCAGTTCACATTGTTGGTCTGCTTAGACATGGTTTCCAAGAACATGTTGGAACCAACTTCCTGGTTACCAATCTCACCATAAGATGCACGGAACTTCAAGTTGCTGATGTATCTCTTAGCGCCTGCGAAGAAAGGCTCCTCAGAAATACGGTAACCGATAGATGCAGATGGGAAGAATGCCCACTGATCATCCTTCGGGAACTTACTTGAACCATCGAAACGACCGTTAAGCTCTAACAGATAGATTCCTTTATAGTCATAATTGATACGACCGAAGTAACCCACAGAACCTTGATGAGTATGACGGTGAGTATAGCTGTAGTCCTCTGATGCCAAAGCTAATTCTGGAAGATTCAAATCCTGAATGCCATGACGCTCATAATATAGATACTCATAATTCGTCTTATCCAGGTTACCACCAACCATTACATTCAGATTGTGGTTCTTTGCAAAGGTGTTCTGGTAATTGAAATAAGCATTTGCCACATGATTGATAGTTTCAGAGCTTGAAGTCTCAATAAATGTGGTAGTTGACAAAACAGTCAACTGAGGATTTACGGACCAAGTATTATAAATCTCTGCAGGAAGACCTACACCTTTATATTTAGTGTGCTTCTCAGTATAAGTATAATCAGCATTGAAAGTCAAGCCCTTGAAGATATCAATCTTCAGGAAGCCACCGATACGTGAGTTGATAGTCTTCTCGAAAGAATCACCACCAGTCATACGGTAACCAATCATGGTACGACCTTCATACTGCTTGCCATCCTCTGGGTTGATGAAATATCCATAAGGACCGAAGAATGAACCCCAACGCCACAAATACTGATAAGTACCTGAACGCATGTAAGGATATTCATACTGCTTGTTGGAATAGCTTACACGAGCACCAACCTGCATCCAGCTGGTAGCCTGAGTAGAGACATTCACGGTGGCATTATACTTGTCCACTGTATCTGGGTTGAACTTCAAAACACCCTGCTGCTTGTTGTAACCTAAAGACATGTAATAGTTTGTCTTACCAGAATTACCTTGAACAGAGAGGGTATGGTTCTGAGATGGAGTGGCTTTGTTGAACATGATTTTCTGAACATCCCAGTCAGCATAATAACCATACTCATCATAGTCATCACCATAGATCATTTCACGGTAACCAGCCTTGCCTTTATGGTTCTGTGCCCACTTATTCATCATAGTCTGGAAATGATCGCTATCCATATACATACCGAAAAGCTCAGCTGCATTACCCTGACGATAGTTATCATCTATCAAAGCAGCTACCTGAGTAGGTACATCTGGATAATTTGGCAATTGGGTAGCCTGACTCCAACCGAAGTTATTGTTATAGGAAACTTTCACGCGGTCTGTCGTCTTGGCACTCTTGGTAGTTACAAGTACTACACCGAATGCTGCACGTGTACCATAAATAGAAGTTGAAGCAGCATCCTTTAATACTGAGATGGACTCAATATCATTGGTGTTCAGGTAGTTCAGATTCTCTACAGGAACACCATCTACAACATACAAAGGAGTGGAAACTCCATTGTTGGAAAGTGTACCGATACCACGAATCACGATGGAAGCATCTGCATTGATGCCACCATTAGCATTCAAGATAGTCAGACCAGGAACAGAGCCCTGCAATGCTTTGGCAAGGTCTGTGGTAGATTTGGATTCCAATGTCTTGGAAACATCTACAGATGATACAGCACCGGTCAAGTTTGCTTTCTTTTGGGTACCATAACCTACAACCACGACTTCATCTAGAAGCTCTACATCCTCCTGCATGACAACAGACATGCCACGGGATGCACGGATTTCCACTGTCTTATAGCCCAAGAAGCTGATAACCAAAGTAGAACCCGGTCTGCAATTAATGGTGAAATTACCATCATAATCTGTCAAAGTTCCTGTCGTAGTACCTTTCACTAAGACATTAGCGCCAATAATAGGCTCACCACTAGCGTCACGTACAGAACCTGTGATTGATGAAGACTGCTGCTCAATCTTAACTCCTTGAACATCAACTTCACCTGTAGGATTTGCCATCACGCTACCGCTACTCAACAACAGGGCTAAGGCAGCCACTGTCAAGATTCTCCCATCAAAGGCAGAACCCCTTTCATTGCGATTTTCGTTCATAACGCATTCTTTTTAGGTTAATTATAAAGTTAATTCCAGTAAATAAATAGTCCGTTTGTTTTAATAATGACAAATATAACGTAATTAATGTAAATATACAAACAGATGAGAATTTTTTTTTGAAAAAAACCAAATAATTTCACCATTGACTATAGCCATAAACAACATCCAGGTAGAAAAGGCTTTTCTAATCCATCTTTGTTCTCTACTTCATATAAATCCAGAACATTATTTGTAATCCCTGATTACCCATAAAAGCATAACTTAATTTGAAACAATGCTCTGACTACAAACTAATTCATAGCAATATAATTAGGTAAAACAAGATTTAGACAAAATGGATTATGTCAAACTTATGAACTAGAATATAAAAAAAGAAGATCTGTAAATTACATTATTAAGGAAAATAACATGGCACTTATATTAATTAAACTTATAATTAAATAAATAGTATATATATAGCTTTATATTAAATATTTAAAAAAATATCAATTAAAATTAAGTTCATATTAAATGACAAACCTTATCAAATAGGTAATCAAATGAATACGATTGTCTCAAAATGTAAATATTTTTTTAATGACAAAATTAATCACTATCATGAAAAAGTCAAAAGCATTACTGAGCAAAATTTTTCTGCCCAACTAGAGAAAAATATTTTTCTAACCAGAGAAATGTTTTTACTCTTTAAACCTTAATTAGGAAGATTGAAGGCTTCAAAAAGTAGCAAAAAACAAATGTAAATATTTATGATTGAAAACTACACCTAATCTTACATCATTCCGACTACAAAAAGGTCATTCAAATCTTCGCTCCAATGGAAGTTCAAATCGCATCATATTTCTACTTTTATAAAAGACTTTATTTTTTTAACCGAAAAAGAAGGATATATTACCAAAAATGATTATTTTTGTAGATAAAATAAAACCGTAAAAAACATGCAACCTAAACACCTCATAACCTTAATTCTCTTAAGTGCTGTGACCTATGCCTGTGGACAGACCTTGTCTTCAGAAACGAGGGCTGAAATTGAAAACCGGTTAAATCAGGAAATCAGTTTCCAACGCTTGTCTATAGGGAGAGCTAAGATTGATTCTGTAGCTCTAGATAAAAAAGTGCTGAAGCTGTTCATGGACAGCAACTTTTCCTTCATTCCTTTCCGGGAAGACAATGTACAGGACTTATATAGAGATATCAAGGATTTGCTGCCTAGTAAATATTCCAAATACAAGCTGCAGATTTATGCAAATAATCGCCTGATAGAACAACTTATACCAGCATACACTAGAACACAGAAAGGAAAATCCAAGGTGAAAGTCTGGGCTCCAAATGCATCACAACCGCTGGTAAAACCTGTAGACAGACCTTTTACTCCTACTGCAGGCTTACAGAACCGTCATATTGCCATGTGGCAGAGCCATGGTCTATATTTTGAGCAGAAACTGAACCGCTGGGAATGGCAGCGTGCCCGTATCCTCCAGACCGTAGAAGACCTGTACACCCAAAGCTATGTGCTTCCATTCCTGGTACCGATGTTGGAAAATGCCGGAGCCAATGTTTTATTGCCTCGTGAACGTGATACACGACGGGAAGAACTGATCATCGACAATGATGGTCAGACCGACGGAACTTATATCGAGACCAATGGCTTGAAAGCATGGAATGAAGGTAAAGGGGAAGGATTTGCCCATGTGAAAAGTGAATACAGGGATTGGGACAATCCGTTCCATGATGGTACATTCCGTCAGACTACCACCATACAAAAAGGTAATGAAAGTAAAGCGAAATGGACACCAAGAATCCCTGTGACTGGGGAATATGCCGTCTATATTTCCTATAAATCATTTAAAAACAGTACAAACGATGCTTTGTACACGGTGAACCATGCAGGTGGAACTACCTCTTTCCATGTAAATCAACAGATGGGTGGTGGCACTTGGATTTATCTAGGCACATTCCTGTTTGATAAGGGCACAGCTGGTTCTGTAACCTTGAGTAACCATTCAGCAAAAGCTGGTAGAGTCATCACAGCCGATGGAATCAAGATTGGTGGAGGTATGGGAAATATTGCCCGTTCACTGAACATTGAGGGAACCACTGAAAACCTGCGGAGCAGCGATCCAGTGGCAAACACGGCAGGTGGAAGCGGTGACGAGGCACAGATTCTGGCATTTGAACCAGATTATCAGTTGAGTGGCTACCCCCGTTTCACAGAGGGAGCACGCTACTGGTTGCAATGGGCTGGTGCCCCAGACAGTGTCTACAGTGAAAGCCATGGAAAAAATGATTATACGGACGACTACAAGTGTCGGGGACTATGGGTAAACTGGCTGGCAGGAGGCTCTCAGGCACTTCCTCAGCGAAAAGGTCTTAACATTCCTATAGATGTCAGTTTAGCCTTCCATTCCGATGCTGGAACCACCTTGAATGACAGCATTATAGGTACGCTGCTGATTTATATGAGCAAGACCGAAGACAGAGAAACCTATGCCAATGGTGCATCCCGTTATCTAGCCAATGAACTGGCCGACCTGATACAGACTCAGATTGTAAATGATGTCCGTAAACTGCACGCTCCGGAATGGAGTCGTAGGGGAAGATGGAACTCTTCTTACTTCGAAGCCCGTGTTCCTGAAGTCCCTGCCGTTTTGTTGGAACTTCTCTCCCATCAGAATTTTGCAGATATGCGCTACGGCCTTGACCCAAGATTCCGATTTACAGTGAGCAGGGCTATCTATAAGGGTATTTTGCAATTCATTTCTTCACAAAGAGGTTCTGAATATGTAGTGCAACCACTGCCTGTAGACCATTTGATGCTGAGTCTGAAAAACGGTAACACAGCTGAGCTTCAGTGGAAGGCTGTAAAGGACGAGCTGGAAGAAACCGCTACTCCTGATGGATATATAGTTTACACCCGTGTAGGAGACGGAGGCTGGGACAATGGAGTTCTGGTCAATGGCACATCCTATTCCGCAAAGCTGGAAAAAGGAAAGATATACAGTTGGAAGGTTGCAGCTGTCAACAGAGGCGGCAAGAGCTTCGACTCCGAAATCCTTTCAGCAGGTCTGGCAGGAGAATCAAAACCAGTGCTGGTCATCAACGGATTCGACCGTATCAGTGCCCCTGCTGATTTTGTGGCTCCAGGCAATGGTGGAAAGAAACTGGCAGGTTTTCTGGACGATGTAGATCATGGGGTTCCTTATCTCAAGGACATCTCATATATAGGTAAAATGAAGGAATACCGCAGAGACATCCCATGGATGGATGATGATGCATCTGGTTTCGGAGACAGTTATGCTGACTATGCAGATAAAGTCATAGCTGGAAACACGTTCGATTATCCAAGAATCCATGGAGCTGCGCTCATGGCAAATGGATATAGTTTCATCTCCTGCAGCAATGAAGTTGTGGAAGAAGGTCTGGTAAACCTAAAAGACTATGAAATAGTAGACCTGATTTTAGGCAAACAATATCAGAGCAAAATGGGAAAAGGTGGAACGTTCCCACTTCAGTTTAAGACATTTACCGAACCACTCCAAAAGGCAATTACTGTATACTTGCAGCAGAACAGAGGCAAACTGTTCGTCAGCGGAGCCTATGTGGCAACTGACCTATGGGATAATCCATTGGCAGAAAAACTGGAAGCCGATGTCAAATTCGCTACCGAAGTTCTGAAATACCAGTGGAGAGTAAACCAAGCTGCCAGACACAGCGGACTGAAGACCGTTCAATCTGCCCTTTCCAAAGCTGGTGAAAAATATGACTACTACGACTCACTGAATGAGGAGTGCTACGTGGTGGAATCTCCAGACGCACTGGAACCTTCCTGCCCGGAAGCACAGACCGTAATGCGGTATACTGAGAACAACCTGAGTGCTGCTGTAGCCTACAAAGGTAAATATGCTACTTACATCATGGGAGTCCCATTTGAGACCATCCAGACTGAAGCAGAGCGTAATGCACTCATGAAGAATATAATCAACACGTTGAAATAAAGCCATGAGACACCTATCGCTGTTCCTATCCCTGCTGCTGACTATCAGCATGCAAGCGCAGAATTTCAAGTTTGCACAACTGACAGACGTACACTTGAATCATGACAACCTGGAGAAGGTGGAAGACCTACTGCGTAGCATTGCCCAGATTAATGCAACTGACGGACTGGATTTTGTCCTGATTACCGGTGACATCTCTGATGAGGGTGACCGATACACCATGGAAAAGGCGAAGGGCTGCTTCGACTTGCTCAGATATCCTTATTTTATAGTCCTGGGTAATCATGAGACGAAATGGAGTGACAGCGGATGCACTGCCTTTGAAGAGATATTTGGCTATGAACGATTTGAATTTGAACATAAAGGAGTCTATTTCTTAGGATTCAACACAGGCCCCCTGATGCGTATGGCTTATGGACATGTAGTGCCACAAGACATCACATGGATGAAAGAAAAACTCACTGAAAACAAGGACAAGCCTGCCATCATTGTAACTCATTATCCTCTGCTTCCTGGCGATGTGGACAACTGGTATGACGTTACTGATGCCTTGCGCAAATTCAATGTGAGACTCTGCATAGGAGGTCACTACCATGTCTGGAGAAACTTGAGCTATGACGGCATACCAGGTGTGCTGATGCGCTGCAATTATCGTGACAAAGACGGGAAACCTGGATATGGAATCTATGAAGTAACTCCAGATAGTATCTACATCAATGTCCAGCGCATAGGTGAAAAACCTCAGCCTCTGGGAGTCTATAGCATGAGAGGAGACATTATCGACGTCAATGGAGAGAAGCTAAACCCAGATTCAGGTGCAAAGGAATATCCTTCCATGGAAGACAACAAGACCTTCAAGAATGTAAAAGAAGACTGGATAGTACAAACAGGTGTGGGTATCTATTCTTCACCAGTTGTGGACGGAGATAAAGTCTTTGTTGGTGATGACCTTGGAGTTCTTACGGCTTACCAGCTGAAAAGCGGTAAGAAACTTTGGGAATACAAGTCAAAAAAACGCATTGTTGGTACACCAGATGCTAAAGAGGGAGTGGTTGTCTTCGGTTCTGCCGACCGCCATATTTACGGACTGAACAGTACTGATGGCAGTCTGAAATGGACAGTGAAAGCAGAAGAGCCTGTTATTGGTGCAGTAACCATTTCCAATGGCATAGCCTACATAGGTGCCAGCGACCATAAGATGCGTGCCATCAACATCCACACAGGGAAAGTTGTCTGGACATACGATGGCATACAAGGCTATATAGAGACTAAGCCATTAGTAACAGAGCAGCATGTCGTATTTGGTGCTTGGGATAATACCTTATACTCCATCAAAACAGATACCGGCACAGAAGAGTGGAAATGGATTGGTGCTCAAGGTATGCACTATTCTCCAGCAGCTGTTTGGCCAGTGGAGGCAGAAGGAAAGATTTTCATAGCCGATCCAAGAAGGGTCATGAGTGCCATAGACAAAGACAAGGGCACTACCATTTGGAGTACCAAGCAATCCATGGTACGCGAAACCATTGGGCTCAGTGAAGATGGCAAACGGATTTATTCCAAGACGATGAACGACAGTATTGTTTGTTATTCCACAGAAGGGAATGTTCCAAAGGAAATCTGGTCCACAGCTGTAGGATTCGGTTATGAACATGCTCCATCCATGCCTGTAGAAAAAGAAGAAGTAGTATACGGAAGCACAAAAGAGGGAATGATATTTGCCTTGGAGGCTAAAACAGGCAAGCTGCTCTGGAGGCACAAGATAGGGAATTCACTTATCAACACAGTGGTTCCTGTTGGCAAGAAACGTGTTTTGTTCACAGCTACATCAGGTGAAGTGGGGCTTCTGAAATTTAAATAGATATTTAAACAAAAAAAGATAATGGGAAAGTCAAGTAACAGTATTGGTCCTTGGTGGTGGGTGCCTACCCTGTATTTTGCAGAAGGTGTGCCCTACTTTGTAGTCAACAACATTTCAGTAATGATGTTTGCTAAGATGGGTGTGCCGAATGGTCAGATGGCATTCTTCACCACCCTATTATATTTTCCATGGTTCCTGAAAGGACTCTGGAGTCCTCTTGTTGACGTCATCAAGACTAAACGTTGGTGGATTATAACCATGCAGATTATCATGACCATCATGATGATTCTACTTTGCTTCACCTTGCCAATCCCAGGAAAGGAACTGATAGAAAGTGGAAATACACCAATGACCATGTTTTGGTTTACGCTGATACTCTTCATTCTGGCAGCCTTCGCTTCTGCCACACACGACATTGCTGCCGACGGATTCTATATGCTGGCTCATAGTACTAAAAGTCAGGCTGAATTCGTAGGAATCAGAAGCACATTTTATAGAGTATCATCCATTTTCGGGCAAGGTGTGCTGGTTTACATTGCAGGTGCAGTGGAGAAGAGTACAGGAAACATCCCTTATTCCTGGCAAATCAGTATTGGTATAGCTGCTGCAGTGTTCTTTGCAGTGACACTATACCACACCTTTTTCTTACCAAAGCCTGATGCTGACTATGACAGAAGTGAAACCAGCGAAGGTGTGAACAAAATCAAGGAATTTTTTAGTTCATTCTCTACTTTCTTTACTAAGCCAGGAGTAGGTTTGGCTATTGCTTTCATGCTCCTCTACCGTTTGCCAGAAGGATTCTTGATAAAAATGTGTCAACCATTCCTGGTGGCTTCTCAAGAAAAAGGAGGATTGGGACTAGATACAGATCAAGTTGGTATTGTATATGGTACAATAGGTGTCATCATGCTACTTATAGGTGGTATCTTAGGTGGTCGTTACATCGCCAAGAAAGGTCTTAAAAACTCTCTGTGGGTAATGGCAGGTTTCATGACCCTACCATGCCTTACATTCTGCTATTTGGCAGAGTTACAACCTGAAAACATTTGGGCTATAGGAACCGCTATTGCCATAGAACAATTTGGATATGGCTTTGGTTTCACGGCATACATGCTTTACATGATGCATTTCTCTGAAGGAGAATTCAAGACATCTCATTATGCTATTTGCACTGCATTTATGGCACTTAGCATGATGCTACCTGGGTTCGTTGCTGGTTACATACAAGAAGCATTAGGATATGCAAACTTCTTCTGGATGGTCATAGCTTGTTGCGCTGCCACCTTGCTAGTAACCTACCTTGCAGAACGGAAAGTTGACCCTGAATACGGAAAAAAATAAACTATGAGAAAATATATTACACTACTTTTATTCTGTTTCTGCGTTATAGGTTCTTCCGCACAGATTAAAATAAAAACTGGCATTGAAGTTCTAAAAAGCAGTAACTTCAAATGTCTGGAAGGAAAGCGTGTAGGGCTGATTACGAATCCCACAGGAGTAGATAACAATATGGTATCTGACATAGACATATTAGCTGCTGCTCCAAATGTAAATCTGGTAGCTCTGTTTGGACCAGAACATGGGGTTCGAGGCAATGCACATGCGGGGGATGCTGTAAGCGATGAAAAAGACCCTGCTACAAACATTCCGGTTTACTCACTCTATGGCAAAACCCGGAAAGCAACACCTGAAATGCTGAAGGATATTGACGTACTAGTGTATGACATTCAGGACATTGGATGTCGTTCATTCACATACATAAGTACGATGGGGTTAGCCATGGAAGCTGCTGCCGAGAATGGGAAAGAATTCATAGTGCTGGATAGACCAAACCCACTGGGAGGACTCAAAGTGGAAGGCAATTTGGTGGAAGATGACTGCATTTCCTTTGTAAGTCAGTTCAAGATTCCATATATCTATGGATTGACCTGTGGTGAACTAGCTACTATGCTGAATGAGGAGGGCATGCTGAAGAATGGCGTAAAATGTAAACTTACCGTTATAAAGATGAAAGGATGGAAACGCAAGATGGACTATGTTAAAACAGGATTACAGTGGATTCCTTCGTCACCCCACGTGCCTCACACACATTCCCCTTTCTTCTATCCTATTAGTGGTATAGTTGGAGAATTTGGATATTACAGCATTGGTGTGGGCTATACAATTCCATTTGAAATGTTTGGTGCCCCTTGGATAAAGGCTGATGAACTGGCAAACGCCATGAACGCCCTGAATCTACCAGGAGTAATTTTCCGCCCAATCTATGCCAAACCTTTTTACTCTGTTTTCAGTGGGAAACAGATAGAAGGAGTTCAAATTCATATAACGGATGTCCAAAAAGCTCCTTTGAGCCCAATCAACTTCTTGTTCCTTCAAGAAGCTGCCAGACTTTATCCAGAGCACAAATTATTTGAGAAAGCAGATAAAGGAAGATATAATATGTTTGATATTGTCTGCGGAAGCAAACACATTCGTGAGGCTTTCTCAAAGAGACACCGTTGGGCTGATATAGAAGCATACTGGAATAAGGATGTGAAGGAATTCAAAAATAAATCTAAGAAATGCCATTTATACTAAATATTATGAAAGACATTATAGGTTTTATTACTGAGATACGGAATATTCTACCAAAAGATAGAATATATACAGATGAATTGCGTCGACTGGCGTGGGGAACCGATGCAGGATTCTACCGTCTTATCCCTCAGATTGTTATCCGCAGTAAAAATGAGGAGGAAGTTTCCACTATATTGAAATTGGCTACAAAACACAAAGTACCATTGACATTCCGTGCAGGAGGTACAAGCCTTTCTGGTCAAAGTATAAGCGACTCAGTGCTTGTAGTTGCAGGAAAGAACTGGGAAGACTATAAAATTAATGAAGACGGTTCACAAATTTCACTGCAACCTGGTATCATCGGGCAACGCGTCAATGATTTACTGAAACCATATAAGCGTAAATTCGGTCCAGACCCTGCCAGCATCAAGAGTGCCATGGTAGGTGGTATAGTAGGCAACAATGCTTCTGGTATGAACTGTGGAACCCATGCCAATTCTGACCGGATGATGGCAAGTGCACGTATTATTTTGACTGATGGCACTATTCTTGACACTGGTGATTCCAAAAGCCGAGCTGAGTTTGAAAAAACTCATGCTGATATGATTAAGAAGATTGCTGATATACGTGACAGAATCCATGCAAACAAGAAACTTTATGAACTTATACGTTTCAAATACTCCATCAAGAATGTAACAGGATTCAACTTGCTTCCTTTTATTCGCTTCAATGACCCAATAGATATAATTGCTCATTTGATGGTAGGTTCTGAGGGTAGTCTTGCTTTCCTGGCAGAGGTCACCATGAACACTTTACCAGACCAACCATACAAGGCCACTGCTATGATTTACTTCAAGACGCTGCGTCAAGCATGTGAGGCTGTGGTAAAACTGAAAGGCCTAACTTCTATCGAAGAACAAGAAATTAAGAACAATCCAAATATTTCAGAAGACGAAAAATACATTCTGGCTGGTGAAGCAGCCTTAGTACAGAGCGCTGAGATGCTAGACTGGAAATCGCTCTCTTCTGTAGACGATGCCCAGTTCCTTAAGTATTGTAAAGAAGTAGATGCCAAGACTGCAGAAGGTTTGACAGCTGTTCTTACCGAAACCAAGGCATTTTCTCCTGAAATTCTAGAAAAGAACATCAATCAGATTAAGGAAGCCTTGAAGGTATTCGATACCTATATTCCTGTAGAGTTTACTCAAGATCCTAAAGTCTATGGTAAGTTCTGGGAAATACGAAGTGGTATCTTCCCATCTGTAGGAGGAACTCGTAAGCCTGGTACAACCTGCCTTATTGAAGATGTTGCATTCCAAATCAAAGACCTACCAGATGCGACAGTAAAACTGCAGAAAATGCTCGCGCGCTATGGATATGACGATGCTTGCATTTATGGACATGCACTGGAAGGAAACTATCACTTCATCATCAATCAGCTATTCTCTGATGAAGCTGAAGTGGCACGTTATGAAACATTAATGAATGAAGTAAAAGAACTGGTTGTAGACGAATACAACGGTTCTTTGAAAGCGGAACATGGTACAGGTAGAAATATGGCTCCGTTTGTACGCCATGAATGGGGTGATGAAGCATATGAAATCATGAAGGAAGTGAAGAATATCTTCGATCCTAATACAATTCTGAATCCTGGTGTTATCATAAATGATGATCCTCGTTGCTATCTGAAGAATTTCAAGCCTCTTCCACTGATGTTCACCAATACTAAAGGTATTGAAAAGGTACTGAGCGGTAATCATCAGAAAGAACTGGAACAGATTGATAAATGTATTGAGTGTGGTTTCTGTGAGGTTAATTGTGTATCATGCGGATTCACACTCTCTTCTAGACAACGTATCGTCATTCAGCGTGAGCTTTCTCGTTTGAAGAATACTGGTGAAGACCCAGCCCGTTATGAATTACTCAAAAAACAATACCTCTATCCAGGAAATCAAACCTGTGCGGGGGATGGACTTTGCAGTACTTCCTGCCCTATGGGTATAAACGTAGCGGATATGACACACTATCTAAGAGAGTTGGATCTTCCTAAGGGTTCCTTAGGTTACAATATAGGCAACTTTGCAGCTAACCATTTCCACGGAGTTAAAAATGGATTACGACCGATTTTGAGTCTGGCATCTTTGGGACATACCATTTTGGGAACTAAAGCCATGTCTGCAATCTGCAATGGATTACATGCTATAGGAATACCGCTCTGGACTCCGTCTATGCCAAAACCAATCTATAGCGCTCCTAATCCTACTAAAAAGAGCGACTTAAAGGTAGTCTATTTCCCAAGCTGCATTAATCAGGCAATGGGTATCCAACGGAATTCACCTTACCAGAATAATGTGGAAACTGAGATGATCCAATTGCTGGAAAAAGCAGGCTATCAAGTTATATTCCCTGAAAATATGGATAGTCTCTGCTGTGGTACGATTTGGGAGAGTAAAGGAATGCAAGACATTGCAGACCGAAAAGTTGCCGAACTGGAAGCCGCACTTTGGAAAGCATCGGAAGAGGGTAAATATCCGG
Organism: uncultured Prevotellaceae bacterium; assembly: GCA_900316585.1. Lineage (GTDB taxonomy): Bacteria > Bacteroidota > Bacteroidia > Bacteroidales > Bacteroidaceae > Minthousia. The sequence goes on along the minus strand of ONDM01000002.1, from coordinate 133,088 downwards.
TTCTCTGCGACCAAAGTCCATGTCTCCATCGCATGCGTAAATGTATCTCCAAGATGCATATGTATGAGCCTGTAGAATTTATTTGGACTTTCCTCAGAGACAAACTGAATTTCACTCCTAAGAGTGACCCAATTGCTGTACATGTTACCTGCTCTACACGCGAAATGGGACTTGCACAAATGCTAGTAGATTTGGCTAGCCTATGCAGCACGAATGTACTGCTTCCTGATGGAGTCGGATGCTGTGCTTTTGCTGGTGACAGAGGTTTCACTTATCCTGAACTGAATGCTTATGCTTTACGAAAATTGAAGCCTCAGATTGAAAAGGGCAATATTAAAATCGGTTATAGTAACAGTAGGACATGTGAGATTGGTCTGAGTACAAACTCTGGAGTTCCATATGTTAATATAGCCTACTTAGTCAATGAATGTACAACATCAAAATAAGAAATGAAAAGAATTCAAGCACTAGACGTTTTGAGGGGTATTACAATAGCAGGGATGCTTTTGGTAAATAACCCTGGCACATGGTCACATATTTATGCACCACTTAGACATGCTGAATGGAATGGACTTACCCCTACTGACTTGGTATTCCCATTTTTCATGTTCATAATGGGTATATCCACCTATATATCACTGAAAAAGTATGATTTCAAATACAGTCACGAAACCATCCTGAAAATTATTCGTAGAACTATAGTAATTTTTCTGGTAGGTTTATTCACGGGTTGGTTTTCTCGTTTCTGTGGATATTGGACTCATCCGAATCCAGACTTAGGATTCTTCCAGCAGTTATGGGAGGCCACATGGAATTTTGAGCATATGCGAATTCTGGGCGTATTGCAGCGTCTGGCTCTTTGCTATGGAATTGTAAGTATTATTGCTATAACCATAAATCATAAGCGTATTCCTTACATCATTGCAGGTTTGCTGGTGGTCTATTCCATCATTTTACTTACCGGTAACGGTTATGTCTATGATGGTACTGTAAACATCTTAGGTAGAATAGATGCAGCCATTCTTACACCTGAACATATGTACAAAGACAACGGAATAGATCCAGAAGGCATATTAAGTACTATTCCATCTGTAGCCCATGTTTTGATTGGTTTCATGGCTGGTAAAATGGTGTTAAGCATGAAAACTGACCTACAGAAACTCATGCTAAACCTTTTCATCTTAGGAACCATACTGACATTCTGCGGTTTTCTGCTGCAATATGGTCTTCCTATCAATAAGAAGATTTGGTCACCATCATTCGTATTAGTTACCTGTGGTTTGGCATCTAGTGCTTTGTCTCTGATGATTTGGATGATAGATATCAAAGGATGGAAGAAATGGAGTCTCTATTTCAACTCTTTTGGCGTCAATCCACTTTTTATGTATGTCATGGGAACGCTCGTATCCATACTCCTCTCTAGATTAGGATTCCAACAATGGTTCGTATATGACGTTCTTATCCCAGCATTGGGAGAACTGAATGGGTCCTTAGCTTATGCATTACTGTTTAATGTATTTGTATGGTGCTTAGGTTATCCACTTTACAAAAATAAAATTTACATAAAAATATGATATTGATTGCAGATAGTGGTTCTACCAAGACAGATTGGACGGCTGTAGACAATGGAAAAGTCATTTGTCAGACTCAGACAAAAGGAATGAATCCATTCTTCCAGACTGAAGAGGAAATGACTACAGAGTTACAGAAAGTACTTTTGCCACAACTACCAGATAAACAAATAACCAGTACCTACTTCTATGGTGCCGGATGCACAGTGGAAAAATCTCCAATTGTTGCAGAAACACTGCGAAAGGCTCTGGATATAACCCAAAATGTGGAGGTCCACTCCGACATGCTAGGTGCTGCCCGTGGGTTATGCGGACGGAATTACGGCATTGTATGCATCTTAGGAACAGGTTCTAACTCCTGTCTCTATAATGGTCAGGAATTTATTGCTAATATTTCTCCTCTAGGTTTCATCTTAGGAGATGAAGGTAGTGGTGCTGTTTTAGGCAAACTCTTAGTAGGAGACCTGCTAAAAAACCAATTAGGTGAAGAACTGAAAGATAAATTTCTGAAACAGTACAACCTTACCCCCGCTGAAATTATAGATAGAGTATACCGGAAACCATTTCCTAACCGCTTCCTGGCATCCTTATCTCCATTCATCGCTGAAAATATTCACGTTGCTGGCATCCGGAATCTCGTAAAAAACAGTTTTCTTGCTTTCCTTCGTAGAAATGTCATGCAATATGAAAAATACGAAATGTATAAAGTGAATTTCATTGGTAGCATAGCCTATTATTATAAGGATATATTGACAGAAGCCGTACAAGAATGTGGTCTTCATATGGGCAAAATTCTGAGGACTCCTATGGAAGGATTAATTGAATATCACAAATAAGTACATGTTTACAAAAATTACTGAGCAGCCATCACTCTATGACAATCTGGAGAACAAATCGATACTTGAAATCCTAGAGGATATCAATACTGAAGATCAAAAGGTGGCACTTGCAACAAAAAAAGCAATTCCCCAGATTCAAAAATTAGTAAGTCTCATTGTACCTCGTATGAGAAAAGGAGGAAGGATTTTCTACATGGGAGCAGGGACCTCAGGTAGATTGGGGGTTCTTGATGCCTCAGAGATTCCTCCAACATTCGGCATGCCTCCTACCCTCATTATCGGACTGATAGCTGGTGGTGACCATGCCCTTCGAAATCCTGTTGAAAATGCAGAAGATGATACAAAACGAGGTTGGGAAGAATTGGTAGAACACAACATAACCAAACTAGACACAGTTATAGGAATCGCAGCTTCAGGGACTACCCCATATGTTATTGGGGCACTTCACGAAGCAAGAGAACATGGAATTTTAACTGGATGTATAACTAGCAATCCTGATACTCCCATGGCTGCAGAATCCGATGTGCCAATTGAAATGATTGTAGGTCCTGAATATGTAACGGGGAGCTCACGCATGAAAAGTGGCACAGGACAGAAGATGATTTTGAACATGATCAGCACCAGTGTTATGATCAAATTGGGACGTGTAAAAGGGAATAAGATGGTCAACATGCAACTCAGTAATCAAAAACTGGTAGACAGAGGAACTCGTATGCTTGTAGAGGAACTTGGCTTACCTTATGATCAAGCAAAAGCATTACTGCTGCTTCATGGTTCTGTAAAAAAAGCATCCGATGCATTTAAAGAGGAAAAAGAATAATATTGCACTATGAAAAAAACAATCCTATTGACATTAATGTTGACCCTTTCTCCTTCAGTTTTCGGTCAGCATTTGGAACATGTAGCTCCTGAACAAGTTGGTTTGGATTCCAAACATTTGATGTATGCGGATGAAGCCATAAACGCAGAAATTGCAAAAAAAGAGATTCCTGGTGCAGTACTCGCTATCGTACGTCATGGAAAAATGGCCTATCTGAAAGCATATGGCAACAAACAAGTTTATCCTAGTAAACTGCCTATGACTACAAATACCATTTTTGACTTGGCCTCTTGCAGTAAACCTACAGGTGCAGGTATCAGCATATTAATTTTGGCAGAAAGGGGAAAACTCAGACTGAAAGACCCTGTAAATAGGTATATCCCAAATTTTGAAAATTGGAAAGGTAATAATGGAAATGACGAGACTACCATCCGTATTGAAGACTTGCTGACTCATACCAGCGGTCTTCCTCCATATGCTCCGACTCAAACTTTAATAGAGAAATATGGTTCTCCAAATCCAGATGGATTAATGGATTATATTTGCCATGTGAAGCGTGACTTTGAACCAAAGACTGATTTTCAGTATAGCTGTCTTAATTTCATTACCTTGCAACATATTGTAGAAATTGTAAGTGGTCAAACTCTACGTGATTTTGCCCGTGAGAATATCTACGATAAACTAGGAATGAATTACACCGATTATCTACCATGTGCTCCTGATAAGAAAGGTATATGGAAAAATACCGATGACGCACACTGGGCTAATCTTATGTCAGAGGGTGAGGATTGGCGTTCGATTGTAGCTCCGACAACAAAGGAAAAAGACGGTAGTCTTTTAATTGCCCAAGTTCATGATCCACTTGCACATTACCTAAATGGTGGCATAAGTGGAAATGCAGGACTGTTCAGCAATGCTGAAGATCTAGCCATTCTATGCGCTTGTCTTCAAAATGGAGGTGAATGGAATGGGAAACGTATCATGAGTAAACAAACCGTAGAAACAATGCGTAGGGTGCCACGTTCTGTTTCCAATTTAGGACGAACTTTAGCATGGGATTGCTTCACAGACTATGCAACCAACAATGGTGATTTCTTCTCACCAGAAACTTATAGTCATACAGGCTTTACTGGAACAAGCATCGTTATTGACCCAGTAACCGACACAAGCGTAATCCTTTTAATTAATGCTGTTCACCCTGAAGAAGGACACAGTGTGGTACGCCTTCGTTCTTTAGTTTCCAATGTGGTAGCAGCAAGTATAGTTTCAGATGAGGCTCTATGGAGTGGTGAAACTTATAATAAACATTGGTGGAAACGATATAAAGAATTTATGGATGACGCTCCCATCACTGACAACGATATAGTCATGCTGGGGAATAGTCTTACAGAGAACGGTGGAGACTGGAATGGGTTAGGATGGAAAAATGTGAGAAATCGTGGAATTATTGGTGATGTCATAGAAGGTATAGAGAACCGGCTCCATCAAATTCTACCTGGTCACCCTAAAAAAATATTCCTTTTGACTGGAACAAATGATGTTTCTCATGATCTGAGCACTGATAGTATCATCAGTTTAATGAGACATTGCATTACACGCATTCAGGAACAATCTCCACAGACAAAAATCTACTTGCAAAGTCTTCTCCCTATCAATGAGAGTTTTGGGCGCTACAAACGTTTGGTAGGTAAAACAGAACAGTTCCCTGAAATCAATGCTAAACTTGAAGAACTTGCAAAAGAAAAAGGCATACAATTTATTAATCTATTTCCACTTTTTTGTGAAAAAGGAACCAATGTACTACGTGCAGACTTAACTCGTGATGGACTTCACGTTGGTGAAGAAGGATACAAAATATGGTGTAAAGAATTAAGAAGAATCGTTAAAGACTAATTTACCACATAAAAATGGGGCTCTTAAGAGCCCCATTTTTATGTATCTAAGTATTCTACGTCTAGATTATAGTCCCACTTATCAAAATAGAGATTGCCACCTTCCCATTCAACTTCTCCACGTTGGAAATCAACCGTTTCACTACGTGGATATTTTTTTGAAGGATGTAGCTCTTTACCATAGTCTTGATTAACAACCATTCTCCATGAATCTATTCCACCTAAGAAAAACCAATATTGCTCATCACTAGTTCCACGAGCAAAAGATGGAATGCCAAAAGACATATCGACAGGTACCCAACCTATTCCTTCAAAATAAACTTCACCCCAATCATGCAGGTTATTTTCTCCAGGATGCATCATAAAACCACTTTGGAAATGAGCTGGAATGCCACAAATACGGCATAAGGTAATAAACAAAAGGGTTACCTGTCCGCAGTCTCCCTTGTGATTATCCAATACATATTCTGGGATATTCTCAATAGTACTATATTCACGAGCTGAAGCCCATGGATAATTGTCATTTATATATTGGAAAATTCTTCGAGCTTTCAACAAAGGGTTACCCTCCCCTGCTGTCAATTTAGCAGCTAAAGACCTCAAGCGTTTTGAAAAGACTATATGATTTTCACGCTCTAACGTATAAGTTTTGAATAAATCTGATGATTCATCATAAGGCTTTATATCCTCAGGCCTCAGTTGATGCCATTCTGCAGAAGATGTATATTCAAAGGTTTCAGAAAAAATCACAGGTTTACCAGACTGTGCCAATTTTTCCATATATAATGTGGAATGCATAGCAGAATCAGGAGCCAACACATAATTCTTTTCACTAGTGCTGATCAAGTGTATTTCTGTTTGACGAGAAATGTTCCGACGTGGAAATGGTAACCAACAGCGGATTACCTTACCTGGAGGTACAACATCAGGACTTACAGTTAACGTATAAGTAACCTTCATACGTTTTGGTTCTACTATATAATCACCTTTCGATTGTACAGCAGTAATAACTTCTGGAATGTGCTTCAAATTGACTATTTCACTACCACTTAATTCTGACCCATCATGTTCCTTTTTTATTTCTCTGCAAAGTGAGTCAACCCTGAACAAATTAGGACCTGCATTATGGAAATAGAGTTTCTTTCCGTCTAATTCCATATATTCCAGAGCACCCGAATTCTCCCAAAGACGCATCATACTATCAGTTACATTTGGAATATATTGCTGGATATATTCCTTAATATCTGATTCTGATTTACAAAAATCGACTAAAAGACGGTGGTGCAAATCACTCTCCCAATTATAGGATTGCTCATTTTGTACAGGATGACTTGAGCAAGACCATATTAAAGCAAATAACAAAAGTGAAACTACCTTCTTCATAATCCTAAGCAATTATAATTTCCTTAGTCCTATTCCAGGACGGTCTGACAAGGTAATTTTACCTTTTACAACTGTCATACCTTCAAATCTATCATTTGCTATTAAAAGATTTCCATCCAAATCAGCAAAATCCACTGCTGGTGAGAACTGAGCGGCTGCGGAACATGCGCAACTGGTTTCTGTCATACACCCAACCATAACCTTCATCCCTAAAGAACGGGCAGTTGTGACCATTTTCCAAGCTTCGCGCATTCCTGTACATTTCATAAGTTTAATATTGATACCATGAACAACTCCCTTCATAGACGATACATCTCTCAATCGTTGAATGCTCTCATCCGCAAATATTGGTAATGGACTATTCTCTGTCACCCATGCGATATCATCTATCTGCTCCTTTGGCATAGGTTGCTCTACCATTACAATGCCATGTTCATGTAACCAATGTATCATATCAATAGCATATTGTCTATCTTTCCAACCCTGGTTGGCGTCGACAGCAATAGGTAAATCTGTTACAGATCGAATTGTTTCTATCATTTCTTTATCATTATCACGCCCCACCTTTACTTTCAATATATTGTAAAGGTCAACACACTCTTTGGTCTTTTCGCGAACTACATCAGGTGTATCTATACCAATAGTGAAAGTTGTATCTGGTGTCTTTGCAGGATCCAACCCCCATATTCTATACCAAGGTTGATTCATAAGCTTTCCGACCAAATCATGAAGAGCTATATCTATCGCAGCTTTTCCTGCAGCATTTCCCTCATCCATAGAATCAATATGAGCCAATATGTCTTCTAACATAAATGGATCATTGAATTTTTCCAATTCTATTGCAGCACGTGCCAAAAAAGCGCAAACAGAATCTATAGTTCCTAATTCGTTAGCTAAATATGGTGGCATAGAGGCTTCTCCATAACCTGTTATACCATCATAGGTTAATTCCACTTGCACATCAGGTGTAGTACTTCTGGAGTAAGTTGCAACAGTAAACACATGTCGAAGTTGCAGCTCATAAGGGAAAAAGGTCAATTTCATTTTTGGTTTTTCTCCCAAATGACCAACATTGAATAAATTTGGATGTTCATTGGAAAGAGCTAAAGCCTTGCCAATGACACTAGTACTCAACGCTGCAATAGCTGCCGTTTTTAGGAAGCCTCTTCTCGTAGTCATATTCCTATACTATTTAATAATTATAAAAAGAATTTGTCGCAGTCGTATTCATCTCGGGATCCATTCCAACATAAGGAAGTATTCTTGTTGCAAACAAAAGACGATTTAAATTATATGAATCATATAATTCATCATTTTTATCGAAACTGCTGATATGTACATCTCCTTGAGAATGAATAAAACGTTTGTTGCCCAAATATAACGCTACATGAACTACACGTTCTTTACGTTGGGCAGTGGCCTTAGTACCGAAGAAAATCAGATCACCTGGAATTAAATTACTGAAATCAGAAGCTATTTCAATTTTATCACCTCTCAAACATTGCTGTGAAGCATCACGTGGAATAATTATATCATGCATGTAAAGTATAGTACGAACAAATCCACTACAGTCTACGCCCTTACTACTCATTCCAGCCCAAAGATATGGTACTCCAATCATGGTTTTAGCTGTTGCTAGAATACTTTCTGCATCTTGTTTCAGGTTTCTCCGCCAATAACTTTCCAACTGAGACTGTTCCTTCAATATAAACCCTTTTCTCCCATCAGGATAACAAACCTTATAGAATTTACCTTGCTGTCCCTCATATCTTAAGCGATTTCCTGCTACTACATCACTGACGTGTTGACTTTTTATATCAGGTTTCTCAAAAACCCATCCATAGTGATCTGTTACGATAACCTTTTCAGCTTGGTTCCATGCATGAAGTTCTTCTTTATTAACTCGATACACACCTACACTATGAACCCAGCCTAAATACCTGTCAGGAGTCTGAATATGAAACCACCCATCTTTTTCCAGAACCTTAACTGGTGTTCCCATCAGTGACTGGGTAATCATTTCACTAGAGAAATCAGCACTGGAACGGATATTACATACCGATACATTTACAATACCATATACTTTATCATCCAAATCTTCAGAAGGAAATACCCTCATACAATCCATAACATCATAGCCATATCGTTGTAAACCATGAACTAAAGATTCGTGAGCTTCTGCAGATGTAGTATTACCTTGAAGCATAAGTTTTTTACCGTCAATAGTATATATAACTGAAAAAAGGTCAACCCTTTTATCAGGTGCATAGATATTTTTCAAACTGTCTGTTAGTGCGCTGACTTCTCTAGGTATGCTCTGAGGCTGAGAAAATGCCATAAAAGGAATTACTGACAATAAAATTACTATTAACAACAAAGAAAAAAATTTTTTCATTTTTAAATAATTTGAGTTCAAAACAAGATAGAAATTTCGTTTAAAAACAGATTGGAAGATCATCGAACTTGTAGAACATAATCTACAACATTATCATGAGGATTCAGTTCTATGGTGATAGTATTATCTTTATTCTGTTTGAAATTCAATTTCTTTCCACTAGCAAATTCCTTAACCTCCTTAACTTTTCCTATTACTGGAAACGTAAAATAAATATACTTGTAATTTAAGATATGAATGTACTCTACGTCTCCTTTACGTGTAGTTGCTCCCCAATCTTGAACGGGTAAACTACCTGATGTAGTGCCATAAATTGTCTCACCATACTGATCCATCCACTTCCCTATACCTTCAAGTCTTTTCAATGCTATAGCAGGTAATTCACCATTTGGTTGAGGACCAATATTCAAAAGTAAATTCGCTCCTTTTCCCGCAGTGTTTACCAATAATCTAATTAATTCAGGAACAGATTTATAGTTCTGATCTACAACTTTATATCCCCACATCCCATTCATAGTCTCACATGTTTCCAAAGGCAACTTACTAATTCCAGCCTTTGACCATCCTGTAGTATTCTCCCCAGGTAAATCACGCTCAAAAATCTGAATATCTTCTCCAGGAAAAGGATTTAAATGATGATTGTTACCCACCAAACATCCTGGTTGCAATTTATGAATTAAAGCATATTGAGTATCCAATTCCCAATCAAAAGGAGTTGCATCTTCATCATGGTCCCAATGACCATCAAACCAGATTGCACCAATCTCTCCATAATTAGTGAGCAACTCTGTCAGTTGATTATTCATGAAATTATAATAACTATGCCAATCAATTTTTGACCTGTCCTTTCCTACACGTAAACCTGTACGTCCCCAAGGATAATCTTCACGTGTCCAATCTAAATGTGAATAATACAGATGTAGTTTTATCCCCTGTTTATGACATTCATCAGCTAACTGTTTAACTATATCCTTTCCATATGGAGTAGCATCTACAATATTATAATCTGATTGTTTAGTTCCCCACATGGAGAATCCATCATGATGCCTTGAGGTTAGACAGATGTATTTTGCTCCTGCAGCTTTGAAAGCTGAAACCCAAGCTGCAGCATCAAAACGATGAGGATAAAAACCATCAGCAGCTTTAGCATATTCTTTATAATTAATATTCTCATTCTGCATATACCACTCACCTTGTCCGAACATACTATAAATTCCCCAATGCAAAAATATTCCAAACTTGCTGTCAGCAAATTCCTGACGGGATTTTAAATTTTCTTCTGAAGGCTGATAAATGTCTTGAGCTTGAACAGATGCCGATAACAGAAAGATACCTAACATCAACACATGACCAAATCTTTTCTTTCCATTCATAATATAGTGATTGTTTTGATTCATTTATATTCAAAATGTTGATAATCTTTTACAGAACGCCAGTCTCCCCCCCAGACAAATCCATTGGAACGAAAAAGTTTATAACAAAGATCTTTGTGATCAATCTTATAGGGTATGTCCTTACGTTTCCCCCGATTATGGACATACTTCTTTCCCGAAATTGGTTCTACTTTCCCAGAACGTAATCGGTAGCAAGGATTATAAAGTGGGTTAATATCAACAGCAAGACCAAGACTATGTTTCGATAATTTCTTAGCTCCTGCAACATTCCTATAATTAAAAGCTGAAGTGTTATTTGCCTCCATCGTTTTCTCATCCACAGCATCATAATCATCAACTAAAACCATACGCTCTATCTTATAACCAGCCTCATATAGTTCACGAAATATCTTCACCAAGATTGAAGCTATTCTTTTATTGCATACCATTTCACCTAATTGAGGCTCTCCATTTGCATTTCTATGAAGTAATTTCAAGTATCTCAAATCAGACAGTGGTATTTGACAATCTTTCTTATAAGATTTACCTCTCATACGTACAAAAACAGCATCACTTATAGGGAGGATTTGAAAACAGGAATCTAAAGAATAGGTATTAATATCAGCCTCTGTAACAACTGATGCTGGTTTCCATTCACGCAACAATAATAATCCAAGTGAAGGTGTTGATAACACATTCTGAATGATTGTCAACGTGAAAAAAAATAAAAGAAAAATGCTCTTTTTCATAATGCAAAGTTAATAAAAATTTGTGCAAGCCAAAAGAAAGTAGTTACTTTGCAAGATAGAAATAATAATTAGATTGAACTATGAAGAATTTACAGCGTTTCACGGGATTAATACTCATGCTCACATTTTGCATGTTTCTCTCAGCTCAAGAAAAGCAGATAGTTATATTTTCTACAAATGACATGCATGCCCGTATCAACAATTATGGTAAAATAGCTGCATATATTGAAAATTACAAGAAAACAAATCCTAACGTTCTCATTTTAAGTGCAGGTGACTTATTCTCTGGAAATCCTGTAGTTGATCAATATAAAGAAAAAGGATATCCAATAGTAGATCTAATGAATCGTATTGGTTATAAATACACAGCTTTTGGTAACCATGAGTTTGATTATGGCCAAGAAACTTTGAAAAAAAGAATCAAGCAAGCTAAATTCAAATTTCTCTGCGCAAATATGCAGGTAGAAAAGCCAGAAGGTAAGATTAGACAACCTAAAGCATATGCTTTTACTAAAGTCGGAGGTATTAAGATTGGTATCGTTTCTGTTGTAGAAGCTTCTATTAAGCCAAGTGGTAAACGTCATCCTGCTTGCCACCCTGACCGCGTAAAAGGTATAAACTTTACGGATCCTGTTGAAACTGTATTACAATATAAATACTTACGTGACAAATGTGACCTCTTTATTTTCTTATCACATGCTGGTGTTGACAAAGATTTAATTGTAGCAGAAAGAATGCCTGAGATTGACGCTATAGTTGGTGGTCATACTCATACTAAAATCGATAGTGTACTTATTCATAATGGTGTACTTGTTACTCAAACGGGATGTTACACTGAGGGACTAGGAAAATTAACCTTTACTTTCGATGGCAAACAATTAGTAAAGAAAGACTATGAGCTAATCGATGTAAGAAGCCTGAAAGAAGAAAGTCAAGACATCAAACAAGAAGCTCAGGCTTTTGTAGATAATTCTCCATTGAAAGAAGTATTAGCTGAAGCTGTTCAGCAATTGGACGGTAAAGAAGAATTAGGAGGCTTAATGTGTGATGCACTAGTAGAAGAATATGGGGTAGATTTCGCTGTTCAAAATAGTGGTGGAGTCCGATTAGGACAACTAAAACAGGGTCCTATTACCATGCAAGATGTATACGCACTTGACCCTTTTGGGAATCAGATTTTCATTTATGAAATGACATATCAAGCTTTGAATGAATTGCTTAAAAATTCATATCGAAAGTCTAGTAAAACAGCTGATTTGAAGTGTAGTGGCATGAAATACAAAATTTACACACATGATGGATTAGCCACAAGAGTTGAAATTACTGATGAACAAGGTAATCCTTTAGACCAAAACAAAAAATACAAGGTTGCCATGAATAGCTATATTTCATCTAGTTATAGATTTGATCACAATGGTCTAATTGAAGAGACTCCAAATAGTGCTTCTGATGCACTTATATCATATCTTAAAAGAGTTAAACAAATAAAGAAAGATATTCACCGTACAGAGGTTATAGAAGAATAAAGAAAGGCCCGTATGGGCCTTTTTTTATCTATATATCTTTGCAAGATAATCATAATGGTCTCCTTCGTGAATTATTTCAGCGTGAAATCCATTATCCTCTGCATACATCTGTAAGGTATTGAAATCAATATATAACCATGGGAATTTATCACCTTTGATATTTCTATATTGCAATTGGAATTCCATTTCTCCGTAATAGTTATCATTTAAATTTATCATAAAGCTACCATCCTCTTCTTCAAATAAATAACGAAGATCAGAACTATCCACAAGTAAAACTCCATCATTAGCTAATAATGTTTTAATATGGTTGAAGAAATCTGGTAATTTGTCTATTTTACCAACGATTCCTGCACCATTCATCAACATAAGAATAGTATCAAATAATTCACCTTTAATTTGAAAGAAATCAAGTTCTTTGACTTTTTTGACACCTCTATCCTTCATTGTCAAAACTGATAATGGAGAAATATCAATCGCCTCAACGTCTTTACCCATTTCTTGTAAAGATAAAGAATGACACCCACTCCCTGCACCAACATCTAGTATTCTCCCTTTTGCTAACTTTAATGCTTTTCTTTCTAAAGGGGGCATTTCCTGAAAACTACGGAAAAGTGTAGGAACTGGTATTTCATCCTCATCAAAATCTGGTGAGAAAACTCGCAATCGAGATGCTTTACCCGTCAAATAATAATCACGGATTGCTGTTCCCATAGGATCTTTATCTGCTTTCATTCCATTCTCTGATATTTCATTTCCACTCCATTGCTATCATATTGCTTACGTTTACCTGTAGGAGGAGCAAGCAATTTAATACGAACTACCACCGTCCTTCTTAAACTTCTTGCAATTGCCAAATCAAAAGAATCCATATGATGGGGTAAGAAACGTTCACAAATAGCACGGAGTCCTTTTATCTTTTCATCTATCTCCCCAACAATTTCAGCAATGCCAAAAGCTATAGCACTATTGTATTCCAACGTAAAACTGCCATCTTTTGGACCAACAATGGGTTTGCATTTTGTTACAGCAGATAGACAGACTTTGGGATGCACTTTAATAGCTTCCAACTTATCTCCTTCCAAAGCACCATGAAAATAGAAAGTACTCTCATCTACACGAGCTAGAGATAAAGGAATTCCATATGCAGAGCCATCGGGCATTACAACCGACATCGTCATATAAGGTGCTGCATCCATAACACTTAAGGCCCATTCAGAGCTCATTTCTCTACTCTTCTTACGCATACATAAGATTAAAATACCGCCCTACACAAATAGTATAAGGCGGTATTAAATATAGTTTATAATTTACTTCTCTTCAACAAGCTTCCACATTCCAGCCGCTATAGCACCTCCAATAAATGGGCCAACAATGAATATCCAGAGCTGACTTAAAGCTTCACCTCCCTGGAAAAGAGCTGGACCAATAGAGCGAGCTGGATTCACAGAAGTTCCAGTATAGCGAATACAAACTAAATGTACCAATACCAACGACAAACCAATTGCTAGACCTGCATAATTACCAGCGCCCTTCTTAGTATCTGTAGTACCAAGTACAACGAAGACAAAAATAGCAGTAAACACAATCTCTGCTACCAAACCACCTAATTGAGAAACACCATCTTGACAAGCGTTAGCTCCTGTTCCTGATACAGCTGTTCCACTAGTGGTAGTTACTAAGTAAAGAATTGCAGAACCAATGATGGCTCCAATGACTTGGAAAACCATATACATAACGGCATCCTTACCCCCAATACGACCACTAAGAAGGCAACCTAAAGTGATAGCTGGATTAATGTGGCAGCCACTAGTACCTCCTATAGTATATGCCATCGCTACAACCGCCAAACCAAAGGCAAGTGCGGTACCCACAACTGTAGATGCTAAAGCAGGATCATTTGAAGTACAACCCAAACTAACTGCTGCACCACAGCCCATAAGAACCAAAACCATGGTTCCTAACATTTCTGCTAAATACTTTTTCATACGCATAATTATTTAAAAGTTAATATATCATCACGATACTTCCAAATGCAAATTTAGGAAAAATATAAAGAAAACAAATAGGAATAAAGAAAAAAATTATGATTTCCAAATACCACATAATTAACTTCGGCTGTCATATTTAAACTATTAAAAATGCCTCATTAACTTATGGCTTTAAGTATATAAACATAAACTCATAAGTACATAAACTTAAGGCCATAAGTTTATATAATCCTTAATATGATAAGTTATCACCTAAATACATTACATAAAAAAAGGCCGAGTCAAAAACTTGGCCTTTTTTATCTCGAATCTTATAATTAAACCATCAAAGCGCCTACCAATGCCAAGATTGCATAAAACTCTGGAAGTGCTGCATAAATCATGGTATTAGTTGTTACATCGTGACCCTGAGACAAGCCCTGGATACCAGCTGCACAAACCTTACCCTGACGAATAGCAGAGAACAAACAAGTAATACCAACTCCAACACCGATACCAAACATCAAAGGACCATTTGCTGGATCTGCCAATTTACCCATTGTCATAAGGAATGCTACAAAACCGTACAAACCCTGAGTTGCAGGAAGTGCAGAAAGAACCATATAACCTGAAGACTTAGAAGGGTCTTTCTTCAATGCGCCTTCTGCTGCAGTTGCAGCAATAGTAGTACCATAACAGCTACCGATTCCGGCCAAGCCCAACATAAGACCAAGACCAAGATAACCAAGAATTAAATCCATAATTAAAATGTTTTATAGTTATTAATTTTTTATTTTTTTACTTCAAAAGGGTTATAAGCTTGACCCTTGCCATCATAGCCTGAATTCTTAAAATACTCTACGAAATTCAAACGGAGAGGATGAACAAAGGCTGAAATAGCAGACATAAGCAGATTGAAAATGTGACCAACTACATAGATTAAAATAGCAGGAATCAATAGTAGTATTGAACCTTCATCACCACGTACCATATCTCCAATCATATTAAAAGCACCTCCCAACATACCACCTGCCAAACAAAGGGCATATAGTCGTATATAAGAGAGTACATCTCCCATCAAGCCTGATGCCATATTATAAGTATCATATAAACCTGCAAGAGGATTTACAATAATACCAGCTATAGGTTTACTTACCAGACGATCTATATTGTTAAGGAAGTAAATAGCCAAGGCACTAACCGCACCAATTGCTATCAAAACCATGATTGCAGCTTGTTGATTCAGTGCACCAGTTAAAGCTAACACTCCGACAATTACACCTCCGATGATGAGCAAGCACCATCCCCAAGTACTGATTTGGTTCTTGAAACCTTCTTTTTTGGTATATACCATGGCCTTTATCAACATTGCCAAACAGATGTGAAATACACCTATGCAAATAGCAGCAGCCATTTGGATAGAATATGTAGTTCCTGGAACATTACCTTGTAACCAGGATAGAACCTTTCCTATAGCTGTTGTTTCAGGAATCCAGCCAGCCTCAACAATGTTGATGCCAAAGAATGTTCCCAAAAAGAAACCTATAACAGTAGTAGCAATACCCAAAGAACAAATCATAGAACCGCATCCTTCAAGCATTTCTCCTAAAATAGGAACTTTTTTAGCTTTACCCTTCATATCCAAAATACCATAGAGGGTAATCAGGATACCATAACCGGCATCACCCATACAAATTGCAAAAAACAACGTAAAGAAAATTGCCACAATTGGCGTCGGATCCCATTCGTCATAATCAGGAAAACCATACATCTTGGTCAACCTTTCATACATTCTTGAGAATTTGTTGTTCTTGAACTTGATAGGAACATTATCACCTTTCTGTGGAGATCGAACCTCATAATATGCACCTGTTGCATCAAGCATAGCTTTAACATCGGATTCCTTCTCTTCTGGAATCCAACCTTCTACAAGTTTCAATGTATCCTCAGCCAAATCAACACTGTTCAAATGAACATGAGAAAGCTGAATTGCATTTCTATTTTCAGCTTGAGCCGATACAAGTGATGAATACTGGTTCTGCTTTACAGCTAAAAGGTTTTGTCTTACTTCTGCCAGTTGTTCTTCCAAATCTACTTTCTGTGCTCTTAATTCAGAAATAGAATATTTAGGAAGCTCTATGCTTTCTGCATCTATAGCAGGCTTCTCAGGGGAGAAGGTTACGAACTTAACAGCAGAATTAGTCTGACTAATAGGGATGGCAAAATAAGTATTCTCCCACTCTTTGTCAAACTTTGATGCATAGCAAGAATAGAAATTCATTTGATAACCAAGATCTGCAAGTATTTTTACTTTCTCAGCATCAAACTCACCCCATGGTTCTGCAATTTCCAAATCCTTGTTTACAGCATCTAATCTACGATTAAGATCAGCTTCAGCTTCAAACTGCTGTTCTGTAAAAGCAACTATTTGAGCAGCAGATTCAAAAGGCAAAGCCTTTTCTGCAATAAGACCTGAATCATCAATTTTATCAAGAGACTTCAAGACTTCTGCATATTCCTCATATTTAGCTTTTGCCTGTTCAAACTCTTCACTTGTAGTACCACTTTCCAATTCTTGAATGTGTACCACACCTAGGTTCTGCAGTTGACTCAGAAATTCATCGTAATCCCTATGGAAAACCAATAGGTTTAACTTTTTCATTTTCGTAATCATACAGCAGCCTCCTTTCCTTCAGTCTCTTTAGCAGCACGACTTTCTTGAAGTGACTTCAAAATCTTCTGGCTAGACTTGGATAAGTTCTCCTCATCCTCCATAAAACGTTTAATCTTGCGTATAGCTTCCTGGAAACCAGGAATCTGAACCTTTTCAAACAGATTAACCTTCTGTGTAGTCTTTTTTCGAGCATGTTCCAGCAAAGACAACTTTGCATCTACAAACTCTCTCTCCACAGCCGTTTTAGCAAGACCTTGAAGCAGGTTGATACCATCGAAATACCATTTAGGAGAACTGAATAAGCCAAAAGGTTTGACATCCAATCGAATATTAGTTAAGATAGGAACACGAACACCCGCTATCTTCTTTACACCCATTTCCACATCTTTAAGAGTGACCAAACTTGCATCAAACTCACCCCACAATGCATACATGGACTCATAACCTTCAATCTGACTTTTCAGTTTCTCTTCCAATTCGACAGCCTCTTCCTTACACTTTTTTACCTCTAGACGCAACGCTGTCTCCTTATTTTTAATAATAGGGAGTGTACGCTGTCGCATCTTCAGGTTCTTTTCTAGTTGCTGAAGGGACGTTTTATTGTATTGAAACTTAATTGCCATTGACTATTTCCAATAGATATCTGTAAATTCTTTCTTGATATTAACCTCTTCCAACTTGTAGTACTTACGGAACAAGCCCCAAGTTACATCAAGCATCTCAGTAGTATCCAAGTTAACATCGATTGCCAACAACTTGTCTGCATATTCTTTAGCAAAATCCAAGCAACGGTTATCGTAGTCTGTCAAATCAAAACCATTTTCTAACTTTGTCTTCGCATTAGCTGCATCAGAGTACAGACGAATAGCAGCATTCATTACCTGTGAATGATCCTTACGGGTTTTCTTACCAGCTACCAGCTGTTTCAGACGGGACAATGAACGGAATGGGTCGACGATTACCTTTCCGATATCAGAGTCACGACGCAAGAAGAGCTGACCCTCAGTAATGTAACCTGTATTATCAGGAACAGCATGAGTAATATCACCACCACTCAAGGTTGTTACAGCGATAATTGTTATTGAACCACCACCAGCTTCTTCTGGGAACTGTACAGCCTTCTCATAAATCTTTGCCAAATCAGAATAAAGTGAACCTGGCATTGAGTCTTTAGAAGGAATCTGGTCCATACGGTTACTAACAATTGACAATGAGTCAGAATAAGATGTCATATCTGTCAAAAGCACCAGAACCTTTTCATGTTTTTCTACAGCGAAGTACTCAGCTGCCGTAAGAGCCATATCCGGAATCAACAGACGCTCTACAGCAGGGTCTTCAGTGGTATTCATGAAAGAAATTATTCGGTCTACCGCACCTGCATTTGCAAAAGTATTACGGAAGAAATAGTAGTCATCATTGGTCATACCCATTCCACCCAAGATAATCTTGTCTACCTTAGCACGAAGGGCAACCAACGCCATAACCTCATTAAAAGGCTGGTCAGGATCTGCGAAAAATGGAATTTTCTGTCCAGACACCAAAGTGTTATTCAAGTCAATACCCGCTATACCTGTTGCTATCAACTCTGATGGCTGCTTACGACGAACAGGGTTAACAGAAGGACCACCAATTTCCACTTCTTTGCCTTCAATCTCAGGTCCACCATCAATTGGATGTCCATACGCATTGAAGAAACGACCTGCTAATTGTTCACCAACTTTTAATGTTGGGGCCTTACCTAAGAAAACAACCTCAGCGTTTGTAGGGATACCACCTGTACCTTCAAACACCTGCAAGGTAACATCTTCACCGGCAATCTTTACCACCTGGGCCAATTTGCCATCGATGGTAGCCAATTCATCATAACCAACACCAGTTGCTTTTAAGGAGCAAGTGGCCTTGGTGATCTGGCTAATTTTTGTATATATTTTTTGAAATGCTGTTGCCATTTTGATCGGATTTAAGCGTTAATCATATCGGTTACCTGCTTTTTAAAATCATAATATTGCTCACTCTTGAATGGGGAATAATTCATTTGCTTGCAGATATTAATCATCTTACGGAAGAAATCAATAACTTCCAAGAATGTATCAAACTTAAAGTCATGATTACAAATATCAGTAACAATATTCAAGATTTCTTCCTGACGTTCCAAAGAAGTAACAGCATCAACATCATCGAATGCATCTTGCTGTAAGAGCACGAAGTCAATGATTTCAGATTTCCAGAATGTTACATGATAATCTACAGGTACACCATCATCACCAAGGATGTTAATCTGCTCTGCGATTTCCTTACCACGCTGCATCCTAGTCTTCAACTCCAACACCTTAGGAATCCATTTATCATTAATCCGCTTGGAAATATATTCCTGGAACTCTGGATACTCTAAATACTTAGAATAGGAATCAATAGGATTAACGGCTGGATAACGTTTCTTATCCGCACGATCCTGTTCCAATCCATAGAAACAACGAGCAACCTTCTTAGTATTTTCTGTAACTGGTTCTTTCAAATTACCACCTGCAGGTGATACTGTACCAATGAAGGTAATAGAACCAACTTCACCATTGTTCAGATATACATAACCTGCACGGCTATAGAAATTACCAATCAACGCACCTAAATCCATAGGGAAAGCATCAGGACCAGGTAACTCCTCCATACGGTTAGACATCTCACGAAGTGCCTGAGCCCAACGAGAGGTAGAGTCAGCCATCAGCAATACACGAAGTCCCATTGAACGATAATACTCAGCCATAGTCATAGCTGTATACACAGATGCTTCACGAGCTGCTACAGGCATGTTTGATGTATTTGCAATAATTATGGTACGTTCCATCAATTTACGTCCTGTATGTGGGTCATCAAGTTCTGGAAATTCTGTAAAGATTTCTACAACCTCATTTGCACGTTCTCCACAAGCAGCAATTATTACGATATCAGCTTCTGCCTGTTTGGAAATAGCATGCTGAAGCACCGTCTTACCAGTACCGAATGGGCCTGGGATAAAGCCTGTTCCACCTTCAGTGATAGGATTAAATGTATCGATTGTACGAACACCTGTTTCTAACAGTTTAAAAGGACGTGGTTTCTGTTTATAGTTTGTCATAGCAAACTTAACAGGCCAGTGCTGAATCATATTAACCTTAACAATTTTACCTTGTTCATCTTCCAATTCAGCAATAATATCATCAACCTTATACTGACCCTCAGAAACAATGCTCTTAACCTTTGCAGTTCCCTTAAGCTGGAAAGGAACCATAATCTTCAAAGGCTGATGGTTCTCGATAACCTGGCCTAACCAATCTGAACCCTGAACTTCATCACCAACCTTAGCTATTGGAGTGAAATCCCAAAGACGCTCACGGTCTAATGGGTCAGTATACTGTCCACGTTTCAGGAACACACCTTCCATTTTGTCCAAATCATTCTCAAGTCCGTCAAAGTTCTTAGACAACATACCAGGTGCCAACTGAACCTCAAGCATGTGTCCGGTAAACTCCGCTGGAGAGCCGACCTTTAATCCTCGGGTACTTTCAAACACCTGGACATAAACATCCAAGCCTAAAACCTTGATGACCTCTGACATTAAGCGGTCGCCACCTGTCTCAATATAGCAAATTTCACCTTGAGCCACAGGTCCGTCCACTTTAAGCGTTACCATGTTAGCAATAACGCCACTAACTGTACCTTTAGTCATAGTATTATATTTATAATTTCTTTTCTAATCAGTCACATTATCTAACAAACTCCTCTGGTACCTTTGCTTCACCACGAAGTTCCTCTATAATCTTAACAAAGGTTTCTTTGCCCTTTTCTGGATCAAGCATTTCCCAACGAAGCTGCATTTCCAACTTACAGAGGTATGCAAAAACAGCTTCTATGCTGAAAGGCGTAAAGAAAATTTGTTCATCTAGCCAAAGCCATTTGAAAGCGTCAATTTTCTTTTCTTTTTCAACAGGATCATCTGTATCCAGAATTTTCATGATATCACCTACAAAGTCATATTCTCTAGTCAAATCGAAATCTTTAGATTTGTTTGATTTTATCATGTCAGTTATATCATTCTCTCCCCGGACAAAATCAGCCACATTCCAACCGTTTTGACGAGCAATCAATGCAGTTAATATATTATTCAAATTGAAATTGAGCTTAAACCATTTAGAAATCATTTTATTCTCACAATTCATTGAATACTCATAATACGATTGCATAATTGCATCGTCAGGGAAATAATCAGCTTTCCCCTCATTAGGCAGATAAGAATGACGGATAAAATCAGGAAGGAATTCAGGGAATCCCTCAATCTTAAACTCTGAGTCTTGTGCCTCCTTAATGAGTTCCTTTAGCTGTTCCTCTGAATAATTACCTAAAAGTAACAATTCAGCATCAGGATGCTGGAGCAACTTAATAACATTCAGACAGTCTTGCCTCAAAAACGAATAAGAGAGTAATTTCTTGTCAGCATCAGTCAGATCCTCTTCACATTGTTCACGGAATTCAGCATAACTCATTGAAGTCGGTTGATCCATGACAATGCTAGGCACTCCCGTCATTAAACAATAATAATTACTCATAGCTTAAGGGGTATTAGAAAAGCATTTCTATCAATTGTGGACGAAGGAAAGCCTTGAAATAGTTCTCAAACTCTTCCTGACCGAACTCTACTTTATAACTGCCATCTGCTGGCTTTACTGTAAACAATGACTTAACACCATTGACCTCTTTAATAGTCACACCCTTGTCAAGCAAAGATTTTGCCTTAGCAGCAAAATATGATTTCAACTCATTAGCTTTATCAGATTCTATAACAATAGGCTCATTTGCCGACCATTTGCTAGCCAAAGAAATCAAGAACTGACCTAAGAAATCCTTAGAATCAACAGTAGATGCTACAGCTTCTTTGACAACCTGATCTGACACTAAATTCGCGATTTCACTCTGAAGTGCATGCTTTGCCTGACCAGCAAACTGGCACAATTCTGTACGAGTATTCTCATCAGTTTCGGCAGCATTCTTTTTTGCCTTAGCAACGATATCTGCTGCCTCTTCCTGAGCCTTAGCAATAAGTTCAGCAGCCTGTTCCTTGGCTGCTGCAATCAAGCGCTCAGCTTCTGCTTTGCCCTTCTCAACGCCCTCATGATAGAGTTTGTCGGTTAATTCCTGAATTTTGTTCTCCATGTTTTTATAGTATTTAATTTTATGGCATTTCAATTAGAAGACCTCACCTTCTGGTTCCTCCTCTACTGGTTCAATGTAGACTTCCTCAACTTTTGTGGTATCTTCCACCGCCTCCTCTTCAGGCTCGTTTACAAACTGCTCTGCATTTTCATCTATAAGTTTAGCATACTCTGCCTCCTGCAGTCTTTTAACGGCATCAGCATTTGCAATTTCTTCAGATTTATAATCTTTTGGAGAAGAGAGCAAGTGAGTCTCAAGAGAATCTAACAGTCCAAAGACATAAACAAAACCAGCAACTGCTATAAAAGCAAATAAAGCAGCAAGCAACTGGTATTTTCGTACTGGATTTGATCTATCCCGCTTAGGGGCATTCTGATTAGTATTCATGTGCAAAATATTTATCTTTGCAAATTTAACGAAAAAACTTAAAAAGACAAATAATTTTGCACAATTTGAACGAAAAAAAAGGAGAATGCTTGACACATTCTCCTTTGAGTACGCTCTCAGGGGCTCGAACCCTGGACCCACTGATTAAGAGTCAGTTGCTCTACCAACTGAGCTAAGAACGCAATATAAATAACAATCAAAAAGAGTACGCTCTCAGGGGCTCGAACCCTGGACCCACTGATTAAGAGTCAGTTGCTCTACCAACTGAGCTAAGAACGCATATCCTTTTTGTTTTTGCGGTTGCAAAGGTAGATGTTTTTTCCCAACTGACCAAATCCGCAAACGTTTTTTTCCAGACTTACTTTAAAAAATAAATACTTGAGGGTACTTTTCTACGTAACACATCTAACTGAAAATCTTTTCCTGGTACTATGCCTACACTTCTAAGTATGGTTTCTACCGTTTTACGAGCTAATTCAGGATGATTATTTTCCTCACTTAGATGACAAAGCCAAACATGCTTCAGTCTTGGTGTAGCAAACTCTGATAATGCCTTACCGCAATCTTCGTTGCTTAAATGTCCTGTCGGACTCGCTATTCGTGCCTTCAAATAAGCAGGATAAGGTCCCATATCCAACATACTCTTATCATAATTTGCTTCTAGCACTAAATAATTTGCCATAGAAATATGATCTGAGACCTCTTGAGTAATATGACCTATATCAGTAATTATACAAAAATTCACACCATTGTGTTGAATAAAGTAGCCAACATTATCCGTTCCATCGTGAGGCACTTCGAACGAATGAATTTCAAATTCGCCCAAACGCATCAACTCTCCTTTTTCCAATCTGCGAATCAAATGATTGTTAATCTCACGAGTCATGCAGTAGCTCTTTTTCATGCCTTTATGTACTTCTTCAGTAGCATAAACCGGTATTGCATTATCGTTTGCCAAATTCCCAACCCCTTTAATATGATCTGCATGGTCATGAGTAATAAGAATCCCCTTGAACCCGCCAAAGTTCAAGCCGCGTTCTTTCAAAGCCTTTTTTATCTGACTTTGAGAAAGACCGACATCTATCAAAATCTTTGTCTCACCATCAGAAAGATAGAAACAATTACCACTACTTCCACTGGCCAAACAAAGAAATACTAATTCCTTATCCTCCATAATATGCCACAAAGTTACTAAGAAATTTTTAGATAAGATAATTTCTTAATTCAATTTAATATATCATTTAGAATGGAAGACCTACTGCAAAATGGAAGGTAAAATCACGACCCCAATGTGGATCAATCAATGGATAGTGATCTTTGCCCTTGGTATAGACAGGATTTACGGCTTTCATACCTCCATCGAAACGAAGAATAAAATAATCAAAGACTAGACGGAAACCTATACCATATGACGCTGCAAGTTGTTTATAAAATTCAGTAAGTTTAAATTGTCCTCCAGGTTGATCGCGATAGTCCCGTATCGTCCAGATATTACCCGCATCAATAAATAGGGCACCATCAATTTTCCAAAACAAATGTGTCCTATATTCCAGATTCAAATCTAACTTAATGTCACCGCTCTGATTGATGTAATCAATATTTCTGTCCAAACCTTTATATGTTCCAGGACCTAATGACCTGACATTCCAACCACGTACACTATTTGCACCTCCAGAAAAGTAGCGTTTTTCAAACGGAAGCATATTGGCATTACCATAGGGATAAGCAACACCTAATCCAGCATGAATAGCTAAAGAGTTCCTTTCGTCAAACCGAATGCTTTTTGAAATATCAAAGTCGCCCTTGATATATTGGGCAAATGCGATATTAAACACAGTAAAACTACCACTTGAATTTTTAGTACCACCAAATATCTTATTAATACCTTGTAGCAAGTTTCCAGCAGTTTCAATGTTCGCACGGATAGTATATGAATTGGTTCCAGAATTACTTCCAGTATTACCAGATAGGCCCATAGAATTATATACAAAACTATAACCTAATTTCATGATAAAAAGGTCTTCATAGTTGTATTTCAATATAGCATTATATTCCGTCAAATTATCCAAATATGTTTCCTTGAATGTGGATGAAATCCAAGGCATACTTATAAAGCTAATATCAAGTAAATCAAATCGATGACTAAACTTGTCATTCAATTTTGCCCAACGATATCTCCATGCTGCAGTTGCTACACGACGGCGGAATTCAGGTCTATTTTGCATATCATATTGCACCGAGACCTCAGAATTGGCTTTAATATTGTGACGAAAATCCCTGGACAAAAACGGGAAAAGAAAACGTGGGAAGTTAATAGATGTCTCTAGTCCCCACTCTACATAATTTTGGTTTGTATAACCCTCCAAGCCCGTAATAGCCTCGTATGCACCACGAAGTTTAACCGCCCAAGTTTCAGAACCTTTAAAAAGATTACGGTGTGAAAAAGTTAAGGAAGCAGCAGCCCCCAAATCACCAGCAGAGTTTGTTCCTTCTAACTCAGCTGAAATAGAACGGAACCTACTATATTCTGTCATTATATATGCATTCAATAAGGTAGAGTCTGAGGGTGAAATCTGCATATTAATACTAGTGTATTTGAATGCCTTCATCCTATTAAAATTGTCATAAGTCTGCTGCACCTTATTCAAACTATAAAGATCTCCAGACTCTAACTGTACATTATCTGCCAGAATTTTAGGACGAAAATTCAAATTACCATCATAATAAATATTCAATCCATGATAATTGACAGAATCAATTGGCAGAACCGAAAGATTTCGGGATGAATTCTGAGACGTAATTAAATTAATGTTCCCCAATGTGAATGCCGTATGATGAGAAATCCGTTGAGGATTCCTCAAGCGCATGGTTAAATCTACTTTATATGTTCCCCGTACAGTATCTGCCTGATAAGTTATATACTCTTTATTGAACTGATAATAACCTAGATTCTGTAATTTAGCATTAATTCTACTACGCTCTCCATCCAAGATGTTGGAATTGAATATCATACCTTTTGATAACATCGTCTCTACGGAATCTTTCAAAAGGATGTCACGGATAGTAGGATCTTCTATCTCTAACTTAATTGAATTAACTATATAAGGACGGCCTGGATGCAACACATAGCTTGCTTTCAGTTTCTTTTTCTTAATACTCTTTTGAACCTTAACATCACCTGCTAAATAGCCTTGAACCATCAATGCCTGTAGAATATCTGCACGTGATCGTTCTGCCTGTTCCTCATTAAAAATAACGGGGGCTTCTCCTATACGTTGTAACAAACGATTAAATGACTTTGTCGAATCTGTCCCAGACAAAGCATATATACGCATGGGGACTTTCATCTTACTGAACCATCGGGCATTAGGATTTTGTCTTACATATCCACGAAAATTGCCAGCATTAACATCCTTATTATCGGACACCATTATGACATCATCCAACAAATAGTCACCTTCAGGTATAAATTTGTTTACTGAACATGAACTCAGTACGAAAACAAATACACAAACAAGAAGATAGCTAAAATGCCTCATGATTAAAGTCCCTATTCAAAATATTTATGCAAAGATAAGGAATTTCTATTTCTTTACGCTATCTTTGCTCTGTTAAATCTTGGAATTCTTTATGATTAGCAGAAATAAAATCAAATTGATTCATAGCCTTGAACAGAAGAAATACAGAAAGAAAGAAGGTCTATTCGTTGCAGAAGGTCCAAAAATCATCAATGAACTATTGCAATCTATGAAATGCACATGGTTGATTCATGTTCCTGAGTATACATTACCTCAACAAACAGCATTTCCTATTGATGAAGTTGAGACTTGCTCTAAAGACGAATTGCATAAAGTTTCGTTTTTAAGCACACCCCAAGAAGTAATTGCAACTTTTAAAATACCGGAATTCAGCTATCAAAAAGAATGGATTTCCAATGAACTTTGCCTCGGTCTAGATGGCATACAAGATCCCGGGAACTTAGGAACAATAATAAGAATAGCAGACTGGTTTGGCATAAACCATATCTTTTGCTCAATGCAGACAGCTGATGCTTTTTCTCCTAAAACAATACAAGCTACCATGGGAGCCATTTCCAGGGTGAAGGTACACTATACGGATTTGATTGAATTAATCAATGGATTACCTCAAGATACACCCGTTTACGGTACTTTACTTGATGGTAATAGCATCTATGAACAAGAACTTAAGAATCAAGGACTTTTAATAATGGGGAACGAAGGTAATGGCTTAACTCCAGAGATTAGAGAAAAGGTTAAAGCTAGACTATACATTCCAAGTTATCCGAAAGACTCTGAAACCAGTGAGTCATTAAATGTTGGAGTTGCGACTGCTATTCTATGCGCAGAATTCCGTAGAAGAATGAATTAATCTCCATCATCTTCCAGTCTAACCAAAAGATGAGAGGGAAAAGCTTCCTTTGATTCCATATCTATACCATTAAGATGGTAGGCGTAACGAGGTGTATACTCATCATTCAGCAAAAGGCATTTCAAATCATCCAAAGTTACAAATCCAGGTAAATCCAATTCTTCTTCTGATGAAAGGAAAATTATACCCCCTAACCACTCCGTGGATGGCATATCATCATCTTCTATGGGATAATAATTACCCACATAGTCGTCAGTTAGTACTACGACCGCATTATCTAGTAGCCGTTCTTCACTGCGATAAACCCATTTTGCAGCTACTCTCCTCATCGTTTCCTGATATTTACTTTACGCTCAACAGGTCTGGTAGATCGAAGTTCCTGTGGTGACAATCTACGCTGAGTGCCAGCTGTATCAAGAGACATTGGGCCCTTCCTGTCGATAATGCTTGGTTCTTCCTGCTCTTCCTGATAATTTCCTGTATGCAATTTAAGCAACTGTATTCCATCTATCAATACTGGAGCTGCCTTCTTGGTATGTAAACTGAAGAAGCCATAAACAGTTTTAATATTACGGGCTGAATCAGCCTTTAAAATCACAGTTGTCTTCTGACTTGAATAAATAGTTCGGATTGCAGAACTAATTGAATCATTTTCATATTGGATAACAAGACCTGCCACCAAACCATTCATTAACGAACCATTGCTTTTAGACAATTCCTCATAAGATGCTAAAAAATGTGGCATAAACTTCAAATGGAATATGTCATGCTGATAAAAAGTAGTATCAGCTGGGACATGGAAGGAGAATCTGTCATTCAAAGCAGAGACTGTAAGCAGATGAAGACGAGAAATTGGCCAAATATCCAAAGTATCTCCAGTAACGCCAAAAGTATTCACGCTTGAGGCTTGAGAGAATTCTAGACCAACTTTTTCAGCTTCTTCATTATAACGTTTCTCCAAACGTTCATACATAGCTGTGAGTTTTTCCAAGTCTCTAGAATAATATGACATAGAAGTATCAAAGTCCTCCTGCGTTATATTATACTTTGCATAAAGAGCCTCCATCACCTGCTCTGCATCAAACTCTGGTCCTACATGAGGCTCTTGCAGCGCTTGAGCCAAATGAAAATCATAAAGAACCTGCTCCATCTTTTCTTCTGGAATCACACCTGTTGGAGTCTTATCCCCACATGAGAAAAAGACTGTAGATATGAATAACAACAGGAGAAAAATGAAGCTATTTCGCATTAAAATGTAAATTCAAAGAATCACGATAGAAAAGCAACAAGAGAATAACTCCGACTGATATACTTGCATCAGCAAAGTTAAATATAGGACTAAAAAAGATAAAATGCTGATCCCCCACTAAAGGCATCCAAGAAGGCCAGTCAAATTCAAAAAGAGGGAAATAAAACATATCTACTACCCTACCGTAAAAAAGCGACTGATACCCTTCACCAAATGGGACAAACTGGGCTATTTCTGTTGATGTACTTTCTGAAAACAGCTGACCATAGAAAACGCAATCTATAATATTTCCAGCAGCTCCAGCTATAATCATAGCCAAACAGACAATGAAACCCGTTTTGGCACCTCTTTTGACAGATCTTGACAAGAATACACTGATAATCAATACAGCTATCAACCTAAAGAGCGTCAAGAATATTTTGTCAAAGAACTGCCAGCCAAAGGCCATTCCATTGTTCTCTGTAAAATAGATATAGAACCAATCAGCGATACGTATATGTTCATGCAAGTACATTGTAGTCTTCACAGCGATTTTTATCAACTGATCAACTACAAGTACTCCCAGAACAATTGCTGCAGTAAGTCCTAACTGAACTCTTGCTTTAGACATATTAGTGTTTTGACTGCTGTTTCGCCTCAATGCTTAAAGTAGCATGTGGAACAGCGCGTAATCTCTCTTTAGGAATGAGCTTTCCAGTTACACGGCAAATACCATATGTCTTATTCTCTATGCGGACAAGAGCTGCCTGAAGACCCTGGATAAACTTAAGCTGGCGTTGTGCCAATGCTTGAGTCTCTTCCTTTGAGAGTGTCTCAGAGCCTTCTTCCAGATTCTTGTAAGTAGGCATAGTGTCTTCCACATCGTTACCGTCGGCGTTCATAAGAGAAGCCTTCATGTTTTCATAATCTCTCTTAGCCAACTCCAATTTTTTGAGAATCAACTCCTTAAACTCCTGGAGTTCTTCATCACTGTAGCGTGTTTTTTCTGACATGTTTTAAAGGTTTTTAGTCTTTTTCAATATGTACAGGAAGCTTAAAATCTTCAAACTCAAGTTCTGTTGCCTCCTTTACTTGATCTACTATCTTCAATTCAGTTGCCAAAACCTGACTACTGATATAATCTTTATAGGTTTCAATGGCAGCATCAAGCTGATCACTGTGTGCCACTTCAATCTTAATACGGTCTGTAATTTCAAATCCACTGCTCTTACGCAAATTCTGAATACGATTTACAAACTCACGAGACATTCCTTCGCGACGCAGATTTTCATCAATCTGAATATCAAGAGCTACTGTGAACAAGCCCTCATTAGCAACCTGCCATCCTGGAATATCCTCGGCCAAGATGCTTACATCCTCGTCAACAATAGTGATTGGCTGTCCCTCTAATGAAAGTTCTATAGCACCTTCTTTTTCAAACTTATTGATTTCCTCTGTAGACAACGCCTCAACCAAAGCTGCCACAGCCTTCATCTGCTTGCCATATTTCTTGCCCATCACACGGTAATTACACTTTGCCTTCTTGACAACTGGCATTTCGCTGCTGTCATCTACAAAGTCGATTTCCTTGATGTTCGTCTCATTCTTGATGATATCCTGCAAAGCAATTATTCCTTCGCGGACACTTTTGTCCATGATAGGAAGAATAACCTTTTGAAGTGGTTGACGTACCTTGATATTCACATTCTTACGCAATGAAAGTACAATGGATGTGATGTTCATTGCATAATTCATATTGTTCTCCAGATCCTTCTCAATGAGAGATGCATCTGCAACAGGGAACTTAGCCAAATGAACACTTGTAGCACCTTCATGCAAATCTAGATATAGCTGATCTGCAAAGAATGGAGAAATTGGAGCCATCAAACGGCTTACAACATCCAGACAGGTATATAAAGTCTGATTAGCTGCAACATCACCATTCCAGAAACGAGAACGGTTCAGACGAACATACCAATTCGACAATTTATCATTCACGAAATCTTGAACGGCACGTCCCGCACGAGTAGGCTCATAGTCGTTAAAAGCATCAGTAACTTCTTGAATCAAAGAATTCAAGGCACTAAGTACCCAACGGTCAATCTGTGGCCTTTCTGCTACTGTAACTTCTGCTTCTTCACCTGTAAAACCATTCACATTTGCATACATGGCAAAGAGTGAATAAGTATTGTAAAGTGTTCCAAAGAACTTTCCAGCAGTTTCCTTCACTCCATCCTCATCAAACTTCAGATTATCCCAAGGAGCGGAATTCGTAATCATATACCAGCGCAATGGGTCTGAACCGTATTTCTCGATAGCACCGAACGGATCCACTGCATTGCCTAGACGCTTGGACATCTTGGCACCATTCTTATCCAATACCAATCCGTTAGAGATGACAGCCTTATAGGAAACACAGTCAAAGACCATGGTGGCTATGGCATGTAATGTAAAGAACCAACCACGGGTCTGATCCACGCCTTCTGCAATGAAATCTGCCGGATATGCCAGATGTTTTTCCATTGCCTCCTTATTTTCAAATGGATAATGGAGCTGGGCATATGGCATAGCACCAGAATCAAACCAGACATCTATCAAATCGGTTTCACGCTTCATCGGTTTGCCGCTAGGACTTACCAAAATGATATCATCCACATATGGACGGTGCAAGTCTATCTTATGATAGTTCTCTTTACTGTAATCACCTGGAACAAAACCTTTATCCTTATATGGATTACTCTTCATGAAACCTGCTGCGACTGACTTCTCAATCTCATCCCAGAGTTCCTGGATACTACCAACACATATTTCTTCACGTGTATCAGCATTACGCCAAATTGGAAGAGGGGTACCCCAATATCTGGAACGACTTAAGTTCCAATCGTTCAGGTTTTCCAGCCACTTGCCGAAACGGCCCGTACCTGTACTCTCTGGTTTCCAGTTGATTGTCTTGTTCAACTCTACCATACGATCTTTGCAGGCAGTACTCCTGATGAACCAGCTGTCTAGTGGATAGTAAAGGACAGGCTTATCAGTACGCCAGCAGTGAGGGTAATTGTGTATATGCTTTTCTATCTTGAATGCAGTACCTTCCTGCTTCATTTCCATACATATAACGACATTCAAATCCTCAGCCTTTTCTGCTGCTGCCTCATCATATTTTCCACCTTCGTTGAAACGAGGGTCGTATGCATTCTTCACATAATCACCAGCATGATGACCATATGCTTCTACATTGACACACTTCTTCAGGAATGTCTCATCGCAATCATTCAATTCATAGAATTTACCTTGCAAATCGACCATAGGACGAGTTTCTCCAGCCTTATTGATAATAAACAGATGAGGAACGCCTGCATCCTTTGCAACCTTGGCATCATCAGCACCGAATGTAGGAGCAATATGTACAATACCCGCACCGTCTTCTGTAGTGACATAGTCACCAGGGATTACTCGGAATGCCTGCTCGCTGATTTCCACGAATGTATCTTTACCAACCTGGAAAAGATTCTCCGGATGTGCAGCTGCAAAAGACTTCACGAAATCAGGACTCAGGTCATCCAGTTTCTCAGCAGGTTTTACCCATGGCATCAACTGCTCATAATGCATACCCACTAAATCAGAACCTAAGTACTCACCCACAATGCGATATGGAACAACCTTGTCACCTGGCTTATAGGAATCCAAAGGCAGATTTTCACCTTCAGCCTTCAAATATGCATTCAGGCGAGCCTTTGCCATTACGACAGTAATCTTTTCTGCATTGTATGGATTATAGGTCTGTACGGCAACATATTCGATTTTTGGTCCCACGCATAGCGCCACATTGGAAGGAAGAGTCCAAGGGGTTGTTGTCCATGCCACGAAGTATGGATTACCCCACTCTTGCATTTCCTGACGAGGATCTGTTATTTTGAAAAGACCTGTTACTGTGATATCCTTTACATCACGGTAGCATCCAGGCTGATTCAGCTCATGGGAACTTAGACCGGTTCCAGCAGCTGGTGAATAAGGTTGAATGGTATAACCCTTATAGAGCAAGCCCTTGTTATAAAGCTGTTTCAATAGCCACCAAAGGCTTTCAATGTATGAATTCTCATAGGTGATATATGGATTTTCCATGTCCACCCAATATCCCATCTTATGAGTAAGGTCTTCCCATTCTGCCGTATATTTCATCACTTCCTTACGGCAGGCTGAATTATAATCGTCTACAGAAATTTTCTTGCCAATATCTTCCTTAGTAATACCCAGGGCTTTTTCCACACTCAATTCCACAGGAAGTCCATGAGTGTCCCATCCAGCCTTACGCTTTACCAGAAAGCCTTGCATCGTTTTATAGCGGCAAAATGTATCCTTGATAGTACGAGCCATCACGTGATGAATACCTGGCATACCATTTGCAGAAGGAGGACCTTCAAAAAACACAAATGAAGGACAGCCCTCACGTTCAGTCATACTTTTGTGAAACAAATCTTTTTTGTCCCAATCTTTCAATACTGACTTATTTACTTGAGATAGATTCAAGCCATTATGTTCAGCAAATTTTTTTCCCATATATTAAAAAAACTATTTTCTTTTTACGAGGCGCAAATTTACAAAAAAATCCTATCCACATCAAATTAATTTTGATGTATTAGTAAAAAACACTCGTATAACCACAATTAATGGAGTAAATCCATCATCTTTGAGTAGGAGAATTCCCTAAAATCATCGATCACATAGTCACTCTTAGACTCTATAGAGTCTCTGGAGTTCGTAGTAGCTACTCCCACTGTGAAAATATCGGCAGCCTTTCCAGCTTTCAATCCATTAAAAGAATCCTCGAAAACCATGCAATTCTCCAAGGGAGCATTGAACAGTTTTGCACCTAATAGATAACAATAGGGATCTGGTTTCGATGCTTTGAAATCTTCTGATGTCAAAATGCGGTCAAACATGACCTTAAATTCTGGGTGGGAACGATAGACATGATTCATTTTTGACTGGTCGGAACTGGTCACAACCACAGTCTTTACACCATGCTCTTTCAGTTCCTGAATAAAATCATAGACACCAGGAATATATCCATAATCCATATTTTCCTCAAACTCATAGAGTTCTCCCACAACTTGCTTCTGCAAGTCTTTATCCGGGAAATATGTATCCAAGATATAAACCAAAGTCTGTCCCTTAATCACATGGTCAAAGTTTGGAATCTCCGGATGATACTTGCGTCCAACAGCCCCCCAAAAGATCGAATACTGCGATTCTGTATCCAAAATCACACCATCATTATCAAATAAAGCAACAATAGGTCTGTCTTTTATCATAATCACAAATTTGAAACAAAAAAAGCTGCCCACTCAGGACAGCTTAGAGCGGAAAACGAGGCTCGAACTCGCGACCCCAACCTTGGCAAGGTTGTGCTCTACCAACTGAGCTATTTCCGCAATCTTAATTTTGAAGTGAAGAGAAGGAGACTCGAACTCCCACGGGATTACTCCCACTACCCCCTCAAAGTAGCGCGTCTACCATTCCGCCACCTCTCCATTTTTGTGCCCAGAACAGGACTCGAACCTGCACGCCTCGCAGCACTCGCACCTGAAACGAGCGCGTCTACCATTCCGCCACCTGGGCAAAACTTGAGCGGAAAACGAGGCTCGAACTCGCGACCCCAACCTTGGCAAGGTTGTGCTCTACCAACTGAGCTATTTCCGCATAAAGAACGCTGCAGACACTTCCCAAGAAAACCCTGTTCCGTGTTTTGCGGTTGCAAAGGTACGACTTTTTTCTTAACCTCCAAACGTTTTCCCTAAAATTTTTCCCTCAGTAAAGATTTTATCTAACACATCCTATTCTTGTAATCTTCATAAGTAAATTTACGATATAACTCAAAAGTACCGTCTGTATGGAGGATTCCAATACTAGGATGGGATATACCATTGAACATATTCGTCTTTACTGTGGTGTAATGAATCATATCTTCCAAAATAATCTGCTCACCGACCTGCAGCTCATGGTCAAATTTCCAACTGCCCATGTAATCACCACTCAAGCAACTGTTTCCCCCAAGACGATAGACATGATCTTCAGGTAAAGCTGTCTTTACCGCATCCGGTTCCAAGGTCTCTGCCCCTCTAACCTTCGGTTGATAGGGCATTTCCAAACAGTCTGGCATATGGCAGGTGAAGCTTACGTTAAGCACAGCCGTGCGAATACCTGAACTTGTAACCACGTCAACTACATTTGCCACCAGAGGGCCTGTCTGCCATGCAAATGCAGAACCGGGCTCCAAAATAATGTGCAGATTCGGATAGCGTTCATGAAGGCCGTTCAAAACTCGAACAAGATGGTCCACATCATAATCGGAACGTGTCATCAGATGACCTCCTCCCAGATTCAGCCATTTCAACTGGGGGAACCATTTCGAGAACTTTTCTTCTAAATGAGCCAAAGAGCGTTCCAACTCATAAGAAGAACTCTCACAATGACAATGGCAATGAAAACCTTCTATCCCCTCAGGAAGAACATCGGGCATATCCACAGCACGAATTCCGAATCTGGTACCGGGAGCACAGGGGTTGTAGAGTTCCACTTCCACCTCTGAATATTCAGGATTTACACGTACTCCGCAGGACACCGGTTCGTGGCTCTTATTAAACTCTCTAACTAGAGAAAAATATTTCTCTAACTGGGAAAAAGAATTGAACGTGATATGACTGCTACATTCCAGTATGGTCGGAAAGTCTTCTTCAGTATATGCCGGAGAATAGGTATGAGCCTTACTTCCGAATTCCTGAAATGCCAACATAGCCTCATAACGGGAACTGGCAGTAGTATGATGAATGTACTCTCTGAAAATAGGAAAAGCTTTCCATAAAGCAAATGCCTTGAAGGCCAAAATGATTTCCACATTGGCTCTTATGGCTACACTTTCTATCAGACTCAGATTCTTACGTAGCTTTTCTTCCTCCATGACATAACATGGAGTGGGTATATCCTTATACACTCTATCTATCATCAACCTATAATTTTAAATTTAGCGTATTTCAACAACAATTGCTTCTCTCCTGCATTTCTGAATTTCACTCTCGCCTTGCACATGTCACCACTGCCCTCAATGCTAAGGACTTCACCGATGCCAAAGCGCTCATGCTCAATCAAATTGCCCACAGACAGGTCGCCTACTGAGGAGACGACTGATTGACTAACCGACGTTACCTTTTTAAAGCCACTTGGAGGAGTAAGAGGGGTAACCTTCTGTGTATAAGTTTCCCCTGACAAAGGACGCACAGTCTTCTGTCTCATAAAGATAGGCTTCCCACTCTCACCGTAAGTTGACACAGGACGGGTAAACTTAGGTCTTACCTCTTCCTGAGTATAGCTGCTACCTCCTTGCGGAACATCCAGATAGCGGGAATCTATGTCTTTCAAAAACATACTTGGAGAACACATCTCCTGATGTCCATATTTGAATCGACTTTTGGCAAAGGTAATGAAACAATGGCGTTCTGCACGTGTAATGGCAACATAAAACAGACGGCGTTCCTCTTCCAACTCGGTAACTGAATTCATGGACAAGGTACTCGGGAAAAGGTCCTTCTCCATGCCTACTACAAACACTGTATTGAACTCCAGCCCCTTTGCAGAATGAACCGTCATGATTGTTATCTTTTCCGTGCTGTCTCCATTGTCAGTATCCATATCCGACAACAAGGACACCTCTGCCAGAAAACTTCGCAGAGTCAAGTCTTCATCCCCTTCTTCCCGGTGAATTTCCACAAAGTCGTGTAAGCCATTCACCAATTCCTCCAGATTCTCCTGCCTGGATAAGTTCTCAGGAGTCTTATCTGAATAAATCTCGGTCAAAAGACCACTTCCTCTGATAATTTCCTGTCCCAATTCATAGGCATCATACTCCACATGCTCCATAAAACCTTGAATCAGATTTCGGAAATCATTTAGTTTCTGCAAAGTTCCCTTGTTAACATTCAAGCCATAATATGATGGAGATTCCAGCACCTTCCAAAGACTGACCTGATTCTCATTCGCAGCAGAGATAATCTTTCCTATAGTAGTATCACCAATTCCTCTGGATGGGTAGTTTATAATTCTTTTAAAGGCTTCTTCATCATTTGGATTTATAACCAGACGAAAATAAGCTATCACATCTTTTACTTCCTTACGCTGGTAAAAAGACAATCCTCCATATATTTTATAAGGTAGTCCTTTCTTCCGGAAGATTTCCTCAAAGGAACGGCTCTGAGCATTAGTCCTGTATAAGACTGCGAAATCGTCATAAGAGAGATTTTCCTTTCTGTGAAGTTCCTTGATTTTATTTCCTACTACCTCAGCCTCTTCCAAATCACTATAACACATAATTATAGGAATAGGTTCACCTTGGGCATTCTCTGAGAATACTTCCTTATGGATCTGACGGCTGTTTTTATCTATCAAGCTATTGGCTGCATTCACAATCGTCTTCGTGGAACGGTAGTTCTGCTCAAGTTTGAAAATCTTGGTATTCTTATACTTATTACTGAATTCCAGTATATTGTCTATTCTAGCCCCACGGAAACTATAGATGCTCTGTGCATCATCACCCACCACGCAAACATGCTGATGCGCTGTTGCCAACTGCCAGACAATGCTATGCTGGACAAAATTGGTGTCTTGATACTCATCGACCAGAATATACTGAAAGCGTTCTGACCATTTCTTCAGCACTTCTGGGTGGTAATGAAAAAGCATAGATGTATAGACGAGCAAGTCGTCAAAATCCATGGCATCTGCCTGCCTGCAACGCTGCCAATATCTACTGTAAATAGCAGACAATTGAGGCATCTTATTCCTTTCATCAGCAGACATCATTTCTGGATTAGAGGCATAAGTATCAGGCAAGATCAAATGGTTTTTGGCATTGCTGATATGCGATACCACAGTACCAGGTTTATAGGTCTTATCATCTAATCCCATTTCCTTGATGATAGTCTTTACCAGACTCTTTTGGTCTGCAGCATCATAAATGGTAAAATTAGAGGTAAAACCCAAAACCGACGCCTCCATTCGCAGGATTCTGGCAAAAATGCTATGAAAAGTACCCATCCATAAGCCAGAGGAAAGGGCATCCCCCACTCTTTTCTGAACTCGGCTTTTCATTTCCCTGGCAGCTTTGTTAGTAAAAGTCAAAGCCAAAATATTCCAGGGCCTATACCCATTTTCCAGGAGATAAGCTATTTTGTATGTCAGTACACGCGTTTTCCCCGACCCTGCACCTGCAATCACCAGCGAAGGCCCCTCACAGTAAGTCACAGCTTGATACTGACTGTCATTTAGTTCTTTTTTGTAATCTATCATGATGGTGCAAAGATACTGCAAAGTCATGTTTTTTCAAAGAAAAAAGAATTTGGCTAGAGTATTTTTTCAAAATAAGTTTTCTTGTCTGCATAAAGTTTCATAAATTTGTAGCAATAAATAGTATAACAGGCTAACTTAAACAAAAATGAGCGAAAAAAAACCTTTTTTGGTATTTTCGGGAACTAATTCCCGTTATCTGGCTGAGAAAATCTGTCAACATCTGGGTTGCCCTCTAGGCAATATGAACATCACTCACTTTGCTGATGGTGAATTTTCAGTATCTTATGAAGAAAGCATCCGAGGACGCGATGTATTCTTGGTACAGTCAACCTTTCCAAACTCAGACAATTTGATGGAACTTCTCCTGATGATCGATGC
Source organism: uncultured Prevotellaceae bacterium (assembly GCA_900316585.1). Classification (GTDB taxonomy): domain Bacteria; phylum Bacteroidota; class Bacteroidia; order Bacteroidales; family Bacteroidaceae; genus Minthousia. The sequence goes on along the minus strand of ONDM01000002.1, from coordinate 94,991 downwards.
TGCAAAACGTGCATCTGCCCGTAGTATCATCGCTGTCACCCCTTACTTTGGATGGGCTCGTCAAGACCGCAAGGACAAACCACGCGTTTCTATTGGTGCAAAGCTAGTAGCAGACCTTCTTAGTGTCGCAGGAATTGACAGACTGATTACCATGGATCTCCATGCAGACCAAATCCAAGGCTTCTTCGATGTTCCTGTAGATCATTTGTATGCATCTGCAGTTCTTCTACCTTACATCAAGTCTCTTAATTTGGAAGACTTGGTTATCGCCACACCTGATGTGGGTGGTTCCAAGCGTGCAAGCACATATTCCAAATACTTGAATGTTCCACTAGTCCTTTGCAATAAGACACGTCTTAAAGCCAATGTCGTTGAGTCTATTCAGATAATTGGTGATGTCAAGGATAAGAATGTCATCATCGTAGACGATATGGTTGATACTGCCGGCACCATTACAAAGGCTGCAGATATCATGAAACAGGCTGGTGCCAAATCTGTACGTGCAATTGCTTCTCATTGCGTCATGTCTGGTCCTGCATCAGAAAGAGTTCAGAACTCTTCATTGGAAGAAATCACTTTCACCGATAGTATTCCATATACCAAACGCTGCAATAAGGTTAAGCAGTTGAGTATTGCAAAACTATTTGCGGAGACTATCCGACGTGTTGCTGAAAATGAACAAATCAGTAGCTTGTATTTACCTATTTAATAGTAATAATTTCTAATAAATATAGAAGGAAGAATTTGCAATTCTTGCAGGTTCTTCCTTTTTTAAAAAAATGCGAAAGATTTTCTATCCTATTATCGCTTTCTATCTTCTTTCTTTGGCAGGTTGTGAACCTACAAAGAACAACAGTTATTATAGAATAGTTGGTACCATTGAGAATTCTTCCGATGGAGATACAGTAATGCTGCAAGCCGATAATGACCAGAATCTGGTGGAATTGGAAAGAACCTACATACGTAATGGACAATTTGTTTTCACTGGTAGGCAGGATTCTACTGTTGAACGTATTATTACCTACATAAAAAATGGGGTTAAAATGGGTGCTGTATTCTTTCTTGAAAATGGGAACATCAAAATGAAACTAGATGAAACCACATCTATTACAGGCACCAAGAACAATGATAAATACCAGGAATTCCTGAATAAGATTAATGGCATTTACGGACAAATGAGCAGTGTAAACGATATTCTGGTCGACAGTACAGATTCCGACTCTTTACACACAGATCTTAATCAGAAAGTAAACTCTTTGGATGAGAAAGCAAATAAGCTGATCATTGAAACTATTAAAGAAAATATTGACAACCCAATTGGATTCTACCTCTTCAGACGCTACAATTATCTGATTCCTCCAAAACTTCAGTATTTTTTAATTTCTAAAATGCCTGCATCATGGAGAAGAACCCCATCTATAGATGACATTAAAACCCAACTTAACCTTCTACCCCAAGATAGTTTAAGCAGTCTTGAATAACTAATTATCCTATAAAAAACAAAAAAGGTAAGCACTAGGCTCACCTTTTTTATTATGAATTCATTTTCAAATTCCAAACAGCTGCCGTAGGCCACCATCTACTCCGGAAAATCCCATGAATGCCATAGCCAAGAGACCTGCTGTAACTAGAGCTATTGCCATGCCCTGCATACCTTTTGGTATATTAACCATGGATAATTGCTCGCGGATTCCTGCAAATACAATCATAGCCAAACCAAATCCTAATGCAGTAGAAAATGCATAAACAACACCAGTCAACAAACTAGGTTCAACATTGTATGATGCATAAGTACCATTAGCAACCAAAATTGCAACACCCAAAATACAACAGTTTGTCGTAATCAGTGGAAGAAATACGCCTAAAGCCTGATACAAAGCTGGAGAAACCTTCTTCAAAATAATTTCCACCATCTGAACCAAAGACGCAATCACCAAGATGAAAGCAATGGTCTGAAGATATTCCAACTGGAATGCCTCAAGTACATACTTCTGAATAAGATATGTAACAATAGTAGCAATAGTCAAAACAAATGCAACGGCTGCACCCATACCAGCTGCGGTCTCAACTTTCTTAGACACACCCAAAAATGGGCAAATACCCAAGAACTGTGACAACACAATGTTGTTCACAAAGATAGCTGTAATAAAAATCAATATATAAGCCATAATTTTTTATTTTAATGGGTTATGCTTTCCTTATCTTATTAACAATTGCTAGAAGATAGCCCAATGCAATAAAAGCACCTGGAGCCAATACAAACAGCAACATACCATATTCCTCTGGGAAAATAGTAAAGTCGAAAATTTTACCAGTTCCCAAAAACTCACGAGTTGCACCAAGTAAGGTCAAAGCCCAAGTGAAACCAAGTCCCATGCCTAAACCATCAAACAGTGATGATACAGCAGAATTCTTAGCTGCAAAAGCTTCTGCACGACCTAGAATGATACAGTTTACAACAATCAGAGGAATAAACAATCCCAAAGATTCATATACTGTAGGTACATAAGCCTGAAGAACCATCTGGAGAATAGTTACCAAACTGGCTATAACTACAATAAAGCTTGGAATACGAACCATATCAGGTATCACGTTCTTGATTAAGGATATGATAATATTCGAGAACACCAAGACTGCTGTAGTAGCTAGTCCCATAGACATACCATTGAATGCACTTGAAGTAGTACCCAAAGTAGGACACATACCCAAAAGGAGGACAAATGTAGGGTTCTCCTTCACGAGACCATTCATAAATACTTTAAAGTTACTCATATCTGTTCCTCCCTATTATTCGTTAGTAGTTTCTTCTGTTGCAGGTTCTGCAGATACAGTCTTTTCTTCAATTGCAGGAGCAGCTACTTCTGCATTTTTGAATGACTTATATGCATTATTTATAGCCAGCAGAAATGCACGTGAGGTAATAGTAGAAGCAGTTATGGCATCTACATCACCACCATCTTTGGATACGGTAAGTTCTTTCTCACCTGGATTCTTGCCAATTATATCACCCTTGGCATCTTTCTGGAACCAATCTCCAGCCTTGGCACCCAATCCCGGAGTTTCAGCATGTTCCAAAACTTGATAACCCTGAATGTTTCCATCATTATCAAATCCTACCAGTACAGTAAGTGCACCACCAAAACCATTGGTTATAGTCTTTACAGCTGTACCCTTATCTGTAATATACAGCACATCACCTGCATCAAGAGTCTTGGAATCTTGAACTTTCAAATCCTGTGCATTCAGTACTGCCTTAATACCATCAGCCAGATTCTTTTCCTTGAGCTGAGCAATAGGTCCCTTTGTCACACTGTTGACATAAGCTAAGATACCACCAGCCAAGACTGAAATGAGAGTCAGCACAATTGCCATGTTAGGCAAAGTAGATTTTAACTTTTTCATTTTGCGACCTCCCCAAATCTTTTAGGTTTAAAATAATTGTTTATCAATGGCACAAATGCATTCATGATGAAGATTGCAAATGACATACCTTCTGGATAAGCACCAAATGCACGGATGATAACGGTCAATACACCGATGCTGATACCATAAACCAACTGACCTGTATGACTCATAGGAGATGTAACATAATCAGTTGCCATAAAGATAGCACCCAGCATTAAACCACCGGTAAGCAAATGATACTCTGGACTTGCAAATGCAGGATTAGTCCAATGCATCAAACCTGAAAGCACAAACACAGTAACCAGAATGGATACTGGAATATGCCAAGTTATGATCCGTTTATAAAGCAACCATGCAAAACCAAGCAATAATGCCAAAGCACTAACCTCACCTAAAGAACCTGCAGACTGACCTAAGAACAAACTCAAAGAATCAGGAAGTTCATTTAAGATTTCAGCATTTCCATCCTTAATTGCTCTTGACATAATAGAAAGAGGTGTAGCCATGGTCTCCGCATCTGTATATGAAGTCAATTGCCCTGGAGTTGGCCATGTAGTCATCTGTACAGGGAATGAAATCAAAAGGAAGATACGACCTACCAATGCAGGGTTGAATGGGTTACATCCTAAACCTCCAAAAGTCATCTTGCCAACACCAATTGCTACCAATGCACCGATAATGATAATCCAAAGAGGTAGATTGGATGGTAAATTAAATGCCAACAATAAACCTGTCAGGATTGCGGATCCATCTGTAATCGTGCATTTTTCTCTATTTAGAATATATTTGGTAATAGCCCATTCGAAGAGAACACATGCAGCTATAGAAGTAATCGTTACAATAGCTGCTCCCAAGCCAAAGACGAACAGTGAAACAAGCAGAGCAGGAATCAGTGCAATAATTACACCATACATGTTCTTCTGTACACTGTCACCACTATGAACGTGAGGTGAAAGAGATACTATTAATTTGTTTGCCATAGTTTTTCTTATTTTTTTGCGTTACGGGCACGGATAATACCCATTACGGTAGATTTACCCAAACGAATCATATCAAGCAGTGGTCGGTGTGATGGACAAGTAAACTGACAACTACCACATTCTATACATGATGTGATATCCTCTTTCTCATCACGCTCCCAATCTGCCAAAGAAGAACAAGTTGCCAGCAAATATGGTTCCAGACCCATTGGGCAGACACTAACGCACTTAGCACAACGGATACAAGGATCTATTTCTGCTCTCTTAGACTCCTTCTGGTTCATAATCAGTACACCAGATGAACCCTTGCAGATAGGCACTTCTGTATTCATCAAAGCCTTTCCCATCATAGGGCCACCACCAATAACTTTACCTGTATCTTCTGGAAGACCACCACAAGCATCTATCAATTGACTCATAGGAGTTCCCATACGAGCCATAAAGTTTGTTGGATTGGCCAAACTCTTACCTGTAACAGTCACAACACGCTCAAATAGTGGTTTGTTCTTTTGTACAGCCTGATAGATAGCATACATGGTACCCACATTCTGCAATATTGCACCTACACTTACAGGAAGTGCTGGAGGAGCAGGAACCTGACGACCGATAACTGCATCAATGAGCTGTTTTTCACCACCTTGAGGATATTTAACCTTCAAAGGAACAACTTCTATATTAGGATATTGAGCTGCCTTTTCTGTCATCAACTTGATGGCATCTGGCTTATTATTCTCTATACCAATATATCCCTTATTCACATTTACTGCCTTCATCACCAATGTCACACCAACCAGAATCTCGTCTGGATGCTCCAACATCAACTGATGGTCAGCTGTCAAATAAGGTTCACACTCTACGGCATTCACAATAACGCATTCAGGCTTTGCTGTAGGAGGAGGTGTGAGTTTAACATGGGTAGGGAAACAAGCACCACCCATACCTACCACACCGGCATTCTTAATCTTCTCTACTATTGCCTTAGGCTCTAAATCACATTCTTTCACCAATGTATCAGAACGATCAATAGATTCTTCCCATTCATCGCCTACAACATTTATAAAAATGGCAGGCTTGCGATATCCACTGGCATCAATCACAGTATCAATTTTAGCTACCTTACCAGAAACAGATGAGAAGATAGGAGCAGAGACAAAGCCACCCGCATCAGCAATCTTTGTACCAACCTTTACTTCATCGCCCTTAGCGACACAAGCAACAGCTGGAGCACCGATATGCTGAGACAAAGGAAATACAGCGACCTTAGGAAGTTCAGCTGTAACGATAGGCTTGCCTGCTGACAATTTATTTTCTGCTGGATGAACTCCACCAATTCTAAATGTCTTCATATCAATTTTACTTTTTTGCTAATGTTATTACTGCTGTTGCTGCTTTTCAGCGGCTGGGACTTCTTTAGATGCACTCTTCTGAACAGGCTCAGCAGAAACTCCTTCAGATGCTGCTGCAACAGGCTTAGCTGCTGCTTTTGGAGCTGCTGGTTCTTCAGCAGGCTTGACTACTTTAGGTCTTGGAACTGGCACTGCAAAGCTTGCATGAATAGCATGCTTAGGACATTCATTGAAGCACAAGCCACAAGCAATACACTTGGCAGGATCAATGTATGCTAAGTTGTTCTCGATAGTGATTGCTTCCTTCTTACATACCTTCTGGCACTTTCCACAACCAATACAAGAAACGGCACACGCCTTGGCAGCGATTGCACCCTTGTCTTTATTCACACAGCCAACCCAAACTCTTCGAGCTTCGCCTTTCACTACACGTCCCTTAGGCCGGATCTCAATGATACCACGAGGACATGCTTTCGCACAGGCACCACAAGCCGTACACTTCTCTGCATCCACTTCAGGAAGACCTGTTTCAGGATTCATTTTGATGGCATCAAACTTGCAAGCCTTGACACAGTCACCACAGCCAAGACATCCAAATGAGCAAAGTGTCTCACCACCGGAAGTGGCATGAGCCACACGACAAGAAATCGCTCCATCATACTGAACGATGCGAGGACGGTTCTCACAACTGCCGTTACATCTTACAACCGCAAGCTTGGGCTCCGATGCAACAGCCTCTAATCCCAGAATGGCAGCTACTTTCTCCATAACTGGAGCGCCACCTACAGGACACAACTTACCCTCAAGCGAACCGGCATCGGCAGCCTTGACACAGGCCCCAGCGAAACCAGAACAACCCGGATAACCGCATCCACCACAATTAGCCTGAGGAAGCACCTCTGCCACCTGAGCAATTCGTGGGTCTTCAAACACAGCAAACTTTTTAGAAGCTAGATAGAGCACAACTGCTGCTATTAAACCTATAGCTCCTAATGCGATTACTGCAACCAGAATTAAATTCATAAGTTAGTTATTTATAGGTTTTATTGTAAATGAAAATTTCTTCGCAAATCTGTTTCGGAACAAATACAGGATTCCATAATAAGGAATCAAAGATACTAATGACAGTAATCCGGAATTTAAATCATCTAGAGAAAGAAACTCTTTACAAAAAAGAAGAATGATGAACACCACTAGAAAAGGTACCCCAAATGACCACAAAACAGCTTTCATGCCCATACTGGTACTACCCTCAAGCTTAACAACATCACCCACTTTCAAAGATAAGGAATCACTATTAATTACATCAATGATCTTTTCCTTGCTCTCCGCCGCATTACAATGACCCTTAGCCACACACGAAGAACATGCAGAAGTCTGAACGATACGAACCTGGACATTTAAACCGTCCACTCGTACCACCTCACCCACATGTTCTATAGTGTCTCCCATATTTTTTGCTAAGTTTGCTTTACAAATTCCGTGCAAATTTACGATTTTTTACCAAACCGACAAAAGGTTTTAAACCATTTTCCATAACGTATTTCTTTTTTGTACATTAAACCATTAATAGACAAAGCTTTTACAAAATAAGTCGGTGAAAATTTGTCTAAATAAAAAAAAGGCCGTAATTTTGCGCCCGCAAATACGAGTTATTTGCATATTCAAATCATTAATAACAATTTTAAAATTAATTATGGCAACAAAAATCAGATTGCAGCGCCACGGTCGTAAAGGCTATGCCTTTTACTATATCGTAATCGCTGACGAAAGAGCTCCACGTGATGGAAGATTTACTGAGAAAATTGGTACTTTTAATCCAAATACCAATCCTGCCACAGTAGATTTGAAGTTTGACCGCGCATTGTACTGGGTTAACACTGGCGCACAGCCAACTGACACTGTACGTAACATTTTGTCTAACGAGGGTGTTTATCTTATGAAGCATCTTCAGGGCGGTGTTAAAAAAGGCGCTTTCGACGAGGCAACTTGCCAGGCTAAGTTTGATGCTTGGAAAGCAGACAAGCAGAATGGTATTGCTAAGTTGACACAGAAACTTGCTGCAGAAAAGAAAGCTGCTGACGCAGCTCGCTTGGATGCCGAGAAGAAGGTAAACGAGGAAATCGCAAAGAAGGTAGCTGACAAAAAGGCTGCTGAAGCTGCAGCGAAAGCTGAGGCTGAGGCTGCTGCAAACGCTGAGGCTTCTCAGGAAGCTGCTACACCAGCTGAGGCTTAAACACCTCAATCTATTAATTTTAAAGTTCTTGCAAACAAAACACTGCTATCCCGAGGGTCACCTTGGGATAGTTTTTTATAAGTAATTATGTCATGAATATCGTTGTCTCTGAAGAATTAAGAAAGGCATGTCCACAATTCAAAGGTGCTGCAGTTTTTGCTACTGTTGAAAACACCCCATATTCTGCTGAATTGTGGGATGAGATCGGCAAGTTTATTGCTGAATACCGTTCAAAATATACCATAGATTCCATTAAAGATATGCCATCCATTCAAGCCACTCGCAAAACCTACAAAATTTGTGGTAAAGATCCTAGCAGATACCGTCCTTCTGGAGAGGCACTATGCAGAAGAATACTGAAAGGAATGGATCTATATCAAATAGATACAATGGTCGACCTAGTCAATTTGGCTTCAATTGCCTATGGTTATAGCATAGGAGGATTTGATGCAGATAAGATACAAGGTGAGACTGTTACTTTAGGAATCGGCAAATTCGGAGAACCGTATGAAGGAATCGGAAGAGGACCGATGAATATCGAAGGCTTGCCTGTCTATAGGGACAGCATCGGTGGCATTGGAACACCCACCAGCGATAACGAGCGTACCAAAATGGAACTTAACACCAAACATTTCATGGGTATAGTCAATGGATACGACGGCAACAAGGAGGAAGTCATGAATTGTGCAGTATACATGAAAGAACTTATTACAAAATACTGCAACGGAAGTGAAATCAATATAGTGGAGTTCTAATATCCCCAAAAACTCTTTACCTCATTCCAATCATAATATGGCTTGGCCTTCCCTCCTAAAGGAAGGCTGACCTCATTTTCATTCAACAAGAACTTAACGATGACATTTCCAGATAGATTCTTGTAAAAAATTATCTGTAAATTGGCAGCCATAGGGGTAATCCTGAAATCCTGCCAAATTGTAGCCACTTGGTCATTGTCTTCTGTAGTCTTATTGCATTCTTCAATTCCCATCAAGGTCAGCAAACGGATAAGTGCACTGTCATGACCGAACCTCAAATTTGCACTAATTCCCCCTCCTGATAAAGCCGCATCAGCTTCCCTTACAATTTGATTGAGCAAATTCCTGGAGCTTTCTTTCGTTATACCAGAATTGTAACTAGAAGGCCCATTGGTTGTATACATCTTCAGATTCTGACAGGTCCAATATGCATAAAGTTCATCATCGGTAAATAAATCATATAAAGATAAATCACCTAATTCTACATTTTGGATATCACTGACAATCCAATAAAGACCATCGAAGAAGTCATATTGTATATTATCCTCTATATCAGATAGAAAAAGCTTCTTTATTAATCTAGAAGGTTCAATGGAAGACTGAATAAATGGAGTTAAAGTATTTTGCCAAAAATCACCGGTTTTAGAACTGAAGACTTGCAATTCTGGAGATTCGTAATTAATGTAATCCATATCTCTCTCATGAGCTGAACGGGTAATCTCCATCCAAGGATTTCTTTCTTTCAAACCTTCACAGAATGCCATCATACTCATCATACACCTACGGGAGGTACTTGCTACTGCACGAACCTTTGAATGCCCTTGGAACAAGGATGGGAAATGCTCAAACATTCTAGATGCTATGCCATGATGCTGTCGTTCTCCTTTGTGAGTCAAATCTCCACCACGGCCTTTGGCGTCTTGCCAAACAATTTCCAGACGTTCACGTACATCCTTGCCATAATCTGTCAATTCGTGAGAATCGAAAACATCCAATACTGCTGTATAACGGGAATCAGACGTCACCCATCTTGAGCCATGACGTCCATAATGGCTTATATACACTGGTGAATAACCATCAGGAACGGGTGTATATTCTTTCTGTATCGGTCCCGGATAAGCATAATAAGAACTGCCTGTTTTTTCCGGGCAATCTTTCAACTCTTTCCTCAATTCTTCTACCGTAGAAAATCTACTTTGCCCAAAAGAAGCATAAGAGAAAAAAGAAATAAATAATAAGATACAGAATTTCAGCTTCATAGGAGTTGATTATTAAAATATCACTTTACATTAATTCTTTTGATCTCACCTCCAAATCTTTCAGCAGGAAAAGATGCCTGTACTTTAACTCTCAAGCCTTCAACAAAGATATCCGATGCGGTATCCACATAAACACCATAGGCTGGGCTCTCCACAAATCCTTCACCTACACAAGGACGTTTGTCATATTGATTACCTGGATAATCTGTTCTTTTCTCCAAAGCCAGATCTATATTGTCCAAATAAATATTATTCACTTTATCAGGGGTATCTCCACCAATGAAACACCCATTCTCGCCATAACACTTGACATTATGGAAATAGATTTCACTCACTTCTCCACATCTGCCTTCTGTAGCTCCCTTTGGGAAACGCCAACCCGCATCTTTATGATTACCAACGGCACGAGGATAGCTGGTCACATATATAGGTTCTGCCTTACCCCACCATACATCACTAAAATACTTGCAGTCTATGATCATGTTGCTGAAGACCACATTCGAAACCGTACCTTCATCGCGATTCTGAATGCCTAAGCCTCGATTGCTCGCCTTTATGATGCAATTGTCAAATAAGACATTGCTGATACTGTCCATGTTTTCTGAACCAATCTTGATGGCACATGAACGGCCTGTCATGACGCAGTTTGTGACTACAATATCCTGACAAGGTCCATATTCCTCAAATTCGCGTCGGTTTTTCAGACAAATGCAATCATCTCCACTTTCAATAAAACAGTTGGCAATCCGTACCTTACGAGAGTGGTCTAAATCAATGCCATCTCCATTACGTATCTTCAGATTATTCTTCAGACTGATTCCATCAATCAATGCATCATAACAACCTATCAGATGTACAGTCCAATATGCACCATTTTGAATGGTTATATCCTTGATTGACAGATGATTCACTCCTTTTAAAGTCAACACATGAGGCCGTGGGTCAAAATCTGTGACAGGCTTCAACTCATAGCTGTCTTCCAATTCCTTTCCCATGAAAGACACCCCATTGCCATCTATAGTACCTTTTCCACTAAAAGAAAGATTCTCCACTCCATCTGCATAGATCCACATCATGCCTTCACCTCTATTCTCACCGAAAGCACTTAAAGTATAGATGCTCTCATCGGGATTCGCAATCCAAGTCGACTGCACTTCCAAATGAATATCCACATTCGACTTCAACTCCACTGGTCCGGAAAGGAAGGTGTAACCGGTTGGGAACAGAACCTGTCCTCCACCCTTTGAATTACATTCATCTATTGCTTTTTGAATCGCTACAGCATCATCGGTCTTCCCATCTCCCTTTGCTCCATAATCCAGGACATTGAAAACCGTGGAATCTTTACCACCTGAACAAGCCGTCATGATTATGCAGACACATGCAAATAAAAGTTTCTTCATATCAGTTGTCTATTTTATTCCATAACTAGGAGGACAGTCTTTAGGGGAACTGCCCCATTTCTTATTTGGCTCCGGCCCCATCTCAAATTCCAAGACGGCACCACCCACTATATCTTCATGTGAAATATAGTTTTTAGTATATTTCTTCCCATTCAACTTTACCTGCTGAATATAAATATTCTTTTCAGAGGCATTCGGAGCCAACATCCTGAACGTCTTTCCATTTTCTAGCCTTATTGAAAGATTCTTGAAAGAAGGACTACCCAACACATAATAAGGCGTGCCAGGACAAACCGGATAGAATCCGATTGCTGAGAATAAATACCATGCAGACATCTGACCTGCATCATCATTGCCTGCCAGACCGCCTGGCGTATTGCTATATTCTGTTTCAAGGATGTGACGTACTTTCTGCTGGGTCTTCCAGGGCTGACCAGCATAATTGAAAAGATAAGCCACTTGATGACAAGGTTCATTACCATGCCAGTATCGCTGCTCACTAAACATAGAATCCAGTTTGGCAATGAACTGCGACTTGCCACCCAGGCTGGTCATTAACCCTTCTACATCATGAGGTACATACCAGGTATAATGGCAGGGGGCACCTTCTGTAATGAACCTACTGAAACTGAAAGCATTATTCTCTTTCAGGAAGGTGCCGTCAGCATTTCTTCCCTGAGCATATCCTGTATTGGGGTCTATCACATTCTTATAATTCATGGAACGACGGGCAAGCGCTTCGTAATCTGAAGTCTTTCCTAAAGATTTTGCCACCTGAGACAGCACAAAGTCGTCATATGCATACTCCAAGGTCCTACTGGTCTGCTCATTTTTATGATAAGCCTCCTGCACTGAATCCTGCAAAGGGATATATCCATATTCTATATAGGATTTCAAGGCACGGCGTCCCATACCATTGGCATATTCTTCAAAGGTGGCAGGGCTCTCAAATGCATTCTTTCGCATGCCTTCATAAGCTTTCTGAATATCAAAATCCCGAATTCCCTTGACATAGGCATCTCCTATGGCTGCAATCACATGGTCACCTATCATGGCAGCAGTGTAACTGTTCCAACAAGGGAAAATAGGAAGCCATCCTCCTTGTTCATACTTCAGCACCAGGCTCTGCATCATGTCATTAGCCTTTGAAGGAGAAAGAATATTGATAAGCGGATGGAGTGCCCTGTATGTGTCCCACATGCTATAATCTTCATAATAATTATGGCCATCTGCCATTTGAATGATTTGTCCTCCACCGGCAAAAGACGGATATTTCCCATCTACGTCATTAAACTCTCGTGGTAAGAAAGATGCTCTGTAAAAGGCTCCATAAAACATGGATTTCTGAGCTTCCGACGCATTCCCTAAAGTTATCTGCCCCAAACGAAGATTCCAAATGGCTGTCAGTTCCTCACAGGTCTGATCAAAATCCCAATTTGGAATCTCCTTCCGCAAATTCTTTTCACATCCATCCCATCCGGTGAAAGAGGAAGCTACTCGAACGACTTTCTTTCCTGAGGATTTGAACTTGATGAAAGCACCTATGATTACATGGTCTCTTTCTACAGACCGATGCTCAAAAAGACTATCCATGTGATAAGTGCCCCATGTCTCTATCTCATCCTGATATTCCACTATGAAATAACCACTGAAACCGGCAGGCTCTCCCTTACCTTGATAGATTCTGTGAACCGGGTTATAGCCTCTTATCTGCTTCTTCTCCGGGATCACCTCGATATAACCCAAACCTTCATCACTATTGGGATTAATCACCAGGAAGGCATTGTCTCCCGACTGGTAATCAAAGCGGAAGATGGCACTCCTGGACCTGCCGGTCATTTCTGCGTTTATCTGGTAGTCATCCAGAAAGACGCTATAATAAGCTGGAGTTGCTATTTCCTTATCATGTGAATAATGAGAGCCTCTTTGCTCTGGCATGCACTTCAACTGTCCACTGACCGGCATTAAGGTCATGGAGCCATAGTCCTGAGTGCAACCACCCACTATCCAATGGCTGTTCCGGAAACCTTGAAGGATATCATCCCTATAATAGTAAGGAGCTTTGCATTTCAACTCTGTATCTGTAGTCTGCGGTGTCCAGAAATTCATGCCGTTGGGTTCCAAAACAGCAGGAAGTGTCTGCCCAAATTCTTCTGTTTTCTTCCCAAACATACCAGCTGTCTGAGTGGTGCTGGCAGCCGTACCTACGCGGGTATCCACATACTGAACCAAGTCTTGGGCTGTAACCCACAAGCTACAAGCCGCAAAAACAAAAGACAATATGTATTTCATTCCCTTCATACACTAGATTTTTATAACGATATTCTTTTTCCAAAGCACCCATGCTGCCAAAGCCATAAGACCTACAAACAAGAGCGCATAAGTCAAAGAAGCCATATATGTATTCGTTATGATAGAATTTATGCCTTCATAAATAGGCTGTTTCAGTCCCCAATGGCTCAGAGCTGGAGCTACCGCTTCACTTAACACATAGATGAAGAAGGCATTCATACCAAACATCTGAAAAATCTTGCACCATTTCTTTTTCTCCCACTTGTCGATAACAAGAATCAGGATGGCCAGAAATATCATGGCGATACCACAAGTCACACTGACAAAGGATGGGGACCAGATTCTCTTATTGATTGGGAATTCACCTGTCAGGAAAAACACGGTTGCAATCAGTAAACCAAAGCCTACGAATAGAAGCATCTTGATTTTCTTATTCAAGGACAAGGTCTCCATCACAATCTTTCCAGACAAGAATCCGATGTAGGTATGCACCACGGCTGAAATGGTGCTGACCAAACCTTCCGGATCTACCGGACTTTTATGATAAAGGTGAGCCTCTCCGAATATAGCACGGTCCACAATTGCTATGATATTATCCTCAGACATCTCATAGCCATTTCCCCAGATGAGAATCAGCATATAGGCAGCCAAAAGCACGAACATGATGGAGGTGAGTCGTTTTTCAGGGACATAGAGCACAAGCAAGGAAACAATTCCGTAACAAAGTGCGATACGCTGAAGCACACCCCAAACTCTAAGTTCTGAGAATAAATCCCAGTTGCCCTTCGTTGCCATGTCCCACATATGCAACAAAAGACCGATGACAAACAGAAGAAGGGTCCGTTTCAGGATTTTCAAAACCACTGTCTTGGATGGTCTGAAACTGAACTTTCGCAAGGAAATGAAGATGGAAAGTCCTACCATGAAAAGGAAAAACGGGAAGACTAAATCACAGGGAGTCAAACCATTCCACGCAGAATGCTTCAGCGGGGCATAGGTGTCTGGCCCTGCTCCGTTATTGACTAGAATCATTCCAGCTACCGTCATGCCTCGCATGACATCCAATGAAATTAACCTTTGTCGTGTCTCCATATTATTCAAATGCTTTCTGGTAAACCTCCTTTGCTATGTCCACCGGATTTCCTGCTGGTGCCACTCCGTATCTGTTGTGTGCCAAAGTCCATGGCTCTTCCATGGCATACCAGTCTATATTCAAGGCTGGATTATCCTGACAGTATTTCAACCAGGAAGAATTGCCTACCGGAAGGACGGGCAACTTACCATCCATCTCATCTTGAAGAGTCTGCCAATACTTCTGCCAACGGGGATAGTAGAAATCCTTGAGGATGCCTTCCCACTCTTTGTGGGCATAGTCACGCAGCTTGCCTGTATCGGCACAGTAACGGTTTCCCCAAGTGGTTATCTGCACTCTGGCATTCCATTCATAGTGGTCCTTTTCTTCTGCAGTGGTTCCCTTGCTCCGGGCCTGTTCTATCCACCTGCCCACACGGAATTCACTGCGTGAAGAAAGTAGCCTGTCCTGAAGAAGAAGCAAATCCAGAAATTCCCGACTGTCAGTACGGAAGCGTTTCTTGTCAAAGCTCTTGAAGTCGGCAATGGTCTGGTTGTAAACGATGCGTGCCTTGTCAGCTATTGCCTGACGCACAATGTCCACCAAGTCATATTCAAAATTATTATTGCCTTTTAGCGCATCTGCCACGCTAACCAGATAAGAGGCAGCCTCAGCGGTGGAAGTGGGGTCATAATAGTTCTGCATCTTACTCCAGGAAGAAGCCTGGAAGCAATCCAAAGAAGGGCGACTGCAGAATATACTCTCATGAGGACCTTGCTGGTTGTTGGAAGGAGGGCAATTGTAAATACCATCCCCCAAAATCTTCCATGCCTGCTGGACTGCAGACTCCGTACGTGCATCCATATTGTTTCCGTAACGTGCTTTCACATAACGGTTTAGCCATTCTTCTTTCGTGAATTTCTCAGGACGCCAAGGCAGCTCACACATCAGCTCATACATGACAGGATTCGTCTCACTGCCTTCCATGGTCAAACCGATGCCTTTCAAATGCTTGGCCAGCGGATGAGTCTTGGTGAGGTAGAAATTATCAATCAGCTGATCCATACGTCCGTGAAGACCTATGTTAGCTCCGAAATTTTCCAACAGGCAGAACAGCCACTCATGTCCTTCATAGCCATTATCCCGCTTCCAGATGGAAGGAGCCCCCCACATAGGACGGCACTCGCTGAACAGATCCAGGAAAATCACATTACCTGGCTCTATGGCATCCAGCATCTCCTGTCTTGGATTCTCGCTCCAGCCCTGACAAACCCATTTGGCTTTCGGATTCACCTTCTTCATGGCACTTAAAACCGACTGGAAGCAAAGTTTAAGGTCCAAATCCTCGGGTAGGTTCTTTGCCTCATGGAAAGGATCCATGGAATAATAATCTGCCTTACCAAAAAGACGGACACTTTCCTCATAGAACAAATCGGCAAACTGCTGGAAACGAGGGTCTGTAGGCATCAGAATACCCGGACGGGTAAAACCGTTCCACAGTTGAATGGTGGAGATGCTGCTCTCCCCATTGTCTTCGTTCCCCACCTCTGCCGATGGCTGCTGAACATATTTGCTTGGAACCATGCCGCTATAACCAGGGAGAACGGGATGGATATCCAGCTCTTTCATGCGCTTGATAATATGTCTCTGGAGGATTTCCTGCTGTTCATACCAACTGTCAGGATTTGGTCCGCCCCAGCCTTCCAGGTTGTTCATTTCCCACCATGCCAAGAATGCAGGACCGGCTATGAACTCGTCAATATCCTGTCTGGAGTAACCCAGTTTCTCCATCATATTTTTCCAGACACACTCGTATCCTACGGCAGCCAAAGGCATATTGATGCCGTGCAGAGCCATCCAGTCTATCTCTTCCTGCCAGCGCTCCCATCCCCAGAATGGCATGGAATAGCTGAATGTGCAGTAGTTGAAGTCGTAACGGAGACTCAAGTCTGTCTCCCGGCGTTCCTTCCGTGTCACTGCTGGCAAGACCTCTGGCAGCTTGGCATGCATCTGGTTCCAGGTAAGATGCACTCCGGCATAATACTTCAAGTACCAGTTGATTCCTGATGCAATGTTTACATAGTTATTTCCACGGACTACGATCTTCTTCCCTTTCTGGTCCAGTTCAAAGAAATCTTTGTCGCCCCTTCTGAGCTCTATCACGAATTTCTTGGATGCTCCCTTGTCGATGCGTTCCAACAGTTCATCAATAGGTGAAGCCATCAGAACAGTTGTAGTAAACAACAGCAGTAAGGCACTGAGAAATCTAAGTCTTTTCATGTATTATCTTTTAAGGTTTAACCCTGTTTCAACAGGGTGTATATTATGTGCAAATTTACTACTTTTTTGCCACAACGTCAATTATTAATGCAAGAAAGTGACCCTCCAGTTTATCTCCACCGGATTATTCTGCATGGACCAAATAATAGGAAGTTCCTCATCATCGGCCACTATCATCTCACTATTCTCTTGCAAATCACGCAAATAGAGCTTGCCATCTTCTTGTGATACCAGCTGGTATTCCACCTGGTTATAATGGCATTTTCCTTTTGTCTTGATTTCACGCCATGCTGCACGGCTCAGCAAGCCAAAGGTCTCTGTCTCCAGGGAAAGATGCTGACCGTCCAACGGTTGGACATAACACAGCTGTCGGGCATTCTCCAAGGCATTGGCAGACATGGTATAGGTTCCTGTCCACCATTTCAGATTCCGCTCTATGCCCCAGTCGAATACCAGGCCATCCCCTTTCTTCTCAAGATTGACAGAGAAACGTCGGGTCTGTCCATGCAAGGAATAGGTGAAGAGATAAGTGTAGTTTTTTTTCTCTCCTTCTAGAGAAATATTTTTCTCCTTCTGGAGAACGGATTTTTGCCTGTTTTTCTTGACCGGACTTAGGGTGAAGGAAAGTTCTCCTCCTTCCATTAATTGCTGGTGGGAAATTCTCCCGTCTGTAACAGGTTTACCATTCCAGGTAATCTGCTGAAGTACTCCGTTCTCCAAATCCCCCTGAGCTGTTATCCGAAGTCCGTTTCCATTGGAAAGTTTCCAACTGACCTCACGAACCAGGGGAGCATGGAGCAAATAGTAATCATGTCCGGCATTCGGATACAGTCCCATCATGTGGAACACCAGCCAGGAAGACATCGCTCCGGAATCGTCATTCCCCGGCAATCCGTTGGAACTTGCATTGTAATACTTCCCGACGATATCACGAACTACCCTACTGGTCCTCTCCGGCTTGCCTAGCCAGTTGTAAAGGCAAGGGGTAAGGAAGGAAGGCTCATTGGCTACATTATAATACCCTTTACTGAAATCGAAGAAGGTATCCAGACGCTTTTCGAAGGCTTCTGGCCCTCCACAGGCCTCTATCAGACCCGGCACATTGTGAGGAACACTGAGGGAATACTCCCAGGAAGAAGCTTCGTAGAAGAAACAGCTCCACCAAGGCATATACCAAGGCCCTTCATAGCTGGTGTCCGGTGTGTAAAGGAATGTTGGAATCATATACTTGCTGTGACCGAAAGAAATGTCGTCCAGCCAGTTGCCTTCTTCATCTTTCGGCATCACAAATCCGTTCACCCCGTCTTGACGATAGTCAGCTCTCCACAAGTTCTTCCAGCTCTGGCTCTGCTTCATATACTTCTCGTACAAGTCGTTCTTTCCCAAGTGCTTAGCTACTTGAGCAATAGCCCAGTCACAGAAACTGTATTCCACTGTCCTAGTACCTGCTCGTGGTATTCCATACGGGATATATCCTTTCTGCAGATAAGGAACCAAGCCTCCACGGCCTTCAGCCTCTTCATTTCCACCAGGAGGCATCGTGGCATCTTTCAGCATGGCTTCCAAAGCCTGGTCATAGTCTATGCCTGTCAAGCCTTTCGCCAATGCGTCTGCAATGACGATTTCCGCATTGGAGCCTCCCTGGGTACGTCCATTGCTGTTTCCGCTTCTCGCATCAGGCAGGTAACCATCACGTTTGTAGATGTTCAGCAGGGCATTGACAATGGCTACTTCCCTGTCTGGTTCCAACAGAGTGATCAGTGGTGTAGATGTGCGGTAGGTATCCCATATCGCATAGAAATCGTCATAATAGCTTTCATCATCGTTCCATCCCGGATTGTCTCCAGTTCTGTCCACCGGCATGAGCATGGTATGATAGATACCGGTATAGAACATCCTTTTATATTCTTCAGATGTGGATTCGCTCAACTCTATTTTGTTCAGTGTCTTCTCCCACTTTCCCAGCAAATCCTGATAGACACGATTGAAATCCCAATGTGGAATCTCTTTCAAGGCGTTTTCCCTAGCCTTTCGCTCACTGACGAAGGAAATGCCTACTTTCACCTGGACTTTTCTTTGGGAGCCAAATGAAACCAGCGCACCTGTCTTATGCCCATCGTCATACTGACTAGAAGCTGAAGACAGCCCCAAGCCTTCTGCCTGCTGATGCTGGGCAACCTGCACCTGAGTTAGTTCTTTCCAGGTTTTATAGGCTTGAATAGGCTGGTCTGCCTCTACATAGAAATAGACGGTGTAGGCTTTCCCGTTATTCCATCCTCCTCGGATGCGGGAATAGCCACTTACGGCATGTTCATTCAGGACTTGAATCTCAGAGCCCACAAACTGCTGTGCCTCACGGCCTTCGGGATTGTTGGTCTCTCCCAGATAAAAGCCGGCGTCAACCAAGAGATTGGCCTCGTCACCTTCTTTGAACGTGAAGGCATAGAAAGAGGCGCGTTCTGCCGTGGTGACTTCTACTTGGATTCCACTCTTCTGATAAGTAGTACCGTAATAGCCTAATCGGATATCTTCTTTAACCCGATAATCAATATGGCTCGTACCTTCCAATGGGCCTGTAAAAGGCTGAATCAGGATATTTCCGTACTTGCATCCTCCTCCGGTACCGCTTACGTGCACCTGACCGAATCCGTTCACCTGCTCTGGCATGGGTGCCCATCCGCTGTTGTTTCTGGATGTACAGTCCGGAGAGGGTTTTACCATGCCAAACGGGCAACTGGGACCGATAAACACACGGCCCAACCCTTCGGAGCCTATCCTGGGGTCAACATAGTTCGTGTGCTGACCGAAGACAGACACACAAAACAGGCTTAACAAAAGAAACAGATACCTCATTTCACATCCTTATAACCATCTTTCAGCAAGATGTCAATGACTCTTTCTTTGAATTCACCTTGGATGATAATCTCACCGTCCTTAGCCGATCCCCCTACTCCAAGCTTGCCTTTCAGGAATTTACCCAGAGCTTTCAGGTCTTCTTCAGGACCTACGAATCCTGTCACCAGGGTCACAGTCTTTCCGCCACGGTTCTTCCTGTCCAGCTTCACTCTCAGCTTCTGCTGGTTCTTTGGCAATAATTCCTGCTCCTCCTCTTCCTCTGTCTCGTACTGGAAGTTTGGATTGGTGGAGAAAACTACATTCAAACGGTCTTTCCAATCGTTGTTTTTCATAGCTTCACCAATATTTCATCCATAGACTTGCGCTTCTTCTCTGCAGGACTGAAATCATCAGCAGCATAACCCATCGGAATAAGCACGGCAGCTTCCTCATTCTCTGGAAGTTTGAAGAGCTCATGACAAAGCTCCGCATCAAAATTGCACACCCAGCAGGTGCCTACTCCCTGTTCAGCTGCAGCCAGACACAAGTGTTCTGTAAGGATAGCTATGTCTATATCCCCATGGTCCTTATCGTCGTACTTCCGATGCCAAGATTCACTGTGGACTATCGTGCAAATCAGATAATAAGGTGCTGAACGGAACCATTCTCTGTCATAGCATTTCTGCACAGACTCCCTTGCCTCTGCAGGAGAATCAGGAGTAATCAGGTACATTTTCCAGGGTTGGTAATTGACAGCAGAGGGAGCCAGACGGCCGCAATCCAGGATATAATCCAGTTTCTCTTTTTCTATGGCTCTTGCATCAAATTTACGCACAGAACAACGTTCTGTAGCCAGTTCTTTAAATGTTTTCATGCTTTTGTTGTTTTTATGCTCCAAAAGTAGGAAAAAAAACTGTATTTTTGCAGCCTGAATTCAAAAATGTTTCATTCATGGAAGAACAACTGAAAGATGAACTGCTGCTGATGCGCATTACTGGCGAAGACCGTCCGGGTCTCACAGCAGGAATCATGGAGATACTGGCAAAATATGAAGCCAATATCATGGATATTGGTCAGGCTGATATTCACAACACCCTGTCATTGGGTCTCCTGATCCGTGTAACTGAGGAGAACAGTGGCAATGTCATGAAGCATGTATTGTTCAAGGCACAGGAAATGGGTGTAAACATCCAGTTCTCCCCTATTAGTAAAACGGACTACAACAACTGGGTTTCCCGTCAGGGAAAGAACCGTTATATTCTCACGGTATTGGGTAGAAGAGTGGAAGCTCGTCAGATTGAGGCGGTAGCCCATCTGATTGCAGACCAGGGATTGAACATCGATTCCATCCAGCGTCTGAGCGGTCGTCCTTCCCTAGACCCGGAGAAACGTATCCGTGCCTGCATTGAGTTCTCACTCCGTGGAAACCCGAAGGACCGGACTGCACTGCAGGACAGCCTGCTGAAAATTTCCAAACAGTTGGAAATCGACTGCTCCTTCCAAAAGGACAACATGTACCGTCGTACACGTCGTCTAATCTGTTTCGATATGGATTCCACCCTCATCCAGACAGAGGTTATCGATGAACTGGCTAAGTATGCAGGTGTGGGTAAACAAGTAAAGGAGATTACTGAAAGTGCCATGCGGGGTGAAATCGATTTTAAAGAGAGCTTTACCAAGCGTGTCTCCCTCTTGAAAGGTCTCGATGCAAGTGTCATGCAGGAAATTGCTGAGAATCTCCCTATGACAGAGGGCTTGGAACGTGTGATGCTGGCCTTGAAGAAATATGGTTACAAAATTGCCATCCTCAGTGGTGGGTTCACTTATTTCGGTCAATACCTGCAGCGGAAATTCAATATCGACTATGTCTATGCCAATGAGCTGGAAGTGGATGACGACGGAAAATTAACCGGACATTATGTCGGTGAGATTGTCGATGGTCGTCGGAAAGCCGAACTGCTCCGACTGATTGCACAGGTGGAGAAACTGGATTTGGAACAGACCATTGCGGTTGGTGACGGGGCAAACGACCTTCCTATGCTTTCCCTGGCAGGCTTGGGTATTGCCTTCCACGCTAAGCCAAAAGTGACAGCCAACGCTCGTCAGAGCATCAATACCATTGGTCTGGATGGTGTCCTCTATTTCCTTGGTTTCAAGGATTCATACCTGGACGTCTGATTCTTGTTTAAACAAATAAAAAAGGTGGGAACCAATCAGTTCCCACCTTTTTCTATGTTAAGGGTTCATATTAATAACCTGCATTCTGAGTCCAGTTTGCATTGCTGTTCAAAGTGCTCTGTCCCAAAGGCCACAGACGCATACGTGGATCAGATGAACCAAACTCTTCCTTGAAGCCCCACTTACGCTCGAAATGACCGAAACGGATCAGGTCATTACGACGCCAGTGCTCATCCAGGAACTCACGACCACGCTCATCCTCTACATCCTGAAGATTGATGCTCTCTACAGTTGGAGCACCTACGTAAGAACGGATCTGGTTGAACAAGCTTACAGCAGTGTCACCGTTGGTTGCAGCACCGCCACGAAGAATAGCCTCAGCCTTCATCAGGATGATATCTGCAAAACGGAAAATAGGCACATCGTTAGACTGGTTACGGCTGTAGCTGTTGTATTCAGGAACATAAGGAGCAAACTTTACAGAACGGTAACCCTGGCACCAACCGTTCAAATCCTTACCACAATCCAAGTCACCGTCTTGAGTAACAAGAGTAATAGTCTTTGTAAAGGTCAAAGGCTGATCATTGTAGGTTGCACGTACGGAAGTTGCTTCACCGGTAGTACCGTTGAGAATGTAAATATCACCACCCAGAATCACATCATTACGACGGTCACCAGGAAGGTTGAACAATTCTACGAACTCTGGAGTCAGTGCCATGTTACCACCACATGAGTTGCTCATGGCTGGGTCGTACATACGACCTGGCTTGTTTGCCTGACGCCAAGTACGGAAACGTCCGTAGGTCAAACCCTGCTGATTGACACAGTCAAATGGCATTACATAGATAAAGTCCTTAATCTTGTAACCGTTGTTGTACTGGAATTTCTTCACATAATCATCTGACAAATCGAAAGGACCATGCTGAATGACATCGTCACAAGCTGCAATACAGTCTGCCAACTTCTCATTAGTGCCATAAGTCCAGGAACTGCTGGTTACGTCATTCACATAGACTGGCCAGTTGATATACAACTTAGCAAGAAGAGCGTCAACCATCCAACGGGTTGGCTTGCCATAGGTAGAAGCATCCTGAGTAGCAGGTGCAGGACATTTGTCACGAACGGCCAGCAACTCAGACTCAATCCACCTGGCAACCTCAGCACGAGGAGAACGTGCAATAGCCTCATCATCAGCTACGATGTGATCCAGGATTGGAGTGTCACCCCAATGATCCATCAGTACGAAAGTATAGAACGCACGGGCAGCTCTTACAGGAGCGCCAAGTTCAGAATCCTCACCACCCAGGTCAGCCAAGTCTACATAAAGCAGCTGGTTGCACTTGGTGATACCAGAAGTAAGTTCTGAATAAACTCCCAACTGAGCATCAGAAGCCGATGGGCTGATGGTATGCAGGGAGAAGTTGGCCATATCACGGCCGTTCAAATAGTCACCACCGAAGCTGATGGCTGTATACTCATCAGAGTTACAGGAATTACCTTCATCAAAACGACGGCCCAGAGCACCACGGAATGCAAAGTATGCATCAGCAGTCTTACTCTCAAAGGCAATCTCTGATCCTGGGAATTCTGTATAGGTAGACTTGATGTCAACGTCAAGGTCGGTACAACTTGCAGCCAAAAGACTGAGCAAAGCACCTGACAGAATATATTTTGTCTTCATATAATATCTGATTTTAAAGTAAATTACTTAGTCTTTCCACCTGGAAGATTGAAACTCAAACCGAACAGGAAGGAACGAGTACGTGGATAGGTAGAATTACGCCAATCCATACCTGGAGTCAGACCACCCAAATTGATTTCAGGGTCAACACCCTTGTAACCAGTCAGAGTAAATACATTGTTGCAAGTTGCATAGATTCTCAAACCATCAACCAGCTTGCCCAACTTACCTACATTGTAAGCCAGAGTCAGGGTAGCCAGACGGAAATATGCACCGTTCTCAAGATAACGGTCTGAAGGAGCCTGTGCACGGGTATCGGTTGCCAACTGTTCAGTTGCAACGTCTGCCATCATGTTCTTACCAGTGTTCATCAGAGTCACGTTGTTGTAGAAAGCACGGGTAGCATTGAAAATCTTATTGCCTGTCACACCCTGGAAGAATGCGGTCAGTGACCAGTTCTTGTAAGTCAAGGTGTTGTTCCAGCTGTAAGTCAAAGTAGGCTGTGCACTGCCTGCCTTACGACGGTCGGTATCGTCTGGCTCTTCAGTAGTACCTACCAGATTACCGTTCTCATCATAGTCGTTGAAGATAGACTTGCCATCTGAATAGCCTGCCCACTCCCACAGATAGAACTGTCCTATAGGAGCTCCTTCCATGATGCGCTGAACAGTAGTGGTTGAATAACCACCCAAGTCAGGATTTGCCTCGTTGATGTAGTCTACAGAGAAGGTTGCGTTGGAAAGCTTCTCCACACGGTTCTTGTTGTGTGACAAGTTAATGGTAGTAGCCCAGTTGAAGTCTTTTGTCTTGATGACATCCACGTTCAAGCTGAACTCGATACCCTTATTGCTAATCTCACCTACGTTAGCTGTCATCCAAGGATAAGGATAGACATTGGTAGAAACAGGATAACCGTAAATCAGGTCGGAAGTCTTCTTGCTATAATACTCGATAGTACCGTTGATGCGGTTGTTGGCAAAACCAAAGTCCAAACCTACGTTGAACATACCGGTCTTCTCCCACTTCAAGTCAGGGTTGGTATTGCTGGTTGCATTCAGGGTACGGTAGTTTGAAGAAACACCTGTCGGATCGGTATAAGTGAACCAACCGGTAGCACCGTAAGTCTGGATAGCAGTATAAGCGTCAAAGCCCAGAGAGTTACCAGATACACCATAACCTACACGAAGCTTCAAGTCGCTAATGGCGTTTTGATCCTTCAGGAAGTCTTCCTCAGAGATACGCCAAGCAATAGATGCTGATGGAAAAGTACCCCAGCGGTTGTTCTTACCGAATGCAGAAGAACCATCACGACGGATAGTTGCCTGGAACAGATACTTGCTGTTATAGCTGTAGTTTACACGGCCATAGAATGAGATCATTCTCAGGGTTGACAGTGGAGATGCCCAAATGCCATCGATATCCATGCTGTTTGCCAAACCTAAGTTGTAGTAAGTCAGATAATCATTGTAGAAGTTGTAGGCAGTCAGTCCGAAGCCGTCATTGTCATCGTTCTGCTCCCAAGAATAACCAGCCATCAGACCCAACTTGTGAGCACCGAAGGTCTTGTCATAGTTTGCATAAAGCTCCATCTGCTTCTTGATGCTCTCTACGGTATAGCGCTGAGCCTGTCCGTGACGGTCACCGATAGTAGGCAACTGAGAAAGAGATGAATTGTAATTGTTGTGGATATCCTGAATGTTTTGATAAGAGAAGGTACCATTTGCAGTCAGACCATCAATAATCTCATAGGATACCTTAGCAACACCCTGCAACTGCTTGGACTCAGTACCATACTTGTCCTCATTAACCATTGACAGTGGGTTGAAGTTCTGTGAGATGGTTGTGTTCTTGTACCAAGAACCATCAGCATTCTTTACAGGTACCAATGGGTTGTAATAGTACATGGCATCCAGAATGGACTGTCCCTGTGTTCCGGTAGGACCTGCATGACGGTTGGTGATACTTGCATTGACACTGAAAGAGAGATCCAAACGGTCGTTCAAGGCAGAAGTCTGCAAGAAAGAACGGGCAGTGAGGCGGTTCATGTCTGTACCACGAACTACACCTTCTTTATTAATGTAGTTGACAGAAGCACTGTAGTTGGTGCTGCCGTGTCCACCGTTGATGGATACATTGTGGCTGTGGCTGATACCAGTGCGGAGAACTTCCTTCTGCCAGTCTGTGTCAGCTGGATGGTTGGCATCATAATATGGAGACAAGTCTACATTGTTGCTCTTTGCGTATGAAAGCAACTGTGAAGCGCTCATCATGTCCAGTGTCTTCAAGGTGTTGTCGAAAGCTACATAACCGCTGTAACCGATAGAAGAATGACCTTCGCCCTTGCTACCCTTCTTGGTTGTAACGATGATGACACCGTTAGCAGCCTTGGAACCGTAGATGGCAGTAGCAGTAGCGTCGCGGAGTACGTCGATGCTCTCAATATCTTCTGGAGCAATCAGGGAAAGGCTCACACCTGGAACACCGTCAATAACATAGTATGGCTCCATTGCAGCACCTTCACGAAGTGAAGAAGCACCACGAAGGGAAATAGAACCTGAACCGTTAGGGTCAGAGGTGTTAGTGATGGTCAAACCTGGAACCTTACCTTGCAAAAGCTGTGAAGGACTGGTGTAGGCACCTACGTTCAACTGATCAGCCTTTACGGTTGTGATGGATGAAGTAACATCCTTACGAGTCATGGAACCATAACCGATGACTACAACATCTTCAAGAAGCTGTGTATCGTCCTGCAAAGTTATGTTCAACTGTGAACCGCGGACAACCACTTCCTGAGTGATATAACCTATGTAAGAAAAGACCAATGTCCTACCCTGTGCTACACGCAAGGTAAAATCACCGTCCATACCTGTAATAGTACCGTTGGTGGTACCCTTCTCCAATACATTTACACCAATCAATGGCTCACCGCTGGCATCTGTAACGATACCGGAGACATTTGATTGGGCAAACATATACGTAGAATTCACTAAAAGCAAAGCCATGAGCAGTGCATAGCGCCATGCTTTTTTAGTAATAACATGTGTAATACGCATAAAATTTGTTTTTAATAGTAAATTTTAGTTTAAAATTCGTGCAAAGATAACCTTTTTAACCTTATAGAAGAAAATAAAACGGGAAATTCACATTATGCCATGTGAAATTAACAAATTAAAGGGTATTTAGAACAATTAATAAGTGATTTTGACAAATAAAAAATGCACCTCGAAAGGTGCATTTATGAAATTGGAAATTACTCAGTTATCGGGTGAATTTCATGCCGGCCTTCATGCCATTGTAGTTCTCCAACATGGAACCTATGGCTCCCATGGTGGAGTTGGAACTTCCGGCATAATTGCTCACTGTGGTCATCAAGGCCAGCAACTTGTCAGCATCCAGAAGCAGCACCAGCTTGCCACCGGTCAGACTTGCCGATGCGTTCACCTTGGTTCCCAAATATGGAAAAGTAAAGGCAAGCTTCTTATCTTCAGTCAAGGCATAGGTTCCGGTAGTACTCTTCCCGTCACTCATAGATGCCTGAAACGTCTTGTCCTCTTTCAGGATAAGGGTGAAATTGCCGGCAGTTATGCCTACCTGTCCCATATAGGTGCCTAATTGCTCTTCTATCTTGGTGGAAGCCACTGAACCTCCCAGATTGGACAAGAGGTTGTCCGACGTGAACTCCACGGCTGGTCCTGCATAGGTCCATGTTCCTACCAAATCGGCTTCTGAAACCTCAGAGCCCCCGGTTACTGCATTGGCCACCTTGTTCAGGATATCCCCGAACTGAGCATGGGCATTCAGTGTTCCACAAGTCAACAGCACACAGAGAGTAAATCCTAATACTGATAATCTTTTCATTGGGATTAATTATTAATTATTGTTTTAATTCCTGCTTCAAGAATGAAGCTGTATATCCTATTTTCGTCTTAGCCAATTCTTCAGGAGTGCCTTCAAACAGAATCTTTCCTCCTTTGGCACCTCCGTCCGGACCCATATCGATAATATGGTCTGCCATCTTGATGACATCCATGTTGTGCTCAATCACGATAACGGTGTTTCCTTTGTCCACCAACCGTTCCAAGACGCCCAGCAGTACCCGGATATCTTCAAAATGAAGACCTGTCGTCGGCTCATCCAGAATATAAACGGTCTTACCGGTATCTTTCTTGCTCAACTCTGTGGCAAGCTTCACGCGCTGGCTCTCACCTCCTGAGAGTGTGGTAGATGGCTGCCCCAGCTTTATATAGCCCAGGCCTACATCTTGCAGCACCTTGATCTTGTTCAGTATATTCGGCACATTCTCAAAGAATTCCACTGCCTGATTAATGGTCATGTCCAGCACATCAGCGATGCTCTTGCCTCGGAATCGGACCTCCAAGGTCTCCCTGTTGTAGCGTTTGCCATGACATACTTCACAAGGAATCAGCACGTCGGGAAGGAAATTCATCACAATGGACTTATAGCCATTGCCGCCACAGGCTTCACAACGGCCACCGCCTACATTGAAGGAAAAGCGTCCGGGCTTGTATCCTCTGATCTTGGCTTCAGGCAAGCCTACATAAAGGTTTCTGATGTCGGAGAACACGCCGGTATAGGTGGCTGGATTGGAACGGGGAGTACGACCCAGCGGAGCCTGGTCCACATCCACCACTTTATCCACATATTCCAGCCCTTCTATCCTGTCGTAGGGCATCGACTCTTTCAGGGAACGGTAGAAATGCTGCGAGAGAATCGGCTGTAAGGTCTCGTTCACCAGGGTGGACTTGCCGCTACCGCTCACACCGGTCACAATGATAAGCTTGTTCAGCGGGAAAGAGACATCTACATTCTTCAGGTTGTTTCCTTTGCAGCCGAAGAGTTTCAGTTCATGGCCATTACCCGGCCTGCGTGTCGGTGGGACAGTAATCTCCAGCTTTCCGTTCAAATACTGAGAGGTCAGGGTGTCGGTCTTCAGCATCTCCTCAGGGGTGCCTGCAAACACTATCTGGCCGCCTCTTCTGCCCGCCAACGGACCGATATCCACCACATAATCAGCATTGAGCATCATATCCTTGTCGTGTTCCACCACCAGCACGGTATTGCCTAAATCCCGCAGTTCCTTCAAGGACTTGATCAGTCGCATGTTGTCCCGCTGGTGAAGACCGATGCTGGGCTCATCTAGGATATAGAGTACGTTCACCAGTTGGGAACCTATCTGGGTAGCCAAACGGATACGCTGACTCTCACCACCTGAAAGACTGGCAGAGGCACGGTTCAGACTCAGATAGTCCAGTCCTACGTCCATCAGGAACTTCAGTCGGGTACGGATTTCCTTGATAATCTCCTTGGATATCTGCAGCTGTCGTTCCGACAGGTGATTCTCCACCTCTCCCATCCAGTCACTCAGTTCATAGATATCCATATTGCTGAGCTCATAGATGTTTTTGTCCCACAGACGGAAATGAAGGGCCTCACGGTTCAGACGGGCACCATGGCAAACCGGACATTCTATCGTGCGGGAGAACTGCTCTGCCCATTTCTGTGCTTTCTCTGAGGCAGCCGCATCCACCATGGCATCCATGTACTTCACCAGACCGTCGAAGGTGGTGAAATAGTCATTAGAGGAATGCATCGTCGATGCCTTTATCTTGATGCGCTCATCAGAGCCGTCTATCAGGTCGCCTATCAGCTCCTCAGGGAACTCACCCACCGGAGTGTCCAAGTTCATGTCATAACGGTCCAAAAGTGCCTCAATCTGCCAGAAAATCATGCTCGACTTATACTTTCCCAAAGGCTCTATACCTCCTTGAGCGATAGAGAGTTCTGGCTTCGGAAAGACCTTTGTCACATCTATCTGTGACACCCGTCCCAAACCCTTACATTTCGGGCAGGAACCTTGAGGGGAATTGAAGGAGAAACTGTGAGGTGCCGGTTCCCGGTAAGAGATACCGGTATCCGGACACATCAGGTGCTTGCTGTAGAAATGGAGCTTGTCGGTTTCCACATCCAGCAGCTGAATGATGCCCTCGCCTTGTGTCATGGCGGTGGCAAGGCTCTTCCGGAGCCGCTCATCATCTTTCTCCTGAGGAATAAGCTTATCCACTACAATCTCCACATCGTGGTTCTTGTAGCGGTCCAGCTTCATGCCTGGAACGATTTCACGTATCTCACCATCCACCCGGACACTCAGATAGCCTTTTCTGCGAATATTCTCAAAAAGTTCTTTGTAATGACCCTTGCGCGACTTGACCACCGGTGCCAGGAGCAGGACCTTCCTATCCTTGTATTCCTTCAAGATAAGGTCTATAATCTGGTCCTCCGTATAGCGCACCATCTTCTTCCCACTCAGGTAAGAATAGGCCTCACCGGCACGGGCAAAGAGCAGACGGAGATAATCGTAGATCTCTGTCGTGGTTCCTACCGTGGAACGGGGATTCTTATTGGTGGTCTTCTGCTCGATGGAGATGACGGGGCTCAGTCCGGTAATCTTGTCCACGTCCGGACGCTCCATATTGCCCAGGAAATTGCGGGCATAGGCGGAGAAAGTCTCAATATACCGACGTTGTCCCTCCGCAAAAATGGTGTCGAAAGCCAAGGAAGACTTTCCACTGCCACTTAATCCGGTAAAAACAGTCAGGGAATGACGGGGAATCTGTACATCCACATTTTTCAAGTTGTGGACACGGGCTCCCCAAACATTGATATATTCAGTTTCTTTCATCCTTTTTTTAAATTTCAATCTGCAAATATAACACTTTCCCACCAAAAGATGGTTGAGGTTCATTAATTTTTTCGTAAATTTGCAGAGATTATATTAATAAAATACACTCATGAGAAACTTGAGATATTTTGTACTCCTATGCACTGCCTTCTTCTGGGGACTTTCCGTGTCTGCACAGAATAGGGTTGCCAGCTATCATACCATTCAGAAAGGTGAGACACTCTTCCGGCTGACTCAGATTTATCAGGTAACCGCAGAATCCATCTGTGCCTTGAACCCCGGACTGAGTGCCGAGAACTTCCAGGCTGGCAAGACCATTGCCATACCGGCCCCCAATGGTGAGGTGGAAAAGGCAAAGACCATCGAAGTCTTGGAGTCTTCCCGCCCGGAGGGTGTGGCAGACAACTGCCGGGAAATGTATAAGGTGAAACGGAAGGAAACCATCTACAGCATTTCCAAGAAGTTCGAAATCACCGAACAGCAACTGCTGGATGCCAACCCTGAACTGAAGAAACCGGGTGCAAAACTGAAGAAGAACTCCCTCATCTGTATTCCTTATAAAATTGTAAAGGTGGTCAAGAATGTGGACCCGGAAAATGAGGAGCTGTTCGCTACCAGTGTTCCTGAAGTCTCTTACTACGGCATGATGAAGGTTGCCCTGCTGTTGCCGTTCAGTAGCACCAACAAGGCGAAAGAGGCTAGCTCTACCATGTACTACAGGGGCTTCATGCTGGCTATCGACAGTCTGAAGAACGAGGGTGTCAATATGGACCTGACCATCTGTGACACGGGTGCCAATGAGGAGAAAGTGGACAGCCTGCTCCGTGAGCCGGCCCTCATGAACGCCGATCTGCTGTTCTGTCCTCAGATTGAGCAGAATGAGCGTAAAATCTCGGAGTTCGCCAGGAACAGACAAATCCGTCTGGTCTTGACGCAGCCGAACGAGGTGGAAAGGAATCCTTACTTGTTCACCATGAACGGGAACAACAATCAGTTGTATACGGCTGTCACTGAATATTTCATGCGTAAGTTCGGCAGAAGCAACGTGAATGTCATCATCGTGGATATGGATGATGAGGATGCCCGTTCTTCACGAGGTGAACTGACTTCCAGAATCAGGCAGGCACTCACGGAAAAGAATATGACGTACAAGTTCCTGAATATCAATTCAGCCAACGAAGATATCTTCAAGACTTTGGAGTCCAGCAAACAGAATGTGCTGGTGCCAAACTCTGCCAACCTCGCACTCCTGCGTCGTTTCATGACCAAATGGAAAAGCATCGTTTCCAATAATCCGAAATACAAGATTACGGTATTCGGACACAAGGAATGGCTCAGCCTAGCCAATGAGCTGAAATCCAGCTTCTACACGACCGACACCTATATTTATACGAAGGTCTGGTTCAACCCTGGTAATGCCCAGTCCAAGAAGCTGGCCAGAAACTATCAGCACTGGTTCCGTGCAGAACTCCCTACCCTCATGCCTTCTGTGCCTACCATCGGCTTTGACACGGCTTACTACATGATCAAGAGTCTGTCTGCCTACGGCACAGCCCTGGAAGAGCATCTAAATGATATTTCCATCCGTCCATACCAGAATTTCATCAAGTTCGAAAGGCAGGGTGAGAAAGGTGGCTTTGCCAACACCAAGATTGCCTACGTGCATTTCAATAGTAAGGGACTGGTAAATGTGGAAGACTGACATGAAACGTTTCGCACTGGTTTGCATGCTGGCCACGCTGGGACTGACCGCTTCGGCTCAGGTGGGCGACTACCGCAGTGAGTTCGCCATTGGCTTCTCCGGGGGTATCAACCTTACCGCGGTCGACTTCAATCCTAGCCTGAAGGAGGGAAAGCTCATGGGCAAGAATGCAGGAATCATCCTGCGGTACACCTGCGAAAAATACATCAAGGCCATCTGCGCCATCCAACTGGAGGTGAATTATTTCCAGCAGGGTTGGAAAGAGGTAGAGGATGAAAGCTCAGACTACTTCAGCAAAACCATGAACTATGTGCAGATTCCTGCCCTGGCCCGTCTGGCCTGGGGAAGGGAACGCAAAGGGGCACAAGGCTATATTGTCCTGGGTCCTCAAATAGGTTTTCTGTTGTCTGAAAGTCAGGAATATACAGGTTCTTGGATGGAGAAGGAACATACGCATACCCATCAGTACAGCCACGATGCAGACAGATCATTCGACTATGGTATTACCCTAGGAGCCGGAATGGAGTTGTCTGCTCCTAAACTGGGACACTTCCAGATTGAGGCGCGTTACTACTACGGACTGCATGACTTCTACGACAACAGTTCCAAAGGGTATTTCGGACGTTCCGGTCACAATGCCATCACCGTTAAGGTCGGTTATCTGATAGACCTGTTCAAATCGAAGAATCCAAACATCCGATAGGAAATCAAAAAAGGAGAGCTACCCCTAAATCAAGTAGCTCTCCCTTTTTTTCTCTCTCAACTTTTTTCTTGTTATCTGATTCTGTCAAGCGACCTTACCAACATCTCATCTGCACCGATGGCACGAATGGCCAGCCAGTTCAGGATCAAGGCAATCAATGGGAAGGATGCACAGAGTGAAGGTCGGAAGGAAGCACCCAGTTCTGCACCGAACAGATAGGCAAACACCCCATAAGTGATGAAATAGCCTATCAACACAATGCAGGAGAAAATGGTCATGCGAATCTGACGCATGCGTTTCTTATAGGTAAAGATGGTGAAGAAGGTCAGAATACAAACCAGCAGCAGCTCTGCAAAAAGAGCCCAAGGCCGGTAAGAGACAGCTTCACCTTGCTCCAATGTCAGGTTATTCATCACGGCTACCACGTCGCCGTTATCCCCCACGAATCGTCCCACGGAAACACACATGCAGACGATGCAGAGAATCAGGACTGCCAGCAGATAAAGAGATTGAACACGCTGTATCATGGATTAGAACAGATTCTCCTTGTCCCTTGCAGGATTGCGGAAGTAAACCTTACCATCCAGAAATTCCTGAGTGGCAATCAATGTTGGCTTCGGAAGCTTCTCATAGAAACGTGAAATCTCAATCTGCTCACGGTTCTCAAAAATCTCCTCCAGGTTATCTGTACGGGTTGCGAATTCCTTCAGTTTGTTGGTCAGCTCAGCCTTGATATCCTGCCCAATCTGATTGGAGCGTTTTGCCAAGATAACCACACTTTCATAAATATTGCCAGTCTCCTTGCACAGTTCCATGATGTCACGGGTCTGTGTGTTGGTTGGCGCATTGGTTTTCATGTAATCCATATATATTCTATATTAAATTTTCATTATAAATCTTCTTCATCTTCCTCCAAATTCACATGCTTCAGGGCAGAAGCATACAGCTTGTCCAGTTCCTTGGTGTACTTGCTGTCCGGGAACTCATTCTTGAAACCGAAGTAATCATCAATGGCATCCCGGTAACGTTCCTGCTGCTTCTCCAGCACACTCTGCTCTGCCAACTCATATTTCGCCTTGAAATTCAAGTAGTAGAGCTCCTCGCGAAGCTTGGTGTAAGGATAGTCCTTCAAGGTATTCTGACAGGTTACCACACAAGCCTCATAGTTGCTGCCGCCCTCGGTACAGTTGCCGAAGTAACTGCCCAGATCATAATACAACTTGGCTGAATAGTACTCCTTCTCCACCAGCTTGTCCTGCAGCTCGAAAATCATGTTCTGTGCACGGTCGGTGTATTGGGAACCTGGGAAATAGTCCAGGAAGGTCTGCAGCTCGGAAATGGCCTCCGCAGTGGCAGACTGGTCCAGACGGGCATCCGGGGTACTGTTGTACAGTGCCTTGCCTGCATTGTAGCGGGCCAGCTCACTGAACTCTCCCTTCGGATAGCTGGTATAGAACTGCTTGAAATAAGTGGCAGCAGTCTCATAGTCTCCCAGGTTGTACTGGGCCATCGCCATCATGTAGAGCGACTCCTGCGCCTTGTCTGTACCTTTCATGACCACAATCATGTCGGCCAACAGGTTGCAACAGCGGGTATAGTGGCCTTCCGCATAAGCCTGCTTGGCAGCTTCATAGCGTTGCTCATAGTCTGTACTCATGGCAACCTTCGCCTTGCTTCCACAACTGGAAACAAGCACTACAGCAAGCAAAATATAGAAAATGTTCTTTTTCATCATCCAAATTTGGGTGCAAAATTAGTAAATTGGTTCGACATGAACAATGTTTCTACATTTAATCTAACTTTTTTAATGTAAAAAAATGTTCCATGCATGGAATTTCAAGAGAAATGATGTAACTTTACATCTCCATTTCAGCATACGTATGGCAGAATTTGAACTTGTATCGGATTTCCAGCCTACAGGCGACCAGCCTGAGGCTATCAGACAACTCACGGAGGGGGTACTTGAGGGTGTTCCTGCCCAAACACTATTGGGTGTGACCGGTTCGGGTAAGACCTTCACCATAGCCAATGTCATCAAGAATGTCAATAAGCCGACGCTTATTCTCAGTCACAACAAGACATTGGCTGCCCAGCTCTATGGCGAGTTCAAGAGTTTCTTCCCGAACAATGCCGTGGAATACTATGTCTCTTACTACGACTACTACCAGCCTGAGGCCTACCTGCCTGTCACCGACACGTATATCGAGAAGGACCTGGCCATCAACGACGAGATCGACAAGCTCCGGCTGGCGGCTACTTCTGCCCTGCTCTCCGGTCGGAAAGATGTGATTGTCATCTCATCGGTAAGCTGTATCTATGGCATGGGAAACCCGGCCGACTTCTACAATAATGTCATCGAAATAAGACAGGGCATGATCCTGGACCGGAATGCACTCCTCCGACGGCTGGTCGATAGCCTGTATGTCAGGAATGACATGACGCTGGACCGTGGGAACTTCCGGGTGCGGGGCGACAATGTGGATATCTACCTGGCCTATGCCGACCACGTGCTGCGTGTCTGCTTCTGGGACGATGAGATCGACAGCATTGAAGAGGTGGACCCGTTGAACGGAACTCGTATCGGAAAATTCGAAGAATATAAGATTTACCCTGCCAACCTGTTCATGACTACCAAGGAAAGTACCTTGGCTGCCATCCACCAGATTGAGGAGGACCTGACCAAGCAAGTGGCTTACTTTGAGGAGACTGGAAGGCCTATCGAAGCGAAGAGAATCCAGGAGCGTGTATCCTACGACATGGAGATGATCCGGGAACTGGGACATTGCAGCGGCATTGAGAATTATTCGCGTTATTTCGACGGACGTGCTGCGGGTACACGTCCCTACTGCCTCCTGGACTTCTTCCCGAAGGATTTCCTGATGGTCATCGATGAGAGTCATGTCAGTGTCCCGCAGATTGGTGCCATGTACGGAGGCGACCGGGCCCGCAAGAAGAACCTGGTGGAATATGGCTTCCGTCTCCCGGCAGCCCTGGACAACCGCCCGTTGCGTTTTGAGGAATTCCAGGAACTGGTGAACCAGGTCATCTATGTCAGCGCCACACCGGCCGACTACGAGCTGGAACAGAGCGAAGGTATTGTCATTGACCAGGTAATCCGTCCTACCGGACTGCTGGACCCTGTCATTGAAGTGCGACCTAGCCTCAACCAGATCGACGACCTGATGGAGGAGATTCAGCAG
The DNA here is from genome assembly GCA_900316585.1 of uncultured Prevotellaceae bacterium. Classification (GTDB taxonomy): domain Bacteria; phylum Bacteroidota; class Bacteroidia; order Bacteroidales; family Bacteroidaceae; genus Minthousia. The sequence goes on along the minus strand of ONDM01000002.1, from coordinate 58,964 downwards.
CGCATAGAGAAAGAGGAAAGGGTGCTGGTAACCACGCTGACAAAAAGAATGGCGGAGGAGCTCTCAGAATACCTCCTGGACATTGGTGTCAAATGTACCTACATCCACAGTGATGTCGACACGCTGGAGCGTGTAAAGATCATGGACGACCTGCGTGCCGGTAATATCGATGTGCTCATCGGGGTGAACCTGCTCCGTGAGGGGCTGGACTTGCCGGAGGTATCCCTGGTGGCTATCCTGGATGCCGACAAGGAGGGTTTCCTGCGTAGCTTCCGCTCCCTCACACAGACGGTAGGGCGTGCTGCCCGTCACCTGAACGGAAAGGCTATCATGTATGCAGATACCATCACGGAAAGTATGCAGAAGACCATCGATGAGACCAACCGCCGTAGGGAGAAGCAGCTGAAATACAACGAGGAGCACGGCATTGTGCCGAAACAGATTGTCAAAAAGCGTCAGATGAGCGACCTGATTTCTGCCAACGAGCAGATGAAGGGAAACAAGGTGGACAAGCAGGCCCTCAGCAAGATACAGAGTGGTCAGACACGGGCCTACACCGGTGCAGAGGATATGGGCCTGAAGGCGGCAGATCCATTGTACGCCCAGATGAACCGGGAACAGTTGGAAAAGGCTATCGCACAGAACAAGAAACTGATGGAACAGGCAGCCAAGCAGCTCGACTTCATCGAGGCGGCGGGCTATCGGGACGAGATTATCCGTCTGGAAGAGCTACTGAGGTCCAAATAAATCACTTTTCATCCATGAAATGGAGGCTGTCCACCTTGGTCAGCCTTTCCCTTAGCCGGGGCATCAGGGATTTCCGGATACGGAGGCGCATCGTGCAGTCCTGGTTGTACCCCTGCTCCAGAATCTTGGGCCCCTCCTCCTTCACTATCCGCATCACGTCGTTCATGAACGGATACTCAAAACCGAAGGATACATCCTCATCCACGGTCTTTTCTATAATCTCCGCAGCAGCCAGACACTCGGCCGCTGCAGCCTTGTACGCTACAATCAGTCCGCTGGTACCCAGTTTGATGCCACCGAAGTAGCGGACCACGAAGATGGCGATGTCGGTCAGCCCATTGGAGTTGATCTGCCCCAGAATAGGCTTGCCGGCCGTCCCAGAAGGCTCCCCATTGTCGTTGGCCCGGAAATCCTTCCGCTCCGGACCCAGCATATAGGCATAGCACACATGACGGGCATCGTAGTACTCCTTCTGCATCCGGTCCTGGATGGCTTTCACCTCCTCCACGGTAGCAACAGGAAAAGCGAAGGCAAGAAACTTGCTTCGCTTTTCCGTATAGGTTCCTTCTGCAGGTGCAGCTATCGTCTTGTACGTATCGTCCATCCTGTCAGGTTAGTCCAGTTTGTGGATGACCAGGCCTGAACGCAGCTTAGGTTCAAACCAGGTGGTCTTTGGAGGCATGATGTTGCCCGTGTCGGCAATGTCCATCAACTGCTTCATGGATACCGGATAAAGGGCCAGAGCCACCTTCATCTCCCCGCTGTCCACGCGTTTCTTGAGCTCACCCAGACCACGGATACCACCTACGAAATCAATGCGTTTGTCGGAACGTAGGTCCTTGATACCCAGAATCTTGTCCAGAATCAGATTAGAAGAAACAGAGACATCCAGTACCCCTATCGGGTCGGTATCGTCATAGGTACCAGGCTTTGCCGTCAGGCTGTACCACTTCCCTTCCAGATACAGGGAGAAGTTGTGCAGCTTCACAGGCTTGTAGATTTCCGTACCCTTCTCCTCCACCTCAAAGTTCTCAGCCACCTTGGCCAGGAACTCGGCAGGAGTCAGTCCGTTCAAATCCTTCACCACACGGTTGTAGTCGATGATGGTCAGCTGGTTAGCCGGGAAGGCCACCGCCATGAAGTAGTTATACTCCTCCTTACCCGTCCGATGAGGGTCGTTCTTGGCCTTTTCCGCACCCACTAGGGCAGCCGCAGCCGAACGGTGATGGCCGTCGGCGATGTACAAAGCAGGCATCAGGGCAAAACGGGCAGTAATCGTCTCAATATCCTTCGGGTCGTCCACAATCCAGAACTGATGACCGAAGCCGTCCACCGGAGCGATAAAGTCGTATACCGGCTCCTCCTTGGTGTACTTTGCCACAATCTCATCCAGCACCGCATCATCCGGATAAGCAAAGAAGACAGGCTCCACATTCGCATTGTTCACACGCACATGCTTCATCCGGTCCTCCTCCTTGTCCCTGCGGGTCAGCTCATGCTTCTTGATGACCCCGTTCAGGTAGTCGTCCACATAGGCACAGATGACCAGACCATACTGTGTCTTGCCGTTCATGGTCTGTGCATAGATATAATAATACTCCTTAGGGTCCTGAACCAGCCATCCCTTGTCCTGGAAGAGCTGGAACTGACGGGCAGCCTCCGCATACACCTTCGGGTCATGCTCGTCGCAGATCGGGTCGAAATTGATTTCCGGCTTGATGATGTGGTAGAGCGACTTCTCATTGCCCTCACACTCGGCCTTGGCCTCCTTGCTGTTCAGCACGTCATAGGGGCGGCTCTCCACCTGTTCCACCAAGTCCTTCGGTGGGCGTATTCCCTTGAATGGTTTTACTATTGCCATGATATTTATTCAATGAAAAAAATCCCACAAGCCAGCCTCTGACAGCTACTTGTGGGATAGAATGACGTTTTTACTTGTTGACACGGAATCGCTCGATGCCCTCCTTGAAGTAGCCTACAATCTGCTTGGCTGCAGCGATACCTGCATTGATGTTGGCCTCTGCAGTCTGTGCACCCATCTTCTTCGGAGTAGAGAAGTAACGGCCTGCGAACTTCTCTGCGAACTCAGCATGTGCGTCTGGCATGATGTCGGTCACATACTTGATATCCTCACGCTCGCTCATCAGCTCAATCAGCTCTGGCTCATTGATGACTTCCTTACGGGCGGTGTTCACCACAATGCCACCCTTCTTCATCTTGCCTACCAGCGCCTTGTTGATGCTCTGCTTGGTCTCAGGAGTAGCAGGGATATGGAGAGACACCACATCACAAGTCTCAAACAGGACATCCTGAGAATCAACGGCATGTACACCGGCAGCCTCAATCACTTCCTTCGGGCAGTAAGCATCGTAGGCATAGCATTCCATACCGAAGCCGGCAGCCACGCGAGCCACATTACGGCCCACATTGCCGAATGCCAGGATACCCAGTTTCTTGCCCTTCAGCTCGGTACCAGCCTTGCCGTTGAAGAAGTTGCGCACGGTAAACACCAGCAGACCGAACACCAACTCAGCCACAGCATTGCTGTTCTGGCCAGGAGTGTTCATCACACATACGTTATGAGCGGTAGCTGCATCCAGGTCCACGTTGTCGTAACCAGCACCGGCACGCACCACAATCTTCAGCTCCTTAGCAGCATCCAGCACCTCATTGTCCACCTTGTCGCTGCGGATAATCAGGGCATTGGCATCCTTCACGGCATCCAGAAGCTGAGCCTTCTCGGTATATTTCTCCAGCAGGGCCAGTTCATAGCCTGCTGCCTCTATCTCCTTGCGGATACCTTCCACAGCTACGGCTGCGAAAGGCTTTTCTGTAGCAATTAAAACTTTCATGACACTTCTGTCTTATTTGTTTTCGAATTCCTTCATGCAAGCCACCAGCGCCTTTACGCTCTCCAGTGGGAGGGCATTGTAGCAAGAGGCACGGAAACCGCCTACGGAACGGTGTCCCTTGATACCCACCATACCACGCTCAGTAGCAAAGGTCATGAACTCAGGCTCCAGCTCCTTGTACTCTTCCTTCATCACGAAACAGATGTTCATGTAGGAACGGTCCTCTGGATCAGCGATGGTCGGAACGAAGATCTTGCTGTCTTCGATGGCAGAGTAAAGCAGGTCGGCACGCTCCTTCGCACGACGGGCCATCTCAGGAACACCACCCTGAGCCTTCAGCCAGCGCAGGTTCATCAGTGCGGTGTAGATAGGCAGTACTGGAGGGGTGTTGAACATGGAACCGCCGTCAATGTGAGTCTGATAGTCCAGCATGGTAGGAATGACACGGTCCACCTTGTGCAGGGAGTCGTTCTTCACTACCACGAAAGTTACGCCAGCAGGAGCCAGGTTCTTCTGGGCACCACCGTAGATCAGGTCGTATTTCTCCACTTCTACCGGGTGTGAGAAGATGTCGGACGACATATCACAGATCATACGAACATTGCCAACCTCCGGAGTCTTCCTGATTTCAGTTCCGAAGATGGTATTGTTGGAGGTATAGTGGAAATAGTCCACATCCTGAGGAACGGTCCATCCCTTTGGAATGTAGTTGAAGTTGGCTTCTGCAGAAGAAGCTACCACGTCCACCTCACCAAATGCCTTTGCCTCCTTGATGGCCTTCTTTGCCCAGGTACCGGTATTCAGATAGGCAGCCTTCTTGTTCAGGTAGTTATAAGGAACCATGCAGAACTGCAGGCTTGCACCACCACCCAGGAACAGTACGGAATAACCCTCTGGAATGTCCAGCAGTTCCTTGAACAATGCCTCAGCCTCGTCTACTACAGGCTTGAAATCCTTAGCACGATGCGAGATTTCCAACAGAGATAGTCCAGAACCGTTAAAATCGAGAACTGCCTGTGCAGTCTGTTCAATGACCTCTCTTGGTAAGATAGAAGGTCCCGCATTAAAATTATGCTTCTTCATTTTCGTTGATGTTTTTTATTGTTTATACGTATTTTCTTTATTTATAGGCGTACAAAGGTAGTCATTAATTGCCAATCAGCCAAAACAAAATCCCACAAATCCACCCCTTTTTTAAAGGATTGCTGCCGTTAACGTACAAAATATTTCAATATGAAATAAACACCTTCAGGCAGGAGTATATGGCAGGATGTTTTACTGACAAAATGCCAGCCGCTATCGGGTCACCTGGATGATGGTTTTCAGTCCTTTTATCTTTTCACCGCTGATGCGTTCCAGCAGTTCCCGGTGTTTCTGACGGCTCACGGCCACGAACGACTGGTGCTCTTTCACGTCTATCCGTCCCACTTCCTCTTTGGAAAGGCCGCCTTTCTGGCACAGGAAGCCCAGGATGTCGGTCTTGCTAAGTCTGTCCTTCTTGCCCTTGCCTATGTAGAGGGTAATCCACTTCGGTGCCTTGGGCTTCTCCACCGTCTCTGGCAGGGCGTACTCGTCCACCTGAGAGGCGTCCAGATAATCCGGGAGAACCTCCTCCGGACCCAGAATCAGGTAGCTGTTGCCTTCGGCCTCCCAACGGGCGGTACGACCGTTCCGGTGCGTATAGCCATCCTCATTCACAGGCAGGTGGTAGTGTACCACATTGTCTATATCAGGTATATCCAGTCCACGCGCTGCCAAGTCGGTGGAAACGAAGACATTACAACTCCCGTTCACGAACTTGTACAAGGCTTTCTCCCGGTCTTTCTGCTCCATGCCGCCGTGGAAGAGCTCACAGTAAACCCCTTCCTGCTTCAGGAACTTTCCTACCCGGTCCACAGCCTCACGGTAGTTCACAAAGACCAGGGAGCTCTCCTGTCCGCGGGAACCCAGGAGCCGCAGCAAGGTCTGCAGCTTGTCCTTCTCCGGAGAGTGGACCACATGCAGGCTGATGCGTTCCTTCACCTCAGCGGTCTTGTCCAGATAGTCCAGACGCGCATACTCCTTGCCCACACTGGCGAAACCGGGTATCTCCTCGGCATCGGTAGCGGAGAGCAGGACTCTCCGGCGCAGCTTCGGCAACTGTCGGATAACCTTGGCCATCTCGTCGCGGAATCCCAGCTCCAGACACTTGTCAAACTCGTCAATCACCAGCACACGCACCGTGTCGGCCTGGATATTGCCCTTCTGCAGATGGTCGTTCATACGCCCCGGCGTGGCAATCACCACCTCCGGTCTCACACCTTTGAGGGTTCGATGCTCGTCCATGGTCGGACGGCCGCCATAGCAGCTCACGGCACGCAGGCCTGTACCTAGCGACTTGAACACCTGCTCGGTCTGCAGCGCCAGCTCACGGGAGGGGACCAGCACCACCGCCTGTACGGCGGCCTCCACACTCTCCTCTTTCCCGGCTGTGGACCGTTCCATCAGGTCCAGGACCAGTGGCAGCAGATAAGCCAGTGTCTTGCCGGAGCCGGTGGGTGAAAGCAGCACCACGTTGCCACCCCCGCCATAGGTCTTGATCATCGACTCCTGCATCTTGTTCAGTGCGGAAATTCCTGCATTGCGCAGCATCTCCGCCAGGATTTCTTTTTTGTTCATATTTCTTCCTTTTGTACGCAAAGATACTAAAAAATATATTAACTTTGCAGAAAAGAAAAAAGATATGTCCGCCCCGTTAGCAGAAAGAATGCGCCCTAGGACGCTCGACGACTACATCGGCCAGAAACATCTGGTCGGTCCGGGTGCCGTGCTCCGGAAGATGATCGACTCCGGACATGTCTCTTCGTTCATCCTGTGGGGGCCTCCGGGCGTGGGAAAGACCACCCTGGCACATATTATTGCCAACAAGCTGGAAACGCCTTTCTATACCCTGAGTGCGGTCACTTCGGGTGTCAAGGAGGTGCGTGAGGTCATCGAGAGTGCCAAGAAAAGCCGGTTCTTCAATACCCACAGCCCCATCCTCTTCATCGATGAAATCCACCGTTTCAACAAGTCGCAGCAGGACTCCCTGCTGGGAGCGGTCGAAACGGGCGTGATTACCCTCATCGGCGCCACCACGGAAAACCCTTCTTTCGAGGTCATCCGGCCGTTGCTCTCCCGCTGCCAGCTGTATGTGCTCAAGTCGTTGGAGAAAGACGACCTGCTCCAGCTGCTCGACCGGGCCATCCATACAGATACGGAACTGAAAAACAGGAACATACAGGTGAAAGAAACCGATGCCATCCTGCGCTACTCCGGGGGTGATGCGCGGAAGCTGCTGAACATCCTGGAACTGGTGGTCGAAGCGGAATCGGAACCAGAGGTGGTCATCACCGATGAGAAAGTGGCAGAACGACTGCAGCAGAACCCGCTGGCCTACGACAAGGACGGGGAAATGCACTACGATATCATCTCGGCCTTCATCAAGAGCATCCGGGGAAGCGACCCCGATGCCGCCCTCTACTGGCTGGCCCGTATGATAGAAGGAGGCGAAGACCCGGCCTTCATCGCCCGCCGGCTGGTCATCTCTGCCTCTGAGGATATCGGCCTGGCCAACCCTAATGCCCTCCTGCTGGCCAATGCCGCCTTCGATGCCGTCATGAAAATCGGATGGCCGGAAGGGCGTATCCCACTGGCCGAAGCCACCGTCTACCTGGCCACCAGTCCGAAGAGTAACTCGGCCTACCTGGGCATCGGCAGCGCACTCTCCTGTGTGCAGCAGACAGGCAACCAGCCGGTACCGTTGCACCTGCGTAATGCGCCTACCAAGCTCATGGAGCAGCTGGGGTACGCCAAGGGATACAAATATGCACACGACTTTGAAGGGCACTTCGTGGACCAGCAGTTCCTGCCCGACGAACTCAAGGACCAACGCTTCTGGAATCCTCAGCCTAACCCGGCCGAGGACAAGCTCAAGGCACGCATGGAAGCACTCTGGAAAAGAAAATACTAATTACCTTATTTATTTTAATAGAAAAAAAGCAATAAAAAAACCGGCCTTTTCACAAAGACCGGTCTTCTAAAGTTTTCAATAGGTATTAGTTTTTTAAGGTAAAAAGATTGTTTTCAGGATAACTGCGACAAAGATATAGCCTTTTTTTAAAAGATGCAAACGTTTTTTCAACTTTTTACAAACAAATTTGAAAAAAAACACAAAAAGCACATTTTACACACACAAATAATCCCCCAATCCTAAAAATTTTAAAAAAAATCTGTACTTTTGCAACCATATTTAAAATGAGCAAACATGACTGAGTTGAATACAAATGAAAGTGTTGAGAAGAAAAGTCTGAACTTCATCGAGCAGATCATCGAAAAAGACCTGGCCGAAGGCAAGAACGGCGGCCGTCTGCAGACGCGTTTCCCGCCAGAGCCGAACGGCTACCTGCACATCGGTCACGCCAAGGCCATCGCCATGGACTTCGGTGTGGCTGCCAAGTATGGGGGCGTGTGCAACCTCCGCATGGACGATACCAACCCTCAGAAAGAGGATATGGAATATGTAGAGGCCATCAAGAGGGATATCCAGTGGCTGGGCTTCAAGTGGGGCAAGATTCTCTATGCATCCGACTATTTCCAGGACCTCTGGGACTTCGCCGTATGGTGCATCAAGCAGGGCCGTGCCTACGTCGATGAGCAGACCTCCGAGGAGATCGCCAAGCAGAAGGGCACCCCTACCCAGCCGGGTACCAACAGCCCTTACCGCGACCGTCCGGTAGAGGAGAGCCTGCGTCTCTTCGAGGAGATGAACAGCGGTCACATGGAACCTGGAAAGGCTATCCTGCGTGCCAAGATCGACATGACCTCACCGAACATGCACTTCCGTGATCCTATCATGTACCGTGTGCTGAACATGCCGCACTGGCGCACCGGAAACAAGTGGAACGCCTATCCGATGTACGACTTCACCCACGGGCAGAGCGACTATCTGGAAGGGGTAACCCATTCCATCTGTACGCTGGAGTTCGTGCCTCACCACGAGCTGTACGACCTCTTCGTCACCTGGATCAAGGAATGGAAGGGCGAGACAGACAACATAGAGGACAACCGCCCCCGCCAGTATGAGTTCAACAAGCTGAACTTGAACTACACCCTCATGTCCAAGCGTAACCTCCTGGTTCTCACTAAGGAAGGCGTTACCAAGGGATGGGACGACCCTCGTATGCCGACCATCTGCGGTATCCGTCGCCGTGGCTACAGCCCGGAGTCTATCCTCAAGTTCATCGACTCCATCGGCTACACCACCTTCGATGCCCTGAACGATATCAAGTTGCTGGAGGCTGCTGCCCGTGCCGACCTGAACGGTCGCGCACAGCGTGTCAGCGCAGTGATTAACCCTGTGAAGCTCATCCTCACCAACTATCCGGAAGGTCAGGTGGAGAACCTCACCGCCATCAATAACCCGGAGAACGAGGCCGACGGTACCCATACCATCGCCTTCAGCCGGGAACTGTGGATTGAACGGGAAGACTTCATGGAAGACGGCGGCAAGAAGTTCCAGCGTCTGGGCCCGGGCAAGGAAGTACGTCTCAAGAACGCCTACATCATCAAGTGCCCGGAGACCGACTACTGCAAGAAGGATGCCGACGGAAACATCGTGGAAATCTATGCAGAGTACGACCCTGAGACTCGTAGCGGAATGCCAGGAGCAGACCGTAAAATCAAGGGCAAGACCCTCCATTGGGTAAGCGCCGAGCACTGTGTGGAGGCTGAGGTACGGATGTACGACAACCTCTGGACCTGCGAGAACCCACGCGATGCCATCAAGCAGTACGAAGATGAGCACGGCACCCGTGGCATCGAGTCCATGCGTCCGTTCCTGAACCCAGACTCCCTCCACATCCAGAAGGGATACGTAGAGGAATGGGCAGCCCAGCAGCCGCCACTCACCTACCTCCAGTTCCAGCGCATCGGCTACTTCAACGTAGACCCCGACAGCACACCGGAACACCCAGTCTTCAACAAGACCGTAGGTCTGAAAGAAAAGAAATAAACCTATTCCCACAGCCCAAAAGGGCTGTGGGATTCACTTTTTCCCATGGATTCCAAGCAGCACACCCAGCCTTCCGGTACCGTAGCCCCCAAGCCACGGATCGAGTTCGTCGACCTGGCCAAAGGGTTCTGCATCATCCTGGTGGTGCTCTTCCACCTGCAGCTGTACATGGCATACTACACCCCCTTCGACTGGATGGCGCGGTCGTTCCGTATGCCCCTGTATTTCATCCTGTCCGGCCTGTTCTTCAAGGAATATGAAGGCTTCCTGGGCTTCCTGAAACGCAAGACCAACAAGCTGCTTATCCCCTTCCTGGCCTTCTACCTGCTCTCCAACCTGGTGCTCCCCTTCCTGGGCAGCCTGGTGGGATTGTGCTCGTTCAACTGGAAGATGCCGTTTGCCTTCTTCCTGGAGCGTTCCTGGCCCAATGTAGCCATCTGGTTCCTCTGGTGCCTCTTCTCCATGAACCTGGCCTTCTACACCATCGTGTTGATTGCCAAAAAAGGGAATAAATACAAGATAGCCATCATGCTGGCCCTCTCCTTCCTCCTGGGAGCCGTGGGCTATACGCTGAGCCAGAAGCAGATACAGCTGCCCGTCTTTTGGGACACCGCCTGCACCGCCATGCCCTTCTTCTGCATGGGCTACATCATGAACAAGTACACGGACATCCTCCGGCCGAACAAGTTCGACAAGTACATCCTGCCCATGATTCTGGTGCTGGCATTGGCTACGAAACTATTGGCGAATAATACCTTGGACTATAAAAACAACATCTACCTGATGTCCTTCCCCAGAATCTATATCTGCGGAATCTGCGGAACCCTCTGTGTACTCTTCATTGCCAAGGTATTCAAGAGAATCCCGTTCATCTCGTATTGGGGACGGTATTCCATCATCATCCTGGTGACGCACTATGAGCTTCGCCCCTTCTTTGTTGAGACAGTCCGCCTGTTGGGACTGCCTGAATATGCTACCTTGATTATTTCCTTGGTGCTGATGATGTTCTCCTACATGCTCATCATCCCCCTCATGATCAAATTCTTCGGATACATCACGGCACAGAAGGATGTGATCGAAGTCTAAACGCTTACTTCTTCACCCCCCTGTACACCACATAGGCCAGGGCCACAACCACCACGGCCACAATGCCATATGAAATCTGGTGGGAATACTTGTTGACCTCTGCCAGCAGCTGGTCCTCCGGAACCACAGCCGCCAGACCGTAGCCGATGGCAGCCAGCACCGTGTTCCAGATGCCTGCACCCAGTGCCGTGTACCCGATGAACACACCCATCCTCATCCGCGCCAGACCAGCCGGAATGGAAATCAGCTGACGCACCGCCGGAATCAGACGACCGGTGAACGTGGCTATCTTGCCATGCTTGTTGAAGTAATGCTCCGCTATCTCCACCTTCTCCCGGTCCAGCAGACACATGTGGCCCAACCGGCTGTTGGCAAACTTATACACCACAGGCCTGCCCAGGAAATAGGCCAGCCCGTAATTAATCAAACTTCCCAGGATGGCACCCAGCGTGGCAAACACCACCACCAGCACCACATTCATATCGCTGGTGGCACTGGCTGCCCGGTAGGCTGCCGGGGGCACCACCACCTCCGAAGGGAAAGGAATAAAACTGCTCTCAATGGCCATCAGCAGGGTGATGGTCAAGTAATTCAAGTGGTCCAGACACCACTGGATAATCTCCACACTCTCCATTAATCCTCACTGAAATTACGGATACGCTGTTCCTCGGCCAACTTGCAAATCAGCAAGGTGTCGTCCTTCTCGGCCACGATGTAGCCGTCCAGCCCTTGAACCACCACCTTCTTCTCTTCCGTGCAGTGCACGATGGTGTTCCAGGTCTCATAGGTCTTGATGTTATCGCCTATCAGCACATTGTTGTACAGGTCACGCTTGCTGTTGTCGTGCAGGGAGCCCCAGGTACCCAAATCACTCCACCCGAAATCAGCCGGATGCACGAAGATCTCCTCGGCATTCTCCAGGATGGCATAGTCCACGGAGATGGACTTCATCTTCTCATAGACCTTGTTCACACGCTCCTGCTCCGAGTCGGTGCCATAGTAAGGCAGCAGGCTCTCAAAAGGATCAGAGATCTCAGGCTGGTACACCCGGAAAGCATTCACTATGGTGCCCACGTTCCAGATGAAGATACCCGCATTCCAGAAATAGTTGTCTTGCTGGATATACCGCGTTGCCGTGGCAAAGTCAGGCTTCTCCCGGAAGCTGAACACCCGGAAGATCTCCTTGTTGCGGATGGAAGGAGAGCTCAGGTCGGCCTCTATGTAGCCATAGCCCGTCTCCGGGCGGTTGGGCTTCATACCCAGCGTCACAATGGCATCATTCTCCCGCGTCAGTTTCAGGCTGCTCTTGATTACCCGCTGGAACTCCGGGACATTCATGACAATATGGTCCGACGGAGTCACCACCATATTGGCACGAGGGTCTTGTGCCTTGATGCGCCAGCTCACATAGGCGATGCAAGGTGCCGTGTTTCGGCGGCAAGGCTCCAGGAGGATGTTCTTCCGGGGAACCATCGGCAACTGCTCCGCCACGATATCCCCATACTTCTCGGAGGTGACTACCCAGATGTTCTCATCGGCCATCATCCCTCTGAAACGGTCGTAGGTCAGCTGCAGAAGCGTTCTTCCGCAACCTAGTACATCGATAAACTGCTTGGGCCTGTCTTGGGTGCTCATCGGCCAGAAACGGCTGCCCACTCCTCCGGCCATAATTACAAGGTGGTTGTTCATACGTTCTTTCTTACCTTAAATAGAATTCTCTTACGAAAAGACCCGCGGGAACACACCTCCCACGGGTCCAAAAAGTCAATTAGTTAGCGTACATGTTTACAATAGCCTCATAGAGCTCCTGCTTGCCGGAAGTCTGCTTAGGCTCACCCACACGCTTACCATACTCGTAAACCTGCTCAAAGGTCAGCTTGCCGTCCTCGAACTCCTTGCCCAGACCTTTGTCGAAGCTAGCATAACGCTCCTTACGCATATCGTTGTATGGGCTGTAGGTCAACAGGTTGGCAGCGCACTCCAGGGCATGTGCCATTACATCCATGGCAGCAATGTGTGCGTAGAAGATATCCACCAGGTCGGTAGAGTCACGGCGAACCTTCGCATCAAAGTTGGTACCGCCATTGTGCAGACCGTCGTTGCGGATAATCTGAAGCATAGCCTGAATCAGCTCGTAGCTGTCTATTGGGAACTGGTCGGTATCCCAGCCGTTCTGATAGTCACCACGGTTGGCATCGATGGAACCCAGCATGCCTGCATCCACTGCGCAAGCCAGTTCATGGCCGAAGGTGTGTCCAGCCAGAGTAGCGTGGTTCACCTCAATGTTCACCTTGAAGTCCTTATCCAGTCCGTGTGCCTTCAAGAAACCGATGACTGTCTCTGTATCGGAGTCATACTGATGCTTGGTTGGCTCCATAGGCTTTGGCTCAATCAGGAAAGTACCGGTAAAGCCCTTGGAACGACCATAGTCGCGTGCCATACGCAGCATGGTAGCCATGTGTTCCTTCTCACGCTTCTGGTCGGTGTTCAGCAGGGTCATGTAACCCTCACGGCCACCCCAGAATACATAGTTGGTTCCACCCAGTTCGATGGTAGCGTCTATCGCATTCTTAATCTGAACGATAGCACGAGCCACTACGTCAAAGTCTGGGTTGGTTGAAGCACCGTTCATATAGCGCTTGTTGCCGAATACGTTGGCAGTACCCCACAGCAGTTTGATGCCGGTCTCTTCCTGCTTCTGTTTCAGGTAAGCTACTATTTCTTTCAGGTTCTTCTCATAGGTCTCTATATCTGGAGCCTCGTCCACCAGGTCCACATCGTGGAAGCAGTAGTACTCTATACCCAACTTCTGCATGATTTCAAAACCTGCATCAGCTTTATGCTTTGCCTTCTCTATAGGGTCAGTAGCATCGTAGTTCCAAGGGAAATGTTTGGAAGGACCGCCAAACTGGTCTGCACCTTCTGCACAGAGGGTGTGCCACCAGGCCATGGCGAACTTCAGCCACTCACTCATTTTCTTCCCCAAAATCACCTTGTTGGCATCGTAGAAACGATATGCCAGTGGGTTTCTGCTCTCTTTGCCTTCGAAAGGAATCTTGCCTATCTCAGGAAAATACTCTTTTGCCATATTATTTGTTTATTTAATGTTGATTGTTAGTCTTTCTTTCCACAGTTCATACGCTGCCTTGCAGGCACTCACCTCAGCCTCAGGGCGTACCGTGCCGTGATGCTGCAGGGTAGCAAAGGCTTCGTCACTGTCTTTATAGATGCCGGCCCCGATGCCTGCTCCCTTGGCTGCTCCCACAGAACCGTCGGTGTCATAGAGTTCGATGGTGGCTCCAGTCACGTTCGCCAGGGTCTGGCGGAAGAGCGGCGACAAGAACAGGTTGGCGTATCCAGCCTTGATGGTCTGGATTTCCATACCCATCTGGGCCATAATTTCCATGCCGTAGGCGAAAGAGAACGCTATACCCTCCTGAGCAGCCCGCAGCACATGTGCCTTGGTATGGATGTTAAAGTTGATACCATGCACGCTAGCCCCTGGATCTTGGTTCTGCAGCACACGCTCGGCACCATTGCCGAAAGGAATCACGCTCAGGCCCTCTGCTCCCACAGGAACGGAGGCTGCCAGTTCATTCATCTCGCTGTAGCTGATGCCTTCCGGAGCCACGGTGCGTTTCATCCACGCATTCAGAATTCCGGTACCGTTGATGCACAGCAGCACGCCCAGTCTGGTTTGGTCGGCACTGTGGTTCACATGCGCAAAGGTGTTCACCCGGCTCAACTTATCATAGTTTACCTCACCCAGCACGCCGTACACCACACCGCTGGTTCCGCCCGTGGTAGCCAGTTCTCCCGGCTTCATCACGTTCAGAGACAGGGCATTGTTTGGCTGGTCGCCACCTCTATAAGAAATAGGTGTACCCTCGGCCAGGCCCAGTTCAGCAGCTGCAGCGGCATTCACCCGGCTCTGGATAGAGAAGGTAGGCACAATATCAGCTATCAGGGACATCGGGAATCCGTAGTAATCCATCAGGAACTGAGCCACCTGGTTTTCCTTGAAATCCCAGAACATACCTTCGGATAGGCCGCTCACGGTGGTGTGGATCGCTCCACTCAACTTCATAGCGATATAATCGCCAGGGAGCATAATCTTGTATATTTGCTTAAACAGTTCCGGTTCGTTCTCTTTTACCCAGGCCAGTTTAGAAGCTGTAAAGTTACCCGGTGAATTCAGCAGGTGGCCCAGACACTGGTCGGCACCTAGGTCGGCAAATGCTTTGTTGCCATAAGGCACGGCACGGGAGTCGCACCAAATAATGGCATCGCGCAGGGGCTTCCCTTCCTTGTCCACACACACCAGTCCGTGCATCTGGTAGGAAATACCTATTGCTTCTATCTCCTCTCCCTTTGCCCCGGTTTGTTCCATCACGGCTGCAGTGGCCAGTTTCAGGTTCTCCCACCACATCTCAGGGTCTTGCTCGGCCCACCCGGCTTTCACAGCCTTAATGGGAGCCTCGTGTTTAGGAAAAAAGGCTGAAGCTGCACAGGCCCCGGTTTTCGCATTCACCAACGAAGCTTTCACCGATGAACTTCCTATGTCATATCCTAGTAAAAACATACTTTTCTTATATTAAGGTTTACGAATGACAAAGATAGGGAGTTTCTTCCACTTTTCAAAATTTAGGCCTGAAATTTCTGCAAATCACACAAAGCCAGCCCCCGAAAAAGCAAAAAGTTTCCAAGAATAGCCTTTTAGGTGCAAAATTAACGAATACATGAAAAATAGATTATTTTATGATTTTTTTTGAATTTTATTTGGCGAATATAGAGAAATGGGTTATCTTTGCAAAGAAATTGAACTAAAACTAACTGTACATTTGCTTCCGTGGGACCTGAAAACTACCCATAACCAGCCTTCAGTTGGTATGTTCCAATTTTAAGAGATTTTAAGGGAGTACTTTTGTAAGACATTGAAATTCAAGTAGATATATGAGTTTCAAAGCCCCAAGAGAATACGCCCTAACGAGATTAGAGAACTAAAAACAAAGCCTTTTTTTACCCTTGAAATGACGGTTCCCGATGTTTCTGACCTACCCTTGGAAGAAACCCACTGGTTTGCCATGCGGGCTACTTATCGTAGGGAAATGGAAGCGAAGAAGCAACTGGATTTAGCAGGAATTACGAATTTCCTGCCCATGACCAGCACCGTGAAGGTGGTCGGAAGAACGCGTAAAAAGGAATATAAACCCGCCATTTCGGGTCTGCTCTTCGTCAACACTACGGAATCTCGTATTCAGGAGTTCAAGCAGGGTCTACCCTACCTCCAGTACATGATGGATTTCCGTTCGCATAAGAAAATCATCATCCCTGAGAAGCAGATGAAGGACTTCATTGCAGTGGCTGGCAGCATGGATGAGCAGTTGCTCTACCTCCCTCCCGAAGAGCTGGATTTGTCCAAAGGCACTCCGGTCCGTATCTTAGGAGGAAAGTTTAAGGGACAAGAAGGTATTTTTATGAAGATAAAGGGGGCCAGGGATCGCAGGGTGGTCATCGCCATCCAAGGGGTGGTAGCAGTAGCGTTGGCTACCGTCAGTCCTAACCTGGTAGAGCCTCTAGAGAAGGAGAGTAAAAAAATATGAAGTTGTTGCATAAGTTGAGCGCGTACAGCCCACTGATTATGTGGTGTATCGACGTTTTCTTGTCGGTCGTCTCAACTGCTTTTGCTATCATTGTCATACACGCAGTCCTGCGACTCACCATCCAGGCCTACCTCATCTTCCCGTTGCTGGGAATTTCACTGGTGGTTTCAGTTTTTGGAACATGGCTGTTCCACACCTTCCGGGGAGTCATCAGTCATGCCGGTGGCGAGGAGTTCATGCGTGTCTTGTACTTCACGGCTTTTAAGGGTCTTGTTATGGTACCGGGTGCCTACCTTACTCAGTACCATTTCTTCGGAGCCCAGCTGGCTACCATCACGGTATTGGACTTGTTCTCCACGGCCTTGCTCATGATGCTGGTCCGGGTGTTCCTCATCAACCTCTACCACCGTCTGCTAAGGTACAGCAACAAGAGCGACCTTCATGCCTTGGTCTATGGAACCAGTGAGGCGGCCATCAGTTTGGCCATCTATTTAGTAAATAAGAATACGGACTACCATATTGCAGGTTTCTTTACCCGCAGGAAGGAAATGAACAATATGCGTATCCAGGGCTTAAAAGCCTTCTACTATAACTCCAACGAGGATTTTGAGTTACAGGCGAAGAAGCATGAAATCAACTGCCTGCTCTTCGTCAACAACCAGGACTTGCATAAAGATGATGAATTAGTAAGTCTCTGCCTTCAGAACAATATTAGCGTGCGTATCGCACCACTCATGGAGGCTTCTCCTACCAGCATGGCCAACCTGCAGATGCGTGCCATCCAGATTGAAGACCTGTTGGGTCGTGAGGAAATCAAAATCAGTCTGGAGAAAATCGGCTACGAGATAGCCAGCCGTACCATCATGGTCACGGGCGCTGCAGGTAGCATCGGTAGTGAGCTCTGCCGACAAATCTGCAACTTCAAGCCTCGGAACCTCATCCTGGTGGATATGGGTGAAACACCTACCTACCAGATTGATCTGGAACTGAGGAACAAATTTCCGGAACAGCCATTTACCGCAGTCATCTCCGATGTAAGGGATTACGACCGCATGGACAAGCTCATAGCAGAGTACCAGCCGGAAATCATCATGCACGCAGCGGCCTACAAGCATGTACCGCTCATGGAACAGTATCCTTGCGAGGCAGTGCGGGCTAACATCCAGGGTACCAAGAACATGGCAGATTTAGCCGTCAAGCATGGCGTGCAGAAGTTTGTCATGATTTCTACCGACAAATCGGTCAAACCTAGCAACGTCATGGGTGCTACCAAGCACATTGCGGAAATGTACATCCAAAGTCTGGGGCAGGCTGTCAAGGAAGGAAAGGTACAGGGTAAGACACAGTTTGTCACTACCCGTTTCGGAAATGTATTAGGGTCCAACGGTTCTGTTATCCCACTGTTCCGCAGACAGATTGAGACTGGCGGTCCTATTACCATTACCGACCCGGAGGTTATCCGTTACTTCATGACCATCCCGGAAGCTTGCCGCTTGGTACTAGAAGCAGCGTTCATGGGGGAAGGGAACGACATCTTCATCTTCGACATGGGAGAACCGGTCAAGATCGTAGATTTGGCCAAAAGGATGATAGAGCTTTCCGGTTTAAGACCGAATACCGACATAGAAATCAAGTACATCGGTCTGCGCCCGGGTGAGAAACTGTATGAGGAGTTACTATATAATAAGGAGGCTTCCATACCTACCACCCACCCTAAAATTTTCCGGTCACAGACCATCGAGCGCGACTACAATTATATAAATAAGGTAATCACCACGCTCATCCAAACCGCCACCACAGGTAATAGTTTGGAAACCGTGCGCCAAATGAAAGAAATCACTCCCGCATTCCAGAGCCAGAACTCGGAATACGCGGAACTAGATAAAGAGAGTAAATAATTAATTAGTTAATCTATCAATATTCATTCTTAAAAAAAAGGAAGTATGAAAAAAGTTTTAGCTTTACTGATGATGCCTTTCCTTGCCGTACCAGCAATGGCTCAGGAAGAGATTCCTGAGGTGAAGGTGACAACAGTTACAGTCCCAGACACTTACTGGGAAGATGCAAGCGATGAAAACAGTAGAGTACTTGCTACTACCAAATTTAAGGATAACTGGTTCTGGGGTATCCAGTTTGGTGGTATGAAGTCTTGGACTACCAACTACGACGCTGCAAACTTATTCCGCAACCTGAACTTTGCTTATGGCATGCAGGCTGGAAAGTGGCTTGCTCCTTGGTTGGGTATGCGTGCTCAGGTACTCTATGGTCACAACCGTGGTCAGTTGCTGAACCCTGACGTGGTTTACCACTTCAGAACCTTCGGCGTGAACTTCGACATGATGTTGAACCTCACCAACCTCTTCTGCAACTTCAAGGAGAACCGTAAGTTCAACCTGATTGCACTGGCAGGTATTGGATGGAGTGACACCGGTAAGTACAACACTAACGACGCTCGTCTGAACGACGTAGGTCACAAGACCTTCCTGGTACCACAGCTGGGTTTGATGGCTAAGTTCCGCATGAGCGAGAAGTGGGACTTCAATGTTGAAGTGATGAACAACTGGTTGACCTCTAAGTTCGACCACCAGAAGTTCGATGGTCAGTACGACGGTTACATCGGCGTTTACGCTGGTCTGACCTACCGCTTCAAGAACCACGACGGTTCACATGACTTCCACCATGAAATGTACAACGCTTCACGCTATGACTACCTGAACGACCAGGCTAACAAGCTGCGTGCACAGGCAGAGGCTAAGCGTAACGGTGCTCCTATCATCAACGTACAGAAGAAGGTGGTTGAGGGTAACTTAATCCGCACATTGATCTCATTCGAGGATGGCAAGTCTAACATCAACAAGCTGCAGGAGGTTAACGTCTACACTGCTGCTGAGGACTACAAGAAGCTGAACGATGCTACCATTTACATCATGCCTTATGGTGACAACACTCCAGCTAACGTAGAACTCTTCGTACAGCGCGCTAACACCGTCAAGGATCAGCTGATGAACCAGTACAATGTACCTGCAGGTCGCATCAACATTGAGAGCAACCCACAGATCATCAAGAACCTGACAGAACAGAATGCAGTGGTAGTATTTATTAATGAATAACCTCTAAAACGAAGAACGTAACATGAAAAAGATATTTACTTTAATGATGATGGCCACTTTGATGGCATCACCAGTTATGGCTCAGGAAGAGGTAGACCCATCTACTATTACTGAACAGTCAGTAACAGGTCTGAGACATTATAAATTTGGAGACAACTGGTATATCAGCGCATTCTTCGGTGGCGATTTCGCTATGTCTGAGAACAGCCGTTTCCAGGGTTTCAAGAAGAACGTAGGTCCTGACTATGCATTGGCTATCGGTAAGTGGTTGAACCCAGCTATCGGTTTGCGTGTAAAGGCTGACTATATGATTATGTCTAGCCGTGCTAACAAGGAAGCTGTAGCTGCATATCCTAGTGTTTATACTAACGACGGTAAGTACAGATTCAGAATGTTCACTGCTATGGGTGACTTGATGCTGAACCTGAACAACATTCTGGGTCAGTACAAGGAAAGCACCCGTTTCAATGTCTATGCATTCATGGGTGTTGGATTTACTCGTAACTCTAAGTTTGACAAGCATGTAGAAGCTTGGGGTAAACTGACTAACGGTGCATTTCCTATCAACACCAAAACTAGAAGCTACTTAGCTGGTCACATTGGTTTGGGTACTGCTATTCAACTGAGCCAGGCTTTGGATTTCAACTTGGAAGCTGCTATCTCTGCTACCAACGATAAGTACAATGGCGTTTCATACGATGTATTGTATGATGGTTTTGTAACTGCACAGGCTGGTTTGACCTATCACTTCAAGGATCACTTCGGAGACCGTCGTTTCAAGTACAGAACTCTGAACGATGCTGACATTCTGGGTAGCTTGAACGATAAGATCAATGCTGCACGTCAGGATTTGGCTAACGCTCGTCCAAGAACTGAAAATCGTGTTGAGGAAACTTATAACAAGATTGAAGTGCTTGACATGACCGTTAACTTCATCATCGATAAGTACAACATTACTAAGCTGCAGAAGAAGAACATTGCTGCTGTGGCTAAGTACATGGAGGATAACCCAGACGTAAACTTGACCGTAACCGGTTTCGCCGATGTCAAGACTGCTTACCCAGCATACAACTTGAAGTTGTCTGAGCGCCGTGCTAAGGCAGTATACAACTGCTTGGTTAAGGAGTTCGGAGTTGATCCTAGCCGTTTGAAGATCGACTACAAGGGTGATACCATCCAGCCATACGAGCTGAAGAATGAGTGGAACCGTGTAGTAATATTCGTACTGGATCGTAATAAATAAAACGTATCAATGAGCAAGATTTGGTTGTGCCTGGCCCACATGGGGGGTAAAGAGCAGGAGTTTGTACAGCAAGCCTTCGATACCAACTGGGTGGTGCCTCTGGGACCAAATGTTGACGGATTTGAAAAAGACTTGGAAGGATGGCACGGCCGTAAGGCCGACCATCCCATCCACGTGGTAGCTTTGGCATCTGGCACGTCTGCCATACACCTAGGCCTGGTCATGCTGGGCGTAGGTCCTGGCGATGAGGTCATCTGCCAAAGCTTCACTTTTTCTGCCTCTGCCAACCCAGTCAAATACTTGGGTGCCAACCCCGTCTTTGTAGACAGCGAGGCAGACACCTGGAACATGGATCCTGCCCTCCTGGAGCAGGCAATTAAGGACCGGATACAGAAAACCGGCCGGAAACCTAAGGCTATCATCACCGTCTACCTTTACGGTAATCCCGGTAAAATCTCCCAAATCATGGAGATTGCTCACCGTTATGACATTCCCGTTCTGGAAGATGCCGCCGAAGCGTTGGGTTCTGAATATGATGGACAGCCCGTCGGTACCTTTGGCACCTATGGTGTCATGTCGTTCAACGGCAACAAGATGATCACCACCAGCGGTGGTGGTGCCCTCATCTGCCCTACCGAGGAAGCTGCCAAGCGCGTAAAATTCTACGCCACACAAGCCCGGGAACCTTTCCCCTACTACCAGCATGAAAAAATCGGGTACAACTACCGGTTAAGTAATGTCTGTGCAGGTATAGGCCGGGGACAAATGTATGTGCTCGATGAACACATTGCTCATCACCGGCACATTCATGAACGGTATGTCAAGGAACTGAAAGTAAATGGCATCACCGTCTTCACCCCTAAGCCTGATAAACCAGCCAATCCAAACTATTGGCTGAATACCATTTTAATCAATCCGGAAATCACCGGATACACCTACATGGACCTCCTGAATCACCTGGCACAGGCGGATATAGAGAGCCGTCCATTGTGGAAACCCATGCATTTGCAGCCCGTCTATAAAGACGCACCTGCCTATGTGAACGGAACAGCCGAGAAACTGTTCCAACAGGGACTTTGCCTCCCATCTGGACCTATGGTTACCGATAAAGATGTAGACTATATCATACAGACCATAGCCTCCTTCCAAAAATAAAGAAACAGAACACCCTGCCTTTCCCAGAAATCAAGAAAAGACAGGGTATTCATGTCTTTATACATAACACAGAGAATTAAGGAAAATAACAAAATATAAAATACTGAATATCATTATGAAAAAAACATTGAAAGCTATTGCTGTACTAGTAATGGGCATTCTGGCCTTCAGCTCCTGTGCATCCAGACAGGATCTTTTATACTTAAAAGATATGGAGGAATTGACCGAATACCCAGTAGTACAAAAGTACGAGGCCATCATTCACCGTGATGACCGATTAAGCATTATCGTCAGTGCCAAAGACCCTGCGCTGGCTCTTCCATTTAACATGCCAGGAACAGGTGGATATAGTATAGACGCTCAAGGAAACATAAACTCCACTCCTGCAGTAAATTCTAACACAGACAAAAGCAAAAGAGGCTATTTGGTGGACATCAACGGAGACATTGATTTCCCTATATTGGGTAAGCTCCATGTAGAAGGTCTTTCCCGCAGCCAACTCACCAACATGATTAAAAATGAACTGGAAACCCAAGAACTTCTAAAGGACCCTATCGTCATGGTGGATTTCCTGAACTTCAAATTTACCGTGCTAGGAGAAGTTGGTGGAAAAGGAACTTATGAGGTGGATGGAGATCGCATTACCTTGCTGGAAGCCATTGCCATGGCTGGTGATTTAACACCAAAGTCAAGATTGGACCGCATCGGTGTCATCCGAGAATACGGTAACAAACGCCGTATTACCTGGCACGATATTCGTTCCAAGGATATCTTCACCTCTCCATGCTACTACTTGCAGCAGAATGATATCATCTACGTAGAGCCTACCAGTGCTAAAGCATCCGAACTGGATCAGCGCAAGGCATACATTTGGCAGTCCGTACTCTCTGCTATTACCACTACATTATCTTTAATCTTCCTATTTGCTAGAAAGTAAATCTATGGTAAAAATGTCAGAACAAGCAGACCTTTCTGGAGACTTTACCGGAAAGGATGTGAAAAGTGCAGGTGGGTTTAACATCAACCCTTTCGATATACTTTTCTACCTCATACGGAACTGGTACTGGTTCGCCCTTTCTATTGCCATCTTTGGAGGGTGGGCATACTATCAGTATGCTAAAATTCCGTTCACTTACTCACGTTCCGCGACGGTCATGATAAAGGACCCAATGGGACGTGGAAGTGCTAACCTGGACCGTCTTAGCCAGTATAATACCACTAATGTGTCCAATGAAATATTACAATTCCAGAGTCACAAACTCATGCGCGATGCTGTGGAACGCTTGAACGCCAACGTGAACTATGTGGTAATGGATGGTCTTCGGGAGAAGGATATCTATAATCAAGGTCCAGTAACAGTTACATTCGAAAACGACGAAACTAAACAGCCTGCAAATTTCAAGTTGCAAGTCACAGGTAAGGATAAAGTAATGCTGTATGGATTTGACAAAGACAACAAGTCATTAACTGCCCCTATTGGCAAGACAGTAAAGACCCCAGTTGGTGATGTCAAGCTATCCAAAACCCTCTTCTTCACTGATGAGTGGTATGGCAAGGAAATCATGATCCGGAAAAGAACTATAGATGACATGGCTTCCTATCTCCGTGGGAACCTTTCGATTACACAGGCTGAAGGCGATGCTTCCATCCTCTACATGTCCATGAGCGATTACAATACAGCTCGGGCTGATGATGTGCTGAACACCTTGATTACCATCTATAATGAAAACACCATTCTAGACAAGAATCAGACAGCCATTAACACCTCTGAGTTCATTAATGACCGTCTCATCATCATCGAGAAGGAATTGGGTGGTGTGGAATCACAGATTGAAGAATTCAAGCGTCAACGCAATATTATTGACATAAACTCAGAGGCAGCTCGTAACGTAAGTGATAAGGTACAATACTCAGCTGCGGCTCAAGACTTACAGTTGCAAACCCAGCTGGCCAGCCGTATCAAGACTTACCTGAATGACCCTAGCAAAGCTACAGAGTTAATTCCTTCTGGAACTACCAACAACGGTGAAATCGAGAGCATGATCCAGCAGTACAATGCTAACAAACTGAAACGCGACAAACTCATTGAAGGTAGCTCCGACAAGAACCCAGTAGTTCAAGATTTGAACAAGAGTCTGGAAGCTATGCGCTCCAGCATTAACCGTGCAGTGGACAACAGCATCACCAGCCTGAACACTCAAACTAGTGCAGCAATGAGTCGCGCCGGTCAAGCATCTGCTCGTGTTAGCGCTATGCCATCTCAGCAGCGTGAAATGCTAGAAATCCAGCGCCAGCAACGCATCAAAGAGGAACTTTACCTATACCTACTAAACAAGCGTGAGGAAAGTGCACTGAGCCAAGCTACAACTAGTAGCGACGCGCGCGTCTTAGATCCAGCTGGTGGTAGTGAAATGCCAATCTCCCCTAATGGGAAAAATATGGTTATGAGTGGTGTAATGAAGGGGGCAGCTTTACCATTAGTTGTTCTGCTAGCTATCCTCTTCTTCGATACCCGTATTAAGAACCGCAAGGACATAGAAGATGCTCTTTCTGTTCCATTCCTGGGCGAGATTCCTAAGGACACTCGAAAGAAAGAAGAAACTGTGGATGGGGAAAAGAAATTTGTGGTTTCTGTGGATGGTCGAGACATTGTCTCCGAAGCCTTCCGTATCATTCGTACCAACATGAGCTTCATGAAGGTCAAGTCAGAGAACATGCAAGTCATCACCTTCAGTTCCTTCGGTGCGGGTGCCGGTAAGACCTACGTTTCCATGAACCTAGCCGCTTCATTTGGCCAGACCAACAAGAAGGTGGTAATGGTCGACCTCGATATTCGTAAGGGTACCCTGACTCATCGTTCTCACGGTTCCAGCCGGAAACCGGGTATGACTACCTATTTAGCAGGAAACTGCGAATGGAGAGATATTCTACAGAAAAATGGAGTCTATGAGAATGTAGACTTGATTCCTGCCGGTCCAATCGCTCCAAACCCAGCTGAATTGTTGCTCAGTGAGCGCTTAGAAGCTATGATTGAGGAACTGCGCAAGGAATACGACTATATCTTCATCGATAACGTCCCTGTGGGTATCGTAGCCGATGCAGCTATTACCAACCGTGTAGCGGACCTCACCATCTTCATCGTTCGTGTAGGTAAGCTAGACCGCCGTATGTTGCCAGAGATTGAGAAACTCTACCAGAGTGGCAAACTGAAGAACATGTCCCTCATCTTGAACGGCTCTATAGTCCGCTCTAACAACTACGGATACGGTGGATATGGCTACGGATATGGCTATGGTTACGGTTATGGTTACGGATATGCTGATGAGGAAAAACCATGGTACAAGAAACTCTTCACTTCTTCCAAGAAAAAGAAGAAACGTCGTCACCGTACCAAAACAGAAGCATAAAGAAATATGTTTGGATTATTTGGAAAGAAAAAACACAGTTTGGTAGACTCCGGAATCCTTTCCGGAGCTACCGACATACACTCACACCTCCTTCCTGGAGTAGATGATGGCAGTCCAGACTTAGCACATAGTCTGGATTTGCTGTCCTATATGGAATCCTTGGGTTATCAGGAACTCTGGATTACCCCCCACTCCATGGAGGACCTTAGGAACACCGCAGAGAGCCTTCAGGAAGGCTTCCAGGCCCTCCTAAAAGAATATAAAGGTCCACTTAAACTCCACATCTCCAGTGAGTACATGATGGACAGTGGCTTTGTGCCTAAACTGGAATCAGGTGGAGTTATCACTCTAGGCACTCAAAACAGCCTATTGGTAGAAACCAGCTACATGTATGGCCCGGAGAATCTAGATGAAATTCTGGAAACTGTATTTAAGAAAGGCTTCCACCCCATCATTGCCCATCCAGAACGTTACATGTATATGAACTGGGAAGACTTTGAGATGCTGAAAAGTAAAGGCTACCAGCTCCAGCTGAACCTGAATAGTCTCAGTGGCTACTATGGACGTCGCCCCTTTGAGTTGGCCGATGATCTCCTCTTTAATGGCATGTACGATTATGTAGGCAGTGACCTCCACCACACAGAGCACTATGCACATGCCCTTAAGACCATTAAACTGGAAACTAAACTGATGGATGAACTGGAAAAACTCTTTGAGAACAACAAGCAGATATAATGTGCCTCAAGTTGAAAATTTTCATAATATTCCTTCTGGTTATCACCTTCTTCAGTTGTACTCCCAAACAGGAACACGGAACAGAATTAAGACTCATCAGTTGGAATTGTGATAATTTTCTGCTCTCCTTAGACACCTTGCACATTGCTTCAGCCTTCCTCAATGAACAACACCCTGATATCATTTGCCTTCAGGAACGCCCACACACCAATTTGATACGCTATGACAGCATCAAGAATTGCTTTCCTTCGCTACCTTATAAAGTTACAAATGGCCGGGAAGATGAAAACTTAAATATATCCATTTTCTCTAAATATCCGATTTCAAATGTAAAAACCTGGTACTTCATAGACACCTACAATAAGATGATTCAGGCTGACATTAACCAAGATGGTAAAATATTCCGTTTGTTTAACGTTCACCTACAAACTACAAGCCATGGCAAAAATTTTATTTTTAACTGCGTGCAACGTTACAAACAATCTCTTTTATTAAAAGAAGAAATAAAAAAATCTCCCTACCCTGTTATTCTCTGTGGTGACTTTAATGATATACCATTAAGCTATACGATAATAAATCTCCTAACAGAACTCAATGACTTTAGTAAGGTCTTGAAAGGAAGTTACCAGAAACTGGGAGGACTATACAAAATAGATTATATCCTAGCACCAAAGAATTGGAATAAGAAATCCTATAAGCTTATCTCGAACTTCTGGAGTGACCATAAAATTCAATTGTGTACACTCTTCCATTAAAATATGACAGAAAATTTACAGAAGAAAACATTTTCCGGAATTATTTGGACCTTTCTAAAAAATTTTTCTGTAGAAGGATTCGCATTTATTCAAGGAATTATTTTAGCTAGACTATTGGTTCCTGAAGACTATGGCCTTATTGCTATGACCCAAATATTCTTTGCTATATCCAGTTGTTTCATTGATTCAGGGTTTTCTATAGCTTTGGCACGGAAAGTAAACCAAACAGAATTAGACTATTCTACTGTATATGTCACCAATGTATGCCTAACAGCTTTTTTTGCTATACTTCTTTGTATCAGCGCCCCTTGGATTGCAGATTTTTACCATGAACCTATTTTGAGAAAGATAGTAACGGCTAATGCCATTTTACTGGTTTTGAACTCATTTAATGCTGTTCAAGCAACAAGAATGACAATTAAATTACAATTTAAGGAGAGAAGTATTATTAGTGTTATTGTAAATACCACCATTGGTATTGCCACAATAATCATGGCTTATATGGGCTATGGAGTTTGGGCATTAATCTATCCTAATTTTCTAGCACCAGTCATGTATTTATTTCTATATAAAAAATACTTAAATTGGTACCCCAAACTCCAATTTTCATGGAAAACATGGAAGGAGTTTTTTGGATTTGGTTCAAATTTCCTGTTAGCCAATTTACTAAATACTATATTTAATAATATCTATCCACTGGTTATAGGAAAGTATTTCTCAGCTTCCTCTTTAGGATACTACACTAAAGCCTCTAACTATTCAAAATTGCCAGCAACTACATTTCAAAACGTAATGGGTCAAGTTACTTTCCCTATTCTCTGCTCCATTCAAGAAAATGAAAACAGGTTAAGAGATGCTTATCGTAGACTCATACGCGCTTCTGCATTTATAGTTTTCCCTATGTTGATAGGTCTTGCAGCACTGGCAAAACCATTCATTATCGTTTTAATTACGGATAAATGGTCTAGATCCATACCTTACCTTCAAATTCTTTGTTTTGCACTCATGTGGTATCCGGTGCATGCTTTGAATTTAAATTTATTAAAAGTTAAAGGACGATCTGATTTATTATTGAGATTGGAAATTATAAAAAAAATTATTACTGTCTGTATTCTTTTCATATCAATTCCATTAGGAATAATTTATATGTGCTATGGCCAAGTTGTATCATCATTAATATCACTATTCATTAATACCTATTATACAGGAAAATTAGTTGATGTAGGATTCTTAAAGCAAATGCAAGATTTAACCCCAATTCTTATATATGCTTTGTCTATGGGGTTTCTGGTATGGTTTGTCATTCAATATATTCCTAATATGGTTCTGCAAATCATCATTGGTATTCTGGTGGGAGTTATATATTATCTCGGCATAGCCAAAGTGACCAAATCTCCAGATTTAGAATATGTGATTTTACTACTGAAAGAAAATGTAATAAAACGCTTCAAGAAAAGATGATGTATAAGGTTATTCTTAATTCTATATGTTTTCCACTTAAATATCTTTAATGAAGCAATTTAAGGAATAACATCATATTTATGAAACTATCCATTATCACAGTTAATTACAACAATCTAAAAGGCTTGAAGAAAACACTTGAAAGTGTCATTTCTCAGTCTATTAATGAATTTGAATGGATTGTAATAGATGGAGGGTCTACTGATGGTAGCAAGGAATTGCTGGAGGAACATACAGACCAAATAACTTATTGGGTCAGCGAAAAGGACCATGGGATCTATGATGCAATGAATAAAGGTATAAAGGCGGCTAAAGGAGATTACCTTCAATTCTTGAATTCTGGTGATAGTTTGGCCAACATAGATAT
Source organism: uncultured Prevotellaceae bacterium (assembly GCA_900316585.1). GTDB lineage: Bacteria > Bacteroidota > Bacteroidia > Bacteroidales > Bacteroidaceae > Minthousia. Next base: position 30,412 of record ONDM01000002.1, on the reverse strand, counting down.
CATCAAGTGTTTCTACAGTAGAAATAACACTGAAGATGTTATCTATGGAAATGCCATCATCGTAGATAGTAATGACCAAGAAATAAACCGCTTCCATGCACCTAATTTTGTTCGTTTCTCCTTTTTCTTTTCTCACGCATTGAATCATCAGGCTACTTTCTTCAGTAAGGGTTGCTTTAAGAATTACATGTATAATGAAAAGAACAGAATAGCATCAGATTTGGAACTTTACATGCATTTAATGTACCATGGTTTTTCTTTTGCTAAATGGGATGAATATGTGGTAAGGTTTGAAACGGGGGGTCTGAGCACTGTAGATACTGGGAATAGTGAATTCGCTGGCATTGTAGACAGGATTTTGCCTGCTGGAATAAAAGCAGATTATAAAGAAATGATTCAATTCCGTGATGTGGATTTGGCTATCATGATAAAGAAAATCATCAACTCAAACAGAATAATCAGACATTTAGCTAGAATTGTCCTCTACCCTATTTATTGGTTGGCAAAATAACACCAAGCTTTTATGAAAAAAATTATCGAGATTCTATCTCAACCATTGATTAACCAGTTGCCATTCATAACAATCTTTATGTTATTGATGGGACTCGTTCATATGCTTCAGTGGATACATGGACGCATGATTACATTTGAGGAGGGCATAACAGTGTTCAGACTGGTTGGTAATGTGGCAATTTGGTTCTTAATGGCATATCTACTGGCTACTATCATAGAAATCTGCGGAAAGAAGTGGGTGAAAATTCTTTTTTATGCCATCTCTCTCATTATGTTTACTATCCAAAGCTTTTTATGGGCCAATTTTGACACACCTATTTCAAGCACTATTCTCACTTTGGTGGCAGAAACCAATCAACGAGAATCAAAAGAGTTTCTGAATGCTTTCCTTTTTTCTCAGGAGAGTATGGGAGTATATGGAAAACTGTTTGGATATATTGTCCTAATTATTATATTTGAATGGTTCTATCACAAATTAATTAAGAAATACTTGTCAAAAAACTGGACAAAGACTCTACTGGCTGTTCTCATCTTTCCTTTACTGATGTTCGGATTATATTCTTCAAAAATATATGCAGAAACCTTTCAAGGACTATATACAGGAAGGATGGATAAACCTGATGATCCTTTTTCTTGTACCTATTTTTCTTGGTGTTCAATGCGTATAGAAGAAAGTTGGATCAATAATGAGGTGTTAGTGACAAGAAATGCAGAAAAGCCAACTCTTCATGAGAATTTGGATGACAGCTTAAACATTGTAGTTGTAATTGGGGAATCATATATTAAACATCATGCCCAAATCTATGGTTATCCTCTTCAAACTACACCATTCATTCAAAAGGAAGCTGATGAAGGTAATCTTATCATCTTCAATGATGTGGTTACTCCAGCCAACAATACAACTGTGGTGCTGAAAAATATGCTGTGCTGTAATGATGTAGGAAATGACGAAAATTGGTATGATACGCCATTCTTTCCGGCTCTATTCAAACAGGCAGGATATAATGTTCTGTATTGGGATAACCAACTGACATTGGATGTTAATACCTCTGGTTTTTTTCAAGTCAGGAATTTCCTATATAATGAGGAATTACTGAAAATGGGATTCACTGCTACGAATAAGCAGGGATTTGACCTAGATGGAGAACTTGTTGACTCCTATATCAAGGACGCGGCAAAACCTCTCTCTGCACGAAATCTGATTCTTTTCCATCTGCAGGGACAGCATATAAATGCAGCGACACGCTATCCTCATAATGAACAATTCACCAAATTTACAGTTGACAGTATCAAACGGAATGACAAGTACCTGAACAATCAAAAGAAACAAATAATTGCTCATTATGATAATGCAACGTATTACAACGACTGGGTTATCAAGCAAATTATAGATATATACAGAAATAGCAATACTATTCTTATCTACTTCTCTGACCATGGTGATGAGGTCTATGATTACCGTGACCAGTTTGGTCGGGAGTTTGGAACTTTTACACCGAATAAACTTCGTTATCAGTTTGAAGTGCCTTTTGTGGTTTGGTGCTCTGATGAATATCAAGAAAAGCATCCGGATATTTATGAACTGTTGAGTGCCTCTGCTAGCAAACCATATATGTTAGATAAGTTGTGTCATTTGCTCTTTCATTTAGGTGGTATTGAAACTGTCTATTATAAGAAGGATAAAGATATTCTTGATTCATCCTATCAGGTTGGAAAGCGAATTGTGAATACAGAGCATGATTACGACAAAATAATGAACAATGTCCATAAATAAAATATAATTATGACGGAAAGAATTAAGTGGGTAGATAACCTCAAAGGATTTATACTATTATTGGTTTGCATAGGACATGTGCACTTTAAAGGAGGGCTTTTTGCAACTATCCATGTCATGAGTGAAGCTTTTTGGATGCCCGTTTTCTTCTTTCTTTCAGGCTATCTTTTTAGCGATAAAAAATACAAGGACTTTGGTTCATATTTAAAATCCAAAAGTCGCTCTCTTCTTATCCCCTATTTTTGCTTGTCAATCCTATTTTCATTTATAGATATTCGTCTATACAATGTCTCTTTGATTCCATATCACCTCTATACTGATTACCCGATATTGGCATATTTGGGTGTTCCTGAGACTATTAGTAATAGCTTGCAATATCTATACCTAGAGGCTATGAATATCTTTGTTGCTGGAACCTCTACGCCCATAACAACTCCACTATGGTTTGTCATTGTCTTGTTCTGGGCTAGTTTGCTACTTTATCTTGTTTATAAACTCTCTATTCGTCTAGGAGGAGGTAAATATACCAAAATCATTCTCTTCCTCTATGCATGCATTATGCTGGGATTAGGATGGGTGTTTAGTAGAAAAGACTTCTTCCTTCCGTGGAACTTACATGTAGTATGCACAGCATCTTTTTTCGTTTCCATTGGTTACATTACAAAAGATCTTATTAAAAACAAATTAGTTCAATTGCCATCATGGCTATTGGCATGTGGGCTGGTTTGCCTATCCTTACTCTATCTTCATGGTATTAATATCAATGGGGCATACCATATATACACCAATACATTAGGAGGTAGTCTTTACGGCTTTATTATATCTTCATTGTCTGGTATATCGATGATGATTGTTCTATTTATCCTTTTATCGAGGATACCAAAGACATCAATCATCGGAGGTATTTTCCGAAATTTAGCAAGAAACGCATTAATTTTCCTCGCTGTACATTACTGGGTAATTATTACATGCGACGTGGTCTTCCACGAGTATGCTCATAGCATGGCATATAAGTATGCTGTACTAGTGGCAGCGATAGTTATTTCTTTCCTTTCTTTCCCTCTGTTTAGGAACAAGTTGTACAAACTGCTTGGGAAAGAAAAAATATCTGTGAAGGAAAGTCTTTCTTTAAAGTAAAGAGTCTATGAAAAAAATATTCTTTTTAGTCAATTCCATGAATGTAGGTGGAGTAGAAAAAGCCTTTCTAGGATTACTTTCTGCTATTCCACTAGATAAATATGAAGTTCATTTGGGACTGATTAACAAGAAAGGTGGTTTTCTAGATTTTTTACCTAAAGAGGTAAAGATTCATGAAATAGCTGTTTATCAGAAATACTGGAGACTGATGAATGATCCACCTCTGCAGTGTATTAAAGAGTTCATTAAGAAGGGGCATGTGGTTGATGCATTGGTACATCTATTTCTCTATATCCAGTTTAAACTCTCAGGAAATAGATATTGGTTCTATAAATACCTGTTGCGAAAAGAACCGATGATGGCGGAGAAATTTGACCTTGCTGTGGCATTTGCAGGTCCCTATAGCACTATTGACTACTATGTCTGTGAGAAAGTCAATGCTCCTGTAAAGTGTGGATGGATACATTTTGATGTTTCAAAATTTGGCATAGACAAGGGGATGACTGCCCAACTCTATAAAAACTATCAAAAGATATTTATTGTTTCAGAAACAGCCAAAGATATATTTGACAATCTGTTTCCACAGTTTAAAAACAAAACAGAAGTATTTTATAATATCGTCCCTCCAGAACAAGTTATCCGTTTAGCTGAAAATGGAGATAGCTATACGGATAATTTTGAGGGCAAACGGATTCTGACTGTTGGCCGTATTTCGGAAGAAAAGGGTCAGCGTGTAGCAATAGAAGCGCTGAAACTTATTTTAGACCAAGGAGTGGATGCCAGATGGTACTTTGTCGGGGATGGGAAGGATAAAGAGTTTTGTGAGAAACTGGCAGAGGACTTGAGTATAAGTGATAGAGTCGTTTTTCTTGGTACCCAGACTAATCCTTATGGATTCATGCGTGACTGCGACATATACATGCAACCTTCCCGCCACGAAGGCTTCTGCATTACACTGGCAGAAGCCTTGTGCTTTAATAATCCTATAGTGGCAACTGACTTCACAGGTGCCAGAGAACAACTGGAGCACCGGGCCAATGGAATCGTCACTGGCATGAGTGCAGAGGATATAGCAAAAGGATTAAGGAAAGCAATAACTAGTGAGCCTATAGCTATTAGTGAACCGCAGTTCAGAAATGATATTTCTAAATTATTGAACTTATTGCAATGATTTCTGTTATTCTCCCGATATACAACGTAGAGGCCTATCTTCCACAATCAGTGGAGAGTGTTCTGAACCAGACCTATAAGGATTTGCAAATCATCCTGGTGGATGATGGGGCAAAGGACAGCAGTGGTTCTCTATGTGATGAGTATGCCAAGAAGGATTCCAGGATTAAGGTAATTCATAAGCCTAACGGAGGACTGAGTGATGCTCGGAATGTGGGAACTGAGGCTGCCACTGGGGATTGGATCTTTTATCTGGATTCTGATGACTGGATGGAACCGAATACCCTTGAGACTCTATTGGATTTTGCAGAAAAGAACTACTGTGATGTGGTTCAAGGTGGTCTCTATTATGCCTATCCGGACTATTTACTTAAAAGAGAGGAGAAAGAACCAACTCTGCTAAATAGAGAAGCTGCCATGAAAGAGCTTATCATTAATGATAGGGTGAAAAACTTTGCCTGGGGCAAGCTCTATAAAACAGCTTTGGTCAAGGATTTGAAATTCCCAAAAGGGAAATTCTATGAGGATAGCTACTGGCAGCATTTGGTCATGGACAGAGTAAATTGCTATGGTATCCTAGACACTCCTTTGGTGTACTACCGTCAGCGTCCGGACAGCATTTCAGGGAAACCATCTGCCAGGTTCAAAGACCTTATTGAAGGATATGAAACAAGATTGATATTTATTAAAAAATACTATCCTATGTATACTCCACTTATGGAAAGAAAATACAAGGAAATCTATGAACAAATGTATCCTCCAACTGGTTTAATATCAAATATTAAAAGATTATATCTCAGAATAAAGAATCGGCTATTCCCACATGTAAAATATATAAAACACCCTTATGGCAGACAATAATTACAATTCCATCATAGACTTTATAAATGCTTTAAACAACAGCAAAGTCCCATATCTGATTTTAAGGAATCATGAAAATCTGCTTTCTCCAGAATTATATGTTGATGGTCACGGAGACATAGATATTTTGTGCAGTAATAGCAAGGATTTGGCTGAAAAGATTGGAGCAGTGCCATATAAAAACAAGGTAAAAGAAATATGTAATGATGGAGTCCATTATTACATAGAGATTCGGAACAAACATGTAAGTCTTGACTTAAGAAGCATTGGTGATGGATATTATTGCACTAAATGGCAAAAGGACATGCTTGCTCACCGTATCTTAAATAATGGATTCTATATTATGAATGACAAGGATTACTTCTATTCCCTCATTCATCATGCCATTTTACAGAAAAGAAAGTTTAGTGGGGAGTACAAGAAAAGGTTGTCTGAAATGGCATTAGCATTATCTGTTAATATTAAGGATGATACTCCTAATAGTTTTATCCACACATTAGAGGCCTATATGAAAGAAAATGGATATACCTATTCATATCCTAAAGATATATTTGTCCCTTTACATAAGAAATATATTGACTCATCTTTATTGGAATCTGACAAAAATCTTGCATTTAAACACTGGAAATTCGACACCAAGATTTCCATTCTTGAATTTCTAGTAAAAGTAAAACACTTTCTGTTCAAATAGTAAAATGGATATTATTTCTAGGTTACAAGCACATACGGTGGATATTTATAATATAAAGGAATCTGATGTTGTGGAAATGACATTGAATTCCAGATTATTGCTGACACCTGAGCGATTTGACCTCTTTGCCAAACTCTATTATATAAGAAATCGTGAAGAAAAACCTTCCGAAGCCATAATGGTGTATGACAAGCATATAAAAGCCTTTAATCCTGATCTGAAAGAGCCTGGACGAGAAGACAAAAACTCATACAAAGATTTCCGGTTGGCATTTGATAATCTGATTCATCAATTTAAATTAGGTGAATTTGATGGGAATATCTCACTTGTTCCTATTACTGAAGATAAGGTCATTTTAGACGGAGCACACAGAATCTCAGCTTTGGCTTATTTCAATAAGACTGCACAGGTAGCAGTTATTAAGAATCGCAAGCCAAAGGCAAAATTTGATTATAACTATTTTAAGAATCGGGGACTAGATTGGGCTACAATGGATACTATTGCCCTTGAGATGGCTCATTGGCTACCTAATTTATATGTAGCTTGCCTGTGGCCTAAAAACAAAGACAAGTCAAAAGCTAAAGCATGCATTTCAAATCATTTCAAGGTTGCTTACGAAAAAAAGATAAAAACAGATCTAGCATCGTTTACAAGACTTATAGCTAGAGTATATGCTAATCAACCTTGGGTTAAGGAACCTGAAAGTTTAAATGACAAATCCTTGAACTGTTTTGGTTTCAACGGTGAGATTGAATTCGTATTTTTCACTGCAGATTCTCTAGAGGATGTTTTAACTGTAAAGGATGAAATCCGTGACATCTATGGTGATGGAAAACATTCTATACACATAACCGATAATGCTACAGAAACTTGGCAAATTGCATCTTTCTTATTAGACCCTAATATATTAAATAAATGGAACCCTATTTCTACTACTGACTCTTTTTTTAACTCTATAAAAGAAAGATGGTTCTATTTTAAGAAAGTGCAATGGATTAACTTTAAAGTTAACATTTATAAGTTGCTTCATAAATAATAATATAATGAAAAAAAGAATACTGTTTACAATTGATTCTTTACATATAGGTGGAGCAGAAAAAAGTTTGGTCACATTATTGAACTTGCTCGATTATAACAGATTTGATGTAGATCTTCAATTGTTTTCCCATGGGGGAACCTTTGAGCAATTTCTCCCTAAAGAAGTCCATATTTTAGAACCACTTGATTATACTAAATTTCTTTCAAAAAACATTTTCAAGCAACTATTCTCATTAAAGTATTTCATCTCCAGAATCAAATATTCTTTACTTATACACCAAAAGAATTTATCTCATGCCGACAGAGCCAGATTCTATTGGAAAACTATAGGAAAGCAAATTCATAAGGCTAAGAAAAAATATGATATAGCTGTCGGCTATGGTCAATGCATACCGACCTTCTATATCATTGACAAGGTCCAAGCAGGGAAAAAATATGTTTGGGTTAATTGTGAATTCAATTTGGAGGGTATAAATAAGGATTATCAAAAACGTTTTTATTCAAAAGCTGATAAAATAGCCATTGTGTCTGAAAAAGCTTTAGAGAAATTTAAAGCCATCTATCCAGAATATGGAGAAAAAATGAAACTTGTTTTGGATATGTATAACAGCAAACTTATTCAAGACATGTCACAGCTTAATTCAGAGAAGGAAATCGACAAGTCTGTTCCTGTCCTTATGACCACTGGAAGATTAAACAAACCTCAAAAAGGATATGACATTGCTTTGGAAACGGCTAATTGTCTGAAAGAAAAAGGAATCAAATTTCACTGGTATGCCATAGGTGAAGGACCTTATAGGAGCGAAATGGAACAATATATAAAAGAACATGGACTTGAAGAGTATTTCATTCTTTTAGGTGCTACACCCAATCCATACAGTTATATGCGGCAATGTGATGTCTATATTCAGACTTCTAAAGAAGAAGGCTTTGGCCTCACTATTGCAGAAGCTAAGACACTCAATCTCCCAATAATCTGCACACCTTTCAAAACTTGCTATATGCAAATCAATGATGGTGTCAATGGGCTTATTACAACATTCAATCCCTGCGACATAGCAAATACTATAGAATCATTACTTAAAGACAAGAATCTATATTTCAAAATAAAAGATAATCTGTCAAAAGAAAAAAAAGGAAATACTGAAGAAATAAAAAACTTCTATAAATTACTTGAGAGCTAACTTGAATACATAAATCCTCGAAAATGAAAGGGATATTAAAACTTCCCCAAAACAGAACAGATGGGGTCAGAGGAATGGCTTGTATCCTAATTGTTTTACACCATTTCTGTGCAAATCTAATGGGTATTGGATATTCCAATTTCTTGATAGACCTGATTGGACTTCGTGGTGGAGTTACGGGGGTTACAGTCTTTTTCTTTCTTTCAGGATGGGGATTAAGTGAGTCCCAACTGCGCCATCATTATGATGCATGGACTTTTGCAAAGAAAAGACTCATACGGGTTTTCATACCTTTGGTTTTTACGAACTTGATTTACTATCCTTTTGTTCTCTGGAGCCATGGAAGAAGTTTTAATCTAACAGATTTCATACTGAATTTCTTGAATATACATCCCATAGATGGAGTAACCTGGTATTGTAATGTATTGATTCTGTTTTATGCTTTATTCTATATTTCTTTCTTATTCAAGAAAAAAGGACATATTGCTATTTGCATCACCATATTAACTGTTCTGTATGCGATATATTGTACCTATACAAATCCAGATTCACCATTCAAAGTTTATAGCCTGATTGGATTTCCAATGGGAGTAATATTCTCTCTCTATAAGAATCAGATCAGCAACAAATTCTTTATAGCAAGCAATTGTTCTGTTCTACCAGTTCTACTTATTTTGAGTATCCTACTCCCCAACTATAGCAACCTATTTATAGCTAATCTTTATTCTTGGGCTGTTATTCTTGCTTTAGTTGTATTAATTACTAAGTTCTCTTTAAGGAGCAGCACCTTCCTTTTCTTAGGGAAATACTCGTATGAGATTTACTTACTCCACTTCAAAGCACTGGTTATCCTGAGTGTATTTGGATTGGCTTTATGGTATCCTCTAGTTTTCATAGGAATTATAATTCCTCTTTCTATTATTGTTAATAAATTACTAGCCAAGATATATTGATGAAGATTTCCTTCATTATATGCCAGAATACAGATAATCATGGAGCTAAACTTCAGGTTTATGCCCTTTCTCACTATATAGCAGAGCTAGGTAACTAGGTGGAAGTTAGCGACTATAGGCCAGATTACATGTGCCCTAGCTTTTAAATATGGTACTGGCCTACATCATTAAACTCTTTCGACATTTATCTCAACGTATCTGTAAGAAAAGAGGCATGTTAGTAATTCTTTCCATTGAACTGCATTTGCTATTATATTTAATAAGCCATTCACAGTAGTAGACAGGCCAGACGGACTGAATGATCGAATGCATGATTTGTTGAAAAAACACAGAATAACTACTTTAAAATGAAAGAACGCTGTTCCAATTTTGAGCTTTTAAGAATCCTCTGCATGTTATTAGTTGTATGTGGACACATTCTTATATGGTCTAATACATCATTTAACTCACAAGAATTATTAGGTGGTGCAGATTATGCCTTGGTTCAATTTTTCAGAGGATTCACTGTAGTTGCAGTAAATGTATTCGTATTAATCTCAGGATATTGGGGCATAAAACTGAAATTGAATAAATTAATAAGGATGGATTTAATGGTACTATTCTATTCCTTGTTTTTCTTATTTATAAGCATTTATTTTGGAAAAGATATTCTATTTAGTACAAAATCTTTAACCCATTATTTTCCAATAATCTCTAATAAATATTGGTTTATTACTTCATATTTTACTCTTTGCCTCCTATCTCCTTTTTTGAACAAATTTCTAAAGAATATCAACAAAAAAGAACTGGAATTATATCTTATAGTTAGCTTTATTCTATTCTATTTATGGCCTACAGTTTCATATATTCTTAATTTCGACCAAGTAGTAAAAGATGCAGGTTATGGAGTTATCAACTTTGTTATTTTATATACTACAGGCTATTATATAAGACATTATTTCCAAAGTAATTTTTCTTCTATTATTTGGATTATCATGTATATAGTATTATGCATAATACTTTTCTTATTCCAGATTACATACTCTCATATTCTTGGATTCAGTTTTACTGCTTTATATAGTTACAACACTGTATTTGTATATTTCGCATCTATTGCGTTATTTATGGCTTTTAAACAACTTAAATTTAAAAGCAATTTAATAAACATCTTATCAGTAAACTGCTTTTCAGTTTATATTATCCATATGAGTAGCCCTTTCATGGAATGGGTTGATACCATATTCAAATATTCGGAGATGAAAGGTATTATGATTATTGTTCTTGCAATAATTCTTTCTCTTCTAATATATCTTTTCTGTATTATAATAGAATACTTACGTAAATTGGTTTGTGGAAAACCAGAAAATTATTTTGTAGAAAAGTTACATTCTTTATGGAATAAATATTACCCTAATTTAGAAGTGTGGTAAAAACATAGTAAACATAAATAAATGAAAAAACGAATATTCATAGCCATACATTACTTGGAAATAGGTGGAGCTGAAATGAGCCTAATCGGCTTATTGCAGTCACTGGATTATACCCAATATGACGTGGATTTATTCGTTTACAGCCATCGAGGGGAATTAATGAAGTATATTCCTAAAGAAGTTAATTTACTTCCTGAAATTGGTGCTTATTCTTTTATAGAAAAACCTATAAAAGAAGCGATAAAACATGGATATATTGGCGTATCTTTAGGTAGATTATGGGCTAAATTTCAGTTCCGTAACTATGCTAAAAAACATCCATTAAAAGATGGTGCTCCCCTAATGCAGTATATAGCTGAAAATGTATCACCTTTCTTACCGAGTCTTAAAAAATATGGAGAATATGACTTGGCTATCAGCTACCTGACACCACATCACATAATACTCCAAAAAGTACAGGCTAAGAAAAAGGTAGCATGGATACATACGGATTACTCACGCATTGGTGTTCAAATAGAGAAAGAACTTCCTATATGGAGTGGTTATGACCACATCATCTCTATATCTCCTGATGTAACTAGGAATTTCTTACAAGTTTTTCCTTCACTAAAGAATAAAATTGTGGAGATGGAGAATATACTCTCATCTGATTTTGTTCATTCACGTGCCGAAGAACCAGCAGATATTCCTTTTACCAAGAATTCAGAATCTGTTATTAATCTTCTTTCAGTAGGCCGTTATACAGAAGCTAAGAACTTTGACAATGTTCCTGATATTTGTAAGAGGATCAATCAGAAACTGAAAGCGAAATGGTACATCATCGGATATGGAAATGATGAAGATTTAATCCTGAAACGGATAGCAGAAGCTGGAATGCAAGAAAACGTCATTCTACTTGGCAAAAAGGAAAACCCCTACCCTTATATCAAAGCTTGTGACATCTACGTTCAGCCCTCACGTTATGAGGGCAAAGCGGTTACGGTTCGGGAAGCACAAATCCTTTGTAAACCAACTGTAGTGGCTCATTATGCTACAGCACCAAGCCAGGTGCAGAATGGTATGGATGGAGTGATAGTTCCACAAGACAATGAAGGATGTGCTGAGGGAATTATAAAATTCATTGAGGATAAGAAGTTACAAGAGAGAATTGTAAGCTATCTCCATCAGCATGATTATGGCAACACATCAGAAGTTGATAAATTATATTCATTAATTAAAAATGGATAAAGAACGTATTTCATATCTAGATATTATTAGGATTTTAGCTTGTATCCTTATTATATTGGTACATTCACCAATGCCAAATTTAGGCACAAACTCATTCCTATTGTCCTCCATAAGTTTTTTAGCGGCTCCTGGAATTGGTCTTTTTTTCATGGTAAGTGGGTCTTTAATTCTTCCAGTTTCCATGCCATATAAAGATTTCCTGAAAAGGCGAATAAGTAAAGTAGTTTGGCCCACAATTATTTGGACATTATTCTATATTAGTATTAATATCTACAATGGGAATTTACAACTAATAGATATCCCTCGAACTATTTTGTCTATACCTTTCTCTCCACAAGGTAATAGTGTTTTATGGTTTGTCTATTCATTAATTGGTTTATATCTAATATCTCCTATTATATCTCCTTGGCTTATTAAAGCCTCAAAGAAAGAAATACAATTTCTTTTGCTAATATGGGCAATTCATTTATGTTACCCTATTCTTAAACTATTTGTTTCTACATATGAAGGACCTAATAGTATCTTATATTATTTTGCCGGGAACATTGGCTACTTTATTTTAGGTTACTATTTGAAAAGATTTAATGTCTGTCCATCTTATTTGAAAATCTCATTTCTATTTATAGTTCCGATTACTATTGCAGCAATTTGTAAACTATCTCATTTGAAGATAGATTTTTATGATTTATTCTGGTTCAAAAGCATTTTTTTCGTCTCCATAGTTTTAGGATGGTTTCTCTTAACTAAAAGATTGACTTTACATTTACATTCAAATAATTTAATTACCACATTAAGTAACTGTAGTTTTGGTGTATATCTTGTTCACATTTTCATCATGCGCAATTTTTTATGGAACCTTAATTTCATTTCAGCTTATGGCGGATTTATACAAATCATCTTAACTACTATTTTAACTTTGGGAATATCTTACTTATTAGTTTTTATGATAAGTAAATTACCTTTCAGCAAATATATAATTGGATACTAGTATGTCTATGATTCCTAAAATAATTCATTACTGTTGGTTTGGCAGGAACCCACTTCCTAAATCAGCAAAGAAATGCATTGCTTCCTGGAAGAAGTATCTCCCAGACTACGAGATCAAGGAATGGAATGAAGACAACTTTAATATCGATATGCTCCCCTATACCCGTGATGCTTATGACGCTAAGAAATATGCTTTTGTAAGCGATTACGCTCGTTTTTGGGTATTGTATAAGTATGGAGGAGTCTACTTTGACACCGATGTGGAAGCGGTAAAATCCATGGATGATATTATTGAAAAGGGGGCGTTTATGGGATGGGAAACCGCCAATGAGAATGGAACCCCTAAAATTGCTCCTGGATTAGGTCTGGCTACCCCTGCTGGTCATCCTTTGTATAAAGAGATCCTAGATAAATATCAAGACCTAAGTTTTTACAAGCCTGATGGTTCCTTCAATAACTATACCATGATTCCTTTAGTCACAGATTTACTGGTGGGTCATGGTCTGAAAATAGATGGAACATTTCAAGTTATAAGTGATACCCATATATATCCTTCAGATTATTTCTGTCCCATGAACAGCATCACTGGTATAGTAACATTGACAGAAAATACCCGTACCATCCACTGGTATTCCATGAGTTGGGTGGACAAGAAAACACAGCGAAATCATAAAATAGCCATGATGCTCAGGAGATTTTTGGGAGATTCTTTTGTAAGTGTCATAAAACGTTTATTTAAGAAAGCATGACCTACCCTATCAGAGTTCTTTTTCTATTCACGCACATGAACCGTGGCGGTGCAGAATCCATGGTGATGAACTATTATCGCCACATCGACCGCACGAAGCTTCAGTTCGATTTCATGGTTCACCGTCAGGAACGGGGGGCATACGATGATGAGATTGAATCCCTAGGTGGTAAAATCTATCGGATGATGCCATTTTACCCGCTGACCTTCCCTCAATATAAAAAACAGATTAGTGAGTTCTTCGATAAGCACAGTGAATACCAGATTATTCATGGACACTGTTCTGAATTAGGCTATTTCGTGTACCGTGAAGCGGCCAAACGGGGAGTACCTCATATCATAGCTCATGCACATAATTCGCATGCCCAGTTCGATTTAAAGTGGCCGTTCCGTACCTATTTCAAGCATAGAATGCGTAAGTATCTCACGGAACACTTTACTTGTGGACAGGAATCATCAGTCTGGTTGTTTGGCTCTAAGCTGGCCAAGAAAGCTATCTTGCAGCGAAATGCCATCGAAACAGATAAGTATCTCTTCAACCCTGATTCTCGTAAGCGTGTAAGAGAGGAGTTCCATCTTCCTTCTGATGCTTTGGTTATTGGTCATGTGGGTCGTTTTGAACGGCAAAAGAACCATGATTTCTTAATCGATGTATTTCAGGAAATTGCAGCACTAAGAAGCGATGCTTATCTCCTACTAGTAGGCGGAGGGGGAAATCTGGAGAGTGAAATCAAGCAAAAGGTAAAAGAAAAAGGGTTAGACAACAAGGTGATTTTCACTGGTGTAAGACCGGATGTTCCAGATTTGCTTCAAGCTATGGATGTCTTTCTTTTCCCTTCATTCATGGAAGGATTATCACTTTCCATGCTAGAGGCTCAAAGTGCTGGATTGCCTTGTATAGCCTCTGACACCATTCCTAGAGAGGTGGAAATGACGGACCTGATAACATTCTACCCGTTGAAAAAAAGTCCTCTAGAATGGGCAAAACAGGTGCTTTCTGCGGCTTCCAAACCGGTTGATCGGAGCATCTATCCACAAAAAATTAAGGATGCAGGCTATGATATCTGCCAAAATGCTCAGTGGTTACAAAATTATTACTTATCTTTGCTGAATTAAATGCCTACATTAACAGTTTTTACTCCAGCTTACAACAGGGCTTATTCCTTGCCTTTAGGATATGAGGCCCTCCGTAGACAAACCTGCAAGGACTTTGTCTGGCTCATTGTGGATGATGGATCTTCAGACAATACCCGTGAACTGGTAGAAGGCTGGATGAAGCAGGAGAATGGATTTGAAATCCGCTATGTGTATCAGCAGAATCAGGGAATGCATGGAGCGCATAACACAGCGTATAAACTGATAGACACAGAATTAAATACTTGCATAGATTCCGATGATTACATGCCCGATGATGCCGTAGAAAAGATAATTTCTTTCTGGAAAGAATATGGTTCTGATCAGTTGGCTGGTATCATAGGACTGGATGCAGACTTCAATGGAAAGGTAATCGGTACATGCTTTGCCGAGAATTGCAAGCGGACTACACTAGGTGGTTTCTATGCTCATGGAGGAAGTGGTGACAAGAAGTTGGTATACCGGACAGAGGTCATCAAGAAATATCCCGAATATCCCCTATTCCCTGGTGAAAAGTATGTGTCTTTAGGCTACAAATACCAACTGATAGATCAGGACTATGAACTGCTGACCCTGAATGAGGTACTAGTGATGGTGGAATATCGCCCTGATGGCTCTAGCATGAACATGTTTAGACAGTATGTAAGAAATCCACAAGGGTTCTCTTTCATCCGCAAGACTTCCATGCAGTTGGCTCCAACTGCCAAACGCAGGTTCATAGAAGCGGTGCACTACGTAGCAGACAGCATGCTGATGAAGAATTCACATTTTATTAAGGAATCCCCTCGGAAAATGCTAACTATTGCAGCTATTCCTCTTGGAGTAGCGCTTTATGCTTATATCCTTTATAAAACCAGAAATGCATCATGATTAGTATTATCGTTCCTGTATATAATGTAGAAGCATACCTTCCACAGTGTCTGGATTCTTTAATAGGACAAACCTATAAGGATATTGAGATTATCTGTGTGAACGATGGGGCTACCGATGGTTCTTTAAAGATTCTAGAAGAATATGCAGCTAAAGATGACAGAATAAAGATTATTAACCAACCTAATCAAGGCTTATCTGGAGCAAGGAATACCGGTATAAAGGAAGCTAAGGGTGAATGGACTATGTTTGTGGACAGTGATGACTGGATGGATACCAATACCTGTTCTATATTGATGAATAATGCTAACTCATCTTTAGACCTTCTATTCTTCTCTTACATAAGAGAAAGAATGCATTCTTCAGACCCACAATGGGTATTGGGAACTGTCAAAAAGTGCTTTTCAGAAAAAGATATAGAAGGATTATATGCCCGGTTATTGGCTCCATTGGAGAAAAACAGATTCTATCCGGAGAAAATAGATAGCATGTCTACAGCATGGGGCAAATTGTATAAGACCTCCATCATCCAGGAAAACAACTTGCAATTTGTTTCCACCAAAACCATCGGTACGGAAGACTTACTTTTTAATGTCTATTATTTCAAGTGGATTAAGGAAGCGGTATTCCTCCCAAATACCTTGTATCACTACCGGAAGAATAACATTACATCGCTTACTAAACTGTACAAACCTAAACTTGTGGAGCAATGGAATTTATTATTTAGCATGATAGAGGAATGGATAAAGCCATTAGGTAAAAACTCACTCTTGAATGCTTTAAGCCAAAGACGAGCTCTCAGTTTATTAGGTCTTGGACTGAATGTAACCTTTTCAGGTAAAAGCATAAAAGAACAAATAAAAGAACTTAACAATATCATTAATAACGATAAATATAGAGAAGCCATCTACTCTTTGCCTATTAGTAAACTTGGACTAAAATGGAAGGTTTTTTATACTTTAGCTAAAAACAAGTGCGCTATTGGTGTATTAGGTCTCCTCTGGTTCATTAATAAAATGATTAGCAGATAATTATGTTTGATTTCGTTCCTATTTATAATTATACTCATTACTTTGATATTAGCATCCTCATACTGGTTCTAATAGCAGTCTGGCAATGTTCTAGAGGATCAATACTACGCAAGGATGTGGTAGAGTTCAATGCTACCTGGGGATTTTTCTTTGCCGTGGTTCTGATATTATATATGGGATTAAGACCTATTAGCAATCAATTTGGCGACACTGTTATTTATGCAGCAGGATATAGAACTGCAAGTTTATCTAATAATTCTTTTGTATGGCAATGGCGAACAGAATGGTTATTCCAAAATTTGGTGAGGATTTTTGCCAGATTCACCGATGTTCATACCTTCTTTCTTTTCTGCTCATTTTTATATGTAGGTTCATTATGGTGGGCGATGCAACGCATTTTTAAATCTTACTATTATATTCCACTATTAGTTATTTTTAGCATGTTTACCTTTTGGAACTATGGTGTAAACGGTATTAGAAATGGAATAGGGGCATCTCTCTTTATCTTGGCTATGACATATGTGCAAAATTTGCCCGTAGCAATCTTATTAAGTATAATTGCAATAGGCTTCCATACTTCTATTCTATTAATGATTGCAGCGGCTATTGCAGCATGGTTTATCAATAATAGTTACATATATTTAGCCATTTGGATCTTTACTATTCCTGCATCATACATTTTGGGAAATACCTTCCAAAATTTCTTTGCTGGAATAAATTTGATTGGTGGAGATGATCGTCTTTATTCATATCTAACGCAGGAAACAGATGAGTCAAACCTAATTTACGTAAGCCATGCATTCCGATGGGATTTTATTCTCTACAGTGCACTAGGAACAATAACTGGTTATTATTTCATCTTCCGCCGTTTTTTTAAAGATGAATACTATCATTGGATTTTTAACATCTATCTTATTACAAATGCTTTCTGGATTTTAATAATTCGTGCAGCTTTCTCAAACCGATTTGCCCAGATCTCTTGGTTTATTCTACCTATAGTCCTAATTTACCCTTTCATGAAAAAGCGATTCTGGATTAACCATGAAAAGATGTTAGGCTATGCATTATTGATATTCTATGCATACGCATTCTACTATAATATCTTAAGATAATTTTATGAATAATCTATCTGAATTCCAACTAATACTGCTAGAGGTATATAAAAAATTTGCTGGTTTCTGTGAAGAAAACGGATTAACATTCTATGCTGCATATGGCACAATGATAGGTGCTGTACGTCATCATGGATTCATTCCATGGGACGATGACATTGATGTTTACATGAAACGAGCAGACTATGATAAATTAATTGCACTACGAGATAAACTGGATGCTCCATATAAGATATCATGCGTTCTTGATGGGAATAGCCCCTATTCTTTTGTAAAGTTCTACACTACAAGTTGTACGATTTGGGAATACAAGCATTTCCCTTTCATCATAGGCCCATGGATAGATGTATTTCCACTAGACGAAGGACTAGAAGGACAAGAAGATTCAGATAAAGCTTATTCAGAATTACATCATTTAATGTGGAAATACAGAAAGTCATTGGCCGATGTTACATGGAAACAAATTGGCCAGGACTTTATTCATTTAAATGGATTTAATGGATTTATCAATCTAGCAAAGAAGTGCTGGTATGCACCCTCCAAGAAAAAATACTTGAAACAACTGGAACAATGTATTACTAACATAAAATCTATTAAATCTGTGGGACTTAGGTCATACTATAATGGACTCAAAAGAGATGCATACCCTAAGGAACTGTTCGAAAATGCTATTAAGTTGCCATTTGAAGACACCTATATAACAGTCCCTAATGGCTATGACCACATCCTTACCCTACTATATAAAGATTACATGCAACTTCCACCAGAAGAGAAAAGAATTTCATATCATGACAGCTTCTATATAAACCTAAAAGAAGTAAAGACACGGGAAGAGATTCTAAAGGAAATGGAAGGTAAGATAAATGAAAAGGCCAAACCTCTTTCTTTCAAAGTTATCCTTGATGAAATGAAACATCGGAAAAGTGGATTTTAATTACTATTTGTATGATAAGTGTTGCTGTTCTTATTTACAAGGTAGAAAATTATTTAAGGAAATGCATTGATAGCATTTTATCTCAGACATATAAGGATTTGGAAATCATTTTAGTAGATGATGGATCTCCTGATAATTGTGGTTTAATATGTGATGAGTACTCCAAAATAGATTCAAGAATACACGTAATTCACAAAGAAAATGCTGGAATATCTAATGCTAGAAATACAGCAATTGAATATGCTCATGGGGATTTCATTATTTTCTTTGATGGAGATGACTATGTAGAACCACAAATGCTGGAAATTCTACTAAAAATGTACCAAAGTGGTAATTATTCTTTAGCTATGGCTTTAGGCCGCATTGTAGATGAAAATTATTCGTCTACCAACGAAAAATATGAGATAGAAAATGTTCCAACCCTAGTCTTTACTCAAAAAGACATGTTCAAAGGGCTCTTTAATCTAAAGTCAATAAATGCCATTCACTTTCAGGTGGCATGGAACAAACTCTATCCAATGAGACTCGTAAAAAATCTACGTTTCAAAAGTTTAGAAATAGAAGATATAGAATTTAACAGTAGATTCTATCAAAAAATAGACAAAACCATTTTTGTGAATTTACCACTATACAATTGGGTCCAAAGAGGTACATCAATAACACATCAGAAATTAAATGAGAAAAAAATTAATAAATTAGATGTGTATTATTCCATACTTCAAAGTTTCTCACATAGCCAAAAAGAGTATAGAGCCTATTGTCTTGATAAGATGTATAAAGTTATGCTCCATTTGAGATATCATACTAAGAAGAAAAACTTTTCAAACATAGTTAAAGATAAATGTAAGAAATATGTAGGCCTAACCCGCAAAGAATTAATTAATAACGATTCGTTACCAACATATAGGAAATACTTTTTCTTACTCTTTTATTATATTCCATGGACATATGATATATTCATGTTCATAATAGAAAAGAGAGCTAAACTGAGATAAAATGTAGTAGCAATAGATATATTCATAATTAAAGGGTAAGCATTCGATAAACTACAGGTAGTAATACTTATAATTTATCGAATGCTTACCCTTTAAGATAAAATTTGGGAACTATATACCTGTTGTCCCCGAATGCTTATAAGTATAAATAGTGAAGTCTCACAGAAATGAGAGGCTTTTTCTTTGTATTCATTGGTAACTATTTATTGTAAGCATTCGATAAAGTACAGGTTGTAATACCTATAAATATAATAACAGCAGCTATAACAAATGAAGTTATAGTGAAGATAGCGCTGTAATGATACCATGCGTAGCGGTCAAAACAGTACCGCCTGTAGCACTGTAAATGATACCAGCATATCGCTCAAAAGGATACCGCTGGTATCATCTGTAATTTATGGTCTCAAAAATAGTTATTTTTTCTTTTTTCTTCGCATAGATTATCCTTTTAGTTCTATGTGTGAGGCATTATTTATCAGTCTGTCCATGATTGCATCTGCAAGAGTAGGTTCGGCTATATAGTCATACCACTTCTTAATGGGCAGTTGTGAGACTATAATCATTGATTTTCTGTCATACCGCTCTTCAGGATTTGAAGGAGAGCAAGTCTTGAATTTACATCCATAGGCTGCAGCCCGAAGTCATCAAGTATTATGAGATCGTTCTTCTCCAGGTGTGTGACCAGTTTCAAAAAGGTGCCATCCATCTTTGCGAGGGCTATTTTTTCGATAAACTTGTTCATGTTGAGGTATTCTGTCCTAAACCCAAGGTAGCAGGCTTGTCTTCCCAAAGCACATGCAAGATAGGATTTCCCGCAGCCAGTCTGACCTGTAATGAGCAAGTTCTAGGCTCTGCGGATAAAGCTGCAGTCAGAGATTTCTGCAAGCTGGTCTTTAGTGAGGTTTCTTGCAGTACTGCACTCTATGTCTTCTATGTTTGCATTATATCTCAGTTTGCTTGTCTTGAGGTACATTGCCGTCTTCTGGTTTTCCCTGTGCTGGCGTTCTGCTTCCACCAGTTTAGCTATTGCCATCTCCATTCCAGGCCTGTCCTGCACTGGCAGGTTTGTCAGAGCCTGGTATTCCTGGGCCATACCTTTGAGTTTGAGCATATGTAGTTGTGTTATAGTCTCTTGATTGTTCATGTGCGTGATTTGTTAGTCATTCTTCATATAATTCATACATATAAATATCCCGACAAGAGGTAAAAACCTAATGCCAATACAATTATTTTGGTAAAGTAAATCCTTTGAATTATATTTGCAAATGAAAAGGAATATTTATACAAGAACTTTCCTAACTAATAGGTTGTAGTCAAACGTATATGATTCCCCCAAAATTATCCTGAGTATGAGAGCACCATCCAGCTCTTAGACCATATTTATACGAAAGAAGCAAAGTAGACAACTTTCGATATATTGTCGATACACAAAAGGAATAAAAAGAAGGATATATACTTTGGCATTACAATTTTACATGAAGGCGCTCTTGTACCAATACACTCGAAAATATACGAGTAAACGGATAAGAAAATTCAAGATATATATGATGATAAATCAACTCTCAAATTCTGAATTACAGATTTAAATGAGCTAGGATAAGAACAACACTTTTTTTATTAGATATGGAAAAGGTAAGTTTTGATTCGACATCAACAACAAAAGGTATGATATTTCAGTTCCTTGTTGCATTGGAGCGATGCTTTGAAATGCAAGAAGGGCAGTCTGTGTATATTGAACGTTTTGGCGATGTTTCTGTAATTGGCGATGGAGATGCCATACAGATTGAATCAAAATATTACAAACGAGATTTGTCTGATTTGGACGAGAATGTTTGGAATACCATCTCAAATTGGATAGACTCTTCTTTTCCTTTAGAGAAGTTTAGTTCTTTAGTTTTGCTGACCACTCAAAAAGTAGGAAAAAGATCCAAATGGAATGGATGGAATGAAAAATCATTTTCAGAACGAAAGACAATATTGGATGAGATACGGCGGAAACGGACTAAATCGGAGATAATAAAAAAAATCTTTGAAAAGGTGTTTTCTCCCGATAATTCATCTCGTCTTAAGGATATTGCAAAGAAATTAACTTTGGATTATCTTCCCAATGACAATGTTAGTTATTATAACAAGTTGCGAGACATTCACGGTAGTCATTTGCCAAAAATACAAAGGGAACGCTATATCAATGCACTATATGGGTATATCATTAGTCCTCATGCCATAGAGAACAATTGGGAAATTAAGTATGCAGATTTTAATAAAGAGGAAATAGAATTTTCTAAGAAACTTCAAGAAAATACGACAATTTTTCCCGACAAAATAAAATTAGCAGATATTGATGCCAATAAATATACAGAGAGCCCCTTTGTACAGAAAATAAAAGATATTGAATACGATGAAGTTCTTCCTGAAGCTGTTTCTGATTATGCTCATACAGCCCAAATGATTATTCAAGAAATAAAGATTTCCCCAACAATAAAATCTTCGTATGATGAATATGAGGAGAATCTTGAACGCAAATATAAAACAAGATATCGTAAAGCATGCAGAAACTGCGGAGAGGATGAAATCATTAATAAATCACAGGATTTATATGACGACATAATGCTTTCTGATGATGGAACTTTTCACACTTACAAAGCCATTCCCTCTTATTTTCATAGTGGAGTTATGCATATTCTGGCTGAAGATAATCCAGAAGTAGTTTGGAAACTTAAAATAAAAGAAAATGAGTAGGTTTGTTGACAATATATTTACGTTGCAAAATAACGTATTCGCCCTTACGCCTCTACTAATATCATTCTATAAAAATTTGCGAAGCAGAGAGAAAGATATGCTACTAGCATATTTCGTCTTTCCTCTTGTCCTAAATCAGGAATGTGTAGAGAAAATAAAACTATTAAATCGCAATTCGCAACTCAGCCGGATAACAAGAGATAAGAATATCATGGCTGGATTCGAAGAAAGATTTGAGTTCTATAAAGACATCACAAATAGATGTCTTCAATATGCATTAGATTGTAAATACATTGAAATAGACAAGAATCTGACAGTTAATGTGACATCAAATGAACAAATGTTTACTGATCCCATATTGGCTGACAGTTTAAATCTTTCGTCAATCCTATATAGGGTTTTTACAAGGAATGTAATTAATACATATTATTCATTTGGAATTAAGAAATTATGAAGTGCCATATCAGTTACTTAGGAGTCGTAGATAAATACAATAATTGTCATTATATAAGTTTCCAAGAGGGGCTTAATATTATTACTGGGCGCTCTTCAACGGGGAAGAGTGCTATAATAGAGATATTTGACTATTGCACAGGAAACTGGGAAAATACAGTTCCAGAAGGAGTAATTACAGAAAATGCTCAGTTATACTTTGCTGTTCTGGTCTCAAAGGATACTCAACTTGTAATAGGGAGAAATCAAGGCGTTAGCACTACAAAGGCTTTTTACAAAATAGAATCAGAAGAATTGGATATAGATAATCTTAGTATGACCTATTTTGGAGAAGAGTATTTTATTCCAGTTAATGACTTCCGGGTTGAGTTAGGACATTTCTGTGGCTTGAATATTTCTGAAACCGATGAAAGCAAAGAGTCTATAGATTTTCGGGGACAAAAGAAAGGAAGGCCTTCATTTAGAAACATGATTTCTTTTATGCTACAACATCAGAATCTGATAGCAAATAAACATTCTTTGTTTTATCGCTTCGACGAAAAGGAGAAAAGAGAAAGAGTTATAGAAGAGTTTAAGATATTTGCAGGTTTTGTAGACCAACAGTATTATCTTTTATGTCAGGAATTGGAAGAGAAACGTAAGGAATTGACACAATATAAAATATTAAAATCTAAGCATGAATCAAATAAAAAGGAGTTTGTACAAGAAATATCTTATCTTAGAGATAACTTCTATGCCATAAGTGGAAACGAATTATTTCCTGATATATCAAGCGAAAGCCTTTTAAATGCTCCAAAATTGTTTATTGATAGGTTGGAAACATATAAAATTGAAGTAAATGAGGCCTCTGATGAATATAAGAAAAGGTATGTCCAATTGAATGAAGAAAAAAACAAGCTATTGGCAGAAAGAAGAAAAGCAACTATTCGATTGGAAAGAATAATCTCTTCTATTGAATACGCAAGGAACTATAGTAAAGAAATTGATAAATACAAACCTATAACGGAAGTGATTAAAGCTGATGGAGAATGTCCTTTTTGTCACCATTACACTAATGTAACAACATCTGAAACAAACAAGTTAATAGATGCCATTAATTGGTTAAATGGTGAACTGCAAAAGTCACCTCAGAGACTAGATTCTTTTTTGCCTCAGAAAAAAGAAATTGAAAATGAAATTAGGGACATCGACGAAAAGATAAAGATATTGAATAACAACTTGAATGTTATAATAAAGGCTAATGAACAATTAGAGAAGAATAAGTCTTTAGAGGAGCAGTCTCTGAAAATCAAATTAAAAATAGAAAATGTACTTGAGTGGTCATTAAAAGAATCTCTAAATCTGGCACATCATAATATTGAAGGCGTTCAGAAAGAAATAAGTGATTTGGAACAGATTCTTTTCGATAAATACAATATTGAAGGGAAATTGTCCGAAGCAGAGAATTTTATTAATAGTTCTATGAATGAAATTGGAGGCAAACTGGATTTTGAATACAAACCTATCAACCTTCACTTTGATATTAAAACATTTGAGTTGTATCATCTTAAAGAGGGAAATAAAAAGGTTTATCTACGTTCTATGGGAAGCGGAGCAAACTGGCTATATTCTCATATATGTCTATTCCTTTCATTACTACGATTCTTTTCATCGTTAGGAGATAAATCCTTAGTACCTACAATACTTTTCTTAGATCAACCAAGTCAGGTATATTTTCCTGCTATGATTGATTTGAATACAGAAAAGTTTGATGCAGAACAATTAAAGGAAAAGGAAAAGGGAGAAAAGGGAAAGGAAGAAGTTGATGATGATATGAGAGCTGTGACAAACCTATTTCTTCAAATAGCTGATGTTTTGAAATCCATAAAGGAGCAATATGGGTTCACACCTCAAATAATCATTTCTGATCATGCCGACAATCTAAATTTGGGTAAGAATTACACATTCGAGAACTTTGTTAGGAAAAGATGGCGTAAAGAAGGTGATGGGTTAATCAATATGGATAAAATTAACACATCAATTGGTACAGAACCTAATTAAGACTTATACTTGAATAATAAGGAATTATATTCGCCTTATTAGAACAGTTGGATATGAAAGAACAAGTATTACACAATATCTCAGCATGCAATAACCAAAACTGAACGAGTACTGCCAATGAAAGTAGAAAAGTTTTATAGTGTGTTGATATCAACAAAACTTAATCATTTTGTGATAGCATCGCTAAATCGGTTCCACCATAGCGGTACAATCGGCTCCAATTTAGCGCTATGATGGAACTCTTTACAGCTCTACAGTGGAATCAGTTCCATTATAGCGGTCCAATCGGTTCCAACGCTATAATGGAACCGAAACAAATGCTATGCTTGGAACCACTGCTGTACTATTAGCATATATTTGCCATTAAAATGTATATAAATTTTGAAGGTTATAAAAAAATGCATATCTTTGTCAAGTATTAGTTCTTTGACAGACTGAAGAAGGCTTTTTTGCTAGAATCATGCTACAAAACTAACGCGATATAATCGCACCTGAAAAGGTTATTTGGACGAACATACGATTTAATAAGAGAAACAAGTTTATAATGTCTATGATGTTATAATGCCATTTTCTATATTTTATCGAAATCCAACTTTGTGTTTTTTATAGCACGTGAAACTAGAGAGCAATGGAGACAATGCCTATAGCAGATTTTAGTTTGGCCATATTGATTTTAGCACGTGGCGATATTGCCCGAACTTTAATTAATTGCATATGGCAAAAAATAAAAAAAGAAAGCCTTCAAAGAGAGGGATGAAGGCTAAAAACGAGTCCCTCCATTGTTCTTCTAAGATCATATCTCAAGAAAAGAAGATTAAAAGATGGGCAAAGTTGGTAGATGCTATCTATGCACTTTGTAAGTCTCTATTAAAATTATGGAGTTTACTTAAACCAACCTTATCAATTTGCAAATCTTTATTGGAATGGTTATGGTCTGCTCTCTAATTTCTTTTTTTATGATTACAAACGAAAAACATCTTTTATATCTTTTAAGGGTAAAAAAGGAGCGCTTAGAATATATCCTAGAGCACCTTGATGAATTTTATTATTCTTTTCAAAAGCCCAAAATTAATCATTTTACGGGAAAAATAAAACGTAATGCACATGGGGAAAAAGAGTATCGCACAATTAATGCGCCTATTGAAGAATTGAAAAGAATCCAAAAACGAATATATAAATATATCTTAACTACAGTCGAATTGCCTTCTTATTGCTATGGTGGCGTTAAAGGCAAGAACAATATTCGTAATGCTCGGTACCATCAGGGTAACAAATATATTTTTACGACAGACCTAAAATCCTTTTTCCCTTCAATTACATACAAACAGGTTTTTAAAATGTTTTTATATGAAGGGTGTACTCCAACAATATCAAGAGTATTAACAAAACTTACTACATTACACTATGAAGTACCACAAGGAACTCCTACGTCAACCTTGATTGCTAATTTAGTATTCAAACCATACGGAGAGAAGATTGCTAAGTTCGCAATAATGAATAAGATGAAGTTCTCTATGTTTGTAGATGATATTACAATCTCGTCAAAATATGATTTCAAGCATTTAGTGCCAGAGATAATTAATATCATTCATAGTTCTGGCTTTAAAATTAGCCAAAGAAAGACTCACTACCGGACTAAAAATCCTGTAATAACAGGTGTGATATGCCAAAATAATAGATTACTAGCCCCTGTTGAATATAAAAAGAAATTAACTAGGCTAAAGAAAGAGCAAAAGGAGAACCATGAATCTGCAAATCATTTGCGTGGGTTGGAAAATTATCTTCATGGCATAGAAAAGGCATAATTGTACAACAATACTAATTGTTTAGGTTCTTACCTAAGTATCCATCTACTTTCCACTATTCAAATCTATTTTCATTGGGATATTATGTTCTATAACAGTTTATTTAAACTTATTTTCCTCTCATCATATCTTCGTACATCCCTATTAAGAATCTTCTGGGTTCTTCTAGCCTATCATACAAAGTCTTTATGTCTGGATTAAGTTTCATGTAATCAATAATAAAAAAACTCAAAAAGGACAAAATGCATTGCGTAGAATACTTCGCCATTTCAATATCTGCACGATATTCGTTCTTAAATGCATCTCTAAATTGAATTAACGACAAATAAGATGGATGACCATGAAGACTAAATAAAGAATATATACTATCAAAGAGATTCTCTTTTACATTAAGTAATTTATAAGCTGTCTCCCATTTGATTAATTTCATAGAATTGTCATCTTTGAATATATAACGAAATTTATACCCAAAGGCATTTTTAATTGTAGTTTTATTTTGTTTATCCAACGTTGAGTATAAATTTGTTCTTTCAATTGCATCCCAACATTCATTGATATCTCTTTGTTCTTCTTGAACCCACGCAATATTCTCACTACGCATTTCTTCACCTAAGTTTTTCAATCTTTCAGATAGACCATGAGCCATAAAAAAATTATAAACAATAGTTTGTTGTTCTTCTGTCTTTGGTAAAACAAACAAAATTTCAAAAATAATAAGTGATTCATAAACAGCACGTGATATGGTAAAAAGAATAGAAAAATCTACTATAGGGTTTAAATGACCCATCCTATTAGTATATCCGACACCATCAAGTAAAGAAACGAACTGGCATCCTTTACTAAACATAGTTTGCAGCCACAAATTCCGATCACTTTCAATGTTTGAAGATGCTTTTCTACCTAAAGTGACATAATCACATCCAAATAAAAATCAAGCATTACTCTCATGCATTTCTTGCAATCTTCTATGGTGTTCATTTGAACAAGTATTTTAACTTCTTCTTTTGTAAGTTGGTTACTATACCTAGATTCTTTCATATAATTGAATATTTTGAAAGGTTTAATATAACTCTATATATTTAATAACTGTAATAACTGCAAACATTACAAATCAAATTTGGGATAACCCTCCTCACTCCCCAACTCTCCTAAACATCACCAATTCCCCACCCTCACTCTTCACTCTATTCACCACTTCATACTTCTCTTCCAAAACCTTTCTTATCTCACCAGACAGCCCGGGCTTCTCATTCAACAAAATCCACTGGGCATCACCATTCATGAACTCTTCTTTTGTTTGTTTATAAATAGCAGGATTATAACTGCGTGAGAAAGATTGTAGTGCGAAGAAACGATAGCACGGGCGAATGTTCCAGCGAAGGTACATCTCCGGAAGGATGTCATAGCCGATGAAGGAGCTGTAACCATCTTTCGGGAGGTCTTTCAGGATGGAATCGTAAGCAGTATAAA
Source organism: uncultured Prevotellaceae bacterium (assembly GCA_900316585.1). GTDB lineage: Bacteria > Bacteroidota > Bacteroidia > Bacteroidales > Bacteroidaceae > Minthousia. The sequence goes on along the minus strand of ONDM01000002.1, from coordinate 2,137 downwards.
GGTTTTTCTGTGGAGTGGAATCGTGCAGGGCGTTTTTCGTTGCGCTGTAGATGCCATTAAACCCATTTACAGCTAGGATGATGAATGCTACGGAACAAGCCAGCCGTTTCAGGTACTGCTTGTGGTATACTTCTTTAAACAACCGTTTTACTTCCAGCAGTGCTATGATGGCCAGTGGAAAGCAGATGTGGGCGTAGTTAGGATAACAATTGGTGCGGAGAAAGAACACGATGCATACGACACTGATAATGAGCCAAAGAATAGTGTGCTTTCTGAAATAGGCAAAAATCTGTAGAACTGCCAGCCCCAAAAAGGTAAGAAGATTCACATAGGCACAAAGGAGAGCTGCAGCACGCTTAAGGTGCATGGGTGGAATCATCAGGCCGGTAGTGCGGAGGTAATTGAAGTTGCAGGCTATCACAGAGTAGTACAGATCGTCCAAGGCATCATTAGCATAGAAATAGAGCACGAAGGGAAGGCAGATGGCTAGAGTGCCAGCAGCTGCTGTTAGGAGGTTCTGAAAAAGACTCCTAAACTGTTTGTGAGTCAGTTCATGAAAGAGAACATAAGCCAGGAGGATAAAGATGATAAGTGAATTGCTGGCCCGTGTCAAGAGGCAGATTCCGATGGTAAAGCCATACACGAAACTATATTGGAGGGGATGGTTTTTCGTTGATTCAAAGGGCTGCTGGAGCCATTTATAGAACAGGTACGAAGAAAGCACCAAGAGAGGCATACCATATTCACAGGCATTGTTTCCACCGTTGTATCCTAGGGAGAGACCTAAAAGCAGAATAAGGGTAATTCCAAAGGAGGTTTTCGAGTTGAAACCTAGCCTCATGAACCGAAAAGTGATGACACTAAGAAGATAGAAGATAGGGATTTGCACAATCAAAAGGCCAGTTCGACTATCCGTAAGCCAGTAGCCAAGGGCATTCATGGCATAGAGGAAAGGCCCTTTGTTGTCGAACAAATCACGGTACGGAATGACACCATCTACCCAGAACTTCCCAATGGTCTGGAACACAAAAGAGTCGCCAGTTTCAGGATAAGGATACAGGAACGAGGTAGAGGTGGAATGCACCAATACAAAGAGTGCAGAAAAGAGGAACAAAGCTATCTGGTAAGCCATATTCTCCCCTAGTTTCACTGAATTCATCTTTGTTTCCATTTCTTTCACCTCTGATAAACGATTTCAATTCACTATCTAGATCAGGCAAGAACTGTTCATCCTCTCCTACCATCTTCTGTAAGTATTCACACATTTCAGATAACATCGTACAAACGGCACACCTTCACTACACACAAAGGTAGTAAGTTTCTGGAGAAAAACTATTAAAGTGGGTGTTTTTATTAAAAAAAGCTTGATTTCTTAAAAGAACAATTGAACTTTTAAGAAACAAAACCGACAAAGACAAACCCTCAAAAAAAACCTAATGTTAATGCTATTATTGCAAGCATAATCACTTGTATTCATTAAATACAAGCCTATCCTCTTGCAAAAATAAGAAATAATCTTCTTAATGAAACAATTTATACTTAAATTTGCTGCATAGAATTAGAATCTTTAGATGTAACAAAAACGTTTCATTACAAACGAAAAAAAATATGAAAGGAAAGAATGTTTTTAAAAAAGACGAGATTAAAAGAATAGCAGAATTAATCAGGCAGCGTTGTATGGCCAATAGGGAACAACAAAAGCAGATTAGAGCCAAAATGAGAAGGTTAGACTTTTATGGCTTTGATGACTTTGGCATTGTTGATATGACAGAAGAAAAGTTCTACAAGCTCATAGAATCTGGAAGAATAAAGGTTTCTGATGGCGAGACTGCAGTAACCCCTACTACTGAACATACATCACAAAAGGCCCCCAAGGTTACCACGAAGATGAAAGCAGGATTAGAGGCATGGAGTGGCAAAGATCCATACATCTTGATTCTTGGAACATTCCCAGGCGAAAAATCATTATCTGTCCAAGCATATTATCAAGATAAATCTCATAATTCATTCTTCAAGATCATGGAATGTCTATTTGAAGGAGAAAAGAATATGACCGATAAAGAGTTTCTCTTCAGCCATCATATATCTCTATGGGATTGTATGAAAGAAGCAGATAGGGAGGGTAGCCTCGATACTA